>NZ_MKUD01000001.1:0-125456 GCF_001898575.1 Spirosoma sp. 48-14
CCAGCCGCATTGAAGGCTTTCACCGTAATGCCCCCATAGCCCGTTTCCAGATTGGGTGTAGCCGTTCCCTGAGACCCATTGGCATTCAAGTCCTGAAAGACTTTACCACTTACCTGGGCTTGAACATTTAGAGCAAGCCCAAGTAAGCCAACCAACAACAGGATTTGCATAAAGCACCCGCTAAGGCTCCGATGCTTGTCTTTCTGCAGGAGATCAAACCTGTTATACTGCATCTCAAAGCGAGACTGTTGCCGTAAGCAGGTTGGTGATATATACGTTTTCATACAAGTATAGTTCATGTGATCGTGCTGAAATAGATTGGTTATGGAGCCTTTTGTTTTACAGTGATGGTGCCACAATTTGGACTGGTACACTGGGGTATCAGACCCGCATCCACCGTCAGATCAACCTGACCCGCCACTAGCGTATAGTTGCCCGTTCGACCGCCTACACCTGCATCGCTGTCCGTTGCATCGTTACCCGTATTCGGCGTGGTGAACGTAGCCCCACTCGGTGCCGTGAACACCACATAGTAGGTACCAGGGTCCAGATTCGGAAACAGGTAATGGCCGGTTGCGTCGGTTACCGTTGTACTGATAGGCTGGTTAGTGGTCGCATTATAGAGCGTCACCGTTACGCCAACCGCTGGTGGTTCATTCGCATCCTGCTGGCCGTTTTTATTGTTATCGTACCAGACATAGTCGCCAAGGGCCGCCTTCAATGGTACCAAGCCCGCATCCACCGTCAGGTTCTGCTCGCCAGCCGTCAGACTGTAAACGCCCGTCGTGCCGCTCTGACCTGTCAGACTCGCTACATCACTATCCGTGGCGTCGTTACCCACATTGGCACTGGTGAAGGTCGTACCACTTGGGGCGGTGAACTTCACATAGTAACTGCCGGGGTCCAGATTCGTGAATAAGTATTTACCATTGGCATCGGTCACCGTGGTAGAGACCACTGTGCCGCTCACTGCGTCATAGAGCACCGCCGTTACAGAAGCCACACCCGTTTCGGTGGGGTCCTGCTGGCCATTCTGATTCGTGTCGAACCAGACGTAATCCCCTAGAGACGCCTTCAATGGCACCAAGCCCGCATCCACTGTCAGGTTCTGCTCACCGGCCGTCAGACTGTAAACACCCGTCGTGCCGCTTTGACCTGTCAGACTCGCTACATCACTATCCGTGGCATCGTTACCCACATTGGCACTGGTGAAGGTGGTGCCACTTGGGGCGGTGAACTTCACATAGTAGCTACCGGGGTCCAGATTTGTGAATAAGTATTTGCCGTTGGCATCGGTCACCGTGGTAGAGACCACTGTGCCGCTCACTGCGTCATAGAGAACTGCCGTCACACTAGCCACTCCCGTTTCGGTGGGGTCCTGCTGCCCATTCTGATTCGTGTCGAACCAGACGTAATCGCCAAGACTGGCTGGTAGCGGGATTAAGCCTGCATCCACCGTCAGGTTTTGCTCACCTACCGTTAGACTATATACGCCTGTCTGACCACCTACACCCGCATCACTGTCGGTCGCATCGTTACCTACGTTAGCCGTGGTAAAGGTCATGCCACTTGGGGCCGTGAACTTCACGTAGTAGCTACCGGGGTCCAGATTCGTAAACAGGTATTTACCATTGGCATCAGTCACCGTGGTACTGATGGGCTGGTTGGTGGCCGCATTGTAGAGAACCGCCGTTACAGAAGCCACACCCGTCTCGGTGGGGTCCTGCTGACCATTTTTATTGGTATCAAACCACACATAGTCGCCAAGGCTAGCCTTCGCACAGGTTGGCCAGGGGTCGACTACCGCCTGACCCAGGGCTAAACAACCCTTGCTGTCAGTCACCGTTAGCGAGTAGGTGCCTGCCGCCAGACCACTCAGGCTGGTAGCAGCACTGCCGTTGCTCCACAGATAGCTGTAGCCAGGAGTTCCCCCTACCACACTCACTACCTGCACCGTGCCACCCGTTACACCGCCCTGGGCGTTACAGACCGCCGACAGCGATTGAATATCGGCCACGATCCGGCTCGGTGCCACCAGCGTGAAGCTCGCGCCACTCCGACAACCCAATCCGTCCGTTACCACTACATTGTATATACCCGCCTGTATAGCCGTCAGGCTCGCGGTTGTCGCCCCGTTATCCCATTGATAACTGTAGGTGCCACTGCCTCCGCTGGCCTGCACACTGATGCTGCCCGTCGTCGTGCCAAAGCAGAGTGGGTTGACCACCGTGCCGCTCACCGAAGGAGCACCAGGGTTAGCCACCACCGCCGTCGCTACGGCCGTACAGCCATTGGCGTCCGTTACTTTTACTTTATAGGTGCCACCCGCTACACCCGTCAGGTTTTGGGTCGTGGCACCGTTGTCCCACACATAGCTGTAGGGGCCAGTTCCCCCTGTAATGGTCAGGGTCACACTGCCGTTGGCGCCTAAGCAACTGGCCGAGGTCGGTGTGGCTACGGCACTGATCGGACTCGTTGAGGGAACAATCACCGCTACCGAACTCACACAACCCGCGCCGTCGGTGACCTTCACCGTGTAGGTGCCCGAGGCCACGTTGCTGATGCTGGCCGTGGTCGCCCCATTGCTCCACAGATACGTATACGTACCGCTACCACCACTGGCCGTTACCGTCGCACTACCGGTAGCCTGCTGGCAGGAAGCCGCTGTGGCCGTCGCCGTCAGCGAGGGACCACCCGTGCTCTGGATACTGCCCACCAGCACATCCTGACAACCGTTGGCATCGGTCACCGTTACGGTGAAGTTCTGCCCACCACTCAGCCCGGTAATCACCGAAGTGCTGGCGCCTGTGCTCCATGCATAGGTGTAAGGGGCTACTCCCGTGTTGACCGTCACCGTCGCCCGACCATCCGACTGCCCGCAGTGGGCTTCAGTGGTTAGCAGGTTGGCGCCCAGGGTACAGGGTTGCACGTAGATGATAGCCGGATCTTCGTCGTCCTCATCGGTGGCTGGGTTGGTGTCACCAGGGGTGCCCGTGCCGTTGCCGTTCACGCTGTCATCGCTACCCGAGTTAGGTGTGCCGCCCGCATCGTTGGTCGGATTCTGGTCGGGGGTGCTGTCCACATCGGTCGGTGGGGTATTATTGGGGTTGGTGTCATTATCGGCACTGCTGATTTCAGCTTTGTTGATAATGGGGCCACTCACCGTACTGCTCACCGTGAAGGTGATATTGACCTTCACACTGTCTCCGATGGCTAGCGAGCCCGAAATCGGCGTTTTCAGCGTGGCCAGACTGCCCGACTGATTCCAGTTAGCATCGTTGAGGGTCAGCCCTGCTGGCACGTAATCAGTCACCTGGATGTTATAGGCAGGTTGGGTGCCCTGATTTTTCACAGTAACGGTGAAAGTCACCTGGCTACCCGGTTTGATCACCGATGCCTGCCCCGTAGCCAGTTTCTTGGTCAACGCCAGATCGAATATGGAGCCAACAAAACCGAAATCGTAGTTATGATTTACAGCCCCATCGACACCCGTTGTTAGCTTGATCGTTGGTAAACCATTGACCAGAAACGCATCATTGTTGGTTGTCGTCGCTCCCGTATTGGTCGCCCCTGCGGTTTCACCCGGTGCAATGGTGATTCCGGTCAATGTCAGGCCGGTAGTCGAAGGGTCGGTTCCTAGCGACGATACCCGAATGGTGTAATCCGTTAATTGCGTAATGGGCAGGTTATACTTCTGGCTGGGTGTATCGTTTACCCCCGGTTGATTGGAGAAGATATAATTGCCGTTGGCATCGGTAACAGCGGTAGCTACCAGATTACCATTAGCATCCCGAAGCTCGACGGTTACCCCCGCCAGCGAAGGCTCACCTGCATCCTGAATACCATTGTTATTGGTATCTTTCCAGACCCGGTTACCAATCTCAATCGGAGGTACGGCATCACATATCTGGTCGGTACCTGTAATTCGAGTAAGCTTTTGGCCCCATCCAAGTATAGTAAAATAGTTTGCAACTCCAGAACTTAAATTTAAATAAGCGGCTCCGTAACTACTTACATCAGAAGGGTCGGAAAAACCACCAACTAACTCGTTTGTTCCAGCTTTTATATACAACCCCCCCTCATAGGTATAATTATGTTGCGAGGTTAAAGTTGATTGTTGAAAAAACCATTTTCCGCCTGGGCCATCAGAGCCAGTATTTTGACTAGTAACTTGTGACGTATAGGGCCCTAATTTTCCTCCATTTTCGAGGGTATAGGTTCCATCCCCATTTGGCCAAGCGCCCATAATATAACCTTTTTGTCGATTAGACGTAGCAGCATTATATACCAATCGGTCAGTCGTTCCAATAACCATTTGCCCGTTATCGCCAAATGCTAAATCTAGTAATACTGGTTGCACCTTACCACTAGAGGTAGAAGCCCAACCTACCTGACTATATCCATTGGCGTAAAGCTCCCCAGTTGTAAAATCAATCGGATAGCTTAGTACTTTACTCCAAGTAGCTGTTGTCGGATCATAGGCTAATACTACACCTTTTAAATCAGCGTTACTTCCACTAATCTCGGCATCGCACACGCCCCCCATATAAATTTTTCCACCATACTGCTTAAGAGCTGTAGGCCGATAAACTCCTCCACTACAATTCGCCAGCGAAGCTGGTGGGGTGATTTCAGAAGCCGTAGTGGGAGCCGTAGCGGGTAAGTTGTTATAATCGACGTTCGATACATCGACCTGCACTAGATTCCCATTACTCATATTCACTACGTATAGGGTATCACCCGAGACCGAGAATGTTAAGCCTCCTAGCCCCTGTACCCCAAATGGGTTACCTCCTACTGTGGTCGATGGATTGCCAACATTGATACCCAAATCTGATAGTTTTACTAACAGCTTTGCCCCCTGGTATGATTGGGTTCCATTTGGCCCATTATAATTCGCAATATAAATAGCTGATGAACCATCAGGAGCCATCGGGAATACACTAGGCATATTTGTCGATATAGGCGACATGTATACCAAGTTATTGGGGCGTTGTGAATCTAAACCTAACGGAACACCTACTTGCGCATAACCAATATCCATAGTTTGGGTAGTAGCATTGTAGTAATCAAGTCCCCTATCATAATAATTATAGGAATCAACTGACGTTGTACCTGTGATTAAACCTTTGCCAGTAACCATTCGAGGATTGGGCAGGAAGCTACAAACAATACTAGGGTTGTATAGTCCAAAATCATTATTTTGACTAGCACCTTGTATAAACTGCACCGTTGTTCCATTATCAATACCATATACCGAAGGGTTATAATATGATGGCCAATTCGTAAATTCAAGCCTATAAGGCTGGCCAGCAGTCAGATTACCAAAGCTGTAATAACCGGCAGGAATATTCAGTGTCGGATTGGCATAAGAGGTCGTTGTTGTTCCTACCAAATTCCCACTGGCATCGTAGGCTTTTACGGTCACCCCGCCTAAACCTTGCTCCGTACTGTTCAAAATCCCATTAATGTTCCCATCCAAATAAACTATACCACTGGTCGTATTTGAACTTACACAGTTATATACAGGATGCGTCACAGCATCGACCGAATAGGCTGTAGCATCAGTTTGCAACTGCACATAGCGAGCATCCACTGGCAGAGATATGGTCCGATTGGCTGCAACGGTAGATGCTGGTAGCTGCGCAATATTGGTGTAAGGTCCACCGGCAGTGCTAGACACCAGCACTTGTAAAGGAGCTACTAAATCGCTCGATTTGTAAGTAAACGTTAGTGTATTACCCCCAGCTACTATACTACCTAAATCGACGGTAAAGGGCGTAGTTGCATTGGCTGCTATGATAGCGTAGGCCCCGTCGGGGCTACCAGCCGCATTAGCCGGATTTGTTACACCACTAACAAGGCCAGACGGGCTTACGGCTCCAACCGCATAACTCACCACTTGTTGGCCGACTGCACAACTATTGGCGGGATTATTGACACAAGTATAGAGTGGATATGTTACGGCATCGACACTATATGCCTGTGTACCCGTTAACAGCTTTACGTATTGAGCATTCAGTGGCAAATTAACAGTCTGCGTGGTTCGGGTAGTACTTCCAGGCAATTGCGCAATGTCCGTATAAGGCCCTCCCAGACTAGTCGCGATCTGTACCATCAGTGCAGCCGCAGTTGATGAGGAAACATAGGTAACTCGCAAGCTGTTACCTGCCTGCACAGCCGAAGACGACAGTTGTAGCGTTACGTAGGAATTAGCAGCTAGTGTGGCATAAGCTGCATCGGGCAAATCAGTCAGATTATTGACATTACTTACACCGGAAGACGATTGGCCAATCACATTTAGTATCGGAGCCTGATAACTCACCGACTGCTGTCCTGAGCCACACGTACTTGATATGGGGGCAACGCAGGTATAGATTGGATAAGTTACTGCATCGACGTTATAGGTAGTCGATGTGGTAACCAGTTTTATATACTGGATACCGAAGGGTAGTGTTATTGGTACTGTTATGGCGGCAGTACTTCCTGGTAGTTGGGCAATAGCAGTATATGAACCTGTCGCACTGTTCGACACCAATACCTGTAGGGGAGCTGCGACATTGCTTGATGCATAGTTTATATACAGGGGTGTACCGGCTGGTATCATAGTCCCCATATCGGCTACCAAAGTACCATTAGCAGCCATTGTCACCAAGCCTCCATTTGGAACACCAGTAATATTGGCTGGATTGGTTACCGATGCACTATTGGTAATGGGCTGAACGGCCCCAACCAGATAACTACTCAATACCTGATTACCCGTACAGGACACTACAGGGCTAGGTACACACTTATAGATCGAATAAGTTAGAGCATCGACAAAATACTGAGTCGCAACCGTCTTAAGCAAAACATACCGAGCGTCTAGAGGTAGCATGAAATTAATCGTCCTGGCTGTTGTAGTACCAGGTAATGCGGCTACATTGGTAAACGTACTCCCATCGGTCGATACCTGCAGCAAAAGCGGAGATGTGACGTTAGTGGAATTATAAGTTATATTAATCTCATTACCAGCAGTAACAACATTTCCAAAATCATATATCTGCGACGTATTGGTACCAAAGGTCGTATTCACCCCATCGGGCGTGCCGAGTGCATTACTAGCTGCAGTAACTGTACCCGAAATTTTATTGCCCACCGCCTGCAAACCAGTAGTATAGTCGGTTAATATATTACCAGAAGCACAGGTCGTTGATACGGGGGTTATACAAGCATAAATAGGATAGCTAATCGCATCAAGATAATAAGTCGAATTTGTATTTGAGAACGTAGTTACCTGAATGTATCGGGCATCTATTGGTAATTTTATCGTGCTTCCTGCAACTATTGTGGTAGACTGTAGTGAACCAATATTCGTGAATGATGAAGTTGACGAGGTTGAAACAGCCACCTGCATAGGCATGACCACGTTGGGAGTGGTATATTGTGACCCATAGGTAAAAAGCAGTGGTGTTCCGCCCGGTATTACTGCTCCCATATCAAGTGTAAAGGTTGTACCAGGTGGAATTGTAGCTAAACTTCCATCTGGTACTCCTAACGAGTTCGATGTATTAGCCACTGTTCCGCCACTGGTATTGCCAGTCACTTTGGCACCAGCATCATAAGTTACCAGTGTCTTTCCTGATCCACAAGAAAGCCCAGGCTGCTTTACACAAGTATATACCGGGTAAGTCACTCCATCGATACTATAATTCGTGCCCCCTGTTTTCAGCAATACATATTGTGCTACAAACGGCAATATCAGAGAGTTCTTCGTAAGCGCTGTTGAGGGATTCAGTGAACCTACATAACTATAAGACCCTCCCTGTGTTGTCGATACTAGCACCTGTAAGGTAGCAGCGGAATTATCCGAACTATAGTTGACGCTTAATTCCGTTCCTGCTGGTATCAAACTTCCCATGTTAAGTTCTAGCGCTGTATTAGCAGGCATAGCCGCTGTAACTTGGTCAATAGGTCCTACAGCATTTGCCGGACTTGTGACACCCGACGCACTCCCATAGCTTTGTGCTCCTGCCTGATAAGACATTTGTATTTGACCAGTAGCACACGTGACTGAAGGGGGCGAAATACACTGATAACCCTTGTAGGTCACAGCATCCAAATAAAAGGTCGCTGAATTTTGAGCTGGTGAAATCAGTTTGACGTAACGTGCATTAACGGGTAAGGGGATATCAATCATTTTTGCGGATTGGTCCCCTTCCAAAGTTCCAATCGCGGTGTACGATCCTCCTGGGGTTGTAGCTACTAAGACTTGCAGTGGCAAAGCGGTACTTGCCCCTTGTGACGAATAATAGGTGAATGACAGTTCATTGCCAACATTAATTATACTCCCGAAATCAAGGATCAGCGTGTTAGTACTACCTAAAAGGGCATATGTGCCATCAGGTACCCCCGTAGCATTATTACTACTGGTAGCCCCTGTAAACGAATTCACACTAGATGTTCCAACGGGATAACTAACCGCTTGCTGCCCAGCCGCACAAACGGCCGGGTTGGCTACACAGTTATAGACGGTTTGAGTTATAGCATCAACGCTATAGTCCTGACCCGTCGTTAGTAAATAAACATATTGCGCATCAACGGGTAGTACTAAACTGGCAACTGTTCTGGAGGTATTCCCTGGCAACTGCGCAATATTAGTATACGCTCCCCCTGCGGATGTCGCAACTAGTACCTGTAACGGAGCCGTATTCCCCGACGATGAATAATAGATATTAATCTGGTTACCAGCACTAACTAAACCGGAGAAGCCTACTTTTATCCATGAATTTGCAGCCAATCCGGTTGATATGCCATCAGACAGACCTAATAAATTATTGTTATTAGTGACCCCTGCTGATGATTGACCATTCAGCGTAACAGTCCCATTTTGTGTAGTCAGGTTTTTTTGACCTGTAGAGCAGGCCGTATTAGGAATGGTTACACAATTAATTACCGGAACCGTAATAGCATCTATATTATAATTTATGGCACTAGTTGTCAACCTAATATATCTCGAATCAATCGGCAACGTAATTTGTCCTGTTGTGCTGACTGTATTAGGCGACAATGAGCCTATGTATGTATAGGTACCATTTGCACTAGTTGACGACCAGACTTGTAGTGGTGTAGAAGATGCTCCTGACGAATAGGTAAACGTCAGTGTATTACCAGCCGCCACTGTACTTCCCATATCCATTACGAGAAATGAATTGGCCGTCATTGCAGCTATGGCCCCATCAGGAACTCCCTGTGCATTAGAAGCATTGGTCACGCTTCCACTGCCTGTACTGCCCGAACTGGTGACAGCAACTGCGCCTGTGTTGTAAGATACAGACTGCTTTCCTGCTTGGCAAGCCGTGCTTGGCAACGTTACACAGAAATACAAGGAGTAAGTCAATGCATCTATATAATATACTGAACGCTCTCCCGCATTCACGAATTGCACATAGCGGGCATCGTAAGGAAGAGACAAACTCTGATTCATGACAGCTCGATCGGTAGAGCTGGGAGGTGCCGAACCTACTAAAGTAAAGGAACCCGGTGTTCCGGTAGTGCTCACCCACACCTGTACAGGAATGCTGTACGTTGCATCATAGAATGTTGAATAGGTTAAATTTAGTGTATTACCAGCCGCCACCACATTACCTAAATCGAGAGTCATAGTGGTAAACGCATCTAATGTAGCTGTTGCGCCATCCGGCAATCCAGTAGCATTAATACTATTTGTCACCCTAGTATTGACAGTGCCTGTTGTACCTGCTACAGTGAGAGCTCCTGTCGGATAACTCAAAAGAGTTTGCCCGGTAGAACAGACAGGAATTGGGTTTGCTGCACACCGATAGATAGGATATGTTACAGCATCCACCATATAAGTAGTACCCGTTGTCTGTAGTCGGACATAGCGGGTATCTAATGGTAAAGTTAATGAACCAGTTGTTGACGCATAAGACCCCGGTAACTGAGCTACGTTGGTAAACGAATTTGCTGCACCTGTTGTACTGACCAGAACCTGCAAAGGGGCATCTGTATCTATCGACCTATAAGTTACCGATAAAACATTGCCTGCTGAAAGTATAGTACCCATATCGAGAGTTACTGTCGAACTGGACGCTAACGTAGCCGTTAACCCATCAGGAATCCCAATTATATTGGAAGCATCTATGTTGCTACTAACAACTGTTTTCGCACCAGTCACATATCCTACCAGTACTTGATTAGGACCACAGCCAGGAACCTGCGCCCAGGCTCCACCGATGGTCAGTATCCATAGCCAGAAACCCGCCAGTATGTACTGCCAGGGCTTGAGTTGTTCTATTTGCTTGTACAAGTTTTGCATGGTCATCGCTCAGTTAGTGGGTTGGCGTCAGCCGAGGCAATACGCTCATTACAGTGGGATACGTAAATCTGTAGATAGCTGGAAGTATCCAGGCCCGCTGGTAAACTCTGGGCTGGTGTTCCATTGAGTGGCAGGTGGTTAAGCCGCTGTTGTTCGGTTGGTGGCCTGTCTAAACAAGCCATCGAGCAGGCTCCAGTCGACGCCCCCCTCCGCGCACCAGGATTCGCCAGCCTTAGCAGCCATTCAGGTAGTGATTGGTCTGCCGGATACGTCGCTGCTGATCGGAAGCGATCCGTAGTCAATGATAGTATCGACAGGCTACTGCTTAGGCTAATCCACAGCAATACGCCGGTTAGCCCGAGGAGATAGCCCCGTTTATGTGTAAACAAAAAACTCATATGTATATAGTAATAAATGAATTTCGAAAACAGTGGGCACAAGCAGATTGGGATGAGCTATGACAGCCCACCTAACCCGTTCATTGTTCCAGATCTATAGAAATGGCCGCGATTCAATCACGCACCTGAGGCACTTAGCCATATTGAAACGAGTGCCCCCGAATACGAACCTGATCAGCCTCTATCCGCAGGATAGGCGGTGTTGACTTCAACCGCCGAACCATGGGCCAAACGCTGGAAACCAAACTAGCTCCGCTGGCCGAGAGCAAACGGCTTTGTGGCTTAGGCCAACCCGTAAAAGCGGCCAGAATTTGCAGGAGATAGGCTAATAACTTCATTATCTTTTCATTAAGTAAATAGTAACGAACCCTCGTGCTGGGCTAGCTCTCAGGCCCTTCGTTCCTCAGGATGACCAAGGGGAGCAGGACTTTCTACACTCATCGTAAGACTGATACCTTAATCGGCACACAACGACTCAGGCTACAGATTGGCTCGGTAATGACCATAAACTGATCGGATGCAGGCGTATCTAAGCGGCTCCGTTGACCTGACGGCCATTGCACCTCTACTCGACTGATACTGGCCGTAGGGCCTAGACCGATCAACTGGGTATAGCTGTTGGTGATTCCATAACTCTCTCCGCTACGCACTTCACGCACCAGTTGAACACCATCCGACCGATAAACGACTATCTTTGCCCCTACCCCATTGCTGTTCGACTGCATGCCCTGCAAGGTCACGCCCAGAAAGTGGTTGCCATTGGGAGCCCCCAGCCATAAATCATCCTCAGCATCGGCTCTTGGGTAGTGACTGGTGTACACATCCAGAAAGCCATCGTGGTTCAGGTCACCCAAGGCAAAAGAGGTCGTCTTGATGGTTCCCAGGGCACCGGTCTGGAGTGTAAATGTTTTGTTGCCATTGTTACGCCACAACTGAGCGGCCATATCGCCTGTGACCAGTACATCCACATACCCATCGTTATCAAAATCCCGCATTAGCCCCTGTAGTGGCTCCAGTACATTTGCAATGCCGCTCTGGGTGGTGATGTCGGTGAAATGTCCTGTACCATCGTTCTCCAGTAACATGGTCGGGCTTTCGTGGTTGGTTATCAGTAAGTCCTGGTCGCCATCGTTATCGATGTCGGCGAAGTCGGCCGTCCACGACTGCCCACTGATTTTCACATTCGCTCCTGCGGCCGCTTCACTGAACCAGTTGGTTGGGTCAGTCGAAAAACTGGTCGTATTCTTCACCAACTGCCCATTGATGCGGTCGTAAGTATGGTTGATAAATAACTGGTTGATACGCCGGGGGTCACCCGCATTGGCAGGCCCCATGGCATACATTGAGCACTTGGCCAGGTAAAGGTCCAGATCACCATCGTTGTCGATGTCGGACCAGACTGAGCCGTAGTTACCGGAGTTGTCGGAAGCGGGCACGGTGCGCATATCGATCCAGTTGGTAACGGGTGCAAAAGTACCCTGCGCGTTGTTTTTCCAGATTTGATTGAGTCCTACATCGTTGCAGCCAAAGATATCCAGCCATCCATCGTTGTCGATGTCGACCAGGTTAGCCCCCTGCATCCAGATTTTAGGACTATTAATGGTATCAGCCAGCCAGCCATTGCTCTGGTTACGGCGCACCGTTACACCATCGTAGAAGCCAGCCGTAAGCAGGTCGTTGCGATGATCTTTATCCACATCCCCAACCAGGGTGGCAATGGGCTCCCTACCAAGGGTACTCAACAACGTGCTGCTGAAGGCATGAGCCGACGACTGGGTAAGTACTGACAACTGCTGTGTACGGGAATGGGTGCGAACAATATCATCGAGGCCATCGCCATCCAGATCGACCACTGCCTTCGATAAAAACCCGACAAAAGGACGTTCAGGTAGTTTATCAGTGGCATTGACGAAGCTAATTTGCCCATAAACGATCCGGTGAGCAGACGTAGCGATCATCATCGTGAGCAGCAATGTAGAAAGAGGAATTCTCATAGCAACTGGTTAGGCCTATTGATTTTGTCTTACAAACCCTTTCTTCCCTCTACTTCGAAGAGAGATAATCAGCAGAGGTTACTGATGTTAAATTAAAGTTGGATAAAGCGTAAAATATCTAACGTAGCATGATATACGTTACACAGTAACTGGCTCGTTAAACGAAACTGCCAAGTATAGCGATGAAGTTGTTTGAGAAACCTTACGGGAGCCGATTTGAGAATCTGCCCTCACCTTAACTGGCAAAAAACTGTACTTCGACGAACTCAAACAGCGTCTAACGGGTAATTAGCTGCCTGGAAGAGGCAACTTATAACCGGGCAATCGTCCCGGTGTGGCTCTTGCCAACCGTTCGGAGCCGGAAACTGGCGGTATCGATCCATATTTCAGATTCGAGCTATTTTCTGTTTGCCTGGATAACGCCTTTTTTTCTCTAGCAAGGGTTCGTATCCATCCCATCTGGGAAACTGAATAGAATGGGGAGATGGGGGTTCTTGCCAATGCGTACTTACCCGTTATTAGTAAGCCGGGTAATCCTTGAATCAGTAGTAAGTAGAGTTCTTTTGACATAGTTGACAAGGATTCTTGGTAACTCAGTCCGACCATTGCAGCCAACAGACTGATTATATACCCTGAATAGCAAAAACTGAGGCATATTGGGCTGCTAGCTCCGTTCAACCTGGCTCGTTGCTGGTTATTGCCAGTTTCATGCTGTTTAGTGCTGGTTGAACTATAGCTAACTATCAAATAGACTTTGATTAGAAAAGGAAGAAACTTACTATACTTTTTTGGTAGGCAATCATTCAAACAAAGTATACACTATAGCCAATTCACTACCATTAACTAGCTATTGACATACTATGAACTGCGATTTTCTCCCTGTTTATTCCAGAAAAGGCGAGGCATAAAAACGGGTCATTGGCAAAAATTTTGCTCACGACTTATACATCTTCCCCGATAGCCTTTTATGCGTTTAAACACGCAGATACGTCTCGCCTATTAGAGCGTAACCGTGCCGATCGCATTGCTGACAACACCCCGCCGAATCCGATCCACAATAGGGTCTTTTTTGAGCATAATATTGAATTTCAACCACATAGCAATAGTGGTATGATTTAAAATTGAGTCACATACATCTGTCCACGTGAACAGACCATTGTCAAGGCGAAGCAGTATTTTCCGATTTCTACTTTTTATCATCTGCAGGTCCAGTTTATACTCTTCGTGAAGAATATCTTTCAGATGACTTTCAGAGCTGGCCTGGTGAACATCCAATGCATCGAATAAAGCCCTTCGGGCATAATTCAGACAGTTCGTGAACGTATCTAAAGGCTGCTCATCCGTCTGTCGGGTAAGGTAGGTAGGTTTCGTCAACCAAATCGCAATTCTGAGAGCTATCATCTGGTTAATGCCCCATCGCATTTCATTATCAAATCGTTTGAGCAAAAAAGGGACATCATGTAACAGATGCAAATTCATACCTGATGATGTAGGGGGAGCAAAAACCACACTTGCTATAGCCGTCTCCTTCCAACAATACAAGCAGTAACGAATAATGGAGTACCACTGGGTTTCTTTAATACCGAGCGTCGGAGAAATCAGTATATCCAGGTGCTCCATGACACTGTATCGGCCAGTACTGAATGTGCACAATTCGTCGTAAATTTCTTTGTAATTCATTCCCGAAAGATTTTGCCGAAAAAATACGCGCATATGGCTGGTCTCTTTAGGATTGAGACCAGTTGTGCGAATAATCATGCTCCGTAAGGACATGTACATAGCGTCTCCCCGATTCATCCGGGAGGATACGTTTACTAGATTAGTCATTTCTATTGGATAAAAAACATCACGGATAGACCCTTCTTAACACGCTGATACGTGTTCCCCTCGTCATCAATCCCACTATTGTTCTGCTTGTAATCTTCTGAGCTGTCAAGCCACTCATTTACTATGTATTCAACAGGAGTTTTTGCCATCAACGCCTTACTACACCTCACGCTTTTCCGTAGGCGTATCCTATAGCTGTTTTACGTTTAGGTTATTTTCAGGACTGTCGATGTCCTGGTATGCTACTCCTCAATCCTCCGAAGGGAAAGGCTGGTAAGTACCCTGATCGTAGGGTGAAAAAAGTAATAACTGATCCTGCCTATACTAGCATAAGCAGGATCAGGATAAAGAACTATTCGTTTGTTAGTATAGTCTATTCATCTACGTATTTACTATCGGTCACCTCAAGTAGATTTAGCAACCCTTCCAGTTTCGAACGATAGGAAACACCAATGGGAATTTTCGTTGTACCGATAGACAAAGCAGAACGGTCAAAACTGGTTATCTTGCTGATATTCAAAATAAAAGACTTGTGTACACGCATAAAGAAATGGGCGGGTAGCAATTTCGCCAGGGAGGCCACACGCTCATTTACGATTTGATACCCGTCGGACATATGGACTTTTGAATAAATGCCATAGGACTCAATATAATCAATCGCCTGGTAATTAAACCGCTGAATCTTACGGCCTGTTTTCAGGAAAATGGAGTCTAAATTGGCAAAGCTATTCGACGCAAATTGCTGCCTGAAGGTCCGGCTCATCGCTCTTAATAGCCGTTCAAAACTGAATGGCTTCAACAGAAAATCAGCGGGGGTTCCAATGTTGTAACATTCCAGGGCCTCCTCGGGCCGGCGGCTGGTTACAATGACCGATGGTAAGTTTATCCCGCACTTCAATAGTGTCAACCCATTATCGCTACCAAGGTCCGTGTCCAGAAATATCAGGTCAATATTTTCCTTGGCTAACACATCAACGGCCTCTTCAAGTGTAGAACAGACTTTTACACATTCCAACAAGGGAAACTTTAGCAATTTGTCTTTTAAGTCAGCAATGTCCGTTTCTACGACATCAATAATAATGTACTTTCTTGCTTTCATGTTACGGAAGTTTTTGGATAAGAAGCCTGGTTAATCACGAACATGATGGATTTATGGCATAAGCCCAATTCGTGTTTATGGCAATGTGGATTTGATTAAACTAAGTGATGATTAAGGTACTCGAATCAGGAAAAGAACGTTGATAAGCAACTCACGAAAAATAGTATGCCAAATAACTGACTTCCTCTCTTAACACTACACTAAAAGGTGACGAACTACATATTAAGTACACATTCTGCATTGATATTATCATCACTACATTTAACGATATGTAAAGATCAATTTCAGTTACCTAGCTATACAATCGAATCTATTCATTAGCAAACGATATGCCTTTGCCGAAACAATACCCTGATCATCGCCTGATAACCCTGATTCGCATAGGCAGACAATGTACCTCCTGGCAAGGCTGCGAGTTTATTTCAATAAACTCAACGGCCTGGGAGCGTTGGCAACCATTATTCCCTGTTGCTGTGACCGTATAGCTACCTGGAATCGTAACGATGGGATTAGTTTCTGTGCTACTGAATCCGTTAGGACCAGTCCATTGCAAGGTAGCCTGTCCGGCTTCCGCTAAGAGCCTGCCCTGACAATTTACGCAGGGTTGCGTCGCCCCAAGTGCCGTTAATGACGGAGGAATCGTATCCGCCACAACCGTAACCGTTGCCATTACGTAGTCACGTGGACAGTTCGTGTCATTACCCGTCAATGTGTACGTTCCGGCAACAGACACCGTAGGATTCTGAACAATACTGGTAAACCCATTAGGGCCACTCCAGCTATACCCAACATTCTGTACCGAAAGGCCATCGCCATATATGGCCCCTCCTTTTAATTGAACACTCTTTTCGGTGCAGGTCAATTGAGTGGCAGTAGCCGAAACAGATATAGATGGGGTTATTGAAATAACGGTTACACTCGATTGACGGCAAGCGGGATTGGCCGGGGTCGGATAAATAAGCGCATATACATAGAGTCGTGAAACCCCTGAACTCGTGTTGATGGTAGGAATCCCTGGATTATGGACAACGGCGCGTCCAGTCGATAATTCGGGCTTAACCGTACCCAGCTCGATTCCGGCATTGGCGTACATGGCAGTGCCCGACTGCGGGCTGCTAAACAGAACAAATCGTACGGAATCAACCTGACTAAGATACGAACCAGTGGTCATTATTGAATCAATAACAACCCCTGAACAAAGAGAAATACTATCTTTTTCGTTGGCTAATTCAGGACAGGTGTGGATCGAAAAATCATAAGTGAAGTCATTTTGGCCAGCGTCGAGGGTGGTCAGCGCAATGGTAGCCGTGGTTCCATTCAGTATGGCATCCGAGTCGCGAGTATCCGAATTGGCATAGCTGGACTGGTCCTTTGGCGAGAGGAAATACTGACGTGGTAGTTGGCTTGTAGCCTGACGAGCCCCCCGGGCAGCCACTCGCCCGCCTGACGGTGGGATTAGTCGACTTCCATCCAGCGAAATATCCCAGGACGATAGCTGGTTCATATCCATCCGAATCTCGTAAGAATGATTATACAAAACACCTCCAGTAACGGTCTCATTGGTAAAGTAAAATTGCCCTGCATCGTGCGTGGTTTGAGCGGCTACCTGCTCCCCACCATTTTCCATATCATGTAACGTTAGCACAATACCATCGATACCGGGTTCATAGGGATCCTGAATACCATTCCGGTTATCATCGAACCAGAAGCGATTCCCGATTGATAAGGGAGCGGGATCACAAAGGACTTTGTTATCGCCCAGGCCCGACGCTTTCCCAAATGAACCAGGACTCTGCGTATACAATACATAATCCCGATTGGAAGTACCTGTTCTTGTATTAAACACTTTCAACCCGCCCGACAAATAAACATTGGCTATAGGGTCGTAGGCGGATGTAATGATTTCCCGCCGACCCGGAACGAGCGATAGCGCCCCATTGGTCACTTCTGCATGAGCAATGTCGTTAATAAAAAACCAATCGTCTTTACCAAAAAACTCACCGCCACCCGGCCCTTGCTGATTTCCAACTCCAGTTCCCACTAATGAGCCAGATCGACCATTCTGCTCTAATTCAAACTGGCCGTTATGATTACTGGCCCTCAACAAATCACCTCCCGTAAATCCATTATACTGTCCGTTTCCAGCCGGATCATGATTGGCCATACCCGATAGTTGCCCAAAGCGATCAGCAAAACCAATCAGCATACTGCCGTCATCATCAAATTCCAGGTCGGTTAGTATTGGCTGCGGATACATTACAAAATAAGGCTGATTACCAACACCGCAGGGCGTTGGCCAGGCATCGCTCCAGGGTAACCAGTGATCATACTGGATACAGGTGCCAGTCAGATCAGTCGCTCCCCGGTGAAAATCGAGCGGAAATGATAACACTTCTGTGAACGTTGCATTTTCGGTGGTCGGATCGATCTGATAAATCGTGGCTTTTAGATCCTTCGTCTCCTGCGATGTTTCTGCCGAACATACTACGCCCACATACAGCTTGCCGTGATACATTTTGAGCGCCCACGGCCGAAAATCACCGAATGAGCAGCCTGGGTTAGGTATATTCCAGGAGCGTAAGGCTGTAGGAGATGTGGGGACAACTGCCGGAGATCCAATTACTAAACCATACAGCTTTCGGTCTTTCAAATTGATAAAATAGAGCGTTTTATCATCTTCCGATATATCCATACCACCAAAGCTCATACGTCCTACCGCTGTCATGGCAGCCGGGTCGGTGCTGGCCTGATTCATATCACCAAACAGATTGGCCAGGGGGTCAGCGTGGGGGTCATCACCAACATCGATGCCTACTGAACTGACAGACATAAATGGAGTTGTTTTTCCTGAAGCAATGTCGGTAATATAAATGCCACCAGGACCAGCAGGACCAAAACTCGTATGCCGTTTTACAACAGCCGCACTAAGAATCTTTTTTGTACGACGCTGGTAAGACAACGCCCAAATGGCACCGACTTCGCCCGCATGCGCCAAATCGGCAGGTGGAAAATTTGTTGCACTGGCAACACCAGCTGCTTCATAAGGGAACTTAACCAGAGCAGGTGATTGAGCTGCCTGTTTCTCAACGGGCACTGGGTTCCCATCGCTATCAGTTGTCGATTGCACATTGCCATTCACATAGCAGGGAGTAACCAGCTGAAGGTCGGTACGCTGACAATAATCGGCGGGATAGTTTACACCTAAATCAGCCTGATCGGTGGGCGCTGTAATAAACTGTACACTGGTCCGACTAGTAACGCCATAGGGGCCATTATAATCGCCGGGCATGAAATTAATGAATTCGAGCCTAATTCGTTTTCCGGCTGGTATGCTGGATTCGCTAAACGCAAAAGTACCGTCGGCAGCCGTGGTAGTTGAGAGCGGCTGGGTACTCTGTTCCACAAAGGCCAGCACCTGTATTCCCTCCACTCCTACCTCAACGGGCAAGGTATCCGACCGAACTCCATTGGAATCGAAGTCACGAAAAACGACACCTTTCACCTGCCCCTTGACAGCATCCACACTGCACAGCACCAAAAAAATAGCTATCAATCCGGGGCAAACTAACCTGACTATCAGTGTATAGATTTGTCTCACGAAGTAAAACGTTAAAATGAGCAAATGAATCCTAACCTGTTCGCCGTCATCGGCATCTCAACCTTTTATGTACTAGAATAGAGTCTATAGGACAACCGGACATAAACCAATCGACAATACCATTCCATGAGCCGTAAGCTCAACGAGAAGTGCAGTAGACAAAAGCCATGTCTTTTATAAATTGCCTAAAAGAATGAACTTCAATCTGCACGCTACTATGGTGCTTTTTTCACGATAGCCCTACGCCTACTAACTGAATGAGTAGGAAAGTCAGCGTAACTCTCAATTGATATGCTCAACCGTACTTACTGAAAATTTGCCGCTAGAATGCGATGACGTTACAGGTAAACGGGTAAAAGCTGGCCAAACTTTACCGTCTTACGGATGAAGAGGAGACAACAATAATGCCTTAGTTGACCAAAATTTCGCTAGAGGTGATGAGCAGCTTTTTTTGTACACGAAATGCATTTATTACTCTTTTTTCATAAAAATTAAGCTTCCGACAAAGTAACGCTTCCGGCAAGTCTGCCCAAAAAACACTGATTAACTTTATAAAAAGTGAAATTGGCAAAGAAAATATAAACCCAGAAGCTTCTACACATGTCCAGTCGTTGCCATCGTATATAAGCCAAAAAGTCGTATGATGCCTGATATGAACAGACAGCATACGACCTTGACTCAACATGGGCAACTGAGCAATATCTACAGCAACACCCTACAGTATAATAAACTAAAAATCAATACACTGAACCCCAAAAATCACGAATAGTAAAAACGATTCATATCCGTAAAAAGTAATACAAGTTGTTAGTATTTATCCCGAATAGCGTCAAATAATACTTTTCGGTATTTACGTCCAATGGGAATAGACTGATGATTAATGTAGACTTCTGCCTCTCCAATGCGCTCTACATAGTTAACATTTACGATGTAGCTTTTATGAATCTGAACAAAAGAAACAGTCAACTCATCACACACTTTACGCAACGATCGTTTTAGAACATACTTCTGATCGATTGTATTGATTATCGAATAATTCCCCTCTGCCTTAACCCAATAAATTCCTTCTAAAGACACATCGATTCGGTGCTTGTGCTTTCCAATAACACTGATACTGCTGGATGGCAGGGCAGTATTTATGCGAACTTTAGAAAGCAGTACTTCAATTGTTGCCTGTAAAGCAAATCGCTCGAACGGTTTCATTAAGAAGCCAATATTTGGCATTGAAAGCGCCTTTTTCAAAAAACCTTCCTGCGAATATCCGGTCTGAAAAATAACGGGTAGCTGCTTATAGCCTTTCGTCAGTAACGAAAGTACAATCCCATCGGGCATGACAATATCGGCAATAACCAGGTCAGGCACTTGGGTATTCAACAAATTTTGTGCTTCGGCCAGCGTGCTGGCCAGCATTATTGTACCAATATTGAGTTGTTCCAACATCATCTGGAGCTTAAGCTGCCAGATTAAATCATCTTCGATGACCAGAATTTTCAAATTACGCATGCGCTTACGGGGAGCTGATTACGCTTTGGACGGCCATTACCTGAAAAGTAATCCATAAATACACTAAACTATTTGCATACTTTTCAGCGGACAGACACTTAGCTAAATAGAGGTTATTGGTACATTTACGAGTATAACGAATAGCCTATATAAGCTACTCAAGCTTAAAAAGAGTACTCTTGCTGCCTTCATATAGACCTTGGCCCAAAGTCGACAGCTTATTTTAAGCGTAAATTAGATGAAGTGTAAGGAGGCAATCTTGAGCCTATATTGTGCTGACAGGCAAGTGGTCCGAAAGTTAAGCAAGTTTACTGACTCATGAACCTATACTCATGAAAATCAAACTATTGACAATAGAACCAACAGCATTCAACGCATAGCCAGAACCTGACCTCAGCCCTCAAACCTGTAGTTTGGAAAATATAATTCAAACGTTGTTCCTTCGCCTGGATTACTCCTAAGATCAATCGCAATATGGTTGCTTTTTGTAAAACGCCCGACCAGCACCATACCAAGACCGCGCGATAAATTAGATAATGACAGACCAGCCAGGATATTCTTAATAGAAGCTAGTTTCTCGGGGCTCATGCCGCGTCCAGTATCTTTGATCACTAAGCGAGCCTGATTTGCGCCCTTTTCTACAATAGCTCTCAGCGTGATTTCGCCACCTGGCGGCAAGTTTTTTAAGGCATTGTCGACCAGATTCCGTAGGATTAAATCACAGGCGTTGGCATCCACATAAACCAGTAGACTTTCCGGGCATTCGGTTTGTATACGCGCTTGCTGATACTGGGCAACCGACTGATAGAGTTCAACGACGCTACGAATTTTCTCATTCAGACGCACTTCCTCTGGGTTATAAGGTACTTCTTCGCGCTGTGTTAACGCCCAACTTAACAGATTGTCCAGCAAGAGTAAGGTATGCCTACCCATGTCATCAATCGATTGAGAAATCTTTTCTAACTCCGCATAGCGCTGTGTTGTTAAATAGTATCTGACTAAGGATGCCAAATCCTTAAAGCTTGTAAAAGGGCGTCGCAGATCGTGAGCAATTACCCCAAAAAAGTAATCTCTGACTTGATTAATCTGAACGATTTCCGTTAAAGCATTTTTCAGTTTTTTGTTTGTCAAACGTTCGCGATAGACGAAAAATCCGGTAATGAATAGCCCAAGCGTAGCACAAATTCCAACGCCAAAATAGACCTGACTCTGCGCTTGTGCCAGCTTTTTTTCCTGTTCTAATAGTCTATTTTGGGCATCTTTTTTTTCTACCTCATAGGCCACTACGGTTTCCTGAAGCTTGTTTTTAACATTCTCAGCATCAAATTCTTCTCCGTATGTATAGATACTATCGGCCCATGTAGCGGCTTCTTTATATTTTTTCAACCCTACCAACGCGGCATGTATTCCAGCACTAGTTTGCCAGAGATACCGAACGGATGGTTCATCCGGCCGATGAGCGGTTTCCCAGGTCACCTGATATGCCTGTAAAGCTTTCTCATAGTTCTCCTGCATTTCGTAATAAAACCCAAGATTATATAGGTGGGCAATGGGTACTCTACGCTTATGTTGTTTGATGAGATCAATAATTTGACGTGTGTATACCTGTGCTTCTTTCAACTGCCCTTTACTCCAGTATAGCAACGTTAGTATGTTCAATAGCTGATGTTTATAATAGATGTATTGAGGATGCTTATCGATTAAGGCGAGTCCTTTCTGCACTTGGGGTAAGATTTGACTCCCAGCCTTACCCAACAGTTTCAACCCAGGCATACGCCCCAAAGCATAGGTATAAAGTATCTGTAGCTCAGGGTTAGAGGAATGGCGGCTTATAGCCATTGCTTCGTCCAGATACTGATGGCCATAGTGCGGTTTATCAGAGGAGCTTTGTTCATCTCGTTCCAGTATAATAATCCCCATATTCGATAAAGCCGATACCATTCCGGTTGAATCTTGTTGCCGTTTATAATAATCGTAGGCAGCCTTGGCAGCAGCAAATGCTTTATCTGGATTACTTTTAATCCTTTGTTGCCATGAATTAAAATACCAGTAATGTCCCGTGGCCTCTGGGTAGTTCGGCAAGTCTTTCCTTAGTTCATCCAGGTACGTAGAATCTATTCGCATTTCCCATAAAAGAAGACTTTTCTCCAGGCTTAGTAGTGTTGAAAAGCGAACGTGAGTTCGTTGGCTGGGTAAGATCTTTTGTAGACTATCAATGTTAGCCGTAACAGGAATCTGGCTAAACGAAGGCTCCTGAGCACCGAGCCCAGTCTGATAGACAAGGGAAAGAGGGAGGAAAGCAATCCATTTCATGAATGTAGATACGTTATAGAGGGAAACGTGTAGGTACGCAAAAGACTATGGTAAGACAACCCCATGCATTGCATACCACCAGGCAATTCGTTTAACTTCACTAATGGGATTATCTGTCAAGGCCTATCTTACCAGAAGCAAGTATGACTCAAAACAGGTGAACAACTCTTTTGTCCGTTAAATGCACAAGTCTTGGTAACGGCACTTTACTTTTTGTAGCAGGTTTATCAACGGGAAACACTAATGTGAATGAAGTACCAGCTCCCAACGAGCTTTCAACGGTTATACGTCCCATATTTTTGGCCGTAAACTGACTAACCAATACCAGCCCTAACCCCAAACGGGCTTCATCACCATGCACGTCAAAAGGATAACGCAAGGCTTTTTGCACGGCCAGTAAGGTTTCCGAACTCATGCCAATTCCTGAATCGCTGATTCGAATAATAACCTGAGCATCGTCGTAAGCCTCAGCTTCCAAACGAATATATCCCGTCAGGGTATCCATCGCTTTATACGCATTTGCCAATAAATTCCGTAAAATAAGTTCAAGTCCGTTCGGGTCGACATAGACCTGTAGCGAATCAGGGCAGCTAATTGAAAAATGTAACGGATGCTTGCTGGGTAGCCCTCTAAAGACTCGTGCAACTTCGTCTAATTTAGGATGCACATAGAGCTTCTGAGGATTATACGGCAAAGCCTCCCGCTGACTAAGTGCCCACTTCAGCAAATTATCAAGCATGGACTGAATACTAAAACCAGCTTCGTCGATTGCTTTCGATAATTGCTCAATAGCGCCATAATTTTGCTTTTGCAGATTATAACTCACTAGCTCGTTCATGCCCTGAAACGCAAACAAGGGTCGACGCAAGTCATGGGCTATGATACCAAAGAAGTGCTCTCTGGCCTCTGTAAGCTTTGTAAGCTGCCGATTTGTCCGAAAGAGCTTGTAAGAAAGGGCCCCAACAATGAGTAATCCCACAATAGCGATGATCAACCACTGCCGGGTCTGCTTTTGCATTGTTTCTAAATAGTGAATCTGTTGTTGTTTCCGCTCCGTTTCGTATCGGGCTTCCAGCTCAAGCATTTTCTTATCATTCTGAGCCGTCGTGATCAGGTTACTGATCACCCGGATACTATCTGACAGTAGGTCGGCCCCGGCATAATCGCCTTTCTGTTGAAGTAATGCCCGGTATTTTGTATACATATTTGATAATGGGCCATAATTCGAAGGCTGATATTTAGAGAATAAAGCCAAGGCTTGCTGGCAAAGTGCAATTCCTTCTTCCGTTCGCTTAAGTAGGTAGCAATCCAGAACGAGGTTGTATTGTGTATAAGCTTTTTCCAGGAACTGGTCCGGCCTTAGTTGGGCCAGAATCTGCCTGTTTTGTTCATAAGACCTCATTGATTGGCCAAGCAGATAATAACAGATCGCTTTTTGCCGCCTGAATCGGTAGGCGGCATACGAATAGGCCTGATTTTGGTTGATACGTTCAATTGCTTTCTCGACTATTTTCAGCAGTGTATCGCCTTTACTGCCAATTTGCCCTTGTCCATACTGGTAGCGAGTATACGTCAACTGTAATGTTAGAAAATCATGCCCATCGTTGGTTCTGGCCAGGCTGTTCTCCATATTACCCAAATAGGACTGGCTCCGTTTGTTGCTAGAGGCCACCTTAAAACCAATTGATGTTGAATTGATCATTACAAGTAAGCTATACGCATGTAACTGACCTGATTCGTCACCCAAACGAACAAACTCGTTGAGTGCGAGATTAGCATACAACGCTGTTTGATTACGTCGATCTTCTCGGAGATGCTTCCAGGCAAGTATATAATCATAAGCAGCTCTGGCTATTCCACTCTTCTGGGAATCGGCATAGCGCTTAATTTCAGGCAAATGGCTGCCAAGTTTATTCAGGAAATTCCAGGAATAGATACGTTCCAGCCTGATCAGGCTCTTCAAACGATCCTGAGAAAGTTCTTGATGCTGAGCTACCCATCGTTCCACACTATCCGAATTATTGACAGGATATGTATCTGCAAAACGTAACCCCTGAGCATACGTGCTACCTGCCAGCAATACCCAACACAGGCAAAAAATGATTCCGATGGTTTTAAAGAGGAAAGGAACGGCAAGATTCATAAAAGAAACAAGCTGATTAATAAAGACTTATCGAGACCAGGATTTCTTTGCCAGATTCATTAAGGAGTGCGAAAACCTTCGTCAATTTTTTTGCCATTACACGGCTTACCGCAATTACTATAAGACGAACATTCTTGACGAACGTCATTACACTGATCCTAAAAAACACAAAAAAGTCCGTTCATGTACCAAAAAAGTCATTCGTGTACCAAAAAAGTCACTAAAAGTAAACATGTATCCTCGTGGCCTAATTTTGGATTAAAGATATTAACCTTTAGTCCTTTATTGCTCACTAACCGATGACACTTAGAAAAAGCCGATAACTTGATGCCCCCTTTTTAACCAGTATAATTTAGCTGGTCAACATCTAATCCCTGAAGTGTGTAATATACTGATTGCAAAGACACTAAATGTCTAACCCATTAATGAAACGTAAACGCCATCATCAATCGGACCGGTGTGGGCAAGCCTCTACTCACCTGAATAACCAACTGCTTGATGGTTTGGAAAGCACTATACCTTTCACCCTTATCTCAACCTTGAGTGACTATTTGTCTACAATCTTTCCGTAACAAAACGATGAAATCGAATCAATTTTCTTCCCTTTTTGCAAGGTCAGAAGGCGCTAATACGCTAGCCTTAAGCTCATTTGATGATATTTATCTGCAATACATAGAAAAGGTATATCAGAAATGCTTAACAATGACCAATAACCCTATAACCGCGCAAGACTATACGCAGGACATTTTTATTAAGGTATTTCTAAAATTAGATAGCTTTAAGCAACGATCCGATATATATACCTGGCTTTATTCTATTACGCATAATTACTGTGTCGATCAACTGCGAATGGAGAAGCGAAAAAAGCACCAACTCTTTGCACTTGAAGGCGGAATGGATTACAGTGAAGGGGAAAGCAGTACACTAGATGATAAACTAACAATTTTAGATCAACTGATCGATAACCTGCCCGAATCGGACCAACAGATGTTACGGTTACATTATCAGCAAGGTGTTAGGCTTGAGGCAATCGCCCGTCAAATGAACCTGAAGTTGAGTGCCGTTAAGATGCGACTATTGCGAAATCGTAGAGCCATTTACAAGAAATACCAACAGGTTGTCGGTAACATGGATTACGTTGACCAGTAAACGCGTACGCCGATTCTGATTCGAGTTATGGTATGCCCCGAGCGTATATGCCCAGGAACTCGAATCAGAATCGGCGTACGCGTTTACTTAATCGATAGTATTTTCACCGCCCCCAACAAACCCGAGGGAAGTAACGGTGAGTTGGCCCGATAGAACGGCATCGTGGTAAACGTAATTTTACTGGTTACTCCAGGTTGAGCATCACCGATTAGTCGGTTTACCCATAGATTAGTCACCTTCACCTGAATCGTATTTCTTCCCGGTTTTACAGCTTCAGTGATGTCCATCCGAAATGGTTTTTTCCAGAGGACACCCATACTTCTTCCGTTGACTACCACGTCGGCTATATTCTTCACCTCACCTAAGTCGATCATATAACGTCCACCTTTTATCAGGGCGGGTAGCTCAACGGTATTTTCGTACTCCGCAGTCCCTGAAAAATACTTGATTCCTGCATCGGCCTGTTCGGTCCACGAAGTCAGATTGGCAAATGTTGCCTGTTCTGGGGCCCCTCTACCGGCCTGAAAATGTACGGTCCATGGGCTGTTGATCTGCGCCACTTCGGTGATCGTAACAGCAGGTTTGGTATAGGCTATTGCCGTGGCTTTATCCCGGAATACGACGAAGTAAGCTTCCCATGACTCAAACTTGAGCGGAACTATAGTCCGGCCGTCTTTGATCTGGTAAGACACTTTCTCAGTTTTTCCCGTTTGTGGGTACCATAGTTCGGGCACTTTGCCCGCAACACGGAAACTGATCGTAGCCTCATTGGAAGCGTCGCTACGGTTGTCGAGCCAGTACATATCTGTATTTCCTGATTGACGATGTACATATAGAATCTTTGCGTTTGCTCCCGCAATGTCCACATCCTTTTGTATGCCCAATCCAGTTAGCACATCGTTCAACGGCTTAGTCGATACGTTTGGATGGCTCCAGATTTGGTTAGCCAAAGCATCGAATTCAGCTGGATTTTCGCTTAAACTCGGTGATCGCTCCGGTTTCGCTCCTACCACGTTCATACCGGCTCTGACCAGCTCACCCAACTTTTTCAATACGGGCAAGGTCATGGTTTTAGCCGACGCATCGAGTGCCAGAATCCGGTACTGCTGGCCGCCCGTTGTGACAATAGTGCTACCCTTGACCTGTAAGGCTTCTTTGACAACGGTCGAATTAGCAAAGTCAAATTCATAGCCCGAAGGGACAGCCGGTAACTTATCGGCGAATGCCTGGGTAACATTGTAGTTTTCGCCATAATAATACAGCACATCGACAACTGGTTTTCCCTGTTGCAGCATATAACAGCTACGGCTCAGATAGTTGGTCCAGGCATTGGCCTGCTCGGCCCAGGTTTCCTGACGGGTAAAATACTGCCCGAAGGGCCCTAGTGAAAAACCAGGCTTTTTATCGTCAAGTGGCTGGTGTACAGATGTATGAATAACAAACCGATTCAGGCCCGAAGCCATCTCAAGATCAGCCGTCCGCTTTAATTTTTCGGGGTGCCAGCTAAAGGCATCCCGAGCCGATGTCATGGACTCTGCTGCCACAAACGGTTTACCGTAAATATGGGCTACCGAAGCCGCTTCACGAATGTCGGCTTCGCTACGTACTTCCTCGTCGTTCCCTCCCGCCAGACTTCCGGGCGTCCACATGGCCGACATCGGAATCTCTGCCTTGCGTTTCACATCCATGCCATCTGCCAGGTAAATCCGGCCATTTTCGTGCGACTCAGTGTATCGTTTCATGCCCCGCTTGTTCAGCTCTTCCCCGATCACCTCGTAATGATTTTCGACAATGAGCTCACCAATCGTTTTGCGGAAATCCCACAAAAATTTCTCGCTGGCTTCAGCACTCTGAATCACTCTTCCCGTCAGTACCGGCAACCAGGGTGTAAGGCTATATCCCCGCCGTTTCTGAAACTCAGCGGGCATCTCTTTGGTCCAGGTCATATGGCCTGCCTCATAGCTATCCAGCACCATATACTGCAAACCCTGATTACCCATTTGCCCACCCGTAGCCTCCTTATACATATCCAGATACGTATTGATGTACTTCCTGACGGCTTCTTTGTCCAGCTTGTCGACTTCAAGGCCAGTAGCTTCGGGGGAGGCCGGATGATTTTCCCGGCCTGTGATGGAATACCCCAATCGCACAACGGCCCAGTTGCCAGCCGGTGGGGTCCAGTTCAGGGTTCCGTCGGCTGCCATTTTCGAGGAAATGTCTAGTACATTCGTCGTTGGGATGGCATCGTTATCATTTTTCACGAGCGAATGGGTGCTTTCTTTCCAGGCGGCAAACCCAGCTTTTTGTTCAAACAGATCCACCCGATTCGTATTGTGCAGGACCAATTCGGCTACCGGCACGCCCTGAGGTTTCCCTGGCTGCGAACTACCGCCAAACATCTCACCAAAGGGGTTGCCTTCTGGCTTCTCCGTCTTGAAGGTAAACCGGAACACTTTAGCCGTGGTGGGCAAAATTCCCATCGTACTCTGCGGAACGGTGCTTCCCCGAATGACCACCACATCACGGAAATTAACCCCGTCGTCGCTTACTTTCAGACTCCGGTTGTCAGGCATCCCTCTGAACTCGGCCAGTTCACCGGCAGCAGGTGCTCCTACGATAGTAAACGCTTTAAACGTCTGGGGTTGATCGAATTCAAACTGAATCCACATATCCTCACCGATCTCCTTTGGGGGCAATAGCGTCGTTTTGGCTAAATCGCCATCCGTGAGGTCGGCCAGTGTAAACGTCCCACCGCTCGATGTAATTTTGGGGTTTAGTGCTGCCAGTGTTTTCTCGGCTTCGGGTAAGCGATAGGCAATCACAGCGGCATCGGCATAATAATGGGGTATCGCCTTTGGGGCTCCTCCCATCAGACTGGACGAAGCGAGTGGCACATTCTGAAATTTCCCGGCTATATCCGGCGGTTGTGGCAACTTTCCAGAAAAAGCTTTCCCACCCTCCAGCCGTGTTTCGGTCCAGACGTACTTTTTCATCCCATCTTTAGGCGCTACCCAGGGTCCTCCCGTAACGCTCCATCCTGGCGAACCGGCAATAGCCATTTCGAGTTGAAGCCGTTTAGCCGTTTCGGTTGTGTGGCGAAATGCATCTTTCCACTCGGGTGTCATAAACACCAGTTTTTTGGGAACAACTACAGGCGTAAATAAACTGGCGTCGAAGTTTTGAAAGCCTCCGATACCAGCCCGCTTCATCCATTCCAGATCTTTGGTAATTCCCTCTTTGGTAATATTACCATTCATCCAGTGCCACCAGACACGGGGCTTTGCCGCATCGGGCGGGGTCTGAAAACCTTGTTGCAGCGTAGTTTGTCCCATGCTATACAGCACGGTCATTGACAGGAATGAAGCAAGTTTATATTTCATAAACCAGGGAAGGAAAGGGCAGAAATCATATATTATAAAAAAACACTACACCAGCACACTCATAATCAACCAGATAGCTAATAGCTTAAGCCATGACCAAATCGAAACCGGGCATAGTCACTACCTTCCTGAAAACCAGGAACGTCAGACTTGTTTTCGGCAACCGCTTTTTCAGAAGCCGGAATCGTAAACGGCAATTTGCCCGTTGGTTTATAGACTCCCCGGACAACATCCAGCAGGGCATCGGGTGTAGTGCCGAAGGTGGCCAATACAGTTTTCGTAGCCGATGCATCCAGTTCATCCAGTACCCACGGGCTCGAAAAATTGATCGCCAGAACAGTCGGTTTACTTTTCAATAGCTCATTGACATGGTTCACATCGACATGGTTTTTCGATAAACGTAGCTCAATGGGTTTCCCAGCTGCAGTAAACAAACTTCCACCTGTAGGAATCAACCAAAGCAGCACCACATCGGCCTCGTCTTTCGACGACACAAATTCAAGATTACTATTCGACTGGGCTGGCTTATGGATATGCACCGCATTACCTCCCCGACCGTTATCATAATACGTTTCAAAATAAACCTTCGTTTTGGCCTGTATAGGCAACTGTTTTGCGTCATTTTGTAGCAGCACAATCGACTTACGATGCGCCAGATCGGCCTTTTTCTGCAATGTTTCGCTACCAACCAGTTGTGCGGCTTTGTCGACATCGACATAGGGGTTTTCAAACAATCCCAGCAGGAATTTTTCACGCAATAAGCGGCTAACCGATTCATTGATTCGGGCTTCGGAAACCAGGCCTTTTCTGGCCGTTTCAAGTAGTACGGTCGGGTCGGCCGTTCCCGAAAAAATATCGACGCCGGCATCCAGCGCTTTTTGGTATCGTTGCTGTAACGTCAGGTTTTCGACCCCCCAGGGCATCATATCGATGGGCCCTGTATCAGAATTGACAATACCCTTGAAACCCAGCTTTTTCCGGAGTAAATCCTGTATGATGGCCTTGTTGTATGAGAAGCCAACCTCCTCAAAACCCTTACCTTTCGGCGCTGAATAATAAGGCATTATGGCCGACGTACCAGCGTCGATCGCGGCTTTAAAAGGCTTTACGTGATAGTCGAACATACCGCCTGGATAATGGGCAAACTTCCCCCAGTCGAAATGCGAATCCTGGCCATCTACCTGAGGCCCTCCACCCGGAAAATGCTTGGTTGTCATGGCAACCGACGATGGATTGAGGGAAGCCCCCTGAAAGCCCAGCACGATTTCCCGAATCATACTGGCGGCCAGGTCGGCATCTTCGCCAAACGTACCTTCGACGCGCTGCCAGCGGGGTTCGGTAGCCAGATCAGCCATGTACATATACCCTTTCCGAAGGCCGACAGAGGCCCATTCCTGAGCCGCAGTCTGCGCAAATTCGCGGGTTAATTTCGGATCACGCATGGCGGCAAGACCAAGCTCACCCGGCCACTTCGAAAAAGCCGTCGTGCCCACACTCAACCCAATTGAGGCATCGATGGTCACATGATTTCTGGGATTAGAGGCCACAATGGCCGGAATTCCCAGTCGTGTACCTTCACATAGTGCCTGTAAGTTGTTCGACCACTCGGCTATAGTGCGGGCCGACGGATTTGCCCGCAGAATGAAATGACGCAGGTGAAATTGGGTTACCCCTTTCGTAGTACCAGCCGCCGACAACATGGGCACTGGCAAAGGCTTACGGGTAAACATATTGTTGGGCTGCACCAGGTCTTCTTCATTGAATCCGCTACTGATTTCGGCCTTTGGCGCATTTTGCTGAAACGAGTAGTCGCCCGCCATCCGTGTAGTACTGATGAGCATGAACCCAATCTTCTCTTCCAGCGTCATCTGCGACACCAGGTCATTCACCCGTTTTTCTACCGGCAATCGCCAGTCTTCGTATGGATCAAGCTTACCGTTTTTGTTAAGATCCTTGAATTGCAACGCGTTACTATTCAGTAATGCCACACTGCGCTTACCCAGCATGGGCTGCCTGGGGTTCTGGGCAACCGCACAGGTCGTAAAGAGAATGCCGGTAATTATACGGAGCGATAGGTATTTCATGAATTGGATTTAGGGTTCATTATTGTAAGACAGTTGACGATCAATCCTCTAAAGAGTAGTTATGCAAAAGCCCGCAGTTTTTGCACCAGGTCAGGAAGATAGGCTCCCCTCCCCAGTATAATGGGTATAGTTAATGCCGGATTTCAGGAGTTTTCATAAACCCCTGAACGTTGAGCCAATCGCCAAAACGTTCATACCACGTATCGACCGGGAGATTCTGCTTCCGCATACCAAAGCCGTGACCACCTTTTTCGTAGATATGTAACTCAGCGGGTTGACCGGCATCGAACCATTTCTTGTAGATGTTGATGCTCATGGGCATCATGTTCAACTGATCGTCACCAGCCACTACGATAAAAATGGGGGTTTTGGCGGTTGGGATCGCAGAGCCAATAACGGCGGGCTCATAAGCATAAATAGGCGCAACAAAGTTGGGGCGATTGGTGTCTGTAGCGTTGTACACGACCGACATGGTCAGCGTCCCCCCCGCCGAAAAGCCCATAAACCCGATCTTTTTCGGGTCGATATTAAAGTCCTTTGCATGGCTGCGCACATACCTTACAGCCGTAAGACCATCAGCCATAGCCAGTGGTACAACGGGCGCGTTTTCTTCGTCCAGTTTTTTGAAATCCTGCATTTTGGGCATCAGTTCTTTGACAGGATCGTCGGTCAAGCTATGTACAACCCGGTATTTAAGTACAAAAGCCGCTATACCTTTGCTATTAAGCCACTTGGCTACATCAACCCCCTCGCTGTTGATGCTCAGGGTATGAAAGGCTCCCCCCGGTGCTACAATAATAGCGGTTCCGTTAGCGGCTTCTTTGGGTGGCAAATAAGCTGTTATGGTCGGTTCCGACACGTTATACACCACTTCGGTTTTGAACTGGTTATTTGTACTCGTTTGCTCGTTCCAAGTCCAGCTTTCAGACCCTTTGGGTTTACCTTCGTAAAGTTTTAAAACCTGTTGGGCATGGATGGTGGCAGCGCCTGATATAAAGCTGATGCAGGCCAGAATAAAGAAGCGGATCATAGCAGCTAACGAAGAAACGTAAACAGGGCTTTGGTAAGTGACCAAAGCCCCAATAAGTTATCAAAACCCATGGTTAATTAACAAAAAGTACGCTCGGTTTTACCCACACCTGTTCGTCAAACACGCTTAACCATGGTAATGAGATCGCACAAATCTAATAGAATGATAGCTTGAAAAATTAGCACAATACGAGGTAAACTATGCAAAATCCGGCAATTCTGACTATTGATTATGCATGAACAGTTAAAACGATACGGCCAATGGCCGGGTTAACTAACAGCCTGACGACGGTATTCTTTAGGGGTCAAACCTGTTCTAGCCTTAAAAAAGCGGGCGAAGTCACTAGGGTTTGTTTCTGAAAATTTGAACGCTATTTCACTGACAGACAATACCGTTTGTTTTAATAAGACTTTCGCTTCCAGTATGATCCTATCAGATAGTAATTCCTGTGCCGTTTTGCCTACTGTCGATTTAACGCATTTATTTAAATGATCCGGCGTTATGGCCATCATCGAAGCATAATCCGTTACTTTATGATGGGTATAAATATAATGAGATAGCAAATTCGTATACTTTTCAGTAAAGCGTATCGCGGAGTGTTGTGTGGCTGCAACCGACGTTGTCTCTACTGCATTTAGTTCGGTAAAAAGCGCGAATAAATAAGCCCCCAATATAGCCGGATTGGGCGACGGTTTGGACTCATACTCATCAAGCAAACGATTCAATATGTTCAGAATGGGTTCTCGCAGGGAATCATGTATTGTAATTAATGGATTAGCCGAAAACTGCCAAAACGGGAATGTGTCATAGAAAGGGGCCTTCGGAAAGATGGCATTAAGTAGAGCAGCATCAAAGTGGCAAAAAAAGCCCTTTGCATCCGCGCTCATATACTCATGAGCAGAAATCTGTAAGGCAGGCAAGAAAAAGAACGTATTGCGCCCAAATTCAAATCGATGTAGGTCTTTACTTCGGGCCGTTGTCCCTTCGGCCAGAAAAATAAAATCATAGACTGTTTTACGATGCGGTGCAAGGGGAAACCTGATTTTTGTAAACACATCTTCAATTCGATTGATGTGGAATAGCAATTGAAAATCAGACAGATTTAATGCCTCTTCAGCCCCAAAGTGATGTAGGCTCAATTCTTTAGGAGAAAGGGGCATTAAATTCTTGTATGGATGCTCAGCCATGTTACACGCATGTTCATCTTGGTGATACGTCTATAACAAATAAGGCCGCACTTTACGCAATCACCTCATAATAAAATAATTACCACGGACTTATTCCCGTATCGGGAGCATTATCATCACTAAAAAACTGCCCTGTTGGCCCGTCTGACTCCAGCGTTGCGGCTTTTACCAATCGCGCGGCTGCATCCGATACAGTACCCGGCCCACGGTGTTGATTGAAATCGGTTGCCGTATACCCTGGATCGACTGCATTGACCTTAAATGGGGTGTCGCGCAGTTCATAGGCCAGTACAATGGTATAGGCATTCAGAGCAGCTTTAGAAGCAGGATAACAAGCCCCTTTTACATGATAATACTTCCAGTTAGGGTCACTGTGGAGTGTCAGCGACCCCAGGCCCGACGTGACGTTGACAATCCTTGGCTCTGGCGATGCTTTCAGCAGGTCGATAAAAGCCTGTGTGGTGCTGACAACGCCAAATACATTGGTTTCAAATACCTGTTTGAATACATAAATGTCTGTACCGAGTGCTGTTTGAGGAAAGCCACCACTGATTCCCGCATTGTTGATCAGTACATCTAAAACCTCAACTTTCTGCCCCAATGCTGCACGAGCGGCTTTTATAGACTCAAGATTATCAACATCAATGGTGATAGATTCTACACTGTCAAATCCTTCCGACTTCAATTGATCGACTGCCTGCTGGCCTTTTTCAGCATCACGACTACCCAGGTAAACGTAGTACCCTTTTTGTAGCAACTGCCGGGCTGTTTCGAAACCGATGCTTTTATTCGCTCCGGTAATCAATACTGTTTTCATGTTTCATCTGTTTGTGATGGGGCAAAGCTATGGTACAACTCACCGCCAGTTGAAACACATTTTTCGGAATTACTGGTACATTTCACGGGTCATTACCCGCTACCCGATCGAGCCAATCTCGAGTTCCGCCCAAACAGGAAGGCTCACAACGCATATGATCTGGAAATCAAGCCCTCCCGCCCTCTGATCTAAAACAGTTTTAGCAGAAAGGAAATGAAAAAATAGAATAAGGCTAGAGAAATCAACAGGACGACGGTCCAAGGACCAGGTAGGGGCAGCCAATTTTTGCGCTTCATGGTATGGAAAACTAGTCGTTATCAACTTGATAGTTGCTAAACTAAACAAAAATCAGAAAAATCCATACATGCTAGTTTAACATCTTGCTGGCTCATAGGAGGCCATAATGTGTGAAGCCTGAATAAACAGCATAAAAAAACGAAGGATCAGTATGAGCAGATAAACCCAAATCGATTTCAGAATAGAAAAAAACGATAAAATCGATTTCATAAAGCACAAGTGAACGATTGTAAGAAAAATGCTAGCATTTATTAGACCTCCCTGTTTATGTAAAAACAAAATGTGTCATAACAATCGGAACTATGGCAAAAGCATCAATCCTACCTACCTCAACACCAGACGGCCCCGATAAAGTCGGCTTCATCGGGGCCATATATTATGTAAAATTGGTTAGGGCTAGCTCAGGGCATTCCGGCAATAATCAACGCATTTTTTCACTTCTTTCACCGAGTTTGACCCTTCTGGAATCTTGTATTCCAGCTCAACAGCCGCCGGGAAGGTATACTTTTGGTCACGCATCAACTGCAACACCTGCCGTAATGGCGTGTCGCCCTGCCCCCAGGCCAGATTGCCTTTCCCATGGTCGGCCGTTTGACGGTCTTTGATGTGCATACTGGCAATTCGATCATGCTTTTGTTTCAGGAAGACTAATGGATCAGGATTACCAGCCGCCACATAATGGCCCAGATCAAAGTTAATGGCGTTGGCTGGTGATTGGGCCAGGGCCGTATCCCAGAATGTTGGCGTTTGTTGCTCATGTCCGTGATACCCAACTTTTATACCATGCTTTTCGGCCATCTTACCTAAGCGCAGCGTCTGAGCGTCATTACTTGGGTGTTCAAGCGTTACCTGATTGGCACCCAGCAATTTAGCGGCCTTCATACCATAATCAATCTCTGCATCAGAATTTTGTACCCCAAACGCATCAGGCTTGAAGCCGTAAATTTTCACCCCGGCTTGATTATACATTTTTCGTAATTGCTCAAACTTATCCATAGGGGCAGAAAGCCGCCATTTAGCTACTTCGGCCTGATAGGCTTTACGTTGTGCATCGAACTCGGCGAGTTTTTTCTGCTCATCTTCGGTAAGTTCCTGTTTCTCGGCACGCTTCCGCATTAATGGAAAAACAGACCGCATATCAAGGGTATTTTTTGGAGCGCCCGCAAACGATTCGGCCGGTCCACCCATTAACTCAATGGCACTTATGCCAGAATCCAGCACATATTGAAGCGTCGCTTCGGCACTCTGATCGGGCATATCCCGAAACGAATAGGTAATGGTCCCGATCTGGACACCATCGAACAGTGAATTAGGCTTATCTCCCAGACTACGTATAAGCGCCGGAGCACCAAACAGACGATTACTACCAACAGTAGCCCCTGCAACAAGTGTAGCTGCGGCTCCTAAAAACTGACGACGGGTTGACTGATTTTTCATAATTAACGATCGGTTAACGGATTTGGATGAAAGAGAAAACAGGGGCTTTATTTACTCAGAGCCAACACACAATACTACCTGTCGGCTGAGGCTCTGGGCAAACAGTAGGCTTTCATCAGCGAACAGACGAACGACATCGCAGGTATTCCCCTTGTCATCCTAGCAGGAATGCCTAACTAAAGCAATACTTTTTCAATCGAATGTACAAATCAGATAGACTAGTTGCTACTAAACGCCGATAGATGAGCCATTTTAATCGACAAAAAGCCCGGACTTACTAACGTTAGCTCAGTAAGTCCGGGCTTTAGCCACTCGCATATGGATAAGCAATCGGCTCAGTTTTTGATCGATGCGATTTCCAGATCAGATAAGCATCGCTGGCAATAAGTAGGCTCAACGCCCATTTGCTCACTGAAAAGTCGAGCCGCTTCAACAGCCTGCTCAAATTGTGAATAGCTACCTCGCCAGCGGCCGGTTCCATTGTGTGAGCGTGCCGTTTGCATGCCCTTCCCTTTGTTACAAAAGCCGCAATCGGCCCGATGAAGTGTGATTTTAGGATTACGGTAATACGTATAGAAATAGTAAGTCATAACCTCGATGGAACGTTGAATAAACTCACTCATCATCGAGGAAATCCATCGAATCAGAGATTGAGACAAAGTTCATAGGAAGCTACCCGAGGTCTAAAAAAAAGATGACTAATGACGGGTTTACAGGGATGAGCAAAGGATTTTCGAGGTTAAGTCAGTATGGAAACAGCTCCAAAATGGCTCATTTACCCATCCATTCTTTAAAACTCGTTACCCGATCAATACTGACAAATACCTCCTGCCGGGGCTGTGGGGCCAATTCTACCTTCAGTTTACTACCCGAGTACGCATACACCGAACGGATACCCGACGCACTAACCAGATACGATCGATTGACGCGAAAAAACTGATCGGGATCAACCAGTTGACCCAGCTTATCCAGACTATAGTCGATCGACACCGGCACACCCGTATGCGGCATAACATACGTAGCTTTCTCTTCAAAAAAGAAATAGGCAATTTCCTCAATCCGAATGCTCCGCAATCGGGGCCCTACACTTACCATAAACCGATCGCGATAAGTAGGCGGCTCCAGCTTTTTGATCAACTGATTGAGCACGGCCGTATTCATCGTTGCGGATGCCTGGCGAACCATTTTAAACTTATCAATAGCCGCAGCCAGTTCATCCGTTTCAATGGGCTTTAACAGATAATCAATACTATTTGCCTTGAAGGCCTGTAACGCGTATTCGTCAAAGGCGGTGGTGAAGATGATCGGGATCGTCAAATTTAATTTTTTGATGAGGTTGAACCCTAAATCATCTTCCAGGTGAATATCCAGAAAAATCAACTCCGGTTCGGTGGACAGAGGATCGTTGAACCACTGGACTGCTTTCGACACCGACGGCAGTTGAGCCAGCACCTGAATCTGAGGGTCATACTCCAGTAAAAGAATTTCCAGCCGTTGGGCTGTAAGTGGTTCGTCTTCAACAATCAATACATTCATTCGAGCAGTGGAATTTTAACCGTAAACACGTCAGTCTGGTCATCGATCAGTACTGGTCGACTGGTCAGCAACTGGTAGCGTTTGGTAATATTTTTCAGGCCGAGCCTCGTCGATGTTTCCATTTTGGGACGCAGTCGAATTGCATTCGTAACCCATATATAATCCTGCTGAACAGAGAGTGTTACAAGAAGCGGTTCTTCGGCCGACATCTGATTGTGCTTCACTGCATTTTCAATTAGTAACTGGAGCGTAAGGGGAGCAATTCGAAATAATGACACCTTTTCGGAAGGGATATCGGTTACGACGCGGAACTTATCACCAAATCGTATTTGCAGCAAAAACGTATAGGCTTTCAGAAATTCCAGTTCGTCCTGAAGTTTTACGCTCTGTGCCTCATACTGATCCAGCACATAGCGGTACGATTTAGCCAGCTGCCCCACAAACTGGATAGACAGTTTGGGATTTACAGCAATCAGTGACGACAGAATACTGAAACTATTGAACAGGAAATGGGGATTAACCTGATTCTTAAGAGCCACGAACTGCGTCTGAGCGGCTTCCTGCTTGAGCTGTTCGGCTTTCACCCGGATGTCTTCAAGTTGCTGATACCCTCTTCGATTGGCGGCCAGATAAAAAGCCGCCAGCATCGCCATAATCGTTAGGCCGTTATAGAACTTGTGCTCCTGACTAGGGTCTTTAGGCCGGTTTGCTTTCTGAACATTGGTCAGCGTGTGCGTAAAGGTTGTAAGTCGAAGCGGCTCGAACTCAGCCATGGCCACCCACAACCGAAAAAATCCCATATTGAACAAAACGGCCAATCCACCCGCCACAAACAACGTAATTAGTTGCGCAGGCAGGTCAAATTCGATCAGAAACCCTTTGTGAAACAGTTTAAAAATCCGTTGCTGAAACCAGTCGGTCACGGTTAGCCACAACCCGAAAAAAAGAATCGTAACCGTTATTTCCATAATCCAGAACGGCCATATCCGTTCCAGAAAGGCCAGCGAAAAGTGGTTAACCGCCACATACAACCGGATGGGCCAGTAGATAGCAAACACAGTTGTTGCCAGTTGCCATCGTTGGCGATTTGTAAGGTAATTGCCAGCAGAATTGGCCATATATACTTCATTTGTCGGTATTTGCATCATAGCTAGTATACCACAGCCACTCTATTTTCCCGGATCGCCATTCGATTATCGAATTCTAGTTCCCTAATGATTGAAAGGGCACATAAGTTTATGTGCATTGCATAAGACCGAAAAAAAAAGATGACTAATGACGGGTTGCGCCAGTTGAATGAAGGATTTAGGCTGCTAAGTCCGTTCCTGATCGTATCCACAGTCGATACTATGCTAAATCGATACGCTCTACTGATTGGTAGCGTGGCTCACTAAACCTTTCCGATGACTGACCCCAACAAAAAACGCCCAATCCTGACTGGACTGGGCGTTTCAAACTACCTAACATTACTTACTCAATGGAGTAATCACTACGTAAACGATGGCTACGCTTCATTCGTTCGCCGGTTCCGCTTTGCCCGATTTGGAGTCATTCTGTCAATCGTTCGCACAGACTGGCAACGCCAATTCTTCATTTTTGGCACTCGTTTTGCGCTGAAAGTATATGGTATACATGGTCATTTCGACAACTGTGCCGGGTTCAATCAGCCCATTCGTTTATGGATTGCAAAGCACATAAATTTCAGCATTATCAAACCGATTCGTATTACTTCTCATCGGGTCGGCATAGCCAGACGTTTGTGGAAACCGTCAAGCTCTTCTGCGAGCGATGTGGCGACCTGAAAGAAACAACCCGAACGGCCTTTTGCGGCTATACCGACTACCATAAACTCCCCGACTGGGCCAAGTCAATTACGAACAGAGCCTGGCATCTGGATGCCTAGCTCCTTACCGGCAGCATGCAGCTTTTCACAACCGATTCAGCTGATTATGAACGTTTTATAGCACAATCATCCTACGAACGGTTGGCCTATTGTTTCGGCAACCAGACTCGATATGGATAAACACCCCGGTTCCCGAATGTGTAAAACGGAACCGCCGTAAACGATACCGCTTTCGCCGATTTATCCATCGCTTCTCCCGTAATAACATTAACGCCATTTAACAGATCAGGCTTGTAGGTCAGTTTGAGCGGTGTATTGGCAGAGAGCATATACTCGCTTAGTGCAGCATTGTCGACGCCTTCAAATCCATAAATAATAGGGCCCGACGCCAGGGCGACTTTCCCGTTAATGGTCTGTATCGAATCATTTGGTGTAATGACTCTGGGCTGCATAGGTAGACTCAGTTCGATCCGATCACCTTTTTTCCAGGTTCTGTGAATAGCAGCGTACCCATTTTTTGGGTTCACGGGTATGGCTTTGCCGTTCACTTTGAGTACAATTGGTTCGCTCACCTTCGAGTGGTATAGGCCGAATGGGTTTTCGACACTATGCGCCCAACCGGGGATGCGTACATTCACAGTAAATGCCTTACTCGACGCGGGGTCGACTTCAATGATCGATTCGCCTTTCCAAGGATACTGGGTCATCTGTCGAATGCGGATCGCATTACCCTTCTGGTTGATTGTTGCGTCGCTACCGATAAACAGGTTTACATAAACGGCATCGTTGTCGTATGCATAGATAAACCCAGGCATGGCCGATACCATTTTCAGAAGCATAGGTGGGCAACAGGGACAACTATGCCATGCCCAGCGTTTATGATCGGTGGCCACCAGTGGATTCTCGTAAAAATAATGGCTCCCATCGAGCGATACACTGGACAGCAGATTGTTATACAGCACCCGTTCCAGTTCATCGATGTATTTTCCGTCGGCCTCCAGTTGATTCATCCGCTGGCTAAAAAAGGCTGACCCTATGGCCGCACAGGATTCCAGATAGGCCGATTCGGGCAGGAAATGATTGGCCCCAAATCGTTCGCCATCAGCTATGGCTCCCTCGCCCCCGGTAATGAACATCCGCTTGCCAATCATATTGTCCCAATAATTGTTGGCCGTTTCAACATACCGATCATCCTTATTTTCCAAAGCCGTTGCCGCCACCCCCGTTGCCAGTAAGGTAGCTCGCACGGCATGTCCTTCGATGGTTTTCTGGGTAAAAACCGACATGTGGTCCTGATTGTATGACTCGTCGCTCTTGCGGGCATGACTGCCATCTTTCTCACCATAATTGCCTCTGTTTTCGATCCAGAACCGAGCCATGGTATAGTAGTGGTTCTCATCGACCGGAACGCTCATTTTTGCCTTCAGCGCCGGTTCATCCCGAAACAACCAATACAACTTCAGAATAGCCTCCTCGGGGCCTCCATGCCCGGGAATGACGTTTGCTTTGGGAGCCGGACCAATTTGCTGGTAGATATAATTACTGAACTTGGTGGCTACATCCAGCAGCTTCGTTTTGCCGGTTGCTTTGTAATAATGAACAGCCGCTTCGATGAGCATTCCGGCATTGTAAATATCGTGCTGCCATTTATCGTCGCCCCCGTTGGTCCCCCATCGTTGAGTAGGTTTTACCAACGTTGTGTAGGTGTTAAGATACCCGTCGGGGTCAGCCGCCTGCGCAGCCGCAATGCGATCAATGTAGCCGTCTATTTTCTGTTCCAGCTTAGGATCGGGGTATTCAACCAGCAAATCGGCGGCTCCGCGAATGGTTTCATAAACCAGCCCATCGTACCAGGGCGGGCCATCGTGTTCACCTGTATTTTTCTTTCCCTGAGCTACCCAATCGAAATTTAAAAAGGCATTCCGGGTCCGGCCCAGCTTCGCCTTTTCGTCGATCAGGTCTTTTCGGTCCGGTTCGTATTTGCCTTCCAGCTTGTCGAATACATCGTACACCGTTTTCGAATCCCAGACCTTTAGTTTTGGACTCCAGAACTGGTCACTGACCCGAACCTGTTCCAGGCTTAAGGGATGAATAATGCGAAGGGGATGGCTTGCCGACTGGGCAAATGATAGATTCGCGGACAGCATCAGCAACGAAGCTGCAACATTCCGAATCGACTCAATTGGGGTAGTCCGTTTCATAGGTCAGGAGCTTAGGCTACACTAGATTAAGCAGCCATCTGTAAAATGCGCATACCAATCAATTTCTAATGACCTTCGCGTAGATAATCTCCCTTTGCCAACCCGATAAACCAGTAGAACAATATACCCTAACGGTGGGTTTTAGTCATTGATCATCTGACCCCTGGTTCTGACCCAACGATATGGCCGATACCAACTCCTTAACGATCCAATTCTGATGGATGAACACGAATCACCCGAACTAACAGAAGACGAAAAGCGTCTGTTTGCCAACCTGATGCCCGAAGACCTGAACGAAATTCTCGATACAGGTGTCAATCGTCGCCATTTCCTCAAACTGATGACGCTGGCCGGTGGTGGAATCCTGGCGGCTCAATCGGCTGTAGCTGAACAGTTGCTGACTCGTCCATCAAACGTTCCTTCACCAACTGAACTGGCCCCGTTCAGCCTCGATAATGCAGTCAATGTATCGTTTAAGGTAAACGGTACTGCCCGAAAACTCACCGTCGATTCCCGCATGACATTACTGGATGCGCTGCGCGAACGGCTGGACCTGACTGGCTCAAAAAAAGGTTGCGACCACGGCCAATGCGGAGCCTGTACGGTGATAGTAAATGGGCATCGGGTACTGTCGTGTCTGACACTGACGGCCTCCTGCGAAGGCAAAACCGTACAAACCATCGAGGGTTTAGCCCAAAACGATACGTTACATCCTGTGCAGGAAGCCTTTCTGAAGCATGACGGCTTTCAATGTGGCTTCTGTACGCCCGGTCAGATTTGTTCAGCTGTCGCCATGCTGGATGAAGCGAAGAAAGGCCAGGCCAGCTACGTCACCGAAAATGTACGCCAAACGACAGGTCCGGCTAAACTATCAAACGAAGAAATTCGGGAGCGGATGTCGGGGAATATCTGCCGATGCGGAGCCTATCCGAATATTGTGGCTGCCATTCAGGAAGTTTATAGTGGTAAGCCTGTTGAACAGATTTTCCGCTCGGTTTAATACTTGACCTCAATCCAATGCGACCTTTTACCTATACCCGAGCCACCGATGTAGCATCGGCCATCAGGCTGCTGAGCCAGAATCCGAACGCCAGATTCCTCGCTGGTGGTACTAATTTGCTGGATCTGATGAAGGAAGATGTAGAACGCCCCAACACCCTGATCGACATCTCCGAACTAGGCCTAACCGACATTAAATCCATTGCTAGTGGGAGCAATAAAGGAGGGATTTCGCTTGGCGGACTTGGTAAAAACACCGATGCCGCTAACCATCCACTGGTTCGCCAACATTATCCGTTGCTAACCCAGGCGATTCTGGCAGGTGCATCGGGGCAACTACGAAACATGGCAACCAATGGTGGCAACCTGCTGCAACGAACGCGCTGCCCTTACTTCTATGAAGTGGCTATGCCCTGCAACAAACGTGAGCCGGGAACAGGCTGTGGCGCCAAAGACGGCATAAACCGGATGCACGCCATTTTTGGCTGGTCGGACCAATGCGTAGCCGTCTATCCATCCGATATGGCCGTAGCACTGGCGGCTCTGGATGCGGTAGTTACTGTTCGAAATGCCAGTGGTCAGGAACGCCGGATTCCTATCCTGGATTTTCATCGGCTACCCGATAACCAACCCGAAAAAGATACGAATCTGGTGCACGGCGAACTGATCACAGCGATTGAATTGCCTCAGAATCGACTTGCGGATAAATCGTACTACCTTAAAGTTCGTGACCGGGCCTCCTATGCCTTTGCGCTGGTATCCGTTGCAGCTGCTCTGGAAACAGAAGGTAATACAATTAAACAGGCCCGTATTGCCATGGGTGGCGTTGCTCACAAGCCCTGGCGATCCCTGAAAGCCGAAGCAATGCTGGTAGGTAAGGAAGCTACCGAAGCGAATTTCAAGCAGGCGGCTGACGCTGTCATGGCCGACGCCAAACCCCTGGCCCACAATGCGTTCAAAGTAGAGCTTGGCAACCGGAGTATCGTTCTGGCTCTGCAAATGGCCATGAAGGGTAGCAAAATTTAACCTTAGTCATTGATCGTCAATCACCTACGGCCTCATTGGTGGTCATTCGGTAGTTTCAACCGACGACTACTAAGCAACCAATAATCTCATGAAGGACACGAATAAAGCAGTCGGCTCCCCGATTAGTCGTATCGACGGTATAGCCAAGGTAACCGGCAAAGCGCCCTACTCGATGGATCATCCGGTAACAAATCCGGCCTATGCCATTCTGTTCAAAAGTACCATTGCTGCCGGAACCATTCGGGAGATCGATAGTGCTGCCGCCGAAAAAGCTCCCGGTGTACTAGCCATTATCACCCATAAGAACGCGCCAAAACTAAACGTCAAGGGCGGGTTGCGCGGAGGTGCTCTGCTGCAAAGCCCAGAGGTTGAGTTCTTTGGGCAAAACATTGGCATCGTAGTAGCTGAAACGTTCGAACAGGCACGCTATGCCTCGCGGCTCATCAACGTCACGTATGATAAAAAAGAGCCCAAAGTCGACTTCGATAAAGTAGCCGATCAGGCTCGCATGCCTAAGGATAAAGAGAAAGCCGATGCCAAACGGGGCGATGTACAGGCTGCGCTCGGCCAGGCTACTTACAAAGTAGAGGAAGTGTATGAAACGCCCATCGAACACCATCACCCCATGGAACCCCACGCGGCTATTGCCGAATGGAACGGCGATAAGGTGACTTTATACAGCAGTGCCCAGATTGTAAACGGTGCCCAAAGTGCGGCTGCCGCAACCCTGAATCTGCAACCGAACCAGGTACGTATTGTATCGCCTTACATCGGTGGCGGTTTTGGTTCGAAAGGAGGTCAATGGGCGAATCTGGCCCTGGCGGCCGTAGCAGCTAAACAGGTCAATCGTCCGGTCAAGCTTGCGCTTACTCGTCAGCAGATGGTCAACTCCGTGGGACTGCGGCAACACAATCGCCAGAAAGTGAGTCTGGCAGCTACTGGCGATGGCAAGCTGACGGCTCTGGCCCATGAGATCACAACGCACTGTGCTATCAACGATGAGTTTGTCGAGCCCTGTGGCGACTGCTCAAAAATCATGTACGACACACCCAACTCGCTCATCACGTATCGGGTAGCGCCCATGAATCTGATTTTACCGACCTACACCCGTGGCCCCGGCAAATCGACCGGCAGTTTTGCCCTCGAATCAGCGATGGACGAGCTGGCCTACAAGCTGAAAATGGACCCGATTGCGTTTCGAATTAAAAACGAACCCGAACGCGATCCATCCAACGGCAAGCCCTGGTCATCACGGACTACAGTACAATGTCTGCGCGAAGGAGCAAAAGCCTTTGGGTGGGAAAAGCGTAAACCCGAACCCCGTCAGAATTCGCAAGGCAATTACTGGATTGGCTATGGCGTATCAGCCGGAACGTACCCGGCTCATCAGCGCCCAACCTCGGCCTCCGTCAAGCTAACCCGAGCGGGTGAAACCGTAACCGCCATTGTTGAATTAGCGGCTGCCGATCTGGGTACGGGCACGTACACCATCCTGACGCAAACGGCCGCCGATGCGTTGGGATTAGCCGTTCAGCATGTGAAGGTAAAAATTGGCGATTCCGATCTGCCTCCTGCTGCCGGAGCTGTAGGCTCGGTGGGCGCTGCCAGCTACGCCAATGCGGTGAATGATGCCTGTGAGAAGATTACGCAGGAGTTACTAACTAAATCGGGTAAGCAGTTCTTTGTTCGCCCAACGGCCGCTCAGTTGATGCGATCCGAGAAATTGACCGACTACCAGACACGCGTTGACAGCAAGCCACCCGAAAATACCGAAGAGTTTTCAGCTCATAGTTTCAACGCCAATTTTGCGGAAGTAGCCGTCAACAAATCGACGGGTATGGTACGTGTCAATCGGTTTCTGGCCGTAACGGGAGCGGGAAAGATTCTGAACCCCAAAACGGCTCGTTCGCAGATTATCGGTGGCAACGTCTGGGGCATCGGCATGGCCCTGACGGAGGAATCGGTTGTTGACCCACGCTGGGGAAATTTCGTAACCCGTTCATTAGGCGATTATCATGTCCCGGCCAACCTCGACATTGGTCATCTGGATGCTATTTTTATTAATGAGACCGATGAGCATGTCAACACGCTGGGCGTGAAAGGTATTGGCGAAGTAGGTATTGTAGCCGTGGCAGCCGCTGTGGCCAACGCTGTTTTCAACGCCACCGGCAAACGGGTTCGGGAGTTACCCATTACCCCCGATAAAGTGTTGTAAGAGGTCAGTTTTAACGCGATCGCGCCATTACATACCTGGCTTTTTAGCAGCCCCTACCAGCGTAACATCGACCAGTTCCAGAGACTTCACCATGTCCTTTACGGTATTCTTGTATTTCGTGAAATGGGGGGTTGTGATATGGGCTTTATAGGCGGCTGTATCTGCATATATTTCGAGGATGGTAATATGGGTCGGATTGGCTTTATCTGCAACCGCATAGTACGTTAATACCCCCGGCTCAACACGAATAGCAGTCGTCATTTGCTCTTTCAAGGCTGCGTTGTAGGTCTCGAGTTGTGCCGGATCGACGGTGATCTTTGCCAGTCTGACCATTTGCTTTTTCTGCTGTGCCCTGGTTTGTGTTGCAAAAGAACAGGTTAGCAGCCATACGGTAATCAATGTGATTATTGATTTAGTCAGGTTTGTTTGGTGTTTACGAGTCGTTCTGATCATATAGGCACACATAATTAGGTTTCATCTGCTCTAAGCGGATCGCAACAGAAAGTACGATTTTTTCGCCTGAGCATCATCATACGTGACAGGCTTTCTTTGCCTGTTTTCGTAAAAATAACTTACCAGGCCGAAGTCGCCAAAGCAGCCGCCCGTATGGATCAATAGCGCCCCAAACAGGCTATAAAACAGCGTTGGCGACGCAAAGAACATCAGCCCAATCAGAACAGAATTGATAATAAGAAAGGGAGTTAGGGCAACCACTAAAAACGATTTACTATCAGCGACAAAGTTGTCAGCTAAACAATAAAAAACAAGCGTTCGCCAGTGTGCCGTAAACTGTACGTTCTGCGCACCGGCGGCCTTGTAAAAGAATCCGTGTATCAGTTCATGAATAGGCAGTAAGATAACGAAGAAAATAAACACGCCCAGAAACAGTTTCGTGATCGCTTCCAGAACGGGCAATCGCTCTTCCTGAACAAGAAAAACGATCAGCGCGGCAACGACAGCGGTATTGAACGTCCAATAAAAAATAGAGACCGGGTTTATTTTTCTCAAATTTGCTTTCACAAAGGGCACCAGTTCACTGTGGTCAAGTTCCTGGTCCAGTCGATACCCCAACGAGGTCAGATCTTGCGGTTTCTGGTTCATTATTGCACGTCCTGATTAGGTGCAGCCAACGCTTACGTGTTACTATCTGCATTCGATTACCAACCCAATGGCTGGCCGTCTCGGAAAAAGCCGCCTGTCGGGCCATCGTCTGGGAGAGTAGCCGCCCAAACGATACCTTTCGCTCCTTCGGATACGGGTCTTGCTCCCCACTTTTCGGCAGCCGAATAGGTAGCCGTAAAACCTGGATCGACGGAGTTAATTTTTATCGGGCTGTCTTTCGTTTCAGTAGCCAATTTCACCGTTAGCCCATTCAGCGCGAGCTTCGTTATAGCATATACCGGCACTTTGCTAAAGTGGTAGCCAAGTCCAAAAACCGGATCACTGAATGAGCCAGCTCCACTCGATACATTCACAATTCGGGCTGCATCACTTTTTTCAAGGAGTGGATACAGCGCCTGTATGACTCGCCAGGCACCCAACAGATTAGTATCCAAAGCGTCTTTGACAAACTGCATATCTGCCGTCAGCGGATTGCCTCCAAAATCAAAAAAGGCTCCTGCGTTATTTATCAGAACATCCAGCCTGCCAAATTCATCGTCTAGTTCACGGGCAATGGCCGCCACCGACGCATCACTGGTAACGTCTAACGGTTTGGCGATGGCTCCAATTTGGTCGGCCAGTGTCCTGACTTTATCATAATCTCTTGCGGTAATAACTACTGTGAAGCCTATATCTTTCAGTTGCTTAGCCGTTTCATAGCCCAAGCCCCTTTCCCGGCTTACTCCGGTAATAAGTGCAATTCGGTCCGTTACCATAGCTCATCGTTGTTAGCCAGAACATTCTGTTTTTATTCCGTTAAATTATTCGTTTTGCCAATAATTCGCAACGCAAAACATCGAACAATTGCTACCAGAAAAATACAGTGTATTTAGTAGATAAAATGCCTTACATGGCAACGGATTTGCTGAACGAAGAAGACAACTGCCTCCTCGACCCGATATAGTCAAATACCCATTTGCTCCCTCAGTTTTGACTCAGTCAGTAACCCTTTTTGTGTAATGAACCAGGCATTTCCTTCGTCCAGTTGAGGAGGTCGACTGGCCATAGAAACTACCTGTTCTGCCACCTCTTCTTTCGACTGAGCCAGGCTCATGCGCGCTTTAAAATCGGCCTCCGAAATGCCACTGTAGGCGGCATAAGCTGGAATAACTACTTCACCCACTCCGGTTCCGTCCATTAACCGCAGGGGAGCGAGGGCCAGAAAGCGCAGCCCTAGCTTTAGCCGGTTCGACGCTTCCTGTGCGTAGTTGGCGAGAAACAGCTGCGTTCGTTTTGAGCCTGCGTACCCACCCGAAATCGGAGAGCCGAACAGGGCGGCTCCACTCGCAATAAAAATGATTAACGTACCGGGTTTAACGGATGCTGTCAGGGCATGATGAGCTATACCAAAAGCAGCTTTTACATCTGTGTTCCAATTGGTGCTGAATGTGTTCCAGTCCAAAAGATGCAGGGGTTTATGTGGAGGCATGGCCCCGGCTGCCAGCACGACGACGTCTGGCTCATGCTGAAAAATAGTGATGATCGTTGCTTCATCGGTAGCATCTGCCGAAAGCGTCTGCACACTCGGCAACCCATTAGCCACTTCCGCTAAAGAAGTCGCGTTTCGGGCCACCACCAACAGGTCAGCCCCTTCCTCAACCAAGGCTTTCGTGATCGCCAATCCCGTACCGCGACTACCGCCAATAACTACCGCTTTTTTCCCTTCCAGTTTTTTCATGGTTATACTTCATTTATGGCTAGTATTCCGTTTCTACTTTTCGATCTGGTTGTCCCTGGCCTGTAGTGATCAGATTGAAGAGACTGTTTCGGATATAACCGCCCCAGGCATTCGAGCACGCGCCATAGCATTCAATCTCAGGCTTCAATCCCTCGTGTGTAAAGCGAAGCTGCGTTTGCCCGTCTTTTTCGGTGATATCAAAAACAACCCGAGTTCCCGTCCACTCGCTTTTGACGCTGATGAAACTGAGCTGGCTATCCGTAATCAGCCACACAACTCGTTGGGCCGGAATAAACTCGATAAGTTGCTGTCGGGAATAATGTACGTCGCCGAAACGCACCTCAAAGGCATCGTTTAGATGATGCGAGTCACCTTCAACATTTTCTGTCCACCAGCCAGCTACGTTGTTGACAGCAGCAAACACAATTTCCGGGTCTTGGTCGACAAGGAGGGTAACCGTAAAATCAGAAGCAGTCATTGTATTGTTGTTTTTTAGATGTAATTGGAAGAAATGAGCAGGCAAAACTAGTGGCTAAACTGGGGAGTGAGGGGGTGTAAAATGGACTTTGTAATGGGTTGATCTGGACATTTTCGCCAGGTATTTTTGCGTTAAAAAGACCGTGAAGCACATTACCATAGTTGTACCCGACGGACAGAATAACCTGAGTAGTATTGTTGGGGCATATGAATTGTTCACCGAAGCAAACGCCTACTGGAAGGCAATCGGTCGAACCGACTTGTTCACCGTTGTTTTAGCGGGGATTTCGCCATCCATAGACTTCGATGATCATTTGTTTACCGTAAAACCACACACGCATATTGGAGCGCTAGCCCAAACCAGCCTCATCGTTATTCCCTCATTGACGCACAACGCCCAACAAGCGGTGGCAGGTAATGAGCCGCTGATCGACTGGATTGTCAAACAGTACAAAAACGGGGCTGAAATTGCCACCATCTGTACGGGTGCCTTTTTGCTGGCTTCGGCTGGTTTGCTCGACGATAAAACGTGCTCTACCCATTGGGCAGCTGCCGACACGTTCCGACAGGCGTTCCCCAAAGTGAAGCTGCAACCCGACAAACTGATTACGGACGAAAAAGGGATTTACACAAACGGAGGAGCTTATTCGTTCCTGAACCTATTGATTTACCTGATTGAAAAATATTACGACCGACAAACCGCCATTTACTGCGCCAAGCTCTTTCAGATCGAGATCGACCGGCAAAGCCAGTCAGCCTTTACCATCTTTACCGGCCAGAAACAGCATGGCGACGAGGTAGTTAAAAAGGCGCAGGACTACATAGAAAGTAATCTACAGGAAAAAATATCCATAGCACATCTCTCCAGTCTATTCGCCGTAGGCCGACGAAACTTTGACCGACGCTTTATAAAAGCAACCGGCAATACACCCATTGAATACGCTCAGCGGGTCAAAATTGAATCGGCCAAAAAAGCGCTCGAATCCACGCGAAAAACCATCAATGAGGTTATGTATGAGGTTGGCTATTCGGATGTAAAAGCGTTTCGGGAAGTCTTCCGAAAAATTACGGGTATGTCGCCGATCGACTATAAAACGAAATACAATAAGGAAGCGGTAGTCAGCTAAAAAATTGGCTTCAACGCAGGAGCAATCGCTCCTCTTCATGATCCAGGTAGTAGAGGTGCTTGCGGACAATGTCCTCATCAAGGGTCATGGTCGTTCGGTTTTTTTCGACCAGCCATCGCCGTTGCCGATCCAGAATTTGCCGATACAGTTCTTTGATAGGTTCGCTGAAAGCCGACGTTCCTTCGGACGACAATCGATACGCACTCACTTTCATTAGTTTCTGATAAACGGGCTGGGCCAGTTCTGCCTCGCTCAGATTTTCGCGCATGTATTGCAGAGCCAGTGCTGCAAACTCCTTTTCAATAAAGGCGTCGACCTTCTCTTCAGGCTTGATATAATCCTGCTCGGTAAACCCAAATTGCCTAATAAAGAAGGGCAACGTAAGTCCCTGAACCACAAGCGTCAGAAAAATTACAACAAACGTAATAAAGAGAATAAGGTCTCGTTGTGGAAACGGCGTACCATCAGCGAGACGGATAGGAATGGATAAGGCAGCAGCCAGTGAGACCACACCCCGCATACCTGTCCAGCCCAGCAGCAAAGGCGTTTTCCAGCCCGGATTACCAGTATCGGCCACAGTAATGAAGTTCCGCATAATAAGAGTGGTAATGACGGCCCCGTAGCAGGATAAGATCCGGACTACCACTAAGGTCACTGTAATCAGTACTCCATACCCAATGGCTTCACCAAGACTGGTTTCACCCAGCCCGGAAACAATTTGCGGCAAGTCCAATCCAATCAATACAAACACAAGTCCGTTCAGAATAAAGGAAACCGTACTCCAGAAATTATAGCCCCGTATGCGAGTCTGGCCATTTAAAAAACTGAATCGGTGGTACGACATCAGCAGCCCTCCGCTTACCGTCGCCAGTACGCCCGAACTGTGCGCTTCTTCGGCACCTATATACATGGCATAGGGGCCAAGAATAGAAAACACCTGATGAATATCGACATGATCGGGAAGCCATTTATGGACCTTCATCAGTAGCCACCCAACCAGCAAACCGATACCAACTCCGCCAAAAACCATCCACAAAAACGTTAGCAGAGCATCCTGTACCACAAACTTCCCAGTCGAAACGGCGATCACGGCAAACTGGAAGATGATCAGCGAAGAGGCATCGTTCAGCAGGCTTTCGCCCTCCAGAATCGATGACAACCGCTTGGGTACCTTCACAAATTTCATAATGGCTCCTGCGCTTACCGCATCTGGTGGCGACACAATGCCGCCCAGCAAAAAGCCCAGCGCCAGGGTAAAGCCAGGAATAAAGTGATCGGCTATCAGAGATACACTAAAAGCCGTGACAAAGACAACCAGAATAGCAAACGAGAGAATTATTCGTCGCCATTTCCACAACTCCTTCCAGGAGGTCGACCAGGCAGCTTCGTACAGGAGCGGTGGCAAAAAGATGATGAAGATCAACTCTGGGTCCATGTTGAGGACGGGTATGCCCGGAATTAAACTAATGACGAGCCCTGCCACAACCAGCAATACCGGATAAGCGACCTGTATTCGCTGAGCCAGAATGATCAGAAATATCATCACCAGCACCATCCCCAGATAAAACGTAACCTGTTCAACCATGTTTCGTGAAAAGTCAAGGAAATTACTTAGCCTTATCTAGCCTAACCGCAAAGCAGGCGGAGGTGTTCGTAAACCCGCCAAAGCACAGCCCGGTAGCCGTTGTTGCCATAACGAATCAAGTACATATCCCTAATCGGCTGGTAAATAGGGTTTACCAATAACCAGCTTATCGCCCGACAAATCAGCTTCGAACAGATGTGGCACCCGAACCGTTCGTCCATTTACGCTTTTATGACTGTGCATAGATAGGAGTAACTTGCCCTCCAGCGTACGAAACAACATCCCGTGCCCATAGTTTGGCGGGGTAATCGGCTCTTTTTCCTGTATCCAGGGCCCATCTAGGCTACCACTTTTTGAATAAGCTACCCCCTGAGTATACACGTCATAAATCCAACTGGTCCAGATCATTCCAAATCGTCCGGTTTTGGTCTGAAACAGATAAGGCCCATCTGTAACTTTGTTCGGTTTGTCATTACCGGCTTCGTCCTTCTCCCGACTCCAGGGCGAATCGCTGGCCCGAAATAATACGTTAGCTTTACCAACAGTACCACTTAAATCGGGCTTTAGTTCAATCGCTTCGATAGTCCCATTCAGGTTCTGCAACCATTCGTAGCAATACACCAGATATGGCTTACCGTTTTTATCGACCCATAACGTTCCATCCAGCGTAGGCATGTTGGCAGGCAGATACGTCGCATCCTGCATAGGCACATAAGGCCCATCGGGCTTGTCGCTGACCAGTGCATGACAGGCCCGTCGTTCAATAGCCCTACCTTTGACGGTATCAATCATGACAGCCCGGTTAGTGAACGTAGCAAAGTAATAGTACTTGTTTTTATACGGGTGAATTTCGGCAGCCCAGATCATCGGATTAGGGCCCATCCATGAGTTCGGATCGGTTTGGGCAACCTTATAAGGGCCATCCCAGCGGTTCAGATTCTTACTTTTCCAAAGCATTCCTCCCGTGCCGGTCATATAATACATATTGGTTTGGCGATCGGCCAGAATAGCCGGGTCGCTCAACCGAATGGAATCCAGCGGCACATTTGTTCTTATCTCCTTTGGCTGATTATTCTGCGCTTTCAGCGTCAACGAAAGGAACAGACAGCCAATAAACGTTAACCAATACGTTTTCATACAGCATCAAAGGATTGAGATCGACTTCTGTGAACAAAACTACGGTGATGTCATTTTCTAACAATACACCGATTTGCAGGCTTTAGATGATACCGATTCAATGACGGGCATTCAGTACGCATCATCCTCCAATTTATTCTATATTCAAGAAATTTTTGACTCATAACGTTTCCAGCCCACAGGCTGTTGGCCTGACAAACGCTATGTAGCCCTACCTATGATGAGTATGCAACAATCCATAAATACCCCAACCAGTTGGTCTGAAACCGTTTCCGACGCGGATTTCTGGTTGGCGCTGGCTCAAACAGTACTGCCCCCCTACGTTAACACTTGCCGATGGTTTGCTGGAAAAGCCCGACCGCAAACCGGTTTTTCTGTAAGAACCATTCATACTCTTCCGCTTGCCGATGGCGATGTGGCTTACCTGCTGATTCTGGAAGCTACCTATGCCGATGGCGTGCCCGAACATTATCTGCTTCCGCTTTCCTTTATTCCCGATCAGACCGTCGCACAGCTCGCCGATATACCCGAAAAAGGCCGTGTAGGTGAGATTGCTCTGAACGGACAATCAGGGATACTGATCGATGCCATTTATGATGAACGGTTCCGGCAGGTACTGTTTACATCCATTTACCAGAATCGCATCATCCCTCAGACCGTCGGGCAGGTTAGCTTTCATCGGGGTAAGGGTCTGGATGATGGCGACGATACACTTAGCTCACGCGTGCTACCCGTCGACTCAAGCAATTCGGCCATGACGTTCGGCGATAAATACTTTCTGAAACTGTACCGCAAACTGTTTCAGGAAACCAATCCTGAAGTCGACATGGTGGCGTTTCTGACGGACGAAAGCAGTTTTCCGAACATTCCGGCTTTTGGCGGCAGCATTGTCTGGCAGCAACCCGACAGCCCCGATATTACACTGGGCATGGTGCAACGCATGGTTCCGAACGACAAAGATTCGTGGATGCAGACTGGCGACTATCTCAATGATTTCCTGTATGGCGTACCGAATCGACTATTTGCCATTCGGGAAGATGTGTTCGATAAAGTGGAACTGCTGGGCCGACGAACGGGCGAATTACACTGTGCGCTCTACAAACCCGGAGCCGACCCTGCCTTTGCGCCTGAACCCTTTACCAACGAATACCGCCAGTTTCTGATCCGGCGATTTGAAGATTTGCTCGAACGCCGGTACACCCTCCTGATCGATAATTATACCAAACTCGATCCGCAGGCGCAACGGTTGGCCTGGGTATTTATGGAAGCCAAAGAAATGATCGACACGTTCATTGCCGACTTCCGCACCCGGCCACTTCAATCGCTACGCATCCGTATTCATGGCGATTACCATCTGGGGCAGGTACTGGCCGTAACCAATAGCCAGACAGGTGCCGACTTTGTGATGATCGACTTTGAAGGGGAGCCGGAAAGCACCATTTCCGAACGTAAGATCAAGCACTCTCCCCTAAAAGATGTGGCGGGTATGATCCGATCGTATCACTATGCGGTTTCAGCTAAGCTTTTCAATTCGACAGAAACCGCAGGCATTGAACCCGACCATTTACAGCGCGTATCGGATCGCTGGTTTTACCTCATCCGCGATACGTTTCTGGATGCGTATTTAGACGTGTTCGGTGCCCCGCATCCTTTGTTCAAAAACAACAGCGAGATCAATTTTCTACTCCTGATTTACCTGCTCGAAAAGGCAGTTTATGAATTAGGCTATGAAATTAGCTACCGCCCCTCCTGGGTAAAAATTCCGCTGAAGGGCATCATCGATGTGGTGCGAGAGATCGAAAAAATCCGATTAAGCGACGGCGGTGTTGCGCACGACGTGCCGATGCTGCAAACTGGATTACTGCAAGTGAAACCAACCGAATAGATCATTCAGGGCTCTTGTTCAGGGTCTGAATCGTTTACAATCTGAATGAAGACCTTTGAGCGTCCCACTTTTTTTCTAACTTTCCGACTCTGATTACGTTCACTAACGGAAGCTTATCAGGTTTAACCTATGGCAAAACGAAAAACTACGACGGACTCGTCGCCTATACCCGACAACAACCAACCAGAAGCACCCACTCCCCCAAAATCACCAAAACCGAAGAACGTGCAGGAAGCCCCCACCCCATCCATTCCAGCCGAACAACCCGTTTCGACAGGGCCTTACTCCCGCTTTACTGATTTCGACATTTACTTGTTTCGGTCAGGCAAGCACACCAGGCTTTACGAGAAATTTGGCTCTCATGTCGTGGAGTATAATGGCGTAACAGGTACCTATTTCGCGGTCTGGGCACCTTCGGCCCGGTACGTTGCGGTGATCGGTAATTTCAACGGATGGGATAAAGGCAGCCACCCGATGAATGTTCGCTGGGACTCTTCAGGCATCTGGGAAGTGTTCATCCCGCACATCGGCCGGGGCGAAACCTATAAATATTTTATCGTTCACGAAAGCGGTCGGGAACTGGAAAAAGGCGATCCGTACGCCCACCAGTGGGAAGTTCCCCCCAAAACAGCATCGGTCATCTGGGATACGTACTACGAATGGCAGGATCAGGACTGGATGGCAAACCGCCACGCAAAAAATGCACTCAATGCGCCTGTGTCGGTCTACGAAGTACACCTATCGTCCTGGCGACGCGACCCTGGCGACCCCGAACGCGAACTGAGCTACGGCGAAATTGCGGATGCCCTGGTTCCGTATGTACAGGAAATGGGCTTTACCCATGTGGAGTTTATGCCCATCATGCAGTATCCGTATGCCCCCTCCTGGGGCTACCAGATTACGGGCTACTATGCGCCCAGCAGCCGGTTTGGTACGGCACAGGATTTTATGCGGCTCATCGAACGGCTACATCAGGCTGGCATCGGTGTCTTGCTCGACTGGGTTCCCTCCCACTTCCCCGGCGATGCGCATGGCTTATACGAATTCGATGGTTCGCATCTGTACGAACACCCGGATATGCGGAAAGGCTACCATCCCGACTGGAAGAGTTATGTATTCAACTACGCCCGCCCCGAAGTTCGCTCCTTCCTGCTCAGCAATGCCCTGTTCTGGCTCGATCGCTGTCATGCCGACGGGCTGCGAGTGGATGCTGTAGCATCGATGCTGTATCTGGATTACTCACGCAACGCGGGCGAATGGGAGCCGAACATGTTTGGTGGCCGCGAAAATCTGGAGGCCATTTCGCTGTTTAAGGAACTGAACGAAGCTGTTTATAAAGAATTCCCGGATACGCAGACTATTGCCGAAGAGTCGACCGCTTTCCCTGGCGTATCACGTCCGGTCTATACGGGTGGTTTAGGGTTCGGCATGAAGTGGATGATGGGTTGGATGAACGATACGCTTCGGTACTTCGAACGTGACCCAGGCTACCGCAAATACCATCAGGACGAGCTAACGTTCAGCACGATTTACGCCTTTACCGAAAATTTCATGCTGCCCCTGTCGCACGATGAGGTCGTGTATGGCAAGCAATCGCTGGTGGGTAAAATGCCGGGCGACGAATGGCAGCGGTTTGCGAATCTACGGTTGCTGTTTGCCTATATGTTTACGCACTCAGGCACCAAATTACTGTTTATGGGTGGCGAATTTGGACAAACGGCCGAATGGAAGTTCGACACCAGCCTCGACTGGCACCTGCTGGAGTTCGCTCCACATAAAGGCATTGCGGCCTGTGTAAAAGCCCTCAACCAGTTGTACCGGACCGAGCCCGCTTTATACGAGCGTAGCTTCTCCGCCGATGGCTTCGAGTGGATTGATACCACCGACCGCGAAAACAGCGTAATTACCTATAGCCGGAAAGGCAATAACCCTGCCGATACGGTACTGATTGTGCTGAATATGACACCCATTCCGCGCTCTCACTACCGGATAGGAGTGCCAGCAGCAGGCTCTTACAAGGAAATTTTTAATAGTGATGCTACAGAGTTTTACGGTAGCGGTGTGCTGAATGCAACCCCTATTGCCACTGAACAGGAGGCCTGGCATGGCCGCCCTCAATCGATCCAATTAAATATACCTCCGCTGGGTGCGGTTGTGCTCAAAGCGGTGAACTAGGTACCTATTAAAAGGAGTGAAGTAGCCAGTCTTCACTCCTTTTTTTCTGTTTCCCTACTTCCCAATAAAGCGGATTTTATTCGCTCGTTTGCTCAAACGATATACGCGAAAAAACAACAGAGCCTTAAGTCGGGTTAATAAAAAACTACCGTTTGCCGTTACCGTATGGTATGTTTAGGAAGACCCGGACACGATCAGATTACCTGATAACGGCGAATCCATCTAACTTTGCCTGCTCGAACAGCCTGATTTGTCTGCATGAAGAAAGTTCTGATTCCGCTTTTACTGCTTATTTCTACCTATAGCTTCGCCCAATCGCCTGTAGCCGCTCGTCTGAGTAGCGGCTACGATGTGGGAATGGCTTACTCCACTAGTCATTACAATCCATCCATTGCCTACTACCAAATGCTTAATGTAGGCGAACGAAAACTGTTTTCGCTGGGCTGGAACCTGCGACTGGGTGCATTTTACGGTGATAACCTTGACTACTACACAGCCCCGGCCCGACTAACCCGCGAAAAAACAGGCTTTGCGGCATTGGGTGCTCCGCTTGTCGTTAAAAATATCGATACCATCCGGTACGACTATGTGACCATGACCTCGCTCAATGTGGGCGTTCGGGCGCAAATTAATCTGGGGAAAGTCGAAATAGGGGCCAGTGCCGATCTGTTGGGGTTGACAATCGGGAAATCACGTACAGGTCGTTACAAATCCTCGACGGGTCAATTTACGCTTCACTCGGCTTCGGGTGCCGACTCTGTAAACGTATACTTTCAGGGAAACAATGTTTTTCAAAAAGCATCGCCCAGTCGTTTCAATGTCCGGTTGTTAGGCGATAATGACATTGGCACACTTGCTACCGAAGTTTATGCCCGTCTTCATCTTACCCAGCGTTTAGCCGTCAAGGCAGGCTATCAATGGCTTGTTACCGAAACAAAAACATCCAATCGCGATGTCGTTGCCGACAATAACCGTTTTCGCCACCGGGCTGGCATGGCCTATCTGGCTTTAACGTTCCCCATATTTTATTAGAGGTCCTGGTTAACCCGTCGCGGACCCCAAATAAGCGGTTCTGTCATTCTGGCAAAGGAAGAATCTTAACGTAGCCCTGCTTGTGAGCTAGGGTATGGATAAGATTCTTCCTTATAGAACAATCACAAACGCGCTCGCTCTATACTTCAATCGGTTTTAAATCAAAATAGGTCTGAAAGATAGCGTCGCCGACGGTGTTGGTACGGGTCTGAAAGTTATCGAGATATTGGTGTAACCCTGTCTTAAAAATATCGGCCGTTTCGGTAAACTCAATATCGGTTCTTAGCTTAGACAGCATGCGTTCGGCAGAGTTCCCAAAACCTTGTGTAATGTTATTCCCCGAAATTTCGTAGAGCGATAACTCAGCCTGCCGAATACAATGAGCCACAGCACGGGGGAACATCTTATCTAAAATCAGAAATTCGACAATACTGGCTGGTGTCAGCGACCGATATTGCTGACGATGCATGTTATACGCGCTAACCGATTTAAGAACCGCTGACCAGATCATCAAATCGATGGTTGATCCAACCAGCTCTATTTCGGGCAGAAGTGTAAAATATTTCACATCCAGAAACCGGGATGTTTTATCGGCCCGCTCCAAAAAACGCCCCAGTCGGCCAAAGTGCCAGGCTTCATTGCGGGTAATCGTTGCGTCAATGATTCCGTAAAAAAGCTGTATACTGTTCCGAATTTCCGTGAAAAAGTTTTGCGTCTGGGTCTGCTCCCACTGTTGCTTGGGTGAGGTGTCGCGTACCATCAGGTAGAAGGTGTTTAGGTGCTCCCACATTTCCTTGGAGATTACCTCCCGAATGGTCCGGGCATTTTCGCGGGCATCGCTCAGGCACGACACGATTGAATTAGGATTCCGCTTATCGAATGTCATGAAATGAATAACATTCTCACGCGTAGGCTCCGAGTAATATTTCTTAAAGCTGTCTTTATCAGCTGTCGCCGTCAATAATGGCTCCCACTGCTGATCAACATTGGGTGGCAAATCGAGGGCCAGGTTGAAATTCACACTCATGAAACGGGCATAATTCTCGGCCCGTTCAATATAGCGGTGCATCCAATAAACTGAGTTAGCAACGCGACTTAGCATAACATATAAAGTTGGGGTAAAACCGGGTATTGCCAACAAAAATAGGGACCCTAACCGATTAATCAAGACACTGTTACCAATATACGACAATTTCGCCAAATTATCATCTATAAGTGGCAAACTTAAATTGGTTTGCACTTGAGTGTTTGATTAAGCCAGGCCAGAAAGTATGTTGCCCGATACTACCTACCGCAATCCATTAATTCATTGGCAAGTAGAAGTGTTTTGATTGGAATGAGTAGATATAGATTATGGATATGAGCTGCCGCCAAAAGGCCGCCAGAAACCAATGCATGGCCAGATTTGGCTTGTGTACGCGCTTAAAACTCGAAATTAAGGCCTGATGCTTTACTGGATTGGCCTGTTTTACGACGAAAGTCAGGCAAAAGTAAATAGCCTCTAATTCTGTCCGACTAAACTCGTTTTCAAAGTGCCGTGGAGTAATCCCTGGGAAAATAGCCTCTGGGGCTATTAACGTCTGAATGTACTGTTTAAGTAGATCAACGTTGGGTTGAGTAGCCATCTTACATTACCGAAACAGGGTGAGGTAAAAAGTAAAGATAACAGGCTTTACCTACACATACCAATTTGTTAGTATCCTGTAAATCAACTTATTTTCTTTTTGGCATCTTAGAGATATACTATGTTTATGTTTGCATACAAAGGAGTAAAAAGCTATTTTTTTAATGTAGATTAAAACAGAATGAAAGGTATTGGAACTACCCAGCTTATTTATTTTTCTAGTAAAATGGTAAACCCATAAAGGCTATATTTTTACATTTCCGCAGAAAAGCGTAGTTTTGTGCGCTTGGCTTTATGGTGTAATGGATAGCATCACAGTCTTCGGAACTGTTGGTTGGGGTTCGAGTCCCTATAAAGCCACCAAGCATTGATCTAATCCGCGTCTACAAGTTGTATACGCGGATTTTTCATTTCAACATCGCTTCAACATTGGCCCATTCGGTATTAAAGCGATCATTGCATCTCAAAGGGAATACGTTTCAACGTTACGTTTTAGAATTGAATTCTTCAGTATCTGCTTTATCTTCTACAAGAAATATAATACAAAACCGAATAGGTTCGTCTCCATTTTTACATAGAATACATTTATTGGATCAAATAAACGATGAGGAAATAAAGCGGGTAAAAAAGTAATAGAACAGTTGTTTGATGATTTCGAAGACTTTGAGACAGTCAATAAATCCAAAAATACAATTTCATTTAAATCCATAAAAACATACATAGGGACACTTTTCAAAATTGATTGGTAAATGAGAACTGCGGTCCTGTGATACTAGAAAGAACTATGATGTAACATAATGATCCAGATTTTGGCCGGACACTGCCTTTGTACTTTTCAAAAATGGCTCTTACTCCACTTGCTTTTGCAAAACCCTAACGTTTCTTAGAAATTTTTCTTAACATAAAACCGATTATCAATTTCTAGTTGGAAATTTCAAAACCATTCTATTATCTTTGAGGCATGAATAATTACTGTAAATACGGATCGATAGATTTTATCTGCTTACGGCAGGGGTCGGTTCCTATTGACTAAGTATTCAAGGCTTTAATCAATATACTAACCCCTTCCGAGCAGGTAGGGGTTTTTTATTGAGCTATCAGGCTGTCTTTAAAAGGCTTGCTGATCATATTCCTGCTATACTTCAGGGATAGAATTAGTATTATATCCATTAAGACGCAGGTTGATAGGTTATGGACATTCTAAGGCCTTCTTTAAAAAGCGTGATTATTATCACAAAAAAACGATTAACTAAAAATCAAAAAATTGATCACTGATTTTAGTTAGTTTATTGGCTTTGTTTCTACCGAAATACACAAAAAAATGACTGTATTTGGGCTGGGTGAATTATATATTTCCCAAAAAAATGGAAAAATATTTTACAGAATTTTCAAAAAAATATTATTATTTTATTTGGAAAATAAATAACCCTCGTCTAATATTGCAGCATCAAACAAGCAAGGATTTATAATCCTAAAAACTTAATAAAGGCAAACGTCAACAAGAAATCATGTTACTGAACATTAAAAATATCTCCAAGAAATTTATCTGCTATATAGATTGGCAGACAGGGGGATATTTGGACCATTCAGTAAGCTAGGCTTATAAAAGTTTTCAAAGTTTCCACCCCTGTCAGAATCAAATCCGGCAGGGGTTTTTCTTTTACTGTTGCTCAGTCTGTAGAGTAGGTAACTGTTAAATACTGGGTAGAATTTGAACAGTCGGCGCTCGAATTCGACCAACAATGCCAATGGCCTATTAGGGGAGTCTGGTCGTCCCTGCCTCACTGTCTATGAGGAGATCCTCGGTTCGAATCCGTGATAGGCCGCCATATTGAAGCGTAAACCGTAACTGGTAGCGGGCCGGATTGTAGCTCCGGTGCGAAAGCTCTGGGGGTTCGAGTCCCTCCGCTTCAACCCTATAGCCATATAGCTCAGCAGGTTAGAGCATCTCTCTGATACGGAGAAGGTCTCTGGTTCGAATCCAGATATGGCTACAAAATAGATGACAGTAGCTCAGGCGGTTAGAGCAGAACTCTTATAAGGTTCAGGTCGGCGGTCCGAACCCGTCCTGTCATACGCTGAGGTTATAGCTCAATGGTAGAGCTATCCCCTTTTAAGGGATAGACCAGGGTTCGATTCCCTGTAGCCTCACTAATACGTTGCTCCCTTAGCTAAGTGGTCTAAGGCACCAGTCTGCAAAACTGGCATTCCCCAGTTCGAATCTGGGAGGGAGCTCAATTAATTGGTACTGTGGCCGAGTTGGTCAAGGCACCGGACTGAAAATCCGGCTATGTCAGTTCGAATCTGACTGGTACCACTACTTCTATAGCGTATGCCTTCTAAGCAGCTAGTAGACACACAAAAAAGCCAGCCCTCAACGTGGGGCTGGCTTTCGCGTTTTCTTAACCTAAACTAAGTCCGTAATTATGTAGGATGTATGAGATAGGATGTGTCTACTGATCAACTACTGCATACATCGTATATCCTATATTCTCTATCAGTTCTGCCCGCCTACCCGGTTTTGTTCGGACGAGGTAGCGGAGTTGCGTTGACGAGCGTTTTTAACGTTTTGATTGCCGAAGCGGTACGAGAATGTCAGCATAATGCGACGGCTTTCCCAACGGGACAATACCCGGAAGTTAATGTCCTGAACGACCGCCCGACCATTGAACTGGTTGAGCCAGAACGGATCGCTCACGTTCAACTTCAAACTACCCTTGCCATCCATCATTTTCTTCTGCACGCCCACATTGAAAGCACCCATGGGTTGTGCCCGGTAGAAGCCATACTGCGATGCCGAGTTGTACCAGCCCGACACTTCGGCCGACACACTTTTGCTCAGGGTAAAGTTTTGCGAGGTATAGATATTGTAGGCCCCGATTTTCACTTCGTAAGGAGCGCCCGAATAGTAGGTCTGGTAGTGCTGGTAATAGGCATTGATGTTATTCTGCATCCGCCACCATCTCGTTACTGTCACAGGGAAGCTCAAATTAAGGCTCAGGTTGTCCATATTACCCAGGTTTTCGGGCGTTACGAACGTAATGTTCTCCGAAGCAATCTGCCGGGGCGTTTCGCGGTTGATGAAATCCGAGGTGCGGCTGAAGCTTACCGAGGTCGTAAAGGCGTTTTTGTATACGTGTGTTAGTTCAACGGCATTGGTGTACTGTGGCCGCAGGAACGGATTACCCTGCTGGTAGGTATACGGGTCCAGATAGAACACAAACGGGTTCAGATTCTGGTAATCGGGACGGTCGATCCGGCGGCTGTACGAAAAGTTCAGTACGTTGTTGGTGTCCAGTTGGCGCGACAGAAACAGGGTTGGAAACAGATTCAGGTAGTTCCGGTCAACGGTTTGATTCAGCGTTACCGACGTACCAATCGAGTGCGTATGTTCGGCCCGTAACCCTGCCTGCACCTTCGTTTTGCCTAGTTGGCCAGCGTAGTTAATATAACCAGCATTGATGTTTTCATCGTACTTAAACTGGTTTGAGCGACTGGCATCGGGTAACCATTTCTTGGTTTCCTGCTGCAACGTATCGTAAATACTGTTGTTGTCGGCCTGTACGTAGCTGCTTTTCAGCCCCATTTCCCATTTACCTATTTTCGTTGGCAGCACATAATCCGTTTTAAAAGCCATGATATTGATGGTCGATGGCATGTTGTTCCGAACATCCTGATTCAACCGAGTGGGCAGGTTAGCTGCGTTAGTATAGGCAGTGCTCAGGTTGTTGGTATTCATACCGCCATAATGCACATAATCAGCGTCGATAGTCCACTCACGACCTTTACCCATATCGTATTTATAGTTAAGGTTCGTGGTAATGTTCGACATTTTGTTGCCCATACTGGTTTGGGTAATGGCTTTGCTGGTCAACAGGCGGTTATCATCGCTGATCATGGTGTTATTCTGCCCAGCCGATTCCCAGTCGTTCGAGAAACCATTGACCAATACCCCAACAGTACTTTTCTGATTGATGAAATAGTCCATCCCTGCCTTATACGAATGCCCTTCAAACTGGTTCGGCCGAAACGATATCTGGTCGAAGTACGTATTCTTGCCTTCAAAGGGAATTACCCGGTTCAATTCGTTGCTTTGCGAACTTTGGCGATTTGTATAGCTATAGTTACCAAACAGGTTGACTTTTCCCTCGCGGTGGTTCAGATTGATCGAGGTATTGAATTTCGGCAGATCATCGCGGGCTCCGCTAAGGTTTTTCACCCAGCCATAACCCGTGCCTACGATCACGTTCCCATTGGTGCCGAAGTTCTTATTTTTCTTCATCTTGATGTTGATGATCCCTGAGTTACCGGCCGCATCGTATTTAGAACCAGGGTTCGTGATAATCTCAATCGACGCGATGTTGTCGCTGGGTGTATTTTTCAGCAGATTCGATACTTCCTGCTGAGAGAGATACGTCTGTTTGCCATCGATATAGACAATAACACCTGCCTTCCCTTTCAACTGAATCTGGTCATTCTGACGGTCGATGGTTACGCCGGGAGCTTTTTCCAGCACTTCCAGGGCGGTGTTGCCGCTGGCCACGATGCTGTTTTCAACGTTCATCACCGTCCGGTCGACCTGCTGTTCAATGAAAGGCTTTTGAGCCACCACTTTCACCTCGGTTAGATTTTTAGTTTCGTCAATCATGGTCAGCATCGGCAATTCGAGTGCTGGCGTAGCCTCATTGATTTCGAACGGTACACTATACGTTTTTCGATAACCGATCTGTTGAGCAGCTACTAGATACCGCCCAGCACCTACATTCTGGAAGGCATATTTCCCATCAACGTCACTGATCGATCCTTTTACCAGGGTAGAATCTTTCGCTTTCAGCAGCATCAGGGTTGTAAATTCGAGGGCTTTTCCAGCCGATGTACTCACCTGGCCATTGACGGTACCTCGCGTTAAGGCCTGCCCAAAGGTTGTTGCCAAGGTCAGAAGGCTAAGTAAGAGGAAGGAAAATATCGTTTTCATAGTATGTGTTGTTAGAAGGTCGCCTGTTTCTTGTGCTTCAGTACATTGCAAAGGTAGGTAGTGGGCATCACAAAGTACCTGTTCTTACACAAGCGGTCTTAACAGCAGGATGAGTGGAATTTTATTGGGGGTCGGTGTCTTGAAGAACGATATTCGGTGAAAAGACACCCGTAGGGAGGGAAAGTTGCACACTAGGAGCAGAATTTAACCGACTTATGAATTAATCTTGCTTTGTCCCTATTTTCTCTTGGAATAGGATTAAACTAATTCGTAAGTCGGTCAAATTTCTGTAGCAGAAACAGATTAGAATTTCAGGCCGACCGTCCAGACGCTGGCGTCAGGGCCTTCACCTGCTTTGAAAGGGCTGTTTGGCTCATAGCGGCCAAATAGTTTCGCATGTCCTCGATAGCCCAACTCGGCAGTCCATCCCCAACGAACCGGGTTCAGATTAAATGAATTGTGCGTACGTACGGATGAGCCACCTACGGGTCTCACTTTCGTATAGCTGTCGAGCCGAAGCCCTGCATACGCACCTGCGGCAATCGAAAAGCCCGATTTGAAGGACAGATTGAGCATCATCGGCAGATTGAGCTGGGTGGTTACCAGTTTCGAGCGGTGTAAATCAACATCCGACTGCTCGATAGCCAACTGATTGTTTTGCTTAACCAGCATATTCCGGCCTTCAAACATAAAGTTGTTCCAGGCTACCTCCGGGCCAGTTACCAGACGAAGCTTTGTCGCTCCTCCCACCGCCACCGGAATCCGCATCTGCCAGCCCAGGGCTATAAAGCGTGAACCAATCGGCCGGAATTCGTAGCCTGCAGGCAGTGTACCACCCAGGCCATTCAGACCAACATAGATACGCAAATCGGAACGCACCCGTTCGTAAGAGCGGTACGAGGTCGATTTGATAGTAGGTGTGTTTACAACTGTTGAATCGGTTTGTGCAAACGAGGCCGTTGACGTAGCGATCAGGGCAGTAGCGAGGAGGTGTTTGAACGTGTTCATAGTGGTTGTATTGTTAAAGGTTCAGGGTTTAGGAACAGAATTTGATTAAGGGTTCAGGCGGTGGTCCGCAGTTGGTTGTATTCGTTTTGTGGTATTTGACTGGTAGATGTAAGAAACCCGAAGGCAGGTTGCATGAGGCTCGAAAAATTTTAGAATTATTTTTCCACCCGGCCAATTTATCAATATAAAATACTGATAGTCAGATACTTAAATTGCATTATAAATTAAAGAGAATAAATGGGCTGGCTAACTTGATTGGTAAGACCAGCCAAATGCGCACACTTACCCAGCAAAAAAAGCCACCCGCTGCGTTGAGGCAAGGGGTGGCTTTTTCGGGCAAAACAAACTGTGCAATGTCTCGATCAAGGATGTTCCATTGGAACAATTGGCAGATAGATAATAAATGTGGCCCCCTGCCCAGGCTTACTGGTGGCCGTGATGGCTCCTCCGTGATTAGCGACAACTTTCTCACAAATTGCTAATCCGATACCAGTGCCTGCAAATTCATTCCGGGTGTGTAATCGCTGGAATACCTGGAAAATTCGGTCGATGTATTTCTCGTCAAAGCCAATTCCATTATCCGATACCTTAATTTGGTGGTAATTGGCAACCACGCGTCCTGGCCGAACCGATGCAGGCAATTCCTGCGCCTTCACTTGTCCAGCCTGAACCTGTATAACAGGAACCATCTCGGAGCGTTTGAATTTCAGCGAATTACTGAGCAGATTCTGAAAGAGTTGCCGTAACTGCGATTCGTCGCCCGGCACCTTGGGCAGTGTAGCCACCTGTATCTGCGCACCCGACTGCTCTACAGCGACTTCAAGTGTATCGAGCACTTCGGCAATTACATGGTTCAGATTGACCGACGCTGTCATTTCCTGACGAGTCGATATTCGCGAAAATGTCAGCAGGTCTTTTATCAGTAGCGACATACGGGCGGCAGCTGTCTGCATCCGTTCCAGATAATCGACCCCATCGCCCAGTTCATCGGCATACTGCGCCTTAAGAATATCCCCAAACGATTGTATTTTTCGAAGCGGCTCCTGCAGGTCATGACTAGCTATGTAGGCAAATTTCTCCAGGTTCTCGTTGGATCGGCGTAAGTCGTAATTGGACGCCATCAGTTGTTCGGTTCGAGCCTCTATTTGCTCTTCAAGACTAACAGCCAGTTGCTTCTGCTCATGAATGTCAGTAGCCGTCCCTACCCACAACAGTACATTTCCCTCTTCATCATGAATGGGGAGGGCGCGATTCAAATGCCAGCGATACATGCCATCGGCACCACGTCGATAGCGATTTTCAACCGCGAATATTGCGCCCGTAGCCAGTGACTGCCGAAACGTAGACTGGGTCAGTCCCCAATCGTCGGGATGTACAGCAGCCTGCCACCCATGGCTTTTAGACTGATCAAAATTGAGCCCCGTATACTCATACCATCGCTGGTTGAAAAAGGTAAACTCACCTTCGGATGTGTTGGTCCAGGTCATCTGCGAAATGGCCTCCAGGAGCGTTCTAAAGCGCAGTTCATTCGCTTCAATGAGCCGACGGGCCTCCACCTGCTCACTAACGTCGATAGCCATATCCATAATCGCATAGATTTCTCCGGCGGCATTACGTATGGGCTTATACGTAAAGTTGAAATAATAGGTACCCAACTTACCATCAACCAGCAACTCAGCTTTAGCTTCCTGGGAGCTGTATTCAACCCCTGTTGTATACACGTTATCCAGAATCTCCAGAAAAGGCTGTCCTTTCAGCTCCGGTAACGCTTCAGCCAGAGGCATACCTGTCACATCACCTTTTCCCCAGAACTTCAACATGGCTTCGTTGGGCATGTCGATAACCATATCTGGCCCAACAAATAAGCTGATGGCTACCGGAGCCTGAGCGATCAGATTACGAAAACGTTGCTCACTTTCCTGTAACGCAATCTTTGCTTTAACCTGCTCGGTTACCTCCGTGGCAACAACCATAATACCACCCACATCTCCCTCCGACTTATAGATAGGGGCATATACGAAATTGAAGTAGCCCTGTTCCATCTTGCCTTTTCGATGGAGTAAGGCCAACGTTTCTGTTCCGTAATGCGCAACGCCTGAATCGTACACCTCTTCGAGCAGTTCGATAAACCCCTGCCCTTCCAGCTCGGGAAGCGCCTTTATAAGCGGCAAACCAATAATACTATCATCTTTGCCCCAAATTTCAAGCATGGATTTGTTGGCCGTTTCAACAACCATTGTACGGTCATTCAAGATACCGATAGCGACTGGGGCATGCGTAATGATGTTCCGAATACGCGCTTCACTGGCCCGCAATTTCGCTTCGGCTTCTACGCGTTCGTTGATGTCGTGGGCAATAATGATAATACTCTGGGTTTCGTCCTGAGCATCGGCTACCCGTGTTACGTTCAATTGCACCCAGCGTATCGACGAATCTTTGTGAAAATACCGCTTCACCAGATTGAAATAAGGTCGTTTGCCCTGCACCACTTCTTCAAAAAGCTGACGATTCCAGGGCCGATCTTCGGGATGGGTAAGCTCAAAACTATTCAGCGCACATAACTCCTCGGCCGAATAGCCCAACAGCCTGGTATAGGCTTCATTGACCAGCGTAAAATTGGCCTGCGTATCCACGAAAGCAATGCCGGTGGAGGTATTGTTGAACGCGATTGAAAAGCGCTCTTCGGCTTCCCGGAGGGCTCTGGCCTTCTCGGTCTGTTCCGTAACATCGAGTATGATACCCGTAACAGCTGTTGGCTTCCGGTTTGTATCGAACTGATACTGACCAATGATTTTCACCCAATGAATAGACTTGTCGGTCCAGATGAAGCGGGCTTCGTAATTAATCGTTCCGGTCCGGAGCGCTAGTTGGTGCGCTTTGTCACGAATAGGCTTATCCTCAGGATGGATATGCTCGACAAAAACATTCCAGCGAATATTTTCGCTTTCATCACCCAACAGAATACGGGCAAAAGCCGGTGAGTAGCGAATCTCACTCGTCAGCAGGTTGACCATAAACGATCCAGAGCCCGACCCTTCCAGTGCAATCCGGGCCTGTTGCTCAGAAAGAGCCGCCTTTTCTTTTGCCAGCACTTCCTCAGTAATATCTTCGGCAACGCCCGAAAATCGATGCGGCTGACCTGCATCGGAGAAGTGGGTTTGTCCAATAAAACGTACCCATCGCAGTTTTTTGTCCTGAACCCCAATCGTCCGAAAGCTCATATCGTAACTTCCACCCGACTCCGGATTTAAAGCCCACTGCACTGCCTTTTCAACCCGTTCCCGATCGGCAGGATGAATGAAGTCCAGCGTTCGGTCGTAGCCAATAGCATTTTCGTCGGTAAGGCCACAAAGCTCCTGGCATCGGCGGTCCCACTTGACCACGCCCGTCTGAGGGTCTAGTTCCCAGGTACCCAACTGAGCCGATTGCAAGGCAAAACGAAGTCGTTCCTCACTTTCAATGCGTGCCTGCTGCAACATGACCTGCTCGGTCACGTCCTGCATAGAGCCCACCATGCGTATGGCTTTACCATCTCGCCAGAGTATATAGCCCCGATCAAGCACAATGGCATGTGAACCGTCGGCCCGCTGGAATCGGTATTCTGCCGACCAGTTTTTACCTCCCTGGTCAATGACCTGTTGAATACCCGATACAACGCCTTCCTTATCGTCAGGATGAACATGTTTCGACCAGGACTCAAACCCATCCGCATCTTCCCCTTTCAGATCATACCCGAATAGTTGCGTATAACCTTCATTCCACCAAATCGAGTTGGTTTCAAGGTCCCAGTGCCAGACAGCATCACGTGTGGCTTTAGTTAGTAGTTCGAACAGCTCACTGGTCGTTACTAAGTCGGTATTTAATGGTAAATTTCCCTCTAGCTTATTAAGCATCCCCGTACTAACTAATTAGCCAAACAGACTATCTGGCACGTTTATAGAGTTGAAATCGTAGTCAGACTTTGTTCATAGACAACCTTCTCATCCAAACAATTTCATTCTACCTAGTCAACCCAAAAGTCACTGCTTGTGTTCTCTCTACCTTATTGGTACATTATCTGTACTACGAGTGAATCTAACCGCAAACACGCAAATTACTCAACCGATAAATTGAAGCAGTTCAAATCGATTACCAAAGGGGTCACGGAAGAAAAACCGGTCTCGACCATCAATATCGGATGAATATTCGATCGCCAACCCTTTCTGCTGAAGTATTTCTTTCGCTTCACTGAGATTGCCAACTTCAAAAGCCGGATGTCGTTTGGAAAAGCTGGTTCCTGCTTCTTCACGAACATGTAGCTCGATGTCGCCCATCTGAAACCAGATAGCCCCGCCCGGATGGTTGCCCGGAATTTCGGCAAGCCCTAAACTATCTGTATAAAACGCGCGGGCTTCGGCCGTAGCGCCCTCTGGAATACAAACCAGTATGTGATCTAGTCGTTTAAATTGAATCATGGCTGTACGTAATTTATTGAGTGATTGAGCGAATGAGTGATTGAGTGAATTGCTAACGCAATCAATAATCATTCAATCACTCAATCACTCAATCGCTCAATAAAACTTGGGAAGCGGATTTAAGGTAAGATTTTGTCGCTGATGCCAGTATGGGTAAATGGGTGGCGTTTCGCTGGCTTTATCCAGTTTTTTCAGCTGCTCAACGGTCAGGTGCCAGCCAACCGCAGCAAGATTCTGTTTGAGCTGTTCTTCGTTTCGAGCCCCAATAATAATGCTCGATACCGTAGGGCGCTGCAATACCCAATTAATGGCTACCTGAGCTATTGACTTGCCGGTTTCGGCAGCAACCTCTTCCAACGCATCGGTTATCGTATAAAATGTCTCTTCCGGCACGACGGCCTGTGGTACTGGACTACCTCCTTCCACAACCCGACCTTCAGTTGGTTTGGGTTTGCTACGTCCATATTTACCACCTAAGCGGCCACCCGCCAGCGGGCTCCAAACCAGCGCACCAACCTGTTGGTTGATACCTAGCGGCATCAGCTCCCACTCATACTCGCGATTCACCAGCGAATAATATACCTGATGGGCCACATAGCGATTCCAGCCGTATTTCTCCGAAACGGCGAGTGATTTCATCAGATGCCACCCCGAAAAATTAGAGCAGGCAATGTACCGCACTTTTCCACTTTGAACGAGGTCGTCCAGGGTTCGTAGCGTTTCTTCAACGGGCGTGTTCCCATCGAATCCATGCATATGATAGATGTCGATATAGTCGGTTTTGAGCCGCCTGAGGCTACTTTCACACTGCCGGAGTAAATGGAAACGCGAGGATCCCTGGTTGTTTGGGCCCTTACCAAACGTGAAGGTTGCTTTACTCGAAATCAGCACTTTATCGCGCTGGCCGACGAGGGCTTCTCCTAAAATTTCTTCGGAAAGCCCCTGCGAATACACATCGGCTGTGTCGAACAGGTTTACGCCTGCATCCAGACAAAGACCGACCAATCGTTTGGCTTCATCAACCTGCGTACTTCCCCAGGCTTTAAAAAATTCGGTACCTCCGCCAAAGGTAGCCGTTCCGAAACTTAATACCGGCACATTCAGGCCCGATGCTCCTAATTGTCTGAATTCCATAGCTAGTGACTAAACTACGTTTGATTACTTATTCACTCTATTCGTACCCGCAAGTTGCAAACTGCTTATTGTTTATAAAGAGAAAGGTATTAAAATTTAACACATGGTTTTTTACAGCTAGCCTACTATACCATTTGCACTTTCTTTTTTGTGAACCTGGTACTATGCTTTTGATAGAGCTACAAGACAAATTAGTATTATTTCTATATACTTTTTCAATAGAATACTGATTATCAGACCGCTATCTCACATAACTATTTAAAGAATTGCTTACACAATTCACTTTTTCACTGCAAAAAGAAAGGCACTTTTTGTACTTTACCAATATTAGAAAACTATCTCAGGGTTTACTTTAGTTATTTAGCATAGAAACCAGATGCATTTTACGAGTCGAGTTTACTTTGCTTACCAATTAGTTTTAAGTCTTCATCTGTTTCGGGCAGCTCCTTTAGATTCTACTGGCTGTCAATTACTTACTCCGTACCTCAGGCTATTACAGGCCCATAGAGGCATCCTGACTACACGGACTTAACATACAGAAACCATGAAATCCCTATATACATCAGCCCATTCCAATACAACGACTTCATTCTTGACCAACCGCTGGATTGCCATCCGTTCGGTTCTCATTCGTTTTATTGATCGGTATGCGCCAACGTTTGTGGGCTTATCCCGCAGCGCTACACCTTTTGGCGGGAACTGGCTCACGACCAATCGTTAAACGTTCTTCAGCCTGAACAAGCCGTTTGTTAAAACTGCCTGTTCAGGCATAGCCAGAGCAAGCCAGAGGTTCGAAGGAATCGTCAATAGCCTTCCGGAACCAATATAGTTAACGACTTTAGCTTCCCGCTGTGGTATCCAAGGCGAACGTATAGCATCTGTGCTACGCTTGTCACTTTACCATTACCATGTGCTTAAGAGAGCGTACTTATTGGCTATTAAGTCGATACAAGTGCTCAGGTAGCCTTGGCCCGAGTAGACCCGAACGGCTACTCTCCCATTAAACTTCACAACACATGAATCGTTTTTCAGTCATTTATCTGCTTAAAAAGCAGTACCATCATATTGATTGCGTCACCCATGCCGAAGCCGATGCGTTATTAGCCCAGTTGCTTACGCAGGATGGCTACCGCCCTATTGGTATATACGACGCCAAAACCGAACTTTTTTTCTGGGAACCTACCCGCCAGCATCAGTACGACAAAGCCAGTATTGAGAAGCAGGGTAAACAGGGAAACCAGATGATTCGAATTGCTCAGACGCTGCGCCAGCGCACTGAAGCCCAGGAGCAACATCCTAATTCGATCCCCCAGTTACAGATATAGATGAATCGTCACACGTATTCCCATTCATCATGCCAACCAACTCACACGAAACATTGAATGCCCTGCCAACCTTACTGGCCTATCCAGGCTTACTGGCAGGTTACCGAACTATCGATGAAACGGTCAACGACCACTTATTCAGCAACTACCTTCGTGCGCTCATCCAGCAGGATATGCTGGCATCGGCTGGTATAACCGATCAGCCAGAAGAGTCGATCGAAGCGTTTATTCGTCAGTTTACAAGCAATGCCGATTCATTGGCCAGCTTATGCTCCGACGGTATTTCAAAACTACCTCTGCTGCTACTACCAACGCTACTGGATGCGCTGACCAAAAATGGCGATGTCCATCGGATGGCCTTCTTGCTGGCCGCTTATGGTCATTATCTGGCGTCAACCTGCGATAGTATAGAAGCTGACAAACCGACAACAGAGTCCGGTTTTCCGCAAGGCGACTGGGCCAAAATCACCAGCTCAGATGCGCTGGCCTTTTTACATATTTCAGCGTTCGCTTCAGCTCGTTTGCATAACTATCCTCATTTTGTAGCTATGTATAAATCGTACCGGACGCAAATTGATCAATACGGCGTTGTTTTCCTGCTGAAACAGATGGCCTATAATCAGATGGCGCTTCAGTAGTATGAGCCTAAACAAATCGAGCTATGATCAAAAACAAAAATCGGTACCGAAAACCTCAGTACCGATTTCAAAATACGTCTGAATCCCTCTAAAAAGGCTTTTCAGTGCTTTTCATCGTCTATCATAGGTTAGCATAAGCTTTACGGTCATTTCTGCTGTTTGTACAGAAATGTATAGGATTTATATCGTTTGCCGGAGGTAAAGTGGGGAGTCACCAAATCCAGGAGCGCTCCCCACAATAAACCATATTACCAACCTAAAAAGGTTCGGCAACGTGTGGCCGACTTCATTAAAATTCACTTAAAACTGATGCCCAATGGTAGTATGTCCGTTGAGCATTCGGTGCTGATTTAGATCAGTTCGGCAGGCCGTGTGGTTGACTGACGAATTCGCTTCAGAATTAGTTGCTCCGAAACGCTGGGCGTAGCTCCCTGCTGGGTAGCTACGTAAGCGCCTGTAGCACAAGCGAACTCGAGGGTTTTAGCTGCCGTTTCCCCCTGCAAGGTCTTGTACAGGAAAGCAGCTAGGAACGAATCGCCGGAACCGATCGTATCTTCCACTTGTACCGAAAACCCCGGATGCTCTGTAAACCCTTCTCCGTTTAACAGGATCGCTCCGTTTTCGCCACGCGTAACACAAACGGATTTCAGTTTGAAGCGATCGCGCAGAAACGTCATTGCTTCGCGTTCGGAAAGGGGCGATGTGAACCAGCCAATGATCTCTTCCAGCTCGTTATGGTTAATTTTCAGCATGTCGGCCTTTTGAAGCAGATACGAAACCTCCAGCGGATTGTAATGTGGTGCCCTGAGGTTTACGTCGAACACTCGCAGTGCGACCTGATCCAGTAACTGGTGCAGCGTGTTGCGTGAGGTCTGACTTCGAGCGGCCAAACTCCCATAGACCAGTATTGATTTCTGATAGAGCGAACTCAGCGAAGCATCGTACTGAATGTAATCCCAGGCGACAGGCTGCAATATTTTATACACGACTTCATTGCGGTCGGTCACATTGGCTTTGGCAATACCTGTCAGGTGGGTAGCCCCTAATTGCACATAGGCTGTTGGCAGGTGTTTTTCCCGCAAAAATTCCAGCAGTTCACGACCAAGATCGTCGTTGCCAACACGGCTGATGAGCTGGGCATTCATGCCAAAATTGCGCAGGTGAACGGCCACGTTCATGGGGGCACCACCCGGTTGTTTGCTGGTCGGTAAAACGTCCCAGAGGATTTCGCCGAAACAAAGAATAGGCTGATTCATGGATGAAAAGGTTTAGTGGACAACAAATGTTTTTTCAATCTGCTCCAGGCTCGTGCCTTTCGTTTCGGGCATCAGGCGTAGCACGAAAACTAGTTGCAATACCATCATAGCGGTAAAGAACAGGAATGTGTTACCACCGCCAACCTGTTCGGCAAGATACGGAAACGTAAACGTAATGATAGCTGCCATCAACCAATGTGTAAAACTGCCCAACGCCTGTCCGCTTGCCCGTACTTCATTCGGAAAAATTTCGGAAATAAATACCCAGATCACAGCGCCTTGTGAAAAACCGAAGAACGCAATGTAGCCAAACAGCAGGAACGGCACCGTCATTCCGTTGAAATCCTCCATGTAGAACGCTCTAGCCACCAACGCCAGGGTGATGATCAGGCCCACCGAACCAATTTTCATCAGAGTCCGCCGACCAAACCGATCAATTAAATTCATCGAGATCATGGTGAACAGGAGATTGATGAATCCAATACCCGCCGACGATAGTAAAGCCGAACTTTTACCCAGGCCCGTCATTTCAAAAATTCGGGGAGCATAATAAATAATGGCATTGATACCCGAAACCTGATTGAATACTGCAAATAGCACGGCGAGCATGATGGGGGTTTTGTGCGCGGTCGAAAACAACCGGGTCGACCCTTCAGTATGGTGATTGCTTTGCTGGATAGCTACCATTGTTTTTTCGGCAGTATCCGGATCGATCATTCGAAGAACCTCGAATGCCTGGGCAACATCCCCTTTCTTCAATAACAGCCAGCGTGGACTTTCGGGGATGTTTAAGACGGCAATCAGAAAGATCAGCGAAGGAATAGCCTGTATACCAAGCATCCAGCGCCATGAATCGGCCCCGATACCCTGTAACAAAAAGTTCGATAGATAGGCGATCAGAATACCCAGTACAACATTGAATTGAAATAAAGCAACCAATCGCCCACGCGATTTGGCTGGCGATATTTCGGTAATATACATGGGGGCTGCCACCGATGAAGCCCCAACACCCAACCCGCCCAGAAATCGAAATAGAAGAAAAACGCTCCAGCCGGTTGCCATGGCTGTACCGAGCGAAGCAGCCAGATAGAGAATAGCAATCCCGAGCAGCGTTTTTTTGCGGCCCGCTTGCTCCGCTGGAATACCACCCAGCATTGAACCGAGTACGGTACCGATTAGGGCAATGGAAACAGTAAGACCATGTTCCCAGACATTCAAGTGCCACAACGATTGCAGTGACTGTTCAACGCCTGAAATAACGGCGGTATCAAAACCGAAGAGAAAACCACCCAACGCAGCCGTGATTGACCAGAGAAAGATGCGCTGTTTTTGACTCATACTTACTGACACGAATCGGGTTTAGGAGCGATTCATGAGTCAAAGGTAGAGAGGGCAATCGCTACAGACTTTCAAAATCTGTTCAAATACTTACAATTTACAAGCCAGCAAACAACCAATTCATTATCAAAGCATTAGCAAAAAAAATAAAGAAGATTATTATAAATATGTTGCAGTCATTTTAACTTTTGTTTCGGCAACGGTTCACTGTCAACCAGTTCCTGAAAAGGCTGGCTATACCTGCACTTCAAACCGATACCCTACGCCATGAACGGCAACGATTCGAACCGCCGAATCCTCCTGAAGCAATTTTCGCAAGCGGGATACAAACACGTCGACACTACGGCCTACAAAAACCCCTTCATCCTCCCAAACCGATTTAAGAATGAAATCTCGCTCGGCTACCTGATTCGTATGCTCTACGAAAAACTGAAGCAATTTAGCTTCGCGGTAAGTCATAGTATGACGGTTAGTTCCCACCTGAAGCATAAGGGTTTTAGGATTGAAACTCGATGTACCGAATCGTAGTAACCCGTCCGAAACCGAATCTGGATTGGGTGATTCAGTTGATGTCTGTCTGGATGGCCACTTTTGCCACACTACATACCCTAGCCCAGTCAGGCAGGCCCCCAACGCTAGTAACCACCAGGCCATTACCGGCTGAGGAGATTCGTCCTGAACGGTATTGAAGGTAACCTGCAAGGTATAACAACCGGCTTTCTGACTCCGCCCTCTGCAAGGAACCTGCCCTGTTCCAACCAGGTCGTTGATGTTATAGCCAAGTTGTAATTCTCCACGAGCGCAATCCAGCACAGCTACATCGTAGTTTTCCCGAATAGCATGAACAGCAAACGACTCTTTTAATAACTGTGGAAGTTGATCATAATCGAATGTATGATCCAATCGAATCAAAAATGTTTGCGCATTCGGCTGTTGTACCGGAGCAATTCGTGACGTATCATCACCAGCTTTACGAAGTAAATGGTGCGCTGTGCGTCGGAGTGCCAGGTTAACTTTCCGGGCAAAACGCGTCTTTTCTGTTGCCGGATTAGATGGAGTCAACCCGGCAAACAGGACAATCAAAACACCCGAAAGCATCAAGGCTATGGTTGTAAATAGCCGGACTGACATACGCATCTGTTCACAGTGTATACAGTAGTTGCTTTTCGCTCATCTGCAAGAGTCATCGCAGATAAGCGAAAACCATTATCTCGTTAACATCCTAGCGACCAATTAAAAAACCAACTAACCCCTTGTAGTCGAATGGCTCGTCGAGCTGGTTTATCCATTGGTCGAACCGGATCAATCACCAAATCATCGCCAGGCCGAGCCAATTCCATCAATGGAGCAATATCATATACCTGCTGAGCCTTATCCGATTCCTCTTTGCGAATGAGGATTCCATTTCGATAAAGATACATACGAAACGGGATTTTGATGGCTTCTTCCGACTTTGGGTCACCTGAAACCAAAGCCAGACGCCCTCGGCTATGAATGGAAAAGACGGTCAAATTCAATGGTTTATTATTCAATACAAGCGGATTCGTGTAAAACTCTGGCTTTTCTTCAACTGCCGACGCATGGTCAGCGCCCAGCATAATCTTCCAGGAAGTAAGCCCTAGCACACAACCCAGTATAACGAATACGAATCTGTAAGTTTTCATGGCAATATGGAGTGAGGTGAATTAACGAACAAGGATTTCATTATGGGGTAATGCATATTGATTGCCAACCGTCAGCAACACAATATGGTCACCTTTTCGGCATTTGGCCAATACATTCCGGATGTTTACCCGTTTGACTTCCGCTTTCGAATACCTTGTCAGCGTCTGGCTATTCTTATCGCGTATCGCCACCATAAAAGGTATCGACTCAACAGCTTTACTTTTGGTAGATGATAGCTCGACCGTATTGACGGTCAATTCGCCCGTTGCCGTGGCAGGAACAATACATTTTCCTTTCGTTGTATACTGGTCAACAATCATTTTATTGCCCAGAAAAGCAGCGGAACAGTGGCTGAAGGTTTGCTGGCTCCAGCCGATAGCTGAGGAGGCACAAACCAGTAATGCGGTGATAAGTGTGTTTTTCATGCTGGCTAATTTTTTATCTGTACTAAAGCAAATCTAGAGCCACCACCCACACAGGCCGGTAAAGCCGTGTAAAAGCTTGTAAACGAATTGTAAAAGTTGCTTTTAAAACCGAAAACCTGCCTACCTACGGTGGTTACGCAGATAGACAGGTTTTACAATCACTGGTATAGTGAGGGCAGGTTATAAGAACCTGCTTCCACGAACGCAAACAGCTTCCTAGACGCTTTTTACTTTTGATGAGCCGACTTTACATAAAGTTGCGGCTTTGGTGTAATGCATAAGGTGAGCCAGGTACGGCGAGCCAGTCGGAAAAAATAAGGCGTTAACAAAACCAGCGACGGCAACATCCCCATCAGGTAATAATCCAGATCGACCTGAAAGCCCTGTACGACAATGAAAAATGTCAATAAAATATAGATGGTATAAAACGCATAGCTCACAAACATCGACGTCCAGTAGAACCCTGGCTCAGGCATGAAGTTTTCACCACAGTGTGGGCAGTGGTCATGCATTTTATCGAAGTTTTTGCTGAATGCACTGTTCGTGACGAAAAAATCGCCCTGATGGCAACGCGGGCATTTATTAAAGGCAATGCTGTAGAATCGGCTATTGGTAAACATGGTTCTGGAGCAAAAAAGCAGGCAATTTAATCCTGCTTAGTAGCTGTTGCTCAGGCAGTTTTTATGCTACAAAGGTAAAGCCCAATCCATTCGCCCCCCAATACAAACCATGCAACGTATGGTACAAATCAACGATCTACCAGGAGCATCTGTCGAAACTCAGCGGGAGTTTGCCCTGTGTGCTTTTTAAAAAAACGAACAAAGTACGAGGGGTCGTCGAAGCCTAACTGAAAACCAATCTCTTTTATTGACTGTGTCGTATGCGTCAACAATCGCTGGATTTCGATAACGATGCGTTCGTGGATGAGCTGGCTGGCCGTTTTTCCCACAACTTTTTTACAGATGTGGTTCAGGTAATTAGGGGTTAGGTGCATTTGATCGGCATAGGCACTTACCTCCCGAACCGTCAGAAACTGGTATTCAATTAACTCCTCATACGCCCGAATCCGGTCGTATAGATGAGCCTCCTGCCCTACCCATTGCTGGTTATAAAGCCGATTGGCCGTTTCGAGTACAATGTGCAGGTACGACAGAAAGACCTCCGACCGATTGGATCGACGTTGTTCATATTCGTCGTAGGCATACGTCAGCAGATTACTAAACACGGGCTGCTGTTCGGCAACTTCGAGTAAAGGCTGATGCTGGTGCGAATGATAGAACGGATATTGCTGCAACCGATTCCCGTATCGGCTCCGAAAGAAATTGGCATCGAAGAACAGGTTATAGCCCCGCGCATCGGCCGATAGGTTCCAGCTATGCACCTGTCCTGGCGTCAGAAAATAGAGTTGATTAGGCGCCACCGGATACGTCCGAAAATCGATGGTGTGCGTACCGCTGCCCTGAATAATCCACATCAGCAGGTAAAACGTATGCGAGTGCGACTTATCGATACCCTTCACCTCCTGCACCAGTTTTTCCAGACGGGCCATGTAAAAAAGTGCTTCGGGTTCATGGCGTGGAAACGAATGAAGCTTATAAACCGGAACCGATACAGACATAGTCTAAATTTTTTGGAGTAAAATACAGAAGTCTCAGCGTTTTAATCGTGTTTTAACCCCACTACACAGGCAGTCTTCTTAACGAGTGTTTTGGTAGTCTTATGCTATACCGTTACAAGTGCTCTTCCGCCCGCTGGCTCAACGCAATTATCTGTTCTTTACTGATATCGTCTGCATTTTGCCAATCTACCCAAAAAACATTCAGCCATCTTACGGTCGATGAAGGGCTGTCGCATAGCAGCGTTTACACGATTACGCAGGACAACCAGGGCTTTATGTGGTTTGGTACCCGCAACGGGTTAAACCGCTATGACTCCCGCAATGTAGTGGTTTACCAAAACCAGTCTACGCGTAAAAATAGTCTGGCATCCAATACCATCAACAGTTTGCTGGTCGATAAACAAGGGCGCTTATGGGTGGGCACCGCGAAAGGACTGGCCCTTTACCGACCCGAGCAGGATGATTTTCAACGCATGCTGACAGGTGGCCCGGCCAGCCACGGCCTCCCTGATTCGACTATTAACTGGCTGCTGGAAGATCATCAGCAATCGCTTTGGATCGGTACACAGGGGGGATTATACCGACTCAATCGTCAACAGCAATTCGAGTCTTTAGCCACCCTGCTTCAGCACCCTAAAACGTTGCGCAATCGATCCGTCCGCACGCTGTATGAAGATTCGCACCGGACTCTGTGGGTCGGCACAACGAATGGGCTACTGAAACTTCGACCAACCGCTTCCGGGAAATTCCAGCTTACCAGCTACTTTCTGGAACCAACCGATTCGGTGTATACCAATGCCCTCAACACCATCAATACCATTGCCGAAGATCGGGCCGGTCGACTGTGGATTGGCACCGAAGGAAACGGTATTGCCTTATTTGATAAGCAACGCGGGCGTGTGACATCCTGGAATCCGGTTGCCGGTTTAGACCTCAATACGCTGACCATTCGAACCATACAACCCAATGGTCGGTCAAATTTCTGGATTGGAACCATGTCAGGCCTGTACATTGTCGCGCAGGATGGCAGTCATTTTCAATCCCTTACGAATCACCCAACTGACCCGAATTCATTAGGCGACAATTCCGTACGCTCTATTTTCCGAGACCGAGATGGCTCATACTGGGTTGGCACCTACTATGGTGGAGTCGATATGTATAGCCCGTTGGCCCGGCAATTTGGCTCCTACCATCCGCTCGACAAACATGGCCGAACACCCTTCAAAATTGCTGGGCCAATCGTACCGGCTCATACACCAAAACAACTTTGGATCGGCACGGAAGATCACGGGCTTTTATTGATCAACGCCGATAAAACGATCCTCCGTCACTACACCCACGACGCAAGAAATACCCGCTCTCTGTCGAACGACAAAATCAAATGCCTGCTCGCTGATGGCGCCAACGGCCTGTGGATCGGCACGATCAAGGGCTTGAACTACCTTGATTTTCGGCGGCAAACCATTACCCGATACCTACATGATCCGCACAATCCTCACTCGTTGCCCAACGACCGAATTTACGACCTCAAACGCGACGCTCAGGGGGCGGTATGGGTCGTTACGAACCTAGGTGGTATTTGCCGATTCGTACCCAAAACGCAGTCGTTCGAGCGAATTGACGCTACCCTGCCGAACATGTTAACGAATGGAACAACCCTCTTGTTTGATAGTCAGGGGCAAATGTGGTTCAGTAATGCAGGTGGTCTATTGCGAAAGCGGCCGGGCGAGCCTAGAGTCGTTCGTTTCTTTCATGCCGATAATGATCCGAGCTCACTTAGCAACAACCATGTAATGTGCCTGCTCGAAGATCGCAAACACCGACTCTGGATCGGCACCCGCGACGGAGGATTGAACCTGCTCTTACCCAACAAACACGCTTTTCAGCATTTTACAACAGCCCAGGGATTACCCAGCAATACGATTTTCAGCATTCAGGAAGATCAGAAAGGCGGTTTGTGGGTCAGTACAGATAAAGGGCTGGCGCAACTGGTAGCCGGCCAATCGACCTTTACGGCTTATAATGTACACGATGGGCTGGTTTGCCGGGAGTTCACCTCCAATTCAGCCTACCAGGATGCAACGGGTCACTTGTATTTTGGCGGGTATAATGGCATTGTTTACTTCCATCCCGATAGCATCCGGCGGAATACCACGGTCCACCCACTGGCATTTACCGGCTTGCGCCTGTTCAATGAACCCGTTACCAGCCTTTCGGCCGACCAGTCGGGTATCGACTATCAGCAGGGTATTACGCTTACTCATCGACAGAATGTTTTCTCGCTCGACTTTGCCAGCTTTAATTATATCAATGCAGCAAAAAATCGGTATGCCTACAAACTCATTGGGTTCGATCAATCCTGGAACTACGTGAATGAACCGAGGGCGATGTACATGAACCTGCCTGCGGGCGAGTACCTGCTACAAGCCAAAGGCACTAACAACGATAGCGTCTGGAACAAGTATCCTTTAGAACTGAAAATTACGGTGTTACCCCCCCTCTGGAAAACGCCCTGGGCCTATGCCCTCTATGCGTTGACCTTTCTGGGGCTTTTACAACTTTGGTCACGATTCAACCGAAACCGGCTGCAACTGGCGCATGAACTGGAAGAGGAACATAAGGAGAAGGCCCGTCAGCAGGAATTACACCAGATTAAACTGAACTTCTTTACCGAGATTGCGCATGAAATCCGTACGCCACTTACGCTGGTAATGGCACCCATTGAGGTATTGAACGAACGATACGCCACCGATCCGTTCATTCGAAAACAGCTTTCCATCATGCGGGGTAGCACCGACCGATTGCTGCGGCTACTGAATCAGCTACTTGATTTCCGCAAACACGAAACCGGCAATATTCAACTGCAATGGCGACAAACTGATCTGGTCGCTTTCCTGAGTAATAGTACCGATTCGTTCCGCGAACATGCCCGTGCGCACCAGCTTACCCTCACCAACGAATCGGAGATTTCTACACTACCGGCCTGGTTCGATGCCGGAGAGCTGGAAAAAGTAGTGTATAATCTTCTTTTCAATGCAGTTAAGTTTACTCCGGCAGGCGGCACCGTTTCGGTTCGTTTACGGCGGGATTTTCCAATCGCACGAGCCAGTGAACAGGCTGTTATTACCATCGAAGATACAGGTGCGGGTATTCCGGCGGGTAATCTGGACTATATCTTCAACCAGTTTTATCAGGTTGGTCATACAACTACCCGCGATTCAGGCTTCGGCCTTGGCTTAGCGCTCAGCAAGCACATCGTTGAACAGCACCAGGGGCAGATTACGGTTGAGAGCCAGGAGGCCCAGCCCGGAAAAGCAGGTTTTACCCGGTTCATAATCCGCCTTCCGCTGACGCCCCCTGAATCGATCCAGCAAACGATAGCAGGCGCTGCAATACCCCAACTAATGGTATCGCCCCCACTACCTTCGTTAGTGCCGACTGACTCTACCAACCAGCTCATACCCACCATCGAAATTGCGGAAACGGGTCAGCCTCTGATTCTGGTGGTTGACGACCAGGAAGATATTCGGGCCTATATCCGCGATCTATTTTCGGCAACCTGTCAGGTGGTAGAGGCTGCTGATGGCGCCGAAGCACTGGAAAAGGCCACTCAACTACTGCCCGACCTGGTTATTGCCGACGTAGCCATGCCGATTATGGACGGTTTCTCTCTGACACACCGTATCAAAACCGATGTACGCACCAGCCACATCCCGGTCATTCTGTTAACTGCCAAAAATGCGGTCGACAATCAACTAACGGGTTTACAAACAGGTGCCGATGATTACGTAACGAAACCGTTCCACCCCATTCTGCTCCAGACACGGGTTCGTAATCTGCTTCTGCTGCGGGAACAGTTACGCGCTAAGTATCACCAGATTATCACACTCCAGCCCCAGGTGCAGGAACTGGATCATCCCGACGAGAAATTCCTGAATCAGTTGATGACTACCCTGGAAACCCACCTGAACGATGCCGAATTTAACGTAACACGATTGGTGAGCGAAATGGGCATGAGCCGCCCGGTACTGTTCCGCAAAGTGAAGATGCTCACAGGCCTCTCCGTCATTGACCTGATCCGAACCACACGCCTGAAAAAAGCTGAACTATTGCTCAAACAGCGAAAAGCATCCGTTGCCGAAATTGCATTTGCCGTTGGTTTCAGCGACCCCAAATATTTCAGCCGCGCCTTCCGCGCCCAGTTTGGTGTAACCCCCACCGAATACAGCCATCAGGTCACCGAAGAACTGGAAGAAGCCGTTGTTTTGAGTGAGTAACGCGGGTGGCAACCCGCGCTATCTAGACCAAAAATCGCGGGTTGCCACCCGCGTTACTCACTCAAAACAACGGCTTCTTTTCATTTAGCTTTTTAGACCGAAGCAATGCTTCCAGAAAATAATAGTCGGCATAGACCAGCGGCACATCGATCTCGCTGGTTTTCGAACCGGTGCTATGCGCCAGCAGAAAGCCGTGGTTCTGTGCTATTGGCGATCGATCCCCTTTTGCCAGACTGGTGATGACCTGATCTGCTTTGGCGCGATACAAAGCCTTCGGTACATACGTACTGAGTTCATACAAGGCCGAAGCCATAATGGCAGCCGCTGATACATCACGCGGTTCGGACGGAATACCCGGTGCATCGAAATCATAATAAGGCACCAGGTCGGCGGGCATGTGCGGATGGTTCAGCATGTAGTGGGCAATGGCTTCAGCCTGTTTCAGAAATTGCGGATCTTTCGTTTCGCGGTAGCACATCGTATAGCCGTACAATCCCCACGCTTGCCCCCTCGACCAGGCCGATTCGTCGCTATAGCCCTGGTGCGTATTTTTCTTGATCACTTTCCCGGTTAGTGTGTCATAATCAACCACATGGTACGAACTATTATCGGGCCGATAATGGTTTTTGATCGTTGTTTTGGCGTGGGTTACGGCGATTTTATAAAAGGTAGAATCGCCCGTAAGGCGTGTGGCCGCAAACAGCAGTTCCAGATTCATCATGTTGTCGATAATAACCGGACATTGCCAGACATCCTTATGATGATCCCAGGAACGGATGATTCCGGCCGTCGGCTTAAACCGTTTGATCAATGTCCGAGCACCCTGAATAATAATGGCTTTGTCGGTTGCATCGCCCGTCAGGCGGTAGCCATTGCCATAGCTGCAATAGAGCTTAAAGCCCATATCGTGGGTTCCAGCATTCATTTTTTCACTTTCCAGATTGGCCGTATACCGCCGGGCCAGTTCAGCCCATTCACGCTGTCCGGTGTATTCATAGAGATACCAGAGTTCGCCGGGGAAGAAACCGCTGGTCCAGTCGCGGGCGGGTACGAGTTGCAAAGCACCGGCTTTATCCAGCGTGCGGGGCGATACTAGAGCTGGTTTCTTACCGGAAGATTCCTGAGTCACTTTGGTAACCTCTGCCAGCATAAACCGAGTTTGTTGTTCAGCATCCCGAAACAGTGATTTGATGAGTGAATCGGGGACAAAGCCCGCTAGCAAAAGTGGGGCAAGGAGCAGAGGGAGTAATAGTCTATTTGTTTTCATTAGGGTTCGGTTAACCAGATAATCGGATTACGAATGGGCAGGTTACGAATTACTTCTTCAACCTGTGGGTTATGGTCCAGCTTTTTCCAGGTATCGAGCCAGTTTTTTTGATCAAATGCAACCGCGCCAAATACCAGAAACGGTTGCGCTACCGGCCAGTCGTTCCAGTACATCACATCGGGCTTTAACGGCCAGCTCGATTTATCCTGAACAAACGGATATAGGTACTCTATTCCTTTCCGAATACCCCGGCCATCGGGCGTTTGGTAGGTCCAGAGGTTGTCCGTAGATGTCGATAAAATCTGGCAGAGGGTGGTCATGGCATCCAGGTTGAAAATCGAATACCCATACGGTTTGGTCCGGCGAAGCTCCAGCGGGAAACTCCCATCGGCTGCCATCTGATCGGGAAGCAGCACGGTTTTGTACCGATTCCGACAGACGGCCATCAGCGAATCATTCCGGGTTAGTTTGGCAAAAGCCGCTACCTGCATCACCCAGCAGGTGCCATGATTGTTTTTGGCGTTCATCTCATCTTTCCCGTACGGATGCATGGTTAGCCAGGTCAGGTACTCCGCAAACCAGCGTCGGATAGCCGCAACGGTCACCTTATCCGCACTTTTGGCCTTTTCCAGCACTCGAACACCCTGCGCCACTTCCATCAGGTGAATGGTGTCGATAATGCCAATCCCTCGCCCTGTGAATCGCCCTTTAATTGCCTGCGCGTACAATAAGGATGGATTCATGCGCGTAGCCGAATCCACAAACCAGGCCGTCAAATGCCGGAATGCCTGCCGAACGTACGTTTCATCGTTTGTCATGACATAAGCCGATGCCAGTGCCCCGACAATCCGACTGAACCGAATCATCGCCTGCCGATGGGCCACAAAATTATCGGGGTTAGTCATACCGTCGCGCTGGATGTAAGGCCCTTGTAGATTGGTTGTATCGGGCCACCAGTAGTCCCCTTCCGAGAAGAAGTCATGCTTCCCGCCTGCACTTCGGGCCGACGTTTGCGCAGTTACGGTTATCGGTTGCTGCTGCATGGCCCACCGGGCTTCTGCCAACACAACAGGTTTCAGTATAGCCAGCACCAGCGCTCGCTTTGATGACTGAGCATTAACGGGCGGTATCAGGCACGACCAAGTAATTAGCGCAAAAAGCCAGATCAGCGTATTCATAGCTTCATAAACAATCTGATAAACCAATACTACTACAGCATCAGCGACAGCATATAAATAAGGAGACTGATGAGTAACATCAGCGATCCAGCCTCCGCTATCGTTATGGTAAACTTGTCTTTTTTCACCCGCCTTTACATCGCATCATTTTCCTGTTGCAAGTTTAGCATCACCCACTGGTTTACGAATTACGCTGAATGTTCAAAAAAGAGGACAAATCGTTCGGTAGGATTACAAAGCGTTCAAAGAGGTGGACAGACCGTTCGATTTAGATTATTCCCATATTTTTTATTCACATGCCGCCTAATATTGCCCCATCAAGCAATTTTTAAGCATCCTTTTATTGCTATGCGTAAACCTTTATCTTCCAAATTTCTGCATTTGGTAATGTATGGGTGGCTGCCTCTCCTGCTACTGTATGGAGACGTTTGGGGGCAGGCAACTCAAAGCTACCGATTCAATGGCCGCATTCTCGACGAAAAAGGAACGGGCCTGCCCGGTGCCACCGTCGTGCTGAAAGGCGATGCCAAGTCGGGAACCACCTCTGATGCCGACGGCAAATTCACGATCAATCTGCCGACCGGCGGAGGAACATTGGTGGTATCGGCCATCGGTTATCTGGGACAGGAAGTCGCCGTCACCAGTCAGACTACGCTCGATATTACGATGTCTCCCGACATCAAAACCCTGAACGAAGTGGTGGTGGTCGGATATGGTACCCAGAAGAAAGAGAACCTGACGGGGGCCGTTGCCGCTATTACCATCGACGACAAAATTTCGAGCCGGGCCGTAGCTAACGTATCATCTGGATTATCAGGTTTAGTACCGGGTTTATCGGTTCAACAATCGACGGGGCAGGCGGGTCGTAGTGGGGCTGCACTGATCATTCGGGGATTGGGTACGGTAAACAACTCGGGTCCGCTGATCGTGGTCGATGGAATGCCCGATGTCGACATCAACCGGATCGACATGAACGATGTGGCCAGCATTTCGGTCCTGAAAGATGCGGCTTCGGCATCGGTCTATGGGTCGCGGGCCTCGAATGGGGTTGTACTGATCACGACCAAAAACGGCTCTCAGAACAAGAAAGCACAGATCAACTACACAGGCACTTACGGTCTCTCGCAGCCAACTAATTTCTACAATTACTTTGCCGACTACCCCCGTTCGCTGACCATGCACCTGCGGGCATCGGGGGCCGGGGCCTCCTCGACCACCTACCGCTACGGAACCGTTGAAGAATGGCTCTCGAAAGGGCTGGTCGATCCCATCAAATACCCTAATACCGACTGGTGGAAAACCATTCTGCGCGACCACGGCCGGATTCAGACCCACAACATTTCGGCATCGGGCGGCAACGACAAGATGAACTTTTACCTGTCGGCTGGACTCTACGACGAACTGGGCGTCCTGATCAATCACGACTATAAACGGTTCAATACCCGCTTCAACCTGGACTACAAAATCCGCGATAACGTTAAAGTGGGTATCCGAACCGATGGCCAGTGGTCGAATCAGAAATATGCCAACTCGGAAGGATTTATTACCTACACCGGCACAGCAGGTTATGACATTCGCTACGCCATTGCGGGGATTCTGCCCTACAACTCGACAACTGGTCAGTACGGCGGCATCATGGCGTACGGCGAAGATGCCTTTGCCCGCAACATGCTTTCCCAGTTCGAGGTCAACCACAACTTCCGCGACCGGCAGGAATTCAACGGGAACCTCTATGGCGAATGGACACCCATTTCGGGCCTAACCGTCCGGGGCGATTATGGCCTTCGTTATTACAACCAGTTCACCAAAAGCTATTCCGACCCCACCGACGAGTGGAACTTCCAGACGGGTCAGCTAGCCCGAACGCTGGTAGCCGCCAGCGCGGGGATTAGCAATGCTGTTAACTCAGGCTATAAAACGCTGCTTCAGGGCCGGATCACCTACAACAAAACCCTGTTTGGCAACCATCAACTGAGCCTTTTGGGCGCTTATACGGAAGAATACTGGTTCAACCGGAACTTATCGGCCAGCCGTCAGGACCGAATCAACCCACTCCTGAGCGAAATCGATGCGGCCTTAACGACTACCCAATCAGCCGGGGGTAACTCCGACGCTGAAGGGCTTCGGTCAGGTATTGGCCGTATCAACTACGTAATCAACGACAAGTACCTGTTCGAAGTCAATGCCCGGTATGATGGGTCCAGTAAGTTCCTGCCCGGCTTCCAGTACGGTTTCTTCCCATCGGCATCGGCAGGCTGGCGTTTCTCCGACGAGTCTTTTTTCAAACGGTTCTCATCGGTGGTGTCGTCGGGTAAACTGCGGGCATCAATTGGTAAGCTGGGGAATAACTCCGGCGTAGGTCGTTACGAGCAACGGGACATTTTTAACCTGACCAACTACATCTTCAATGGTAAGATTGTGAAAGGCTTCAGTTCAGCGAAGATCATCAATGAAGATTTCTCCTGGGAAGAAACCAACGTGACCAACATCGGTCTGGACCTGGGCTTCTTCGGCGGTCGACTAACCAGCGAACTCGACCTATATCAGAAGTTGACTACGGGCATGATCCGGCCTTCGTCCTTATCGACTTTCCTGTCGGGCTACAATGCGCCACGGGTAAACATCGGCAAGCTCCAGAACCGTGGCATTGAACTGAACGTAACGTATCGCTCCAAAATCCGGGATGCCAACGTAGGCGCTACGCTGAACTTTGCTTATAACCGAAACCAACTGCTGGAGTGGAACGAGTTTCTGAGCAAGGGCTACACCTACCTGAACCTACCCTACCATTTTGCCTACAGCCGCGTATCGACGGGCATCGCCCAAAGTTGGGAAGACATCGCCAATGCGCCCTTTCAGGGGCAGTACTTCGCCCCCGGCGACATTCTTTACAAGGATCTGAACGGCGATGGACAGATCACCGACGAGGATCGGCAGGCACAACCAAAATTCAACCGCGATCAACCCGTATCGACCTATGGGCTGAACCTGTTCGGTAACTGGCGCGGCTTCGATGTCAGCATTCTGTGGCAGGCGGCTACGGGTCGGAAAGACTTCTGGCTGGAACCGTTCAATCAGGTCAATGTCCCTTCGGCCCGGAACGCGTTTCAGGATTACCACTGGTACGATACCTGGAGCCTGGACAATCGGGGGGCGACCCTTCCCCGACTCCTCACCGGATCGGGCGGTAACAACCAGGCGGAGTCGACGTTCTGGCTGGACGACTTCAGCTACCTGCGGTTGAAAAATATTCAGGCGGGTTATAACGTCCCCAGCAAATACGCGAGCCGCATTGGCATGAGCCGGATTCGGGTCTACGTCACGGCAGAAAATCTGCTTACGTTCACCCGGTATCGGGGTGTCGACCCGGAAAAAAGCACCAGCGTGACCGATGCCGACAACAACGACGACCCGTTCCCACTGCTCAAATCGTATTCGTTCGGCCTTAACCTCAGCTTTTAGCTTTCACGCATGAAACGACTGACTTCTTTATCTCTCCTGCTGGGTCTTGCTTTCCTGATAACGGCCTGTACCGAGGACTTGCTCGAGCAGGTTCCTACTACCCAGCTTTCGTCGGATTTATTCTGGAAAACCACCGACGATGCCATTTTCGCCGTCAACGGGGTCTACGAAGCCAACCGGACAACCTTCGACCGAGACTACTACTTCGATGGGGCCGGGGAGTTTGTTCACACACGCGGCACCAGCAACAACCAGGGTACGTTTAACCCCGGTGCGATTGGCTCCAGCGGCAACTTTGGCTTTTTGTGGAGCGACTGCTACCGGGCTATCAACCGGGCCAATTACGTGCTGGGCAACATCAATACCTTACGGGCCAACCTGAAATCGCAGTCTGATCTGGCGCTGATGAACCGCCTTGTTGGTGAAGTACGATTTATCCGGGCCCTGAATTATTTTCGACTTATCGACCTCTGGGGGGATGTACCGTTTTTCAATAAGAAGCTGGACGGAAATACCGAAGCCTACTCACTTACCCGAACCCCGCGTGCGGTGGTGAAAGATTCGGTTCTGGCCGATCTCAGCTTTGCGGCCAATGTGCTCCCTGAAAGCTACACGGGCGACAACCTCGGCCGGGCAACCAAACTGGCGGCCTGGGCTTTCAGTGGCAAAGTCAATCTGTTCTGGGCCTGCTGGATGAAAACCGCTGGAAACAACGCCGATGCCCAAAAGCATTACACAGCCGCGGCCGCTGATTTCAAGAAAATCATCGACAAGAACATCCCGCTCTTCCGGGGTGGCGATCCCGGTCCGATTGACAACCCAAACTACTGGCACCTGTTTCAATATTTCAACGAGTACGACCCCGAAATCATCTTTTCGGTACAGTTTGGTGGTCCACTGCTAAGCCAGGGCGAGGAACTGATGCGCGACTTTGGCACCCGCAACACCGGGAATGCGCAATGCTGGGTAGCCCCTACCTATCGACTGGCCAACCGTTATCAACTCATCAGTACTGGCGATTTTGCCCCACCGCTGGTTCTGTCGAAAAATACGACGCAAACCAACAGTGCAACCAATCCGAAATCATACGTTGGGCGCGACTACCGCATGCGAGCCACCATGCTCTGGGATGAACAAAAAATGCTCCGGCTCTCGACCGATGGGCTGACAGTACAGGATAGCATTCCGTTCCGCTTCGGTAGCCGCGATGGGGTCACCTATATCAACTACGATGGCGCTCCGGCCGGGTATATTTTCCGCAAGTGGGTACGGCAAACAGGTGGCATTGGCCGTAGCGACGGTCCGCAGGATATTTACATGATGCGCCTGCCCGACGTTTGGCTGATGTATGCTGAAGCCGTCAACGAAGTCAATGGAGGTCCAACGGCAGAACTGTTTACGTTGCTCGACCGAATCCGTCGTCGGGGAAATTTACCGGCGCTGAATCAGGCCAAGTTTGCGACGAAGGCCGACTTCTTCAAAGCCATCGAACAGGAGCGCATTGTGGAACTGGTTGGTGAAGGCCACCGCTTCTTCGACATCCGTCGCTGGCGCAAAGCCGAAGAAATCTGGCCCGCTCCCAACGGACAGGTTCTTTATGATTCGCAGGGCACCCGTATTCGCGACGAGTTTGTGAACTCCCCCGACCGGAACTACCAGCGGTATTACATTTTCCAGATTCCAACCGGCGAGATCGAAGTCAACTCGAAAATAGTCCAGAATGAGCCGTGGCTTTAATGAGCCTTAAGCCGACAACCTTACGATTATGAAATCAATAGCTGTCTATAAATTCTTTGGTATCCTGGCCCTGATTGGGCTGCTCTCCTGCGGCAAAGAACCCATCGACGAATCAGGTTTGCTGATCACGGGTCGTAACCAGTGTTTCATGACCTTTTTTGACCTGCTAGGCTCCGATCACCGGACGGTACTGGTCAGTGGTCAGACCGTTATCGACACCACCGCCCTAACGGTTACGGCCGTGGCCCGGTTTGGTACCAACATACAGCGGGTAAAGCCTTATTGCAGTGTTGTTACCGATGCGATTGTCGAACCAACGATGGGAATCTGGACCGATTACACCCAGCCACAAAAGTATACGGTCGTATCGGGCAACCGGCAGGTTCGGAAGACCTACACCGTGACAGTCACCCTCCAGAAATAACCCCTTCCTCACTGACTATGAAAAACATAACATACTCTGTTTTAGCGGTTTTGGGAATCTGGATTAGTACGACAGGCTGTCAGACCAAAGACGTAACACCGGATTCGTTTCGCAATGACCTTCTGAAGAAAACCACCGGCCCAGCCGTTGTGGGCGACCGAATTGAATTTGCGTATGCGCTGGGCACCACCGAAGGCGACCTCCAGAATGTGAAAGCCGAAGCGACCATCGCAGGGGCCAAAGGGACAGGCTTCAGTGGTTATTCCTGGTATACCAACCGCAATACGGGCGTCGATCAACCCGTTCAAACGGCTACAGACACCGTAACGAATGGAACGGTATCGAGTGCCAAAATCATTGATGTAGCGACTAACAAGGCCGTTACACTTCGCTACTATTATTATCCGGGCGAAGATGCCAAAGGCAAAGATGTGTCCTTCCGGTTTAGTGGTACTTCCTCGACTGGGAAGGAAGTCAGCTATCAGTCGCCAACGTATCGGATCAGTCGGATGGATATGAAACGATCCCTGGCCTTAGTCGATGGTGCGAAAGCCTACGTTTCGATTGCCGACATGGCCGTATACACTAAAGCCGAAGTCGAGCAGAACAATCTGGCGAATAAAATCGACTTCGTGTATATCTACCGAGCCACACTCGGCACGGGTAACTATGCCTTTGGGCATGCGATTGTTGCCCCGTCCAACGCCGATTACCTCAAAGACGTGACCCTGCCAACCGGCCTGACCAAATCCCGTACGGCCATCGATAAACGCGTGGATGTAAAAGATGCCCAACTCCGGGGCACTACCGGCTTCGACGTGTACATTGATGATCTGGATTTGCAACAAACAACGTTCCCCAACGCGGCCGATTATGCCTATGGCTTTGCTGCCGACCAGGGGGCATTCGTCAAAACCGCCGACGGAGCTTACGCGGCCTATGTGTACGTCAACTCGGTCAATAACGGCAGCAAGTCCATGACGATCAGCATCAAGCGCTTAAAATTAAATTAGTTGTAGGTTTAGAACGGGCAACTTCCTGAGAGTGGAATCTTTCAGGAAGTTCTGATTTTTATCCAAACCGTATCTCTCTTTTTCGACAGGATTTACAAGATTAACAGGATTAGTTTTAAGAAAATCAATCCTGTTAATCTTGTAAATCCTGTCGAAAAACTAATCTTCGTTATGAACCGCTTCTCTTTCCTTGCTGGCTGCATCCTCTTTGTTTTGACAGGGATTAATGCCATTGCCCAATCAATTCCGCAACCGCCTACATTCCTGAATGCCAGTCTATTAAAAACCAATAAAGAATTAATTCAGAAAGGAGATCAATCACTGATCGCTGCCCGGAACAAACTGCTCAAACTGGCCGATCAGGTACTATCTGAGAAAGCGCATTCGGTGGTTGAAAAAAGTAAAACGCCCCCCAGTGGCGATAAGCACGACTACATGAGTGTAGGGCCTTACTGGTGGCCCGATTCCACCAAGCCCAATGGCCTGCCTTATATTCGGAAAGACGGTCGGATCAACCCTGAACGGTTTGCCATTCAGGATGCCGAATACCTGAAAGACCTGTGTCGTAACGTGGAGATACTGGCCGCTGCCTATTATTTCTCAGGCAATGAAACCTATGCCAGTCGGGCTGCGGAATTGCTGCGAATCTGGTTTCTGAATCCTGATACCAGAATGAATCCCAATTTGAACTACGGGCAGTCGATTCCGGGCATTACCGAGGGGCGGGGTATTGGCTTGATTGATACGAGGGCTCTGGCCAAACTTGTCGATTCCGTTCAACTGCTGAAAGACTCAAAAGCCTGGCCATCAGTTGATCATGCTGCTTTACAAAACTGGTTTCGGCAATTTCTGGACTGGATGCTGCATAGTCCGATTGGTAAAGACGAAGAAGACGAGCATAACAACCACGGCACCTACTACGACGTTCAGGCCATTGCTTTTGCGCTGTTTCTGGATGATAAAAAGCTGGCTAAAGAAATCATCGAACAGAAAACGATGAAGCGTATCCAGAGCCAGTTGAAAGATGATGGTAGTCAGCCGCATGAGCTGGCACGGACGCTTTCCTGGGGCTATTCGGTCATGAATCTGAAAGGGTTTTTTATCCTTGCCCAACTGGCCGATGCCGTACCAGTCGACCTGTGGCGATACGAAACGCCCGACGGCAAGAGTATCAAAAAAGCTTTTCTGTGGATGCTCCCCTATGCCGAAGGGAAAAAAGCCTGGACGCACCCGCAAATTAAAACGCTGCATCCCGAAGAATTCCGGCCTCTCATGGTCGTAGCCTCGTCGGCATATTCGCTCAGTGAATTACCTCCCCTACCCAGTCAGGTAAACAAACCCGATGATAGTCTTTTTCAGCTAACGCATTCTCTGTTTTAAAATCGGTTCGCTATGCCCATCAAACTCTTCATCGCGCTGCTCATCACGTTAGCAGGCAACGCCTATGCGCAAAATCAGAACCTGTTGAGCGGCAAATACACGGCCGACGATCTCAAAAAAGTTCTGATTCCACAGGCTCAGTGGGCGCCCTTTCCAAAACGGGATTATCGGGCAGGCTGGGCCAAAGCCGATCAGGCGATGCTGAACGCGTATGTCAAAAAAGCCGAATCATACCTCACGTATCAGTGGCCGAGCATTCCCGCCACCAAATCCCTGCTGATTGAACGAACAGGCAACCGAACCGACTACGAAGCCATTAGTTTCAAAAAACGGGAAGTGCTGGGCACGCTGCTCCTGGCCGAAATCGCTGAAAATAAGGGACGTTTCATCGACCCGATTGTGGATGGCGTCTGGTCCATTTGTGAAGAATCGTTCTGGGGAGCGTCGGCTCATTTGCCCAAAGGCAAGGCGTATTTAGGATTGGTCGATGTGTCGCAGCCATTTGTCGATCTGTTTGCGGCCGAAACCGCTACGTATCTGGCCTGGGTCGATTATTACCTGGGCGATAAACTCGATGCCGTTTCACCACAGATTCGCAAACGCATCTATAACGAAACCAATTACCGGGTTTTTCAGCCCCTGATGACCAAACCTCACGGCTGGATGACCAAAACCTCGGCTGGTCGGCCACCCAATAACTGGAACCCCTGGATTTGCTCTAACTGGCTCAACGCCGTTTTATTGCTTGAAAAAGACGATAATAAACGGGCCGCGTCGGTGGCGAAACTCCTGCATGTACTCGATGAATTTGTAAATCCATACCCGCAGGATGGGGGCTGCGACGAAGGACCAAGTTACTGGGGTGCCGCAGCCGCTTCGCTCTTCGACAATATTGCGATGCTGAATACAGCCAGCAACGATGCCTTTCAGTACGTGTATGCCGACGAGAAGTTTCGGAATATGGGCAGGTTTATCTACCGCGCCCAAATCAGTGAAAAATACTTCCTGAATTTTGCCGATGCCGACCCTCAACCGGGTATGGCCGCTACCATGATTTATCGGTATGGGAAAGCGATCAATGACCCCGACATGATGCGCTTTGGCGCCTATTATCGGCAACCCGAAGACAGTAGCATCGGACGGTTTCACTTCTTCCGCAACTTCTATGCGCTGTTCATGCAGGATGAGTTCCAGAAAGCTCCCCAGGGATTACCGCTTCCTAAAGATGTCTGGTTACCTAACCTTCAGGTATTTGCGGCCCGCGATCAGGCTGGCACAACCAACGGATTTTATGTAGCGGCCAAAGGGGGTCATAATGATGAAAGCCATAACCACAACGACATCGGCAATTATGTGGTCTACTACGATGGGCAACCGCTGTTGATCGATGTAGGCCGGGGAACCTACACGGCTAAAACGTTCAGCAGCAAACGATACGACATCTGGTACAACTGCTCCGACTACCATAACCTACCCACCATCAATGGGCAGAATCAACCACCCGGTATGTCGTTTAAGGCCACCAATGTGTCGTACAAAACGGATAAGACAGGTACCCAATTTGGCGTCGATATTTCGAAGGCCTATCCGAAAGAATCGGGGGTTAATCGCTGGCAGCGGAGCATCCGTCTAAACCGGGGAAAAAGTGTACAGATAGACGACGAGTTTACGCTCCAGCAGGCTACTCAACTCACTCAACACCTGATGACCTGCTACCCAGCCGAAGCTGGAAAACCCGGCGAACTCATCATTCACTACGCTCCTAAGCAGGGCACCCCACACGACTTCGTGGTGAAATACAACCCAAAACAGTTGCAGCCATCGGTCGAAAAAGTAAAGCTGGAAGCGCCCGAAGATCAGGGTATTATTACGAAATGGGGCGATACCATTTACCGGATTAACTTCACCGCACTCGCCCCCAAAACCTCGGACAAGCTTAACTTTGTGATTGTACCGAAGTAAAGCCCAAACAATTGAGTATTTTATATGAACTCAAGGAAAAAAAGTGATTGGTTTTCAATTGTCGCCTTAACTACACAAACTCCAAATGAACATGGATTTGTAATATACAACGAGGAAAAGTTCAATTTTCAGTATGTAGGATATTCCCAAAACCGGATGGGCTATCTGACAATATGGAATGCTAGTAACAAGAAGGCAACGAGAGTACTTAATTGTCGAATTCCTGACAGCGTTAGCTTTATAGAATTTGACGAAGCAGAAGCATTTGAGCACTCTTTACCTAAAGAGTTGAATTATGAGTTAGATTGGTTAGTGAATAACTGAATAATACAAACTCCCTCCTCCCCATGTTGTTTCTCGTGTCTGTGAGGACACAGACACGAGAAACAACATGGGGAATCTTGATAAGCCTCTACGCGTTCATAGCGGCCAGCGCATCGGCGGGCGATTTTCGGGCTAACTCATATATCTGAGCCGTGAGCCCGACGTGAATTTCATACGCGTTGTTCTCAAGGGCATGGAGCAGATCAGCCGCTACCACCGATGGAGCGATACCATTGGTAGCTCCGCCAATTTCCTGCGAAAAATCAGTATCGACCAGCGGGGGCATCAATTCAAAAACTTTGGTGGTTGAGCTCCGCTCCAGCGTAATCCGTAACGACTGAGAATAGGAGTGTAAGGCTGCTTTACTGGCCCCATAGGTCGCCATCCGATGACTGGGAGCCAATGCTACAATCGACGTTACATTGACAATGGCGGCTTCTTCCTGCCTATTCAACAGATCGACCAGTTTTTCCGTCAGCCGAATAACCGACAGGTAGTTGGTCAGCATCTCATCACCCGCCTTTTCAAACGCATTGGCCTGAGCTGCCTGTTGGTAATAGAACGCTTTACCCGCATTGTTAATCAGAATATTTAGGTTCGGAAAGTCGGCATACAATTGGTCAACCAGACGGTTTACATCGGCCTCATTCGTTACGTCACTCACAATCGCCGTTACATTCTGGAGTTGAGCAGCCGCTTTTTTCAGACGATTTTCATCCCGACCAGTGATAATTACATGGTTGCCTTTCTGATCGAACAGTTTAGCGATTTCAAAGCCGATACCGGCGCTTCCTCCTGTAATCAGGACTGTATTCTGAGTCGTTTTCATGTCATTTATTTTTCAGTGTCAATTTTCAATAAAAATACCAATCGGTATTTTTTAGTTCAAAAATTTTCAACTTTTTAATTGATCAACAAGAAACTCCACAGTTTTCAGAACTTTCGCCAGGCTAGACGGATTATTCGTTGCTTTGGCAATCATAATACCTCCTTCGATCAAAGCAATCATCGACAGGGCCGTTTGTTCCGGTGCTATATCTGGTTTAAACTCACCCGCGTCAATACCGCCCCGAATCAGATCAACCAGGCGTTTTTTCCAGGCTTCGATAGCCTTGGCGGCTTTATCTTTCAGCAGATTATTCGTATCGTCGGCATCAATGGCAGTATTCAAAATAGGGCATCCCCCTTCAGGAAATGGCATCCCAGAGTACTTATGGTAGATTTGAGCATAGACCAGTAGTTTCCGATGAAATGTCGTTTCCTGAGCCAGGCGTTGCTGAATCACCTGATTGATTTTAGACAGGTTGTAGTCAAAACAGGCCAGGGCAACTTCTTCTTTACTCCCAAAGTTGCCATAAATACTACCTTTCGTCAGGCCAGTTGCTTCGGTCAGGTCCGACAGCGATGTTCCCGCATAGCCTTTCGTATTGAAAATACCGGCGGTCGTTTCGATAATAAACTGCCGGGTTCGTTCTGCTTTTGACAATTCATTTTTCATAGAACAAATATACCAATTGGTATTTATATTTCCTACATTTGTGCAAACTTTATGCGCCAGCCACAAGGACGCTCTTCATCAGGGCCAATACCGACCTGGCTGACAACTATAACTACTATGTTACACCGAGTTGTTATTACCGGATTAGGTGCATTGACTCCCGTAGGCAACGACATTCCAATGTTCTGGGCGAATGTTCTTGCTGGTCGCAGTGGAGCCGCACCCATTACCCATTTCGACGCTTCGTTGTTCCGAACGCAATTTGCGTCTGAACTGAAACAATACAATGCTTCTGATTACTTATCCCATGCCGACGGCAAACGAACCGATCGGTTTACCCAATACGCCTTGATTGCTGCCGATCAGGCAATAAAAGACTCCGGCTTTGAGCTATCTCGACTGGACCCGTTCGATGTGGGTGTTATTTGGGGAAATGGACAGGGGGGTATGGATGTATTTGAAGAGCAGGTGACGGAATATGTCAAGGGCAACGGCCAGCCACGTTTTAGTCCTTTTTTTGTACCGAAACTCATTGCCAATATGGCGTCGGGTATGATCTCGATTCGTCATGGTTTTATGGGCATCAATTACACCACCGTTTCGGCCTGCGCCACCTCCAATACCGCCATCATGGATGCGTTCAATTACATCCGGCTGGGAAAAGCGAAAATCATCGTCACCGGCGGATCGGAAGCACCCATCACCCCAGCCTCGTTCGGCGGGTTTAGCGCCATAAAAGCCATGTCGACGCGCAATGATGACCCTACTACCGCTTCCCGTCCGTTCGATGTCGAACGCGACGGCTTTGTGATGGGTGAAGGAGCAGGCGCTCTGGTGCTGGAAGAGTACGAACATGCCGTCAGACGGGGAGCTACAATCTATGGTGAAATCACCGGGGCAGCCATGACGGCCGACGCCTATCATATGACGGCGACGCACCCCGAAGGACTGGGTGCCGCCAAAGCGATGCAACTAGCCCTGGCCGAAGCAGGTTTAGCTATTCAGGATGTGGATTATCTGAATCCGCATGCAACGTCTACGCCCGTCGGTGATTTATCCGAAATCAAAGCTATTCTTCAACTGGCCGGAACGCCCCCATCCTCCCTACACATCAGTGCGACCAAATCAATTACGGGCCATTTGATGGGGGCTGCAGGGGCAATCGAAGCGATTATTTGCCTGTTGTCGATGCGCGACAATGTGATTCCACCGACTATTAATACGACAGAATTAGACCCGGCTATTCCTAAGGATGTATCCATTGTGCTGGGAGAAGCAAGGCCTGCCCGTGTCAATACAACCCTAAGCAACGCCTTTGGATTCGGTGGGCATAACGCAACGGTTGTATTCCAGAAAGTGTGAAGGAGAAAAATATAGTGCGGGCGGGTTCTTAAACCCGCCCAGCGAGGTTTCTCAAAACCTATTGGTTCGGTTTTGAGAAACCTCACGCTGTCGGATGTCAGCATCCGCCCGCACATAGCACAGGACTACACACTATACCGTAAATCGCTTGTTAATAACGCAGCTGGCTACACGATAATACGCTTGTAACGTCGACAGATTGCCGTGTTTGTAGTAACTTTGTGCCCTTTTTCCACAAAAAATGGCATCTATTTCCTGCGGCATTGATTTTGGCACATCGAACACAAGTGTAGCGATTGCCCACAACGGCACGATTAACCTTGTTCCTGTTGAGCAGACACACGTTACGATTCCCAGTGCATTGTTTTTTCAGCGCGTCGATAACCGTCCATTCTATGGACGAGCGGCTGTCCGTATGTTCTTCGACCGGGAGGACGGGCGTTTCATGCGAAGTTTGAAGCGGGTGCTGGGTACATCGCTCATGAAACAGGGAACCCTGGTGAACGGTGCATCCATGAATTTCTCGATCATCATCAGCTCATTTCTGCGGCATATAAAAGCTAAGGCAGATGCCGAAGCCGGGCAGGAAATCGAGCATGTCGTTATGGGGCGGCCCGTTCATTTTGTTGATAACGACCCGGATGCGGATGTCCGCGCTCAGGCCGAATTACAAGCTATTGCGCAGCGAATCGGGTTCAAACACATTGAATTTCAGTTCGAGCCGATCGCGGCTGCTTTTGCGCATGAAGTTCGGATCAAGGGCGAAAAGCTGGCCATTGTGGCCGACTTAGGGGGTGGTACGTCCGATTTTACGGTTATCAAACTATCAGATCAATATATCCATAAACCAGATCGCTCGTCGGATATTCTGGCGAATACGGGCGTTCGGATCGGCGGTAACGACTTCGATAAAGAGCTTAGTCTGACAGCCATCATGCCCGAAATTGGGTATCGGACTACGTATGGGCCTAAAAATCTGGAAGTACCTCTAAAACCATTCTATGACCTGGCCGAGTGGAGTAAGGTCAACTTTTTGTATACCCCGAAAACCATCATGCAGGTTCGGCAATTGCTTCACCAATCGCACGATAAAAAGCGATACCGAAGGCTGTTGCAGGTTCTCGAAGATGAAACCGGCCACTCACTGCTGGCAACCTCCGAAAGTGCCAAAATCGCTCTATCAGCTCAGCCCATTCATACGGCTACCTTCGATTTTATAGAAGAAGACTTTTTCATCCCGATCAAACGAGAACTTTTTGAAGAGTCTATTCAGAACGATGTCGACAAGATAGCTGCTTCGGCCCGGCAGTGTCTTCAGGATGCCGGTGTGCGTAACGAAGACATCGATTTAGTGATTCTGACGGGAGGCTCCACCGAAGTTCATTCCGTACAGGTTGCGTTTAAACAGCTCTTTCCGAATGCGGCTATTGCCGATCAGAACAAACTATCCAGCGTCGGGCTGGGCTTAGCCTACGATAGCCAGTATAAGTTTGGGAGCGACCAATAAGCCTGTCCGGCTCCGGCTCGTCCGCGACACAATCACGGATGAGCAGCGGTCCGCTACTGTTTCAAAATCCGTTTGGAGACTGCACGGCCATCCAGCTGAATCTGGAGAATATATGTGCCCGTCGGAAAAGCGCTGAGCTGGAGTGTCGACGTATCGTTTTTGAATTCCTGCTGCATCAGGGATTGTCCGCTCATATCTGTCAGTGCTACAGATGCCTTGCTTTTCAGAACAGGATACCGAATACGAGCCGTTACAGCGGTAGTTGCAGGCACCGGAAATACATCGATAAAGCCATCCAGCGATGCCTCGTCAACAGCCAGCAACGGCATTACCGTTACAACAGCGGCAGTTGATGAAACACTTCCCTTACACCCGTTACTGACCGATACCAGTCGATAGACTGATGTTTTTAAAGGCTTCACGCTTATCGTGTAAGGGCTTGTAGCCGCTTGTACCGTTTGCACAGCCCCTACCCCTGTAGCGGTACTATCACGGTACGAAAACGCCCAGGGGCTATCGGCAGTAAGTGTTACAGATAGCGAAGCCGACTGTCCTTCCAGAATGGTCTGACTTCCGGCCAGGGTAGCCGTTGGAGCCGCAAGCACATTGACAGGCAGCGTTGCTGTAGGCCCTTCACAACCAAAGAGAGTCTGACTGACCAGAACGGAAAACGACCCAGCTTTATCCGTATTAACCGTAGGTACAGTGGTCAGTACTGAACCGCTCTGGTCATACCACTTCAGATTTACGCCCGTAGCGGTCAGCGACGGAGGTGTCGTAAACTGACAGACATCTTTTCGGCTGACCGTTGGAGCTGCAGGCAGAGCCTGTATGGTAACGGACAACATCGACCGTGGACTTTCGCAGCCGTCAAGTGTCTGACTGACAAAGCAATTCGTTTGGACCGCCTGCGTTGTACTAATCGTGGGGGCAACCGAAGAGCCTGTTCCTCCTCCCGAATTCTCATACCACAACAGGTTATAGCCGCTAGCCTGAAGTGTGGGTGCCGATGCATTCTGACAAACCATAATGGGCTGTACGGTCGGGCTGTTGGGCACCCGCTTTAGGGTAATAGGCAGCACGTCGCTTTCTGCATAGGGCGAACTACTGACCACCTTAACCCTAAAACTCCCCACCAAAGGCCCGCTTACGGATACAGCTCCTGATATAGCGGTTAAACTTGTTCCCTCCTGAATGGCAATACGGGTTCCACGGGTAAAATCTCCTGTTACGTCCGATAGCCACAACGTGAATGTATTATCCGCGTGCATGGTGCCATAGGTCGTAAAGGGAACCGTAATCACTTCGCCTGAGCAAAAGCTGGTTTCAGGAACATTGCCCAATCGAATAGTCGCCACATCCACATCCGTTGTAACAATAAATTCGGTCGTATACACGGCATTCGGCCCTGCTTTGAAATACAGGTTCTGCACATCATAGAGCGGCATCCATTTGTAGAGAACCTGGGAGCCATAGGTCACTTTGATCAGGAAATTGCAATAGCGCATCGTCCAGGGGTAACCGTTCGTTGCAGGCTGGAACGGGTTCGATGGGAACGTATACGTTCCCGAAGCATTCGTAGTCGCATTCAGGATTGACACCGAAGATACTGAATCGGAAGACCAGTTAACCGGATAGACTTCGATAGCTGCATTTCTCAGCGGAGTTCCCTGTTGATTAGTCACCTTTACGCCGATGGTATTCGGAAATGGGCGTATAATCCATTGGTCTCCATTGATTGGTCCGTCGGCTGTCGAGTTCAATAAATTCGTGGTGTATTCGTCCCAGGTTATGTTGCCATAAGGGTAGTTCATGATCGAACTGACCGGCTCGAAGGTTTGTGCGTTTACCGGATTTTTAGCTCCTTCTACGCGTAAACCGTAGATATCAATGGCACCACGGGCATGGCCAAACTCATGCGTCAGGCCATCGGTAGCCGTAGACGCAAATGGGCCATCCCAATCCTTCCAGCCCCAACTATGATAAATCGTCTGGTAACTCCCATACCAGCCTCCTCCAACCGTGGGTTCTGTAAACTTACCATCGACAACAACGCAGTACTGAAAGCGAGGATGGCTACGGAAAACTTCATTTTGCGCAGGCCCCTCAAACACATACACCGAATCGACACGGAAATTATAGACTCCATTAAAATTGGGTGAGCTATTGAAATTGGCGGTAACGGTCGCTAGTTGAGCCTTCACAATAGCATCAATCGACTTGCCATAAGCTTTCTGATAATAGTCGGCCGTTTGTTTTTCGACAGCAATGACCACACTAAACGCCCAGGTTGGCTTTGCGTAGGCATAACTGATTGAACAGGTCGCCCATAGACACATTAGCAGGCCGATCAGGCGAAAACGAGTGCGGGTTGATACGTACATAAAACGTACTGGCTTTAACGAAACAGGAATAAATGACTCTACACGCTGACAAATCCGGCCGAAAATTACGATCAAACCGGACAACTGCCTGCGCATCAGGCATCCGGGCGACAGACGGTACCCGAATCAGCTGTTCAAAGATGGAAGAGGCTACCGTATGACTTACTGATACCGATCAAACAATGAACTGATTATCATCAGAGTATAGTCAGAAGTCTGCTCAGCAGGGTTACCTGGGCTTCCTTCGCAACGTTATCCGTCTGTCATCTTAAAATTCGACAATAAGCATGAGTAGGTTAGAGCCATCCCCGATTTTTCTCTCAAAGAACAACCTCATGACCAGCCTGCACTCTCCCCTTTTCCGTTCTTTTTTTACCGCTTGCCTTTCCATCGCTACACTGCTTGCAAATCCTGTTTATGCCCGCATCACCCGTATCGAGATCACAACCCGCCAAACGCCAACGTTCGACGGAAAGGTGTTTGGGAACGTGGGGGCCTATGAAAAACTTCGGGGAAAAGCCTACGGCGAACTTGACCCGACCAGTCCGCAAAATGCACTGATTACTGACCTCCGATTAGCACCGCGCAATGCCAGAGGGATGGTCGAGTATGCAATGGATATTTATATTCTGAAACCAATTGATCTGTCGAAGGGAGCGCACAAGTTATTTCTGGAAGTAAACAACCGAGGAGGCAAATTAGTCGGTGGGTTCAACAGGAGTGGTGGCGGTAATGACCCAACGACAGCCGCCGATGCGGGGGAAGGCTTCCTGATGAATCGAGGCTACACGCTGGTCTGGAATGGCTGGGACCCATCGGCCGCACCCACGAATAACAACCTAACCCTGACCGTACCCATTGCAAAACAGGCCGATGGCTCCCCAATCTCGGGCCCCTCCTACGAATACATTGTGTACGACAATGCGACCACTACAGGCTATACCCTGGCGTATCCAACCGCCACGCAGGCTAAAAATCAGGCTACGCTTACGGTTCGCCAGCATTTGTCAGATTCGCCAACCGTAGTTCCGGCTGAAGGCTGGGAGTTTGTGGACGACCGAACGATTCGACTTTTACCCGCAGGAACGCCATTCCGACAAAGTGCCATTTATGAGTTCAGCTATACCGCCCGCGACCCTATCGTTGCTGGCATTGGCTTTGCTGCTACCCGCGATTTTATCTCGTTTCTACGCTACGCCACTACCGACGATGCTGGAAACCCTAATCCACTCGCCCGCGACGTACAATTTACTTACTCGTTCGCTATTTCGCAGCCCGCTCGCTATCTGAATGACTTTCAAACCCTTGGGTTTAACGCCGATGAACAAGGACGACGGGTTCTGGACGGTATCGAAAACTGGTTGGGTGGAGGCAGTGGCATTGGCCTGAATGTTCGCTTTGCGCAACCTTCCCGAACGGAACGAAACCGGCAGAATCATCTGTATCCCGAAGCCCCGTTCCCATTTGCCTATCCTGTACTCACTGACCCATTCACAGGTAAAACCGCTGGTCGGCTGGGAGCCTGTACCACCAGCCATACGTGCCCTAAAGTCTTCGAAGTCAACTCGGCTAACGAATACTGGGTGAAAGCCGCATCACTACTGCATACCGACCCGAAAGGCAATGACTTACCCGATCCCGACAATGTTCGATTCTTTCTGGTATCGGGCGCGCAACATGGCGCTGGAAACGGGGCTTCGCGGGGGATATGCCAGCAATTTCAGAATCCGACCAATGCCGAACCACTGCTCCGGGCTTTATTTGTGGCTCTCGACGAATGGGTTACGAAAGGTATTGCCCCTCCTCCAAGTGCTGTACCGCGGCAATTGGCCGGAACGGCGGTAGTAGCCGTTCCTCAGCCTGGTTCTCAAACGGGACTGATTCCGCAAGCTACTCTAGGCTGGCCAACCATTCCAGGTGTTACGTATACCGGCCTGATAACCAGCCGATATCAACTCGATTTTGGCCAGACAACCGAGCAGGGCATTCTCGCTATCAATCCTCCGACAGTAGACGGGCGACCTGTTTACACCAATTTTGTGTCGAAAGTCGATGCCGATGGGAACGAGATCGCTGGCATACGTTTACCACCCGTTGCGGCTCCAATAGCGACCACAACGGGCTGGGCACTCCGCCGGGCCGAGTATGGCGAGAATGAAGGCTGTGAAGGAGCCGGGCAGCAGATTCCATTCAAAGCCACGAAAGCTGAACGAATAGCCACCAACGACCCTCGATTATCGCTGGAAGAACGATACCATTCTCATGAAGGTTACGTGAAAGCAGTCACTACGTCGGTACAACGCCTGCAGCAACAGCGACTACTGTTACCGGAAGATGCTCAGCAATACATCCATGATGCGGAAGTCAGTGCAGTGCTAAAGTAGGCCGTCACTAGGCCTCCACGGGCGACTTTCGATACTCAGAAGGGGTTTTCTTCGTATGCTGTTTAAAGAACGTAGTAAAATAGGCTGCCGAATTAAAGCCCGTTTCAGTAGCAATATCGGCCATGGTTCTGGTTGTTTCACGCAACAGGTATTTGGCCCGTTTCAGTCGGATATCGTTGATGTAGTCAATCACGTTCCTATCCAGTTGCGCCTGTACTTTCCGGTATAACTGCACCCGCGAAATACCCATTTCACGGCTTAATTTCTCGACACCAAAGCCAGGATCGCCCAGATTCTGTTCGATTAGCCGGGTCAATTCGTTCAGGAATTTCTTTTCTTCCCGACTTCCCCCAGCCTGGGGAACAAAATCAGAGGCAAACCGCTGTTGCCCTTTCTGCCGATTGGCCAGCAGCGTGCGGATGGTTTCGATCAGGTAGGTTGCATTGAAGGGCTTTGTCAGATACATATCGGCTCCGGCCCGAACACCCTCAATCTGGTGTTCCATCTGTTTATTCGCCGTCAGCAGGATAACCGGGATATGGGATGTGCGCAGATCCGCTTTAATTCGCTGGGTCAGCTGTAAACCATCCATACCAGACAACATCACATCGCTGATAATCAGGTCGGGAATTATCTCCAGGGCCCGTTCCCAACCTTTTTCGGCTGTACTATCGGCAATCACATCGAACTCATTTCCCAGCCGTGTTGTCAGAAACGTCCGCAGATCGTCGTTATCTTCGATCACAAGCAGCGTTCCCGTTTGTTTCGACCCAGCAAGGGAAGCGGGCTGTAATGCCTCATCAACATCTTCCTCAACGGGCAAACGAGGCAACGTGCGCTGGCTGCTCGTAGGTACGATTTCGTCGGGCTGGAGATGACTGTTGCCCAAGGGAAGCAAAATCGTAAACGTTGTTCCTTCACCCTGCACCGACTCCACACTGATGTCGCCCCGATGCAGTTGAATAAACTCCATCGACAACGCCAGACCGATCCCCTTGGATAGACTAAACGGCTGGCTACCACTATAGAACAGATCAAACGCATGGTCACGCTCCTCGGGCGACATTCCCTGTCCATTGTCCTCTATCTGGATACGTACCTGATCGGCTAACAGCTCCAGCCGAACGTGTATCAATCCTCCTTTAGGTGTGTATTTGAACGCATTCGACAGCAGGTTAAACAGCACCTTGTCCAGTTTTTCGGCATCGAACCAACTGGGCAGTTTACTCAGGCTGGTTATCAGTTGCAGGTCGATTCGCTGCTTCTCGGCTTTCCGCCGAAAGTCGAATACAATGTCGCGCACAAACGCAATCAGATCCTGCTCGCTGGCTCTCAGGTGCTGTTTACCCACATCCGATTTCCGCAGATCGAGCATCTGATCGACCAGCCGGAGCAGCCTATACGCATTTTTCTGCACCAGCGACAGCCCGTTTTTTAGCTCATGAGGAGCCACCGTTTTTTTGCCAAGTAAGTCTTCCGTTGGGGTCAGAATCAGACTCAGCGGGGTGTTAAACTCATGGGAGATGTAGGAATAAAAGCGCAGTTTTTCTTCGGTAGCCAGCCGTGCCTGTTGCGATACCCGTTCGATTTCGTCTTTCTGATCGAGTATTTCCTGATTTTGCTTTTCCAGTGTCTGATACGCAGTCTGCTTGGATCGGTACAAATACAGCGCCCATCCTCCGAGCAGCAGCGCCACAAGCAGTATCGCCAGAATCAGATACAACGTGTTCTTCTGCGAGGTGTATGTTTGTGTTAACGCATCGATCCGATGACTCTGTTTCTCAATATCGGCCTGTTGCGCCAGCAATTTATCGCTCTGGGCTTTCAACGCGTACACATTCGATGCATCGACCTGGATGGAGTTTAAGATCTGTTCCCGATTGACCGATTTACCATCCAGAATCCGAACGGCCGTTTTGATCGCTTCTTCGCCACCCGTTGGATATAAAAAGCTAGCCTTCAGAACCCCATCCGTCACGGCCTGCATTCCAGCACTCGGCCCAGGCAAGGCATCGATACCCACAAAGTTTAGTTGTTTCTGCAATCCGGCTTTTCGGTAAATGTCGTAAGCGCCCATCGCCATCACATCATTATGCGCCAAAAGCAGATCCACGTTTTTTAGCCCATCCAATTCCGAAGCAATCACCCGTCGAACGGTATCACGCTCCCACTGACCATTCAACTCTTTGACAACCTCAATACCGGGGTATTTCGTCAAAATCTCCTGTAAGCCTTTATGCCGTTCCTGGGCGGGCGACGAACTGGGTAAACCCCATACCTCAACGATACGTCCTTTCCCATTCAACTGATTGGCAATGAACGTACCCGCCATTCGCCCCAATTGCAGATTGTCGCCACCGATGTAGGCATTGTACGACTCAGAGTCAATCTTACGATCCAACAGAATAACGGGAATACCTCGTTTGAAAACCGCTTCGATAACCTTGGTAAAAGGCTTGCTTTCGTTGGGTGAGATAATCAGCAAGTCGATTCCGCGCTCGACCAGCGATTGCACCTGGCTGATTTGCCGACTGGTGCTATTGCCCGCGTCTTCGTAGAGTAACGTGTAGTTCGGATGGAATCCCAGCTCCCGCTTCATATCGGTCAGCATGGTTTTCCGCCACTCATCGCCCCCGGTACACTGCGAAAAGCCAATCCGGTAGGTGCGCGTTTCGGGTTTCGACTGACATCCACTGCTGAAAAGCGCGGTCATGAAAATCAGTAGCCCAACCAACAGCCTCATCGGCACACGATTGCCCGTCGCAGACGCACAACAATTGGCAGACCACCAGGGAGAATCATGCATAAGGAAACACTTTACGGTACTGACCAAATATAATGTATAAGAATTTGAATGCAAAAGGCGAAACATACCCACGCTCGATAGGCTACGCTCCACTGACCTTCTGCCAGGATGCGATCCGGCATTAAAAAATTTTAATGCCCTGGCTATTATTTATTGTACTTTTGAAAACAGCCTTTCGTGAACCGGATAGCCCGTATAACGTATCAAATACCCGTCCACCTTCTTATTCGAGTCGCGAAAATACCATCTTAAACCCTTGATAATAAGCCCAATAACCGTATTTAGTTATGCAACAAAAGATTCGCCGGGAAGACGCCCTCGCCTACCATGCCAAAGGGCGGCCGGGTAAGCTTGAAGTTATTCCGACCAAAGAATACAGCACCCAGACCGATTTGTCGCTGGCCTATTCACCAGGTGTAGCCGAGCCTTGTCTGGCCATCGCCGAAAACCGCGAAGACGTTTATAAATACACCGCCAAAGGCAATCTGGTGGCCGTTATCAGCAACGGAACCGCCGTACTGGGTCTGGGCGATATTGGTCCCGAAGCCAGCAAACCCGTTATGGAAGGAAAGGGGCTACTGTTTAAAATCTATGCCGACATCGATGTGTTCGATATTGAGCTGGACACCAAAAACGTCGATGAGTTTGTACGAATGGTGAAAATTCTGGAACCGACCTTCGGCGGAGTCAATCTGGAAGACATTAAAGCCCCGGAATGTTTCGCCATCGAAGAGCGGCTCAAAGCCGAGCTGAACATCCCGATTATGCACGACGACCAGCACGGAACAGCCATTATCTCGGCGGCTGCCCTGCTGAATGCCCTGGAATTAGTTGGCAAACGGATCGACGAGGCTAAAATTCTGGTCAATGGAGCGGGAGCCTCGGCTATTTCGTGTACCAAGCTATACATCGCACTCGGTGCCAAGGTCGAAAATGTGGTCATGTGCGACAGCAAAGGCGTTATTCGGGCCGACCGTACCGACCTCGATGAGCGCAAAAGCCTGTTTGCTACCACCCGCGATCTGCACACCCTCGAAGAAGCCTTCGTAGGAGCTGACGTGTTTATCGGTTTATCGAAAGGCAACACGGTTAGTCAGGATATGGTACGCTCGATGGCATCCGATCCGATTGTGTTTGCGATGGCTAACCCAACGCCCGAAATTAGTTACGAGGAGGCACTGGCCGCCCGACCCGATGTAATTATGGCGACTGGGCGCTCCGATTATCCCAATCAGGTCAACAACGTGTTGGGGTTCCCATACATTTTCCGAGGTGCGCTCGACGTGCGCGCTACCGAAATCAACGAAGCCATGAAATTAGCGGCTGTTCATGCGCTGGCCGATATGGCGAAAAAGCCCGTTCCTGACCTGGTCAACATGGCTTATGGCACCGACAATCTGATGTTTGGCCGTGGGTATATCATCCCCAAGCCCGTCGATCCGCGTCTGCTCGAAACTGTGGCACCGGCCGTAGCCAAAGCTGCTATGGAGTCGGGGGTTGCCAAAGAACCTATTACAGACTGGGAAGCCTATGGTAGTCAACTCGCCCGGCGGCTGGGCCAGGATACGCGCATATCCAGGGTCATCAACAATAAAGCGCGTACCAACCCAAAGCGGGTTGTTTTTGCCGATGCCGAAAACCTGAAAGTACTGAAAGCCGCTCAGCAAGTGAAAGATGGTGGCATTGCGTATCCTATTTTACTGGGTGAAAAAGCGGTTATTGAGGAGATGATCGCCCAAAATCATCTGGACCTGGGCGATGTACCCATTATTACCCCCCGCAAAGAACAGGAACTGGTCGAGCAATTTGGCGATCTGCTTTATAAAAAGCGCCACCGGAAAGGCCTTACGGCTGTCGATGCCCGCAAACGCATGCTGTCGCGAACCCATTTTGGGGCCATGATGGTCGAAACGGGGCAAGCCGACGCACTAATTTCGGGGCTTACGCACAACTACCCCGATACTATTCGTCCGGCGCTGCAAGTGATCGGGAAAGAGCCAGGTGTCCGGAAGGTAGCGGGTATGTACATTCTGCTGACGAATCGGGGGCCGTTGTTCTTCTCCGATACAACGGTGAATATGAATCCCACCGCCGAAGAAATCGTGGAAATTACTGAACTAACGGCGCGGGCTGTAGAGCGATTCAATATCAAACCCCGCATTGCGCTGGTTACCTATGCTAATTTCGGTAGTGCCAAAGGCGAAGATGCCGATAAAATGCAACTAGCAGCCGATATGCTCCACCGCAAACACCCCGACATGGTTGTGGATGGAGCGATGCAGGCGCACCTGGCTTTTAACGTCGATCTGCTTCGGCAAAACTACCCACTCAGCAAGCTGGTCGATGAAGGGGCTAACACCCTGATTTTCCCGAACCTGTCGGCTGCCAATATTGCTTACAACCTGATGCGCGAAGCCGCCGGGCCACGTTCTGTTGGTTTCGATGCAATTGGCCCTATTCTGCTTGGAATGCGCAAACCTGTGTATGTACTGCAATTGGGTTCGTCGGAGCGGGAAATCGCCAATATGGTCGCCATTGCCGTCGTCGAAGCACAGAGCATTAGCTGACTTTCATACCTATCCCCCCTCCCGAAACGAGTTCATTTTTGGGAGGGGTTCTTTTTAACTTGAGGTAAACCAGACGAACTTATGTATAAGCTCTTACAACCCCTGCTCGTTCGCAAACTGAATGAGCTCGGCTACATTCGTAATATCGAGCTTATAATAGATGTTCTTTCGGTGCGTCTTTACCGTGTCTTCGGCTAAAAAGAGCCGCCGGGCAATATCGGGAGTTGCCAGCCCCTGTTTGATCAGAACGATAATTTCCAGTTCTCTGGGCGATAGTTTAAAACGCCGGATAAATTCGTCTTCCTGGTGTGGACTGGCCACTTTCAGCTTCGGATCGAAGTAGGTCATTCCGTTGCTAACCTGATGCAAACAGTGCACAAGTTCTTGCTGCGAGGCACTCTTTAGCAAATAACCAGATATACCAATTTCCTGTAGTTCATCGACAAACTTCTGGTAGCTGTACATGGAAATGATTACAATCCGAACCGAGGGAAACTCGCGAACGATCTGCCGGGAAAGGTCGATTCCATTGCGATTAGGCAGGTTTATATCCATCAGAACGATGGCCGGGTTTAACTTGTGGATGGCCGGGATCACATCATTACCCTGGTAAACCTGCCCTACTACCCTGAACAGGGAGCCTTCAAACGTCAGCAAAGTTCGTAGCCCTTCATTGAATAGCTGATGGTCGTCAGCAATCAGAATCGTACTAAACTGAACATCTGGAAGCATACAAAACACGCATCAAAGTAGAATATCCAGCGTAACAGTCGTTCCCCGCTCACCGGAATCTATTTGTAATTTCGATTTCAGGTAAGCCACGCGGGAGCGAATATTTCGCAATCCAATGCCAGGTTCCCCACCCGATGTGCCAGCCGGATAGCCCCGCCCATCGTCTTCGACGGATAAAAATACGTGTTTCGGGTAAAAAATCAATTGAACCGTAATATTCCGCGCTTTAGCGTGCTTGATGGCGTTATTGATCAGTTCAACAGCAATACGATAAATGGTTAACTCGGCTTCGTTGCCCAACGAACGTTCTTCTCCGTACTTGATAAACAGAAAACGAATATCAGACCGGGTCTCAACCCGCCGAATAATTTCCTGAATAGACTCAGCCAGGCCAAGCCTACTGAACTCGGGTGGCATCAGGTGATGGGAGATGTGGCGTAGATCGACGATGGCTTTATCCATTAACCGAACCGGCGTTGCCAAACTCCCTGAGGGTTCATGGATCGACTGTAACTGCCCTTTGATAACCGACAAGGTGGCCCCTAAATCATCGTGAAGATCCGCAGCCAGACGCTGACGTTCTTCTTCCTGGGCTTGCAACACCCGTTTTAACTCCTGACGTTGCCGACGGAGCCTCGTCTGGGTGTAGATCCGTATAGCCAGTAATACCAGCAGCAGCAACCCAATAGTGGCTACTAACCGAAACCAGGTAGTTTGCCACCAGGGTGGGTGAATGATTATCTTGATAAACGTTCCCTTCTGATTCCATACACCATCGTTGTTCGACCCTTTGACCTGAAATGTATAGGTGCCTGGTTCCAGATTGGTGTAACTAATGTATCGCCTTCCTTCACTGTAAATCCATTGTCGGTCCAATCCTACCAACTGATACGCATACTGGTTTTTAGCCGGATTGGTATAATCCAGCGCGGCAAATTCAAACGAAAGAAAATTCTCGTTGTAATCAAGCTCAATTATTGACCTTCGTTCGGCTCCAGACAACGGATTGTCGAAGAGTTTTATCTGCGTAATAACAATCGGAGGAATGTGCGTATTGCTGGTCAGTTTTCGGGGATCGAAGGCCGTAAACCCATCGTCGCCCCCAAAATAGAGCATCCCATCCTTGCCTTTACAATGCGGCCGTCGGAAGGCGTTGTTTTGTACTCCATCGTTCACTTCGTAGTTACGGAATGTTCGGGTTTTATACGAAAACCGCGACAGCCCTTTATACGTCCCCAGCCATAATTGTCCCTCATCATCTTCATCAATGGAAAAAACAGAATTATCGGCCAGGCCATCGGCTTTGGTAAATACCTGAAACGTCTCCGTTGCATAGTCAAATCGACACAGCCCTCCGCCTATGGTTCCAAACCACAGGTTACCTTTTGAATCCTGAAAAATACTCGACACACCATCGGATGAAATCGTACCTGGTTTAAGTCGATTGGGACGATAATGCGTAAAGCGACCTGTTTTCCGATCCAGTCGATTCAAGGCCCGGCTGTCTGTACCAATCCAGATGTTTCCCCGGTTATCTTCCAGGAGAGCCATCGCATACGCTTCGCTGATGCCGGTCGTATCTTTCGGATTGTAGGCATAATGAACAACCTGCCCCGTCTTCGGATTAAATACCTTGACACCATTCGTAGTCCCTAGCCACAATAAGCCCTGCCGATCCTGATACATGGTAAGGATCTGAATGTTATCTCCCAATCCCGGATAACGTAGTGGATTGCAGGTAAAGCAGTCGAATGTACCCGTTTGCCGATCAAAACGAGTAAACTCACCATTACTGGACACCCACACATTTCCTTCCCGATCTTCGAGCATGGCTTCGGCATTACGCTTCGGCAGGCTTCTGGGGTTCCCAGGTTCGTGCCGATAATGGGTAAACTCACCAGTCTGCCTGTTCATTCGATTCAGCCCATCCCCTGTCCCAACCCAAATCGTTCCGTATCGGTCCTCAACGATGAAACTGACGAATTTATAGCTTAACGAATGGGGGCGGTATGGTAGAGGACGATAAAACGCAAACGACTGGCTTCCCGTATTGGCTTTATTGATTCCTTCGCCCCAGGTGCCAACCCATAATAAACCCGATCGGTCGATAAGCACTGATCGGATATGGTCGCTGCTCAAACTAGCCGGATCAGCCGGATCGGGCAACCATTGGGTATAGTATTCTGTTTTCGGGTCGAATTTAATGAGGCCATGATCGGGCGTGCCCATCCATAGGTTCCCCTGCCGATCATCGACCATGTAGATTGGCTTCTCTGTGATAGCGGCCTTGATCGCCGAGGATGGCTCAGTGGGGTATTTATAATAAGTGAACATTCCCGTTTTGGGATCGAATCGATTCAGGCCATTATGGGCATTTACCCAAAAGCGTCCAGTACGATCTTCATAGATACGCCATACCTGATCGTGGCTCAAGCTGTGCGGATTGGCCGGATTGTGGCGGTAAGTGGTAAAGCGAACCTGTGGCGATTTACCAGCCCCAGCAGACTTCAGATTCATCCGGTGCAACCCCCGTTCGCTGCAAACCCAGATTGTTTTTCGTCTATCGCTATACACGGCTATAACAACTGGCGTCACGAGCTTGCCTTCTCTGCGTTCGGCCAGAAGGCTGGCATAGTTGATCGAAGAAAAGGTACCGCTTTTCTTATCGAACCGCCGTAGTTCATCCCGCCAGTTCGATACCCAGATACCCCCTTCCTGATCTTCTCCCATTGTAAAAATCGTGCCTTGGCTAAGGGTATGCGGATTAGGGCCATAAGCCGTGAATTTTCCAGTACGAGGGTCCAGTTTACAGAGGCCCTGTCCTGCCATACCCAGCCAGATATAGCCTTCTTTGTCTTCCATCAATTGGTATATGACATTACTCACAAGTGATGTGGTATCGCCCGGTATTTTCTGATACGTTGTAATCGTGTAGCCATCGTATTTATTAAGCCCATTGTCGGTAGCAAACCAAAGATAACCACGGCTATCCTGAAGCATGGCGTGCACAATAGGATTTGACAGGCCCTGATTGACGGACAAGTGCTCGAAACCCAGTGGTGTAGTTTGTGCCTTACACCACAAGGGGCTGCAAAGAATAACGAACAATACCAATACCCGGCTCACGGAATATTCTGTCAGTAGTTTTAAAGCCATACACCTTATGGAAACGAACATAATAGGCTATTCTTTACCAACGTCTTATTGATAAAGTACCGGCAAAAAAATAGATTACCACCCTTTCATACAGTCACGTAATAGCCTGTAAACGACTCTGATTGCAGGAAACAAATCATTTCTACTATACGATTCTAACCTTTAGTCGACTGTTTGCGGGATTATTGGCAATAGATACGAAGGTAATGTACACATCATACAGTCCAAATACCCCAAAAGGGGTATAGGCTCTTACTAAACCATAGCTGAATTTTACATCATAATTTACTGAGTCACGCAGATAGATCCTCTTACAGCCAAATGACAACACAATCTCTACTAACGTTTACATATTCAGCAACTCGGTTTTCCGATTCTATCCAATAACCATACAAGTTCCCGGTGTTGTCAGCCTTACTACCCAGCAGGGCGTTGATGTAACGATCTGTTTGTCTGTTTGATGTCGCGGCACAATTTACTACCCGCAAGCTCATCAACTCATCCGAATTGCCGTTCAATCAAGGATTTTCGCCTTGTATTGAACGGCAATTTAGTTTGCAGCCATCTTAACCAATTAACCGATTTCGAATGACTCGTTTACTGATTTTCACAACACTTATTACTCTTTTTAGTACTGCATTTCATCCTGCTTTCGATAGCATTACGGGTACCTGGAAGCGGACCGCCATGACACTGGTCGAAAGCTCCGGCAAATCGACCGACATGAACAAAATGATGGAGACCAATATGCCCTGTACCAAAGAAATGACATACACCTTCAGTGCTGATGGAACCATGAAAACCAATGTTCCGGATGCCTGTGGCGCTTTGAAAAAGACGATCGAATCGATGAATGCCAGTGGCAAATGGACCATGAGCGGCCGTAAGGTTGTGGTAACCACGACCATGAAAGACATTCCACCGGCTACCTACGACGTGGACGTAAGTGGCAGTACCATGACCTGGACGTTCAACTATGCTGATAACCCCAAGATGCCTAACCCCACTAAAGCGCAACGCATGACAATCGTTTATCAACGAATTTAGCCTTTATGCCGATGAAAAAGCCTAGAGGATGCCTGTTCAGTCTATTCATAATCCTGCTGGCATTGCTGGTTCTGGGCATCCTTTCGTTCTACGGTAGCAAGCTTTTCGATCGCTATCAGCGTCCCTGGGCTTACAATGCATCTGCCCCTCTACTGGTCGGCCGCTGGAGTGGTCAGTACGTCGACCCTGATAACATTACTAAAACCATTGAGCTTACGATAGTTGATCCTGAACCAGACGCCGAACGATGGAGTAAGGCATTATCTTTTCGCGGCCGACGAAAGGGTAGTCGTCGGACAGGCTCGTCGAAGCGTTCGTTTGATGGGCAAGCTATTGTCGTTAGTCGATTAGGGCGAGAAACGTATGAGATCAGCGGTTCGGTTGACAAAGAGGATTTTCATCAAATCAGGCTTACCTTCCATACAGAAACCAGCCGCAATTTCGACAGACCAACATTCTATCTTCTGTCCGGGCAGAATGGTCGCTGGCAAAACGACGAGCTAACCTGCACGCTTGAATTCAGCTATCGACGGAAAGATGGGTCTAGTTTCTGGAACAGTGCTGATCCTCGTTTCAGCAAACAAACGCATCTTATCCTTCATAGGGCCTCTCCCTGACATAAGGTATAAAGTGAAGGCAGATTTTTACAAACTGCCCTCACTTTAACTCTGCAAAAACGCTGTAAATTGGGTAACGTAAACAACTTCTGAAGGAACTACACCATTCTTTTACCCATGAAATAACTTCTATCTTACCATTCCTATATCCTATTCTTGACCCGATTGTTTAACCAAGTATCTATGGATAGTTCTAGCCCTTCCTACACCACAAACAAACCCATTCGTACTATTCTACGGGCCGGTGTGGTAGCCGGTGTTTTAGATGCGCTGGCCGCCATGATTATGACACTGGTTCGGGGTGGTAATGATCCGTTGATTGTCTGGAAATATGTAGCCAGTGGTGCTTTCGGCCCGAACGCATTAACCGATGGCCCATCCATGATTTTCTGGGGATTGGCTTTCCATTTTCTTATTGCCTTTTCGTTCGCTTCTCTGTTTTACGCAATTTATCCATCGTTACGCCGATTCATCGATAGCACAACCGCCATGGGGTTGTTGTACGGTATTCCGGTTTGGGTTATTATGAACCTGATCGTTATTCCGGCAAGCCGAATCAAAATGGCTCCTTTTGAGCTATCGAGAGTGACCATCGGTATGGGTATCCTGATGATCTGCGTTGGGTTACCTATTGCCTTAATTGTAAGCAAAAACTATTCAGGAAAGGCGTGAAAACGTAAGGCTGGCTGATGCAAACGAACGGATCGCATCAGCCAGCTTTACTCTCCCTTCATGTTTCCTGACCTACTCATTTCCGAATAGGTTGCTTTTGCCAGTATGTCAGGCTGCGCCAGCCCCATTCGAGTGGGCCAAATCGATAAAACTGCAACCAGATGGCACTGAAAATTAGGTTGATAACCCACACTACAGCTACTACGTAGTATAATTGGTGATACTCCAGCTTGCCGAAATACCCCAGGCCATACCCATTAAAAAACAGCGTACAACAGATGGTTTGCAGGATGTAATTACTAAAGGCCATTTGACCTACGTTGGCCAGTGCCTTCATCAGCCAGGGAACCAGCTCTGAGCGATAAATCAGTATCAGCAAACTCGCATGGCCAATTCCGGCGAGCCCCCGCTGCAAATCGTACCCTATCACCGGCGACGCCCACTGCTGTGTATAATGGACTGGATCGAGTAGTCGTTGCTGCATCAAAAACATCCCAAGGGCACTCAGGGGAAAGCCAATGCCGTAGCCACCCAACAAGGTAAGCCAGTAGGTTCGTGTGGTCAGTTTATTGGAGAAGAAACCCAATTTAAACAGGGCCATGCCCAGAAACATCATACACAGGTTATCCCAGAGGTAGAGGTACAGATACGTCGAGTGAAAGCGAATATTGTCGGGTTCCAGCGTTTTATAGACAGTACCATAACCCGAGCGCATCTTCTGATTGAATTCAGCCACCTCTTTCATGTCCGGCTTCGACTCCTTGACGATTTTCTCCCAGGTCTCCTTGTCTTTTTTCTGCTCGTCGGTCAGCTTTTTGTGTGCTTTTTCCAACACCAATACCTGTTGATACTTTTCGTACTTATTCTGGAATTCGAACTGCTGACGTTCGCGTTTTACCACATTGATCGACAGGCATATCAGCGAGCAGAGCAGTAGCTGGCGCGGAGTTAGTTTACGGAAAGGAAACAGAAATAAAGCACAGATGGCGTAATCGAATAAAATATCGCCTACCCACATCAATATGTACTCGTGGATGACACCAAACAATACCATCCACAACAGCCGCCGGTACAGGAAATCGGCAGAGCTACCCAGGTTTGTTTCTTCTTTGCGGCTGGTAAAAATGAGAATTCCGGCTCCGAACAGCATGGAAAATAAGGCCCGCATTTTCCCTTCGAACAGGATAGTAACCACCGCAAAGACAGAATAGTCGGTACTACCTGGGCGGAGTAATGGTTCACTTTCGAGCTGGAATGCGCGGCCAAAAAATGGAATATTCATCAACAAAATACCCAGTAGAGCCATGCCCCGTACAATGTCGATGGTTTTAATGCGTTCGGTCAGCGCCACTGGCCGTATGGCCGTCTGATGATCGTTTATTCCGTTAATCGGAAGCGTAGCTGTTGACTCCATGGAAGTAGGAAGATTTTAGCAGAAAGGCACCCAGAATCAGACTCACAAGCGACTGTAAATCAACTAGCTAAAAGTAACCTTTTTCCCCTCCGACACTATGGAGAATTTCGTAAACGGTTCACCTCCTCGTGAAGGCAACCCGACGGGAATCGAGCTTAAGAAAAATGAACAGCAATATGGAAAACGACCAGAGTGACGATCCTCCGTAGCTGAAAAAAGGTAGCGGAATACCAATAACCGGCATCAACCCGATGGTCATACCAATATTGACCATTACGTGAAAAAAGATAATACCCGCTACGCAATAGCCATACACCCGCGCAAACTTGGTTCGCTGTTTTTCGGCCAGAATAACAAGGCGAGTTAGCAAGGCAACAAAGAGCGAGATAACAACCAACGCCCCAATAAACCCATGTTCTTCCCCAATCGTACAGAAAATAAAATCGGTGCTTTGTTCGGGTACGAAGTCGAATTTGGTTTGGGTCCCTTCCAGAAATCCTTTCCCTTGTAGCCGCCCGGAACCAATGGCAATTTTAGCTTGGGTTACGTTCCAGCCTACGCCCAGCGGGTCGATGGTAGGATCGACAAGCACTTTAATCCGGTTACGCTGGTGCTTTTGGAGCACATTATTTACAAAAAAATCAACCCCCGTCACGAAGATTATCATTCCGATCCCAACCACGCCTATCGCGAGCAGATTAGCGACTGTTCGATTGTAACGTGGCATTAGCAGAATAACCAATACAGCCAATACGCCAATACCGATAAAAATATAGAGCTTGGGAAATATGAGTGCAAGGATAAACAAAGCTACGGCGCTCAGCCCAACTGCTGGCATCCAGCTAGGCAGCCCCTCCCGATACAGCATGATAGCAAACGAGGCAAATACAAGCGTTGAGCCCGTTTCGTTGGAGGCAATAATCAGCAAACAAGGCAGGATAATAATGCCCGCTACATAGAGCAAGTCCTTCTGTTTGCTCAGGTTGATTCCCGGCACATCGAGGTATTTTGCCAGGGCCAGAGCCGTTGCCACTTTCGTAAACTCGGCAGGCTGAATCTGAAACGAGCCAAACTTGAACCAAGAGCGCGATCCGTTGATGTTGCTTCCGGCCACAAGCACCAGAATCAGCATCAGAATCATGAACCCGTAAAAGACAAAAGCAAACGTATCGAAGAACGTATGATTTACGACCAGAATACAGATAATCAGAATCACCGTTGTTCCAATCCACATCAGCTGTTTTCCGGCATTGGTCGACATATCGAACGGACTTGTATGAGACTCTGGGGTGTATACAGCGGCATACACATTGAGCCACCCCAGCGTTACGAGGCATAAGTAAAGCAGCAGCGTAAGCCAGTCAATATTTTGCGAAAAGGGGTCGTTTTGACGAGCCAATGTTTAACTTGGTTTACAGTATATGGTATACGGCTCACAATGGGCTAACGTACGTAATTACTTACGGACGCGGTCGCCTGCGGCAAGCTGAAAACCATAAACCTGGTTAATTTCCTGATGCTCCGGTTACCGTAACGACTTTTGGTTTGGTAGCCGTCATCATCGGTTTCGGAGCTGATGGTTTCTGGGTAGTGTCTTTATCCTTCTTCGGAGTTGTTGGTTTCCTGGCATCGAAGAGGAACTGAGCAGGCGGCATGTAATTCGACGCTTTCACCTGTGCATCCAAAACGGTAGCTTCGGTCTTACGCTTCAGGTATCGTTCGGCCACCAGGGCGGCTACCGAGGCTGCGGCTTTTCCGCCCCAGCCAGCATTTTCTACGAATACAGCTACCGCAATTTTAGGATCGTTCATCGGTGCAAAGCCGATAAAGATCGAGTGGTCGTATTTATGACCAAACTTGGCATTCTGAGCCGTTCCTGTTTTGCCGCATAAGTCGATACCCGCGATATTGGCCAGTGGAGTTACAGTACCGTGCGCTACGGCCCCCCGCATCCCGTCGATAACTGGCAGGTAATACTTATAGTCGATATCGGTCTGGTGCTTCACACTGTACTCAGTCGGGACGCCTACACCCACTTTGCCAAAGCCCTTGATGTAGTGTGGTGTAATATACCATCCCCGGTTCGCAATAGTAGCTGCCAGATTCACCAATTTCATAGGCGTAATCAGCAGCTCACCTTCGCCAATACTGAGCGAGTACACGTTTGAAAATTTCCATCGCAACGCGCCCCGATATGCCTTGTCGTAATATTCAGGTGTGGGAAGATTTCCCTTCCGTTCGAACGGCAAATCAACGCCCAATCGATCACCGATCCCAAACTTTTCGACCATATCGTGCCATTCCCGTAAGCCAATCGCCGACGATTTAAAGACGTTATGTTCGCCGTTGTGGTAAATAAACTTGCGGAATACGTTATAAAAATATGGATTACACGAGTTCTGCACCGCTCCCCGCAGGTTATTGCCTCCCCGGCAGTGGCAACGCATGGGCGATCCTCCATGTCCATAAACGGTATTCGGAAAGAGCGTTCCCTGCTGCTGGGCAATTAAGGCCTGAATCAGCTTGAATGTCGAACCAGGTCGATAGCTGGCCGTGGCCGGTCGATTAATCAGAGGCTTATACGGATTTTTGAGTAAGGCCCGGTAGTTCTTCGAAAAAAACCGGCTCGACAGCATGTTCGGATCGTAGGTAGGCGCTGATACCGATACCAGAATTTCGCCCGTCGACGGCTCTACGGCCAACACGGCGCCGACCTTATTCTGCATCAGGCTATCGGCATATTTCTGCACCTCCACATCAATACCCGTAATCAGATTCTGACCCGCTACGGCTAATGTATCGAATTCACCATTTTTCCAGGAGCCTTTATTCACGCCATGCACATTCTGCATCATGAATTTGACCCCACGCTTACCACGTAGCTGCTCTTCATACTGCTCTTCCAAGCCATTATGACCGATGTAATCGCCCTGCCGGTAGTAGACAATATCCTGGTTATCCAGTTGCTTTTTGCTGATTTCGCTGACGTACCCCAGCGCATTGGACAGCGTATGGGCCGGATAGGTACGCATGGAACTGATGACCGGCTCAAAGCCCCGATAATCGACCAGGGCATCCTGAATACGGGCAAAATCTTCTTTAGAAAGCTGACGTAGAAACAGCGACGGTTTCACACGGGAATAGTTAACGGCCAATCCCATGATACTATCGAACTCCGGCCGGGAAATATCCATCATCCGGCAGAACGTTGCGGTGTCGGGTATGCGGACCTGTTTTGGCGTGACGTATAAATCGTAAACAGGTGTATTATAAACGATTAACTGATTATTCCGGTCGTAAATCTGCCCTCTATACGGGATCTCGACCACTCGTTTAATCGAATTCTTCGACGCCCCCAGCGAATAGGTATCGTCCAGAACCTGTAAGTAAAACAACCGGGCCAGATAAACTAAACCCACCAGGCAAAAGATGCCAATAATAACCCACCTCCGATTCTCTAACATGAGAATATACTCCGTTCAATCAAGCTATGTACGCTACACAAAGTTAGCTGATTTAATGGATAATGAATAATGCAAAATGAACAATGTAAGCCGGAGAATGTAGCCAACTAGCTAAGTCGGTCATTATCCATTTTACATTGTTCATTTTGCATTATCCATTAATTCTACCATCCCTTGGCAAAGGTGCGAATTCGGCAGAGGTACATATCAGCTGTGATATACAGTGTAGTGCCGTCGTCGCCCCAGGCACAATTGGCGGTATCGGCCCCTACTTTGATATGGCCCAGCAAATCGTACGGGCCACCCCCCTGCGTAGGCGCCATCACCAGTACGCCTTTGCCGCCCGTTACCCACAGGTTGCCGTCACGGTCGACTTTCATACCATCGAAGCCTCCTTCCAATCCTTGTTTCTTCATTTGTTCGGGTCCGAACACCATCCGGCCTTTTCCAACCGACCCATCGGCCTGTATTGGGTACGCCATCACGAGCGGACGCATGGGGTCCGACTGAGCCACATACAGAATTTTCTCATCGGGCGAAAGAGCTATCCCATTGGGTCGGCTCAAATCGCTCACAACGATAGAAACCTGCCCCGGCACACCTGCTCGCTCCGGCGCGATTCGGTACACGCCAAAGCCATCCGTTTCACGCGTAGGGTCTTTCTCTTTTTTAGGCATCCCATACGGTGGATCGGTGAAGTAATAGCTGCCATTGGAGTGAGCCACCACATCATTCGGACTATTGAACCGCTTCCCATTGTAATTATCGGCCAGTGTACGTTTTCCTCCTGGACTGCTTAGAGGCATGGCCGTTACACGCCGATCGCCATGTTCGCAAAAAATCAGACGACCTTGTTTGTCGATGGTCAGGCCATTGGAGCCTGGTTCATCGCCATAGGGAGCTACCCCCGTATAACCCGACGGTTTCATGAATGGCGTAACCCCTTCCTTGTCTGTCCATTTGTAAATGGTGTTCTGGGGAACATCCGAAAAGAGCAGATAAGCCTCATTTTTCACCCAGATAGGCCCTTCGGTCCAGACGAATCCACTGGCCAGTACGTCTATTTTTGCTTCTGCCGGAATCAGTTTATCCAGACGGGGATCTGTTTTGATAATCTGTCCAATAGTTGGGAAAGGTGCATTTTGAGCTAGAGTGAGGCCAAGGCCAGCCCACCAGCTTACTACCAGTAAAACGGTTCTTTTCATAGGGAATGTCAGGATTTAGATCAATGTACCAAGAAGCTTCGGTATCGAATGAGGAAAAGCGTGTAAGATGCGGCTTATAATGTTCCTACAAACTATACTAATGGACAAAACTACCAGAACTCAATTCACTACAGTCGACGAGTACATTGCGGCACAACCCGAATCGACCCATGCGACCTTGCAACAAATCCGGCAGATTATCCGGCAGGCCGCTCCTGATGTCGAAGAACTAATAAGCTACCAGATGCCCGGTTATCGATCGGACGGTAAACTGATCTGGTTTGCAGCTGCCAAACACCATTACGGCATCTACGTAGTACCGGCTATTTTGAATGAATTCAACGATCGGCTCAGCGCCTACACCATGACAAAATCGGCTATTCATATTCCGCTCGACGCCCCCATACCAGCCGACCTGCTCACCGAGATTGTTCGATACGGTGTTCAGAAAAATCAGGAGCAGAAATTGATAAAACAACAAGCTAAAAAACGATAAACGAATGCAGGAATTACCACTACGTATCGTTTTAGTAAACCCTCCGGCTGGTGTCGATTTTGGTTTACAACAAGGTAGCGGTCATACGTACCAGACTATCCAGACACAACGATCAACCACGCACAATTTGGTATTCTCATTTACCGTACGTGTTAAAGGTGATGCTGCTACCGACCCAGCGCCAACCTTACTCGGTCCCTTCGTGCAAGGCCCACCGAGCGGTCGTTTTGTATATCTGGACATTGGCACTGCTGCTGGTCAGGTTGATTCGGCATGGAGTCGACGCCTGAAAATCCCCTTAACGATTACCTGGCCCCTCATTGAGCAAGTTTCCACGCATCCCGAGCCGATGCTGGAAACACAGGTAGCAGGCACTGGTAAAGACGGTACACCAACCTGTGGCACCGTAAAACCATTTGCAGGCTGGCAAGTAGTCAACGGTCATTAGCAATCAAACGGTGAAACTACTTGCCGCTTCTTTAAACTTCGCTTATTTTTAAAAAAATTTAAATTCCCCTATCTTAATCGTACATGAAAAATAACAAACAGGCGACTTCGTCGGACAACGGTGCTCAATCGTCACGGCGGTCGTTTCTGAAAACGCTGGGTCTGGCAGGTACAGCCGCTGCTGCGGCCCCAGCCGCGCTGGCCGAAACCACCTCCTCCAATGCCATTGCGCCCCCCCAGTACTTAAATCTGGTGCGAAGCCACAGCAGCACAGCCGCCAATGACAAAGTCCGTATCGCCCTCATCGGTACAGGCGGCATGGGTATGGGCGACACCCAAACGGCGCTCATGGTCAATGGGGTTGAAATGGTAGCTGCCTGCGACCTTTACGACGGTCGCTTACGCCGGGCCAAAGAGTTGTGGGGCGAAAACCTTGCCGTAACCAAAGATTACCGTCAGATTCTGGAACGTACCGATGTAGACGCTATTATTAACGGTACCACCGACCACTGGCACGAAAAAATCTCGTCGGATGCCATGCGGAAAGGCAAGCACGTTTACTG
>NZ_MKUD01000001.1:125556-366423 GCF_001898575.1 Spirosoma sp. 48-14
AAAAGCGGGCGACATTGGTGAACTGGTGTTTGTTGAAGCCATTTACGACCGCCACAGCGCACAGGGAGCGTGGCAATATTCGATTCCGCCCGATGCGTCTCCCCAAACGGTCGACTGGGATACCTATCTGGGTAGTGCGCCCAAACGCCCCTGGGACCCACTCCGCTTTTTCCGGTGGCGGAATTATATCGATTACGGGACGGGTATTGCCGGTGATTTGTACGTCCACCTGCTAACCTCGCTCCACTGCATCACCGGCTCCAAAGGCCCTACGCGGGTATACTCTACGGGTGGTACACGCTACTGGAAAGATGGCCGCGACGTGCCGGATATTCAACTGAGTATTTACGATTACCCCAAAACAGCCGAACACCCCGAATTTAACCTGACGACCCGCTCGAATTTCGAAGATGGTGGCGGTGGTAATTACCTGGTTCGACTGGTAGGTACCGAAGGCGACCTGTCGCTGGGTTTTGATAGTCTGACGGTTCACCGGAACAAATTCCCGAAAGAACCGGGCATGTCGATTGACAATTTCCCGAAAGACCAGAAAGAGCTGTACATCGCTGAATACAACAAACTGTATCCGCAAAAGCCCGAACTGATTGGCCCGAAGGAGTTTAAATACTCGTTCCCGAAAGAGTATAAGGGCGACCGCTACGAGCACTTTGTCAATTTCTTCAACTCGATCCGAACGGGTGCTCCGAATGTAGAAGATGCCACCTTTGGCTTACGCGCCTGCGGACCGACCCAGTGTGGCAACATGAGCTATTACCAAAAGAAAATTGTTAGCTGGGACCCGATCAACATGAAAATCAACGGGGCGGCTTAATCGAAATTAATTATCAGACAATGGCCTTCGGCTTCCTGACTATTGGAAAGCCGAAGGCCGTTTCTTTTTTGTCTGTTTAAGCCTGCTACGACCAGAAGCGTACCGTCGGCTAACCAGGTACGCTTGTATAATTACGCCGAAACTCGTTGGGAGTCATACCGATATTTTTCTTGAAGAACTGACTGAAGTTAGGCTGATCGGCAAAACCAATACAATACCCAATATCCTGCAATGTCCAGTCGGTTTGTAGTAACAGCGCTTTACTTTCGTCCAGCAGGCGATTTTTGATGTGCGTACTAATCGGCTGGCCTGTATGCTTTTTTAGCAGTGCATTCAGGTGATTCGGATGCAGTTGAAGCAGTTCGGCAAACTCTTTAGCCGTCCGTATCCGCAATGGCTTATTATAATTGATACTGGCCGTTTCGGTTTCGAGCAGATGAAAGAAGTCATGTACGTGCCGATAGTCGTCCGAAACCGCATCCGGCTCGGGAAAATTAGCTTCCTTCATGCTCTCGATCATGATCAGTTGCAGATAGGCCTGCATGGCATCTTCAGCCAGATTCCCACCTGTTACCGACTCTTCCTGCAGTTTTCGAAACAGATTGTTGACGGTAGAAGCGGCCCCTGGTTTCAGACGAATAACACTCCTGTTCGGATCGGAGAATAGTCGGTATTTATCCATGACCGATCTCAACAGTGGATGCAGATCGACATAGCGCTTCTTGAACAGACAATAGTGTTTTGTCCACCCGTCAGATAAGTTTCGCCAGGAGATAATCTCATTAGGATGCATAAACACAATACACGACTCATCAACGTAGTAGCTGTGCATACCCATACTAAATACGCCGGAACCACCGGTAACGAACATGACCTTGTAGAAATCCCGTCGATTGGGCGACAGGTAATTACTACAGACACTGTCTTCTGCGGCCCGGATGTTCCAGTTGGCGTAATAATGCCGTTCAACCGGTGTTACGGTTGGAAGGTCTGCCAGGAGGGTAATTTGCTTGCTAGCTGCCGTTGATCCAATCATGCGTTTGCGTTATAAGGTTGCCATGTCGATAACGAACCGATACTGAATATCGCCTTTAAGCATCCGGTCATACGCCGTATAGATATCCTTCATGTCGATCAATTCAATATCGGATACAATATCATGTTCGGCACAAAAGTCCAGCATTTCCTGCGTTTCGGGTAGTCCTCCGATCATTGATCCAACCAGACTTTTTCGACCGGGAATCAAACTGAAGGCACTGATGGCCGATGGTGTTGGCGGTGCACCTACGCAGATATGTACACCATCGGTTTTAAGTAGGTTCAGGTACTGGTTGTAATCGTGTTCGGCCGATACCGTGTCCAGAATAAAATCAAAATAACCCGTTACTGACTCCAGTTGAGCAGGGTCGCTGGTTACAACAAATTTATGGGCACCAAGTTTCCGGGCATCAGCCTCTTTCTTAGGTGATGTACTAAGAACAGTCACCTCAGCTCCAAAGGCCACACCAAACTTTACGCCCATATGCCCTAAACCACCCAGCCCCAGAACGGCCAGTTTATGCCCTTTTCCGACTTTCCAATGGCGTAGGGGCGAATAAGTTGTGATACCTGCGCACAACAGGGGGGCTGTAGCTGCTAAATCCAGCTTTTCGGGAATACGCAGAACAAAATCTTCGTGAACCACAATGGTGTTGGAATACCCGCCATAGGTTGGTGTTTTCTTATCCTGCTCCAGTCCATTGTACGTTTGCGAATGGCCGTTGGTACAGTATTGTTCCAGACCATGCTGGCAATTGTCACACACCCGGCACGAATCGACCAGACAGCCCGTACCTGCCAAATCGCCAACCTTAAACTTTGTTACGTGACTCCCAACAGCCACTACGCGCCCAACAATCTCGTGGCCTGGCACCATTGGAAAAATTCCCCCACCCCACTCGTCTTTGATCTGGTGGAGGTCAGAATGGCAAACGCCACAGAAGTCAATATCAAATTGAACATCATGAGGGCCAACCTCCCGGCGTTCAAAATTCCAGGGGGCCAGATTCGTATCTTTCGTTTGAGCAGCGTATCCTTTTGTCGCTATCATAGGTTTGTAAGGGGATGAAGTTCGTATAAACAATTCATTTTATTCACCTTACAAAGTTGACCGATACTTATCAGCTACTTTATAGCCATGTCAAAGCAAATTATATGAAAATCAAAGATGGCGACTAGAAGGACTTAGACCTTAATTATGCAAAAATCCAATTCTACCATATATTTATAGGCAATACAACCAATCATCAAAATATACTTTCTTAACTCACATGAACTTCTTCACAAAAACACTTCTAACCTTTTTTCTGATACCAGGCCTGCTGTGGGCGCAGGGAAAAGGCCAAAAAGCGGCCGATAGCAAGCTGGAGTCGCTTAAACAGGAAGCCATAAAGGCTGTTGAGCAGCGTAAAGACCAGGCCCAGCAAATCAACGACATGCTGTTCAGCTTTGCTGAACTGGGTTTTCAGGAAGAAGAATCGTTAACGTATCTGACCGGAATCCTCGAAAAAGAAGGGTTTACCATTCAGAAAGGAATCGCGGGTATGCCCACGGCCTGGATTGCTACCTGGGGCTCAGGCAAACCTGTTATTGCCATTGGCTCCGATGTCGACTGCATTCCCAAAGCCAGCCAGAAACCCGGCGTTGCCTATAAAGACCCCATTGTGGAAGGGGCTCCCGGCCATGGTGAAGGTCATAACTCCGGCCAAGCCCTGAACATTGTGGCCGCACTGACGGTGAAGCAGTTGATGGAAAAGAATAAGCTGTCGGGCACACTTATGCTCTGGCCAGGGGTTGCCGAAGAGTTGCTGGGAGCCAAGGCGTTTTACGTTCGCGATGGCTACTTCAAGGATGTCGATGCCTGTATTTTTACCCACGTAGGCGACAACCTGAGCGTAGCCTGGGGCGACATTGGCTACAATGGCATGGTCTCGGTCAAGTTCTCGTTTGAAGGCCAGGCGGCTCATGCAGCAGGTGCCCCCTGGCGTGGTCGAAGTGCCCTCGATGCCGTTGAATTGATGAACATCGGCTGGAACTTCCGTCGCGAACACCTCGAGCTAACCCAACGCTCGCACTACGTAGTTTCGGATGGTGGCGACCAACCCAATGTAGTTCCCTCTAAAGCATCGGTCTGGTATTACTTCCGCGAACGCTCCTACCCCAAAATCAAAGCCCTGTTCGATAAAGGCATCAAAATGGCTGAAGGCGCTGCGTTGATGACCGACACTAAGTTCACCTACGAAATTCTGGGTTCGGCCTGGCCGGGCCATTTCAACAAGCCCATCGCTGTCGATATGTACCAGAATATCAAGCGGATTGGATTACCGACCTGGTCGCCCGAAGATCAGATGCTGGCGAAAGCAACCCAAAAAGAACTACAATCGCCTAATCTGGCGGGTCTCGATACGAAGCTCGATACACTAGGTACACCCATTGCCAGTGCGCCAACCGTAATGATGGGAGGGCAAAATATGGTGCCCCTAACCGGCGGTTCCGACGATATTTCTGACATTTCATGGTCGGTCCCTACGGTTGTGCTGGTCTATCCATCCAATATTCCGGGTTTACCCGGCCACCACTGGTCAAACGCTATTTCGATGGCAACGCCGATTGCACACAAGGGTGTAGTGGCTGGTGCTAAAGTAGAAGCGATGACCCTGCTGGATATGCTCCTAAAACCCGAACTCATTCAGCAGGCGAAAACCTACTACACCGACGAACAAACGAAAGAGACTAAATACGAACCCCTGATTTCGTCGAAGGAGATTCCGGCCATTTACCTGAACAAGAAAATTATGGCCGAATTCAAGCCAAAGCTGGAGAAATTCTACTACGATCCGTCAAAGTATAAAACCTATCTGGAGCAACTCGGCATCAAATATCCAACCCTCCGCGACGATCAACGGGCAGAATTGGAAAAGAAAAATACAGGAAAATAGGTGAATCGTTTTCTATACTTCCGACGAAGCGGAGCGATCAGCTTTGTCGGAAGTACAAAAAATTGACGATAGTTTACTCTACCACTATACTCCCTCGTCCTACACCCGGTTTGCCATCGACAGTTGCGCCTTCTACCCGTAGACGGACGGTTGTTTTCGCATCGGAGGTAAAAAATGAGAGCGTCGCCTTGCCTTGTGCATCAGTTTGAATCATCGGTGCCCAATATAAAGTTGTTCGGTAGTCGGGTCGGACATGCTCTGGCTTCTGGACATCGTATCGAGGAGCGTAAAACTCCCGAACAGGCGCGTACCCAGGCAATTTGGCGATTAATGTTCCGGGCGTTACATCTTTCGTATAATCATAATTCGGCGCTCCTCGCTTAGTCAGAATCGAGATGACACCGCCCGAAGCCCGTGAACCATAAATAGCCGCCGATGCGCCTTTCAGAATATCGACCCGGTCGACGTCCTGCACCGAAATCCCCATGATAGCCTGCAAATCCATCGGCATACCATCCAATACGAAGAGCGGATCGACCGGACCGTTGAAATTAGCTGCTCCCCGAATCTGTACACGGGCATTAAAGCCAGAGCCTATCACATTTACACCCGCAACCCGGCCCTGAATTACATCCAGAATAGTCATTCGCCCCGACGTATTCATTTGGTCGAATTTGACGCTGGCATCGGGCGTACCGTAAATAACCCGCGAATCGAACTCTTTCTCTTTCCTGGCTTTAACCGTTACAGCCTGCAAGAGTACTTCTCCATTTCGGCGAATCTGCTCTTCAATTTGCTGGTATTCTTTTGTTCGCCGGATAAATTCCGCCAGCTGGTCCTGCCGAAACTCCAGTGGATTATAGGGCACTCTGGTCAGGGTTACTTTAGGCGTCAACAGTTGATCGAGCGTAATAGACACCGAACGGTTCGCCTTCCCTTTTATGCCCTGAATCATAACGGTTGTGGTGTCTGTAAAATCGAGATTATAGGCCCCATAACGCCCTGTCCCATCGGTTTCACCAACCAGGAAATCACGAGTGCTGTCCCGTCGTATCAGCATAAATGTCAGATTGACGGGCCCACTAACGTCTTTCTGATTTGGGCGAAGCACTTGACCAGTCAGGGATAGCCCACCTTCGGCAGAGTATTTCATAGGAGGAATCGTACCCGACAGCACATCGTTCCAGGCAAATCGTCGCCAACCCTGCGTCATCAATAGTAAGTCCAGGTGTTGCCAACGATCCGTATGGCGTGGATCGAAATAGTAGCCGGGTTGTTCAATCGTACCCGTCAGATCAGATGATAAAAGCAGATGTGACATGATGGTGGCACTATTTGAGTCCGCTTCGGGGGCTAATCGGGTATCTACAGCCGCCATTGACAGATTGGCTGATACAGGCTGCCCCTGCGCATTAGTGGTATTGATGGTCAGTTCAACTTTTTCCCGGTTTTTATACGACTTCCTATTGGGCGTGATCGCCACTGTAATCTGGTCATTTTTAGGGCTAAAAATCAGGCGTTCGCAAATGGGCTTCTGCGTTTCATCGAATAGCGTCAACTGTGCGATACCTTCAGGAAACTCCGCTTTTGCCAGTTGAACGACGGCCCCTTTCTTACTCAGTGGAATCCGGGCAACCTGGATAATCTGACCACGTGTTTGCGCAAAGAGCGTCAGGGCATTGGTAGGGTCCGTACTGGTTTTATTATGGCGTATATACACTTTGAGCTGGTCTTTGTTGCTCAGGTTATCCACCTGCATGACGGCCCCCTGTGCGTGTACTGTCGGGAGTGCGTACGATTCCATTTGCCCATCGGGCGGTTTGACAAAGGCTGTGTATACTTGACCCTTTTCGGGTTTGAACGTGAAGTAGCCCATACCCAGGTGCGTACTGTTAAACCCAATCACCGTATCTTTTTTAGCATCGAGTACAAAACCTTCAACGGTTCTGCTTCGCCCTTGTTTATCAACGGCTTTGAAGGCAACCCGGCTCTCGATACCCTCTACCAGTTGCCCGCCTTCGGGTAGAAACTGCACATCAAGTTTCCCGGCATCAGTTTTTGCTTGGGTAGCGATGGAGCCATCGGTCCGGAGTATCGTCAGTGTCTTGTAGAAGTAATAGTCTTCGGGTTCATTCCGCATAAAACCCGTATAGCCTCGTAGCTGGTAGCTCCCGGCGGGTATCGAATCGGGCACGAAAAGTTGGCCCGGCGCGTAGCCATTGGTAGCTCGAAGTTGCGTTCGGAGCCGTACCTGACGGGCTACTGGATCAACCAAATCAACGTAGAGTACCCGGCTTACGGTATCGGCCTCGTGATTGGTACCATTGACCAGATACCCCTTCAGCCAGATGGTCTCACCGATCAGGTACGCGTCCCGGTCAGTATGAATATAAACTTTCTCCGTAGGCCGAGCCCGATTATAGGCGCGAAACAACTCAATTAATCGTTTACTAAATTCATCGTCGGCCCATTGAAAGGCAAAGATCGATAAGGCCGATAAGCCAACAAACAGGATGATTGAACGAGAAAAGGCTGGATACATAAAATAGATTTCAGGCAGTTGTACCTTATTAACGAATCAAAGTCACTAATTTAGTAAAATACCCTCTCTACCATGACTACGCCCAGCCCCAAAACAGCTTTAGTGATCGGTGCCACCGGCCTGATCGGTAATCTTCTTACCCACCGCCTGGTCGATTCATCTTTTTACTCAAATGTTAAAGTACTGGTTCGCAAGTCATTAAACTGGCAACACCCGCGTTTACAGGAAGTCATTTTCGATTTCGATCACCCCAATGGCTTACTGACCCAGGCCGATGATGTTTTTTGCTGTCTGGGAACCACTATTAAAAAAGCAGGATCGAAAGACGCGTTTCGAAAAGTAGACTATCAGTATCCACTCGATATTGCCCGACTCAGTTTAGCCAGTGGAGCCAGCCAGTTCGCTATTGTTACGGCTCTGGGTGCAAAGGCCGATTCTTCAATCTTTTATAATCGGGTCAAAGGAGAAGTTGAACGCGACCTGACGGCGCTGAACTTTCCTACGCTCCTTATTTTCCGACCCTCACTCCTATTAGGCGATCGGTCCGAATCCCGATTGGGTGAACGCATTGGCGCAGGGGTTATGCGGTTGTTTGGCCCCTTGATTCCGTCAAAATACAAAGGCATCGATGCCTCGAAAGTCGCCAACGCCATGCTGGAAACAACTCAGCAAGGATTGACCGGAAAGCATGTATTCGAATCCGATGACCTACAGAAATTTTAGCATTCCTACTTCAGCCCATTCAGATTTGTATGCAGGAGCCGTTCGGCTAGTTGATTGAGTAGTGAGTCTGGGCCTTGTACGTGAAACGTGGTATGGCGATGGCGCTGTTTGGCTCCGGGTGCCAGACTAGCCGCTGGAGACGAAGATTCCAACTCATAAAAATGACCCATCTGTGGCTGGCCGGGCTTCATTGGTCCGTCGTTATAGGCATTCAGCACATCGCCCGAAAAGGGGTCTTTTTGTATTTCCCAGGCCGAATTTACATACTGATGGTCGGCTGGGTTGAAGTCGTACGTCACGAGCGTCAATGTTTTCGTGGCTGCGTCATAACTCCCGACCCAATTGGTAGCACGAGTGGGCGAAACTCCGATTTTACTCCGGTAAGCAGCATCGGCCTTAAAAAAAGCAACCGTTTTGTCCATTTTTAATCGATCAGCCGGGACTTTCCCAAAATACGCATCATTGACAGGCTGGCCCTCTCCTTCCCGATAGGGCACAATGATCGTAGACGTAGGCGAAGCATTCATCATGCCCAATATCCAGATCGACGGCATACCCACTTGTGCCGTCCAGGCCTGATTTCCCTTATTGACGATTGAGTTATCAGACTGAATACCAACTACTTTCAGCGAATCGCTATGAATGGACAGGTATCGTTCGATGTCGGCTTTATCCAAAAGCTTAACGGTCCGTTCAATGCCAATGTCGAGTCGCGTGCCAGAATAGTTCGTCAGTGATACTGTTCGGGTGAACGTAGCCGATGTTTGTGATGAATCAACAACAGCAAACGATTCGGAGTCGATGGCGGCCGGGGTTTGCCAATGATCACCGTCGAACGGATCACCTTTTTTAAAGTATAAGGCAAATTGCCCACCTTCGGGGCCTAACCAGAAACGGTCTTCGCCCCCGAACGCATTCATATGAGGCAGCAGTTTACCCGACTTGATCAGGTCATAATTAATCCAGCCGTAGCTGGTTTCGCCATCGGCCGTACTGGTCATGACCCGTCCCTGGTAGGCCGGGCAAATCAATGCACTGGCCTTACCTAGTCGCAACTCAATAAGGTCGGGATGGTGGTCCCGTAAAAATTGGCGGTCGTTAACGTACAAATTTGGGGTTGTCACTTGCGAACTCGTATCAATTTGATTGGATGATTCGTCGTTGGTTGTCTTTCGGCCCGAACAGGCGAGAACGAAACTACTCAGTATCAGAAGTGCGATTTTGTGCATACAATAACGACGAACCGACGGAAAATAACGAACTTAATCGAGTATTTTTCGTAAATACTCTCTCTATAAATAACCGTGGCACTCTAATCTACTTTCGTGAATACTGTACAGATACGGCCTGCCCACATAACCGACGAAGCAACTATTTATCAGTTTATCTGCGACCTGGAGGAAACAACGCTGGACCAACCTTCTTTTCAGGGTGTTTATCGACAAAATCTGATCAATCCAGCCATTCATTACTTAGTAGCCGAACAGCAAGGAAACGTAGTTGGGTTTGTCAGTTGCCATGTCCAAATGCTGCTTCATCATGGTGGTAAGGTTGGTGAAATACAGGAGCTTTTCGTTCAGCCATGCGCTCGGAATCAGGGCATTGGCCAGCAACTGGTAGCCGCGTTGAAAGCAATTGGTGTGCAGGAAGAATTCGTCAACCTGGAAGTAACCACCAATCAAAAACGTACCGATACCATCCGGTTCTACGAACGTGAAGCCTTCCATCATACTCATATTAAGTTAGTTTACCCTATGCTAATGCGACTTATTCTTGTTCTCCTGCTTTTCAGTTGCTCTGCTCTACCCGTTTCTGCTCAGTCAACGCCTAAAAACGAAGCTCGTCTGGAACAAAAGCTCCAGTCGGCACTCGCTGGCTTCCGGGGTAATGCAGGTGTGTACGTATACCATATTCGTACTGGCAAACGTGTCTCGATTAATGCCGATACCCTATTCCCCACGGCCAGCATGATCAAAATTCCCATTCAATGTGGGCTGTTCGACAAAATTCATAAGGGTGAGCTTAGCTACAACCAGGAACTGGTTTACAAAGACTCGCTTCACTATGATGATGGCATTGTGGGGTCATTAAAAGACGGCGCCAGGATTACGCTCAGTAAGGTAGTTATGCTGATGGAAACGATCAGTGACAACACAGGGAGCCTCTGGTGTCAGGCATTAGCTGGTGGAGGAACGGCTATCAATACCTGGCTCGAAACCAACGGCTTTCACCAAACGCGTGTAAACTCCCGAACACCCGGTCGGGAAGCGAACCGGGGCCAGTACGGCTGGGGCCAGACGACCCCACGCGATATGGCCAACTTACTGCTTTACATCCGACAGGGTAAAGCTGTAAGTCCTGATGCCAGCGATGAAATGTACCGAAATTTAGGTCGTCAGTTTTGGGATGGCGATGGCTTATCTCAACTTCCACCCGATGTAAAAGTGGCCACTAAAAATGGAGCTGTCAATCAGTCCCGGTCTGAAGTCGTTCTGGTTCACGCGCCCCACGGCGATTATGTCTATTGCGTAATGACGAAGAATCAGCAGGATCAAAGCTGGGAACGAACGAATGAAGGCTATGCCCTATTACGTACTGTAGGGTCGATTGTATGGCATCATTTTGAGCCTAAATCAACCTGGAAACCCGCCGACGGTTACGAAAAATGGTGGTAAATTGGTTTTAAAAACAACCCATGCCGAAGCTCTATACATTCGACGAATATGTTGCGCTTGAACGTTCTGAAGGGATTCGCTATGAATACTGGGATGGCGAAGTGGTGGCTATGGCTGGCACCACAAAGCGACACAATCGTATTGTACAATCTCTATCAAGACTATTATATCCAATTGCCCAACAGAATGGCTGTGACGTCTATGCAGAAAATGTACGTCAGAAATTGAAAACCGGACAACGGTACGTTTACCCTGACATCATTTACACCTGCGATCCAGTCGACCTGGAAAATGATATGGGCATTTTATTAAAGACTATTTACGAAGGCATTATACTTGACTCTGAGTAAAGCCCCCTTCCAATTCACACTCATATAAACGATAAAAGCCGCTCATCTGAATCAGACAAGCGGCTTTCTGTTTTGGGCAAGTTAGATTAGTTCAAAAATTTCAGACGCAGGTCGTTCAATTGACTACGAATCGACTCATCGATTTGCTGATCGCCAACGCGCAGCACGTAACCACCAACCAGTTTCGAATCGATTCTCTCGTCCAGTTCAACCAACTGGCTTCCGGTTGTTTTGGTAACCATTGCCTTGAACTGCTTCCGCAGCGCATCGGTCAGGGGTACGGTTGTAACGACAGTGGCACGCTCAACACCTTTGAGCCGATCATATTGGCTGATAAACTCTTCAGCGATGGCGTCCATGATTGGTTCCCGATTCTTTTTAGCGATGATCTGGAAAAACGACATCGTTACTGAATCAACATGACTGGCGAAAACCGCATTCAGAATAGCGCTTTTCTTTTCAGCCCGAACAATTGGGTTCTTCAGCATTAACAGAAGCGGACGGCTACCGTCTAACGTTTTTTTGAAGAACTGCATGTCTTTATACATAGTCTCGGTCAGGCCTTTTTCCTGCGCCAAATCCAATAGTGATTTGGCATACCGAGCAGCTACTGTTGCAATGGCCATGATCGAATTAGTTTAAGCTTGAGGTTGCGACCAGGTCGTTTACCAGTTTCTCCTGTGCTGATTTGTCGCTCAGTTCTTTACGAAGTACTTTTTCTGCAATATCGAGCGATAGAGAAACAACCTCTTTCTTCATCTGCATAACCAACGCCTGACGTTCATTTTGCATGGTTTCGCGAGCCTGCTCCAGAATCCGCTTACCTTCGGATTCGGCTTTATCACGCGACTCAGCAATCAATTTGTCGGCCGTTTCTTTAGCTCCGCGCAGAATAGCTTCACGCTCTGAGCGAGCCTGTGCCAGCAGCTTTTCATTGTCAGCCTTCATGGCTGCCATTTCCCGGCGAGTTTTTTCGGCCAGGTCAAGTGCCGACTGAATGTTTTCTTCACGTTCTTTCAAACTGGCCAGAATAGGCTTCCACGCAAACGAGCGCAGGATGAAAAACAGGCCCCCAAAGGCAACAATCTGCCAGAACAAAAGGCCAATATTAGGAGTAAGAAGTTCCATGGTTTGTTTTTTGTTTCAAGTTAAACCGGCACACTTAACGGCTAATCCGAAAGGTGTGCCGGAATAATGTACTACGCTATACCTATACGGGATGCAGAAGCCTAATGCTCCCACGCGCTCAGGTGTAGCGGTTTGTAGCTCTTACGAGTTAGCTACAAGGAAGCTGATAACGGCACCGAACAGGGCAACGGCTTCGATCAGAGCCGCACTCACGATCATAGCACCCTGAATTTTACCAGATGCTTCCGGCTGACGAGCGATACCTTCAGTAGCTTTACCACCGATTTGACCGATACCGATGCCAGCACCGATAGCAGCAAGACCAGCACCGATAGCAGCACCCATTTTAGCAATACCGGCGCCACTAGCAGCCGCCTGCAACAAGATAGCAGATAACATAACTTTGAACTATTTATAAACTGTGAAACAAAAATTGCGAATTAAGCGACTGGCTCAATGATGTGTTCTTCATCATAACCGATACCATGATCCATATCGTGGTTATCTTCAATAGCCGAACCGATATACATGGATGTCAGCAAGGTGAAGATATACGCTTGCAGAAACGCTACCAGTAACTCAATGAGGTTCAGGAAGAGGGTAAAGACAATCACTACCGGACTAAGACCCCAGGCAGTACCAGCTCCACCTAGTTGATTGGCGACAAAAATCAGCCCCAGCAAACTCAGGATAATAACGTGCCCGGCTGTAATGTTGGCAAATAACCGGATCATCAGTGAAACAGGCTTTACAAACAACCCGATAATTTCGATGGGGATGATCAGGGGTAATAACCACCAGGGGACACCCGATGGAAGAACAAGGTGCATCCAGTAATGCTTGTTACCACTCAGGTTCACGACAAAAAAGGCAATCACAGCCAGCACCATCGTTACAGCAATATTACCTGTGACGTTAGCCGATCCGGGTAGCAGACCCAACAGATTGTTGGCCAGAATAAAGAAGAAGACCGTCAACAGGTACGGCAGATACTTAGCGTAACCATGACCCAGGTTTGGCTTGGCCACCTCATCACGAATGAACAGAATCAGCGGTTCAATAAACCGTTGGATACCCGTAGGTTTGCCACCCCGATTTTTGGCAAAGCTGCTTTTCACCGCACCGAGAATCACAACGAGCAATACTACACTTAACAGTAATGAAGCCACATTCTTGGTAATGGAGAAGTCCCATACTTTTACCGACTCATCGGCCTTGCCTGCTGTATCGATACGGTGAACCTGACCCGTTTTATGGTCGATATGGTAGCCATTATGCGCTTTACCCTCTTCGAAATCCTTCGATGAGAAAACCTCCAGACCCCGATCGGCGGTGTAGAGAATAACCGGCAAATGCAGTTTCAAACCATGAGCAAATTCCCAACCATGTTCGTCTTTAATATGGTGCATAATCATCTCACCCATATTGAAGCCTTCTTCGGATTTGCCATGTTCGACAACCGTCGTTTCGCCTTCGTGATGTTCGTCGTCTTGTGCTAACGCAGGAACTAACGAACTAAAAACCAGAGCACTAAGTAAAAATATTCGCTTAAAAAATGAACCAGACATATGAGGAAAAACCACGTTTTCACGAATTGCGTCGCAAGTTACGACGAGACAGGATGATTTCAAAGCCGAGGTAACATAAATAAAGTACCAGAAAGGTAATGACGAACAGGTTTCGATCAGGTAGGCCACGATACAGCATTAGCCCAAAAAACAACATGCTTAGCACGAGCCGCAACACAGTAGCGATCAACGGCATCATGGCAAATATTCGGTCAGTGCGGTGATAACCAAATGCATGCAAACGGCTTGTAATGACCGACACGCTTAAAAAGAAAGCAATCAGCACACGCCACTCGGCAGTGATCCAGGGCAGATGCCAATAATGTTCACCTACGAAGAATCCAATTCCTAGTATCAGACTTAATACTAAATAGGGGCGCATAAATCAGGATTGTTTGGGTAGTCCCCGAATAAGTAGATAAATCGATCCGGCAATACTAACCAGCGCTAGTATTAATGTCCAGATAGGCGTATGATTACCCTGTCGTTCATCGAGCCACGACCCCAGCCATACACCTGCCCCAATGGTTATGAGCATTTGTAGGCCCAGGCCACTGTACTGTAAAAACGACGTGGTTTTGTCCGTAGCTTTTTTCAACGGATCATTCTCCCGAACGGGCTTTCCAGCAGCGTTGGGATCGGGTTGTTCGGGGGTGTTTTCCATAGGAATCGAGGCAGGCATGCTATTTGCCGTACAAAATTCGTTAATTTGGCCTAACGTTCCATATTGCCCAACCAACCTGTAACGTTTTAATACGAGTAACCACGTGTTATTATCGAATGTCCCGCTGCTTTTATAGTCGTCTCTTCCTATTTCTTACGGTCGTTGTTTTGCTGACCGGCGGGCTGGTTTCCTGTTCGCAATACAGTACAAAAGCCATACCTAAAGGGTATCATAATTTGACGGCCCATTACAATGCCTATGTGATCGCCCGCGACGAAATCGATCAGGCCGAGCAGTTTCTGTTCAAAAAACGCCAGGAAAATTATAACCAATTACTTCCCATCTTGTTGCCTGTCGATTCGATGCTCGTTCAGCCGGTAAAACCTCAGTTGGATGACGCTATCAAGAAAGCTTCCCTTATTCCCGAACGGCACCAGAACAGTAAATGGCTCGACAATGCCTATAATCTCATTGGTCGAGCTCGATTGCTGAAACAGGACCTGCCCAATGCTATCGAAGTATTTAAGTACGTAAACACAAAAGGAACCAACGAAGACGACAAACATACGGCACTTGTAGGGCTTATGCGCGCTTATGTCGAAGCCAGCGATTATGTCAATGCCTTAAATGTGGCTGAATACCTTCGCCAGCAACCGCTAAACAAAACGAACACGCGCGATTTTTACCTGACTAAAGCCTATTTGCATGAACGACAGGGTGAATATCTGACGGCGGCCGGTATTCTGGAAGCAACTTTCCCCGTCTTGAAAAAAGGGGAGTCTACAGCACGGCTTCATTTAATAGCTGGTCAGCTTTACGATTTAAGTGGGCAACCGGCCAAGGCGGTTGAGCAATATCGGCAGGTACTCCGGTCGAGACCATCTTACGACCAGTCGTTTTATGCTAATTTATATGCCATTCAAAGCAACGGTCTGACTGGTGATCAAAAACGAGTAGCGCAATCGACGGAAACGTTTGACCGGCTATTAAAAGATCGCAAAAACGAAGACCTGAAAGATAAAATCTATTTCACGATGGGGCTACTCGAAGCTCGTCGGGGCAATACGGACAAAGCCATCAAGTTATACAGTCAGTCGATTCAGACAGCCGGTTCTGCGAATGCACAGGTTCCGTACACCTATCTCGAAATTGGTAAGCTGTATTTTGACAAAAAAGCTGATTACACCCATGCGAAAGCGTATTACGACAGCGCCCTGGCGTTAATGCCAAAGCAATCGGCCGACTATACCGCTTTGCTGAACCGTAAAAAAACATTAGATGAGTTCGTCCAGTACAAAACGACCATTCAAACCGATGACAGCCTCTTGCATCTGGCCCAATTAGATCCGGCAACATTAGACAAAGTACTGGACAAAGCCATCGATCAACGGGAAAAAGAAGATAAAGCACAGGCAGCATTAGCCCAGCAAATCATTGACAAAGCTACAAATGGGAACATCAGCGCTGTTCCGGGAGCCACCAACTCTAATTTACAGCCTACTGAACGCTGGGCTTTATACAATCCCGTTGCTTTAAGCCAGGGGCGACAGGAGTTTTCGGTTCGCTGGGGTAACCGGCAACTTGAAGATAACTGGCGCCGTAGCAATAAAGAAGCGTCCATTGCGCTTCCCGGAGCTAATAGCCCCGTTGTTGGTGCTTCGCCTGCTAACTCCATTAACCCCAATGCGCCGTTAGCACAATCTGAAGCAGCTCAGGCAACAGCCGCTACGACTGGTATTTCAACTAGCCGAAAAGCCCAAAAAGAGGCCATGATAGCGAAGATACCGTTCAGTAAAGAAGCACAACTCGCAGTCAATCAGCGGATTGAAACAGCATTATACAAACTTGGAAAGCTATATAAGCTTCAATTCAACCAGCCTGCCGATGCCATTCCTACATTTGAACAATTGCTGACTCGCTATCCAAACACACTTCAGAAACCGGAAGTATATTATTTATTGTACCTTAGTAACGAGCAACTCGGCAAAACTTCGAACTGGAAAGATAAACTGTTGGCAGAGTTTCCGAATACGTCTTACGCCCGACTGACCGGCCGCGCTGCTGCCCAAACCAGTGATTCAGAAGCCCAGGCATTGAAAGCATATACCGCTATTTATGAGCTTTATCAAGCTAACAATTTAACCGAAGCTCTGGCCCGTGCCGATGCGTCGATAAGTAGCTTTTCGGGTTCTCAACTGGAAGATAAGCTAGCGTTGTTACGGGTTATCCTGATTGGCAAAGTGCAAAATGTGGAAGCCTATAAGCGAGCACTAGCCGAGTTTATTCGCGATTATCCGGCCAGTCAGTTGCTACCACGTGTCAAAGAAATGCAGACAGCAGCCGAAAAAGTAACGGCAAAACGGCAATAAAATCGGTTTAGGGTATTTGGCGTATGATAGGCTCACGCAGTAACTATTAACGTGTCAGCCTATCACATGCCAAATACCCTAAACCGTAAACCCATATATTTCACTAATGATTGAATTCACCTCTGGTCCTTACCGGAAAATTATCCGAAATCTCTGGCGGTTTACTTTGATTGGCATAGCTATGCTAATCTTCTACGTAGTTGCGGTTAGCTACAACTTCCTGTGGCTTTTCGGAGGAATGCCAAGCTTAAAAGCCCTCGAAAACCCCAAAAGTGAGGAAGCATCCGAAGTATATACCTACGACCGTAAGCTATTAGGCAAATATTACGTCGAAAACCGGACGCCCATCGAGATTTCGCAGGTATCGCCTAACGTAACGTCAGCGTTGCTTGCTACTGAAGATGCTCGTTTTATTAAACACTCTGGTATTGACCCGCGCTCCCTGTTCCGGGCTGTAGGTGGCTTTCTGACCTTTCGGGATGCTTCAAGTTCGGGCGGAGGTAGTACGCTGACCCAGCAAACAGCTAAAAACCTGTTCGATACTCGTCAGGAGGAGCTACGGGGCGTTCTGGGCAACATACCGATTATCGGTCTGATCATCGCCAAAACAAAGGAGTGGATTCTGGCTGTACGGCTGGAACGGAATTATACCAAACAGGAGGTCATGATGATGTACCTCAATACGGTATCGTTTGGCAACAATACATACGGGATCAAAACAGCGGCCAAAACGTATTTTAGTAAAGAGCCCTGGAACCTAAACGTCGAAGAAGCGGCTATGCTCGTTGGCATGCTCAAAAACCCGACGCTCTACAATCCCCGAATGTTTGAAGAGCGGACTCGCGAACGTCGTAACGTCGTATTGGGGCAAATGAAAAAATACGGTTTTCTCAATGATGAACAGCTTTTTACATATAAACGGAAGCCTCTGAAACTTGATTTCAGCGTCGAAAATCAGAATACGGGGATGGCTGCTTATTTCCGATCCGTCATAAAAGATGATTTAAAGAAATGGATACGGGAATATAACGAAGAGAATCCGGGGGCTGAACTGGATTTGTACACCAGTGGCCTGAAAATTTATACGACCATTGATTCTCGGATGCAGACCTATGCCGAAGAAGCAGTTATGGCTAATATGCGCGATCAGCAGAAGAAGTTTTATGAACACTGGCGCGGTCGAAACCCCTGGGTACAGAAAGACCAAAAAACAAAAAAATACGTTGAAATGCCCAAATTCATCGAGGGTGTAGCGCGTCGGACTATTCGTTTTAAGCAGCTTAAGGCAGCTTACGGCGATGATGAGAAAGCGATTTGGCAGGAAATGCGCAAACCCATCAAGATGAAAGTGTTTGTATACGGCGGAGGTCGGAACGAAAAAGACACGACCATGAGCCCCCTGGATTCAATTCGGTATTATAAACGACTGCTTAACACAGGTTTCATGTCGATGGACCCGCGTAATGGACATGTCAAAGCGTGGGTGGGCGGTATTAATTTTAAATACATGAAGTTCGACCACGTTCGACAGGGCCGTCGGCAACCGGGGTCAACCTTTAAGCCTTTCGTTTATCTAACTGCCATGGACCAGGGATTCGTGACGCCCTGTAGCCACCTGACTGACCAGCCAACAACCTTTGCACATGGCGAAGATAATAACGGTGGCCCTGCCTGGACGCCTAAAAACTCAACTGGACGCTATAGCTATCAGAGTTTATCGTTACGGGAAGCGTTAGGCCAATCGATCAATACGGTCAGTGCACAGTTGATCAAGAAAACCCGGGCCGAAGAAGTCATCAAATACGCCCACGAAATGGGTATCGAAAGCAAAGACTTGCCTGAAAACCCAACGCTGTGCCTGGGGACGGGAGATGTTTCTGTTTACGAAATGGTAGCAGCCTACTGCGCCTTTGCCAATGGCGGTATGCGCGTACGGCCCATGATTCTTACCATGATTACGGATAAGAATGGCAATGTTTTAAAAAATTTCTCGGTCGATGCCAAGCAAGTAATCAGTGCAAACCGTGCATACGAAATGCTGTATCTGATGCGGGGAGCCGTTGAAGAACCTAATGGAACGGCACAGCGGTTGCGAACCCAGTATAAATTGCTGGAAGGAGGCAACGAAATTGCGGCCAAAACCGGAACGACATCCAATTACTCCGACGGCTGGTTTATGGGGATGACCCAACATTTGGTATCAGGCCTGTGGGTTGGTGGCGACGACCGTTCTATTCACTTCCGGGACATCTCGTTAGGCCAGGGTGGTCGGTTAGCTATGCCAGCCTGGGGCATGTATATGCAGAAAATCTATAAAGACCCTACCTTATCTCAATATCGCCCAGAACCATTCCGCAAACCAAATAACTTTAAAATCGATTGTGGAGGCTATCACATTGATTCATCGCAACGGTACATTCCGCCTAAAGTAGTACCAGAAGATGAAGATGAGATTTTGCAATGATTGATTGAGTATTACACAGAGGTCCACAGAGAAAGCCCAGAGATACACAGAGAATATAGTTTAGCTCTGTGTATCTCTGGGCTTTCTCTGTGGACCTCTGTGTAACAATTTTGTGTACGTCAACCTTTACTGGTTCTTTTTTGTTTTAAACTACGGCCAGTTACCTTTCACAACCTTTTATATGCCAGAATTTGATTATAAACAGGAATTAACAAAAGTACCGCACGAACCCGGTGTATATCGTTATTTCGATGCCACGGGCGAGGTTATTTATGTAGGAAAGGCTAAAGATTTAAAAAACCGCGTCAGTAGTTATTTTACGAACTCGAAAGGGCATGACCGCAAAACTTTGCGCCTGGTCAGCCAGATTCGGAAAATCGAGTTTACCATCGTTCACACCGAATTTGACGCGTTGCTACTCGAAAATCAGCTTATCAAGCGCTATCAGCCCAAGTATAATATTCTGCTGCGTGATGATAAAACCTACCCATTCGTTTGTGTAACTAACGAGCATTTCCCACGTGTACTCACAACCCGACAGATTGATCGAAAGCTGGGAACATATTATGGTCCCTTCGCCAATCTGAAGCCGATGTACACTGTGCTGGATATGTTCAGCCAACTGTTTACAATCCGCACTTGCAACTATAATCTGGCTCCTGAAAATATTGCGGCTGGCAAATACAAAGTCTGCCTGGAATACCATATCGGCAATTGCAAAGGCCCCTGCGAGGGACGCCAAAACGAGGCCGATTACGAAAAGGACATTGAACAGATTCACCACATCCTGAAAGGAAATCTGAAACCGGCCCAGGAATACTTTAAAGGTCGCATGCTGGAATCAGCCAGCGAATTAGCCTTTGAGCAGGCTCAGAAATACAAGGAGAAAATAGATGTATTACAGCGGTTCCAGAGTAAATCAACCGTTGTCAACCCAAAAATTGCTGATGCTGATGTATTTTCGATTGCTTCTGATGAGTTGTCGGCCTACATCAATTTTATGAAGGTTGTTAATGGCACTATTGTACAGACACATACCGTAGAGGTCAAGAAAAAACTCGATGAAGCTGATCCTGATTTGCTGGCTATGATGATCGTTGAATTTCGGGAGCAGTACGGAAGTCAGGCCAAGGAGATCATTACCAATATCCCGTTGGATGTTGATTTAAAAGCGGAAATCACAGTTCCCCAGATTGGCGACAAGAAAAAACTGCTGGACATGTCGTTGAAAAACGTACTGTATTTCCGACGTGAACGCCAGGAACGGGTAGCAGCCGAGGCTACAGCGAACGCCAGCAAAAAAGATCGGGTCCTGATCCGACTCAAACAGGATTTACAGTTGAAAACCATTCCAAACCGAATCGAATGTTTCGATAACTCGAATATTCAGGGAACGAACCCCGTGTCGGCCATGGTCTGTTTTATTGGTGGTAAGCCAGCCAATCGGGAGTATCGCCATTTTTCCATAAAAACTGTAGTTGGCCCGAACGATTTTGCCAGTATGTATGAGGTCGTCACACGTCGATACAGCCGTGTTCTGACTGAAGGCACCGATATGCCTGATTTAATTGTCATCGATGGTGGTAAAGGGCAATTGAGTGCCGCCTGCGATGCGCTGAAAGCGATGGATTTATATGGCAAAGTACCCATTATCGGTATTGCCAAACGGCTGGAAGAGATTTATTTTCCCGAAGACAATCTGCCACTTTACATCGACAAAAAATCTGAATCCCTTAAACTAATTCAACGCATCCGCGACGAAGCCCACCGATTTGCTATCACCTACCACCGGGATAAGCGCAGCCGGAATAGCCTGATTAGCGAGTTAGAAAATGTAGAAGGTATTGGTAAAAAGACAGCGGCTAAACTGCTGAAGCATTTTAAAGGAGTCAAAAAAATTAGGGAAGCGAATTTTGATGAAGTTGCCGAAATTGTTGGAAAAGATCGTGCTCAAAAACTGAAAGAATATTTTGAAACAATTGAGCAATAAACGTAAGTCGGCAGGAAAGCCGCTCTGGATTTAAAATAGTAGGCGGTTTTCCTGCCACCTTACACAAACAAAAAAAGCGGCTGTACAGCCGCTTTTTTTGTTTCCGTTATGCTTAGTATTCCCAGAGGCCATGTTCAGTTTCCATCAGTTCATACTCTGTTTGGTACGACTTAATCAGGCCTTCCCGATCACCATACATACCAATTAAGTCCTGATCGCCTGGGTTAGCCACTTTTGTGATACGACCATAGAATAAACGCAGGTCGAAAGCATCAGCCAGATTTTTGTGTTGGGCCTGGTTTTGTGGGTTATACCAGATAAATTTCTTCGGATCGCTGCGGAACAGTTTATCAAGATCCTTGTACTTGAATGAAGCGATTGGCTTTTCAAAACCAGCCTCATTTTTGTCAGCGGGCAGTAGAAGCGTAATCGTTTGAATATCGTAGTACAACCGAGAGCGTTTCCGGTCAAATATCCAGTCCTCTTTTACCTCAAGAATATTAAGCTCTTTGGGGAAATACTCATCCCCAGAGAATGCAGGAGCTTTCGCAACAGCCACGGTATCTTTTTTCGGAGCTTCAACTGGCGGAGCAACAACCTGCTTACCTTTCTTACCTTTGGCATTTTTAGCTACCGTCTTTTTCTTGGGCGCTCCCCAACCATCATCAGCAGGTTGAGCCGCGGCAGCCGCTTTTTTAGGCGAACCCCAGCCGTCGTCTGCCGTTTTTTTATCTTCTTTCTTTACAGGATTTCCCCAGCCGTCATCCTTAGCACCGTTCTTACCATCTTCAGTAAAACCAGCTGCTTTTTCTTCAGCTGAAAGACCACCACCCGTATTTGGTATCAACAAATTCTCATGAAACTTCTCAGGAGAAATCTTTGTCGTGCAGGAATCGTTCGTATAGGCATCAATTAAACCAGCCTTTACCGCTTCCATCAAATACTTTGAAATCTCATTATTCTTTGAGAACATCGACTGATTCTGTTTCTCCTTCAGGTCGATCCGACGCCAAAGGGTCTTTTTCATCATAATGTCGTTCTCATTAATCGGCCGAATCGAATTCGGATTCGTACCATTATTTGCTTTTTCCTGAGCCAGGGCTTCTCCTCCTGCCAGGGCCAGCGCAGCTATAGCCAGCACACCGGCGTATCGTATCGTTCTTGCTTCTGTCATGGCTCTTTATTTGTTGTCAATTCAAGATGTTAACGGCTTAATGACCAGTTTAGTACATTAATAAAGCGAAACTTGCTGTAATGGATTACCCATTGGAACATCACTGATTTCACCTCGGAAATTCTGGCGTTGTACACCGTCAATCTGAATGACGAGTCGATCACCAGGCTGAGCTTCAGCAGCCAGATCAGCAATAGATCCTCCTCCTGCACCCACCTGAGTAAATTTCACACGTCGTGTACCACGAACCAACGATACAGTAGCACCTGTAGTCCGGAATTTAGCATCATCTGGCGAATAAGCGGCAAAACTTGGATCGGCAACCGCCTGAATCCGCACGCTACGTGCCGATGATACAGGAACGCCCCTAGGGTCATTAGCCCGTGTGCCGCCTACGAAAATTTCCAGGGTTGGCCGAGGGACTTTATTCACTTTGAAATGTTCGGTACCCAGCAAACTACCTGAATTACTAATATTCAGTGATACATTAGCGGAGTTGGGAACAACGGTAATTTTACCCTTTTCACCCGATGAAACCACAGAAGCGCCATCAGCCGAGAAATTGGGATTCCACAAAGCGCCTAACTGGGGGCTTTGAATACTTAACTTATTGGCACAGCCCAGGTATAAAGGAGGCATGGTTCCTGTCTCAATCTGATAAGATGGCTTTGCCACAAAGTATTCTGCCGATAGCGGAACAGTCTTTAAACCAGCGGGCGTCTGATAGGCAATAGATCCTGTTAATACCCGACGAGAAAGACCATTTTTATCGTAAGTGCCTCCTTGAGCCGTAAATTCAACAATACCTTGTCCATCCTGCATCCGAACAGGTCCTCCATTCAGGCTCATGCGAGGTTGAATACCCGACGACGACGCAGCCAGGAACATTTGCCCCTTAAACTTCGTACCGGCAACGACCACTTTTGAATCCATGCTCAACATGGCAATAATTTTATCGAACTTAACATCCTGAGCACCAACCTTACTAGCCAATACATCAAGCACCTCGCCTTCAATCCGACGGATATCAGCCTGCTTCTGGCTTAATACGGCTAGAGCCGCTGGTACAGGTGTTTGTGCAAAGTTCAATTCGGCAAAATCCTTCCGACGCTGATCTGGAGAACGATTGGCGATTGGATCATCTTTACCATCCAGAGCTAACGGCGCATATTTGGTACCTGCATATTTCGAGATATTATCGACATACGTATTCAGGTCATTTTTCAGTTTGAAGGCAGCACCATTACGGGTAGTCCCAATCATCAGTTGAGCTACTTTCTCTTCTTCGCTCAGGTTTTTGATATTTCCCGACTCATCACGGCCACCGCCAGCATCAACGATCTGCTCTTTCAGCTTATCGAGTTCACCGATCATATCGGAAGTAAGCTTCCGAACATCCTCGGCCTGCTTCACGATTGCAAGATCAGTGGCACGGTTACCCGACTTTTCAACAGTTCCCCGAATATTATCGACGGTCGCCTGGTTAACCTTATTAACAGCTAGGGTGGACTGCTCCAGGCTATTATTTATAAGTACAAATTTTTCCAGAATTGCCGATGTGACCTGTAAAGCCAGCATTGCGGTCAAAACCAGATACATCATCCCGATCATCTTCTGACGGGGTGTCTCTTTTGTGCCTGCCATAAACTATGGTAGTATGAATAAAGGAAGTTGTGTAGGTATACAGTTATAGAGTTGCAAAGTATTCTGAGAACCAAGGCTTTTTATAAGCAAAGCCAATACAATTCCACAACCTTACAACTCTACAACTAACTAGTTTTAGTTGCCACGCATAGCGGTCAGCATGCTGCCATATACGTTATTCAGCGAGGCCAGATTGCCAGTAAGTTTGGCGAGTTCATTTTTGAATTGCTGTGTATCCCGGCTGGCATCACTCATGTTTTCCATAGCTGCCGTCAGACTACCGTAGAAAGCATTCATAGCTTTCAGGTGTTTGCTGGTATCCTGAAGTTCCAGTTCGTAAACAGCATTAAGTGCGCCCATATTTTTAGTTACCTTCTGAAACTGATCGCGATAATCCTTCGCATCGGTGGTAGCATCGGCCATCGAATTCATTGCTGTGATCGCTGTGCCATAGGATTTGTTCATCTCGCTGATTGAACTCGAAGCCGACTTCACATTACGAGCGTAATCGTTGGTTGCTACTGTTGCGTCGGTCAGATCAGACAGCTTTGATACAGTATCATTCAGGTTACGGAAACCAGAACCCAGTTTCTCGAATACATCGGGCGTTACTTTTGCCTGGGCCAGCATTTGGTCCATATTAGCCGTCAACCCATTGGCCTGTGGCGTTGGCTTACGGGCTTCCCCTTTAAAGTCATCAGCTAGCTCAGGGTACACGCGTTCCCACGCATAATCACTTGACGCCGTTGTTGGGTTGGTAAAGCTCTGAACTGCGTAAAGAACAAAGATGACAACTTCGGTAAGAAGACCAGCTGTTAATAACCAGCCAAACTGTTCGTTGTGGGTAATTTTAGCCCATGCCCCGGCAATAACGACGGCGGCACCGGCACTATAAATGGTTGGTACTAAACGATCCCAAAAGAAATTTACTGACTTTGCTGCTGCCATGATAAGCGATTGTTGGTTGGACTAGGAAATTGACTTTGTTATGAGTTATACTTTTTTTGCGGCCGATTTTTTGCTGCTCTTGCTTTTGCTACTCCCCCCAACCCTACTACCACGAGCTGATGCTGTCCGTCCTTCCAGGTTGTCCATGATACAACGGAATCCAATGTAAGAACGCTTTTGATCTTCGTATTCGTAATACCGTGTACCCGTTTCCAGATAATAGGCGATGTCTTTCCAGGAACCACCCCGAACAACTTTACGAGGCTCATCGGCATTCTGGTTATCGGGGTTCATATCCCAAACAATAGCATTCGTATTTTCGGCGTAGGCATCCCGGCACCATTCGGCTACGTTACCAGCCATATTGTATAGGCCGTAATCGTTCGGGCTGTAGGCGGTTGCTGGAGCCGTATATGGATAGCCATCTGCATCAAAATTACCACGCTGGGGTTTAAAGTTTGCCAGATAGCAGCCTTTTCCGTTGGCTACATATGGGTTCCCCCAAGGATATTTAGCTCCATTTTTACCACCCCGAGCAGCCCATTCCCACTCAGCTTCTGACGGAAGACGGAAACCAAATGATTTGTACCCACCTTCTTTCGTGCGGAAATCATCCAGCGTATTCGTACGCCATTTACAGAAGTGGTTAGCCGCAATCCAGCTTACACCTACTACCGGATATGTATCGAATGCTGGGTGAGCATAGTAGTGCTCCAGCATGGGGTCACCATTGTGATAGGTGAAGTCATTTTTCCAGACAGTCGTATCTGGATAAAACTTCGACATGATTTCTTCTTCGCCCAGCGTCGAAACCGAATCAGCCAACAATGCATTAATGTACTGGCGGTATTCGTGGTTCGAAATTTCAGCATCGTCCATATAGAACGAACTGATTGTTACCTGACGGTTCATGTTGATCTGGGTAGCCGCCACATCTTCATCGGCCTGCCCCATGATAAACGAACCAGAAGGAATGAGCACCATACCATAGGGGGTTGGCTGCTTCCAGCCTTTACGACCTGTGGCCGTAATTTCCCCGTTGGTAACGCCAACTTCTCCTCCTTTGCCACCTTTGCTAAATTTTGATTTCAGGAAGCCACAACCTTGCATTAGCAGTACGACTGCTGCGACCATCACCATCCGGGTTGCGTTGACTGTATTATACTTCATCATCGTAGAACTTTGCTTCTTCTTGTGCGAGACCAGACTAAAAACGAAAATCTGTTTGGTTATTGTATGTAAAACCAGGACCTGAATAATTTTCTAACTCTATCCCGACTCAATGGGTCTTGTGATTTAGTCGAATTAGTACTGTATGAATCAGTCCATTCCCTCAAAAATAAGTGGCTATTTGCAAACTGCCTAACAAGAATACTGCCAAAATAGTCTGCAAACCTAAATTTTAGCCATTTTCTGTCTCTTTAATAGCGGAAACGAGGAGTTCTGATAATTGGCTTTTTCCTCGTATCGATAGTGGGTAAAGCGTACCCTAGAATAATTTCAACAGAGCTTCCACTTTTTATTTGTGTTCCACTTGTCACAATATCGAATGCTGCACCGACCCGTAATGCATTGTTTCGCATTAAATTAATACCTGCTGTTGCCATAATGGCATCTTTAACCCGATAGCCTACACCTGCCCAAATGCGGTTATCATAGGTTCCAAGTATGTTGACTGTAGCCACCGATCCAGGTAATCCTTCTCTGGTACTATATTGTAGCAACACAGATGGTTGTATATCGATATTATAACCAAAACCTAGTCGATATCCAGCGGATAGATACGCTTTGCTGTCGGATGGGTCGGTTTCATAACCGCTTGTGTAGCTGTATGTAGCTCGATTCAAATGAGTCATACTTACCCCTACCCAATAGTCGGTTGTATTATAATATAATCCAGCACTCACATCAGGCTTAAACAGGTTAATCCGCCCGCCTGGAAGCAAAGGATCACCGGGGTCAGTTGGCCGGAACTGGTTAAAGTCATACCCTCGGTTAAACATTCCCGCCTGAACACCCAGCGCCAGTGTTCCATTTTTCAACGCTAGCCTGTACGCATAGGAAAGCTGTATTGCCTGGTTGATCGATGGGCCGTATTTATCATTCATTGCATAAATCCCAATACCGCTTTTTATCTTATCCAAAGGCATTGTAAATGATAGCAACTGTGTACTCTGCGCAGCACTACCATCTCCATTCCCTATCGTTTGATATCCCAGATACTGGGTCCGATGGGTAAGTTGAACTCTGGTTACCCCTTCCGACCCAGCGGCTGCCGGGTTATAATAAAGGGGGTTGTACATATACATGCTGAACTGAGGATCCTGCTGTGCCAGAACGGTTGATACAGTCATCGTCAGCGATAAAAAGGCAAAAACGTAAAATGTGCGAATCATACGGCCTATGCAAAATTCAGAACTGCCATTGAGCGCTCTGGGAAATAAATCACAGTTTACAAGTAAACGTGCGTAAGCGCAAATTATTGGCCCATAAAAAAAGCCTAAATGCCGGAAATTAGGGGATTAACCTGATTCCGGCATTTCGTTTCGTATAACCGCTAACGGTTCTCAATTGTTAGCCTTTTTTAGATATAGGTCTAGTGCTCCTGTCATCGACGGTGCATTAGGCAATGGCGCTTCAATATCAAGCGTCAATCCAGCATCTGTAATCGCTTTAGCGGTAGTCGGTCCAAAGGCAGCCATACGAATACCATTCTGGTCAAAATCGGGGAAGTTACTAAATAACGAACTTACGCCCGATGGACTAAAAAAGGCAATAATGTCGTAACTCTTGATATCCAGATCCGACAGCTCGGTAGGGACCGTCTCATACATCACCGCTTCAGTGAAGTGCAGGCTACTAGTATCCATAAACTCTGGAATATCGTTTCGACGGATGTTGGAGCACGGAAACAGAAACTTCTCGTTCTTGTGCTTTTTAATCAGATCGAATAACTCAGTAGCCGTTTTAGTCCCATTAAATATTTTTCGCTTTCGAATAACAATGTATTTCTGGAGATAATTGGCCGTTTGCTCCGAAATACAGAAGTATTTCATGTCGGCCGGAACCTCGACTCGTCCTTCCTGGCAAATCCGGAAAAAGTGGTCGATGGCATTACGGCTGGTAAAAATAATGGCCGTGTGTGCCAGGATGTTAATTTTCTGACGCCGGAAATCCTTGTGCGACACACCCTGAATCTGAATAAACGGGCGGAAGTCGATTTGGATGTTGTACTTGCTGGCTAAATCGAAATAAGGAGATTTCTCGTCGGCGGGTCGGGATTGGGTCACTAACATCCGGTTTACTTTCGTAAGCCGGGCTTCGGCAGATTGCATGCTCGTCTCGTTCATCGAATCTCTACGCGGGTAATAGTCGGTTGGCAGTCAACAGCTTCTCTGAATAGCGCAAACATGTTCGCTAACTATCCGTTGCACTGCAGGCTGAACATTCACTCATCAGATCGCAAAACGTAAACCAATGATGAGTGGGATCAATTCAACGATACAAAGGTACGAAAATAAATAAAGATTCTTGATAGGGTCCAGACTACGGATCACAAAGTAGAGTAAAGCAAGCCGAGCGGCATAAAACACGATCAATGGTATTAGGAGCGCGTTTTGTGGCCAGTTTACCGTCGAAATATTGTAGGAAATAACGGTCAGCAACACAGCCAGAAATGTAAAAAATAATAGGGAAGATTGTAAAATTTTAAAGTAATGAACATTCACAACCTCCTCAAGTCGATACAATCCCCCCATAATCTCCAGGGCGATATACTTACCAATCAGGCTCATAAATGCAACACCACTCAGTAGAAAAAACTCGCCAATGAGCCAGCCAAAATGCTGCTCACTTAACAACAATTCGCGGGAAGCAAATACGTCGATGTTGCGGCTCTGGGCAAACACAATCAGATAGGCAATCACAAAACTCAGATTTAACACAAACAACATATTGGTGCTACTGAGTGGTCGGTTAATGAGAAACGATTCTTCCTGAGCCCGCAATGAAACCAGATCACGAAGACTGTAAAACCGTAAAAAAGCCCGATGATAAAAACTAAATAAAAAGGCATGGGTAGCCAGCAGAAATAATAAACCCATGCCCAGAAAATTATCGTAGATAGTACGAATACGTGGCCGAACGCTTAAATTATCGTCACGCAGGACCACCGGCTTCTGCGTAGCCGATTTAGGGTAGCCAATAAATAATTGCTTATCCTGAAGACCAGGAGCGCCATAAATAGTCAGAAATAGTTCGGGCTGGCGATACACTCGATACAAACTATCAATGCTCAACACCTGCCACTGCCCTGGGCGGAGCCTACGTTTAAGCGCTGCATTGATAAAAAGATAGCCATCTTCCTGAGTCGACACAAGAAGGTTATACTGCCGATTGCTTTCCAAATCAACGTATACACTCAGCGCTGTCTGGCCCGCATGGAGTTCAACAATATAAGGGACATATGCTTTCGCCCGCTCATCATACACCTGAAAGTCATCGTGAAAATCGTGAACGGGATAATATTTCCCACCAGGACCAATGCCTGTATTTCGCGACTGGCCAAATGTAAAAAGCGAAAGAGTGAAAGAGTGACAAAGTATTGCTATACAGATGACCAGTATATGCGTCCTTCGTCCTTTTAATCGTTCACTCTTTCGCTCTTTCATTCCGATTCGGCGTTCCGATTCGCTCTTTTATTTGCCTAATGCCTTAAGCATTGTGTCGCCAATAAGGGCAGGAGATTCAACTACATGGATACCACACTCACGCATAATAGCCATTTTAGCGGCTGCTGTATCATCGGCACCACCGACAATTGCTCCAGCGTGGCCCATCCGACGACCTTTAGGTGCAGTCTGTCCAGCAATGAAGCCTACTACGGGTTTACGATTCCCATCCGCTTTAATCCAACGAGCAGCTTCAGCTTCCATGCCACCCCCAATTTCACCAATCATTACGATAGCTTCAGTTTCAGGGTCATTCATCAGCAGTTCAACCGCCTGTTTAGTAGTTGTTCCAATAATTGGATCCCCACCGATACCAATCGCCGTAGACTGTCCTAAACCCGCTTTGGTCAACTGGTCGACAGCTTCATACGTCAGCGTACCCGATTTAGATACGATTCCGATCGTGCCTTTTTTGAAAATAAACCCAGGCATGATACCGACTTTGCATTCCTCGGCTGTCATAACACCCGGACAGTTTGGCCCAATGAGCCGAACATCCTTATCGGCCAGGTAGTTTTTAACAGCGACCATATCTTCTGTCGGTATGCCCTCCGTAATACAGATAATGACTTTGATGCCAGCCTCAGCAGCTTCCATGATGGCATCGGCGGCAAAAGCTGGGGGCACAAAAATGATCGAAACATTAGCCCCAGCCTTATCAACAGCCTCCTGAACAGTATTGAACACGGGCCGGTCGAGGTGCGTTTGCCCACCCTTACCAGGCGTTACGCCACCAACTACATTGGTACCATATTCGATCATCTGCTGGGCATGAAAACTGCCTTCCGAGCCAGTAAAGCCCTGGACGATTACTTTAGATTCTTTGTTGACTAAAACAGACATGATAGGTTTTAGAAATCGTTGGCGATACGGTTAACTAGAGGAAAGAAGCAAAACCATACAAAGAAGGGCGAATGCCGTTCAGATACTTTTTCTCTGTATGACTTCTTATCTCGCATCTCGTAAAAAGTTGGGCAAAAGTAGCCGAAACTTCGTAAATTACGTGATGATTTTTTCGCACATCCTTTCCGGCTCCATTTTAGTCGGGGCGGGCGTTGGGGTGTTCTGGCGCTTTTTCGGGCGTATTTCCCTTTACAATCGACTCCTATGGGGCTTTTTTTTGCTCACCACTTCGTTGGCAGCTCTTGTTGGCGTTATTCATTTTGCCGGGAATGAGTCGCTAGAGCCATTCCATCATTCGTTGATCATTTTATCTGATTCTCTGGGGGTTGCCTGCGTGGTAACAGCCGTTTACGCCTTACTTAATCAACGCACCTTATCCTGGTTAACGTTTGTCGCGACTATCGTTTTTGGCCTGTTTCTGTTTATTAATCTTTTATCACCAAACGCACAGGTTTTTACACCTATTATTCCTTCTCTTGGCATTTTGGTGCTGATGCTACTGGCCGTGTTTTCATTACTCCAACGCAATAAACGTGGTCTGTGGGTCGTACTGGCGGCTATGGCTATGGGGCTGGCCACAAAAGCCGACGCTTTCAGCAGCTTAATTCATCCCACCGATTTTTATCATTATGTCACAGCGCTGGCCTTATGGTTCTTCGGTAAAGCTTCCGAACAAAAGTATACAACTCGGTAATTGATTACGTAATACATTAACGCGATTTCTAGTATTTACATCCTGATTTACAGAACCTTGATAAGATCAAGAACTAAATTCCGATAGCCTAACGAGGCTAATTATTATTTCTCTCTGCCACGATAATTTACTCGTAAAAGGCGCTTGGTTAAAAATTTTCGTACGGGTTCGTCATACAGCTTTAAGCAAACATACGCCAATACTACAGAACCAATAATAAGCGCTATAGCGCCAGGTAATGATTGCTCGAAGGTGAGGTTTTTGTTTTTTACCCAGGCATAATACAAATAGATGAAAGGGTAATGAACCATGTACAGTGGGTACGAAATTTCGCCCAAAAAGAGGCAGAGACGGGTGGCTACAGTGTCCATTGTCTTTCCTGAAGCGCCCAGATAAACCAGCATAGGAAAGACAAAAACAACACAGACGGTATCATATACACCATTCAGCCATAGATTGTCGTTGCCACCGACTCGGGGTATGGCAGCTACACTAACAATAACCAGGCTACCTATCCAAAAAGCTCCTTTTACATGTGTAGGCTTGAACATCCGGGCCAGGAGAAGCCCGGCCGGAAATGAAAATAAAAGCCGTAGCGAGCCGCCAATTATATTTTCTTCGGTGAGGGAAAACCCAACGCATATGTCGCCAAGTGGACCCAAAATAGCAAAGGCCGCCAACCCGCAACCGGCCAGAAAAACAACTACAGAAAGCGCCCTAGTCGAAAGCGTCCGGATATAGAATGCGTAGAGAATAGTAGCGAGATATTCAAAAAATAACGACCAGCTTGGCCCATTCAGAGGGTACATTTCACCAACACCACGGATTTCAGAGTTGGTGCTTGCCGGTATTAAAAGCATGTTGATAAGCATAGCTGCCAATAGTCGGAATACCGATACAGTAGACACATCCCAGGCAGCACACCCCTGAAAATAGAACATCCCTGCTCCAATAAGAGCCCCGATCAAAACCATAGGATGCAAACGAATCAATCGACGTTTAATAAAATCGCTTATCGTCATCCTACCCCATCGATCATCGTAGGCATACCCGACAACGAAGCCCGACAGGATAAAGAAGAAATCGACAGCCAGATAGCCGTGGTTGATTCGCTGGTCTACATGACTGGTAGCAAAGGCTTCGAAAACGTGAAAACACACAACGGTCAATGCTGCTACCCCCCGAAATCCGTCAAGTATGTTATAATGAGGTTTTGTGTCGGCAAAGGCTATAGCAAGCGTTCCATCATTTTGCATTGGCTATGAGTCGGTCAGAACGTAATTGAAAAGACTGAATATTGTGCAAAGTAAGCGGCCGGTACCTGCGTATAAGTCTGTCTAGCCTCAGATTATACCGGAGTGAAGCATCCTGACCGTCGGCCCTGATTGACTATAGCCTTCTACAAGGCGCGAGAATCTTCCTGAGGCTGCTTAAGCTTACCCAAGACGTCAGATTAACCCCTGAAATACAGCCGATTGAATAAATATTAATAATTAGAGGGAGTAAACGAGTCGGGGCCTTGCCGGAATCGAATTTGGGGGATTGTTACCGTTTCATACCAGTAGGCTCGTAGTTGCTCAACATACGTCTTCCAGGCAGCATACGTAAACGGCTTGTTGGTAAATGCATTGGCTCCCCGCAGATACGACTCCCTCGCCTTACTTTCTTCCAGACTTGCCGAAAGTACAATGACTGGCACCAGTTGTCCATAGGATTGGTCGCGTAGTAGGGATAAAAAATCAAAGCCTGTCGAATCTGTTTTGAGGTCAATATCCAGCAACACCAGTCGAAACACGTCCTTATCTACATTAGCAAGAAAAGCCGCAGCCTCCGTAAAATCACGGGCATGGGCTATAGTAGCCTCAGGAAAAACACGCTCAGCAACACGCTTTAAAATGTCAGCAATTGCAGCGTCGTCATCAACTAAAAGAATCGGGAATGAAGCGAACATACACAGGCTTATAAAAGCAAAAATAGTAAATAAAATAGTTATACCAGAGTGTCTAATTACGACTACTCTGTATAGCCTATCGATTGCAGCTTTTGTACACCTATCTTTTCAACCTGTTTTTTCTATAATTTTAACCAATACGCGAATTGAATAAACTGGCGTTCACTAGCTTATAGCTTAACTCCCCAAACGGTTACCATTGGGTGCTCATACGGAATACATTACGCCATTCCCCTGGCCACTTATCTGGCTCTCGTTAGCTACGCTACTTCGGATACGTTTGTAGAATTCGGCTCTGCTTGACTGACTTACCTAAAGGCTAAGGCAACAGAGGCAATAAGACTGTAAAGTACTCCTCTTCCTCGCGAATTTCAATTTCGGTCTGCGTCAGCATTCGGTATTTGGCTGAGATGTTGGCTAATCCAACGCCATTGCTGGCATTCCGTGCGTTTTTACGTTGAAGGTTATTACGCACCCGCAGATGGCCGTTTAGGGTAGTATCGATTTCGATCAATAAAGGGCGGCTGGCAAGCACCACGTTGTGTTTTACAGCATTTTCGACCAGCAGTTGAAGCGTCAGAGGAGGGATGGAATGGTCTAAATAATTATGCGGCACCTGTGTTCGAATCGAAAGGCCGTCTCCATGTCGTGTTTGCAGCAGATGCGCATACGACTCGATAAAGGTTAGTTCGGTACTCAATAAAACCAGTTCGCGCTCATTGGCCTGGAGCAGATACCGATACATACTGGACAGTTCATCGACAAACTGGCTCGCCTGTACCGGCGATTCTTCGATCAGGGCCGACAGGGCATTTAGGGAATTAAATAAAAAATGGGGATTGACCTGGCTTTTCAGGGAATTGAACCGGGTTTGCCACTGAATCTTTATTAGTTCCTCTTTTTCCCGATGGATGTGTCGCCATTGATCCAGAATATACCAGCCTTCATAAATGCTAAAATAAACCCCATGATAGAACAGCTGAATGCCGAACGAATTAAGGTAATCGACTGTACCCAGCCACCAGGCTGGTCGCGAACCCAGCAGTATGTGTAAACCGTACCGTGAAAAAACCGCTGTATTTACAATCACAGGCGTCAATAACAGCCACATAAACAGCCGTTTCCGGGTGCGTTCCAGTCCCGGTAGCCGCTCCTGTATTTCACCAATGACCCATCGGTTCAACTGCCAGAAAACCCAGCCAGCGAATAGCCCAACCAATGTAGACTGGACGAGCGCTCTGGTTTCTGACGTTAACCAGAATGAAGATCGGAAAAACAGATTTCCGAATATAAATAGACCAATCGGACCAAACCAGCGTAGACGGGTATCCTTAACAGAGGTCATGATCCCAATCCCTCCCAGACAGGCTTCTCTGCTCGAAACAAATGGATATTACGAATCCCCTCCTCCGGTAACACTAGTTTCGATCCCCCTTTTGCTGCGTCGAGGATGAATTGGATACGGAATAATGCCATTACCAAAAAGGCAGAGATTAGTAGCGGAGGGACCATAATCGTGAAATGCACGGTAAACTAATCAGTAATTATCTCTTGGCCAAGGCTATACACTAATAAAGCCCCATTTGCTTATTAAGCGTACTGAATTGATTTAACAGACTGATACCAGTAGAAATCGTACAATATACAAACAAAACAACATACTAAAATACAATAAATATTACTTCTCTATTACAGGTTACTTAAAGGACGGTTTACGAACTTTCATAGCCTGTCATGCGCTGCTGCAACTCTTTTCTGAATCGACATACTAAGCTGGCTGACGCTGGCCGATAGTACTCTGGGTACTTATTTCCTGACCAGACTGTACACCTACGATTTCTGTGTTTTTCCTGCCCATACTATTTGTAAGGGGCTTCGGTATACTACTTATCTGTTTATCATCTCAGGCAGGTCGTCGATCAGGGCCTGCCCAAACTTAAACACTCCCTACATAAGTTTGATCTCGGATTCTTTAAACTGACGAATCAACTGCTGCAACAGCTTACTTTTCACATCGGCTTCACTATAAATGCTTTTGATCCAGACCCGAATAGTCAATTCAACGCTATCGCCACCAACGCCCGTAACCAGAACCTCAGGTGGGCGATTTTGAATCGTTCCGTCCTGCTGCGACACGGCTTTCGTAACAATGTCGTTAACAGCTTTCAGATCGGTTTCCAGATTTACCTTTAGCATAAATTCCGTTTTCAGATAGGTATCGCTGGAAGTCCAGTTAACGAGCCGATTCGATAGTAGATCACCGTTAGGAATCACAACCTCGGAGCCCTGCACAGTTATCATTTTACTTGATCGGATACCAATGTCGCGGATACGCCCTTTTTTGTCAGCGATTTCGATATAATCACCAATCTGAAAAGGCTTTTCGAAGATCAGAATAATACCCGAAACAAAATTACTGACGATATTCTGCATACCCAGCCCAATCCCGACGCTCAGCGCGCCGAGTACTACTGTTAACTTATCGACCGAAAGGCCAGACGCGGCAAAGGCCAGTAATACCCCGGCAATTACAACGACCAGACGAGTCAAGGCTAGCACTGAACTAACCTGGTCGACCTGCCCGTCGGAACTAGGAAGCTTACTTTCGCCAAAGAAAAGACCGATGTTTCGTTGCAACAGACTCGACAGATAGATAATAAGCGCAAATGAAAGCACGCTGCTGAGCGTGAATGTAATGCTCCCAAACGTGCGGGGGCGGGTCAGTATGTGACTGAAGAAGTTGTAGATACTATCAGCAACACCCAGGTTGATAAAAAATACAAGCAGCCAAACCCCAATGGCTAGCACCACCAATCCTTTTTTGAATGAACGCTGGGTATGGTTAACATTGACCCGTGAAAAAACTCCCCCCGAACAGGCGCTCAGTTTAATCTGAAGCTCAAGCGCTTCAAGGACTACCTCAATAAAAACGCCAAGGCCTGTAATCTGAACCAACCCAATAACACCCGTAATACTGAATAACTTAGCCAAACTGATTCGCCCCAAAATATTCAGTAAAACAGCCAGCCCCTGCAATACCAGGTATAGTTTAACGACTGGCCGGATCATGCGTTCACTCAGATAGCGCCGGTGTAATCGTCTGGAGAACACAATACCGATATAAAAAAAAGCCGCATTCAATACTATGAGCCAAAGACGCATGAACAGGGTGTCGCTGATCAGGGTATTCGTAATCAGCAGCAACACATACAGCCCAGCATTCAGCAGCCACATGCTGAGATCATGCTTCGAAAAGCGTTTCCAGAGATGAATGGTCAGAACAACCAGCAACAAAAACTGGGTAATTTCAATATAAATAGCAGGCGACTCAGGCTCAAACAGTGGGGTTAAATTGAGCAAAACAATCAGTGAGGCTACGATAGGCACCGGCATCAGGTTATCGAACTGGATCGGCCCGATCTTCGGCTCCATCAACGCCGTATTGGCTTTTTTGTAGTTGGTAAAAACCCAGGCAAAAAACAACCCGGTGAGCAACAGCAGCAAAAACCGATTATCCCAGGTTGAGGCAAAAAAGTACTTCAGAATTTTATCCTGCCCCTGATAGCTCGATTTCAAAATCGACTGTACATTGCCAATGGTGAAGGTAGCCGGGGCATCCCACAGATAAGGTGACTCCTTCAGCAACGCATTTTCATTCGACTTCTGCCAACGATCGCTGATAGAACCCTGCAAGTTACTGGCATTCAGGTAAGTTCCCGACACGTCAGCCAGCAACCGACTTACCGTATCCAGCCGGGCGGTTGTACGCGTACCAGCCTCCTGAAGCTGTAATCGAATATCGGTTAACTGCCCTACATACAGTTTCTTTTCGGTCGAATCATGGGCTGCTACAATCAGCAGCGAATCACCGCTCAGGCCAAGAACTTGGTCGAGCTGGCTTTGTAAATCATTATTCGATTTAGCCAGTGCAGTTCGCCAGCCCCTAAGCCGCTCCAGTGCATCGTTCAGAATCAGGCTATAATTGGCAAGACTCTTAGCGTCAACGATTTTTCTGTGGTTTCGTAAATCAGCGGAAATAGGTGCAATGTTCGCTTTCACATCGGCCAACCCTGCCCGTATACGGGCAATTCCATATCCTTTTTTATTCGTAGATCGTATCTCTGTGATAATCGACTGCGCCCGCTGAATCTTAAATAATAAGGTGTCTGGAATGGTTTGAACTGGCGTTGTTTCCTGCGTCTGAGTTGTATCCTGCGCTGACAAGATGGACCCACTGATTGTTATACACAGGCTTACCAGTATTAGCCTGCTCATACCCTTTATGGATTTCTTCATAGATTACAAATCATCGTCGAGTACCGCTTTTTGACACCTGGTTTCGACGATCATAGGCTTCCTTCAACCAGATGCTATTGTCTTTATTAACGCAATTATCCGGTTCCTGTTCGATTAGGGCAGCCATACCGCTTTCTATATACGCTTCGCTGACGCCAAACCAGTTTTGACGTAGAGCTAAACAACTCAGCAGAAATAATCGGGTCGTTTACACAATTTACTAGCAACAAAGCCCCGTTTTTTGTAATTTATCAGCACTGTAATCCTCAATTCAGCAATTGTATGGAACAACACGATACACCCAAACCCAACTCACTGGCCTTGGTCAGGACGGATGGATTTGGAAAACCCATTCATGCACTCAGCACACAACATCTGGAATTTGTCGGTAAATCTGTCAACGAGTTAGAGGCTATGCTTCAGGAAGCTATCAGCCTGGAATTGTATGAAAAGTGTGCGCTCATCCGGGATGAACTACATAAACGGCGCAAAATCCGTCTATTAACGAAACCACCTTATTAAAGGTCATAGAAGGGGCACAGAATAGAACCCATTGGTTTATGTACCATGGTTTGAATAGCACACCGCAGCTATGCTCATAGCGTTGGCTCCCACCCTTTTTGATAGTCGCGTTGCCAATAGCGCATGGCTTTAGGATTACCGATAATGTGCCCAGTAGCCGAATCGATCTGGAGCGCATCACCCGATCGATAAGCAATATTCCCCAACTGACAGAGTAAGGTACTCTTATGCCCGCTGACAATATCGGACGCTAACCGAGTTCCTTTTTTTATACCATCGAAGAAATTCTGGATATGAAAGGCATCCAGTTTCTGGGATGGATTCATTCGATCGCGAGGATCAATAGGTAAGTCATTTTTTATTTCTCTGACCAGCTTGTTTTCCAGGTCATAAATTTTGTACGAATTACCACTTTCAATAAGCAGAGATCCCGTTTCACCGTAGAAAATCACCCCGACGCTAGTGCCTTCAACGGTTCGGCCATTGCAGCTTCTACCCTCCCAGGTCATGGCTGTACCATTAGGAAACTCCAGCGTAACCACCTGTGTATCGGGCGTTTCCCAATCATCTTTGTACCGATAGCGCCCTCCCGACGAAACTACGCGTGTAGGATAGTCGACGCCTAGGCCCCAGCGCATCAGGTCGACCATGTGGGTGCCGTTGTTCAGGCATTCCCCCGTTCCCCAGTGCCAGCGCCAATGCCAGTTGTAGTGAATCAGGTTGTCTTTATAGGCCATGCGTGGAGCGGGTCCCTGCCACAAATCGTAATCGAGCCAGGACGGAACGGCTACCTCTTTACCAATACCCATAGATGGGCGGTTATTTGTATACCACCCTTTGGCAAAATAAGGTCGACCAATAGCTCCGTTTTTAACTTCAGCGATAGCCGCAGCCACATTAGGCCAGGTCCGACGCTGATTACCCATCTGGATTACATTCCTGTACTTTGCAGCAACCGCAACCAGCAGTTCCCCTTCGTGCGGGTTATGACTACAGGGCTTCTCCAGATATACATGCTTACCCGCCTTAGAAGCCAGGATGGCGGCTGGGGCATGCCAGTGGTCGGGCGCTGCAATCACCAGGGCGTCCATATCCTTATCGTCCAGCGTTTTCCGAAAATCGGGCTGGGCTTTCGGTTTCTTTTTCTGTATGCCGTCTACGGTTGCAATGCACTTATCTGCTGCTCGCGAGTCTACATCAGCAATGTACATTACCTCACAGTTCGGCTGAAGAGCGTAATTACTGGCCAGTGCCAGCCCACGGCTATTAACGCCCATGACCCCTACCTGTATGCGCTCATTAGCCCCTAAAATGCGAGCATAGCTCCGGGCACTAAATCCAGATAATACTCCTCCCACGGTCAGTGCTGTAGCGCCTGTGAGGGATTTCCGTATAAACTCTCTGCGTGAATCTGTTTTCATATCCGTCAACCCCGCTCCGAGCGAAGCCTTATTCATGATGACCGTAGATACCCATGGCAAGCTGTCCGGTCTACTGGTTGTTTTTTTTAGGGCTTTAAAATCGTACCATCGTTTTTGCGAACCGTCCAGCGTGATTTAGTACCAATAGGGTATTTGGCCGCTTCTTTCTCGTTGATGTCAATTCCTAAGCCTGGTGTCTCATTGATCTGATAATACCCGTTTTTGATCGTCGGGCAACCGGGAAATACCTCCTTAACTTTATCACTGAACATCTGCGACTCCTGAATCCCAAAATTCCAGACGGCGATGTCGATATTGTTATTGGCTGCGTGACCTACCGGCGAGGTATCGCCCGGCCCATGCCAGGCAGTCCGCACGTTGAACCATTCACCCAACCGGGCCACTTTCATAGCAGGTGTAATACCGCCAATCTGTGAGATGTGGATTCGAATAAAATCGAACAGGTGGTTGGCCATTGGCTCCTTGAACTCATTGATGTTATTAAACAACTCACCCATCGCAATAGGTACGGCCGTGGTCTGCCGTAATTGCTTGAACCAGTTCATATTTTCGGGCGAAAACGGGTCTTCAATGAAATAGGGCCGGTATTCCTCCAGACCTTTAATCATATTGATGGCATCAATGGGCTCAGTTAACTCGTGCATGTCGTGCAGGAGCTGTACATCTTCGCCACATCGTTTGCGCACGATGTCGAACATCTTAGGGACCCGTTTCAGATACGTTTTCTGATCTGAGAAATCGTCGGTTTCGCGGCCATATCCAGCCGTTTTGAAATCGGGCTTTAGCTCCTGCATAGCACCTACCCCCCCATAGCCTCCCTGCTGAATGCGGACATGTCGGAAACCCATCGCCATAAATTCCTGGACTTTATCGGCAATGGCTTCGGGTGTGGGGCCGCTGGCGTGGGTATATGTATCGACCGCAATCCGGCTCTTGCCGCCCAGAAGCTGATAAACCGGCATGTTGGCTCGCTTCCCTTTGATGTCCCAGAGCGCCTGATCAAGTCCGGAAAGGGCGTTATTCAGCACCGGGCCATTTCGCCAGTAGGAACTGACATAGGCCGACTGCCACATATCCTCGATGTTGTCGACGTCTTTGCCCACGCAAAACTCATTCAGGTAGATATTGACGGCTGGAATCACAACATGAGCGCGTTGGGTAAAGGTAGCGCAACCAAGCCCATACAAACCTGGTTCAGATGTTTCGACCTTCACAATCACCAGATTCGGGCCACCGGGTGCCGTTGTAATAGCCCGGACGTTTTTGATGGTAACAGGAGCCACGCCTTTAGCATAGGCAGGGGTTTCGTAGACCTCGGCTCGGGCTTTGGGACTATCGAACAAACCCAGAATACCAGCGGCCGACCCTAATCCGGCTAACTTTAGCGCATTTCGTCGACTGGTTTCCAACGGCTTCTCTAATTGACTCATGTTAGCGATGTAGTTAAAGGCTTAGAAAAAATGAGGTTAACCCCAAAATCATAGTGAACACAGAGAAAAAAGGAATAAGGCTTTCTCTCCGTGTTGTTGTGTTGACATTATTTTACGTAATACTGATAGGCGATTTGCCAACTGAACGTCTGCCCTGGTTCGATTTTGATTGTAACGTACGGTTCAGGGCTTACCGTGGTAGACGACGACCAGTACACCATACGGGAAATATCACGGTCGCCGGTTACGGTTACACCAGCACCTGTTTTGGTATTGTCGACTGTGATGTTGTATCGCATGGGTTGCCCATTTCCCAAATTCGGATAATAAACGCTTTCACCTTTCGTCAGATCGCTGAGGTACGCAAGCTGTCCATCCTGAAAGCGAACCCGGTCCGTAACCCCTTTTCCGCCATCAGTTGATAAGGCTGACACCGGAAATTTGATCGCGTACCCTGTGCCGGTCGGCTGTTGATCGATGACAAAAAAATTGTGATTATAGGACGTTGTTTCGATAGGTCGATTTCCAATATTTTTCAGGCTATGGGTAATAACCAGTGCCGGTTTATTTTTGGTTAGCGCCAGCGTCTTCCGATACTCATAAGCATAGGCTGTGTCGGCCAGGGTATGAACAAACTGCACCTGATCGGCCTTCTTCGTTATGGCCCAGACTCCCGGATTCGCAATTGGATAATAGGCAAAGGCATTATACGGCTTTTCGTCGGGTCGAATCAGGCTCCCCACACCGATTTTCACGAATGTACCACCTGGTTTTACGTGGGTGTAACCCAATGGGCCAAACTCCTCAACGGGCCCCATGACTGCATCATGCAGTGTAGGGCTGTATGTATCGAACCATTTGCCATGATACGTATGTCCTTTGTAGTCAAGGCTAGCGACCACCCCCGACCAGTCGAAGCGCGTACCCCGGTAGTAACCCTTCTCGGCATCGGGTAAGTAGAGCTTCGCCCGAACCAGTCCGTTGGTAATTTCCGTTTCAGGAACATCGGTCGCCGAACGCATACCGATGGATAGTATGACCAGACAACAACAAAAGGCGAAGTAACGCCGAAACGGCCATTGAACCAGTACGGCAACGGATACTGAACGAGTGGTCTTCATAAAATTCCGGCTCTATTTCCATGGAAAAAGGCCGAAAATCAGTTGAATTACTTATGCTGTCCTCAGCAAACTTCTGGCTGCACGTCGCGTTCGACCCTATGCTTTCGGGCATATTCGGATGGCGATACCCCATGAACCTGCTGGAATGACTTTCGGAAATACTTGACATCTTCCAGACCAACCAAGGCACATACTTCTGAGATACGAAGCTGACTGGAGGCCAGCAACTGAGCCGCCCGTTTCATACGTACATCGTTGATAAATTCTACCACCGACTGGCCGGTAATATTTTTAATACGTCGATAAAACACTGACCGACTCATCGCCATTTCCTTGACCAATTCCAGCACCGAAAACTCGGGTTCGCCCAGGTTCTTTTCAACAATACTCATGGCCGTTTCCAGAAATACTTTGTCGGCATCAGGAATTAAAACTTCGGTAGGCTCCAGCAAGATTTTCTGCTGATAATACTGGCGCAGTTTCAGGCGATTATGCACCAGCGTATTCACTTTAGCAATGAGCAAATCAGGGTTGAACGGTTTACTGATGTACTCGTCGGCACCTGTTTCCAACCCTTCAATTTCATGCACAACAGCTACCCTGGCTGTAAGCAGAACGACCGGAATATGCAGTGTTTTAGGGTGCTGTTTAATTTTTTTGCAGAGATCCAGTCCATCGCTGCGTGGCATCATAATGTCACTGATAATTACATCCGGCATAAGTTGCAGAGCCTGCTCCCAGCCATCGATGCCATCAACAGCCGTAAATACCTCAAATTTGGCAGCAAACAAATGTGTAATGTATTGCCTTACATCGCTGTTGTCCTCAACAATCAGCAGACGTAATGTGGCAGAGGTCAGGTCGGTTGGGATTACCGTAACCTCATCAATAAACGGCTGAGGATGCACCGACAAAGCGGGCCCTTGTGTATCGAGGGCCAGATCGGATGCGGCCAGGTGATCCTTCCCAAAAGGTAGCCGGATAACAAAGGTAGTCCCCTGCCCTACCTGGCTAGTCAGTGAAACTTCTCCCCCATGTCGTTCAATGAACTGTTTTACCAGCGATAAGCCAATACCTGTTCCTACTACCCGCATATTGGCCGTATGCGACGCCTGATAATACAAATCAAAAATACGGTTGAGTTCGTCTGGCTTTATACCGATTCCTTCGTCGCGGACGGTAATATCGAGGTAGTTAGTCAGTAATTTTTGCTGCTGAAAACGAGCCGATTGCCCTATATCGCCAACAACGCGGATACTCAAATGAACGCCATGCCCCGCCGACGTATATTTTAGAGCGTTAGAGAGTACATTGATAACTGCCACTTCGAGTTTGCTCCGATCAAAGTAAAGCATGACGGGCTCCGGAAGCGTATCGATAGTGTATTTTATTTTTTGCTCTTCCGCTTTAAGCTTGAACATCAAAAACAACTCAACCAGAAATGAAACGGCATCGCTTCTGACAGCCTGAAGCGGTATATGCTGTGATTCCATCTTACGAAAATCCAGCAATTGATTAATTAACGACAGCAGTCGGCGGGTTTGCTGGTGTACGAGCAATACCTTATCTTTCATGCCATTGAATTTCCAGGCCGATGCCGCCAGCTCCTCCATAGGACCCAGAATCAGCGTCAGGGGCGTGCGTAACTCGTGCGACACATTGGTAAAAAACTCCAGTTTCAGATCGCTAAGTTCTTTCTCCTTTTCATACTGGAAATGTTCGAAAGCAATCTTATTTTTCAAGGCCTGCTGCTGCAACAGAACCCGTCGGGCCAGTAGCAATGCCCCACTTATCAGTAGCGTGTATAATGAGTACGCCCACCAGGTTTTCCACCAGGGAGGCAGGATGGTCAATCGTAAGGCGGCCGGATGATGCGTCCATTGCCCCTCGCCATTTTCAGCTTTTACCTGAAACGTGTAATTCCCGGCGGGCAGGTTGGCAAAACTAGCCGTCCGCTGACCAGGAGCGAGTTGTACCCAGTTGTCGTTATAGCCAACCAATTGATAAGCGTAGCGGTGCTTTTTAGGGTTGGCAAAGTTCAACCCAACGAACGAAATAGAGAAGTCGTTTTCAGCCGCTTTTATCTGAAGGGTTTGCGCTTTGTTAAGTGGCTTCTGAATCAGGACCCGGCCATTTATGGACTGCCCCACACCGATTGGCTGATTGGCAATCGATAAGCCGGTAATGCGCACAAAAGGTGGGTATGGATTGGCCTGGATTGCCCGTGGCTGGAGGTAGGTAATGCCGTTGATACCACCAAAATACAGGGTTTCGTCCCTCGACTTACAGGCAGCCCCAACCTTAAACGAGTTACTTTGTACGCCATCCACAACGTTATACCGAATGACCTGATGCGTTACCGGGTTCACCCGAATCAGCCCTTCACTACCCAGCCATATATTCCCCTGACTATCTTCGATAATACTTTCAACATCACTGTCGGGTAGCCAGGTTGCACAGGACCGAATCTCTTCCTGCCCGTTTTGATTTCGGACAATTTGATGTAAACCTCCCCCAATGGTACCGACCCATATGGCTCCCCGCCGGTCTTTAAGCAGAGGCCAGGCATAATTTACCCGTAAACTGGTCGGATTGTGCCTATCATGATTAAATTGCTGAAGTAGCTCCAGCCGATCGGGCAGTACCCGTAGTTTCAGCACACCTGCATCCTGCGTACTGGCCCAAAGCACATTTTCGGCCGAATCGTACAGCAAAAAGGTAAAGCGGTCGGATGGGAGCCGACTATTCCGGCTGCTATATCTGGCTATGATCTGACCATCGCGGTTCATGCGGGTAAGTCCATAACTAAAGGAAGCCGTCCAGAGCGTACCGAATTTATCTTCAGTAATGCTCTCTATATAGTGATACAGGCCATCGTGATGTGGAAAGGTTTTAATAATCTCCCGGCCATTCTGCCGACGGATCGAAATTAACCCATCATACCGAGCGCTGAACCAGAGTGTACCATTTGAATCCTGGAAAATACAGGACACATCCATGCCTGTGACGTTGCCCGGCAACTGCCGATCAAAATAATTCCGGTAGGTTTTGGCTTTCAGATCGTAACTGGAGATTCCGTTTCGTGTGGTTATCCACAGCAAGCCTTTATCATCTTCCTTGTAAAGGGCATTGATATAATTATTCGCAAGAGTAGGATGCTCACTCAATCGCCGACTCAGATGCCCAAACGGCTTTTGGCGCAGATCGATCTTATTTAATCCTCCTGCCGATGCTGCCAACCAAAGTACCTGAAACCGATCTTCAAAAATACAATGTACCCGCCCCGAATTAATACTATTCGGGTCAGCGTCCATTGGCAGATAGGTCGTCACTTTATCGGTAAAGACTGGAGGATTGCCCGCCGAAAGTTGAACCGGAACCATGGAAAGGCCAAAGTCGGTACCTACCCAAAGCCGGCCAAACGAATCTTTATGAAGACAGCCAATACTCTGAAACGTTTGGGGCAGCTCATAGGGTCTGGCCAGGTGTTTTGTCCGCAGACTATCATTCGAAACCCAGAGAACGTGCCTATCGGTGCCGATCCACATACCATCATCATGATCGAGCGTTAGGGCCAGGATATGGGCGTCGGTAAATGGATTGGCGAGCATAGCTGTCGCAGTAGGCTGATGAATGGAAGCCACAAAAAGCCCCTCACTGTAGGTAGCAATCCAGACGTGTCCAACCAGATCAATCGTTAGGTCAGTTATTTCGGTGCGTACTGAGCCGATATTTGCCAGTTTTACCCGGCTCAACTCCTGCAACTGGCCTTCCTGATTGGCCTGGATCACAAATAAGCCATGCTGCCTGGTACCTACCCAGATTGTACCTTGACGATCAGTAGCCAGAGCCGTTATTTCGGACTGATTCAATACCTGGAGCAATGACAGACTAGTCGGTGATATCGATTGGGCTTTTAAGCGCACAAATCGATCCAGGTTCGGATTGTACACATTGAGCCCTCCCCCTTCAGTACCCGCCCACAGTACGCCCTGCTGACTTACATGCAACGTTCTGACCCGGTTGTTCGACAGACCGTTCTCATTATCGATAGGAAGCAGATAATGCTTTATTTCGTAGCCATCATACCGATTTATCCCTTTATTCGTCGCAATCCAGATAAAGCCCTGCTGGTCCTGTACAACAGCCATAGCATCACTATGGGATAAGCCTTCATTTACGGTTAAGTGTTCAAAGCGAAATGAGCTCGGGACTAGCTGAGCCTGACCCGACAGTTTAAGAAAGAAAGAAAAACAAGTGGCAATCAGGAGACTGTAGATTCCTTTCATAACCATCAGAGAAGTATTAGTTTAAGGGATAATACTCAGCCTTCAACAAACCGAACCCGTGTATACAACTAGCGTATTCTTGTACACAAGTATTAAACAACAAAATAAATAATACTAATTTTTCTACAATTAATTATTCCATTACAAAAACGCCATATGTTACTGATAATGTAAATTTATTTCTATAAAGCCGAATAAGCGAACAATTTACCCCCCTATTTCGAACAATCTCCCCCCCATTAATTGTGTTTTGCCAACATATTTTTGCAATACGATCATTTCAATAGCAAAACAAACCTTGTTGAGTAAAATTAGCTCTGACAACTATCTATTCTACTTCTGGTTAGACCACATCCATTCGCATCTGTGCGAAAGTTGCATGAATCATTACTCGCAAATAGCACCAATAGGTTTTAACAAATAGGGCAATTCTGCCTACTGATATCTTTTGATAACAGACCGCGATACCGTCTTTCTATCCGCTAAATTAACCAGTTTACATTATCCATTTTTTAATTAAACTTTATGCAAAAACCTTGTACACGCCAGAAGGTCTTCTTATCACAAAGGAGTCTCTTCCAAAGGAACGCGGCATTAACCCTACGACCTGCGTTTCATTCTCTGCTTCTGTTTTGTCTGCTTTTATCAACCGCAGCCTTCGCCCAAACGAAGGTCAGTGGAAAGGTCACTGATGCACAGGGGCTGGCTTTGCCGGGGGTAAGTATTGTGGTCAAAGGCACAACGACGGGTACGGTTTCAGCTGCTGACGGTGCCTATTCATTAAACGTACCTAGCCGAACCTCGACATTGGTATTCTCCTACATTGGTTTTGTCAGTCAGGAAATACCCCTCAACAACCGGAGTGAGATCAACATCAGCATGGCCTCCGACGATAAAATGCTGAACGAAGTCGTTGTAGTAGGGTATGGTGAGCAAAAGAAAGAGACGGTAACGGGTGCTGTAGCCACCGTAAAAGGAACCGATCTGGTTAAATCGCCAGCAGTCAACATGACCAACTCGATTGCTGGACGGATGCCGGGCGTTATTGCCACCAACGCCAGTGGTGAACCAGGTTATGATGGCTCTACGATTCGGATTCGGGGAACAAACTCGCTCGGAAACAACGATGCTTTAATTGTTATCGACGGTGTACCAGCGCGGGCCGGGGGTATTGACCGACTGAACCCAGCCGACATTGAGAGTATTTCCGTTCTGAAAGATGCTTCGGCAGCTATTTACGGATCGCGGGCTGCTAACGGGGTTATTCTGGTAACGACCAAGCATGGTAAGACCGGTAAGCCTGAATTATCGTACAGCTTCAACCAGGGATGGGCACAACCTACAGTTATTCCTAAGATGGCCTCAGCAGCTGAGTATGCTCAGTTGAACAATGAGATCAACCTATACAACCTGCCTGCCCAATACTGGAAAGACGCTAATGCCGCTTTTAATACAACGGGGAGCTACACTCGCCCCGACAACGGCGCCATTGCCAAGGCGGCCTACACACCCGACGAAATCAAGAAGTATCAGGATGGCTCCGATCCCTGGAAGTATCCGAATACCGACTGGTTTGGCGCTGCCCTGAAAAACTGGTCGCCCCAGTCACGGCATACGCTTCAGTTGTCGGGAGGTAGTGAAAACGTCAAGTACCTGGCATCGGTCAACTACCAGAATCAGGATGGTTACTACAAAAACTCGGCAACGGGCTACAAGCAGTACGACTTCCGTCTGAATCTGGACGCCAAAATCAGTAAACACATCAGCACGGTGATTGGCGTAGTAGGTCGTCAGGAGAACCGTAATTTCCCAACCGTTGGAGCAGGGGCTATTTTCCGGATGCTCATGCGTGGCTATCCTAACAAGCCTGCTTATTGGCCCAATGGGTTACCTGCTCCTGATATCGAGAACGGACAACAGCCCGTACTGGTTACGACTAGTGCTACAGGTTACGACAAAGACACTCGCTATTACCTGCAAAGTAATGCCAGCGTTAACATCACCAACCCCTGGATACCGGGCCTGAAACTCACCGGTAGCGTAGCCCTGGACAAATACCTACAGGAAGGCAAAACCTGGCAAACCCCCTGGTACGTCTATAGCTGGGATTATACTACCTACGATGCCAACAACCAACCGCTTTTGCAAAAAGTAGCCAAAGGTCCTGCGCAGGCAACCCTGAACCAGTACACCAACGACCAGTTCAACTCGCTGCTATCGGGTATTCTGTCCTACGATCACACCTTTGGCGGTAATCATGCCATCACGGTGCTGGCCGGTATTACCAAAGAGCAATCGAACTCAAACGGTTTCTCAGCTTTCCGGAAGTACTTTGCCTCGACAGCCATCGACCAACTGTTTGCCGGTGGTAGCGCCGAGAAAAACAGCAATACGACCGCTGCCTGGGAACGTGCCCGGATGAGCTATTTCGGTCGTGCCGCTTACAACTACAAAGAAAAGTATCTGGCCGAATTCCTGTGGCGCTATGATGGCTCGTACATGTTCCCGGCCAACAGCCGTTGGGGCTTCTTCCCTGGCGTATCGGCTGGCTGGCGGATTTCGGAAGAAAACTTCTTCAAGAAAAGCCTGTCTGCCATCAGTTCCCTCAAACTGCGGGCATCATGGGGTCAGTTGGGTAACGACCAGGTATATTTCAATGGCGCACTGCGTGAGTACGATTACCTGCCAACTTATGCCTACGGTGATGTTGTAAACTCAAACTGGGGTTATGTAATCGGCAATCAGGTAGCGCAAACGCTTTACGAGAACGGCGTACCCAACACGACGCTGACCTGGGAAGTAGCTAACAACACCGACATTGGTCTGGAAGGATCGGCCCTGAATGGTAAGATTTTCTTCGAATTCGACGTCTTCCTGAACAAACGGTCGAACATCCTCTGGCGGAAAAGCGCGTCGATCCCACAAACAACGGGTGCTACCTTACCGGCTACCAACATTGGGAAGGTTACCAACCGGGGATATGAGTTCCGTGTAGGTTACAACGGCCAGGTTGGCGAAGTAAAATACTCGGTGAGCGTGAACGGTGGCTATGCTAAAAACGAAATCACATTCTGGGACGAAACCCCCGGTGCGCCTGAATGGCAGCGTTCGACTGGCAAGCCCATTCCGAGCAACGTAAATGATCCGAACCAGGCCAATGGAACCCTGCTATACCAATATGATGGTATTTTCACTTCGCAGGCCGACATCGATGCCAACAAACTTGACTATAGCGGTGTAGGTGCCAGCGTATTACGCCCAGGCGATATGAAGCTGAAAGACATCAATGGTGATGGCAAGATCAATGGTGACGACCGCGTTCGGGCCGACCGTAACAACCAACCACGGTTCCAGGGTGGTTTTTCAGGTAACCTTCGCTGGAAGAACTTTGATTTCAGCGTTCTGCTACAGGCTTCGACAGGTGGCCAGATCTTCCTGCAAACCGAATCAGGTACGATTGGTAACTTCTTGAAATGGAGCTATGATCACCGCTGGACGGTCGATAACCCCAGCTCGACCGACCCACGCATTGTTGACCGCAGCAACCAATACTTCTCCAACGGAACCAGCTACTGGCTCAAAAGTACCGACTACATTCGTCTGAAAAACGTTGAATTGGGCTACACCCTTCCAGCTACGTTTGCCAATAAAATCGGCCTGAACAATCTGCGGGTGTACGTAAACGGGCTGAACCTGGCGACCTACTCGCCATCGATGAAAGGTCTGTTCGATCCTGAATCAACCAGCGGTAGCGCTCAATACTATCCGCAAGCCCGGATCATCAACACCGGTTTGTCTGTCAGTTTCTAAACGAATTTCAACCACATTATGAACTATATTATTAAATGTCTGTCCTTCTGTCTGCTGCTGGGTGTTACGCTGGTAGCCTGCAATCAGGATTTCCTCAATACAAAGCCACTCGATAAGGTATCGGGTGAAGCGGTCTGGTCTGACCAGGCTCTTGCCGACGCGTTTGTCACTGACGTATACAACGGACTGCGCGATGGAATTCTGGATCAAATGAGCTTCGACTGCCAGACTGATAATGCGCTATATAGCTTCGGCAAGCAAGATGTTAACGAAGCCAATGTAAGCCCATCCAACTTGGGAACGATAAAATCGACGATGGAATGGAGCGCTATGTATCAGCGTATCCGGGCGGCCAATATTGCGCTGGCTAACCTGGCCAAGCCTAAGTTCGATAACAGCAGCGGTGTTGCCGATCGAATGAAGGGTGAAATGTATTTCATGCGGGGTTATTTCTACAATCAGCTTCTGCGGTATTACGGCGGTGTGCCCATCATTAAAAATGCGTATACGTTGAATGAAGCCGATTTCGGTGTTGCCCGGAATACGTATGAAGAGTGCGTTAACGCGATTGTCAGCGACCTCGATTCGGCGGCTCTGCTCCTCAAAGGCAAAACTCTGGCAGCCGGTCGAGCTACGCAGGGAGCTGCTCTGGCGCTAAAAGCTCGTGTATTGATGTACGCTGCCAGCGACCTGCACGACATTCCAACGGCCAAAATTAAATCATCGGTTATTGCCAGCTTCGACAAGCCTGAACTACTCGGTTATGTTAGTGGCGACCGGACGGCCCGTTGGCAAAAAGCCAAAGATGCAGCGAAAGCGGTTATAGATCTGAATCAGTATGGCTACAAACTGAATCTGACAGCTCCCGTTACAGCTGCCGAAGGTCAGCAGAACTACATCAACATGTATCTGTCTCGCAATGGTGGTGAAGCCGATGGCATTTTCCTGAAATACTACATCCGCGCTTCATTCGACGACTGGGGCTCCTGGTATCCACGTAACAACATGCCTAATGGCTATCATGGCTGGACATCCAGCGAACCAACTCAGCAGCTGGTTGATAGCTATGAAATGATGGACGGTACAAAGTTCGACTGGAAAAACCCAACCCATGCCGCTGCGCCTTACGAAAACCGGGACCCACGCTTCTATGCATCGATCCTGTATGATGGAGCCCAATGGAAGCCCCGCACACCCGATGGAGCTGGTATCGACCCAGCCGGTCAGATCCAGACAGGATTCTACGAAGTCGGAACGGGCGGTGGCACCACTACGCCTTATGCTGGTCTGGACACCCGGAACAGCACCATCGAAAACTGGAATGGTACCTGGACCGGCTACGCTATCCGTAAGTTCATGGATCCCGACCCAACGCTGGTCGACATGAACATCCGTCAGGAAGTACCATCGATTCAAATCCGCTTCACGGAAGTTGTGCTCAACTATGCCGAGGCTTGTCTGGCACTAGGTCAGGAAACCGAAGCCAAAACCTGGATCAACCGGGTACGTTTCCGGGTAGGTATGCCAGCCATTACCGAATCAGGAAGTGCTCTGGTAGCCCGTTATCAGAACGAACGGAACATCGAAATGCTCTTCGAAGATCAGCGTTTCTACGACGTTCGTCGCTGGATGATAGCTCCTCAGGCATTAGGCAGTCAGGCTAAGATTATTGTGATCACGGGTAAACTGAAACCAGGCAAAACCGTCACGACGTACAAGTATAATAAAGACAACTACAACTATACGTACAGCGTGCAGGATTTGGGAACAGGTAAGGAAAACCGGAAGTGGAGCGATAAGATTTACTTCCTGCCGATCAGCCGCGACGAAATCAACCGGAACAATAAACTGGTTCAAAATCCGGGATATAATTAATGATTGAATGATTGAATGATTGAATGGGAGTAAATCAGCAATTCAATCATTTTAAAATGGCTGCGCAAGTCCAGACGAAAAATGCCAGCGCTTACGAGTGCTGGCATTTTTCGTTTATTTTTAGTATCAATAGTCATTGATTGTCATTGTAAGTTATTCGATGGACAGGTATACAGCTAAATGCCCAAAAATGACTATCTATGACAATTAATGATTCATTTAACGCCTACATTACGTGAAAACCACTATTTCTTTAGGGCTCCTGCTGGGAATCATTTGTCTCACGAGCTGTAAACATTCGGATTCGTCCAATAGTGCTGAGACTGATGGATCGCCCCTATTTACCTCCTTAACGCCTGAGCAAACCGGGATTACGTTCGCCAACAACCTGACTGAAGGGCTCAATACCAATGTGTTGATGTATGAGTACTTCTACAATGGGGGCGGTGTAGCCGTGGGCGACCTGAATGGCGATGGGCTGGACGATATCTATTTCAGCGGCAATATGGTTCCCAATCAGTTGTATCTGAATAAAGGTCAGATGAAGTTCACGGATGTGACGGCTGCCGCCGGCGTAGCCGGACGCGAAGGCCCCTGGCGAACGGGCGTGTCGATGGCGGATGTCAATGGCGACGGCCGACTCGATTTGTTCGTTTGCTATTCAGGTAGTTTACCTCCGCAAAAACGAATCCCGCAGTTATTTATCAATGAGGGGGCCGATGCACAGGGAATCCCTCATTTTTCGGAACAGACCACACAATGGGGCCTGGACCACCCCGGTCAGACTACACAGGGCACCTTTTTTGACTACGACCGCGATGGTGATCTGGACTTGTTTCTGTTGAACCATAACCCGCGTCTGCTACCCGTGCTAGACCCCGGCCCAACAGCCGCTCTATTGAAGCAAAGCAATCCTGAAATTGGCGTTCGTTTGCTGAAAAATACAGGCAATCATTTTGAAGACGTTACCCAAAAATCAGGCTTGAGCAGCTCTGTCCTGAGCTATGGTTTGGGGCTGGGAGTTTCAGACCTGAACGGCGATGGCTGGCCCGATCTTTATATCTCCAACGACTATACTATTCCCGATTATCTCTATCTCAACAACCAAGACGGTACGTTTACTAACCAACTTAGCCATAGCATCCGGCATACCTCTCACTTCTCGATGGGCAATGATGTGGCCGATGTGAACAATGATGCGTTGCCCGATATTCTAACCCTCGACATGTTGCCGGAAGATAACCGTCGGCAGAAACTGTTGATGGCTCCCGACAACTACGAAAAATTCGATCTCGCTGTATCCTCCGGTTTTTACTACCAGCACATGCGGAATATGCTGCAGTTGAATGTAGGAGCGAGGAGCGAGCAGTCCGACGGGTCGGAGCGAGGAGAGAGAATCCATCCGGCAGTATCAGGACGCGGCAGCCTCCACGCTCCGACCCGTCGGACCGCTCACTCCTCGCTCCTAACTCCTTTATTTAGTGAAACCGGACAACTGGCGGGTATTTCGAATACCGACTGGAGTTGGTCTCCCCTACTGGCCGATTACGACAACGATGGCTGGAAAGATCTATACGTGACCAATGGCTATGTGCGCGATTATACAAATCAGGACTTTCTGAAATTTATGACGGATTACATGCGGAATCGCCCGGCCAATTTCAGTCGTGAAGATGTACTGGAACTAGTTCACAAAATTCCATCGTCGAATGTCCCGAATTATATGTTTCGCAACCGGGGAGGTGATCCATCGAGCGAGGTCACCTTTGCGAATGTCGGAGCTGCCTGGGGCCTTACGCAGACATCCAACAGCACCGGAGCCGCCTATGCCGACCTTGATAACGATGGTGATCTGGATCTGATCGTCAACAATACCAATCAACCCGCCTTTATTTTTCAGAACGAAGCCAACGCTGAACGGAAACATCATTATCTGTCGGTAAAATTAGTCGGTGCAGGAGCCAACACGCAGGGTATTGGGGCTAAAGTAACTGTTTACCAGGCTGGTCGCCAGCAATATGTGGAGCAGATGCCCATACGCGGCTACCAGTCCAGCATGTCGCCCCGGCTGCATGTGGGCTTAGGGACCAGTGCCACCATCGACTCCGTCCGTATTGTTTGGCCAACAGGTAAAAGTCAGGTACTCAAAGGCGTAAAAGCCGACCAGATTCTGACTATTCAGGAAAAAGACGCTGGGGCTCCTTTACCCGTTAATCCACCTGCTCCCTCACTCTTTCGGGAAATCGCTTCACCTATTGCGTTTACAGACCCGATCAACCGGACCAACGATTTCAAACGTCAGATCTTGCTAGTCAACGCGCAGTCGTTCAGTGGGCCTTGTATGACCAAAGCCGATGTCAACGGCGACGGTTTGGAAGATGTGTTCATTGGCGGCAGTGGCGATCAGGCCGGGGCTTTGTTTCTTCAGCAACCAGGTAATCGATTCCGACAAGCCACACAGCCTGCTTTTATCGCCGATAAGGGAGGGATGGATACTGATGCCCTTTTCTTCGATGCCAACGCTGATGGACATACCGACCTGTACGTGTGTCGGGGTGGGTATGGCGACGTACTCCCCGGTGATCCTCGACTACAGGATCGGCTCTATCTGAACGACGGCAAAGGAAATTTTACCAAAAGTCCGAACGCTCTTCCCGCCATGCTCAGCAGTAAAAGCTGCGTACGGGCGACTGACATCAATGGTGATGGCAAACCTGATTTGTTTGTAGGTGGTCGGGTCGTACCGGGTCGTTATCCTGAAGCGCCCCAAAGTTACCTGCTCATCAACGATGGCAAAGGTCATTTTACGGACCAGACAGCCCAACTGGCTCCTACACTCGCTCAGATTGGAATGGTTACCGATGCAGCCTGGGTCGATCTGAATGCCGACCGAAAAGCCGAACTGGTTCTTGTGGGTGAATGGATGCCCATAACGGTACTGAGTCAGAGCGGTAATCAGTTTAGTGATCAGACCAAAACCTACTTCGACAAAGAGTACCGTGGCTGGTGGAACAAATTGCTGGTCGATGACCTGAACGGTGATGGCAAGGCCGATCTGGTGGTTGGCAATCAGGGGCTGAACACCCAGTGCCGCGCCAGTGATACCGAACCAGCCGAACTGATTTACAAGGACTTCGATAAAAACGGCAAAATCGATCCGATTCTGTGTCTGTACGTTCAGGGCAAAAGCTACCCCCACCCCACCCGCGACGAATTGCTCGATCAGTTAGGGATGCTACGCTTCCGATTCACTAATTACGACAGTTATTCCAATGCTACATTAAATGATGTATTCAAGAAAGAAGAACTGGAAGATGCCGCTAAATTGACGGCCAACGAATTAAAAACAAGCTTTTTTATCAGCTCTTCCAGCGGAAAACTGACTGAAAAGTCATTACCAATAGCAGCCCAGATTTCACCCGTGTTCACCATTACACCTCTGGATTACAATCAGGATGGCCATAAAGATTTATTGCTCTGTGGCAATACGTCACAGGTTCGTCTGCGTTTCGGGCGAGCCGATGCCAATTACGGTCTATTGCTGAAAGGTGACGGGAAGGGAAATTTCCAGGCTGTTCCGCAAGCTCAATCTGGCTTTCAATTAACGGGCGATGTGCGATCTGTACTTCCCTTTGGGAACACACTGCTATTCGGGATCAATCAGCAGGCGGTGCGAGCGTATCAAGTAACTGAAAAGCTAAAAAAATAGAATGCCGATCATTTTACGCCCTCTTTTTGACCATTTGCTACCCGCTCAGTTCCCTTCTGTGAGTCTAAGTTTACAGTAGCAATAGAGCACGTATTACTCCGCTTAGTCGTGCCCGGCTACCAGAATATACTACTGGTCTGAACAGGTTGTATGTTTTGTTTAGGTTAGGTTTGAGACTAGAAAGCAGGTTCTGATTAGGGCCTGCTTTTTTATGTATCGGCTCAATACGAAGAGTAGCCTGTTTGTGAGGCCTAAGTTTACTCCAACTGAAAACCCCAGAAATATCAATTAAACAATCATACGACAACTTAAATACTTAAATTAAAATACTCACCAAAGCAACCGTTCATACTGAGTATTATTTCCTACGAACTGAGTACAAAATACTACACTAATTACAAAACACCGATAATAATCTTTAAAAACGAATATCTCGTTATCAACAACTTAATCCTAAAAGATAGCATATGGTATGATTTTTCTGCAATGCAGAGAGAAACTGCTTTACTAGCTTCATTAATCTATTAATTAACATGGTTTTCAAAACGTCAAAGTATCCCCAGGACTATATATCCGAGAATCCGTATCTGGCGGGTCTGGTTACAGGGGTTGTCACTGGAATAGCTATTGGATTACTCATTGCTCCTCGTTCCGAGAAGAAACTGCGTAAAACACTTGAAGGTAAAGCGTCAGACAAAAAAGATAAACTCAAGCACCATTGGGACAAAACCCAGGAAAAGGCTGGCGAAGTGCTGGACAATGCCAAAACGCAAGCGGACAAACTCGCTCATAAGGCGCAGGACAAAATTGACGACTATACGGATACAGTCGAAAAAAAAGCGGAACAAATAGCCGATGAGACAAAGTCGGGCTTTGATAAGCTCAAAGACGTTTTCCGTTAATCGCCCCACGGCTTATTCTGATTTACTCAACTTCTATGAAACAGAGCCCCTGGTCTACATCACCAGGGGCTCGCTTTTAACAAATCAATCAATTAGGATCGCCTGCAAGACGTACCTGATATATTCTTACTCAACTATGAAACACGATCTTTCTTACTCAATGGAACAGCCACTTGGCCGTCTGAATAATTTTAAACGCATTTCCTGGAGTGCTGTTTTCGCTGGCGTATTAGTGGCGATTGTCAGCCAGATGTTACTGACCCTACTAGGATTGGGTATCGGCTTAAGTACAATAGACCCTATGTCAGAACACAACCCAACCGCAGGCCTGGGAATCGGTAGTGCACTGTGGTACATCTTCAGTAGCCTTCTGTCCTTGTTTACGGGCGGTTGGATAGCTGGTAGACTAGCCAGTGCTCCACGGCTTTTTGATGGTATTATTCATGGTGTACTAACCTGGTGCCTGGCCACGCTACTCACCATTTATTTTCTGACAACAACCATCGGCAGTATACTAGGAGGAGCAACACGGCTGGTAGGAAGTCTGGTAAACACCGCCGGAACGGCTGTAGCTGCGGCTGCTCCTGGTATTGGCAATGTAGTGGACAAGCAGCTAAAAGCGAATGGAATCGACTGGCGCTCTATCGATTTGACGGATTTAAAGCAAGAAGCGAATCAGCTCCTGCGGCAGACCGGAGATGCACAACTCAATCCAAACATGCTGGAAAATAAAGCCGAACAAGCAGGTAACCAGGCAAAAAAGGCCGCTAAAGGAGCAGCCGAAAATCCACAAGCAGCTGACGATATTGCCAGTGGGCTTTTTGATCGGCTATTCCGGCAAGGTCAGGCAACCATAAATAGCGTAGATCGGGAAGATGCAGTGAATGTCGTCATGAAACGAAGTGGCAAAAGCCGGGCCGAATCCGAACAGATCGTCGATAATTGGATCAGCGCGTATAAACAGGCCGTGACGAAATTCGAACAAACGAAGCAGGACGCTGAAGTAAAAGCTCGTCAAGCCGCCGATGCGACTGCATCAACCGCATCGAAAGCCGCTTTATTTGGCTTTATTGGCCTGTTAATCGGCGTTGTAGCATCAGGTTACGGCGCCAAACTGGGTACGGAATCAAAAAATGAATCTGATTCATTGGATCGCCCCATCCAAACCGCTTAGTATAGCTAAAGCAAACAGACCTGCCCACCCTTGGCCATCTGCCGAAGGTGGGCAGGTCTGTTTTTATCGCCCGAATCGGTATGCCATTGTCAGACCAACAAATTGCTCATTGTGCCGCATGATTGCCGCTTCTCGTTGCTTGTAGGTATACACGATTTGAAACGTCCAGCGAGGTGGTGAAAAGACAAGGCCCATGTCGTGCCGATAGCCCCAATGCCGAAGCGGAGACAAAATGGCTCCGGCATCGTTGGTAAAATACCCTCCTTGTACGGTTGCGTTATAAAACTGGTACTGATAAGCAGGCTGTACAAATACGTATAATTCGGTAGTCTCTCCCGACAGCTCCCGCCCAACACGGGCATCGAACCATGACGACTGATTGGGTTGGGCAAATCGACCGGCCCGAAACAGTAGGCCAGCCGATGCATTGGTAAAGGTATTGCCAACCGTCATTTGGGCTAGACTATGCAGATCAAATCGGGATTTACGCCACGACGCTGGGAGTAGTTCACGCCAGTACTGCCCCTGCAGGTTAATACCAACTTCATTATGAATCTGATAGTTCCAGCCTTTGGGACGCAGCAGATCAAACGTTCTATGGATAAAAATCTGGGTTTGCTCCGCCAGTGAATTTCCCCCAATCGTACCCACCGAGACAGTCGTTTTCAGGACATGGCCTTTTTTATAGAAAAATGTTAACCCTTTCTGTACGTACAAATACCCAGCAAATGGGCGGTCAATCAAATCTTTCGTCGTCTTGGGGGTAACAAACTCTGGTGTGAAGATCATCTGACCTACCTGATACTGACCGACTATTTTCGAAAGGCTGCTCGTTTCAGGGATGCGGTTATTGAGACCAACGGGCATATAATTCATCGTGATAAACAAGCCATTGGTATAGTATCCATCGTGCAGATTCAGGCAATAGTTGTCATTTTCAGATGTAACTTTCAACTCATATGGGTGCTGCTGACCAAAACACGCGCCCGCATAAGCAATCAGGAAACAGAATCGCAGCAGTCGGTTCATCCAGTCAATCATTACGAGGAGTCAATAATGTAAATAACCAAGTTCCGGTTTCCTACTTGTTGCAGCATTCGAACGAGAGCGCCTTCAGCATCATTTTGTACGAGCCATTTTTCTGAACTAATTTAACCGGAAGATCGGTAAGCCCATTGGGTTAGTGTACGCATGGCAAACTTCAAATTAGTCATTTTCGATTTCGACGGCACACTGGCCGATTCATTCCCGTTCTTTCTACGTACGTTCAACAGGCTGGTCAGCCACTACCAGTTTAAGCGAATCGAACCGGAAGACGTTGACCGACTTCGGGGGCTAGATGTTCGTCAGATGATAAACTACGTGGGCATACCCGCCTGGAGGCTACCTTTTGTAGCGCGAAAGTTTATCCGATTGATGGGTGATAGCCTCGATCAGATTCAACTCTTCGATCAAATCAGACCACTCCTCAAACAACTATCCGCACAGGGTGTTCAACTGGCCATTGTCAGTTCAAATTCGGAGGAAAATATCCGTCGCGTACTCGGCCCTGAAATCGCATCGCTGATTCGGTATTATCGCTGTGGCACAGCTATTTTTGGCAAGTCCCGCCAATTCAGAAAGGTGGCAACCCAAAGTCGTATTTCGCCCCGCGATATACTTTGTGTAGGGGATGAAGTTCGGGACATGGAGGCAGCGGAGGCCGAAAAGATGGCCTTTGGTGCCGTAACCTGGGGCTATACCCGAAGCGATGTATTCAGTGCATACGCAAACATCAGGTTATTCCATACTGTCGATGATATTTGCCGCGCCGTATTGGGCAAACACCTGACTATTGATTAAGCCTAGCATCTTTCTATAAACCGCGAGGGCGCGTAGACGCAAGGAAACGTTAATTCGTTGCGTCTTCGTGCCCTCGTGGTTCAACCCTAATAGCATCGAACTTCCATCAGCGCAGCCGGAACGGTTTTAGTCTCTTTATTACCATTGACTCGTTTCAAATGGATGGTCAGGCTGGTTGTGTCGATGGCGGGATCGAAGCGGATGGTATTACGACTCTGGTGGTTGTTCGTGGCCGTAAAAATACGTTCCTGCTGATCGTTGCAGAGGACATACTCGCTCACACAAAAAGGCGAAGCCGTTTCCGGGTGAATCATGATAACCGTTTCGAGCGGATGGTCATAGTCGGAATCAAAAAACAGTTCGACCTGCTGAATCCGTTTCTTTTCGGGCCAGTGTAAAGTCAGCGTTGGGTTTGAATCGTTCAAATCCGCCACCCAGGCATTAGGCTGGCTAAGAGGCCTTTGAAGGCCGTTTCGTACATTTTCAGCACCAAACAATCGAATACCGGGCTCAATCCGTAGCGCAATATTTTGCCCGGCTGGTCGGCGTTGGGGGCACCAGAACTCAAACGTATCGACGCCAATATCTTCCGTAGGTTCCTGCTTGCCATAGTTCGATACCGCCGGGTTAGTTTTGTTAAATACCGAAAGCACGCCCGTTACCCGTACCTCGCTGTACTGTACCTGAACATGGGGATTCTTCAGGAATGTAACGAACACATACTGTGGTTCATCGAGCTGACTGGAAAATGACAATTGTACTTCCTGCCGACCTTTCCGCAACGAAAGCGTTTGGGTTTCGAGGGTTATGTCGGGTGTATGGTTAAAGGGTTTGCTGCTACGTCGCAATTCAACGGTTAACGTTGTGTCGCGATCAGCCGTTACAAACGCCGTCAATTGCGGAACAGGTCCGGCCGGAAGTGGTATCATCTGCGCTACCGAATCTGTTAATGGCATCAGTGGGCCATTTGGCGGTAATTCATTCAGGACAAATTCACTCGAAACAGATACCTGGGCCTGTTGGGCCAAATCCTGGCTATCGTGCAGATGCAGACCGGGTATGTGCTGGCCCGTTTTCAACAATTCCTGCTGTAATGTCTGCATTCGGGCAGGGGCTGTCAACTCGCGGGGAAGCAGGGCACCGTTCGTACAGAGTGCAGCCGCCATGCCTACCGCCTGAGCCACGTGTGCCCCCGTAGCCATCACCCGCGATGAACCGAAAGCCACATGCGACGCACTGATAATACGCCCCGCCAGGAACAGATTGCTGATATTCTGACTGTATAGACACCGATAAGGAATCGGGTAAATGCCTTTGCTGTGCCACTGATTGCAGCCCGGTTTTTCGGAGAAAACCCCATCGGCGGGATGCAGGTCGATACTCCAGCCCCCAAAAGCCACGGCATCGGGATGCGACCGTTGCTCCACTACGTCCTGCTGCCGAAGCATATAGTCTCCCTCGAATCGGCGGCTTTCTCGTTTGCCGGGTATCTGGCCGACCCATTCAAGCGTCATGGTGTCAGCTTCGGGGAATTTGCCGGAGTTTTTGATGTAGTTCCAAACGCCATAAACGACCTTCCACAGCTCCCATTTAATGGTTTCGGTATCATGAACCGTATCCAATCGACCACCATACTCGATCCACCAGAGCTGACAACCGTATTCCTGGGCATTGAACCGCCGATACCTCGGAATTTTGGTAATGTCGTCCAACGCATAGGCAGGAGGCACAAACCGCACGGGTCGGCCCGTATCTTTCGTATAGAAGTACAGCGAATGACCCAGCAGCTCGCCATACTCGGCTGTGGGGGCAAATTTCTCCCCAAACTCCTCCTGGCTTTCGGCCCCCATTCGGAAAGCGGCCCCCGCCTGAAACCCAACCACGCCATCGCCCGAGGCATCGCAAAACAAAGGGGCTACCAGTTCGTAGGCCGTACTGTTCTGACTGCAATAGGCTTTCAGACTACTGATCGTATCGGGTGCCGATTTCTCAACCTCATACACCACCGTATTCAGTAGCAGCGTAATATTCGGCTCCAACACCACTTTTTCCAGTAGAATGGTATCGAAAATGAGCGGATTGCCTTCGGGATTACGGTACAGATTTTCGAGCAGCAATTCGTCGATCACCCCACCCTCGCGCGCCCAGCGATTATTGTTGCCCATGTGTGAGGTGGCCCCCAGCACCCAAAGCCGCACTTCCGACGACGAATTTCCTCCCAGAACGGGCCGATCCTGAACCAGAATCACGCGGATACCCGCCCGGGCCGCTGTAATGGCGCAGCATACACCCGCTAATCCACCACCCGTCACAACCAAATCAGCACTATGGTGAATCGTTTTAGGGGTACGTTTATCAGTTGCCTGTTCGCGTATCATTTTTTAAATCGAAGGTTTGTGTGAGAATTGAAAAGCCCGTGGGTTTAACAATGTCCACGGTTAACGTTTTGTCGAAGCCCCGCACCGGGATTGTCAGATCGACTTGCTGACCGGGTTGCAGGTCGGGAATAGGAATAGTCAGTACAGGGGTTTTGATAACGTAGTTCTTCAGCACATAGGACGGAAAATCGTGGCGGGCCGTCACCCGAAGTTTCAGGGCGTGAACACCTTCAGGCCCCGGTTCCCAGCTTATTTTTTCGAGTATAGCCGGAGCCATACCTGTCTGATGCGCTTTGTATAAGGGTCGTTTTGAGCGGTCACCACGCACCAGCCCCCAGGGACGCGTACCGTCGGGGTTGGTTCCGTTGTGCCGACTCAGGTAATCGTTAAACGACCACCACGATGCCCCCACCACATAGGGTAGTTGCCGTATATCGGACAAGAACTTCTCGATATGCATTACCTGACCCGCTTCACCATCTTTCCCATCGGCGCGGGTGCCGTATTCACTGATAAAAATGGGCTTATCGGGGTAAAGCGAGTGAATATGTTTCAGGACAGTCAGGTGATTGCCATAGGTGTTCGTCGATACAAAATCGCAGTACTGACTGGCCTCATCTTCGGGCTTTTTGGGAAGTATATTCAGACGCATCGACGCAAACGTATACAGCCGGGTAGGGTCGAGTTCGCGGGCATAGGCGATCATGTCTTTGGTCCATCGCTTACCGGCGGGCTGCTCCGACAGGTATTCATTGCCCACACTATAGGCAATCACCGAGGGGTGGTTCCAGTCGCGCTCGACCATCTCGCGAAACTGCTGCCGGAACTTCGTCCGAACGGTATCATTGTCCATTTCTCGGGGTGTCAACTGCCAGTTTCCGGCTTCGGCAATGATGAGCATGCCGTTGCGGTCGGCCCAGTCGTAAACCGTTTCAGAAGGCGTGTAATGGGTCAGCCGATGGAGTTCCATACCCGTTTCTTTCATCAGCCGCATATCTTTCTCCACCAGCCAATCAGGCTCCAGCGAACCCAACCCCGGATAATCGACCACGCGGTTCCCTCCAGCGACTTTGATAGGCTGACCGTTAAGCAGCAGTTGCGCATTCCTCACCTCCACTTTCCGAATGCCAATGTGGGTCTGAACGGTATCGGTAGCAGCAATCACCTGTACCTCATAAAGATTGGGCTGGTCGATGCTCCAAAGCTTTACATCGGCTGACTTCAAAGCTGTTTCGGCTTCTAAAATGGCGGTTTGATTGGCCCCAATACTACCAGCCGTCTGCTTCCAGGTTAGCGGAATAGCTTTTCCATTCTGCATTACCCGAAAGGCCAGTTTAGGCGTTACGGCCTGTGCCGTTGAATTACGAACACGGGTTTTAATTTTTAGGGTAGCCGTATTTTTCGCCAGGTCGGGAACGGCCTCCGTTTTCAGGTTTTCGACATATACCTCCGGCTCTACAGTCAGGTATACCGGCCGGATAAGACCGCCATAGTTGATCCAGCCTGGGAATGGGTCGTTAGGCTGTCCATTGTCTTTTGCACCGGGTATCGTACCTATCCGCCACGTATTGTTATTGACCGACACTGCCAGGGTATTGTTATCCGCTTTCAGGTACGGGGTAATGTCGAAATGAAAAGGGGTATAACCGCCTTCGTGCGTGCCCACTTTCTGCCCATTTAACCAGATTGATGTTTCATAATACGACGCATCGAAATGAAGCAATACCCGTTTACCGGACGTGGGTTTCCAGGGGAAAGTCCGACGATACCAGACGGCTCCGGTATAAAACTGATAGCGTGGGTCGGTCGAAAAGCAGTGCGGCACAGTCACTTTGTCCAGGTTACCCGTTGGGAAATCTTCCCGGTACCATTTATTGGTTTCGCCTACAACCATCGGGTCCATGCAGAATGACCATTCGCCATGCAGCGGAATTGCCCTAGGATCACGAATGGTATACTGGGCATTGGCGGAGGAAATCAGTCCGCCAACGAATAAGGTAATCAGAATGTTTCGTAGGTAATTCATGAGGCAAAAGCAGTTCGTTGATCCGATATGCTTTAGTGTATATTTGTAAAAAAAGAATAAGTAAATGGCAACTTCACAGACGACTCCCACAAAACTGAGCAACCTTCAGATGGAATTACTGAAGTTGTATCCGTATACCGTTTCCGAAGTAGAACTCCAGGAGATTCGACACGTACTGGCCGATTATTTCGCAAGAAAAATTGATACGGAAATGAATCAGTTATGGCTGGACAAAGGCTGGAACGAACAAACCATAGAGGATTGGAAAAATGAACACATGCGAAGTCGTTCTGTCTAATGAAAGTTGTATTAGACATCAATGTTCTGCTGATTTCGCTTCCGGTATCATCACCATATCGCCCCATTTTTGATGCACTCAAAGCAGGAAAGTTCGACTTGGCTCTAAGCAACGACATCCTATTTGAATACCATGAAAAACTGGCCGAAAAAACGTCTGCTATAGTGGCCGATAACGTCATTAAACTTCTGCTTTCGCTGGACAATTGCTTGGTACAACCTATATACTTTGAATGGGGATTAATGCATAATGACCCCGATGACAATAAATATGTAGACTGTGCCTTGGTGGCTAATGCTGACCATTTAGTCTCCGAAGACCGGCATTTTTCTATTCTACGAAACATTGCTTTTCCCCATTTATCAGTTATCCGAATCGACGAGTTTCTTGGTTGGCTCCTCAGCCGATAGCTGGACTTGCTGAGCTGCTCGCCAGGGAATGAGGGCCGCCAACAGAATAACCGCACCAATACCCGCTGTAATGCTGCCGCCCATCGTTGCCAGCGCACTTAGCCCAAACAGCATCAGGGCTGTAAATACCAAAGCGCCAGCAATGACCTGCAACCCAAATCGGTTTTGCTTCCGAACTTCCAGTAACTCTTCGGTCGATTCTGCCTGTGCTTCGTCACGTTTTTGCTTTCGGGCAATTAAATAGCGATAGTATTCGTCAGCAATATGATCTTTCGACCGCGCCCACAATTCATAGCCCAGTAGAAGCAGCAACGGCAAGCCAACTCCGATAATCGTTTCGGCCGCACGGGTCAGTTTAAAATCAAGCAACAGGGGCGACAACACTTTAAAGAATAGATTGACGGTCAGGCTGATACCCGTAACCCAGAGTGTTGTCCGGCTGGTCAGTCGTTTCGAGAACAGCGCCCAGAGTGGTGGCGCCAGCAATGGGCCACCCGATATCGACGAGATACTGAGTACCACTTCAACAATCCCCCCCGCAGCCGGAACCAGCAGGGCAATACCGATCATACCCAAACCAAACACCCACGACGAACCCCGCGCCACCCGAATCAGTTGCCGGTCCGAAGCGGCAGGGTTCACAATGCCTTTATAGATATCGTTGGTAAACACCGCTGATACGACATTCAAAGCCGTATTAGCACTGGCTGAGGTTGAAAAATACATACCTGTCAACATCAGGCCGAGCAGACCCGGCGGCAGAACAAGCTTGCAGATCATGAGGTAGGCATTTTCGGTATCCAGGCCCGTCAGCGATGGATTGATGGCCTTGTAAATCATGGGGGGCATCATCCAGATGACCGGGCTGATGAGGTACAACCCAGCAAACAGAAACGCCACCTTCCGGGCCGATTTCGGGCTATCGACGCTAGTGTATCGCTGAACAAAGGTCCAGTTGCCACCGATGTAGCAGATATGATAGATCACAAAAGCCGCTACAAAGCCAAAAGTATATTCACCGTTCAACAAGTCGAAAAAGCCGTCGGGAACGTGATGCGTAAAGCTGTCAAAACCACCTACTTTATCGAGCGATAAGGGAAGCAGAATAAACACCGCTGCCGACAAGACCACGAACTGCAAAATATCGGTCACCATCACTGCCCAAAGTCCTCCTACGGCTGTATAGGCAATCATGAATAGCCCCAGCCCGATAGTACAGGGCACCAGTGGCAGGTTCAGCGATGAACTGACGAGCTTAGCGACCGGGTACAACACGGAACCTTTGATGAACAGCGACACCAGCGTAAAGATGAATATATAGGCTTTCTGTACTGTAGCCCCCAGCCGTTCGCGAATGAACTCAGCAGCCGTCAAAGCCCCCGTTGCCTTCCAGCGCGGAGCCAGATACAGCCCTGTCACCAACGCACCGATACACATGGTCCACTGGATGGTGATAGCCACCCAGCCGTGTTTGTAGGCGATAGATCCCCAGGCCACGAAGGTACCAGCGGAGAAGAAGCTCATGAACAGCGACAGTCCGCCAATAAACCAGGGTACGGCTTCTCCCCCCGCAAAGAACGATTTCAGATTCCGTCCTGTCCGGGCGAAGAGCATACCAATTCCCAGCACAAAGGCCGAGAAGATGACAATGACGGTGGTATCGATGGCTGTATTCAACTTTATTTAACTTTTCGTTTATTTGTAATCGTATAAAATATCCCTAACAGTGGAGTACCCGTCCTATTCATTTAACCAGACACCCGATGCCACTCAGTTTTTCTTCGAAAGCATTGGTCCCAAAGGCCTGATTCAGAAAGTGGTTATTTTCAGCTTGATTAGTACCCCTGCCATATACAATTTAGCTTTAGGCGATGTTAAATCTGGCACCGCCGAAATCGACGATCAATCAGTCAGCGATAATGGCGATATGCCTCTTATTCTAGCTACTATATTCCAAATCACTCACCAATTTTTGTCTGACCATCCAGCGTCTACTGTTTTATTTAGAGGTAATTCTCCATCTCGAAATCGGCTTTATCGCATGGCTATTAACCGGGCGAGAGAAGAACTATTGAATTATTTTATTATGTTTGGTTACTACAGTGATTCTTGGGAAGGATTTCAATCTAACCGCCCTTATGAATCATTCCTGATTCGAAAAAAATGAGTATAACAGCAATAAGTAAATCTATGAATACGACCAAAGAACCAACACCTCCTAGGGTTGTGCCGAAGCGGATTCTGAAAGGTAAGGATGGTCGTGAACCGTTTGCTGACAAGATTGCCGATAATAAAGCCTTTATCGAACGAGTCGGACTTCCTGAAGAGTTCAAAAGCCGGAAGTCGTTTGCCACAAAAAAGGAATAGTTCATAGTTGAGGTTATAATCCTTTATCGTTTAGGGTCATCACGTCGATTCCGAAAGCGGGTAATTGTTTTTTAACTGGTTTTCCGTTTTTAGCGGTCACGGTACAATCGCTGGCTTGTGCCCGGTTATTGAGCAACACGACGAACAGCTTCCCACTCTGTACGGATTTCGCCAGAATATAATCGACGGATGGATTGTCAATTGTGATAAGGTTTTCGTCGATGATCAGATTGGCTTTTTCGCCATTTACCATTCCCGCAGCAAATCCATACGTTTGGTGCGGCCCCACTTTAGGTGTAACAAACCCACGTGGAAACGTCACCTTTCCTCCCGACCGCAATTCAGCCTCAGCCAGCAGGTAATCCGTCAGCCAGCCAACCTGCCACCAGGCATGGTGTGGGTAAGGCCCCGCCCCCCGATTCATGGCATTCCAGTAATAGGAGGCCACACTCGTTTTCGCATCGACAAAAGCATCCCGACCAATGGCGCCTGCTCGCGCCATATCAGCAAAAATGGGTTCTTTTGTGAGGGTGTACATCCGAATGAACAAACCTGCGTGGCTGCACAACTGAATTGGTCCCGCCCGATTGGCTGATCCGAAAATACCGCCATGTTCAAAGCTTAGTCCCGTCTGGCTGATCTCCCAATCCTCCCGCTGCACGCCATTGACGGTTTTCAGGGTATGATTGGCAATAGGATGTGTATAAATCGATGTCGTATAGATTTTAGCAGCTTTAATGGCTCCATCCCGGTAGCGGACATCTTTGGTCAGGTCGTACAAATCCAGCAGGGCCTGAGCCGACTGTCCCGTGGCAAAATCAGGTGCGTAGCGGGCATCGCCACAAACGCCCAAAAAGCTACCTGTTTCGATGGCATTTTTCAAAAACCAGTCGGCCCCCTTTCGGGCAGCAGTCAGGTATTTCGGATCGTTTAGCAGTCGATACGCCACGATCAATCCGTAAAACGTCGGCCGAACGTCCTGAATGTCTTTAAAGATTTCCTTTTCCGTATGTCGATCGTAGGCAACGGCCCAGTGTCCATCGGACTTTTGCCAATCGATCAGCCGGTCGGCTCCGAAGCGTAGACGTTCTTTCAGCTCCGTATTCGTGGGTTCAAAGAGGAGCATATTGCCCATATCGAGCATGGTGTAGTAGGTCAGTGCAATCGGCTCGACCACCTCACCCCATTCTTCCACAAACTTTTTAGACTTGGCCAGATAGTATTGTCCTTCCACCGCCCCCTTGAAAAAGTTATTCGCCGTTTCCTGCTGTACCAGCTTGAAATTCAGCGCGTATGGCAACACATTTTGAGTCAGCAATGGGTCTTTTGTCGCATTGGCCAGCATCCACATGGCACCGTAATCGGAGTTTTTCATGGCGTCTTTGTTTGAACCGACCACCCCGCCCAGATACGACTGCGCCCCGATCTTTTTGCCTTCAAACTCCTCAATGTTCCACATCGACGTTTTAGGGTCGGTCAGGTAGTGATGCATTTTCTGGATACGGTCGGTCAGCGACTGTTTGCTTTGCCGCAAGGCCAACGTTTCTTTGAACCGATAGATGTCGTACACTGCATGATTCAGCGCTTTAAACCAGTCACCATCCGTCAGGCTGTACCGGAACGTGTAAGTTACACGTTCACCCGCTTTTAGTGCCGACTTTGGTTCACCCAGAATCGGATAATATAGGGTTGGGAAGAGTTGCGCCTTGCGATTCATGTGCGATAAGCCAATGTTCCAGGTTGTCTGCGTGATTTTATCCACGGCCCAGGGATCGCGCGCCAGTCCCGGTTCAGGAATCACCGAGAGGGTAATGCCGTTTTTGCCCGTCAGCATGGGGCTAAGGGTACTAGCGCACCGCTCGCGATAAATGGCTGGTAAGGTTGGAATACCATGCCCATAGGCGTAGGCCAGGGCGAAGTTTTTCTGAAACGCATTACCCTGAAAATACCCTGGTACGGTTGCCCAGGCCAGGCTCTGCTCAGTCAGTGTAGCCAGCGTCGGGCTGGCCAGTGAGAAATAGCCCTCTTTTTTGGGTGTAACGGTCTGTTTGACAATAACGTCCGTTCCAAATTTCGGATCGAATGACCATTCCGTACGAATCGTAGCTACGTCCGTTTCCTGCTGAAACTGAAGGCTATTTTTACCCGTTTGCTTAGCTTCTTTCGGAAAGAAATAGAAAGCCTGTCCAGCTTTGTTCAGCGAAACGGGGCTGGTACTTTCGGCCCACTGCTCTTGCTGATAATGATATTTTTCACCTGGGAAAACCGCTCCTGTAATATCCCGGAAAGTCGTATCCGGCTTATCGGATGGTTTTTCAGCGGCATAGAGCAGTGTGTTCTCACCCGAAGGAGCCGATAACGCAGTCCAGCCTGTTCCTTTCCGAACCGATACCTGCCCAATAGTCCAGCCTTTGGCCGAATTCTTCCAGACAATTTTTACCTGCTCATTGGCCAGCGACACCGTTTGACCCGACTGTGCATAAACCGTCAGGCCTATCAGCCAGCACGCTACCAAAAGCGTATTTTTCAACTTGTAAGCCATTGATTGATAATAGGTAGTTAAGGAATCTGCTTAAACGTTTGGTCCAATGCTGTTTTGGCTCAATTTGTAAAGAGTCAAACAGCTTCAAGGTGAACTTCTTCTCCGTGATTTGTAAGGGCACAGACCACGAAGAAGAAAGGCATCCACTCGTTCACTCTTTACTTCCAGTCCGGATTTTGTTCCAGTTTCAGGTTGGCGTTCAGCTCGTCCTGGGGTATCGGGAAATATTTATTCTTCGCGGTAACAGGGCGCGACGGGTAAACGCTATTCACGGCTTTCGGAATCACCGTCAGGTATTTGCCCGTACGGGTCAGGTCATACCAGCGGTCACCTTCGGCAAAGAACTCCCAGGCACGCTCCTGGATGACCGCATCAATGAAGGCGTCTTTGCTCAGTCCCGTTTGCAAATCGGGTAGCCCTGCCCGTTTCCGAATGGTGTTGATGTATCCATATGCCGTTGGTGTTGCCCCATTTAACCGCGCTTCGGCTTCGGCAGCAATCAGGTACACATCGGCCAGACGTAAAATAGGGATATTGCATATCATACCCGTCGTGGTGTTTGGGTCCTGATATTTCTTGATCAGCACGGCATCGGTCGTGATTGGCGTAATGTTCTTTTGAGGCACAATCTTTCCGCTTCGATCCACGTAGTTTGTATCGAGCAACTGGCGTCGTTTATCGGCTGGATTAAAAGAATTGAAAAACGACATATAGGCAAACATCGATCCGAAGGTGGTTCGGCCATAATCGGCCCCTGCGCTACCGGGAGGGCCACAAAGCCCTGTCAACTGGTGCGTACGACCGGGATTGATGGGATCAACTTCATAAGCCCACATATTCTCGATCCGGGCGGCATCTTCCTGATCGTATTTGTACACATTACGCACATCGGGCATCAGCGAATACTTGCCGGAGGTAATGACTGCCTGGGCTTTTTCGAGTGCCTTGGCCCAATCTTCGTTATACAGAGCCGCTTTGGCGTACAGGGCATTCACCACCTCTTTCGATGGACGTCCTTTATCGACCGCAGGAAATGAAGGCAGTCCGGCTGCGAATGCCTGATCCAGATCACTATAGATCTGCTTATACACATCCGCCTTGGCGCTTTTGCCTACCACAGCAGCCGCTTCCGAATAGCTAGGCGTGGTTTTGACGACGACATCACCGAAATTCTTGGTCAGTGCCCACAGGTAAAACGCCCTCAGATAATAGGCTTCGCCAATGATCTGTTTCTTGCGGGTTTCGTCCATCACAGCATCAGGTACTTTGGCAATAATCCAGTTGGCTTTTTCAATACCGTCGTAGCCCGATGCCCAGATTTGCTGCGGGGATTCGTTGGTCCGGGAATTGCTCTTCTGTACCGTATAATTAACGTCATACGAGAAGAGTGTCAGCGTATTACGACCCACCACACCGCGCGGATAGGTCTGATCATCACTGAAATCAGGCACCAGCGTCATTGCCGGGCCGCTATACATATCGGCCAATGGATCATAGGCGGCAATCAGCCCTTTTTCGGCATCAGCCGCCGTTTTGTAAAACGCTTCGGTATAGATGGACGAGTAGATGGTTTCGTCCAGTTTGCAACCTGCAAGGGTAAGGGTTGCGAGTATAGGAATAAGTATTTTTTCATGGTTTATAAAGAGTGAAAGAGTGAAAGAGCGAAAGAGTGATTAACTGCTTCATTTGAAGAATGACTGACGATTTTCGCTCTTTCACTCATTCGCTCTTTCACTCTTTAGAATGTGACCTGCAAACCGCCCAGGAATGATTTCGCTTGTGGATACACGAGATTGTCGATGCCAATGGCCGTATTCGAACCCGCATAGGTGTTTACCTCTGGATCGAAACCACTGTATTTAGTGATCGTGAAGAGGTTATTGGCGCTTATATACACCCGAATCTGCTGAATACCTTTGATTTTGGGAAGGCTGTAACCCAGCGTAATATTCTTACAGCGCAGGTATGAACCATCTTCCACAACGTAGTTGCTAACGGGCATACGACCACCCTGGGCCGGAGCCGGGAATTCATTACTCGGATTTGTGGGTGTCCATCGGTTCACAACTCCTTTCAGCATATTCCGTTGCCCCAGCGGCAGGGTAAACGAAAGGCGACTGGCGTTGTAAATATCATTGCCCTGCGAACCCGACAGAAACGCGCTGAAGTCAAATCCTTTGAAAGAGAGGTTCGTCGAAAAACCGTAAATAAAGTTCGGATTCGGATTGCCCGTAATCACCTGATCGGCAGCCGAAATAGTCCCATCGCCGTTGATGTCTTTTACTTTCTGGCTACCCAGCGTACCACCATACCCTGGCAAAATTGCCTCGCCCGTTTGATTGACCCCATCAAAAACGTAAGTCTTAAACAAGCCAAGTGGGCTACCTACCTGCAAAACCGAATAGGAGGTAACAAACCGCTCCTGAGTTGTACCGCCGTCCAGATCCAGCAGCTTATTGCGGTTAAAAGTCATATTTCCCGAAACACTCCATTTCAGCGGCCCCTCCAGAATTCGGGCATTGACGGCCAGCTCAAGTCCTTTGTTTTCGAGCGAAGCAAAGTTGCCGACAATAGTGCTATAGCCTGAACTCAGTGGCAGCGTTTTTACATACAGCAAATCTCTGGTCGTTTTCTGGTACACGTCCATAACCAGGCTAATCCGGTTGTTGAGGAAGCCTACATCAAGGCCAATATCTGCCTGGGCCGAACGCTCCCACCGCAAATCAGGGTTCGCAATCCCCGACGGGTTGATACCGGTGGCATACGCATGGTTGATGTTGTAATCGCTACCCGATGCCGAAACCGTTGCCAGCGACTGGTAGGGATCAATGCCCGCAGCATTTCCGGTAATACCGTAGCTGGCCCGCAGTTTTAAATCGGAAAGCCAGGTAACGGATTTAACAAACGGCTCTTCGATGATCCGCCAGCCAGCCGATGCCGCCGGAAACAATCCATATTTGTGGTTAGCCCCAAACCGGCTCGATCCATCGACACGGGCGGTCAGGTCCAGGAAGTACTTTTCCTTGTAGCCATAGTTGATCCGACCCAGGTACGAATCCAGCCGTTGGGTGGTCCGGTTGCTGGTTACGGTACGGTTAAGCGCCAGTTGTACGGCTTCGTTCTGAGTGGCATCGTTCGGAAAACCAGTCGCATTGATCTGGTTCATGTTATAGTTTTCGACCTGGGTAGCAAATACAGCCGTAGCCTTGAACGAATGATTTTGCGCGAAGGTGTGGTTATACGTCAGAATACTCTCGTGCAAAAGCGCCAGGTTGTTGGTATTCGTTTTGGAGCCTGATCCCGAATTATCCGTCAAATCCGATTTATTGACAATCGAACGGGGCGAATAGGTATCCCGGAGGCTATTCTGCATATCAATATTAAACGAAGCTCGGTAAGTAAGCCCTTTCAACAGATTCGCTTCTCCATACAAATTAGCGAGCGTCCGCCGAATCGTCGTCTGGTTCAGGATTGCCGTGTAATTCAGCGGGTTGACTACCTCCCGATACTGACCATTTGCCTGCTCACCAAATGGAAAGATAGAACCATCGGCCCGATAGGGTTGCAGTGTTGGTGGTGCCCCAATGGCCGCTCCCAGCACGGTGTTTGTGACGACAGCCGCATCACCAATGGTTTGCGACCCTGTGGTAACGCCCGAATTGATTACATAACTCCCTAAAACACTGGTCCCGATCTTCACCCGGTCGCTAATCCGATGATCGACGTTCAGGCGATACGAATACCGTTTGAAGTTGGAGTTGATAATAATACCGTCCTGATTGAAGTAGTTAGCCGAAAGCGCCAGTTGCGTTTTTTCTGAACCACCGTTAATTGACAGTTGATGGCTTTGAATGGGCGCTTCCCGGAATATGATCTTCTGCCAGTCCGTTCCTTCGCCCAGCGATGCGGGGTTTGCGTAGTAATTGTTTTTAAACGTCTCGTTTTCAACCTGCGCAAACTCGGCCGCATTTAATAAAGGGAGCATTTTATTTACCTTCTGCACCCCATAATAGCTATCGAGGGTAACGCGGGTAGCGCCCGTTTTACCACGCTTGGTCGTAATCAACACCACACCATTAGCAGCCCTTGACCCATAAATAGCAGATGCTGAAGCGTCTTTCAGGATCTCAACTGATTCAATATCATTCGGATTGATGGTCGAAAGGGGACTTACATTGTTAATCTCGCCACTGTTGTTGGTGCCATTCGAAATCTGAATCCCATCCACCACATACAGGGGTTCCGAATTTCCATTGATGGAGTTTGTACCCCGAATCCGCACGCTGATATTTCCGCCCGGAGCGCCCGTATTCTGGCTAACCTGCACCCCCGCAACCCGTGCCTGTAAGCCCTGGGCCACGTTGGCAACGGGGGTTTGTACCAGTTCGGCCGACTTTACCGAGGCAATAGCGCCTGTCGTTTCGATCTTCCGCTGGGTACCGTAGCCGACCACAACTACCTCATTCAGTGATCGGTCGTCCGACTGCAAGGCTATGTTGATTGTGCTACGGTTCGCAATAGCTACCTCCTGCGTGACGAAGCCAATGTACGAGAAAGTCAGCGTGGCCGTCCCCCCCGGTACCGATATAGAATACTGTCCATCGGCGTTTGTGGTTGTTCCCTGCTGAGTTCCTTTTACCAGGACGTTGACGCCGGGAAGCCCCCCGTTGTTTGTTGCATCGGTCACGCGCCCGCTTACGGTGCGAGCCGACTGGGCATAACCTGACAGCGAGATTATCAGACAAAATAGCCCAATTGCAGTTCGTAGTAGTAGAATAGATTTCATTGAGTAAGCAGTTTTCTGCCTGTTCGGTTTGGGAATATTAAAATCAAAAAAATACAAATTTCAGCAAATCATCAACTCCACTGGCTTATCCATAACTCAGCGTATAGCGAGCTGAGAAAACAGCTACCAAACGCTCAAAAACAAGTGTTTTCTTATCCAGTGATTGATATTAGCTCCCAACCGTCATTCTACAAAGATTTTTTTGACTTTTTTTATTGGGAATGTTCCCAAAATCTTGGGAACATTCCCAAGATTTGAAGTAGAATTATTTACTACTTGCCTTACAATGATTACCGAGCCAATTTACAATATTGAAAAAATCATATTATTGCAAATTGTACACAATAGTCTTTTACCTTCCACTTGTGACTAAACACCCGGTCGGAATGGTAAAATGGTAAACCTTAGTATCTAAAAGAAAGGCGCTAACCCTACCCAATGCACCAGACAACAATTATTGATATTGCCCGCGAACTAGGGATTTCTAAATCAACCGTATCACGGGCCTTAACGGGCCATCCAAACGTTAATGCAAAGACCCGTCAGCGTGTACTGGATATGGCTGCCCAGGTCGATTATCAGCGGAACCAACTAGCCATTTCGCTCCTGACCAACCGAACCAGTACAATAGGGATTATAGTCCCTGAGTTCATTAGCTTTTTTTTTCCTAAAGTCATTATTGGCGCTCAGGAAGAGCTGGCCCGGTCGGGCTATAACGTGGTGATTTGCCATTCCAATGAATCGTATGAAACGGAGGTGACGAATGCCAAAGCGCTGCTGGCAAGCCGGGTCGATGGACTAATTGTATCGCACACCAAGGAAACCCGCAACTTCGACCATTTCCGCGTATTTCAGCGGAAGGGCATTCCGGTCGTGTTTTTTAACCGTGTATGCGAAGATATGGACGTGTCAAAAGTGACGGTCGATGATTATAATGGTGCGTTTCAGGCGGTCGATCACCTGATCAAAACGGGTCGACGACGCATAGCGCATCTGGCAGGCCCAGACACGCTTACCAATAGCCGGAGTCGATTAAACGGTTATCGGGATGCGCTGACCCAGCATGGAATAGCCATAGACCCGGAACTGATTATCTCATACGATCTGAATCTGGACAAGGCCAATATCTACGTAAATCACCTGTTGAATTTGCCCAATCCGCCCGATGCCTTGTTCACAATCAACGACCCGACCGCCCTCGAAGCGTTGAATGTTGCCAAACGCCGGGGTATTCGGGTTCCACAGGATTTGGCCATCGTTGGCTTTAGTGACGACCCAATTTCGGCCCTGATCGAACCCGGCCTGACGACCATTGCCCAACCAGTCGATGAACTGGGCAAACAGGCCGCTCAACTCCTTATTAAACAACTGCTAGCCGATGATGAGCGCCCGGCTTCGGAAACGATAGTCCTACCGACCCGCCTGATTGTTCGTGGTTCAACTGTTAATTAAGTAAAATACAGAGCCTCTGTTACACAGATAAATAAACCTTTTAAAAAACATTTCGATCCTTCACCAAATTGGCATGGTATATGATATGTTCAGATCAACTATATCCTCTATATACCCATATCTGAACAATCATGAATACTACTCAACCAGATTCCGTCTGGAGCATTATCGACTCGGCCATTACGACTCAGCGCGTTATTCAAATTAAACAGAACAAAAGCTGGCGAACCCTGGAACCGTATCAGTTCGGGTTTCCCAAAGAAGGTCGAAAGCAGCTAACCATCTATGGATACTACCTCGACATTGTCCCGGATGCGGACACACCAAGCCGATGGCAATTGGTGGAACTGGAGAATGTTGAAGAAATCGAGCTAACCAATTATTGGTTCCAGCCCCGCGCCGATTATACTGGCCAAACCGATCTGATGCAAACGATTTTCTGCCAGCTCACCGCGCAAAAGAAACGACGTAAGAAGCGATTGAACAAACCGGATATAATCCCCTATTCACCAAATTGACCCAGCAATTTACCGGGTGTCACAGGCTCCTATAAACTCGCATTACATCGGTGTATTTTTCAATGTCCGCTCATTGGATAAGTTCGGTTTCTCCGGACTGTTGGTAAGTTGCATTTTGGGCACGCTCGTGTTGGCCGTAAACACGTTATGCGGTGAAGCCTGTTTGGTAGGAGTCCGTTCTAAACGGTTGTATTGCTGCTGACGATCGACCAGACGGGTACCGGCCACAAACAAAGCACCCATTACGACATAAGGAAACAAGGACTTCATGATCTTGACTTGAATAGCCATTAAAACGAGGTTAGCGAAACAAAGCTACAACAAGATCTGCCGACCTAAAGCGCAAGTACATATCAGGTGATTTTTACAGGACAATTGGCAGGTTTGGGTTTATGGATGGTTTTGAAGAAGTATTATCCTTTCGTTAACCGTTAACCATCTCCAAAAAATGGCACTCCGGCCGCAGATTGCCAAAGTGCCTTTATAAAGTCAAATCCTGTAATCAGTAAGCAGCGATTAGGCTTTCAGCGGGAATATGGAGTGTATTGTGAAGCTTGCGAATCATTTGCAAACTGAGCTTCCGTTTACCGCTCAATATTTCAGACTGTCAGGCACGACTTCCTAATATACTAGCCAGCTCACTTTTATCTTTACCGAGTTGTTCCAGTCGGAATATAATAGCCTCTACAGGAGTTGGTGCGGATACAGGGTAGTGTTTATTTTCATAATCTTCCACAAATAAGGCAAGGACATCCAATTCATCCGATTCTGGCGAATCATCCACCAAATCCATCTGCATTAGCTCATATACCCGCTCTAAAGCGGCTTCATATTCTGCTTCGTTTTTAATCACTTTTAACATAGGACACTGTCTTTACATCTATCTTATCATATTCAGCATGTGTGCCAACCCAGACAATGAACACAAGCTTCTTTTTAAATTCAATGTCAGCAACCAGTCGGTATGAATTACCTTTGATATTGAAAACAAAGCGTTTGCCCGTTATCACATCAGCAGTAGAATAATCAGCAATAACGTCGCAATTTAAACCCGTCCAACAGAATCCTGATGGACGAATAGCTACTTAGTAACCCGTATTTTTACGCCCATATTCTAGTGCTTACTCGGTATCATTCAGCAATTTGGTGGCCTTTTTCGAACAGCTTTCCTTAATCATCATCTACGCGGGCATTGCTCAGGGTGTGTTTGTAACCTTGCTGTTGAATAACCGGAACGTTCGGGAAAATCGGGCGAATCTTTTCCTTTCCGTCCTGTTGCTGGCCATGTCGTTCACCATCCTGCACACAACCTTTGCCGGGCGGGTGATCACACACTTTTCCATTAAATCGTACGCGCTGGGCGATCCTAGCTTTTTTCTGATCGCACCGTTGCTTTGGCTATATGTTCAGGAACTAACGGGTCACCGGGTTCGACTATCCGCTCAGACGATTGCCCATTTTATTCCGTGTCTGATTGCTATCTTTTTTTCACTTCTACTAAAAGCTCTTCCCTCCACTAATCCATTGATTAGCTATCTGGATAGTCATCGGTCGTGGCGTTCGGGTGTATTCTGGTTCTGCATGGTCGTTCAATTTTCAGTCTATCTGTTCTACATCCATAAACGATGGCTCACCTATCAGAAGTTGATAGAACAGGAAGTATCGAATACCGAAAATGTCAGTATTGCCTGGGTTCGGTTTTTTATGGGTGTATTCCTGAGCATCAACCTGATTTTTCTGCTGATTCTGCTCAATGTAATTCATCATGGCGCGATGTTCTGGTCGAGCCGAACAATTGCCGTTATTTTTTCACTATCCATTTTTGCCTTAGGCTACAAGGGCATTCTTCAGAAGGCAATTTTCGCGCTTTCATCCATCAATACCCAGCAAGAGCTCCCAACTCCTTCGTCTGAAGTACCATCGACAACCACCAAAAAGCCCGACCAGCAACTTATCGACCGACTGCTTCACTATATGGACAGTGAAAAGCCATACCTCGACCCGGAGTTGACCCTGAGCGATCTGGCCAAACGACTCAGTATCAGCCGAAGCGTACTCTCTCAATTGATTAATGAAGGTATGGGCGATAACTTCTACAATTTTATCAACAAATACCGGGTCGAACAGGTAAAGGTATTCATGGGCGACCCGGCAATGAAGCATTTCAACCTGCTGGGCCTTGGCCTGGAAGCGGGTTTTAAATCGAAATCGACCTTCAACCTCATTTTTAAACGATTTACCGGACTTACCCCAAGCGAGTATATAAAAATGTTGAATGACTGAATGATTGAATAGTTGAATAGTTGAATAGTTGAATAGTTGGCGCATATTTATTCAATCATTCAGTCATTCAATCATCGCTCCGGCGACCCGGTCAACATTAATAACACGTCCAACTGGATTTAGGCAGACGATTGCTTTGTGCTTGTTTACGAGAATTGCCTCAAAAACGCTAAAACACGGTGCAACACAAACCAGTCATTGAACTCATCGGCGTAACCAAATCCTTTACGCTGGCGTCAGGTACATTCCAGGCATTGAAGCAGGTGTCGCTAAGCATTCCAGCGAGTCAGCTAATAGCCATAACCGGGAAATCGGGTAGTGGCAAATCGACACTCCTCAACCTCATTACCGGCATCGATAAACCCACCACGGGAAGTATAACCGTCAACGATGTTCGGATCGATAAACTATCCGAAAGTGCATTGGCCTCCTGGCGTGGTCGGAATATCGGGGTGGTGTTTCAGTTCTTTCAACTCCTGCCAACGCTGACCATTCTGGAAAATGTGATGCTGCCCATGGAATTTTGCGATCGCTACCCAAAAGCCGAGCGCAAAAATCGGGCACTCCAGCTACTCGAACAGGTAGACATCCGCGATCAGGCCAATAAGTTTCCAGCGGCTCTGTCGGGTGGGCAACAGCAGCGGGCAGCTATTGCCCGGGCTTTGGCCAACGATCCTCCAATCATCGTTGCCGACGAACCGACCGGCAATCTGGATTCACAAACCGCTTCGGCTATTTTCCAGCTTTTTGCCAAACTGGCTCAGGCCGGCAAAACAGTTATTGTGGTCACGCACGAAAAAGAGTTCTCAGCCTGGTTCAAACATACCATCGCTATTTCGGACGGTGTAATTGATTAAACACGGAAGTACAGCGTACACATAGGTAGCCGATTGCTAAAAACGCTATGCTCTCCATGTCGCTGTGCCAACAAAATCTACCCCTCATGAAAATCAGCTATTTAAAAGTCCTTCGGGACCTTACATCAGACTATACCAAGAATAGTATGCTGGTCCTGTCGATTGCGATTGGCGTATTTGGCATTGGTTGTATACTGGGTGGCTATTCGGTATTAAGCCGGGAAATGACCACCAATTATACCAGTACCCTACCAGCTTCAGCTACTATCGAACTCGACGACTCCATTCCACGTAGCCTGGTCGATCGTGTCAAACGATTACCCGTTGTCAAAGAAGCTGACCGACGCGCTACGCTTATGGCCCGAATGTACGTCAATGGTAGATGGTATCCACTGCTACTTTTTGTTATTGATCGATTCGATGACCTGCGAATCAGTACGTTCCATCATCTGTCGGGCGCAACAGAACCTGCGTTAGGCACCATGCTAGTCGAGCGAACAGCGCTGAGCATGATGGAGGCTAAGGAAGGTGCTACCTTAACCGTCAAAACCCAGCCAGGCGGCCCGAAATCCGTACGCATTGCGGGTACGGTTCATGACCCGGCGCTGGCTCCAGCCTGGCAGGAACAGGCTGGTTATGGCTACATTACGTTGGAAACCCTGCACTGGCTTGGCGAAACTCAGTCGTTCGATCAGCTTAAAATACAGGTTGCGTCGGACGGCGACTCGGCCCCGCGCATCACCGAGCAGGCCCAGACGGTATCGGCATGGCTCGCTAAACAGGGCTACAAGGTGGGTGAAATTCAGGTACCCCCACCGAATCGGCATCCTCACCAAAGTCAGATGAGTTCGATCATGACCATCTTTATCGTGTTCAGCTACCTGATTTTACTGCTCGGCTCCATTCTGGTTGCAACATCGATAGCAACGCTCATGGTCAAACAGGTTCGTCAGATTGGCGTCATGAAAACAATTGGCGCTACGTCTGGCCAGATTGCAGGGCTTTACCTGTTTATGATCCTTATACTCTGCACCGTTGCACTGGTAATCGGTATACCACTTAGCCGAATGGCCGCTTCGGTGTTGTATACCCGCATTGCCAACCTCCTCAATCTGGAACTAACCGACACCCGCATTCCAGCCTGGGTGCTTCTGTTACAAATAGCCACGGGCTTGCTGATTCCGTTGCTGGTAACAGCCTTTCCGGTTATTCGGGGGAGCCGTTTACCCATCCGCAAGGCGCTGGACAATTATGGGGTATCGCAGTCGGGCCAAACTGGGGCATCGTGGCTTGCTCCACTGTCGTCGATCCGCTTTCTGGGCGAAACGTTCCTGCTCTCGTTGCGCAATGTGTTTCGGCAACGTACCCGGCTTGCGATGACCCTGGGCCTCCTGGCGGCTGGCGGTGCTATGTTTATGACCGCCCTGAACGTATCGTCGGCCTGGGATACCAATCTCCGTCGGATATATACCCAACGACTCTACGACCTCGACATTCGATTAACGAATCCCACGCAGGCCAGTGAAGCCATTGCCCAACTCACTCATCTGAAGGGCGTCAGACAGATCGAAGTGGGTTACTTTGCTCCTGCCTCAATGGCCCGGCAAGGTTCGTTTGCCGTTACCCATACCTATCCCGATAAGGGGCATGGTAGCTTTACAATTCAGGCGCTACCCGTTCCAACCAGATTGTTGAACCCTACGATATTAGAAGGTCAGTGGTTGCAAAACCGAACCGCAAATGAGGTTGTACTGAACCAGTTAGCCCGTAAAAAAGAACAGAAAATTGGCGACAGTCTGATACTCTCTATCGCAGGAAAACCAACGGCCTGGCGAATTATTGGCTTTACCGAAGATGTGGGCTCTCCCGCTACAGCTTATGTTTCTGCAGAAGCCTTTGCAAAAATCAGCCCACCCACAGGCCGTACCACCATGCTTCGTATAGCCTTTACTAACCGCGACAGAACGTATGCCAAACCGAAAATTAACGAGATTGAAAACCGGCTTGAGCAGGCAGGTATCGCTGTTCGGTCGAGTGTGCCAGTTTGGTTGTTGCACAATGCCATAGCCGCTCACATGAAAATTCTGGTAAACTCGCTACTGGCTATGGCGATTCTGATGGCGCTGGTCGGTACGCTGGGCTTACTATCTACCATGAGCATGAATGTGCTGGAACGAACGCGTGAAATTGGCGTAATGCGGGCCATTGGCGCTACGCCTACCCGTATCCACAAGCTGATTATGTGGGAAGGCTTGGCCATCGGTGGGCTCAGCCTAACTCTGGGCTTTATTTTCTCCTTACTGCTATCCACTTACCTCGGACGTTTCATTGGTCAAATGGCTTTTCGTACGCCATTGAGCCTGACCATTTCACCACTGGCGTTTGGGATATGGGTTAGTATTGTTGGGATTGGCTCCTACCTGGCCACTGTTTACCCTGCCCGACGCGCCAATCGACTCACCACACGCGAAGCACTGGCTTATGAATAATCGGCTTTACTGCTCGTCTGCGATTTTATTGCAGACGAGCAGTAAAACATCATGTGGATTTAGGATTAATTAATTCATGGGAGTACGGTTTGCGTTAACTTTGGTAATGTGTCGAGTACACGATAACCAAACGACAATCTGACATGAAAAAGCACTTCGTCTACCTCTTTTTTCTCCTGCTGATAAGCCACATAAGTCGGTCGCAGACGCCCTCCACATCACCAACTGTTGGACCCGAGCAGGGTTCACTGATGATCGTTGGTGGTGGGGCTATGGGGCCCGAACTCTGGAACAAATTCGTTGAACTGGCGGGAGGCCCCGACAAAGCCGACATTATCATTATCCCGACAGCCGGGGAAGATTCAGCCGCCAGCAGCGCCCCCCGCGAAAAAGAGAAGCTAACGAGCCTGGGCGTAAAAAATATCACCATCCTGCACACTCGCGATCCGAAAGTAGCGAATCAGGAATCGTTTGTAGCCCCGCTTCGAAAAGCCACTGGCATCTGGTTCGTAGGCGGTCGACACTGGCGACTGGCTGATTCGTATCTGAACACCCTGGCTCATAAAGAATTCAATGCATTGCTTAGTCGGGGTGGGATTATTGGTGGCACCTCAGCCGGGGCCACTATTCAGGGGTCATTTATGGTTCGGGGCGATACCAAAGGCAATTCAATCATGGTTGGCGATCATACCCAGGGGCTCGACTTTATTCATAACGTTACCATCGACCAGCATGTAATGCGCCGGAATCGTCAGTTCGACCTGATTGATGTGATCAAAACCCGACCTGAACTCCTTGGCATCGGTATCGACGAGGGGACGGCTATTCTCGTCCAGAAAAATACGTTTGAAGTACTGGGAGCCTCGTATGTAGGCATTTACGAAGCGGGGCAGATTGCCAGCAGTGCCAAATATCCATCAGGGATGAACAGTACGGGCGGCCCCTTTTACTACCTGAGCAAAGGCCAGAAGTTTGATCTCAAAACGCGCAAAGTTATTTCTACCCAACCCACTCGTACCAACGAACCCGCGAAATAAAAAACAGTCAGGGGCCGATCTAGCTCCTGACTGTGGCGTGTGCTGTCGATTACTCATAACCGACAGGGTGAGGTTTCTCAAAACCGAACGACGCACAAGGTTTTGAGAAACTTCACCTATTAGATGCTTGCATCTGACCGCACAAAAAGATCAATGCCAGATAACACTTGCCCAGATTATTAAACCAACACCGTTTTCAGGAGTTGCTCCAGAATGAGCCGTCCGTCGGTATTGCCAAGAACGGAGTCGGCGGCCCGTTCGGGGTGGGGCATCATACCGAACACATTTTTAGCCTTATTACTCACTCCGGCGATATTTTCTAAACTACCGTTGGGGTTAGCCGATTCGGTTACAACACCCGATTCATCGCAGTAACGGAACAGAACCTGGTCATTATCATTGAGCGCCTTCAACGTATCGGCATCGGCAAAATAGCGACCATCGCCATGCGCAATGGGGATTTTGTAGGCTGCCTTATCCAGCCCAGCCGTCAGCAGTGCGTCCTTCGATTCAGGCTTGAGATAAATGTTTTTACAAACATACTTCTGGCTGCTGTTCTGAAGCAAAACACCCGGCACCAGACGTGCTTCGGCCAAAATCTGGAAGCCATTACAGATACCCATCAGATAACCACCCCGATTGGCATGGGCAATTACTTCGTTCATAATGGGCGAAAAACGAGCAACAGCCCCTGTACGCAGGTAATCACCGTAAGAGAAACCACCCGGCAGGATGATAAAATCACAACCTTGCAGGTCATGGTCCTTATGCCAGAGTTTGATAACCTCCTGGTCCATCAATTTCAGAACATCGACAGCATCCTGATCACAGTTCGAGCCGGGGAATACAACAACACCGAATTTCATAGTGGCGAAAGAGCGAAAGAGTGATTGAGTGAAAGAGCGATACATTGAACCAGCCTCATTCGCTCATTCGCTCTTTCGCTCTTTCACTCAATTACAAAGGTACGGACTTTACTTTACTTCAACGGCGGTTCCGCTATTCGAAACCGCTTTTCCTCGCTCAAAAGTGAGGTCAATACGGCCCAGATTAATGCCTGCGAAACCAACCTGATTAATCCAGACAGGCTGACCGTCCATGTTATTGACCGCCACGGGCGCATCCAGAAACGTGTGCGTATGTCCGCCAATGATCAGATCGATGTTCCGGCTTTTACCAGCCAGTACGTTGTCCGACACGGTGGCGTCATTGTATTTGAATCCGAGGTGCGACAGACAAATTACATAGTCGCATTTTTTGTCGTTCCGAAGCTGCGCGGCCATGTCATTGCCAATCTCAACCGGATCGAGGTATTTTGTTTCTTTGTAAGCGTCTTTCGGAATCAGTCCGGCGGGTTGGATACCTAACCCGAAAACCCCTATCCGAATACCGTCCTTGTCAAATAGTTTAAACGGCATGGTTTTACCATCCATAACCGTGTTTTTGAAATCGTAATTGGCAATCAGCAAGGGAAAGCTGGCTTTACCAAACTGCGTCACCATATTGTCGATCCCCCCGTCAAAATCGTGGTTACCAATGGTTCCGGCATCATACCCCAGTTTGTTCATGGCCAGAATTTCAGGCTCCCCTTTGTACAGGTTAAAGTAGGGCGTTCCCTGAAAAATATCCCCCGCGTCGAACAGCAGCACATTGCTTTGCTCCTGGCGAATTTTCTGAATCAGCGTAGCCCGACGCGCCACGCCACCTTTTCCGGCATTGCGGCTCCCATCCATCGGAAACGGGTCCAGCCGACTATGTACATCGTTGGTATGCAGTATGGTTAGTGAGGTTGGCTTGCGATAGCCCGTACTGGCCAACACATCGGGAGCCACCGAACCAACAACGGCAGCTGTGCCCAGTAATTTCAGGAACTGGCGTCTATTCGATGCTAATGCGTCCATCCGTTGTGGGTGTTATAGGTTGCCCGGTTTTGCCGCGCTGACGAACATAGTCGATGAGTGCATCCCGGATTAAGTAATTTATATCTTCGCGTTTGACAGCTTTTTTCAGAAAATCGGTATTATCGCCCCCATTGGCAATGTAATCACTCAGTGCAACCGTATAGGTTTCGTTTGGCTGAAGTGTACGACCGTTGGTAAACGTAACCGACTGTACCTGCTTATCATGCAGGGTTATCTTGACGCCCCCCATAACCAGTCCATGCCCGTCAGCAAAATGATTCAGAAACTGCCTGAGCATATCGCCCGTAAGCGTAAGCACAACCAGCTGATTATCGAAGGGCATTACACCAAAAACAGACCCAGTTGTAATAGATCCTTTCGGTAAATTATCCCGAATGCCACCATAGTTGAGGTGTGAGCAATCGATTGGTTTGCCGTAGCGCTGCGACGCCTGTTGAAGTAGCGCATCCGTAAGCAGGTCATTGAGCGGCCCCTCCGGCAATTTTTTTTCGATGGGCGCCGTTGAGGTAGCCAGCACCGCGTTCATCGTTTGGTCGAGCTTCTGCCGATATGGCTGGAGAAAGCTGTTGAGACTTGGGTCGGATACTGCCGCCAGTGAATCGACGCCGATTCGGTTGGCAGTTCGGTTTGTCAGATGATAACCCGACTTACAGGCCGATAAGATGGCCAAAGTCAGGATAAGAACATATTTTTTCATAGGCATCTGCAAGTTCGGAAACTCTTGCGTATCCTGCATTAATAAATTGTTTTTAGTTCTTTACCTGAGGATTAAAATATACTTCTAGCGTTAACGAACTCGCGTCAGCCAGCTACCACCAGCCTGTTAAATGGTGCTGCCCGGTAGGGTAATCGTTGTTGGTTCGGGCTTGTAGCCCACTTTTCGGATACGACCGAAGCCACCCAGACCAATCTGTAGATTAATCAGACCACCCGAAAAAGGCTTATCATCGAGGATGGGACTGTAGGATAATTTGGTTCGTATAAACCAGAAGCTTACTTCGGTACGATCATTTTTGGGAGCGTTATTTCCAAGTTTTATGTCAAAAGCCAGGCCTGCGGTGGGCGCGTGACTTAGCAAGGATAGTCCCTGGTAGCGTTCGTCTTTCCGATCGCGGGGCGACAAATCAAACAAGAGATAACCCAGATACGGAATAATTCGGGTTCGCGGACCATCATGTACAATGCGCCCCAACCCCGCTTCGAACAACATAGGGCTGATAGGCATATCTTTTTCCCAAGTCTGATTCTGATGCGAAAAGCCTTGCCGTAACGTGCCATTATACAGCGTAGGATGCAGCATCAGCATGGTTCGTTGAAAGGCAATGTCGATTCCAAACACAACGCCCCCCGCCGAACGAATGGTTTGCGCTAAGGGGCCGGTTGCCAGGATGCCACCACCGCCAAAAAAGACCCCGTAGCCTATTTTTGAGGCCCGGTAGATGGTTACCAGGTCGGGTGTGTCGTGCAGCCGTTGAACCACCTGTTTCTCCCAGCGCAGCAACGCTTCCTGATCATCGCCCCCACCCGTTTCGGCCCGAAACAGGTTGACCTCCGCTCCCAGTTCGGAGTTTGTCAGGTACTCAATCTGCCGGGCCTGTTGTTTAAATCGACGATCCGCACCCAGGGCAATTAGTTTGGCCTTCATCTGGCGGGTGTGCACTTCAACCAGATCAAACAGCACCTGATTATACGCCAATGTCCGCTCGTTACGAGCTGTTTCCGACACCCAGGATAGATTACGGAACATCAGGCAAAACGCTTCGACGGCCGGTTGCCCCCAAAGCGATGTAGGCCGAACCTCATACCCAATTTGATAATAAAACTCTGAGCCCCCTAAACCGGGCTGGGTAGGCGAGTGGAAATCGGATAATTCCAGACGACGGGTTGCACTCCAGTGCAGCGTGTCGATAGTCACCTGCCCCGAAACGAGAAAGGGAAACAACAACAGTACAAGGAGTAGACGTTTCATCATCCGACAAGTGAAGACAGCGTGTAAATTTAGAAATAAGTACTTTATTCTAAAGTGATTAGTTGCACTTCAACCTTTAATAAACTATATAAACCTACTGATCCTTCAGGAAGTTTTCCCGAGATTGTATCAGATGCCAGAAAACGGCCTGACCATAAGCTGTTTCGTTGTTTCAATACTAACAAAAAGTATGCAAAAAAGCGCGCAGTATTGCTTTAAGCGATAAACGGGAAAAAGGGGGTTGTGGCCCCCTTTTTCCCGTTTATACGTTCGTCTACTTATTCTTAGTACCGATACATTTCCGATTTGAACGGACCAGCAACCGATACGCCAATGTAATCGGCCTGTTCCTGCTCCAGCGGCTCCAGTTTAGCACCAACGTGAGCTAAGTGCAGGGCAGCTACTTTTTCGTCAAGGACTTTCGGTAACACGTATACCTTGTTCTCGTACTTGTCTGAGTTGAGCCACAGTTCGATCTGAGCCAGCGTCTGATTCGAGAACGAACACGACATCACGAAGCTAGGGTGACCCATCGCACAGCCCAGATTCACCAGACGGCCTTCGGCCAGGACGATCACTTCTTTACCTTCAATCTCGTACATATCAACCTGTGGCTTGATAGCGCTCTTGCTGTGGCCGTAATTTTCATTCAGCCACGCCATATCGATTTCGTTATCGAAGTGCCCAATGTTACAAACAACAGCCTTATCCTTCATGGCTTTGAAGTGGCGGCCTTTGATAATGTTGACGTTACCTGTAGCAGTCACAAAAATCTGTGCACGCGTAGCGGCTTCATCCATCGTAACCACTTCATAGCCGTCCATAGCAGCCTGCAACGCGCAGATTGGGTCGATCTCGGTTACCAGAACCCGGCAGCCAGCCCCGCGCAACGATTCGGCCGAACCTTTGCCTACGTCGCCATAGCCAGCTACAACAGCCACTTTACCAGCCAGCATCAAATCGGTAGCCCGACGGATAGCGTCTACCAGCGATTCACGACAGCCATATTTGTTATCGAATTTCGACTTGGTTACTGAGTCATTCACGTTGATTGAAGGCAGATGCAGCGTGCCGTTTTTCATGCGCTCATACAGGCGATGAACCCCCGTCGTTGTTTCTTCCGAAAGGCCTTTAATGCCCTGAATCAGTTCAGGATACACATCAAACACCATATTAGTCAGGTCACCACCGTCGTCCAGAATCATGTTGAGTGGCTTCCGGTCTTCGCCGAAGAACAGCGTTTGCTCAATACACCAATTGAACTCTTCTTCGTTCATTCCTTTCCAGGCATAGACCGGAATACCAGCCGCAGCGATAGCGGCTGCCGCGTGATCCTGGGTCGAGAAAATGTTACAGGACGACCAGGTTACATCAGCACCCAGTTCAACCAGCGTTTCGATCAGAACGGCGGTCTGGATCGTCATGTGCAGACAGCCAGCAATACGGGCTCCCTGAAGCGGTTTCGTCGGACCATACTCAGCACGAAGGGCCATCAGGCCAGGCATTTCGGCTTCGGCAAGCCGGATTTCCTTGCGGCCCCACTCGGCCAGCGCAATGTCCTTAACTTTGTAAGGAACGTAAGTTGAAGTTTGCATATAGTTTTACGACCGATATTCGGCCTTATTACGAAGATACGATTCGATAGACTATTTCTCCGCAGCGTTTGATTTCTTAGTAAAGTGCAAAAATAAGAAGCGGCTCGCAGAATCCCTATCGCTCCGTAAATACTTTAGCAAACAGTTGATTGAATGGCAACTGACTATCTATCAGCATACTCACCTACTAAATCTGAGCAAAACACCGAATGTACGATGGATCTGATTTCTATTATACCTTACCGGCCTGAATACCAGCCTGATTTTAAACGGCTTAACCTCGAATGGATTTCACGTTATTTTACGGTTGAAACCCACGACGTAGAGCAGTTAGACCATCCTGAAATCCATGTACTACCTCAAAACGGCCAGATCTTTCTGGCTCAGGCGGGCAATCAGATTGTTGGCTGTGTGGCCATAATCAATACGAGTAAACCGGATCAAGGCAATGCGGTATTCGAACTAGCCAAAATGGCTGTTTCACCAACAGTGCAGGGAAAAGGGATTGGTAAAAAACTATGCCAGGCGGCTATTGCCTATGCCAGGCAGCTTGGCGTCAAAACCATCTGGCTCGAATCGAACCGGATGCTCACGCCAGCCCTGACCATGTACGCCAGCGTAGGATTTCGTGAAGTACCCAGTGTGCCAACTCCTTACGCGCGGGCCGATATTCGGATGGAAATGACGTTGTGACTCCAGCTCGCCTGCAATTGTAGCGTAAACGAGCAAAGGGCTAGCGCAAGTAATGTAGATGCGCCAGCCCTTTGTAAACTAAATACCACAACCTATTTCTGAGCGGTTTGCCCAGGCCAGACATATTCGAAGCTCTTATTGATAGGCGCTTCGAAGTAATTGACTTTCAGGTAGTCGAGCCGTTTTTTATGCGCTTCCAGGCGCTGCTTGAAATCGTCGACATTTTTGGCTTCACCAGGCGTCCAGGCAGTTTCGGCAACGGCCAGCAGACGCGGATACGCCATATACTCCACGTAATGCGTTGTGGGCATATACTCCGACCAGATATTGGCCTGCACACCTAACACATGCTTTGCCTGATCGGCCGTCAGGCTATCCGTAACGGAGGGGTTGAAACTATACACTTTTTCGAGTGGCAACAAACCGCCAATGGCTACAGGTTGCGTTTTGGGATCAGTCTGGTAATAATCCAGATAGCAATACGTAGTTGGGCTCATGATCACATCATGATTTTGCCGGGCAGCTGCGATACCGCCGTTTACCCCCCGCCAGCTCATCACGGTAGCATTGGGCGAAAGACCACCTTCCAGGATTTCATCCCAGCCAATAATCCGTCGCCCTTTCGACGTAACAAATTTGTCGATGCGCCGAATAAAATAGCTTTGTAGTTCGTGTTCATCCTTCAGGCCTTCTTTCTTCATCAACTCCTGACAGAACTTACTCTGCTTCCACTCCGTTTTGGGGCACTCATCGCCACCAATATGGATGTACTGACTCGGAAACAGATCCATTATTTCGGTCAATACGTTTTCCAGAAAGGTGAACGTCTCCTCACGCGGAAACAAAACCTGATCATGAACACCCCAGGTACCTGTGACGGGAATAACCCGGTCGGGGTTCGCGCCTAGTTCAGGATACACAGATAGAACAGCTACCGAATGACCCGGCATTTCGATTTCAGGAATTACGGTTATGAATCGTTCTTTCGCATACTTCACCACTTCACGTACGTCGTCCTGCGAATAAAAACCACCGTAAGGCTTATCACTGTATTTTCGGTCGCGGTAATGCCCCACCATGCTACGAGGGCGAATCGATGCGAACCTGGTCAGTTCTGGATACTTTTTGATCTCGATGCGCCAGCCCTGATCTTCGGTCAGGTGCCAGTGAAACACGTTCATTTTATGCAGGGCCAGCAGATCGATGTATTTTTTAATGAACGACACCGGGTAAAAATGCCGCCCGACATCGAGCATGGAACCTCGATACCCATACCGAGGCTGATCTTCGACCAGACAGGCAGGCACCGTCCAGGCAACACCTTCTGCTTTGGTTGGACTAAACACAGCCGCTGGCATCAACTGCATGAGCGATTGAACCCCGTAGAAAAATCCCTGTGGCTGGGCAGCCGAAATCAGAATCTGTTTTGGCGACACAGTGAGTGTATAGCCTTCGGCACCTAGTACGGCATCTTTTGTCTGAACAAACGCAATTCCAGTTGATGCCTTTCCGGTTATGACAGAGGTTGCTCTCCCGGTCGATTTACCCAGCTGATCGGCCAGCATCTGGGCAATCTGACGAACTTCAGGATTTGTTGATTGAATCGAAATCGTTGGTTTGGCGGGCAAGGTATAGCTCCCATTCCGTTCCTCCAGCCGAACAGGTTTTGGGATAATGGCATAGGTTGCCTTCTGGGCATAGAGTCCGTGTGTTGCCACAATGACGGCAATCAAACAGAAAAACAGTTTTTTCATAGGCAGAAAAGTAAGGATTATCGCACAAAGGTACGCGAGGTTTTGGGAGATGCGGCACTTAAATCTGCCATCGCCCTAAAGGATAGCGTTCGTGGAGGCAGGTTCTTAAACCTGCCCTTCATGCGGTTTCTCAAAACCGAACGATTCGTACAACTTGGTTTTGAGAAACCTCGTCAGGGCAGATTCTCAAATCTGCCCCCACTCCAACGGGCGATGGCGTAAAGCCAGCTTACGGTCTGAACGGCAGTAAAAAGCTTATTTCAAATACGGTTTAAGCACTTTTTGCCATCGTTCGTAGCCTGCCGGAAGCATATGTAGACTATCGGATCGAAACAGTTCGGGAACAGGCTGTCCATTTTTCAACAGCATGACCGGACGAATATCGACAAACTGGGTATTTCGTTGTTTCGCCAGGTACGCCTGAATCAACCGATTGGCATTATCCATTTCCGAAAAATACTTCCGACGCGACGGACTAGGCTTTATTGAGATAAACGTAAACGTCGTATTAGGCAATTTCCTGCGAACGTGCTCGAACAGCGTAACCAGACGTTCGTATACTTCCTGCCCCGTTTTTCCGGCAGCAACATCGTTTTCGCCTGCATACAACACGACCTGCTTTGGCTTGTAGGGCACGATGACACGATCGGCGTAATGGATCACATCGCTCAGTTGCGAGCCACCAAAACCACGCTGTAAAACAGGTTTATTCGGAAAGTAATTACCGAGATTTTCCCATAATCGGATTGACGAGCTTCCTGTAAAAACGATTGGGTTTCGGGGTGGCGGAATCGTTTTATCAGCCTGTTCAAACGCCCGAATCTCCGATTCAAACGCGTGTTCCTGCGCAAACAGGCATAGAGAAAAAAGAAGCAACAATAAGATACGTAGCATTAGTTTTAGCAAGTGTTTTCACTAAAAGCTACAGCTAAGGCCAAACTCATCTCCCACTCAGAAAGAAATACGCCCCCCGGCATCAAAAAGTAATGTACCGTTTTCTACTAAGCGCTTCGCCTGAACTACTTGGCTCACCGTTACATGATGAGTTGCTGAAATCGTAACGTCGTCATAGCGACCGGGCACACAGTTACAATTCCAGGTACTGCCACTCGTCCAGCTACCATCGTGTACGCTGGTAATAACACCATACACAGTCCTACTGGCTGATGCCGAACACCCTAATGCCGTACCCGTCACAGAATATACGCCGGAGGTTGTTAGTACAATGGAGGCAGTCGTGGCACTGGTCGACCAAAGATAGGTGGTAGCGCCCGAAGCCGTGAGTGTGGTCGATTGCCCACCTGTAATGGTCAGGCTGGGGTTGGCCGTGACCGTCAGGCTAGGGATTGGATTCACAGCAAGGGTAACGCTGGTTGTTGGGCTGTTCGCACCATCCGTGGCGGTTACGGTAACCGTGTATACAGTTGGGCTATTAACCGTCGGAGTTGTAAAAGAAGGGGTACTTCCTGTGGCCGTTAGCCCGGCTGGCTGACTGCTCCAGGTATAAGAAGAAGGTGTAAAGTTAGCGGCTGTCGCTGTCAGGCTAAACAGACTTCCCGAACACACAGCGACCGGATTGGTTGGGCTGATCCGCACAATGGCCGGGCCTGCCACCTTGCGTACCCGCTGGTTATCGGTGTCAGCAATGTACAGATTATCGTTGTTATCAATGGCCACATTCAATGGATTAGCCAAACTCGCAGCAGTAGCAAGCCCTCCATCGCCACTAAAGCCATAAAACTCGTTACCAGCTACGGTTGTAATGACTCCATTAGCCGATACTTTACGAACACGATTATTCTGTGTATCCGCAATATAGAGATTACCATGCGTATCAATGATTACATCGCCGGGATTAGCCAGATTAGCCGCCGTAGCGGGTCCGTTGTCACCGCCAAACCCAAACGTACCATTACCCGCTACGGTTGTAATACTGCCAGCGGGCGTAACCTTACGAATTCGATGATTGCCCTGATCGGCAATGTACAGATTCCCACTTCCATCTACTGCCACACCAGCCGGATAGTTTAGCTTAGCGCCCGTAGCCGATCCGCCATCGCCACTATACCCAGCCGTTCCGGTACCGGCTACGGTCGTAATACTACCCGCCGCTGTTACTTTACGAACGCGATTATTCTGTGAATCAGCGACATACAGATTACCGCTCCCATCCACAACGACACCAGCCGGAAAGTTCAGCGCAGCCGCCGTAGCTACTCCCCCATCGCCACTAAACGAGGCTGAACCATTACCTGCTACAGTCGTGATACTGCCCGCCGGTGTTACTTTACGCACTCGGTTATTCCCCTGATCAGCAATATACAGGTTACCACTGCCATCAATAGCCACGCCAGCCGCATTAGCCAGGCTGGCCGCTGTTGCCGGTCCTCCATCGCCACTAAAGCCATAAGTACCATTTCCGGCTACGGTTGTAATGGTGCCAGACGTTGCGAGCTTTCGAATGCGCTGATTCTGCTGGTCAGCAATATATACATTGCCAAGCCCATCGACGGCCAGACCAAAGGGATTAGACAAACTGGCCGATGTGGCCGCTCCGCCATCACCACCATAGTTGATCGTTCCATTACCGGCTACCGTTGAGATGGTGCCCCCCGTCAATACTTTTCGGAGTCGGTTATTCTGCGAATCAGCAATATATACATTCCCGCTCCCATCGACCACTACCCCTCCGGGCGAATACAAACTTGATGCCGTAGCGACCCCTCCATCCCCATTGTATCCAGCCGTGCCATCGCCTGCTATTGTACTGATAATTCCAGCAGACGTTACCATACGAACCCGGTGGTTACTGGCATCGGCAATGTAGATAGTTCCACTCCCATCCACCGTTACGCCAAATGGATTGTTCAAATTTGCCGTAATAGCCGCACCCCCATCCCCCCCAAAACCTGCCACGCCGTTTCCAGCAACAGTCGTAATACTGCCAGCCGGTGTAACTTTACGAATCCGATTATTTTGTGAGTCAGCGATGTATAGGTTTCCGCCCCCATCAATAGCTATTTCAGTTGGGCTGTTTAGCTTAGCAGCGGTTGCCGCCCCTCCATCGCCCCCAAAGCCCGCTGTTGCACTTCCTGCTACGGTTGTGATTGTACCCGACAAATCCACCTTTCGGATACGATGGTTCTGCTGATCAGCGATGTACAGGTTACCCGTTCCATCCAGAGCAACACCCGTTGGATTGGCTAAACTGGCGGCCGTAGCGGCTGCCCCATCGCCACTATACCCAGCCGTTCCGGTACCCGCTACAGTCGTGATACTACCCGCCGGTGTTACTTTACGAACGCGATTATTCTGCGAATCAGCGATATACAGATTACCATTTCCATCAATAGCTACGCCAGTTGGATTCGCTAAGCTGGCGGCTGTCGCCTGTCCTCCATCGCCCCCGGAACCATAGCTGCCATTTCCTGCCACCGTTGTAATGCTGCCCGCTGGCGTGATCTTACGAATCCGATGATTCCCCTGATCAGCAATGTACAGATTCCCGCTTCCATCCATGACTACACTGAATGGATTCGATAGGTTAGCCCCCGTCGCCAGACCGCCATCACCTTTTAGAGAAGAGCCCGCTACGGTCGTAATGACCTGAGCCTTGAGTTGCGTATGCGCTGTTGCGAAAAGAGCGCTTATCGTTAGTATTCGGACAAAGTAGTTAAGGAGAGGACCTTTCATGGCGAAAAAGGATTGAGGCAGCGAGCCGTATCTAGTCGACACACCCGTACAACCCCTGTCACCATCAAAATTTATACCTAACTATCAATTAGTTAGCATTAATCGATTCTATGGCCTCTCTCACTCGTAAGTGCAGTTTCAGCACCCCCTGTATTTATGAAAAGTAACTGCAACCCACCGCTAAATAAATGGAATGACCGACTCCAGGCTCATGCCCCTCGAACCTTTCACCAATATGTGCGTATCAGTCATGGGATGGTCCATCAACCAGTTGTGCAGTGAAAACTTATCAGGGAAATAGAAGGCTTTGGGTAGATACGATAGCGCATATTTTATGTCTTTACCCGCCAGAATTACCCGATCAAACTTTCCTTCAGCAATCAATTTGCCCAACGATGCGTGTTCCGCTTCGCTCTCGTTACCCAGTTCGTACATATCGCCTAAAATCACGGCTTTATGAGCCGCAGGCATAGCCGCAAACTGACGAATGGCAGCCGCCATCGAACTGGGATTTGCATTATAGGCGTCGAGCAGGATTGTATTTGTTCCTTTCGTAACTACCTGCGAGCGGTTATTCGTTGGGTTATAATCGGCAATGGCTCGGTTCGCGTCTTCGGAGGTTACGCCAAAATAATCGCCGATGGCCAGAGCCGCTAACATATTCTCAAAGTTATAACGACCGGGCAAATGCGTCATAACCTCCTGCCCGTCAGCATCCCGGTAAATAACAACGGGGGATTCCTGGAGCAACTCCACGGGTTCGCCCGGATAAAAGATAGCTTCGGCAAAGGTTGTTTCGGGGCGGTGTGTTTTGAGCCGCTCACGGTAGAGTGCCGTCAATATGGTATCACGCGAGTTGATAAATACCGTCCGACCCTGTTGGGCCAGGTAATCATACAGTTCACCTTTCCCTTTTTTCACCCCTTCGAAACCGCCAAACCCTTCCAGATGGGCTTTACCCACGTTGGTAATCAGGCCGTGCGTCGGTTGGGCAATGGAACAAAGCAGTTCAATCTCTTCCTGGTGATTGGCGCCCATCTCTACCACGGCCATTTCGTATTGGTCGTTAATAGCCAGTAAGGTTAGCGGTACGCCAATGTGGTTATTAAGATTACCCACCGTGGCATACGTCCGGTATTTTTTCGACAAAACCCCAGCAATCAGTTCTTTAGTAGTCGTTTTCCCATTCGATCCCGTCAGGCCGATCACTGGAAACGTAAACGTTTGCCGATGGTGCCGAGCTAAATCCTGCAAAGCCGTCAATGCATCGGCAACGAGCAGACACGAACCGGCCAGCGATTCACGAGCGGCTACATCAGCATCATCGACCAGGGCATAGCGAGCCCCGGACGCCAACGCCTGCTCGACAAACTGATTTCCATCGAATTTGTCTCCTTTCAGCGCCACAAACAAACAACCGGGCGTAATTCGACGCGTATCCGTGGAAACACCGGTACATTCCAAAAATTTCTGATAGAGTTGTTCTGTGGACACCATGCCGATAGACTTAAATAGATGCTTCGTTCGTTGTTTTCGTGAATTGGCTGGTATATGGAACGCAGCCGGTTTGCAAAGGCCCAAAATTAGATGAAAAAGCTATTTACGCTTTGTTTTTTGATGCTACCCTTTTTTACCCATGCCCAGTCGGGAGGTAAAATCGGGTTTCAGTACGATCAAAATCCGACGGTTAGTGCGAATGGAAAAGCCTTGCTCAATCCCTGGGCAGGCGGACTCAATTCGGCACAGTACTCAACCATTCGACTCAACAACGATAACCGCGACGATCTGGTCGTATTCGACCGGAGTACCGGAAAGGTCAATACATTTGTCGCCATCGACAATCCTACCGGCAGTGGAATCGCCTGGCGGTACGCGCCCGAATACGAAACAGCGTTTCCGATTAATGTATATAGCTGGCTGCTGCTGGTCGACTACGATGGCGACGGCCGAAAAGATGTGTTTGCCGCCAGCTCAGCGGGGGTACAGGTACTACACAATGAATCACAGAATGGACAGGTTGTGTTTAAGACAGCCGCCAACCCGTTGACCACCATTGGCCTGAGTGCATTACGCATCCCGATTTATGTAGCAGGTACCGACATCCCAGCTATTACGGACTTCGACGACGACGGTGATATCGATATTATTACATTCGATTCAGACGGTAATATTCTGGCCTATCAGCAAAACATGAGCGTTGAACGAACGGGCACCAAAGGGCTTGATTTTCAACGAACGGGTGGAACCTGCTGGGGGCATTTCCGAAAAGAATTCTGTAATGATTTCACGTTCGGCTTCTTTTGTGACGAAAGCGTTGGAGGACGAATCGCGGCTCAACCAAGTGCCAGCAATGCCAGACTCGCCAAACCGTTGCATACAGGCAACACCCTCACCGTTGTCGATACCGATGGCGATGGGCATAAAGATCTGCTCTTTGGTTTTGTGAGTTGCGAAAACATTGCCCGTCTGAAAAACGCAGGCTCCAACAACGATAAAGCCAATTTTGTAAGTTACGACAGCCTGTTCCCGGCGGGTGCCCCCATTCTGTTCCCGGCTTTTCCAGCCACGTATTGGGAAGATGTAGACGGAGATGGCCAGAAAGATTTAATGGCGTCACCGAATGTCAGTTCCAACGATGGCTATGCTTTCGATTTTCGAGCATCGAACTGGTTTTATAAAAATACGGGTACAACCCAAAAACCCGTCTTTCAACTGAGCCAGAAAGATTTCCTGCAAAACGACATGCTCGACTTGGGCGAACGAGCGGCCCCTGCCCTGGCCGATCTGGATGGCGATGGCGATCTGGATATGCTGGTGGGCTTCGGTGGGGTTGGTTTGGGTAGCAGCTACCGGGCAGGTATCTGGCAGTTCGAAAACAAAGGCACGCTGCAAAATCCAGCCTTTTCGCTGGTCACAACCGATTATTTAGGCATTTCAACATCCCTGAAGCTAACCAACACCGTTCCCTCTTTTGTCGATGCGGATGGGAACGGAAGTTTGGACCTAATCCTGACAGGAGTTGGGGCCAATGCCCTCGAAATCCGGGTATTGCTCAACACGGCAGCTAAAGGGACGGCTGCTCAGTATAACCTGACGAATGCGATACGCTGGCCTAAGCCAGACGTAGTGGGTCCGTATGATCTATTGACCGTAACCGATGTGGATAAAGATGGAAAAGTTGACCTACTGGTTGGGTATTATAGCCTGGGCACTATTCAGTACTACCGCAATACAGGAACCGCAACAGCCCCGTCTTTTCAATTGCAAAACCAGTTCTTCGGTGGCTTTACCAACGATGATTATACGTATGCCAAAGCTCGGTCGCTGGTAGTGGCCGACCTGAATGGCGATCAGAAGAACGAACTGATCGCAGCTGCTGACAATGGAACAGTCCGTATATATCAGTTTCCCGAAAAACCTGACCAGTCGCTCACGTTGATTGATTCACTGGCCTCCATCGGTGTTCCGGGAAAAGGGCTGATTGCCACTGTTGGGGATCTGGATGGCGACCAACTGCCCGATCTGATTCTGGGAAGCGTATCGGGCGGGCTGCGTTATCTGAAAAACACATCGCAGAAAGTAGTCATTACGGGCACTACTGACGAGCCTACAGGCCCGTGGGTATTTCCGAATCCAACCGATCGCTTTCTGACCGTACGACCACCTTTTGCCGGACAGGTGGAACTGCTTTCCTTATCGGGGCAGACGATGTTGCCGATGCAACCTGTAGCCGTTGATGCCGACACGGTACTGGACCTTGGCAACCTACCCGATGGCAACTATCTGCTCCGGCTAACGGGAGAAAATCGACCGGCTCAGGTTCAGAAAATCGTGGTCTGGAAATAAATCCAAACTCTTTTTTTTGTAACTAGTTAGTGAATAAGCACGCATGGTCATCCTGATCTACCCTTTCTAACCAGTTATACAACTATGGAAAATACAGACAACGCCGATATGCAGAGCCCAAATCAGGCGATGGGCAATTCGATGAAGGGAGTATCACCCCAGCACAATGATTTGCCACCCAACGATGAGAGCGACGACACCGCTATCTATACAGGTCTGGGCGTCAATAATGATCCAGATATCATGAATCCTGGCGATGAAGAGGCTGTGGACACAGTACTGCATACGGATACAGCTACAGCCCGGCATGCTACCGATGAACTATCGAACGACGCGGAGGATGACGAATTCACGAATGACTTTGCCAATACCGACCTTTCCGACGATGATATCGATGAGCAGATCATTGAACTGGCCGAAGAGGAAGAAGAAGGGAATGAGCGGTATTAACCGAACTCTTTTCGCTCATAAACATCAAGAAGCCGTCGGGATCGTATAATCCTGACGGCTTCTTGGTTTATTCAGGTCTCAGCATGTAGTCAATCGAACTGGCCTGTCTATTTTACACGTCTAATCACAAACGGTACACAGGAGGTTGGTGGGCAGCCGCAAACCGTTTGCCCCAGTAGCACCGTCTCATCGCGATAACAGCCTGAACCATTGGTAATACGTATCGTATACGACTGGCCTGCCACCGTTGCCGGGTTAGGTAGGTTAGCCACCAGGATACCATTGACAGGTATAGAAGTAGACGATCCGCCAGCTATAACCTGAACTGAATTGAAGCTGCTACCCACCGAAACCTGATAGAAATAGTGGGTCGTATCGCCTTCGCTCAACATCCAGTTACTTACTACTATAGCTCCATTTGGATTAACCGTATTGGTAGCCGTGTTGCAGTCGGGCTTTTGTGTGATAGCCGCGTAGGTAGCAATCGAATCTTCCACAATCAACGTAGGACAGCACGAACCATCAGGACATTGACCAATTACATTACCATTCGCTACGACTGAGTAGCTACCAGCCTGAGTGGCTGTATACGAACTCGTCGTGGCTCCCTGAATAGCAACGCCATTGCGATACCACTGATAGACGCCTAAACCTGCCGTAGTGCTAATTTCCACAGCGTAGTTGCTGCCTTTACATACATGAACTGGCGCTGGACACGTATAGGTACAACTAGTGGGAGCACTGTAGATCGTGCTGGCCGATATGCCACCCGTGAGCGTTGCCACCACTGTATGGGAAGCAGCATTAGAAGCTCCTGTTACACTAAAGGAGGCTGTGGCTTGCCCGGCTGTTACGGTCTGACTACCAATGGCAGCCCCATTGTCAGTAAGTGTCAGTATCGAGCCCGCTACCACATTACTCAGCGAGACACTTGCCGTGGCCGAGTACGTATTGGTGGCACTATCACAAACTGGATTACTTACCACAAGTGCCAAAGCGGTCGAAGCCACCGAGCAGCTAGCGGGTGCCGTATAGACTGTAGTCGTGGTTGAACAACCCGGCAAACTGGCCGTAACCGTATGGGAAGCCCCATCCGAGGTCAACCCATTGAACACCGCTGTATACGTCGCTGAACTTACCGATGCGGTGGCAAAGGTCAGACTCTGCCCCCCTGTCGAAATAGTTAGTACCCCAGCATTCGGGTTGGTCAGTTGGACTACTGCGGTAGCGGAATAGGTGTTGGTAGCACTGGCACAAACACCGGCGGTGGCCGTCGCCGTCAGGCTACAAACAGGTGCGACCGAGCAACTAGCCGGTGCGGTGTAGGTGGTAGTGGTCGTTGAACAACCCGGCAGAGACACTACCACCGTATGACTGGCGCCGTTGGAAACTAACCCGTTGAATACAGCATTGGCTGTCGTTGTTCCTGTCGAAGCAGCTACAGCAAACGTTACACTATTAACCCCATCACTGACAACCAACGTACCGGCAGTGGGATTAGTCATCGTAACAGTTACTGTATTAGAGAAGGTATTTGTCGCACTAGTACAGAATCCTGGGGTGGCTACTGCACTGAGGGAGCATACTGGAGCCACAGAACAACTAGTCGGGGCAGTGTAAGTTGTCGAAGCTGTTCCACAGGCAGTGCCACTACTGGTTACGGTTACCGTGTGTGTAGCGCCATCACTCTGCAAGGTAGTGTAGCTGAACGCAATCGATGTAGTACCCGCAGCGACTGTCAACGACCGTACATAACTGCCATCAGTTAACGTTAATGTCTGGCTCGATGGGCTATTGGTAACTGCGATCGTCCCCGACAACACATACAGATTGGTAGCCGGATTACAATTTGCTCCCGAAGCTGTCACCGACAGGTTACAAACCGGCGTTACAGAACAGCTAGCCGGTGCCGTATAGGTGGTGGTCGTCGTAGAACAACCCGGCAGACTGACCGTAATCGTGTGATCAACACCGTCGGAAAGTAAGCTATTGAATACAGCTACGTACGTCGCCGAACTTACGGCCGAGGTCACGAACGTTAAACTCTGCCCCCCTGTCGAAACAGTTAGTATACCAGCAGTCGGGTTGGTCAGTTGGACTACTGCGGTAGCCGAATAGGTGTTGGTAGCACTGGCACAAATACCGGCGGTGGCCGTCGCCGTCAGGCTACAAACAGGTGCCACCGAGCAACTAGCCGGTGCCGTATAGGTTTCGCTAACTGGAGAGCAAGCCGAATTGGAATAACCAGCCGTCACAGTATAGACCTGGCCATCGCTCACCAGACCAGAATAACTGAACGTACCTGATGAATTACCAACTGGTAGAGCAATACTACGCGCACTAAAGGCCCCGGAACTGATGGTCAATGTACCACTGACAGGTACATTGACAGCCACCAGCGTACCCGACAAAACATAGGAATTGGTAGCTGACTGACACAAGCCAGGCGTCAGCACAAGATCCAGTCCACAGGGAGGAGCTACCGAACAGCTAGCTGGTGCCGAGTACGTCACAGAAGTAGCGTTACAGGCAGTAGCTGAGGATAGCACAGTCACGGTATGAACTCCTCCATCAGAGACTAATCCAGCCAGTGTATAACTCAATGGGCCATCCCCCACAAGAGTTGCTACCGTGTTGACATTACCAACAGCGATTGTAAGTGACTGGGTTGATGCTCCATTGGCCAATGTATTCGTTGCCGATACCGTCCCCGTTATCACATACGTATTCGTAGTACTGTTACACTGGCCCGGTGTTACGGTAGCCGTCAGTGAACACGGCGGAACCGTGTCCACAAATAGAGTGAGCGGCTGCGCATCGGAGCAAGAATTGGCGTCGCTTACTTTCACTGTCAGGCTAGCTGTACCAGAACTGGTAGGCGTGCCCGAGATCACTCCTGTGCTTGGGTCGAGACCTAGCCCCGCTGGTAGCTCCCCGCCAATGAGTGTATAGTTATAAGGAGTAGTACCACCCGTCGCCGTGAGCGTTTGACTGTAAAGACTGCCAACCTGGCCGTTGGGTAGCGAAGCAGTCGTGATGCTGGTCGAGCAGACCGTACAGGAAGCAGGAGCTACGTAAACCGTGCTGGCCGACGCCCCACCAGTCAGCGTAGCTACCACCGTATGAGAAGATAGGTCGGAAATACCTGTTACACTGAACGAGGCAGTGGTTTGCCCCACCGTTAAGGTTTGGCTACTGACAGAAGCACCATTGTCGAAGACAGTGAGCGTTGTGCCAGCCACAATATTGCTCAGCGAGACACTCCCTGTAGCCGAGAACGAATTAGTCGCACTGTTGCAGACTGGGCTGGCTACGTTCACAGCCAGATTTGGGCAGGCTGTCTGTGGCAGTAACGTCGTAACGACGGTGTAACAGCAGGGACCGTTGTAAAGCACCACACTGTAGCTCTGACCAACCGACGTAGCCGGATTGGCTAACCCACTGAACGTAGCCGATGAATTGCTGACTGGCTGACTACCCGTAGCCGTATAGCTCGGAATAGCACTCCCTCCAGCTACCAGAAACACTTTATCGGCATAAACAATCCCGGTGATCTGTATTTGCGCATCGTTACTGGCTGCCGATCCCGAACAAGTCGCTTTACTGGCGCTCACGCTGGCGACTGTCGTTGGCGCACAAATGAACCCGGCATCAATCGTATGATTTACTGAACCAGCAGCGCCCGTTACAACTGTTGCTGCCGCAAAACCACTGATAACCTCTGCATTACTATCGTTGGCGGTATTGGCCGTTGGCTGCGTACTGAAAGCCTGCGTCAGCTTGAACGTACCCGTGCTGGTTGTCAGAATGCCCGTTGCATTATCGTATTGATTGGTCGTGCCATCTGTACCGAACCGTACCGTATATGCTGTGTTTGGCTGGATCAGCGTTGACGAAGCCACATTGCCCAGGGTACTGCTGGTAGGGTTACTGTTGAAATAATATTCTCCATTTGCATCCGTCGTTGTGCTGGTAATGAGCGTGTTTCCGTTATACAAAGCAACACTCACTCCGACCAATGCTTTCTCACAAGGGTCCTGAATGCCGTCCTTATCCAGATCTATCCATAATCGGTTACCGATTTCGAGGTAGGTTGGCACGTCGCAGGTTATCACGGCATCGCCCAGACCAGCAGCTTTACCAAATGTGCCGGGAGTCGGGCTGGTTTGATAAATCTGATAAGCACTGTTGATAGCGCCCGTCGTATTGCTTAAATGGCGCAGACCACCTGAATCATAATAGAGATTATCCTGCCCACCAGTAAAGTCAATGGGGTCCATTGAAACCTCGATTACCTCCCCACTGCCCGGACGTAAGGCTAGGCCGCCAACTGCATTTTCGGAATGAGGCAGGGCGCCACCAAAAATCCAGTTATCGTTATAAAACTCCCCAAAGCCCGGCCCCTGATTATTATTTGGGGCATAGCCTACTGCCGGACCGGCCTTCCCATTATTTTCCAACACGAAGGATACTCCATTCGAGTAGGCCCGCAGCACATCCCCACCCGCATAATTACTATACGAAATCCCGTCGTTGCCATTTGGATTATAGTTATTCCAGCCCACCTGTAAACTGGTCCGATCAGCGAAAGCCAGTACCATCGAGCCATCAATATCGAACTCTATACCCGACAAAATCGGCTCGGGATGGACCATTTTTCCGGTAACAGGGGTCTTTTTGCTGGTCCAGTCATCCGTCCAGGGATACCAACCTGTTATAGAGCGGGTATCGGCTACACCACCTCCATCCCACGGATATCCTTTAGGATAAGTGAGTGGAAAGTCGAAAATAGTATTTACCGTTGTACCGCTTAACTCCTGGACGTAAGCTCTCAGGTCGCTCTTGCTTTGCGACATACTGGCATCACAAACAAAACCTGTGTAAACCTTTCCTTTATGCACTTTTACTGCCCAGATATGGAGATTCCCATTTTTGCAATTTATGCCTGTACTCATATCAAAGCTCTTCACATTGGCGGCTGTAGGCAGTGTGCCACTTGTGTTATAGGCTGTCATGTCAACAGCGTACAACTTATTATCATGCAGATTGGTAAAGTACAGTGTATTGCCATCTTCCGAAATATCCAGCCCACCAATACCTGCTTTACCAATGGCCAGATACGCCTGATTATCGACACTTGGCTGGGTTTTATCGCCTGGCAGGCCCCGGGTAGAATTATCCGCCAGCGACCCTACATCGACACCCAGAGCTGTTACACTGAGTAAAGGCGAAATGCTGAAACTACTACCACCAACAGGTACTGTACTGAAATCGGCGACATAAATACCGCCCAGGCCCAGTGGGCCAAGTCCCGCATGCCGTCGTATGGTGGCTGCCGAGAAAACCTTTTTCGTAAACCGGTTGTAGGCCATACCCCATAACGTACCCACCTGATCGGCAGTTGCATGGGCCATAATGGCTCCATTCATCAGACCCGAAGCCGCATAGTCGAAGGATACCACAGCATCGCTGCTTCCGGCATTTCCGCCAGCCAGAGGATCACCATTTACATAACAGGGGATGACTAGTCTGGGGTTTGTCTGACAATAATCGGTATTATCCAGAACTCCCAAATCTACATTACAACTAGCCGCATTGACGAACTGGACAGTTGTGCGGCCATGAGCCCCGTTGGGTGTACCCATACCGGCATAGGCAGGCAGATTACTGAACTCCACCCGGATCGGGTAACTACCCGCCGACAGGCCAGTAAACGAATAAATACCAAATGCATCGGTGGTTGCAGTAGCTACCAGTTTATCTGTACAGTCATATGCATTGACAAGTACGCCAGGTATACCCGTGATTTCGCCTGTGTCTTTGACTCCATCAGCGTTGAAATCATTGAAAACGATTCCGCCCGTCTGGCCAGTGGCACATACGGTAGGTGGGCAAGCAGCGGGTAACGAAACCCCCGCACTCACCGCTGAACAACTCGAATTGTTCGTAAAAAAGGCCGAGGCTATCTGACCCGAAGCCGTTGCAGACAAATCGACTTCAAAGGCGACCACCTGAGGACTAACGATGGTACCACTACCGCCCGCAGTCGTATACGAACCGGGATCGATGGTTCTGGTCTGACCCGCATAGGTGACGGTGATCGCATCAGACGCATCATTCACATTGGAGCTAACCGTAGCACTTGACCAACTCACCTCTACACTGACCGTGGCCTTGCTCGTCCCAGTTACCGAATAGCAACCCGATGCTGTAGGTTCAAGAGAAATGCTGCAAACGGCTGGGCAGGTAATATCCGAACAAAGAAACGCTAATCCTTTAGCCCGTTGTAAAGATGCCTGTGAATTGTCGTACGGAATATATACACTGGCCGTCGATGTACCGGGATTAATCTGATACACACAAGCCGTTGTGGCGCCCGAGCCTACATATACATTATTGTCGGGCCCTATGGCAATAGCCCAAAGTGGACTATCGGGTGCCCCCGCCGTAGCGGCCGGAGCCGATGTACTAATTCCACTACCGATTAAATTTCCCGTGTCACTATCCCGATGTTCAATTACATTATTATTAACAACCCAGAGGCTCCCATCGGACGCGACCGTAATCCCTACGAACACTGCCGGAAACTTACTCTGGTTGATAAGCGTGCTGTTAACACTTAGATTAGACGGATTAACCGACAAGATTCGGGTAGTTAAATTGGCTGCTCCGCCGTTCAAAAAATCAGTTGGGTTCCAGCCTGTTGTAACGTATACGTTTCCATTTATCGGGCTTACACTAACTCCCCAAGGGTAATCCGTTGTTAATCCCAACGAATTGTTCGATGCAAAACTGGTATAGGTAGACGGAATTCCCGAACTAACATCGTATTTGTATAAACCCTTTTGAGCGGCTACGTACAGGTCGTTGCCAGTGGGATCAACCGCGATACCCAATGCATAATCAGCCGATAGATTGATCACCCCCTGCAAGCCGTTGCTGGTATATACGCTTATTTCGCTGCCTCCGGTAGTAGAAACATATACTTTCTTGTATACTGGATCAACCGCAACCCCCTCAGAAGAATTAGTAGAGAACCCTGGACTACAGCCATTTGCAGAATACGTAGGCGAGTTGACCATGCTCCCCGTGTACGGAAAATCGAAGATGTGCAAGCTGCCTGATGGAGCCCCTACGGGATAATCAGCTAACAATAGATACCGTTCACCTGTGCAGGTAGATTGAGCCTGTACCTGCACACATACCAGCATCGTTTGCAGTAAAAACAGGCTAACTACCATCAGTAGCCTTCGGTTAGCCCGTATAGCGACTACCGCATCAACATTCCTTGAACAACCTCGTTGTTTACAAAAAAAATGTGTTGCCTTCTCAAATGAGTCGTAGGTATACATCGATTGCATAACATAAAAGAATACGTACAGAGAAGCTCCTAAATACAGACACAGACGCTTCCAACTTTTCTTCTGTTATACAAAACCTATACCAGCAATCTATTTTTCGGCAGAATAATAAAAAATTAATTCATTTTTGGTTACTTATAAGAATCCAAGAAAAATGTATTGCTTATTTCTAACTAAACCTAGTAAGATTCTTATTTATATAAATTTGTTAACTCAGCTAACCTTATTGTCAATAAGTATGCCAACCCAGGCCTCCCAAAAGGCATTTCCCTCTTTGTTCATTACCTTACCACAATCATGTCGATCTATTACCAGTTTGCCCGGCGTAGCTTATCAGGTTGCAGTACCCGGATACCGGCTCCCGTGATCTCGATCAGGCCATCGTGTTTGAATTCGCTAAGCGTGCGGATCAACGACTCGGTAGCCGTTCCGATCACTGACGCCAGATCGTCACGGGAGAGCTGGATGGGTGGAGCAGGTTCGCCATTGGGCAGGGGCTCCTGCAAGCGCAGGAGTGCATTCGCTACCCGCCGACGCAATGAACTATAAGCCATACCCAGCAACTGATCTTCCCGATCGCTGATGCGTCCAGCCAGCATCCGTACAAACGCCCGTCCAACTTCGGGATGAACCGTCAGCAAATGACGAAAATCTTCTTTGGGAATATAGATCAGCTCCGAATCATCGAGTGTCAGCGCCGATTCGGTGTAGGACTTTTCTTCGAGTAGGGCCAGATCGCCAAAAAAATCGCCTGCTCCGTAAATGCCCGTTACCAATTCCTTTCCATCATTGTTGGTTCGAATGGTTTTTACCCGGCCACTTTTCAGGAAATAAAGCCGGGCAGGTTCGTCGCCTTCCGTATACACAAACTGTTTCTTGGCCATAAAATGCGGTTTGCGATCAATGGACAGCCGCTGTAGTCCTTCAACCGCACTTACATCGTCCAGAAATTCGTTAAAACCTTCCTGCTTAAGGTTATAGCTCTCCGACCTGATCTTAGAAAATCGATTCAGACGTCCCTCTACGGCACTGAGCAATTCCGACTCATCGAAAGGTTTGGTCAGGTAGTCGTCGGCACCTAGCTCCATACCTTTTCGGAAATCCGTACGTTCCGATTTAGCTGTCAGAAAAATGAATGGTATACTCGCCAGATCAGGGTTCTTATTGACAATATGCAGGACGCCATACCCATCGAGTACGGGCATCATAATGTCACAAATAATCAGATCGGGCCGGTCGGCAAGAGCCAGCTCTACACCGATTTTACCATTATTGGCCGTCTGTACTGTATACCCGGCCAGCTCCAGAATTTCAGCGGTGTTCTCCCGGATATCGTCGTTGTCTTCAATTAGCAGAATGGTTTTCATAAGGGAATGTAATCGTTACGGTAGTGCCTTCACCTAACTGGCTGGTCAGTACGATAGTCCCGTTCAGCAGTTCAAGGTATTTGGCAACAATATGAAGCCCGAGGCCAGTACCCGCGAAATTGGTAGCGTTCTTAGCCCGGAAAAAACGTTCAAACAAATGTTTCTGATCATCCTCTGAAATACCGATTCCCTGATCCCGAATGGTCAGTTGAAAGGCCGTTTCGTTACAAACAGCAATCAGATCAATAACCTGATTTTCAGTAGAATACTTTATAGCATTCGACAGTAGATTAACCACTATTTTACGCAATAGCGATGGATCGCTTCGGATTAGTTTCGGACAGTTTATCTGCATCTGAACATGCTGACCCACTTTCAGCATGTCCTGCAAATCCGTTACAACCTCGTTGATCAAGCCAGTAAGCTCAACCCACGACCAGTTGGCCTCCAGGCGACCTTCCTCCAGCCGCCCCACCGATAGAAACTCTTCCAGAATGGTATTGAGGTGATACACCGATGATTTGATCCGCTGGATGTGCCGAATTCGCTTGTCCTGCTGTTCGGTTGCAGGGTATTTTTCAATGAGGGAAGCCGACGTTAGAATGGCACTCAACGGGGTTCGGAACTCATGCGAGGCCATCGACACAAAGCGGGACTTCAACTCTCCCAGTTCCCGCTCAACCGTCAGGGCTTTAGCCAGTTCGTCTTTCGACTGCTCAAGCTGATGAAGCGTTGCCATCAGGGCGTGCGTTCGGTCAACAACCTTCTGCTCCAGTTCGGCATTGAGCTGTTCGATCCGGGCTTTCTGAGCCAGTAGTGTCAGGTCAGCCTCTTTTTTGGCCGTAATATCAATTATATAGGCAACAGTCAGCAGTACGGTTTCCCGATAAAAATAACTCAGACTGATTTCAGCCGGAAAAATTGATTCGTCCTTGCGTTTTGCATACAGGTCGCGTCCATGCCCCATAGAACGGACCTGAGGGTGTGCATTGAACGAGGATCGGAGCGCTGCATGCCGATGGGCTACCGGATTAGGCACGAGTGCATCGATCGATAGCCCTGTCATTTCTTCTTTCGTATACCCAAATAAGGTATGGGCATGTCGATTGGACGACACAATACGTCCCTGCTCATCCGAGACAATTATGCCGATGGTAGCGTGGGTAAAAACGGCCTCAAACGAGTCGTCGAACATGATCAATACGACAATTAGCACTCAGCCTGCGTAGGAAAAGCCTGAGCGACCTGACAAAAATTACTTCCAGGTGCAAAGTAAAGGGCTGGCCAACGTAGCCGACTGATTATAATCAGTCGGGATACTGATCTGTATCACCTCTTGCCGAAGCGAAAAAGGACACCTTTGAGCTATTAATTGGCTTATTGTCATGGTACCTTACTCATCCGTAGTGACGACAGTTCCACAAGTACCTGTGTTATTGGTATTTACGTCGTCCTCGACGGCACAACGAACTGACGTGGAGCAGCTTCTGGATAAAATGCGTTCGGTGCTATACCCGAACGTGCAAATCATGCGGGTGAACGAAAGCAGCCATCCCGAAGTAGTACGCAGTTTTGGCGTAACGTCTTTACCGGCGTTTGTCCTGTTAAAGCGTGGCCTGGAGCTATGGCGCTATGCTGGCCCAGTCGACCATCCCGATCTTGTCAATCAGTTAGAAACTCAGTTGATCCAGACATCCATCAAGTAGTTATAAACCCTCATGAACTCAACCATGAATTCGACAACTCATCCAGTCACAACCGCATCCTGCCATCAGGAACATCAGCACTGGCAACAGATTATCCAGCAACAGGCCGAAGAAATTCGCCAGCTTCGGGCACTCCTGCTCGAGGTGATGAATCATTACAACACCCGAAGTCTTCGGCACGATGCCGTTGATTACTTCCAGGATTTGAGTCATTTACAGGCCAAACTGGATCAGCTCAACCGGAATCTGATCTGTACCGGAACCGATTGCCCACCCATCCGGCAAGCCCAGATTTGCTCCGATACCCATTTCGGTCTTTCGGCTACGATTGAACGCCATACGGCGGCCTTCATGCATGAATTTACGCGTGTAAAAGACGGCTGCCTGCAATTTCTGTCGGGCATGATGAGCCTGAATATGCTGTAAGTTTGGTAGCTAATGCGGCTGGTCGTATACTTGCTGCGATCTTCCTCGCACACAATGTACGACCGGCTCTATCAGCATATTTCGCGTCTGGTCAGCCTGACCGACGATGAGTTTACCCTTCTGAAAACGCTCTTTATTCCGAAGAAACTTCGCCGGAAGCACTACCTGTTGCAGGAAGGTGATGTTTGTAAGGCCATTGCTTTTGTCGAAAAAGGGTTATTGCGTGCCTATACCATCGATACGAAAGGTACCGAGCATATTCTTCAGTTTGCGCCTGAAGACTGGTGGATATCCGATATGTACAGCTACCTTACGGGTGAGCCTTCCGATACGCAGATCGATGCGCTGGAAGATTCGGAGTTGCTGCTATTGGAGCGGATCAATATGGACCTAATGGTGGAAAGCGTCCCTAAAATGGAGCGTTTTTTTCGGATCACGCTACAGAATAATTACATAGCCACCCAACGCCGGATCAAAAGCGCCCTGAGCCAGTCGGCCGAAGAAAAGTACGCTGATTTTATCCACCGCTACCCAGCCATAGTACAGCGTGTTCCGCAACACATGATCGCTTCTTACCTGGGCATCACTCCCGCTTTTCTAAGCCGTATTCGGAGCCGAAAACCTCATTCTGATTGATTTTCGTTGATCTAGTACAACATTTTTTCTTGTCCTAAGCCATCGTTTTTGGCAGCACGTTGGTGGTAATTTTGTCCTGTCAGTCAGGTAGAAACGACTTGACGACGAATCATCATGAAGCCAACAATCGCCATCATTGGTTCGGGAAGTACAGGTTCGGCTTTTGCCACCCGACTAGCACAGCAGGCATACAGGTTGCTCCTGTTCGATCAGGATAGTTCCAAAGCGCAGACATTGGCCAAAAACCTCTTGCAAACCGGCCATTCGGTCGATGTGGAGGCTACTGACTGCAAGGTAACCGCCTGTTGGGAAGCCGATGTATTGATTCTGGCTGTTTCTGAATCAGCAAAAAAAGCCGTAGCGGAGCAGATACAGCAGGTAGCAACCTGTAAACTTGTTATCAACCTCGCAACGCTGGCCGGACCTGATCAAGCAACAAACACACATGCTGGCGAGGAACTCCAGCAATGGCTACCCAATTCGAAACTTGTGCACGTATGGATAGCACCGTCTAAGAACGGCACATTACTCGATACGGCTTTTATTACGGGCCAGCATGAAGAAGCCATAGCCACTGTTGCAGACTTACTGACCGTTTCGACGCTCACTCCGATTGTGGTGGAAGACTGGTCAGCTTAACCGAACGCCTGTCATGATGAAACGTGATCGATTTATAAAGACGATAGTAACCGGAGCCATTACGATGAATAGCTTAGCTGATTTTAAAAAATTTACCGCTGACCTGGACGAAAAAGGGCCGCTGATGCCAGTACTTTTCGTTGGACACGGTTCGCCCATGAACGGGATCGAAGACAATGAATTTAGTCGGCGCTGGACAAAAATAGCGACCGAAATCCCGACGCCAACGGCCGTTCTGGTGGTATCGGCGCACTGGTTCAGCCGGGGCACTAAAATCACAGCGATGGATTTTCCGGAAACCATTCACGATTTTGGCGGATTTCCGAAAGCGCTGTTCGATGTACAGTATCCGGCCCCTGGCAGCCCCGCGCTGGCTCAGGAAACGGCTTCGCTGATTCACTCAGCTCATGTGGAGCTAGCGCACGACTGGGGGCTCGACCACGGCACCTGGACCATCGTTCGGCATATGTATCCCGATGCGAAGATTCCGGTTCTGCAACTGAGTATCGATTTCACGAAGGGGCCGCAATTCCATTACGATCTGGCGCGTGAACTGTATGCACTCCGTAAAAAAGGTGTGTTGATTATGGGCAGTGGGAATATGGTACACAACCTGCGGATGGTTGCCTGGGATAAGATGAATGTTCCCAACTACGGCTACGACTGGGCACTGTCGCTAAATGATCGGTTCAAACAATTGATCAGCGATGGCGACACCAAGCCCTTAATCAACTATAATCTGCTGGGTCGGGAGGCTGCGCTAGCTATTCCCACACCTGAGCACTATTTACCCTTACTCTACACGCTCGGTCTGAAAGGTAGCCAGGATTCGGTATCCTTCTTCAACGACCGCGCTGTAGCCGGTTCGTTAACGATGACGTCCGTTAGGTTGGGCTAGGAGCCGGGTGCGTGGGGCAGGGATAGCACGTTGACAGCCTTACTATTCAGTGCTATCCTTGCCCCACGCACCTTGCACCACGCACTACAACCCCTGTCCGCCAGATACCTCGATCCGTTGGGCATTGATCCACCGCGCTTCGTCGGTACACAGGAAAGCTACTACTCCGCCAATATCATCGGGGAGGCCAACCCGACCGAGGGCTGTTCGGCTGGCGATCTGGGCGTTGATCTCTTTATTGTCCCGCACACGGCCGCCACCAAAATCCGTTTCGATAGCGCCCGGCGCTACCACATTGACGGTAATACGCCGAGGACCTAATTCCAGCGCCATATACCGCGACAGTACTTCGATAGCCCCTTTCATCGACCCATACGCCGACGAACCTGGGTACGTCATGCGAGCCAGTCCCGACGAAATATTGATGATCCGGCCACCATCGTTAATGAAGGGTAAAGCTTTCTGAGTGAGAAAAAACACACCTTTATAATGGATATTCAGGGCGGTATCGAACTGTTCTTCAGTCGTTTCGGCAAAAGCACTGTATAGCGCCGTTCCCGCATTGTTGATCAGAAAATCGAAATGATCGGTGGCGAAGGTTTCCTGCAAAACGGTTTTCAGCTGACCGAAAAACGCGTCGAAGCTTTTCACATCGCCTGCATTCAGCTGTAAAGTAGCCGCTTTCTGCCCGGCCTGTTCAATCTGGGCGACGACGGCCTCTGCTTCGGCCTGTTGGGTATGATAGGTCAGAATAACATCGATTCCCTTTTGGGCGAGGCTCAACGCCATATTTTTACCCAATCCACGGCTGCCGCCGGTTACTAACGCAATTTTGTTTGTGCTCATCGTTTCTGGTTGTTTTGATGAGACAAAGGTAAATCAACCGATAGCACAGGTGTTTGCGCGAATCAATCCGAAGTTTGCAAAATTCAAACCAAGACCCTAAGCCCGGAAAGCAAGCGGTGCCAGCGACGTCTGTTTTTTGAAGAAATTGGAGAAATGGGCAACCTCTTCGAAACCCAGGCTATAGGCAATCTCAGAAATAGTCCAGTCGGTTTGTTTCAACAGGATCTTGGCTTCCTGAACAATCCGGCTACTAATCAGATCGGTAGTGGTTTTGCCCGTATTTTCTTTAAGCACTTTGTTCAGGTGGTTGACATGCACCGAAAGCCGGTCGGCAAAATCTTTAGCGGTCCGCAAACTGATTTTCTGCTGGGGCGACTCAATTGGAAACTGACGTTCGAGTAGTTCAATGAACAGCGACGAAACCCGCGTAGAGGCTGTATGCGCGGGATATAAAGCCGTTGCAGGCTGTAGTTTTTGGCCGTAGTGGATCAATTCGAGAACGTAGTTTCGCAACAAATCATACTTATACGCATAATCAGACGAGATTTCCCGGTACATTTTCCGAAAGATGTAGAGCAGGTCTTCGATGTTCTCATCCGCCAATTGAAAAACAGGATACCCACCGGGCTTAAATATTGGCAACTCGTCCAGCACAATTCCACTTTTAGGCTGAATCAGAAAATCGGCGGTAAAAATGCAGAAATAGCCCGATAACCCTTCCTCCTGCGGAATCCAGTGATACGGAATTTTGGGCGTAGCAAACAGAAGTGCACTCTTCTCAATATCAATGACCTTATCGGCGTACTCAGCTTTACTCCGCCCACGAATCAGGCTGATTTTGTAATAAGCCCGCCGATTATAGGGCATCAGACGAGGGTTCTTCTTGATTTTCGCATGGACTTCTTCAATATTAAATACATTGAAGTGCCCAATCTCTTTGTTAAGATCTTCGGGAATAAGTGTCGCAATTTCCTTGTAAAACCCTTCCAGCGTGGTCGTCTCCATCTGTCTACCTGATTTGTAAAAATCAAATATAGTCACTTTCCAACGATACACCTTACGTTCTTAAATTTTGCCAGATACCTATTTGGTTAGGTCCATCATCAAGGACAGATTAACGCCAACAACCTGTTGAGACTGGGTATAGCTGCTCTTCCTAAAATTGTATTGCCACACCGGCGAGACCTGCCCAACAAAGCGTTTATAGTGATACTGAAGACCAGCGCCCAGTACAAAATTCTGAAACACACCCGATGGGTCACGGGCTTCGAAGGCCGTGTGATGCTCGGCCCCCTGAAAGCTGCTTTCAAAATGTACTGCCTCATAAGCCGATAGATTCAAAAGCGTACCCGACAAAAAAAACAACGACCACTGACTGCGTAAGGGCAGATAGTATTTCAGCATGACCGGCACCTGCAATGCCGTCGTTTGAATGGCAATATCTTCGATTCGATCATATTGGCCAGGCAAATACGCTTTGTATTTCTCAACAAAATCCTGGCCAGTTTGCCTGTTATAGTCGTCGTCGTGATCACTTCGCTCGGCTCCATATCGACTGATTTGCAGGCCCGTCGATACACTAAGTGAACGATTAAGGAAAAATTCTACCGAAGGGCCAATCCCCCAGGCGGGCCCGGATGTCACTGCGGCTGTTAGCCCCAGTCGAGGTCGTAGCGCAGCCAGCGAAAATGCAGGTTTCACCGATCTAGTCGATGCCACACTTGTACTGGGTAGTTTAACCGCTGGCATGTCCTGTGCTGGTTTTTGAAGCTGAGTGGATACGGAGTCGCTACGACTCGAACGACTCGTGACCGAATCAACCTCCACGGATACGCTCGGAACATTAGGTTCTTTAATCGCTTCATTCGTCAGGACAGACGTATGTTGACTTCCAGATGCCCGCTCCGAAAGATCAGCTATTGGCCGCTTCGGTTTCGATACGTTCGATCTATTTGCTGCGAGTAATTGGCTTTCGCTTGTTGACCTGCGTGAAAGCTCCGCCAATTTTGACGCTGCCCGACTACGCATCCTTAATCTCGACGCCAATACCGAGACAGGGGTTTCTTGCCGATGCGTATTGGGCCATGTCAGGTCGTTCGCGTCTGCTAGCAGGCGATTGGCCTTACTTGAAGTGTCGTACTGTTCTATAATCCGTTTGACCACATAAACCGTATCCCGGCGAACTGACATTGCCCGATGATTGGACGATTGGATTTGAGCAGTCTGTTTAGCGAATGTATTGATTTGTTCATGCAACTGAGTCAATTCCTGCTTTTGATCATACCACAGATACAGTACGCCGATTAAGCCTAGCATGGCGAAAGCACCAAAGGTCCAGCCCCCATACTGGCTAAACCAATGCCCAAACCAAGGTACTGGCAATCGCCCCCGGATGCGCTCCCAGCCTTGTGAGGTGGGTGATGGCCGATACGCTTCCAGTCGTTTTTTTAGTCGTTTATCAAACTGTTCGTCAGACATAAAGAGGGTTCATTTGATAGCCTGTTACCCATCCACTCCTGAAGTTTCAGGCGGGCTTTTAGCAAGTTAGATCGGGATGTACTTTCCTGAATACCCAGCATCCGGGCAATTTCAGGATGCGTATATCCATCGATTACAGACAGTGAGAAAACCGCCCGGTAGGCAGGTGGTAACCGCTGCACCAATTCCATAATTTCATCGGCACTCATCTTTTCCAGGAGGCCATCTTCGTAGGGTACATCAAATGCAACCTTCAGATCGGTTATAGTCATGCGAGACTGGAAGCGCCGAAAATAATCGATTGCCGTATGCACCATCACCGTCCGAAACCAGGCTTCGAAGGGTTGTTCGGGATCGTAATACGTTATTTTATTAAAAATACGCACGAATCCATCGTCCGTCATCTCTTCGGCTTCTTCCTGGCTGGAGGCATAGCGCATGCAGATATTTTTAGCCAACCCATAATAGGCTTCATACAATTGCCGCTGCGCCGACTGGCGATTATGGCGGCACCCCTGAATGACCGAAGTCAGGTCCAATGATTTCGAACTTCGTTTAAAAAGCACAGTGGGGTGGTTTACGGTTTTCTTCCCCTTACGCTAATAGACTCCCGAATCGTTGCTAAAAAAAGTTTTCTCGTCAGGCAGCGGTTGACAAACGTGATTCCGTATGTGATTATAAGGGGCTATTCCGGTCCATTACGATCGGCTATAGCAGCCCCTAACTCACTCTATGACAACGATTCAGAAAAAAGAAGAAGCCATCGATCGGCTGGCGTTTTTAAAACAACTGGGCCTGAGCGGTGCTGCACTCGTAGCCTTCTGTTGTAGCGGTACGCTGTCGTCCTGTAAATCCAACGACGTAAGCCCGGCAGCACCTGCAAGCCCCACCGATATTACGCTGGACCTTACAACCAGTACTTACTCGGCACTAACAACCGTTGGCAGCTATGCCTATACGGGCAGCATTCTGGTCGCCCACATCAAAAACGGCAGTTACATAGCCCTGTCGAAAGTGTGTACCCACGAGGGGTCTACGGTTCAATACCGCTCCAATTCCGATTCCATCTACTGCCCCAATCACGGCGCTACCTTCGATACTTCGGGCACGGTTACGGGCGGCCCAGCCCGTCAGTCATTAACCCAGTATAAAGCCACCCTCAGCAGCGATGGCAAGAGTCTGCACATTACCAACTAAGCGCCCATGAAAAAATTCCTGTTGCTATTTCTTTTGTTTTGTGGGCTGCGTGCCGTTGCTCAGGATTCCAGCCAGGTATCACGTCCTGCTTCTGTTGTGCCCGATACGGCGTCGGCCGACAAACTACTGGCCGATCTGGTCGATTCGGCCGCGGCTCAGCCGTTGCTGCCGAGTAAGATGCTGTTTACCCAGCGTATTTTCTGGGGTCCTAAGGGGTTACTGCGCTCCATGAATATTGCCCCACTTACGCCCGAAGGCCGCGAGAAAGAGCTAAAAGTCCGGCGGTCCATGCTGGTGGCTCACCAGGTTATGGGATTTGTCACGCTGGCGGGGTTTGTGGTTCAGGGGATATTAGGAGCCAAACTGTATAACGCCCAGGGTGATTCATACCGCCGACTACGGGAGGCTCACGAAACGACCGCTACCCTGATCAATATATCGTATGGGGCTACTGCCCTCCTGTCGCTTACAGCTCCCCCCAAAATGTTGGCGAATCGAAAAGGATTTAGTGGGCTTAAGCTCCACAAATACTTAGCCCTTGTGCATCTAACTGGCATGGTAGCCACCAATGTACTGGCTGGCATGCTCGACCACAATCCGTCTGTGAAACCGTATCACCGGGCAGTAGCCTACACCACGTTTGGCGCGTTTGCGACATCAATCATCGCCATAAAATTCTGAAAAATCTATGAATGAGCACCCAATGCTTGCCTGGCTGGCCGCTTTCATGCTGGTCAACCTACTGGTAGCCGCTACTACCGACACCCGAAAACTGATAACCGACAAAAAAACATCGGTCGTTACCTATACGATGCACCACCCGCTCCATACCTGGGATGGGGTAAGCCACGACATCAACGGGGTAATCCTCTACGATGAAATGAGTAAGCAGATCAGCAGCGTAGCAATTGCCATCAAAGTAGCTTCGTTCGATAGTAAAGACAGTAACCGCGACTCACATGCTATCGAAGTACTCGACGGTATCCGTTACCCTAACGTGACCTTCGTAAGTCAATCGGTTCAGATAAAACCTGATGGAACCCTAATCGCTCCCGGCAAACTGACGTTTCATGGCGTAACCAGGCCAATTACCTTAAATGGCTCCTGGAAAAACGAAAGCGCGGGTCTGACGGTAACGGGCAATTTCGAGATCAATATGACGGATTTCAAGATTGAACAGCCTTCTCTCTTAGGCATGAAAACAGACGATGCTATTAAGATGGCTTTCACGGCTAGTTTTCATTAACCAACGTCAGGCTGTCGTCAGTCGAGTTTTTCTAATCTGGTAATGCCTAATTGTATAGCTAATACCAATTACTACCAGTATGAAGGCAATACAGACGGTGGCCAACAGGCTTTTCATCTCATGAATAGGTAGTGGAATATGCTGCGAGGCAAATACCTGATACTTCAGCAGGTCGACTTGTAAACCATTCAGGTCCGTTATGGCAAACGCGCGCTTGTAGTGAAGTTCCTGGCCATAACGGTGACCATCAATTTGAATCAATAACCGATTTCCATCGTCGACAATTCGGGTTTGCAGACTGGAATAGGACGACTGCGCCCAGGTAATCATATGGATACTTAGCAGGGCAACGACAAGTCTATATTTCATAGTACACTAAGGGTTTGAGCAGGCTAGTCGAAACAGGAAAGCCCCCATGGGCGTGTTCCTGTTTCGACTAGCCTGCTCATTTATTCACTTCGCAAACTCTTCACAGGATTCACCAGGGCGGCTTTAATGCTATGGAAACTAACGGTTGCAATAGCGATCAAAACAGCCGACAAACCAACGACAACAAACACCCAGGGACTTATGTCGATCCGGAAAGCATAGCCCGAAAGCCATTTGTCCATTCCAAACCAGGCTATGGGAATAGCAATGGCTAGTGCAATCAGAACCAGTTTCACAAAATCGCGCGAGAGGACCACGATGATACCGGGAATACTGGCCCCCATTACTTTACGGATACCGATTTCTTTGGTTCGTTGCTCAATAACGATCAATGCTACGGCAAACAGGCCAATACATGATAGCAGTATGGCAATGCTGGACGCCAGGGTAAACACCCGCGACATCATCTCCTCGCTCTGATACCAGGCATCGACGTTTTCATCCAGAAACGAACCCATAAACTCCGACTGGGGCGCTATGTCTTTCCAAATCTGCTTCATCCGATCCATCGAGTTGGCCAGGCTTTGGGGCGACACCCGCACAAAAATGTACCGAATCGGTTCGGCATGCGAGATGTGTATGGTAATCGGTTTGGCCTGATCGGCCAGCGAGTACAGGTGAAAATCGGGCACTACACCAATAATCTGGGTTTGAGCTCCCGACGTATCGGCATCATCCCGATAGAACATCCCAACCGGGTTCTTCTCTCTCAGCAACTTCGCCATACTCGCCGTAACCACAACCCGGTTCACCGAATCGGCAGCATAAGTTGGGTTAAAATCCCGCCCAGCCAGCAGTTTGATATTCAACGTTTTGAAGTAGTCATAATCGACGAGGAGCAGATCGGACGAGATTTCCCGCCCTTTGAACGTAAAGCCTACGCTACTCCGCGAACTTACCCGATCTTTACCCCGCCCCAAATTAATGTCGGTACCCGTTACAGCCACAACGGTCGGGTCGGCTGCCAATATGTTTCGCATCCGTTGGAGTACTTGCCGCCCATTCACCTGGTTCCCAACTGGAATGCTGATGACCTGTTCTTTTTGAAAACCAAGCGGCTGCTCACGCAGAAAATCGACCTGCTGCAAGGCGATAATCGTAGCGCAGGCCAGCAACGTCGACAACGAAAACTGGGTTACAATCAGCGAATTGCGCAGAAAACCCGGTCGCTTGAGCGAGATTTTCCCTTTCAGCACTTCTACAGGTTTGAATGCCGCCATTTGCCAGGCCGGATAACCACCTGCCAGTAAGGTAACCAGGGCAAATACGCCCACAATAAGTCCTATAAAACCGGGCTGGAAAAGATGGTGTAAGTCCAGCCGGGTCTGAAACGAGGCATTGAACGCAGGCAGAAGCCAGTAAGCCAGTAATAAGCCAATGCCAAAGCCAACCAGACAGATCAGCGTCGATTCGCTCCAGATCTGGACAAAAAGCTGCGTTTTCAATGCGCCCAACGATTTTCGCACACCCACCTCCCGCGCACGCATGAACGACCGGGCAATACTCAGATTGATAAAGTTAATACAGGCAATCAGCAGAATAAAAAAGGCGATCCCCAGCAGTACATAGATCATGGCGATAGGCGCCCCTCTCCCATCAATATCCCGATCAAAATGCACATTGGCCAGCTTCTGCAAGCGTATGGCAAACAGATCACCCTGGCTATCGGGCTTAGCGCCCTTCTTTTTCAGATTATCCAGATTTTGGGCCAGATACTTTTGTGTAAAGGCTTTCAATCGGGCCTCAAACGTGGCCTGGCTGATCTGAGCCGGTAGCTTGAGAAAAACCCGATGCGAATTGTCATACCAATTCTGTTTCCTTGCCTGATAATTCGGCACATTTTCGACCCGCACCAGTGCATCGAACTGAATTGACGAGTTGTAAGGGGGCGTTGCCATAACCCCAGTCACGATGTACTGCTTCTGATCGCCATTGCTTCCCACCAGCAAGGTTTTGCCCATCGGATCGTCGGTTCCGAATACCGCCTTCGCCATGTCGTCACTGATCACAATGCTGCTCAGGTCATGCAACGCCCCAGTACGACTTCCTTTAAGCATCGGAAACGAGAACATGGTCAGGAAATCCGGGTCGGTCAGCGTAATCAGCTTATCGAAGTAAACGCCTTTGTATTCCACCAGGCTTTTGCGCCCCTGAACAATCTGTACTCCGGCCTCCAGTTCAGGAAAATCTGCTTTTAAAGCAGGCAATAACGCCAGGGGCATAGTGCCCGATTTGCTGGGTTTTTCGGGATCGTTTGAGAAATAGTACGTCTGGAAAATCCGGTCACCATCGGTATGAAATGAATCGAAGGTGAGTTGCAGATAACTCGTTAGAAATAAAAATGTGCAGATACAGAACGCTACTGCTAACCCGATAACGTTGATGGCCACATGCCCTTTGCTCCGCCAAAGGGTACGCAGGGCAATTTTGAGGTAATTTGATAACATAGACGGATGGAGTGATGAGGGTTGTGGGTATTCACTTGACTGGGAATGCCGACGCCGAACGAAAGGCGGCAGAGCCGAAATAACATTCAGCACATAGCGCAAACTAGCCTGTGGTTCACCCGCCCGCCGATACCAGTACGTATACAGTTCGTCCAGATCGCCCTGTACTTCTTCCAGTGTTTCGGACGGATGTAGCCAGATCAATAACTGCTCAGCCCAGCGCGGTGGTGATCGACGCATCTCCCTAGAACATTAGTCTACATTTTATCGTACAAATCAACGGCCAGAAATAAAAACAGGCCCTCAGGCGCTCAAAATGGCTTTTCTCGATTTATAGTCAGGCCAAAGCTGTCCGTAAGCGGACAGCTTTCGTCCCTAACCGGACGTCACAAAGTAGGCAGCGGCCATATCCCCACCCCCTACTATTAATTAATTTTTATGTAGTCGACTTCCGGTTTGGGGGCTTCGCTGGTCAACGGAGTAACGCCCAGAATCTCATGCATATTCCGGCGGATGGTCTGGGCAATCTGGTTGAGGGGAAGGTCATTGCAGTCCAGTCCGAAGGGTTCTTCGATTTCGTCGCCGATCATTTCAATACCAATCAGCGCATAGGCCGCCAGGGTGGTGGCGGGTATGGCAAAATATCCGTACGATTTCACCAGAACGAACGGGATCAACAGCACATAGACCGTAATGAATAGTTTGATAAAAAAGCTGTACGAGAAGGGAATTGGTGTCTTTTTGATACGTTCGCAGGCACCCGTTATGTCAAGCAGCGCCTGATGATAAAGTCGAATCGTGATCAGATCGGCATCGTTCACGAGGTTATCCTGACGTAATGCCTGGGTTCGGCGCAGAATCAAAGCCGCAATCCGGCTCGGAACATGCGCATAGTGAGCCAGCGATTGGCGCTCATCATCGCCTGTATCGTCCAATTCGGCAAAATCGACACCGGAGCGCAAATGACCTTTCAGTGCCAGCGCAAAATTAGACAGCGAGCGCGCAAAGTATGTGCGGTTGGTAGTGGCATCATCGGGCAGCAGTGAATCGAGCAGAACGGCCAGGTTCCGGCTATAATTGACCAGCGAACCCCATTGCCGACGTCCTTCCCAGAATCGGTCGTACGCGGTGTTGGTGCGGAATACGAGCAACAGGCTAAGGGTGATACCTAACAGGGAAAAAAGCGTTCCATCGAAGGGCAAGTGGACATCCACAACATGCTGATCGACCAGCGTGAGCAAAATACCATAGGCGCTGACAAAGCCTACCCGCCGTAACAACACCTGAATACTATAACTCGTATGAAAATGCCGGAGGGCACCTGCCCAATCTTTAGCCTGATAGATAATCACGGGATATGGAGGAAGACGGTTTACCCCTAATATACTCACACAGCCGAAAAATCAGCTTCAATCCTTCTGAAAAGCGGTTCGAAAGGTTAGCCAATGGCCTGTCAATCCAGCGTGCATCTGGTTGCACCAGCCATTAAATTTGTATTGCTGCTGGCTATCGGGAATCGGCATAGCGAAGCTTCCCAACTACTTTCTTCAAGATAGCTAGGCCTTGCTCCAGTTCGTCTTCTGTGCTCGATGCAAACCCCAGCCGTGTACCGTTGAGCCGTTGACCTGGCGGATTATGAATGGTTCCGCTTGCCAGTGAAAGCCCCTCACGGCTTGCCTGAAGTGCCAGGGCATCCATATCAATGGCCGTGTCGAAGGTTGCCCAGACGGCCATTCCGCCATCGGGTTTGGTAAACTGAACCACATCCTTTAATTCGGTTGACAGCAACGCGCAGAAATGATCCCGTCGGGCATGATAGGCCCGCAGCGATTTCCGGAAATGGCGTTTCAGATCGCCCGTTTTGAATAACTGCCCGATCGCAAATTCGAGCATAGGATCGCCCTGCCGATCAATGATGCGCCGGAGTTGGGCCAATGCATTAATTAAAGCCGTTGGTGCTACCACATAACCGATTCGGAAAGCCGGTGCTACCGATTTGGTCAGCGATCCGACATAAACGACCATCCCCCGTTGGTCGGCACTGGCGAGTGGTAATATAGGGCGACTCAAATAGTGAAAATCATAATCATAATCGTCTTCCAGAATCGCAAAGCCATATTGTTCAGCCAGTTGCAATAGCCGAACGCGTCGATCAGCGCGTAATGTAACGGTTGTTGGGTAATGGTGATGCGGGGTTACAAACACCATCCGAATGGGCCGGGCGACGCTTCGCTGTTTCTGACATAGTTCGGCCAGGGCATCCATATCCATTCCATGCTGATCGACGGGAACTGTCAGAATCGAAGCACCCGTTTTGCGAATGTTCATAGTAGCGCCAAACCAGGTTGTTTCGCCCGTTACGACCGTATCCCCCGCCTGTAGCAGTGTCTGACAGGTCAGGTGCAGGCCCATTATACTCCCCCGCGTAATAAGAATGTTATCCGGTTTCGTGCGCAATCCACGGGTTTCATTCAGATAGACCGACAGTTGTTCGCGCAACAGCGGATGTCCTTTTGTATCGGCATACCCAAAATGTTGCTGCGGATTACCCCACCGAAAATAGGATCGGTAAGCGCGCCCTAACTCCTCCATCGGTGCCAGCCGGATATCCGGGAAACCATCGTCCAGATGAAGCCCTGCCGAATACGTTAACAAGGGTCGTACCAGCAATGGGTTCGTTTCAAATAGATATCCGGGCTTATCCTGTGGCGATTCAGTGACTGTTTCCTCTTGACCGGGAAGTAACGGTTGCGGCTTTACATCGGGAAAGTGAGTGGCTACATAGGTGCCGCTCCCCGACCGACTTTCGAGCCAGCCCTGCGCTAATCCTTCGTCGTAAGCAGCAACAATTGTCTGACGGTTCAACTGAAGTAATTCGGCCAGTTGTCGTGTACCGGGCAATCGCTGCCCCGATGCCAACGTACCCGCCCGGATAAGTTGACCCAGTTGATTGCTCAGTTGCACAAACACGGGCGTCGGCGACGCTTTGTCAAGTTGAATAAGGGATTTAAAAGGCAGCATAACCGGACTAGTACAATTCTAAAAACTGGACGAGATTAATAGTCCGGTAAAGAACGACATTTGTTTTGAAAAACTATGCGGCCAAGATGCTGGAACGCTAGCCTGACCGCTTTACACGTATGCAAACCACCCGCACAACACCCAGTCGCCTGGCTAAGCGTGCTCATTACGACGAAGCCACCATTCATCCTATTCTGGACGAAGCCCTATTCTGCACCGTTAGTTACGCCATTGATGGACAACCCATGGCAATTCCTACCGCTTTCGCTCGGAAAGGCGACAAACTTTACATTCATGGATCGGTAGGCAGTCACTTTATCCGAAGCATTGAGCGGGGCGCACCAGTATGTATCACCGTTATGCTGGCCGATGGATTGGTGCTGGCGAAGTCGGCCTTTCATCACTCTGTCAACTACCGCTCGGTTGTTATTTTCGCCAATGCTGAAAAGGTAACCGACGAGGCCGAACGACTGGAAGCGCTGGCGCTCATTACCGACCATCTGATTCCCGGACGCTGGGCCGATCTCCGACCCACCACCGACAGCGAAATGCGTAAAACAACCGTGCTGTCGTTCGCGCTGAATGAAGCATCGGCCAAACTCCGAACAGGCGGGCCAAACGATGAGCCCGACGATGAACAGTTGCCGACCTGGGCAGGTGTAATACCCCTGCAAACCGTTCGTCAGACCCCCATACCCAAAGAGGGTGATGCGACCATCTCCCTACCCGACTATCTGAGATGAGATTGGCCGAACTAACAGCCGATAACAACTTTGGTTATCAATCCTTTATGCGGAAAGGTTTTACCCGACATCGGGATTGTTTCCGCATTAGTCCTGCTGATCAGGTCCATGAATCGTTTCCGACTGCTGGGTTGCCAGATAGTTTTACGCTTGGCATGCTTACTGACGCTGATGAGCTGGCAGGGTCGGTAAGTTTCCGCCGGGAAGGGCATAATCGTCAGAAGCTCCGGCATAAGGGATTGCTGTTTGCCATGTATGTGGCCCATGAGTATGCCGGTCAGGGTATTGGCCGTCAACTGATTGAGGAAACGATTCGTCGGGCGAAGCAATTACCGAACATGGAACAAATTATCCTAACGGTAATTGCCAGCAATTGGCCCGCCAGGCAGCTGTATAAATCCATAGGCTTTCATTCGTTTGCCCTTGAGCCTAAAGCGGTTAAAGACGGCGATTTGTATTACGATGAAGAGCAAATGATCTTATTTCTGGGATCGTAATCTCGTTACTTTATGCTTCCGATCAACGAATTACTATTATTTAGTTTAGCGGCTCTAGGGCTTGTTGTAACGCCCGGCCCTAACATGATTTACCTGATTTCCCGCTCCATCACTCAGGGTCGACAAGCCGGGTTGCTATCCTTAGCTGGTGTACTGACAGGCTTCTGGGTGCATATTCTGTTTGTTTCAGCGGGCCTGACAGCTATTTTTCTGGCGATACCCATCGTTTACGAACTTCTTCGCTGGCTGGGTGTTGGCTACCTGCTCTATTTGGCCTGGGCAGCTATCAAGCCAGGCAGCGTTTCGCCATTTGAGGTCAAAGAAACTGTTGAAGCCACCTCAACCGATTCGGCAGGGAAACTCTTCAGAATGGGCTTTCTGACCAATGTGCTCAACCCGAAAGTAGCGGTATTTTACGTGTCGTTTTTTCCGCAGTTCACACGCCCCGAATATGGCTCCTTATGGACACAAACTGTTCAGTTAGGCATTACCCAATTGCTCATCAGTGCAACCGTCAATCTATTAATCGTCTTGTCGGCGGCTCGGATGGCACGCTGGTTTCAGGCCCGCCCAGGTTATATTCGGGTTCAGAAATGGGGAGTAGCGAGTATCCTGATGGGTCTGGCCGTGCGGATGGCCGTCGACAAAGGCAAATGAGTTAGTTCGTATAAACCAGCATTATATATGACCGACTTACTACGTAATCTATTTTCGCCCGACGACGGCGTTCGTCAACTTAAGACAGTTTCTACCGAATTTGTCGAACTTTTCCGTCATGGTAGCCTGGTAGTGGAATATTATAAACCGGATCGGATTGACAAACAGCAGCCGCATGAACGCGATGAGGTCTATGTCATTACGACGGGGAGTGGTACGTTTCTCTATGCGGGAACAAGCATGTCGGTCAAGCCGGGCGATCTGCTTTTCGTTCCGGCAGGTGTGGAACATCGATTCGAAAACTTTACCGACGATTTTGCCACCTGGGTTTTATTTTATGGCCCCATTGGAGGAGAAAAATAAGTAAATGAATCATCTTCAATGACTACTGAATGACAACCAAATGAACAAACAACACCACTACGAAATCAAGACAACCTGGACGGGCAATACGGGCACAGGAACCAGCGGCTACCGGACGTACGAACGGGCTCATTTGATCTCAACGACTAACAAACCCGACATTCCGGGCTCATCGGACCCGACCTTTCGGGGCGATAAAACCCGCTATAACCCGGAAGAGCTGCTGGTGGCTTCCTTATCTTCCTGCCATATGCTCTGGTATTTGCATGTTTGTACGGATGCCGGTGTGGTGGTAGTTGACTATACAGATACGGCAACAGGTACGATGGTCGAAACGTCGGATGGTGGTGGACATTTTACGGAGGTTACGCTCTACCCGTCGGTAGTAGTTGCCGATGCGTCGATGATTGAGAAAGCCAACGAGCTTCACCATAAAGCCAACCAGCTTTGCTTTATTGCCAACTCCTGCAATTTTCCGGTTCACCACCAGCCAACTTGCCGAGCCGTAGGCAAATAAAATGACAAACATCCGCCCATTTACCCACGCTGATATTGATCCGCTTCTGACTGTTTTCGCCAGGAATGTACCTACTGCATTCGGAGAAAATGAACAGGACGAATACGCCGATTTTTTACAAACGTATACCGATCCCTATTTCGTGGTTGAGTACAAGGGCACTGTAGTTGGAGCCTGTGGCTATTACCTTACCGACAACCAGACGGTTGCGCACATTTGCTGGATATTGACCGACCCAACGCTGAAGGGATTACGACTTGGCACTGCACTGATACAACACAACCTGCAACAGATTCGGCAGCAACCGGGAATTCAGCAGATTGAATGCCGGACTTCGCAAATAGCCTTTGGATTTTTCGAGAGATTTGGTTTTCAACTCCAATACACCAAAACCGATTTCTGGGCACCTGGCATCGATCTGTATTTTATGGTATTAACTTAACCGTTAGCCTAACAAATACCGATGTACCAATCAGTCAGTTATCGCAGCATCTAGTTTTTCGAGACCATTCGCGCTAAGCACTAGCTGTCTTTTTTTTTCAGTATTGCGTTTAAATGGGTTCAGTTGATTGATCAGATGGTACAATCGTTTGCCCACCTTACGAACTTGCTTGAGCAGCACATGACGCCATCCGCTAACGGGAATGTAGCCTCGCCAGGCAGTCTGATTTAAATATAAAAAAAACTCCTCCTGATAGGCTTTATTAAAATTGTAGGAGCGATAAATAGGTTTTATCCCCGTAAAATGAATTACATACGGGTCAACTTCATCATTCTGTGCATAGGTGTTCCAAGCCCTATCGAGTTCGAGCCACTGATTTGCCAGGACGACATTCAGCCCATACTGATCAGCAAATACCGCATACTTGGCATTCTGCGCAAGGCATGTCAGCACTCGTTCGGTTATGCGTTGCTGGCGCCAGCGAATGGGATCAATCACCAGCAATCCCGAATTGAAAATTGGCGTTTCAGGATGCAAACCCAGTTCGCGATAATTCTGATAACCTCCCCATGAACTACTGATCACTTCGGCCCGATCTCGCACAGCCCCCAGCAGTTTATTACCCAGATCAATTGTCCATAAGGTCGTTATATCCTGATGGGCAATCATATCCACGTCCATATACACCACTCTAGTCAGGTGCTGCGGAATAAAAAACGGTATAAACAGCCGAACGTAAACATTTAGAGGAAACGTAGACTGGTCAATGGGTAAAGCCATACCGGCTGGTATAGCCTCGTCGATTGTTAACCAATGTATGTTAAAAACCTCCGGATTAATAGACTGTAGCAGTTTCTCTCGGGTTGCCGACTCGATGCCATCACTGACCAGATAAAGATCGAACTGAGCGGGTGCTGTCAGGTTGATTTCAATCGATTTAATTAACGCTGCTAACAGAAGAGCAAACCTATTGTCGCATATAGTAACAAGTGGTAAAGGCTGATTCGATGACATGAGTGGATTAGATAGCTATTTAATACAGTCAGCAGCGCATCAACGTTTAGCTATTTGATACTATTCAGAAAGTTAAACGACTAAGGTGAATTATCTTTTGCGCTAGCATTCATCTATTAGACCTCTTATCTAAAAAATAGACACTAAATATTTAGTAAAAGGCATATTTAGAAACAAGCCATGCAGACGGACAACCCTCTATTCGAAGTATCTAGCTTTCACTAACTCCTCTCTAACTTATTCTAGCTGATGATATACCAGGACAGGCACCTCCGACTTTTCGATTAATGACCCTACCGGGTTTGGATGCAAGAGTTTATCCAGGAGTCCTTCCTGTCGATACAACTGCATGACAATCAGGTCGGCCTGGATTGTATCAAGTTTATCTTCTGTAACAATAAGCAGTTGTGCATCAAAGGCTTTCACCAGTGTTTCAGTCTGGTATTCGACTAAAGCCCGCGTCGTTTGCGATTGCATAGCATAGGCAATCGTTCGTACCTGCACGGGATGAATGGCCACTCCATCAGGATCGGTCGGTACAATCAGCACTGGGCAACGCGCTTCATCGGCCACATCCGAAACGGCACTCCCTGCCAGACGGTCGAAGAAGGTACTTAAATCACTACGCCCCATCACGATTAGGTCGGCCGAGTGTTCACGCGCGGCCTCCAGAATACTGTCGTCCACCAACCCAATTCGCCAGTCCAACTTGATCGACAAACCATCAGCCCGCAATTGATCGGCTAGTTCACTTAGCCGTTGGCGACTTAGGTCTTCCAATTCTATGGCGGCTACCGCTCCCAAGCCCGGCTCACTAATACCGCCAACCGTTGGAAACGTCGTATCAGGAATCATGGGTTGATAAACGTGCAACAGCGTAACTGTAGCGCCGGTTTTATGAGCCAATAACTGCACCCAATCCTGAGCGGCTCGCGTATTCGCAGTAAAGTCTGTAGGGAAAAGCAGGTTTGTCATAAGACAGGTTTACGGTTTATGGTATACTATAAACCGTAAACCCTAAAACTATGTTCAACGTTTTCCTGGCTGAACGCCCCCATTAGAATCGTCTCCATTCAGTTTTTGGATAGCCGTGAGTTGCCGCATGGTCTTTTCCATACCCTCAGTCGAACCATCCAGAAAAATAACGTTTCCTTTGCCATTTTCGGCAAAATGCTTGATTGCTTCGGTCCAGATCGAGAATAGGATCAGCGACGCATCCAGCTTGGCCTCGTTCATCACCCGCGCCGATTCGGCCATCCCTTTTGCAACCTCTTCCCGGAACAGAGCTACCCCCTGCCCACGCAGTTGGGAAGCCGTTTTCTCAGCTTCAGCCGAAATCTGAATGGCATTTCCTTCCGCCTGAGCAGCTTTGGTTTTGGTGATCAACAACGCCTGGCCTTCGTTTTCGGCAGCCGCCTTCAGGTTCGACGAAGCTACCACCTGCGCCATCGACCGCATGATGACTTCATCGAAGGCAATGTCGTTCAATTGTAAGTCGATCAGATGATACCCCCAACTTTCGAGCAGGGTATCGAGCTGGGCTTTTACGTGTTCAATGATTTCGGAGCGTAAACCCAGAATTTCCGATTGCCGTTTGGTAGCGACAAAACTGCGGATGGACCCTTCTATGGTACGAATTAACGCCTGCATAAACGAGGCTTCATCAATGAATTTGAAGGCTACATTTTTGATCGTTTCCTCGGCCTGATTCAACACCGAATAAACCAGCATAGCTTTGAAATTGACATTGGCCTGATCGGACGTAATGGCTTGGAACGCTAGCTCGACCGAGCGGTTTTGAATGGAAATACGGCGGTAAATGAACTCGATAAATGGAATTTTAAAATTCAGCCCCGGCGTCATCACACGGGTGTATTTCCCAAAAACCGTAACCACAGCTACTGTGCCCTGCCGGACAATAACCACCGAAAGATAAAGGACGATAATCGCCAGAATAAATAGTACTAACAGAAAGTCCATGCAGTGTTTAGGTTTAGAAAAAAAGAACGGATTCCGTCTCAATGTACGGAATCCGCTGATGTTCTGTGCAAACTATTATTCAAACGGTACAGCCTAATGTCCAGTTGCCAGGGTATATTGGTCGGCATTTTTATGACGGAAATAGACCATCATCGCCATGCCAAAACCTGTCAGCGCGAGCATAGCTCCAACCCACATTGGCGAGGTATAGCCCATACCGGCCGCAATCGGTAACCCACCCAGATACGCTCCCAGCGCATTACCCATGTTGAATCCGGCCTGACTGACCGATGAAGCCAGCATTTCGGAGCCATTGGATGCCCGGATCATTAGAATCTGAATCGGTGCGCCCAACGAAAACGCAATAGCGCCTGTTACAAACGTCATGACCAGCAAAGGCACTTTGAACGGGGCTACGAAATAGACAATCGTTAGTGAAAACACCATCAACAGCAGAAACAGGGCCGTCGCTTTGCTGGGCGAAATCAGGTCGGCGGTACGTCCGGCAATTAGGTTTCCGACAGCCATGCCTAACCCAGCCAGCACCAGAATCCAGGTAATCTGACTGCTTTCAAAACCAGCTACTTCGGTCAGCAACGGAGCGATATAACTAAACCAGGCAAACAGCCCACCCGTACCAATGGCAGTGATGCCCAGAATGAGCCAGGGCTCAACGTACGTAAACAATTTCAAATCTTTCCGCAGGTTCGACTCACCTACGACGGGCAGATTTGGCAGTAGCTTATAAATAGAGGCCATCGTAACCAACCCAACACCAGCAATGATCAGAAACGTTAGTCGCCAGCTCATGGTGTGTCCAATATACGTTCCCAGTGGTACACCAATAATATTGGCCACTGTTAGCCCGGCAAACATCATCGAAATGGCCTGTGCTTCTTTACCACGACCCGCCAGACGACTGGCCACTACAGCCCCAACGCCAAAGAAAGCCCCGTGGGGTAGCCCCGACAACAGGCGGGTAATCATCATGGTTTCGTAGTTCGGCGCAAAAGCAGAGAGCGCATTGCAGAATGTAAACAGCGCCATCAGACCGAGCAGAATCTTTTTCGGCGGGTAGTTTCCGGCAATGCCAACCAGCAAAGGTGCCCCCAACACCACACCTAGCGCATAGGACGAAATCAGGTGCCCAGCCGTCGGTATTGAAATATGTAAAGACGTAGCAATATCAGGCAGAATTCCCATCATAACGAACTCAGTCATACCGATTCCGAAGCCTCCGATGGTAAGAGGCAGTAAGCTTTTTTTCATTTTGCAGCGTTCTATTTTCTAACAGCTCGTGAGTACATCATCTTGAAAAACTCACACAACTACCCGCATTTCGGATAGTATACTATTACGCAAATAGAAAAAATACAAAAATGTTCCTTAGCCTACGAATGTTCAAACTTATTGATCTCCGAATCCAATTATGACGCAGTTGTCGAATAGAACACTGATTTTATGATTGGTATGATCGGTTAAGAGTTAGCTCGAAAAGTCAACATTCCAGAGGTTAACTATGCACCCGTTCACTTTTTAGAAACTCGTTTCCCCGGCATATCACGCCCATTCTGGTGAAGAATCAACTGGTCGATTTCCCCTTTTTCATTTCGAACAAACGACACCTTGGCCTCCACGACTTTCAGATAAAATTTGGTTTTCGATTCGGGAAAAAGCTCGAACCGCTGCTGCCCAGTTGCCTGTCCATATAACTGGCTCCCATCCCGCGTGATGACGATGGCAAAGGTTGGAGCCAGTTCATACGTACCCACATAGGATTCCAACGTAGCTTCATCCACAGTTGCATCATTCGGCGCTTCAACGATTTCGCCTAACTCCTTCAGTTTCTCGATACCGCCTGTATTACGCGGATTCAGTTCCAGTGATTTTTTATAGTCCCGAATAGCAGCTGCTTTATCACCAAGTTTCATATACGCTTCGCCCCGGCTGTCGTACACGTTATATGATTGCGGAAACGACTCTACGTTGAGCGTAAACACATGAATGGCCTGTTGCACTTTTCCTTCACCCAGGAGTTCGTACCCGAGGCTATTTATCTCGTTCTCGTTCAGGCTGTAGGATTTATCGGCCTTCAACGTCGTAAATGTGGTTCGTAATTTATCGAGTGGATCGGTCAGAGCGGGTTGACGCAGGGCATCGGCAATGGACTTTTTAGGGGGTTCGACTGGCTGATTATAGAGGATATTCAGGATATTTTTCCGAATGCTTCCCAGCGGAGCCCCGCCCGTATTATTCAGCAGCACAACCAGTTGTTTATCTTTGGGTATCCGGCTAATGATGGTGTTGAAGCCATTGATTCCCCCAGTGTGTTCAATCAAAAGCAGGCTATCTTTCAACGAGCCAATCTTCGTGTTGCTTACACCCCATCCATAAGCATAATGGCTCAGAAACGGCGTAAACATTGTCTCTTTCGATTTAGCAGACAACAATTTATCGGTGTATAAGGCCTGATCCCAACGGTATAAGTCCTCTACCGTAGAATACATCGACCCGGCCGCATAGGGAATGGTCATGTCCAGATACGGTGCATTCACATAACGACCGCCCCGTTTTTCATAGCCCGACGCCCGTTTTGGAATAATCGGATCGGCCAGATCATAACCCGTATTCAGCATTTGCAGAGGTTTCAGAATAGCCTCCTGAAGCACCTCCGCATAGGATTTGCCGGTTACCTTTTCGATGATAACGCCGAGTAGAAAATAGCCTGAGTTATCATACGAAAACGTCGAGCCGGGTTCAAATTCAAGCGGCATGTCGGAGAATTTCTTCACAAACGCATCGGGCGTGTACGGGTCCCGACTCATCTTCTCAAAGAAATCAGGGAAACCTGTATAGCTTGGAATGCCCGATGTATGCGTCAACAGGTGATGAATCGTTACCTTATCGCCCGTCGCTTTAGGATAATTGGGGATATAATCCGTCACTTTACCATCGAGCTTAATCTTCCCTTTTTCAACCAGTTGCATGATGAGCATCGACGTAAACTGCTTGGTGATGGAACCGAGCCGGAATTTGGTATCGGGCGTGTTGGGAATGTTCCACTCCATATTGGCCATCCCATAGCCCTTTTTAAAGATCACCTTGCCCTGTTCAGCCACCAGCACCGTTCCGTTGAACTGACGATTGGCTACGTATTGCTGAACAAGCGCATCAATTTTATCGGCTTTCTGCTGCGCCAGGGCGGGTGAGCTCACCAGAAAAAACCCTGCGATCAGTATTCGAATGACCATAGACGTAGCTTGCTGTTTCATACAATCAGGATGGTTATGTGAAGGTGTTGGCAAAATAGTCTTTTTATGGTTGCCCATATCCTGTAAGCTTCTTTTCCGGCAATAAAAAACCTGCTCTAACACATGATTAAAGCAGGTCTATTGTATAAATTATCAGTATACTAACAATGTCCGGTCTATTCGAAATAGATTTGTCAGGCTACTGCGAAGCCAGAGTAAGCCCGCATATACTCGGGCAGAAATCCGATTACGATATCGGATGCCGGAATTCCTCGCTCCATTAAATCGTCGGTCACTAAAATATCGGTATTATTCACCAGCAGCCAGACTTTTCATGTCGGTTTAATCTGGAAATGGAAAACAATATTATACTCAAATACATCCTTGCGCCAGCCTGTTCTAATTACTTCATAGTGATGGTGTTTATCATCAGTTATTAATTCATATTCAGAACTACGACCACCATTCATGCGATTTACAAACTCATCAAGCCACTGGGTGAGAATTGTTGAATAAGTTATGATTTTAGTATCCATTCTTCCACCTTTTTAGTCTGTTTATCAAAGATAACCAGATTGAGTTTGAATTTATCAACGATTAACTGAGTCGCTTCATCAAGAAAAAACTTATCATAAATATTCCTCGCGACAGCTAGAAATAGTGTCCTATCTGGCTCTTGTATTTCCATAAACGTTTGATCGTTCAGGTACTGACCAAGTACCGCATGGAATTCATGAGAAAATGATGGCAAAAGGAAGCTTTTTACTTCAACAGCGATTTTTCGGGTGTCCTTTTCAGCAGCCATTAACTGCTCTGCTCCCAAGTCCACTTCATAGTTCCTCCCTTTCACCCGAATCGGATAAGGATCATGAGTAATAACCCAACCATCGTTTAATAAAACCTCCCGAACGATGGGATGGAAAATATCTCTTGCCATAGCTAGTGTGCCAGCAGCCAGTTTTCCCCTACACCGATGCCGGTTTCCATCCGAACGGCCATTGGGATGGCGTTTTTCATGATGTCGTCAACCCGAACGCTGAGGAACTCGATTTCGTCGCGGTGCGCATCGAACACCAATTCATCGTGCACGGTCAGAATCATTTTTGATTTCAAACGCTCCTGGAGCATGAACTCGTGAATCCGAATCATGGCAATCTTGAGCATGTCGGCAGCACTTCCCTGAATGGGCGCATTGACAGCGTTGCGTTCGGCAAACATCCGGTCGGTCTGGTTGCGGGAATTAATGTCGCGCAGGTATCGCCGACGGCCTAGTATCGTTTCGGCATAGCCAAATCCACGCGCTTTTTCAATGCATTGATCGATGTAATCTTTTACGGCCGGGAAACCCGCAAAATACTCCTCAATGATCTGAGCGGCTTCTTTACGGGGAATCTTCAGGCGCTGCGACAAACCGAAGGATGAAATGCCGTAGATAATCCCAAAGTTGATCGTTTTGGCTTTCCGACGCATATCGCTCGTCACCTCATCCAGCCCCACATGGAAGACCTTGCTGGCCGTTTGGGTGTGAATATCAACGCCATTATTGAACGCATCGAGCATGGTTTTATCGCCACTGAAAGCCGCCATGATACGCAATTCGATCTGTGAGTAGTCGGCCGACATAATCAGAAATTCCGGCCCACGCGGTACAAACGCTTTCCGTATTTCCTGACCACGTGGGGTACGGATCGGAATATTTTGCAGGTTCGGATTTACCGATGATAGTCGTCCGGTAGCGGCCACAGCCTGGTTGAAGGACGTATGAATCCGGCCTGTTCGTTTACTGATCAGCGTCGGCAACACATCGACGTAGGTATTTTTAAGTTTGATCAGTTCGCGGTAGTCCAGAATCTTCCGGGCTATTTCATGCTCTACTTCCAGCTTCGACAGGATTTCTTCTCCCGTAGCATACTGGCCTGTTTTGGTTTTTTTGGCGTTTTTATCAAGCTTGAGCTTTTCAAACAGAACCTCACCCAACTGCTTCGGCGACCCGATGTTGAACGGTTCACCGGCAATCGTATAAATTTCCAGTTGCACCTGCCGCATGTCCGTTTCCAAGGTGGCCGATAGTTCGGCTAGGGCGTTGGTGTCGATGGTTACCCCTTCAAGTTCCAGATCGGTCAGGACCCGAACGAGTGGCATCTCTACCTGATCGAACAGTTTGTGTAAATTATCTTTTTCGAGCCGGGGGGCAAACGTTTCTTTCAGTTGGAGGGTAATATCAGCGTCTTCAGCAGCATAGTCCACCACCTTCTGAATGTCGACATCGCGCATCGTCAATTGCCCCTTCCCTTTTTTGCCAATCAATGACTCGATTTCGACCGGGCTATAATTCAGGTAGGTCATGGCCATCATGTCCATATTATGGCGCATTTCAGGCTCAATAAGGTAGTGGGCAATCATCGTATCGAACAGCTTACCCTGTACCTCCACGCCATACTTTTTCAGCATCAGCAGGTCGTACTTTAGGTTTTGCCCGATCTTGCTAATGGCGGGATTTTCCAGCACGGGTTTGAACTGATCAATAACAGCCTGTGCTTCGGCCCGATCATCGGGTACAGGAACATAGAAGGCTTCGCCCGTCCGATAGGCAAATGACAGCCCAACCAGATCCGCTTCAACGGGGTCGATGGCTGTAGTTTCCGAATCGAAACAGATGCTTTCCTGGAGGTTCAGATAATGCACCAGACTCGCCCGCAGTTCAGGTGTATCGACCAGCCGATAATCATGTTTGACCGACAGAATCGTTTTACGGCGCTCAGGTTGGTTTTCGTCCAGTTCGTAGTCGGGATAAACGTCCAGGTACGCTGGCTCTTCGGTCACTTCACCCCCCGGCCTATCGTCCGTCGTGATCGTTTCCGTAACCGCTCCGGGAGAAGCTTCTGAAGCCGACGCAACAGGCACCTTGACTGGCGTTCGTTTACTTTTTTCTCCTCTCTCCTGTTTTGCAGGAGAGGTCGAGGGAGCAGGTTTTCCATCAAAATCAAACGGTAAATCGCCAGACCCCGATGGGTTCACCGCACTCATGTTCGGAAATGGCAGGAACGCCGGAGAGGCATCACCTGGCGAATCGAACAGGTTCATCTGACCAGACTTACTGCTGGCTTTAAAAGCATCAGGCAATGGCTTTTCGTCGTAGTCAGCGCCAAGCAGCCGGGTTTTCATCTGCCGAAACTCCAGCTCATCCAGCAAGGCAGCCAGACGAGGCTTGTCATATTCCGTATGCCGGAGCTTATCTTCATCGAATTCAACCGGAACGTCCAGATGGATGGTTGCCAGTTGTTTCGACAGCAAGCCTTGCTGCGCGAAATTGACGACGTTCTCTTTCTGCTTTCCTTTCAATTGATCGGCATTGGCAATCAGATTTTCAACCGTACCGAAATCGGCAATAAGTTTTTGTGCTGTTTTTTCGCCAATACCCGGAATACCCGGAATGTTATCGACCGAATCGCCCATTAGTCCAAGCATATCCGTCACCTGCTCGATCCGTTCGATTTGCCAGCGCTCCAGTACCTCCTTCACGCCCAGCTTTTCGGCTGGCTTGCCCATGAAAGCCGGTTTGTAGATATGCACATGCTCTTCGACCAACTGACCGTAGTCTTTGTCGGGCGTCATCATATACACCTCAAAATCAGCCAGTGCAGCCTTCTTGGCGATGGTCCCAATGATATCATCAGCTTCGTAACCTTCCAGAATCAGAATGGGGATGTGCATGGCCTCCACAATCCGTTTGATATAGGGCATGGCCACACTAATATCCTCCGGCTGCGACTGACGAGTCGCTTTATACATCGGAAACTGTTCATGCCGAAACGTCTTTTTAGCCGAATCGAAGGCAACGCCGATGTGGGTAGGTTTTTCTTTTGTCAGCACTTCGATCATGGCGTTCATAAATCCGAAAACGGCTGACGTATTGACCCCTCGTGACGAAATCCGTGGAGCTTTATTAAAGGCAAAATGAGCGCGGTAAATCAGGGCCAGCGCATCTAGTAAAAAGAGTTTTTTCTGTGGTTTAGCCATTCGATAGGAGTCACAAATCAATTCGCCAAAGGTCGAAAGACTTACCGACAATCACGCGCTTTCGAGTAAACAAATTGATGAATTCAGGAGCGATAGTACGTATCAATAAAACACCTTCCGACGGGTTTTGATTCCTCCTCAATAGGGTTTGAGCGCAAAGGCGCAGAGGGTTCGTAGAGACCGCAAAGATAGATATTATTCTTCCTTTCAGTCTTTACGAACCCTCTGCGCCTTTGCGCTCAAACCCTCTACTGTGGCAACAACAGGCGATCAATGATATGCACCACACCGTTGGTAGCCGTAATATCGGGGCCGGTAATGTTGGAAGCTGTGCCACCATTGCCTTTACCCGTTACGGTCAGGGCCGTTGTGCTGATTCCTGCCGTGATTGTTCCACCTTGCAGGGTTGTCAGGCTGGAACCGTTGGTAATTAATGGCGTGTACGTACGGCCACCGATCAGGTGATAACTCAGAATATTGGTCAGTGCCGGAACAGTAGCCTTTGCTATAGCAGCTGAATCATAGCCTACAGCTTTAAAAGCCGCATCGGTAGGGGCAAACACCGTAATTGGTCCGGCGGCTGTGAGTGAGCTTACGGCCCCCGTTTTGGCAACGGCCGCCGTAAGCAATTTGAACGATGCTGAAGGTATGAGCAACGGAATGTTTTGAATCGTTGCTACTATATTGCCGAAAGCAGGTGGGATCAGCACCCGATCAATGGCGTACACTACCCCATTGCTAGCCTGGCCGTCGGCCTGTAACACATGCGCTCCATTAATCGAAATTGTACTGGACGAGACAGAGGTAGTAGTCGAAGAAGCAGAGGTTATTCTTGAAATATAAACGGGTGCCCCAGCCAGGGTTTGCTGAGTCGAATTTATACCTACGGGTAAGTCGGAAGCAGCAACCCGGGTGCCTAGCACGTGATATTGCAGGATGGTTTTTAGCAGATCCGCTGGTGCAGCATTGATGGCGTTGACATCGCTATACCCCAGCAACTTAAAGGCTGCATCGGTAGGCGCAAATACCGTGTATGTTCCGGGCTGGCTCAGTGTGGCATCAAAACCAGCTTTGGCTACGGCCGCTTTCAGCAAGGTAAACTGACTGCCCGTGCTTATCAATTCATTGATGGTTGATAACGTTGGCGGATTGCTGTCGTCTTTTTTACAGGATGAAAAGAAAATGGACAGAACAAGGGCAAAGGTGCCTAACAGGCCCCAGCTTCGCCGAATGGGTGCCTGACGATACATGTGCATGATTGATTTGGAATTAGTGAATATGATCAAAACAGGGTACTCGTATTCAAAGAACGACAATAGGTTGGTTTTGTTTGGTAGGCTCCCTTTGATTATAACCCTTTTCTAATTCCTTGGTCGTTTCAATTTTGAGTAGTTAGTTTGATAGACATTCTCGCTCCTAACTCCTCGCACCTAACGTCTATCAAACTAACTGCTTAAAATGCCTCAACCAAAATTTGCCCGCGAATCGATGACGGTTATGACCGAAATGGTTCTGCCCAATGATACCAACACGCTGAACAATCTGATGGGCGGGCGCCTGTTACACTTCATGGACATTGCCGCTGCCATTGCGGCTCAAAAACACTCCAATCGTATTGTGGTGACGGCTTCGGTCGATAACGTCTCATTTTCGGAACCGATCCGATTAGGCAATATCGTTACCATGAAAGCGCAGGTAACCCGTGCATTCAGCTCGTCGATGGAAGTATTTATTGAAGTGTGGGCCGAAGACATTCCGGCGGGTATTCGGGTCAGTACCAACAGTGCGTTTTATACCTTCGTGGCTGTTGACCAGAGCGGCCGACCGATTGAAGTACCTGCTGTGATCCCGGAAAACGACGATGAAAAAGCCCGTTATGAAAGTGCGCTCCGCCGACGACAACTGCGGCTGGTTCTGGCCGGACGCATGAACCCACAAGATGCTACAGAGTTAAGGGAGTTTCTTAGAGTCTGAACCGGGATTAAACAGATTGAGGGATTGAGCAGATAACAAAATCTGCTCAATCCCTCAATCTGTTTAATCCCGGTTTTAATTGGCTAGTTTAAGCGACTGCCAGGCAACCATTTGCCACTGTCCTCCTTTTTTCACATAGACCGATAGGTATCGGAGGTGGTTATTGATTTCGTTGCCATTGCTGGTCGCTTTGAGCAGGCATAGTCCGTTAATAACGGCCGTATTTCCATAAATACGTGCATTTTGATCTTCTATATCAATAGTGCGGTAAACCGTTTTCCCACTCCGAATCGACTCAACAAACGAGGACTTGGTATCCGAAGCGCCACTAGAGTGATTATACACTAAATCATTGGCCAATACCCGATCCAGGACCGTAAAATCCTTATCAATCTGGGCAGTGAATCGTTTTTTCTCGGTGTCGATAACCGCCTTTTCGTCGGCTGATGCGGATTTGGTTGAGGTAGTTGCTACAGCGGATGGAGCAACGGGCGCTTGAGCCCACAGACCCTGACAGCAGATAGCCAGACAAAATGCTAAGATGTATTTCATGTAAAAGACTCGATCTATCGGTTAAAACGGATTGGTTCGTTCTCCATCAAAGAAAAGCCTTCTGGTATTCTACCGTTTTTGCCAGACCTATAAAAAAACCGGCCAATGGCCGGTTCATACTTTAGTATCAGAAGGATCGATTAACTGATCATTTCATCGTACCCGTAATATCTCCTCGTTTGGTGAGTGTCACCCCGAGTTGTACGGTTTCGGCCGTTGTGTTCAACGTAAACGTTTTCTCTTTTACCACAAACTGCCCCTGCGCTACATACTGGGCATCGTACGTTTTACCACCAAAGGCAAGTGGTTCGCTGTTTTTGTTCACAATCGTAAACGTATCGTTGGTCAATTCGGCCGATAAAGTCTGTTTCGTAGCTCCATTGAAAAGCATATCCAGTGTAACCTGATTAGCTTCCTGTGCTTTGGTGACGGTAATCTGTACCGTTCCTACTTCAGGGTCACCAGCAGGCAGCGTATTGTTGATGTACAGCGTTGATCGGTAGTTCCCGGTGTATACACCCAGGTATTGATCGCGAGGATCGACAACATCAGTACCCCCATTTTTTTTACAGGATGTGGCCAGAAAACCAATAGCTAGTAAAGCTATTAACGTAGTGCAAAAGGATCGAACGGCGTAGCGAGTAGCCATGATAATAAAATTATAGTGATGGGTTTGTTCACAGCTTTTCTATCAAACGCTGTGCCATGTTTTTTAGGTATAAACTAGCCTAAAAAGTGTGAATGTACAGACAATTTTAAGATTATCGTATACAAGCTTAACCGATTACCAGAGACAAACTAACTGCTACAGGCAGTTTCAATAGACATTTTTATACGATCCGTGTTATACTACTCAGCACATCTACACAGCCATGAAAACGACTCTGCTCATTACCCTTTTTCTGGTAAGCCTTCTGTTTACAGCTTGCCATACATCAGATAACACGGATCCCCAAACGGCCGTTTGCCAACCGCCAACGACCTTAGTAGCACAGGCTCCCTGCGAGAGCGGCTACCCAGGCGCTCTATTGATCTCTTCTAATTATCAGGGCAATTCGTCAGGACAGCTTATCTACGACATTTACGTCCAGAAAGACACGGTTTCCAATGATCTGACGAAGAGCACGTACAAAAATGCGTCGAACGAGCGAATCATCATTTCCGAAACAATACTCCAGAACGCGCCCAAATTCGTCGTTCAGGTATCTATCAACTGCAATGGGAAAGACCAGCCATCTCAATTTTTTTCGTTTGTCAAACGCCCTACTTCCAGTTCAGGCTGTTACGTCTGGGCCTTACAAAAGCAATAAATTCAACGTATTTATTACTCCAGGAGCTTATCGTTAACTCTCACATTTTTGAGCGTAAGCCCCCAGACAATACGTTTGTCGATAGCGGCATTTTTGCTTTCTACCCTGAAATTCTCAAAGGTGAAGTTGGTCAGTCTGTCGTTTTCTGATACTGCTACATCGAAGAACGTATCACAGGTCAGTTCAATGTTTTTCAATGTGACATGGTCGGAGTAGGAGATAGGAATGTCTTTACGGCCTTGTAAGTCAAAGAACTGTGTCCACGGCTTCGCGTATAAAAGGCTGTGAGCCTGCCCTTTTATGTTCTCTACGGTAATGTATTCATAAAGCTGTGGCGTATCGGGCCGCATCTTTAGCCACAACACCCGGCTAGCTTCGCTGACATGGCAGTTGCGCATGATAATGTTCCGGTTATGAATGGCCTCACTGCCGCAGGTAAGCGCTGAATGGCAAAAGCCAAACTCACAATCTTCTATGATAATGTTGGTATTAGCCCCGTTGTTCGGCACCCGATCGGCCCAGGGACCTTTGCCGCCCTTGAGCGCAATCGCATCATCATTTACCGACATATAGCATCCTTTGATGAGTACATTGCTGCAAACATCAAGATCAATGGCATCAGTACTGGGGGCTTTTACAGGTTTATAGGGCGAAAAAATGTGTACATCCAATATTTTCACGTTCTGACACTGGTAGTAATGACTCGTCCAGAAACCCGAATTATGCAGTTTGACATCCTGTATCTGAACGTTATTGCATTTCCAGATAAATACCAGCCGGGGACGCGACACCTCCAGATTGGTACAATTCGGATTTTCTTTACGCCGGGCCCAGAAAGCCTCCCAGAAGTGTAACCCATTACCATCGATCTTTCCTTTTCCGGCAATGGTAAAGCCATTAACCTGATAGGCATTGACCAGAGCGGCAAAGTAATCCAGGCTCTGTCCTTCCATGCGGGACGGTAGTTTGGGGTAATCGGCAATGTTGTCGGAGCCTTTCAGTACTGCCCCGTCGGATAGATACAAATGAGTTTTGGGTTTGAAGAACAGTGCCCCGCTCATAAATGTCCCTTTCGGTATCACCACGACGCCCCCTCCCCGCTGAGCGGCTGCATCGATAGCCTTCTGAATTGCTACCGTTTGAACCAGTGTACTATCTTGTTTTACCCCATAATCTGTAATAACATACACTTTCCCAAGTTGAGCCAGGGTTACTTTTTTTACCGTTCTGAACCAGTCATTAATGACTGTCCCATCCGGAAAAATCTCTTTTCCTGGCGCCTGGGCGACAGCCTGCCTAACGCCTATAATCGTAAAAGCAAGTCCAATAAGTAATCGTTTCATGGTAAATCCGTTCGGGTCGAAAGTTTTACGGCTAATCAACTGGCAAGTTGCAAAGCTTTACTGACTCATCCATCCTGCTCCTTCGGGTGTCTTATCGTAATGGTCATTGGCAAGAAGTTGTTTCTATTTACCAGCATAAATAAGCCTAAAGACAGTTGAGGATTTCCGACTAGCTCTACCTCTTTCATCCAGAGCCTATTATCAGAACATTTTAAAAAATCCCTAAGCTTATTTACCACTCTCCCCGCCGGATTGCCTATTTTTACCAAAGGAACAAAATCAGGTTCAATCCATAAATCTGATAAATTCTGGTTCAGACCTATGCAATTCTCCCATCTCCACTGCCATACCCAATACTCCCTGCTCGATGGGCAGGCCGACATTAAAAAGCTGATTAAGAAGGCGAAAGGTGATAATATGCCTGCTGTGGCGATTACCGACCACGGCAATATGTTTGGGGTATTCGAATTCGTCGCGGAAGCCAGCAAGCAGGGCATTAAGCCTATTGTTGGGTGCGAATTTTATGTGGTAGACGACCATACGCGGAAACAGTTCACCAAGGAGCAGAAGGACATTCGTTACCACCAACTGCTATTGGCTAAAAACCCGCAGGGCTACAAAAACCTGGCTAAACTTTGCTCGCTGGGTTACATGGAGGGACTCTACGGTAAATATCCGCGCGTAACGAAGGAACTGATCGATAAATACAAGGAAGGGCTCATTGCTACTACGTGTTGCATTGGGGCTATCGTGCCCAAGACCATCCTGAAAAAAGGCGAAGAAGCGGGCGAAGCCGAATTCAAATGGTGGCTCGACCGCTTCGGCGAAGATTACTACGTTGAGCTACAGCGGCACGAGATTCCCGACCAGATTAAGGCCAATGAGGTACTGGTGAAGTTGGCCCGGAAGTACAATGTAAAAATCATTGCGTCGAACGATTCGCACTACGTAGACCGCGACGACTGGGTTGCTCACGATATTTTACTTTGCGTAAACACGGGCGAAAAACAGAGTACGCCGTCGATGAAGGAATTCAACGACGATGAAGCGATGCCCAAAAATACCCGATTTGCGTTCTTCTCCGATCAGTTCTATTTCAAGAACACGCAGGAGATGAGCACGTTGTTTCACGACCTGCCCGAAGCCATCGACAACACCAACGAGATTGTCGATAAGGTGGAGGTGCTGAAGCTCAAACGGGATATTCTGCTGCCCAACTTCCCGATTCCTCAGGAGTTCCAGATCCATACCGACGACGTAGCGAACCAGTGGGAATACCTCAAGCACCTGACCTTTACCGGCGCGAAAGAACGCTGGGGTGAAATTGACCAGAAAGCGCAGGAACGCCTTGACTTCGAATTGTTTACAATCAAGACAATGGGTTTCGCGGGCTACTTCCTCATTGTAGCCGACTTCATCAAAGCCGGGCGTGACTTGGGCGTGATGGTCGGACCAGGACGGGGTAGTGCGGCCGGAAGTGCCGTAGCCTATTGCATCGGCATTACCAATATTGACCCGATTAAATACGACCTGCTGTTCGAGCGATTCCTGAACCCTGACCGGAAATCCATGCCCGATATCGATACCGACTTTGACGATGAGGGTCGTCAACGGGTAATCGACTATGTAGTGGATAAATACGGCAAGCAACAGGTGGCCGCGATCGTTACGTATGGTACCATGGCGGCCAAATCGGCGATCAAAGACGTGAGCCGGGTGATGGACTTGCCTTTATCCGATGCCAACGCGCTGGCAAAACTCGTTCCCGATAAGCCAACGTATAACATGACCCTCCGGCGGATTTTCGAAGATCCGATCGATGGGCCGGGTGGTCTGGCGGGTGTGATTCAGCCCGACGAGGTGGAGAATGTAAAGCGCATGCGGGCGCTCGAAGCGGGCGACCAGTCCGTTGGGCGTACGATGAAACTGATCGACACCGAGAAGGTACAGAACGTACTGCAACAGGCGCGTCGGCTGGAAGGAACAGTTCGGAACACGGGTGTTCACGCGGCCGGTATCATCATCGCGCCTGATGATCTGTCGAACATCGTCCCCGTCTCGACATCGAAAGATACCAACCTGATTATCACCCAATATGAGGGGAAAGTTATTGAGGACGCGGGCGTTATCAAAATGGACTTTCTGGGGCTGCGCAACCTGACGATCATCAAGGAATGCCTGCGACTCATCAAGCAAAATCACGGTGGGCTGTTCGTCAACGGCGTCGAAACCGGCATTGACGATATTCCACTGGATGATCCGAAAGCGTACGAACTGTTCCAGCGGGGCGAAACCAACGCCATTTTCCAGTTCGAATCCGACGGGATGAAGAAGCACATGAAGGACCTGAAGCCCGACCGCTTCGAGGACCTCATTGCCATGAACGCGCTCTATCGGCCTGGTCCTATTCAGTACATTCCGAACTACATCAACCGCAAACATGGCCGGGAGGAAGTCAAATACGACCTCCCCGAAATGGCGGAATATCTGGCGGATACGTATGGCATTACGGTCTATCAGGAGCAGTTAATGCTGCTGTCGCAGAAGCTGGGTAATTTTACCAAGGGCGATGCCGACGTACTGCGGAAAGCGATGGGTAAAAAAGACCGCGCAACGCTCGACAAGATGAAAGGCAAGTTCATGGAGGGCTGCGCGGCCAACAAACTGAACCTGAAGACCTGCGAGAAGGTCTGGACCGACTGGGAAGCGTTTGCGTCGTACGCGTTCAACAAATCGCACTCGACTTGCTACGCGTTCGTTGCCTACCAGACGGCATACCTCAAAACCTACTACAAATCCGAGTACATGGCGGCCGTCCTGACAAGCTGCCTGGGCAACATCGAAAAGATTACGTTCTTCCTCGAAGAGTGTAAAAACATCGGTATTCCCGTACTTGGCCCCGACGTCAACGAATCGGAGCGCGTATTTGGCGTGAACCAGAAAGGTGAAATTCGGTTTGGGCTGGGCGGTATCAAAGGGGCGGGTGATGCCGCCGTTGAGGCCATTATAGAAGAGCGCCAGGCGGGTGGTCCTTTCAAAGATATTTTCGACTTCGCGATCCGGGTCAACCTACGTACCGTCAATAAGAAAACCCTTGAATCGCTGGCCTACGCCGGTGCTTTCGATGCCCTGGACGAATACCACCGGGCGCAATATTTCGAGGTACCCCCTACCGAAACCAGCCCTTTCCTGGAAAAAATCATCCGGTATGCCAACAATTACCACGCCGAGAAAGCGGCTGCCCAGCAATCGCTGTTTGGGGCATTAACGGGTGGAGAACCGATGTTGCCCCGCCCCAAAGCCCCAACAGTGCCTGAATGGAACCAGATTGAAAAGCTGAAATTCGAGAAAGACGTGGTTGGTTTTTATATCACCGGCCACCCGCTCGATGAATTCAAACTCGAACTCGAAGGTTTTTGTAATTGTACGCTGGACAAAATCTACGAGATCAAAAGCCCAGAAATCAAGGTGGCCGGCATTGTATCATCGATGCAGACGAAGATCGCCAAAAACGGCAATCCGTTCTGTATTTTCAAGATCGAAGATTACAGTACCTCCGTCGAACTGGCTCTTTTCGGCGACGATTACGTGCGGATGGGCCAATACATCGACGTGGGCCGTTTTCTGCACATTACCGGCAAAACGCAAAACCGCTGGAACTCCGAAAACCTGGAATTCAAAGCCACCAACATCCGGCTGCTGACTGAGATGCGGGAGAAATTCTGCAAAGAAGTCCGCGTATCGCTAACGCTGGACGCGGTAAACGCCCAGTTGATCAGTCAGATCAATGACCTGGTCAATGCTTACCCAGGCACTTGTTCATTGTCACTGAATGTAGTTGACCCGGTCGAACGGATCGAAGTGAGTCTACAGGCACGGACGCTAAAAGTGTTCCCAGCCAATACATTTATCCGGGCGCTGGAAGCCATGGACGGGGTCACCTGCAAGGTGGCGTAGGATTCGGAACTAATCGGACTGAAAACGGTTTATGTGGGAGAAACAAGTTAAACTAATAAACTATTTTCACTCATGGCAGCAGGATCACTTGCCGTAGAAGCAACCGATGCAAACTTCGACGAACTCATAAATTCTGATAAACCTGTTTTAGTAGACTTCTGGGCTGAATGGTGCGGTCCCTGTCGGATGGTAGGCCCGGTTGTTGAACAACTTGCTGGCGAATACGAAGGGAAAGCCGTTGTCGCCAAAATGGACGTTGACCAACATTCGCAGGTTCCAGCCAAATTTGGTATCCGCAGCATCCCAACCCTGATGATCTTCAAAAACGGTCAGTTAGTTGATAAAGTAATTGGTGCCGTTCCCAAGAACGTACTGGAGCAAAAGCTACAGGGCGCTCTTGAACCCGCAGCGATATAAATTTTTAGAGGAAAAGGAGAAGGGACGAAGGGAGAAAAGGAGTTGCAATTGCATTCCTTTTCTCCCTTCGTCCCTTCTCCTTTTCCTCTTTTATACCAACATCCGCATTGGATCTTCGAGCAGTTGCTTCACCGTTTGCAGGAAAGCAGCCCCCGTAGCACCATCTACCACACGGTGATCGCAGGAGAGCGTCACTTTCATAACATTGGTTGGTTTGGCCACATCTCCCTCGAATTTCACAGTCTGTTTGATCGTACCTATCGCCAGAATGCAGGAATCAGGTGGATTGATGATCGCCGTAAATTCGTCGATGCCAAACATACCCAGGTTCGAGATCGAGAATGTACTACCTTCCCAATCTTTCGGCTGTAGTTTTTTATCCTTCGCTTTACCCGCCAGGTCTTTTACTTCGCCCGAAATGGTCGACAGTGTTTTCTGATCGGCATTGCGAATAACCGGCACCAGCAGCCCTTCATCGACGGCTACCGCTACTCCGATATTGACATATTTGTATTTACGGATTTTATCGCCCAGCCACGACGAGTTTACGTTCGGATGCTGTTTGAGCGCCAGTGCAGCCGCTTTGATCACGAAATCGTTGAACGATACTTTTACTGGGCTCACTGTATTGACGGTACCGCGTAACTCCATCGCCTTGTCCATGTTAATTTCCATGGTCAGGTAGAAGTGCGGAGCCGTGAACAGACTTTCGCTCAGACGGCGGGCAATCGTTTTCCGCATCTGGCTCACCGGAATATCCTCGTATTCACCAACAGGTGTCGGTACCGATGGAGCGGCTGGCGCTGGAGCAGGTGCTGGCTGTGCAGCCGGTTGTGGTGCGGCCGGTTTAGCAGCCGGAGCAGCACCAGGTGTAAAGGACTCTACATCGCTTTTCACAATGCGACCTTCGGGGCCTGTACCATGCACCTGTGCCAGATTGATTCCTTTATCGGCGGCAATCGCTTTTGCCAAAGGCGACGCTTTAATCCGACCGTTCGAATCAGCTACATCTCCGGCAGCCCCGGCATCTGATAAATCTGTATCAGCATTGGCAGGTAGATTAGCCTGTGGGTTCTGCTGGGCCGTAGCACCACCACCTTCGCCCGTTGCAGCGGCTGGTGTTGAACCACCACCGTCGAGCAGTACTTTGAAGTTGGCCCCTTTTTCACCGACAACAGCAATGATATCGTCAACGGCAACCGAAGAACCTTCTTTTACTCCGATGTAAAGCAACGTACCTTCTTCGTAGGCTTCGAGGTCCATGGTGGCTTTATCGGTTTCCACTTCGGCCAGAACATCGCCCGACTTCACCGTGTCACCTTCTTTTTTATGCCAGGCAACAATGGTTCCTTCGGTCATGGTATCGCTCATTTTCGGCATCCGAATAACCGACGCATTCACTTTTTCGGCTGGGGCTGCAGAAACGGCTTTCTGATCAGGCAGATTGGTAGTAGTTTCGGCACTAGCGCTATTGGCCGGAGCAGGCGCTGGAGCCGGGCTAGGTGCAGGAGCCGCCTGCTGGCTGCCACCACTGGAACCGTTGAGTAATGCTTTATAATCTTCGCCTTCTGCACCGATAACGGCCAAAACGCCATCGACGGGCACAGAAGCTCCTTTTTCAACACCGATATAGAGCAAGGTACCTTCCTCATACGATTCGAGGTCCATAGTTGCCTTATCAGTTTCGACTTCGGCCAGTATATCGCCGGACTTTACTTTATCGCCCACTTTTTTGTGCCACTCCGCAATGACGCCTTCGGTCATGGTGTCGCTCATTTTGGGCATTCGAATTAATTCAGCCATAATTTAGCTATGTGTATATCGGGTTATACGAAACGATCGGCCGGGCTGGAGAGTACGTTCTGCGCCCCAGTTAAGGGTCAAAATTAAGAGAAAGGAAATTAATAGTGAAGAATGAAGTGTGTAGAGTAAAGAATAGTTTCCAATCTTTTATTCTATATTCTATACGCTTCATCCTTCTCTTCTATTCTACCCACAATACTAATCCTTTCAAATAGCCCCCTTCTGGATGAAATAAACTAACAGGATGGTCGGCGGGCTGGCTCAGGTGATGTAGTACACGCACCTGCCGCCCCGCTTCGATGGCAGCTGCTACAATAGTATTATAAAATAGTTCGCGGTCAACTACCTGCGAACAGGAGAAGGTAAATAAAATTCCACCAGGGGCCACTCGCCGAAATCCTTCTGCATTCAATCGTTTGTAACCCTGAACGGCGCGGTGGCGGGCCGATAAGCTTTTCGCAAACGCCGGAGGGTCAAGCACCACTACATCGTACTGACGGTCGTGCGTCTTCAGGTAATGCATTACGTCTTCCGCAAAGGCTTCATGATGGCTGTCTTCGCCGAAATTCGCCACTACGTTTCGGTTCGTCAGATCAATCGCTTTCTGCGATACATCAACCGAATGCACCAGGTTTGCCCCTGCTTTGAGGCCATATACCGAAAAGCCGCCCGAATAACAGAATGCATTTAACACGTTTTTACCTTGTGCATACTGCGCCAGCAAGGCCCGATTATCGCGTTGATCCAGAAAAAATCCGGTTTTCTGACCCGTTATCCAATCGACTAGAAACGTGTTGCCATTTTCCTGAACCGGATGCGGCACGGGCGTTCGGCCATACAAATAGCCGTTGGTAACGGTAGCCCCATATTCGTCGGGCAAGGTGTCGGCACTTTTATCATAGACCGCTTTAAGCGCATCGCCAAAAACAGCTTTTAAGGCTTCGGTAATCAACTCGCGTTCGCGGTGCATGCCAATCGAATGTGCCTGCAATACAACCACACCATTATACATATCCAGTATCAGACCTGTACACCCATCCCCTTCGCCATGAACGAGCCGGTAACAGTTTGTTTCTCCTGTCACAATCGTTTGGCGAATACTTCGAATATGGCTTAGTTTTTTTGTCCAATAGGCCACATCGGGTACTACAGGCCCACCTGCCGTGGCCCCAAACGAAAACAAACGCACTGCAATACTGCCGTCATGATAATGCCCCGTGGCCAAATAGCGCTGCTTATTGTCAAATACTTCAACAACATCCCCATCTGCCACATGGCCTTCATACCGGCTAATGGCCCGTGAAAACACCCAGGGGTGAAACCGACGAACCGCTTCATCGCGCCCAGGCTGCAAATAAATTTTGGAAAAATTCATGCACAAAGATAAAGAGTGAAAGAGTGAAAGAGTGAAAGAGTGAAACTGTCAACAATTTTTTCGCTCTTTCGCTCTTTCACTCTTTCACTCTTTACTTTTTCCCCATCTTTACACTTTCGCTTTGTAAACTTTCAACCTATGCAACGACGTAGTTTCCTTAAGCAATCCGGCCTACTCACGGCGGGTGCTTTAACCCTTAGCCAAAGTAATTTATTTGCCAACGCTCCTGCCAAGACCATCAATCCATTTGGAGCCCAACTGTATAGTGTTCGTGATATGATGCCCAAAGACCCGAAAGGTGTTATGACGCAACTGGCACAGATGGGCTATAAACAATTCGAAAGCTACAGTGGTCCACAAGGCTTTTTGTGGGGTATGCAACCGAAAGAAATCAAATTATTCCTCGACGGTCTGGGTGTAAAAATGGTGAGTACTCACTTCAACTACCGGGCAGAAGTGGATAAGCCGGACCAGCTCAAGAAAAGTATTGAAATGGCGCACGATGCCGGATTGACTTACCTGCTTTGCCCATTTTATGGTCCGCAAAAAACCTGGGATGAATGGAAGAAAGTAGCCGATCAGTTCAACACCGTTGGCGAAGAGGTGAAAAAAGCAGGCTTGAAATTCGGTTATCACAACCACGACTATTCGTTCCGCCCACTCGATGGTAAACTTCCACAGGACTTCCTGCTGGACAATACCGATCCTAAATACGTAATGTTCGAACTGGATTTGTGCTGGATTGATGTAGCGGGTGTGAATACAGAAGAACACCTCAAAAAATACGGCAAACGCTACGAACTCTGCCATGTAAAAGACTACAAAGTTCAGGATGGTAAGCCCGTCCAGAATGACCTCGGCAAAGGCAACGTAGACTTCAAAAAGACGCTTCGCATTGCTATGAACAGTGGTATCAAGTATTTCCTGGTCGAACAGGAGCAATACCCTGAGTCGTCTATCATCAGCATGAAAAACGACGCGGAGTATATGAAACAACTCAGTGTCTAAACCAGGATTTAACGGATTGAGGGATTAAGCTGATTTTGCTGTAGTCATTTAACAAAATCAGCTTAATCCCTCAATCCGTTAAATCCTGGTTCAATTTTCCTCCCTCGCTGAAAACAACCGTTTAAGCCATCCCATTTTTTCTTCTGTTTCTTCTTTCTTCTCATCATTGGTAAACTGATAGTTTGCCAGTACCCGTAAATCAGGTTGACCCGCATCGACCCAACAGGTGTACCAGAAATCGCCAACCATCTTTACAGAAGCCCGCATCTGTCGCTCCACCTGTCCCTTTAAGTGTTCATGATACCGTCGGGAGAAATCGGCAGAATACACTTTGGTAGTAACACCATTCCGTTCTTCGAAACCATACTTCTGCGTTTCCCCTACTTCATCGGTTAGCTGCCGTTCAAAACGCAGTACCGAATCCAGCGCTGCGTTCGCTTTAAAAACTGCTCGCCAGGCTGCTTTTTGTGGCGAATAAATGTATTCCGCCTGCCCCGTCAGAAAATCATAATCGACGCTGAATAACTCTGGTAAGCGGGATTCCCAAAAGCCATGAATCCCCTGCTGGTTCGTTAATTGACCATTATAATTACGCGTTGTATGTAATGGAACATTGGCATCGGCAATATAATGGCCTAAATCGGCCGCAACCCGTAAAATCCGACGAACATTCCGCTCTTTGAAAGCTTCCGTCAACTGATATTTCGTGAGCTGAATCTGCCAGGGAACAATACCATGTAAAGCCAGCGTATCGGCTCCATATCGTTCCGTAGCTTCCTTATAATAGCGCGGTAGCGTAGTACTCGTCGTATCTGAATAGGCATCTAGATCAATAAAATGACGGGGGGCTTCGCCAACCACAGCATACCTGCGCTTGTCTGGGTTTACTGCATTGTCGCTCAGATAGGTTATGTACTTTTTAAAGAATGGCACCATTTCCACAGGCAGGGTAAAAACAGCCAGCCGATTGATTTGCTGATGGGCATAAAAGCCCCACGTAGGACGGTTTTGGATAGGTTTTCCCAGTATAATGGGGGTACCACTTACTAAACTCCCGAAAAAAAAGCTGGTTGAAATGAACAACCAAATAAATCTATTGTAGCTTTGATAAAACATGGTACTTTACAGCGAAAAATAGTAACTATTCAATTAAAGCTCCATGTTATTCAGAACAAAATTTCGAAAAACAGAAAAATATCGAATAATCATGAATGCTAAATCAAAAGGGTATGCCCTTGTCGTTGTGTTGATGTGCGCGTTTGCTTTAACAATCTATGGTGCTTACTCACCTGCGCGAAAAGCCCAGAAACAGCAGATTGTGTGCATAAAATTTAAAAAAGGGGTCGAAAGTCAAGCTGTTGAACGGCATATGAACGGTTTTGCGGCTCTAAAGCATGAAATTCCACAGATCGTCAATTACACCTCAGGCAAGACAATTTTGCCAAATCAGGCGGTTTCTGATTATGACGTAGTGCATTATCTTACGTTTCAATCCGAAGGCGATATAAAAAATTTCGAAAAAAGTGAAGCGTACAAACAGTTTGTATCAGAGAACCAAGGAATCTGGGAAAAAACGTTGATAGTCAACGCCGACATTCGCCCATAAAAATTGGATTAAGAAAAGAAATTCGGCTGGAGCCTTTGGTTGTTCCGGCCGAATTTCTTATTTTTGCGCCCTCATATCGCGACAACGATCTCATTTATATACCAATGGCAAACCATAAGTCATCAAAAAAAGCAATCCGGTCGAGTGCCAAGAAGCGGCTCCAGAACCGTTATCAGCATGTAACTACCCGGAACATGGTGAAAAAACTCCGTGCTACTACCGACCACGCAATGGCCGTTGAGCTGTTCAAATCGGTTTCTTCAGCGCTGGACAAACTCGCCAAACGGAACATCATTCATCGGAACAAAGCAGCCAACAACAAGTCGAAACTGGCTCGTTTGGTTAACAGCCTAAAAGCTGCTAACGCTTAGTTCTGTCGGACTTATCCAGATTCTCTGGATTCTATCGATTCATTTATGCCATTGATAGAGTAGAGAATCCAGAAGACCTATACACTTGTCCGTATATCCTATTGAAAACCTTACCTATTTGTGGGTAAGGTTTTTTTGTGCATTTTGTCAACGGAAAATGCTCCGTAACTTACTTGCACCTATGACATACGAAAACTCTGGCACCATTCAAAGTTGGGCCGAAGAGGATAGGCCCCGCGAAAAGCTGATGCTAAAAGGTAAAGCGGCCTTATCAGAAGCTGAACTGGTTGCCATACTGATTAATTCAGGTACAGTTGACCTGACGGCTGTTGATGTGGCCAAAATCATTCTGAAAAGCGTCAATAACAACCTCAATGACTTAGCCAAACTAAGCATAAAAGATCTCTCTAAATTTCGAGGAATCGGAGAAGCGAAAGCCATTAGTATTGTAGCTGCTCTTGAGCTGGGCCGTCGGCGTAAAGAACAGGATCGACCGCAACGGGCCCGCGTAACCTGCTCACGCGATGCGTATAATGAAATGATTCCGCACCTGATCGACAAGCCGCACGAAGAGTTCTGGATATTGCTGATGAATCGCGCCAACGAGATTCTCCGGCCCGTTCAAATCAGCTCGGGTGGCATTTCGGGTACGGTTGCCGATCCAAAAATTATTTTCAAACAGGCGCTTGAACATCTGGCGTCCTCGATCATTCTGTTTCATAATCATCCATCGGGCAATCTCACGCCCTCTCAGGCCGATAAAGACCTGACCCGAAAGCTAAAAGATGCCGGACGAATTCTGGACATTCCGGTGCTGGACCATCTGATATTTACGGATAAAGCCTATTTCAGCTTCGCCGACGAAGGGATATTATAAATTGTCATTTGTTGTCATTGATCGTGAGCAAAAGCGATTAATGACTACAAGTTCAATCCCTGCATCACCTCCACTCGGCTCAACTCACGCACATCACCGGATTTCATACCATCGGCGGTAAGGCTTTCTATAGCCCAGCGTGCCAGTCGAAGCGTTGGAAAGCCTACCGATGCGGTCATTTTTCGAACCTGCCGATTTTTACCTTCATGCAGAGAAATAGATAGCCAGGATGTAGGGATGCTTACCCGATAGCGAATAGGTGGATTTCGTTCGGGCAGCGCCGGTTCAGGAATAATCTGAGCAGTGGCTGGTAAAGTATGATACGGTTTCCCATCGACTGAGATCGTCACACCTTTCGCCAGTTGCGAAGAGGCCTGTTGGGTCAATGCCCCCTCTACCTGCACATAATAGGTGCGATGATGGCGAAACTTGGGATTCAGCAGCCTATGATTCAATTGCTTGTCGCTGGTCAGCAGCAGTAAACCCTCGCTATCCGCATCGAGTCTCCCAACCGGGTACACATCTTTTGGAAAGTCAAAATCCAGATCAGCCAGCGTCGGCTTGTCACCCTCCCGCGAAAACTGCGAGAGCATGAGATAAGGCTTGTAAATGAGGTAATACATGATTGAATGTTGAATGATAGAGTGATTGAATGATTGAATAGAAAGGCTTGCGCCAGCCTATTCAATCATTCAATCACTCTATCATTCAACATTGACAACCATACCGGGCAGTGATCGGCATGGACGGCGTCGGGGAGCATCTGACAATCGAGAATCTGGTCGCGGAGGTTGTCGGTTAACGATGCATAATCGATACGCCAGCCCTTGTTATTACCCCGCGCTCCTGCTCGATAACTCCACCAACTATAGGCAACCTTATCGGGGTTTTTAAAGCGGAACCCGTCGGTCATCCCTGAGCCAAACCAGCTATCCATCCAGGCCCGCTCTTCGGGCAGGAATCCAGTCGTGTATTTATTTCGAACCGGGTCATGAATGTCGATGGCAGTATGCGCAATATTATAATCGCCTACCACAATCAACTTCGAGCGTGTTTTCCGCAGGGTGTCGATATAGGTATAGAAATCGGCCAGAAACTCCATCTTCACACCCTGGCGAACCTCACCCGATGTGCCCGAAGGAAAGTAGCAATTCAACAAGGTCAGATCGCCAAAGTCGGTGCGAAGGATTCGGCCTTCGCAGTCGTACACGGGTAACCCACAACCCAGCACAACGTTAGTAGGCGCAATTTTCGAGAAGGTCGCCACGCCGGAGTAGCCTTTCTTCTCGGCGGCATGCCAGTGGTATTGATAACCCAGTTCTTCAAACGGTTTCAGGTCGACTACATCGGCAGTGGCTTTCACTTCCTGAAAACAAAGAATATCGAATGATTGAGTGGCCAGCCAGTCGATCAGGCCATTGCGCATAGCCGCCCGAATACCATTAAGATTATAGGATATGAGTTGCATTAGGTAGGTTAAATCTATCCTTCACAGACGGTTTGCCAATACGGCTTAACTAACAATAAACGCCGTTTGGAGGCAGCCTGTGAATCAGATTTACATTCTTTCATCCAATTAAAAACACGCCAAAAGCGCTCATCAACCGACATAGCATTCCATTCATCGCAAATAGCCAGTATTCGCTGGGAGAACATTTCATCCCATTCATCAGTCTGGGAAGAGAGTTGATCAGAATTACTCATAAATTCCCAGCAACCAATTCACCTTCCTTGGCCTGTGTTTTCTGTGTATCAGTAAACAGCAGCACAAACAGAATCAGCACGACAGCGGCAATACCGGCCGGAACCAGCCATACGTTTAGCCAGTCTTTGGTGCCATCGGGCCGGGTGTACATGTCCAGCACAATTCCCGAAATCTTGGAACCAATACCCATTCCAATTCCGTAGGTAGCAATGGAAATGAGCCCCTGTGCCGACGACTTGATTTTTTCACCCGCCTTGTTGTCGGTATAAATCTGTCCGGTCACGAAGAAGAAATCGTAACATACGCCGTGTAGCACAATCGCGATGTAAAGCATCCACTCGGAGGAGACATCACCATAGCCGAAGCAGATGAACCGAACTATCCAGGCAACCAACCCAACAATCAACATCTTCTTAACGCCTAGCCGACTAAAAGCCAGTGGAATGAGCAGCATAAAAATCACTTCCGACGCCTGCCCCAGCGACATCTTGTTCTCGACGTTCTGCATACCGCCATCGGTGAGCGAAGGGTTAGCCATGGCGTAATAGAACGAAAGAGGAATACAGATCAACACCGACGATAGGAAGAAAATGGCAAACGAACGATCTTTAAAGAGTTTGAACGCATCCAGCCCCAGTATCTGTGAGAACGAGGTGGATGTGGTTGCTTTGGGGGGTGTATCGGGCAGAAAGAATGCCAACACACCCAGTACAACGGCTGAATACATCGACAGTTGGAAAATCGTCACCTTATCGCCAAATCCCAGAAACCCTACAATGTTTGTAACAACAATCCAAGCAACTGTACCAGACACCCGGATAAATGGAAATGCATCTTTATTATTACTGACTGGGGAAAAGACAATAAATAATCCACCAGCTAAAATGATTCCTAAGGGCAACCATGTAGCAACTGGATTATTGCTAAACTGGTCAGAGATAAATTTAAAATATACAAGGGCTACCCCTCCCACTATAAGCAATAAACTACCAACGATCTTTAACCATTTATAAGAACCGTCATTGTCCAGATGAGTAAATGCAATAGATGAGGTCAGCGCCAGGGTCGGAGCAAACGTAAGGCAGTACGCCAGAATCAGGTAGAAAAACTGACCAGGGTCAGTGTTCTGGGTAATAAAGTATAAAACGACAGCGCCAAGCAGGTTTAGCACACCCAGCACTTTCTGAGCCGCAAAGTACCGGTCGGCAATCATCCCGACGAAGAAAGGCGCAATGATCATGGCCAGCGAAAAGGCGGCATACGCATTACCTACCTGATCGCCAGAGGCATGTAATTCGGTTAAAAGGTATTTACTCATCTGACCGTACCAGGCTCCCCACACAAAAAACTGGAGGAACATCATGACGGAAAGTTTGACGCGGGTCGTAGGCGACATTGTAGGTTTTTAAAATTTAAGGTTTCAACCGATGAAGGTAGCCAACAGCCGTCAGCCCTGCAAGCCGATAGACCGCGAAAGTTGCCGACTATGCAATAATGTATCCGTTTCTCTTTCGTTATAACGAAACTCGTACATACTTTCTGCACCAGAGGTCTATCTTTGGCGTAATTTCTGACTAAACTAGTACATGAAAACACAACTGAAAACCCTTATTGCCCTGGTGGCATTTCCGGCCTTAACTTTCGCCCAGACAGCCGATGAAGTTATCGATAAAAACATCGCGGCTTTAGGTGGAGCCGACAAAGTAGCTGCCGTCAAGACGCTGCAATACGATCAAAGCCTGAGCATCATGGGTATGGATATGACAGGCAAAACCTCCATTGTTGTCGGCAAATCGATGCGTCAGGATATTTCGATAATGGGCCAGCAGGTAACAAACGTAGTTGACGGAGACAAAGGTTGGACGATTAATCCCATGCAGGGGGGCTCAACGCCGACGGCTCTTCCCGACGACCAGGTAAAAATGCAGAAAGGGAATGCCAACGTGATGGGTGCTGACTTATTGACGGCCAAAGCGCAAAAATACCCGGTTGAATTTGTCGGCAAGGAAAAGCAGGGCGATAAAGATGTCTACAATCTAAAAGTAACTCGTCCTGAAGGTGTTGCCAATTACTATGTCGATGCATCGACCTACCAGATTACCGGGATGAAAGCCACCGTCAGTGTGCAAGGCCAGTCGGGTGATATAAAACTAAAATATGGTGGTTACAAAACGATCGATGGTCTTACTATTCCAACCACCATCGATATGGAAACCCCAGGCGCTCCCGGACCGATCACCATAACGGTATCCAATATTGCTTTCAATCCAACCATCGATCCAACGATCTTTGCTATGCCTACTAAGTAAAGCAAGCCAGACTGATAGCCAATAAATCGTATATCAAGTGCAACAAAAAGGAGACGTATGAAATGCGTCTCCTTTTTGTTTAACCAAATATTCATCGGCAATCATTCGCCTTTACCATAGGTAATGTCGATATTTGAGAATCATCAACCTGATTCTCATGAAACCAGCAACATTACTTGCTATTACTGGTCAAGCCTTTGCGTTACTATTCAGCGGTACAATTGTACAGGCCCAGACTCTTTCGGGATTTACCTCTACCCGCCAGGCAACTCAAATCAAGCTTGAATCGGACTTTAAGACCAAACAATCGTCAGCAGCTTTTAAGAACCACCTCGAAAAACTAAGTAGTGTTCCCCACATTACGGGTACGAAGGAGAACGAGCAGGTGCGTGACTACATTGCCGAAACCATGCGTAAAGCAGGCTGGCAGGTTGATATTTACCCCCATGATGTGCTGTTACCCAAAGGTCCGGGTGAGATTGCCGTTGAACTGGTCGAACCGATTCGCCAACCCTTGAACATCCGGGAATACCTGTTCAAAGAAGATAAATACAGTACCGACCCGCGTCTGACACCCGGTTATAATGCCTGGTCGGGTTCGGGCGATGTAACGGCCGAAATCGTATATGCCAACTACGGCCGAAAGGAAGATTTTGAGCAGCTGAAAGCGATGGGCATTTCGGTGGCGGGTAAAATCGTACTGGCTCGTTATGGTGGAAATTTCCGGGGGTATAAGGCCCAATGGGCGCAAGCTGCCGGAGCCATTGGCGTTATCATTTTCACCGACCCTGCCGACTCAGGCTATATGCGTGGCCTAACCTTTCCCGAGGGCCCTTATTATAGCGAAAGCGTGATTCAGCGGGGCTCATTATTGACTACGCCCTACACAGGCGATCCGCTGACACCGGGCGAACCATCCCTGCCGATGGATGATAAAAACACCCCCAAACGGCTCGATCAGAAAGATGTTGCTTTCCACAAAATCCCCGTAACGCCCCTACCCTATGGTTCGGCTACCGAAATCCTGAAACGGATGACAGGAACGCAGCCTGTTCCGGCAGGTTGGCAGGGCGGTTTACCCTATACCTACCGACTCGAAGGAGGTAATAGCCTGAAAGTCCGACTGATGGTTAAGCAGGAAAAAACCATCCAGCGAATTTATCAAGTCGTTGGTACATTGACCGGAGCCGAATTTCCCGACGAATGGATTATTGCCGGTTGCCATTATGACGCCTGGTCGTATGGAGCTACTGACCCCAATTCGGGTACAGCTATGCTGCTCAGTATGACCGAATCACTTGGAAAGTTGGCGAAGGCCGGACAACGACCACGGCGAACAATCAAGGTCTGTCACTGGGATGCAGAAGAACCAGGCGTAATTGGTTCTGCTGAATGGAGCGAGCAGTTTCGGGATGAGCTAACCCAAAAAGCCGTTGCCTACATGAACTACGATGCCGCAGTTTCGGGTCGGCGGTTTGGGGCCAGTGCGTCGCCTTCCATGAAGAAGTTAATTATTGAAGCCACTCAGTCGGTACAATACCCCGATTCGAACAAAACCGTTTATCAGCACTGGCTAAGCCATACAGCGGCTGGTAATCCAACGCGTGTTACGGGCTCTTCGGCACCGGCTATGCTGGCAGGTGAACCAACGATTGGTAATCTGGGTGGGGGCTCCGATCACATTGCTCCCTACATGCATATTGGCATTCCGGCACTCAGCGCCGGTACAGAAGGTCCGACACTGTACCACTCCCAATACGACGATCTATATTTCTACGACAAATTTGCCGATCCGACCTACAAAATGGGGCCAATGATGGAGCAGGTTGTTGGCACCATGACCCTTCGTCTTGCCAATGCCGACCTGGTCCCCTACGATCTGGCCCGGTATCCGGCTGATCTGGAAGTCCATTTAAAAGCGGCTGAAAAAGCCATTCAAGCCTATTCGCCAACGTATTCAATCGCCCCTTTACTGAATGCCGTTGCTGAGCTGAAAAAGAATGCGGACGCTTGCGAAACGGCCCGGCAAACCTACCTGAAATCGGGCCGGACCGATAAGCTAGTGGAGCTAAACAAAGAGTTACGCATGCTGGAGCGGTCGTTTATCGATCCAAAAGGCAACGCCTTTGGCGGCTGGTATCGCTCGTTGTATGCTTCTTCCGATCCGTACAGTGGCTATGCCTCCTGGATGTTGCCAGGGCTGCTATATGAAGCGTCGTTGAAGTCTACGGCCAATTTACCTGATCTGGAAGCGCGCTATAAAAAAGCGATTCAAACGCTAAGTGATAAACTGTTAGTACTCTCCCAGGGCATGGGCGCTCCTGCCAGCGTCGGTAGTGGTAAGGAATGATAATAGAATCAACCAACTTCCCGAAAGGTCAGACTTTTCGGGAAGTTTATTTAACAGGATTGACCGGCACAGAAGGCTCTTTAAACCGATTTAACGGCTGGTTTAGCGTGCTCCGGCTTCAGGACGACTACATCGCGGACCGTACCACCCGAGTTTATCTTATCGACCATCTTATCCAGCAAAGGCCCTGCCCATTCAGGAATATATTTGTCGGTGGTCTGGATGAGCACCTTAGGAAAATCATATAGGGATCGACCCAGTCCAAACTGAACAGCACAGCGTTTCATGGCATCGCTGATACCACCTTTGACAGGTTCAACTACTGTGCGGCTAGCTCCGTCTGTTTTTCGAACGATTTCACCACCGGGCAATACAACCGTGATGGTACACAAAAAGCCCCCGTCAATTTCCTTGATTTCATTCTGCCAGCCCGCCCAGCCAAATTGCTCGTCGAACCGTTGCATGACACAACGGTTAGTAATATACGGCACGACGACTATTTTCTGGCCGTCTTTGGTCTGGCTCTGTACACGCCACTCAATTTCCTGCACCGTCAGTGGGGCATTTAATACGCTTAAATCCATTTGATTGTTGTTTACTTTTCACTTACTCCACCAACTTCAGCAACTCGTTAAGCTTTAATAGAGGCAGAGCAATTTAAGCCGCTAACTGCCAACGGACTTCCGTCACTTGCGATAGTAAATCCTGCAAGTCCGCATGAAGTCGCTGCCTAATCTCCTGAAACTGTTCGATCATAAAGGGATTGCCATCTTCGACTCTCTGATGCCTACGAATAGCCTCATTCATACGCTTTATCTGCTCAAGCGTATGAAACAACTGTATTTCCAATTCATCATTGATCTCCATAGTCAAATTGCAATTCTATAATTCCCTTGGGCCGTTTTTTTCGATCAGTCCTCAGAAAGTGATACCAATCTAACTCATCTGCCCGACTAATTTCATACTTCTTGTGGTCAGCCGGAAATGCTTCTACAAAATAACAATCTATCCTACCTATCCATTCTTCTTTTAGCCGCTTTAGTCGATCTAAGACCCCACCAAACTCAGTATAAGGCACAAAAATAATTACATCGATATCGCCCGGCTGCTCTTGTTCACTAATAAAACTACCATCAACCCATTGTCGATGATTAACTTGTAAAACATTGCGTAACGTACTCAGAAAAAGTTCGTAGTCAGTCAATAATTGACCTCGGTGAACACCTTGCCCAAAAGTTTGTGCAAACATTAGCCAACTCACCGAAACAACATCATAAGGTTGTAGATAGCCATTTCGATCAAATTTCAATAACTCCTCTTCCATCATTCCACCAACTTCAGCAATTCGTTAAGCTTTAATAGCGCTTCGATGGGCGTAAGTCGGTTGACGTCGATCGCCCGAAGCTTTTCCTTGATGGCTTCTGACCTCGGATCGCCCGATTCGATGATCCGCAGGGCCAGTTCGCGTTCCTGGGGTACGGCTTCCCGAATCTTTTCCCGATTCGTTTCGCGCCCATGCGAGGATTCCAGTTGCTTCAAAATCTCGTTGGCCCGACTAACTACTTGTGCAGGCATACCGGCCATCTGCGCTACGTGAATCCCGAAACTGTGCTCCGATCCGCCCTCTTTCAGCTTACGAAGGAAAATAACCTTGTTTCCCATCTCCTTCACCGCCACGTTGTAGTTTTTGATCCGGTGGTTATCCGTAGCCAGATCATTCAGTTCGTGATAGTGTGTGGCAAACAGGGTTTTAGGTCGGCAGTCGGTTTTGTTATGCAGGTATTCGGTGATGGCCCAGGCGATTGATACACCATCGTAGGTACTCGTACCACGCCCGATTTCATCCATTAGCACCAGGCTTCGCTCGCTCAGGTTATTCAGAATACTAGCCGTTTCGGTCATCTCGACCATAAACGTGCTTTCGCCCCTCGACAGGTTATCGCTGGCGCCTACCCGCGTAAAAATCTTATCGATGATCCCGATTTCAGCCATTGATGCTGGCACAAAACTACCCGACTGCGCCATCAGTACAATCAGAGCGGTTTGCCGCAGCAACGCCGATTTACCAGCCATGTTTGGCCCTGTAATGATGATGATTTGCTGGGTTTCATCATCCAGATAAATATCATTCGGAATATACGGTTCGCCGGGCGGTAATTGCTGCTCTACAACTGGATGGCGACCGTCTCTGATGCTCAGCACCTTACTTTCGTTGATCTGCGGACGAACGTATTTATTTTTCACCGCAATCCGGGCAAACGACGACAGTACATCCAGCACCGAGAGTACACGGGCGTTTTGCTGAATGGCCCCCACATACTCGCCAGCCGCCATAATCATTTCGTTGAACATCCGGGCTTCGATCTGAAAAATCTGCTCCTCGGCATTCAGGATTTTATCTTCGTATTCCTTTAATTCAGGGGTAATGTATCGTTCGGCATTTACCAGCGTCTGTTTCCGGATCCAGTCGTCGGGCACCCGGTTCTTGTGGGCGTGCGTCACTTCAAGGTAATAGCCAAACACTTTATTATAGGCCACCTTGAGCGAACTTATGCCTGTTCGTTCTACCTCACGTTCCTGAAGTTTCAGCAGGTAATCCTTGCCCGAATAGGCTATTGCCGTCAGTTCGTCCAGTTCAGGGTTTATACCAGGTTTAATCATGCCTCCCTGGTTCGAAAGCGTTGGCGGATCTTCACGCAGTTCGGCCTCGATCCGGTCAAGCAGAAACGCTACGGGATTGAGCTGATCCGCATACTTTTTCAGCGAAGGTGACTCCGTCTGACTTAATGCGGTAATCAGCAATTCTTTGATCGGCAAAACGTGCTGCAACGACCGTTTCAGTTGCAATAGCTCTCTTGGATTAATCCGTCGAACAGCCACTTTGGAGACCAGCCGCTCCAGATCGCCAATCTGCCGCAAATGATTTACCAGCGTATCGGTCAGATCGAGTTCATTCACAAGCAGTTCAACCATGCTGAGCCGCTCGTCGATCAACGCTTTTTCTTTCAGGGGTAAACTTAGCCACTTACGCAGCAAACGAGCCCCCATTGGCGTAACGGTCTGATCAAGAATCTGGATGAGTGGAACGCCCCCTTCCTGCTGCGCTGCTGTCAGTTCAAGGTTGCGAATAGTGAATCGGTCGAGCCAGACATAGCGATCCTCTTCGAGTCGCGTTACGCGAGTAATATGCTGAAGGTCTTTGTGTTCCGTTTCATTCAGGTAGTGAAGAATCACCCCGGCCGCTACAATCCCGTCGGGCAGCCCTTCAATACCAAAACCCTTCAACGAGGTAGTCTGAAAATGTTGTTTTAGAAAATTGTAACCAAAATCGTAGGTAAAAGCCCAGTCTTCGAGGGTAAAGGTGTGAAACTTATCGCCAAACAAAGCCCCGAACTCCTGTCGATTACGCTTGCAATATAGTACTTCCGACGGATTGAAACTTTGAAGTAATTTATCGACGTAAGCCGCATTACCCTGCGAAGCCAGAAACTCACCCGTCGAAATATCCAGAAATGATACCCCAAACTGATCATCTGGATGACTAGCCCCGCCCTTCCCAAAATGAACAGCAGCGAGGTAGTTGTTGCGCCGGGTATCGAGCACATTATCGTTGAAGGAAACGCCGGGCGTTACCAGTTCTGTAACCCCTCGCCGTACAATCCCTTTAGCGAGCGCAGGGTCTTCCAATTGGTCGCAAATAGCCACACGTTCACCCGCCCGAACCAGCTTAGGCAGGTGGGTATCCAGAGAATGATGAGGAAAGCCCGCCAGTTCTTCGTTGGAGCCACCATTGTTCCGTTTGGTAAGCGTAATACCCAGAATTTTACTGGTTTTTACCGCATCTTCGCCGAAGGTCTCGTAGAAATCACCGACCCGAAAGAGTAATAATGCACCGGGATATTTGGCTTTAATCTGATTGTATTGGCGATTGAGAGGGGTTTCGTTCTTCTTCGTTTGTGGCTTTGCGGCACTAGCGGTTTTCACTGATTTCTATTGGATTGTACTAAACAAATCTACAAAGATCTGGTGACATTTATACTACATAACAGGCAAACAAATGCTTGCTAAGAGCTTAATTTTGCGGTTTACGTTTATTGTAAAGACGCTTTATGCTACCTCGCAAACTCTCGCTCGATGAATTGAACCGCCTGTCGGTCGATGATTTTAAACAAGCCGAAAAATTTCCATATTGCCTGATTCTGGATGATATACGCAGTCTTAACAATGTAGGTTCGGTTTTTAGAACGGCCGACGCGTTTCGGGCTGAAAAACTCTACCTATGTGGCATAACGGGCCAACCTCCCCACCGCGATATAACCAAAACCGCTTTAGGGGCTACGGAATCGGTAGACTGGCATTACACAACCGATATCGTTAGCCTAATCAGGCAATTACGAACAGATGGCTGGCTAATTGTTGCTGTCGAACAAGCCGAAGGGAGTATATTATTGACAGATTTTTCCCCTAATAAAAACAAACCATACGCTTTTGTGTTGGGTAATGAGGTAACGGGCGTCCGGGACGATGTGGTGCAACTAGCCGATATCGTATTGGAGATTCCACAATTTGGCACGAAACACTCGCTCAATATTGCCGTGACCGCAGGCATTATTTGCTGGGATTTCCTGCAAAAAAGCCGATGAAAACTTACTATTGGTTTTTTGACTGTCCCAAGAATTCCGTATTTATTTGTACATTTTTATTCTACCAGATCACATGGCAAACAAAACCCTAAAAACCAAACAGAAGTCACTGGCTTCCGAGATCGTTAGTACGATTGAAACCAAACTGAATGAAGCTGGCGAAGCCACCAAGAAAATGAAAAAGTCCATCGAGAAATCGGCGGACAAACTAGCTAAGAAGCTCGCTAAATTGATGCATAAAGCTGAAAAGAAAGCGGCTAAACCAGCAAAAAAAGCGAAGAAGACAGCAACAAAGGCCAAAAAGAAACTCGTAAAAGCAGAACAGAAGGCTGAGCAAACCGTAGCAAAAGCCGTTGAAACGGTAACTAAAACAGCTACGACCGCAGCAGCAAAAACTACGAAGCCTGCTCCAAAACCAGCTACGGCTAAAAGCACCTCACCTCGAACTCCACGAAATACGCCAGCTAAGACGGCCACTACCAGCACACCAGCACCTGCTGAACCAGTCGCTGACAACGCCTGATTAGTTTCGCTATTTTATACTGTTTCTTAAAAGCCCATCTATTGTGGGCTTTTTATGTTAAAAACTATTGCTTTTTAGGGTATTTTATTGTGACATTTACATTACTGCGTCGTCCATGTATCACTACCGGGCTTCACCTTTTACTAAACCATAAAAGGAATTCAGCAGTATGCCACCACGTTCAACCTCTTATCTACTGCTCGCGCTTGCTGTCTTGCTGTTACTTATAGTAGTTAGCCTGATGTATAGTAGTTGGTCAGTAGCCCATGAAAACCCGCAAACTATGAACTCAGTTTTGGAGGGAGTGACTCTTGTTACGCTGTTTCTGGTACTGCAGGGACTCATTGGCTTTACAATCTGGTGGTTTTTACAACAGCGACAACGCCCACCAGCCCAGACTGAGGTTTTACATTCTATTGTCCATGAATTTCAAACGCCTATTTCGGCAATTCGCATGGCGGTCGATATTCTGGAGTCACCCATTGCCCGAAATCATCCTGAGCGGACGGAGAAATACGTTCGAATAATCCGGGAAGAAACCGAGCGACTTCAACATCAGGTCGAAACCATGCTGACGCTGGCACGGGCGGACCGAAATACATTGGTACTAAACCCCGAACCCGTTCATATACAGCACCTTCTCCAGTCAGTGGCCGAGCGGCATGGCGACTATTTAACTTTGCAATTAGTGGCTAAAGACACATATATTCTAGCAGATCGGCTTCACTTGACCAATGTGCTTTACAATCTGTTGGATAACGCGATCAAGTACAGCGCTGACGACCCGGCTATTACCTTGCTGACTAAAGCCGATACGGATGGCCTGACGATTACAGTTAGGGATAAGGGAGTAGGGATTCCACCCAAGTTAGTGGCGCAAATCTTCCAGCCTTTTTTTCGGGTACATGACCGTAATCAGCCCAGTGTAAAAGGATTTGGCTTGGGCTTAAGTTACGTACAGCGAATTATACAGGCACATAACTGGAGCATTTGGGTAAAAAGCGCCGTGGGCCAGGGGAGCGAATTTATGATTCAGATACCCCCAAAATCAATTCTGCCCTCAACAGAGCAAGGGCAGATAACAGATTCTAAAAAGGCAGACTAATAGTATCAGGTGGGCTCATGCAAAAGCAATAGGCATCAGCCCACCTGACATCTAAAAAGTTATTTGGCGTTTACAGCCTGAGCGGCCTTCGTTACTTTCATTACACCGTTCATAATGCGCCAGTGTCCGGGAAATGTACACACAAACGGATAGTCGCCTGGAGTAGCCGGAGCGGTGAATTTCAGCCGATAGGTCTGGTCGGGATTCACTAAGGGAGTAGCCACAATCACCTGCGGAACCGAAGGGACGTAGTTCTTTTCAGCCCCATCTTTTGCCGTAATGAGCTTGTCGGCAGCGGCCCCAATAATCTCCATACTTTTAGGCTTACCAATCACCAGGTTATGCTGCATGGCGTCGGGATTTTCCAGAACGATTTCGACCTGTTTACCCGCCGTAACTGTAAATTCCTTCTTATCATACCGCATCTCTTCGCGAACCGTTTTGATTCGTACGACCTCTACATTCGGGTCAACAGGCTCAGCTTTGGTGATTCCCCACAATTCGTACAGGCGATTCAGGCGGCTGCTATTATCAGCAGATACCGAATTGTTCAGACTCGCCAGAAATGACTTATCGGCTTCCTGAACTGAGGCTTTCTGGCGAGGATTCCAGCCTTCGGCTACGCCTTTCACAATAGCCTCTTTTTGGGTAGCATCCAGCTTTTGTGTCTGTTTCAGCAAAGCAACTACGTCGTCGATAGGCGCAACGGATGCATAGCTACGGATGGCCCGTTCAAGCGCATAGGCACTCAGACTCTGGGGAGCGCGATAGGTAAGCGCAACCGTAGCGTTATTGTTCTGTTCATTGCTTTCGGCAATAACATTCTCCCGGTCAAGCATTGCAGTGATCGCATACTGGCCCGCCCGCTCGAATTGAACGGACATATCGCCCACCCAGGGACCATTGTTCGATTTGCTGATGGTGACAGTTTCGCCAGGCTTAATACCCGTGTTATGTGTTACGCTGACAAAATCGATTTTCGGTCCATCCAACGCCCCCTTAGGCCCTTCGATCCGAACCGACAAAGGAATAGGTGTTCCCTCTGGAACGGCTACTCCTCCCGCATTCATCACATCGACAAACACTAAGGCCCGTTCGCGAACTAAAGGCGATTCGGGCGTGGTACGAATGGCCTTAATCACCAGATCAGGTTTATCACTGGCCGAGGCAGTAATCGGAGCAGACTGCTTTGGAGCGGTTGCCGCTGTATGATCATGCTGGCTCATATCATGTGCCTGCTGGCCATGTCCGGCCTCGGAAGTGGCTAGTTGAGACAGGTATGTTTTCAGCAATCGGCCATCATTCGCTGTCAGCGCACAGGCAAACGCATCGGGTAACCAGCGATCGTTTGTTTCGGTAGCTTTCGCCAGACGGGTCAGAATCGCATTATCTACTTCGGAGGACGACGGAGCCTGCGACAACGCTAACAACGAATTTAGCACTACCAGTGGCTCTTTATCCTGCAGAAGGTTATTTTGTAAAATGGCCTGAGCAGCCACAGAAGCCGGCATCACCTGAATGGCGGCTTTACGCACAGCCGAAGCAGGATGCTTAAGAGCACCAGTTATGGCCTGCATCACATCGGGCTGATTGGTTGCACCCAGCCCCTGCAATGTCCATAAAGCGTGAATCGCTGCGGGGTTATTACCAATTTCATCCAGCGACTGATCGTTTACCAACGCAATAAGCTTCGGCACAACATCTTTGTTTGTCCGCTCAATCAGCAACCGCTGAGCCGTCATCCGCCAGAACATGTTTGTGTTTTTCAGCGCAGCCATCAGCTCGTCGGGGCGATCTTTGCTCAAAGCCATTGGGGTATAGGCAGGGGCGTTTTTGTAGGCAACCCGGTAAATCCGACCATGGGTAAAATCTCGTAATGGCGTCTCGTAGGCATTTCCGGAACCGTTACTAGCGCCTTTAGGCGTCGGGTTGTGCTGAATAATGAAGCTGTACCAGTCAACTACCCAAACAGCTCCATCGGGACCTACTTCGGCAAAAACCGGTGCAAACCACTCATCGGCACCTGCCATCAGGTTAAATCCGTCAACATCTTCGTAGTCGGTACCCGACTTTTTCATCACATTCTGGTGCAGAATATGCCCCGTTGGCTCCGATACAAACGCAACCTTATTCCAATACTGCTGCGGGAAAGCACGGGCCGTATAGAAATTGTGCCCAGCAGCAGCCGTAAACCCACCGAATACATCCACCTGCCTTACTTTGGGCGTAATGGGTTTCATGTCTTTATGGGTGTCGGTACTGCGGCTGCCATTTTCGCGCAGATGCGGTGCTCCATGAAAATACTGGTTCGGAATAGCCATATACCAACCGTGCGAATTATTGGCTGTCGAGCCGAAAATATCGCCGGTTTCGGTAAAACCTAGCCCCCAGGTATTGTTGGATGTAGCCGTTACATATTCGAGTTTCGACCCATCGGGTTTAAACCGGAAGAAACCCTGGCTAAACTTGACACTGTCGGCACCGAACTTACCTTTAAAGCCCGAATACCCAACACTGCCCCAAATCCAGTTATCAAACCCATAATGCAGGTTGCTGGGTCCGGCATGCGTATCGAACGTACCAAAGCCTGTAAAAAGAATTTTCTTCACATCGGCTTTATCATCGCCGTTGGTATCCTGCAAAAACAGCATATGTGGTGCCTGCGAGACGTACAGACCACCGTTGGCAAACACCATTCCAGTTGGGATACTGAGGCCCTCAGCAAAATTGGTGAACTTATCGGCCTTGCCATCTTTATCGGTATCCTCGCAGATAACGATGTAATCCGAACCACCTTCAGGCTTGCGCTCGTTCGGGTAATCTTTGGTAATCAGTACGAACAATCGACCGCGTTCGTCCCAGCTCATGGCAATCGGGTGCATCACGTTAGGCTCATGGGCAAACAGTTCGAGCGTAAAGTCGACGGGCACCTGAATATGCTTCATTGACTCTTCGGGCGAAAGAGGCTCCTGTTCCAACTGAGCACCGGGCCGTTTTTCGTAGTTCGGCAGGTTCGCTTCATGATAGGCAAACGGCTGAGGTTTCAGGTCGTCGTGGAGTTTCTTTACCTTGTCGCCCACTGCCCAGAGAATCCCCCGCTCCAACAATTGCTGAAAACCAGGTTGGCTCCAGGTACGCTCGTCATGTCCGTAGGCGGTGTAAAATACCCGGCCCTTGCCGTACTGACGCGTCCAGGTGTAGGGCTCTTCGGTTTGCCCCGGCTTATCTTTGGCCTGATCGGCTTTAATATCCCGTACAGCCAGCACATTATTGTCGGGCTGTAAATGACTGTGCAGATAGGTTTCGTCATAGGCTTTGAACGACGATAGACCCGCTACGATCGGATTGTTTGGCTGCGTAAAACGCGTCTGGATGGTATCCATCCGATGCCGCCAGAACTGACCACCCACTACCTTATCGACATACTCTGGCGAATTCCGGAAGCAGTAGGATGCACAGTGTACCGGGATCAGTCCGTGTCCCGACGATACATACGACAATAATGCCTGTTCCTGCGGCTTGGGAATACTATCCCAGTTGGCAAAAATCAATAGACCGTCGTACTTGTTCAGATTCTCGGTATTGAGGTCTTCAAGCTTATCGGTATAGGTAATGTTGATACCCTTGTCGCCGAGAGCCGCCATCAGTTGAGGCACGCGCTCGCTCGGTCGGTGGTGACCATTATCACCCAGAAATAGAATTTCGGTCCGACGCGGACGGTCGTTACCCGATGCTCCGCCGGTCTGTCGAACAGAGGTTTGTGAGGACGATTGGCGAGCACACTGGGCAAGTGCGACTACGACCCCAACAGCGATAAGTAGTTTTTTCATGATTACCAAAGGAAAAGGTAATGAGCAATGGATAATGAATAATGTAGAATGAATAATGTAGAATGAATAATAGAAGGATTTCCCCTATATTTTCCATTCTACATTATTCATTCTACATTATTCATTTAGTTGAAATCAGGCAGTTGAATGAGCTTGCCACCCTGTAGCGCCGACTCATGCGCCAAAATTCCCACGCTGGTCCAGTTAGCCGACTGAGCCGCGTTGGGGAATGGATCGCGGTCTTCAATAATGGCCGATACAAACTCATGCACCATATGCGGGTGCGATCCGCCATGACCACCTCCCTGCGTAAACGACAGGTGTTGCTGCTCATCGGCATCGTAAACGCCTTTGGTCGTAAATCGCTGGATAGGTTCGGGCAAGTAATGTGCATAATCGGGCACCGTTACTTTCTCGGGAATCTCCGGTTCCGGTTTTTTGGCGGTATGAATCACAGGAAGTTCGTCCTCGATTAACTGCCATTCAAACGACTTCTTATCGCCATATACTTCAAAACTTTCCCGGTACTGCCGCGCTACATCAAATAACGACCGATAGACGTAAGCTGATAAGTCGCTGTCTTTAAATTTAATATGCGCCGATTCGACCGCAAAGGGCGAGTTATGAATTTTGGCCAGCTCTTCCCGAATCGTGCCCGATCCAAAACAGGATACATATTCAGCCTCCAGCTTAAGCAAACCAGCTACAGGCCCTACACAGTGCGTAGCATAGTGCATCGGTGGCAAACCAGGCCAGTAATCCGGCCAACCGTCCATGTCCTGTTGGTGGCTGGCTTTCAGAAACTGAACTTTCCCCAGCTCGCCTTTTTCATACAGCTCCTTGACAAACAGGAACTCGCGGCTATACACCACCGTTTCCATCATCATGTATTTCTTACCCGACTCTTTGGTAGCCTTCACGATCTCCATACAGTCCTCAACGCTTGTCGCCATTGGCACTGTACAGGCAACGTGCTTACCGGCTCGTAAGGCTTTCAGGCTTTGTTCGGCATGATTCGGAATAGGTGAGTTGATGTGTACAGCATCGACAGCCGGATCGGCCAGCAATTCATCAAAACTACTATAGCGTTTCTCAATGCCATACGCGTCGCCAATCTTGTTCAGACTTTCGACGTTACGCTGACAAATAGCGTACATATTGGCGTTCGGATGCCGCTGATAAATTGGAATAAATTCGGCCCCAAATCCCAGGCCCACAATGGCGATGTTAATCATTTTAAAGAGCGAAAGAATGAAAGAGTGAAAGAGCGAAGTAAAGAATTCGGAGTAAAAGGCCGTTCAGACAGGAAGGCTCTTTCGTTCTTTCATTCTTTCGCTCTTTAAAAATTTTAGTCCATCAACGGCCAATTGCTCAGGTGAGTCGAACATGGGCCGGAAAATATGCGTGGCGGCTGCGAGTTCAGGTGGATTCGGCCCAAACGCTTCGATGGCAATTGGCCCTTCGTACCCCACTTCGTCAAGCACGTTAAATACGTCAGTGAAATTAATATGTCCCCGGCCCGGTGTGGAGCGATCGTTTTCCGAAATCTGAATATGCACCAGATAAGGAGCGCATTTACGTAAGGCATCACCAATGTTTTTCTCCTCCATATTGGCATGGAATGTATCGAAAGCCGCCTTGCAATTGGGATGATTGACGTCTTCAACGTAACGAACAAGCTCGTCGGCACAGGTCAGCAGATACGTCTCAAAGCGATTCAGGTATTCCATAGCCAGCATTACCCCTTTGGTTTGAGCATACTTGGCCACCTCACGCATACCTTCTACCGACCAGTTCCATTCTTGCTGGGTCGCGGGCTTACCCGTAAAGGTTTTAAAGCCAGCATAAAATGGTCCCATCAAAATAGTGGCCCCTACAGCGGCTGTACAATCGACAATTTGCTTCAGGTATGCAACACCGGCCTGACGAACAGCATCATTAGGACTGATGAGACTGAATTCTGAACTACAAAGTGTACACGCCTGAACACCTAAACCCAACTCGGCTAGTTGCTCCCCTAATCGCTGCCACTTTTCCAGGTTGACATCATTGATCGGAATCTCGACAAAATCAAACCCACTCGTTTTCAGGAATGACAGCGTATCGGACAAATCTTCGTCCATGGTCATTGTCCAGACAAACAAGTTCATTCCTAGCTTATTCATATTTGGTCTGTAAAAATTTACACAAATCTATTCAGTACTGAACCGTTTATCTCCGCTTTTATTAGCCAATTATGACTTTATTTTTACATAAATCAGAAAAAATGGGCAACATTTGTGTTAAAAAAGGAACAATGCCATGAAACAGCCCCTACGCAAAGACCTGGAACCCGTTGCGGCTTCATTCATCGTTAAAGAACTGGTAGAATCTCATTTCGACCCGAACTGGCATTTTCATCCACATTATCAGTTATTTCTGGTCGAGGAGGGTACTGGCACCCGATTTATAGGCGATTCAATTAAACCATTTGGCCCTGGCGATCTGGTTTTTCTGGGGCCCAACTTACCACACCTCTGGCGTAGCGATCAGGTTTATTTCAGCAAGCAATCCGACCTCATCACAAAAGGAATTGTCGTCTATTTTGCCGATGATTTTCTGGGAAGTGATTTTTTAAAAAAGCAGGAGATGAATCTGCTGCGTCAGTTACTCAACAATGCCCGGCAGGGTCTTGAGTGGACGGGTCCAACCCGCTCTTACGCTGAGATGGCTCTTCGTAATCTGGCGGCACAGGGTGTAGGCTTTGAGCGTATATTAAGTCTGTTGACGTTGCTCAATCGATTGTCGCAGGCGACCGACCACCGATTTCTGACAAGCTCAGGCTACACGAATACCGTAAAACCATCCGAAACAGACCGAATGCAACTAGTCCACGATTATGTTCTGGATCATTTCCCGGACGAAATCAGTCTGGATACAGTATCCGATCTGGCTGGTATGACACCTCCAGCGTTCTGTCGCTATTTTAAAGCCCGTGCCAACAAAACCTTTTCTGAATTTGTCTCCGAGGTTCGGATCGGCCATGCCTGTAAATTGCTTATGGCCGGGAAGCTGAACATTACACAAATCAGCTTCGAGAGTGGATTTAGAACCCTCTCTAATTTCAACCGACAATTCAAGTTTATTACAGGCCAAACCCCTTCGTCGTATGTGAGAACCTACCGAGACCTCTAATTAGTAGTCATTATAGCTTTTTTTGCTACTTTGCGAGCCTATGAAGTCTCGCTACAAATCGCCTTCCATCAGTCAATACGACAAAATTGTGAAGGAAAATTTAGAAGCAGCGATCCCAGCGCTGATTGAACGGCTATTAGATATTCACCCCATTGAATCCGTCGAATTACCTGACGATCTACAACATACAAAAGAACGTAAGCCTGATGCGCTCAAGCGCATTCGCGACCGTAATGGAAACATATTCGTGCTTCACCTGGAGTTTCAGGTAGCAGATGACCCGGATATGATCTACCGCATGGGCGACTATTGTGTCATGTTGGCGCGTGCTTATCGGCTTCCCATTCGACAATATGTACTATATATGGGCAGTAAACTACCTAAAATGGCCTCAGAACTAAACACCGGAGACTCCGTTTTTCGGTATCATTTACTGTCATTCCAGCAGTATTCGTATAAACTGTTTTTGAATTCTGATAAACCAGAAGAGATTCTATTTGCATTATTAGCCGATTTCGATGCGCAATCACCCCAGGTTATTCTGGAACAGATGGTCAATCGAATTTACGAAACGACAACTGGCTCGCTTGCATTTGAGCGATACATAAGCCAATTGCGGGTTTTAGTGCAACTTCGTAAATTACAACCCAATTTAGAGCTAGTTATGGAAAAGTTAACACAGTATTTTAAAGAACAAGAGGATCCATTTTTCCAGAAAGGCCAGCGCCTTGGCTTTACGCTCGGTCTTGAAAGTGGCAAAAAAGCAGGGTTGGAGCAAGGGAAAAAGGAAGGGTTGGAGCAAGGGAAAAAGGCGGGACTGGAGCAGGGGTTAGAAGAAGGTAAAAAGCAGGGGAAGCGGCTAATTATTTTAAATCTGCTCACTCAAACCCAATTCTCGGTAGCCGAAATCGCCCAGTTGACCGATACTTCCAATTCCTTCGTACAAAAGATCAAAAAAGAAATGGGTGCATAACCCGTAGGATGCACCCATTTGAGAAATCTATACAATGTATAAAGCTTAATAGGCAGCCGAAGCGTCAGCTGATTGCCGTACGTTGACGCCTTCCAGAATAAAGGAGATTAAATCTTCATTCAACCGATCTTTTTCGGTCATAAATATGCCGTGTGGGGCACCATCATAGACAATATACTGAGCCGTAGGCAGTGCATTCGCTGTTCGCTCGCCCGAAGCTTCAATGGGTACCGTCTTATCCGAGTCGCCATGAATAACCAGAGCCGGTACTTGAATCTGAGCCAGATCGTCCCGGAAATCAGTCATGGCAAACGCCTTTGCACATTCGACCGTAGCCCGCTGCGAGGCTACATAAGCCCTGGCAAAATCACCATCCAGATGAGCCTGACTAACGGGCTTGCTAATCAGATTGACCCCATAAAACTGTTTACCGAAGGTTTGCAGGAAATCGGCCCGATCTTTTTGTAGACCATCCAGAATTTCGTCAAATACACTCTGATCTACCCCATCCGGATTGTCATCTGTTTTCAGCAAATAAGGTGTTACGGCACTTACAAATGCGACTTTTGCCACGCGTGCTCCACCATGCCGACTCATATAACGAGCTACTTCGCCCCCACCCATCGAAAAGCCAACGAGGGTCACATTTTTCAGATCTAATTCATCGAGAACCGCCTTCAGATCGTCGGCCATTGTATCGTAATCATACCCATCCCAGGGTTGCGACGATTTACCAAAGCCGCGACGGTCGTAAGCGACCACCCTTATGCCATGAGCAGGTAGTTCGGCCAACTGATAGTCCCACATTTCGTGGCCTAATGGCCAGCCGTGGATTAACACCACTGGAGTTCCAGACCCTAAATCCTGATAGAAAAGTTTAACGTCATTGCCGGACGAATCCGTACCTGCTTTGATGTAGCTCATAACGTAATCAAATTTGTTGAGTTTATCGATTAATTAACTAGAGAACTAACTACAGCTACGAAGAATAGTTTGTCTCGGATTTTTGTTCAATCGATTTTCAGCAACACCTTATCCAGTGGCCATGAACCTATCCATACCAACAGGTACACTAACAGATCTACAACAGTACGCCCTGAAAAACCTCATCAAGCCGAGATACAGGCTTAACATTGATTTTATAGTCTTTTGTATCGAGCCCTTTCATGTTGTATTTGGAAATAAATATTTTCTTGAAGCCCAACTTCTCGGCTTCGGCAATGCGCGATTCAATCCGGCTGACAGCACGTACTTCTCCACCCAGGCCGACTTCGGCCGCAAACGCAACCGAGGGTGAAATGGCAATATCTTCGTAGCTTGATACAACTGCTGCACAAACGGCTAAATCGATGGCTGGATCTTCGACGCGCAACCCACCCGCAATATTCAAAAACACATCCTGCTGACCCAGCCGGAAACCTCCGCGCTTTTCCAGAACAGCCAGGAGCATGTTGAGTCGTTTGGCATCGAACCCTGTACTACTCCGTTGCGGAGTGCCATAGGTTGCTACACTCACCAGAGCCTGGGTTTCGATCATTAATGGCCGATTTCCCTCCAGCATGGAGCCGATGGTCACGCCACTCAAGGCTTCATCACGCTGTGAAATCAGAATTTCAGACGGGTTGGTTACCTGACGAAGTCCCGTACCGAGCATTTCGTAAATACCCAGTTCATCGGTGCTGCCAAAGCGGTTTTTAGTAGTTCGCAAAATTCGGTACGTTGTATGGCGGTCTCCTTCGAACGTCAGTACCGTATCGACCATGTGTTCCAGTACTTTAGGCCCAGCCAGCGAACCTTCTTTGGTAATGTGGCCAATCATAAACACCGGCACAGCACTTTCTTTGGCATACTTCATCAGTTCAGCCGTGCATTCGCGCACCTGCGAAACACTCCCCGCCCCCGACTCAACCAACGACGACTGCATCGTCTGAATGGAATCGATAATCAGCACATCCGGCTCAAAGTGCTCTACCACCCGAAAGATATTCTGTGTGGATGTTTCCGACATGACATGGCAGTCGCTGGTGGGGGCATCCAAGCGCTCTGCCCGCATTTTTATCTGTTGCTCGCTTTCTTCACCCGATACATACAGCACGCGCATACCCGTCAGGCTCAGGGCAATTTGTAATAGGAGTGTCGATTTACCAATACCGGGTTCACCGCCAATCAGCACCAGCGAACCCGGTACGATGCCACCGCCTAATACCCGATTCAGCTCAGCATCGGTCGTACGAACACGCGGTTGCTCTTCGTAGTTGATGGCATGAATTGCTTTGGGCTTAGCAGCCACTTTTATATTACCCGGCCCCGACGATGGGCTTCGCCAATTGCCTTTCTCGGGTTCGTCTTTCTGGACGAGTTCTTCAACAAAGGTATTCCATTCGCCACAGGAGGGGCAGCGTCCGAGCCATTTGGCTGACTGAAGACCACAACTCTGACAGAAATAGGTAGTTTTTAACTTAGCCATCTTTTGGAGAAACGGTAAACAATATGGCCTAATCAGCGGTTGGATATCGGAACTGATTAAACCTTTTCGGCAACAAGTTATCCAACCCGCAACGGGAATTTTAGGGATAACTGCTTACTAATATCAACGCCATTCACTCAAAATTAGTTGGCTTTTTGTACCGCAATAAACCGATTTCCGTTAATCAGACAGTACAATCATTTTACAACCAGCTATGAACAAAATCCTGCTTTTCGTTTCACTGACTCTACTGCCCGCCTGTGTATTTGCTCAGGGCTTTCAATTTGGTATCAAGGGGGGCGTAAACCTCTCTAAACTTAGCTTTGGCAACTTTGTGTCGACCGGAAGTAATTCGAATGGATCGCCTAGTGTGAGTGTGGATGGCCAAACCTTCCGCAACAATTTAAATGCGAGTCTGGATAGCCGCACTGGCACCTCCTTCGGTGTTTATGCCCGTATTGGTAGCAATCTATTTATCCAGCCCGAGCTTTTGTATTCAACCCGTGCTGGTTCGTTCGACGTCATTCGGAATGGGCAAACGGAAACCGTTACCGTGAAAACAACCACGTTCGATGTACCTGTTCTACTAGGTATTAAAGGAGGCCCTATTCGGGTGGTAGCTGGCCCCGTGGCTTCGTTCCGCATAAATGACAACCAGTCATTAGGCCAGGCAGTAAAGCAATATACCAACGGAACCCTGAACGATGCCTGGTCGCAGGCATACTATGGCTATCAGGTAGGCGGTGGCCTCGATATTGGTTCTTTCGGACTTGATGTTCGTTACCAGGGGAATATAACCGAAATTGCCCAGATTAAAGACAACTCGTCCCAGTTTAGTCAGGGGATGAAAACCTGGCAAATCACGCTCGCATTCAAAATAATATAACAGAAGCTAGTAGATTATAGAAAAACAAACCGTTGCTGTCCGCCCGATCGGGTTTGCAGCAACGGTTGTTTTTTTCAATTAACCCACTAAATACGTACAGTCTTTAGTCGAACACCATCCATTTAAACCATTCGTGATATGTTCTGTAAAACGGGCGACAAGGGATGGTTTCGACTTTTTAATTATATAGCCGGTGCCAGTACTGGGCAAGCTGCTGCGAAATATCTTTCATACGCCGACGTGAAATGGCAACTTCGCGTCCATCAGCCAAACGAACCTGACGATCCCGATTGAAGATGTTCCGTTGCACATAGGCGAGGTTAACGATGTATGACTTGTGAATACGAAGAAACATGGAAGCGTCCAAAGTCTTCTCAAATTCTTTGAGTGTTTTCGACACTAAAAACCGCTTCCGATCGCGCGTGTAGAGAAACGTATAATTACCTTCTCCCTGGAGACACAGAATATCATCGACCGAAATAAAGATGGTACGGTTTAGATATGGCAACGCAATACGTTGCGCGCTACGCTGATATGAAGCGGGAAAATGGGGAACAACAGGAATTGGTTGAACGGACGAGAATACGTTAGCTTCCATGATAGAGAGTGTTTTGGTTCGTGTTCTAAGTGATTACTGACGAAGCAAAACTACCTGATGGCTACTATCTGGGAAAGAAATAGCCTGATCTACAAGGGGCGTCCAAAGGATTAACCATTTGCAAATCAGACTATTACGAGCCGATCTCGTATTTTATTCAAGTGAATGTACTCAGAGCATTGCGTAAAACTACGTAGTTGGAACCTATGTGAATTGCCCTATAATTGATCGGGAAATCCCATGCTTACCTGCTTAAACTAAGGCAACGGGCTGAAAATCCCGAATTCGATCGATAAACATTTGCGCCCGCCGACGAGAGATTTTCACCTGCTGTCCATCTGTAAGTTCAAGCTCCCCTTCTTTCTTAACGAAGAACTTACGAACAAACCCAAGGTTAACAATGCAAGATTTGTGTACCCGAACAAATGCCTGCCCTTCGAGCATAATTTCATATTCTTTTAACGTGCGCGATACCAGCATTTTGGTGCCATCTTTTAGAAAAAACTTGGTATAGTTACCACACCCCTCGAGCCTAACTATTTCGTCAGTGGACACCGTACGTTTCCGATCATAAAATGGAATGAGTAATTTCTGTAGACAATTTGAATCGGCAATTTTTTCCACACTATTGTGGAAACCTCTGGACACTGTGTCAAAAAGAGAGTCATTCGCGAATGCATTCATAGCTGTTTGATCGGGTGTTTAATAATGGTTATATAGAGGCTGACATTCAGAAACTTACCAATTTTATATCTGTATCGGCGCCACTGGTTAACCTGCCTTCTCTGTCGAATCAATCTACAAGAATCAGTCCTACTTACTAAAATCAACGTATATTCATAAAATAATTCTATAACTCGTTATAAATCAGCAAATACAGCCATTTACTCAACAATACATCTATAATCTACTCCAAATCCGCTTCTTGGTAACGCCCAAATTTGGCCAACGTTAACCAATTCAATAATGACCTTATTTCACAGATTGGGCTGCTCTTCTTAGTTTTCCCTACCTTTGCACTAGCGAATGGCTAAATGAGTAACCTATGCTGGATAAAGTAAAAGACCTCTACCAGGAGATTGACCACTATACGATTAGCTCACCAGAGCAATTAGAGCAGTTTCGGATGCGGTTCATCAGCCGCAAAGGCGTGATAACGGAACTGTTTGAACACTTGAAAACCGTTCCCCAAGCCGATCGCCGGGCTGTTGGGCAGGAATTGAATGGGTTAAAAAATCTGGCACAGGAGCGTTTTGATTCATTCAGCCAGCTTATAGAAGAGCAACGTACTGCTGCCAATAGTGCTCCACCAGTCGATCTGACGCTGCCAACCATCCCGAATCTGACCGGCACGCAACACCCGCTCACATTGGTTCGGCAGCGTATCATTCAGATTTTTGAGCGAATTGGCTTTAATGTGGCTGACGGACCTGAAATTGAAACTGACTGGTACAACTTTGGGGCGTTGAATTTCCCCGATAACCACCCTGCCCGCGATATGCAGGATACGTTCTTCATCGAGAAATCGGAGAGCGGTTCCCCTTCGTCCGACGTTTTATTACGGACGCATACCTCCAATGTTCAGATTCGTCTGATGGAACGGCAAAAATCCGGTACCGAATTTCGGCCCATTCGGTCTATTATGCCTGGCCGCGTTTATCGGAACGAAACCATTTCGGCCCGGGCGCACTGTATGTTCCACCAGGTGGAAGGGATTTACATTGACCGTAATGTTGGTTTCAAAGACCTGAAAGATACACTCTACCACTTCGTAAAAGAGATGTTCGAGCCGGGTACGCAGATTCGGTTCCGGCCATCCTACTTCCCCTTTACGGAACCGAGTGCCGAAATCGACATTTCATGCCAGATCTGCGGAGGTAAAGGCTGTAACATCTGTAAACATTCGGGATGGGTAGAAATTGCCGGTTCGGGGATGGTTGACCCGCAGGTGATTGCCAACTGTGGGATCGACCCCGAAGAATATACAGGCTTCGCTTTCGGTATGGGTATCGAACGGATCACTCAGTTAAAATACGTCGTGAATGACTTACGACTCTATACCGAAAACGACGTCCGTTTCCTCCGTCAATTTGAAGGACTCTAACTACAATGATTGAATGACAGAATGATTGAATGATTGAATCGACGGGCGCAGGTCTTTTATTCATTCAATCATTCTGTCATTCAACAATTCAATCATTATTTTATGTCTCCCATCCGTCTTTCTGATCTGGCGTTTACCCTTGAAGCTGTTCTGGATGAAGCTTTTGGGCAGAAAGCGATGTGGGTAGTCGCTGAAACGAGCGATATCAAGAATTATCCAGATCGGGGCTATTGTTTTCTGACGCTGGTAGAGCGGGACTCCGCCAGCCGCGAAACGGTGGCCAAACTGGAAGCCTGCATCTGGCGACGAAATTACCATACCATCGGTGATTTTGAACGGGAAACGGGAGTAGCCTTCGCACGCAATATTCAGTTGCTGCTGCTTGTATCCGTTGCTTTTAATCCGGTGTACGGCTTACGCCTGGAAATTCTGAAAATAGACCCGTCGTATACGCTTGGAAACCTCGAACGGGAGCGACAGGCCGTACTAGACTCACTCGTCAAAAATCACCCGGATTTGGTCTGGCTCGAAGCGGGGCATTACATCACCGCCAATCAGCTTTTACCACGCCCTGCCGTTATCCAGCGAATAGCCCTGATTACGGCTCCCAATTCGGATGGATGGCGGGACTTCCGGCACGAACTGGCCCAGAATCCGTTTGGATACGACTTTGTGGTCGATGAATACCTGACACAGGTGCAGGGCCAGGGTGCCGAGCGAGCCATATGTGGACAACTGGAACGCATCCGGCTCAGTGGTATTTCGTACGATGCCGTTGCGATGGTACGCGGAGGAGGTTCGCAGCTTGATTTTGGTTCGTTCGATACCTATCTGATGGGCCATACGGTAGCGGGTTTCGGTATTCCCATTCTGGCAGGCATCGGGCATGAGCGCAATGTGAGTATCACCGATCTACTCTGTCATCAGAGTGTGAAAACGCCAACTAAAGCAGCTGCGTTCCTGATTGAACACAATCGACAATTTGAAGAAAGCTGCCTGCAACTTCGCGAACGACTCCGGCTTGCGGCTCGGGAGGCTATGTTGACAGCTCGGGAAAATCTGGATCGGGAAACCGAACGACTACGATTTGTAAGCCAGGCCTACTTCCGCGAACGCCATACCGATCTTACCGAAAAAGCCGTTACCCTACGCCACCTCGATCCATCGAATGTGTTACGCCGTGGCTATGCACTGCTGCTGCGCAATGGGCGAATCATTACCCAGGCTGCTAGCGTACAACCAGATGAAACACTTCAGGTACAGATGCGTGATGGAATAGTAACTGTTACTGTTCTGGAACCGTAGCAGTCTGAAACTAGCCAGTGCCGAGACCTATCTACTCGCACACTACCAATTTTCGAGTCGATAACTTTCAACTCTATGACAATGACGTATCAGGACGCTTACGACCAACTGACAACCTTGGTCGACGAAATTGAAAACGAGCAAGTCCCTCTGGATGAACTACCTGGCAAAATCCGACTAGCTACCGAGCTCATTACCTTCTGCCAGGAACGACTTCGGGCCGTAGAAACGGAGTACCAGGAAGTTATCGAAAAACTGCCAAAGCGATAAATTAGGATTTTTATTATAAGGTCGTATCTAACCTTTGCTAAACCTTGCCTAATTTTATCCCCTGTGAAAATAAAGGGGTACATTGTGCCAGAGATCGGTTGTGATGAATGAAGAAGTGCCCACTTACCGCCTGATTGAGTCTGTTGAAAATATGAATTTATTCGCCAATATAACGAATGTATTAAGTTCAGATGTTCTGTCGCGCATAGCAACGTACATCGACGAACCACCTGCTAAAACTACCAAAGCTGTCAACGGTCTTGTTTATACGATTGTTGGGGGATTAATGAAACGGACCACCAGCGAAATAGGTGTTAATCAGCTTTATAATCATATTCAAAAAGGTCGGTTTGATGGGTCGCTAACTGAAAATATGGCTACCGTTCTTCGCGACCCAACTTTAACGAATACGCTTATCATGCAGGGTAACGACGTGATCAGTCACTTACTGCCTGCTATGAAAAGTTCGATTGGCAATATGATTTCGGGTTATGCCGGTATCCGTAATTCGTCGGCTATTGCGCTGTTAGGTTTAATTACATCACTCGTTCTTCATGTACTGGGCAAGCAGGTTAAAGATCAGAAGCTGGATGCCGATGGGCTGGCGGCTTCCCTGTTTACCGAACGCGAAACACTAGTCAATGCGGTGCCGGAGGATTTTATGCCGCAATTAGTGGAGAAAGTAGGCTTACATCAGGTCGTAGCGGGTCTGGCCATGCCCGCCCGACGGGCAGCCGAGTCGTCGGGACGATCAACCGCAACAGCTACCCGACCAGCCGTCAGCTATGAGCCTGTCGATGAATCAGATGGAGACAATGAAACCTTGACAAAATGGGGTGTCGGAGCGCTCATCGCCTTGGCTCTCGGTATTGGCGGTTACTATCTCTATCAAAATACGCAGCGCTACTCGGATGGTCAGGAAGAGGTAAAAGACGTGACAACTATCACCAGCGACACCGTTCAGACGGATACTGTAGCCCGATCGCTGGCCGTTCCGATTGACTCATCTGCCAAAACGCCACCTAAATCAACCTCGGTAGCCGCCATCACCACAGCAGCTCCTTCCACAACGGTAGCGACTGCTGGCGATCTGACCAGCAAAATAGCGCCTTACCTGGGCAATGCCGCGTTACCCAAAGGGCGTGTTTTCCCACTTACCTCAATCACATTCCCACCGGGTTCATTTTCAATGACTCCTGGCTCAGAGGCTGGTATTGCTGAGTTGACGACGCTTCTGAAAACCTATCCTAGTCTCCAGGTTCAACTGGTAGGCTATGCCAACGATGCCAAAGGCAATATGACGAACAAAAGTCTGTCGTTCAAACGAGTAGTTGAAATCAAGCATCGATTGATGGCGGCTGGTATCGACTATATGCGACTCGACGCCATCGGGCGTGGCACTGGTGTTTCCAAGGCCGATACTTCGGGTATACCCAAGCCCACCCTACGCAAAATTGACTTAAAAGTGGTAGTCAAATAAAGGCTCTACTCAGCCAGATCACTATTAGCAAAACGCCCTCATGCACACGCGTGAGGGCGTTTTTATTTATCTACGATACCTACACCTATAATGAATTTCTCTCTGTTTTCTCTAAACAACTTCACTCAGCTACAGTTCATAACCCATAGTGACTAACTAATAAACTGGTATGAACACACAAACAGGAAAAACCGCCCTGATTACAGGTGCCTCTAGCGGTATCGGTCAGGAAATTGCCAAACTGTTTGCTCAGGATGGCTATAATTTAGTGTTGGTAGGCCGTAGCGATGAAAAACTGGAGCGGCTGGCGGAGGTTTTCAAGAATAACTATGGCACCCAGCACATAACCGTAATTGGCAAAGACCTAGCGACAGAAGATGCCGCTCAGGATGTATATGATCAGGTGAAGGCAAAAGGTATTACCGTTGATGCACTGGTCAACGACGCCGGTGTTGGCCTCTACGGCCTGTTTGCGACCGATACCGACTGGGAACGGGAGAAAGCCATGATTCACCTTAATGTGCTTACCCTCACGCAGATGACAAAGTTGTTTTTGTACGATATGCTGGCCCGGAACGACGGCAAAATTCTGAATCTGGCCTCGATCGTTTCCATTACACCCAACCCCATGATGGCCGTATATGCCGGAACGAAAGCGTACGTATACAACTTCACCCAATCGCTCATCAATGAGCTAAAGGATACGAACGTAACGGTTACAGCGCTCCTGCCCAATGCAACAGACACGGATTTCTTCCATAAAGCGGGGGCCGATAACACCAAAGTTACTGACGAAGTACAGGACCCACTCATGGTGGCTAAGGCTGGTTATGATGCTTTGATGGCTGGCAAACACAAAGTGATTCCGGGTGGTTTGAAAAATAAATCGTACGAAATTCTTGCTTATGTAGCCCCTCAGGAAACCCTGGCGGCCGTCATGCGAAACAAAATGGCGCAAAAACCTGAGCCAGAAGAGGCCGAAAAATCATCGTCAGCAGCAACTTGGGGTATTGGCTTCGGCATTGCCGTTCTGGCGGGCATCGCCCTGGGCGTAGCTTATGCTAACTCGAATGCTATTGACCGGGCTAAGTATCGGTATAAAGCAAAATCCTGGGGCGACACGATTTCGGACGCACTCTCGTCCGTGACCGACAATGTAGTCGACTCGTTGGTAGACGCCTATAAATCCACGAAGAACAAGGCCGAAAAGGTCGTTGCTCGGGAAACCGAACTGGTTGAAGACGAAGTGGACGCATAATCACTCAGAAGGCCCTGTCAAACCTATCTAAGTCATGAAAAACTCATCATTCTGGCGCATTGCCACAGCCGTAATCGCGGTAGGCAGTATTCTCTACACAACCGTCCTAAGCAATAGTTCAGGATCGCAGGCTAATGCTAACGACGAAGATGACGACGAACCCAGTGGCTCCGAATACGAATATGATGTACCACCTGAATACCAGCATGTTTTTGAGAAAAACAGCCTGGTTCCTGCCGGTTGGGCATTCGGTGTGGTCTGGTCAACGATCTATACGGGCTTAACTGCTCTCTCCGTACATCAGGCCCTGCCGAGTCAGGAACGCAACCCGCGTTACATACAGGCATTACCCTGGTGGTGGGCCAGTTGGGCACTCAATGCGCTATTTGGGCGGTTCTTCTCTCAGAACGATCCGCAGAGCATTGTCATCTCCGACCTAACGACCAAATTCAATCTACCTGCCGCTTTGGCTTTGCATCAGAGTCTGGAAATAGGGAAAACCGATGTTCCGTCGCCCGAAAAATACCTGCGAATTCCTGTCAGTTTGTATGCGGGCTGGCTTACGGCTGCTACGGTTGTCGGCACACCCAATACCCTACTGACACTGGGCCTTTGGCATTCCGACAAAAAACGCGATGAGGCCATCGCATCGGGTATTCTAAGTGCTACAGCCGGGGCTGGGTATCTGATTGGTCACCGACTAAACGATCCGTGGTATATGCTGCCCTTCGTAGCTGGTTTTTCGGGTATTGCCAATCGCCAGTGGAATAAACATCCGCTGGTTGGATGGACAGCAGCTACATTGGCGGCTGCTTATGTGGGTTTCCTGGCCTACTGGCTTCCTAAAGGTAAATTTCATGACTACGACCGAATCGTAGTCCATGATACCGAAGCTGAGGTACTGGCAGGCCCCGTCGAAACTGCGGAACCTGTGCAGGCAGCAATCGCCCGTGAGCGTACCAAACCAATTGAAATAGAGAATCTTGATTGATAGTAACGCTTATCCAGCGGAAGCCGCTCCTAGAAATAAGGGCGGCTTTTTTAGTTGTTTAACCTGTAGAACCATTGCCATTTTGGCCGAATTTCGTCAAAAAGCGAGTAAATCAAGCCAAAATGTCCGAAAAACCAGCGCGGCCCGTGATTTGTTACTAAACAATAGAGAATGAGTAATGCTGGACGGTTCTCAAATCCCATTATCCATTTTTGATTATCCATTATTCATTCCTAAGACTCATGGACTTTAAGAATTACACCATCAAAGCACAGGAGGTCGTGCAGAAGGCATCGGAAATTGCCCTCGGCAACGGCCAGCAAGCCATTGAAACAGGTCACCTGCTCCAGGCGATCCTGTCGGAAGATGAAAACGTGATTGGGTTTATCACCAAGAAATTGGGAATCAATCTACAGAATACGACCAGCGCTTTACAGGCCATCCTGACTACGTATCCGAAAGTGTCGGGCGGGAATGGAAGCGTATACCTAAGCAACGATACAGCCGCAGCTTTAGCCAAAGCAAGTACGATCACCAAAGAATTTGGCGACGAATTTGTCAGTGTCGAACTGATGTTGCTGGGACTTATGGCGGGTAAAGACCAAATTGCAACGTTATTGAAAGATGCCGGTTTCAACGAAAAGCAAGTGAAAGCGGCCATCAACGAACTTAGAAAAGGAAACTCAGTGAAAGACCAGAACGCTGAAGCAAAATATCAATCATTAGAACGGTACAGCGTTAATCTTAACGAACGGGCGCGTACGGGTAAAATCGACCCTGTGATCGGTCGTGACGAAGAAATACGTCGGGTGCTGCAAATTCTGAGCCGCCGTACCAAAAACAATCCGATTCTGCTCGGTGAGCCAGGCGTTGGTAAAACGGCCATTGTTGAAGGGCTTGCCCAACGCATCGTATCGGGCGACGTACCGGAAAACCTGAAAACCAAAACCATCGTTTCGCTCGATATGGGCCTGCTCATTGCGGGTGCCAAGTACAAAGGTGAGTTTGAAGAGCGCCTTAAAGCCGTTATCAAAGAAGTGACGGACTCCGACGGGCAGATTATCCTGTTTATCGACGAAATCCACACGTTGATTGGCGCAGGAGCGGGTGGTGAAGGTGCTATGGATGCAGCCAATCTGCTTAAACCAGCGCTGTCGCGGGGCGAACTGCATACCATTGGTGCCACAACGCTGAAAGAGTATCAGAAATACATCGAGAAAGATAAAGCGCTCGAACGTCGATTCCAGGCCGTTATGGTCGATGAGCCGGACATGGCTGATGCCATTTCGATCCTGCGCGGTATCAAGGAAAAATACGAATTACACCACGGGGTTCGGATCAAAGACGACGCTGTTATTGCCGCCGTTGAACTCTCGACCCGCTACATCACCGACCGTTTCCTGCCCGATAAAGCCATTGATCTGATGGACGAAGCAGCAGCCAAACTTCGACTGGAGATGGACTCGGTACCCGAAGAGTTGGACGAGTTGAATCGCCGGATCATGCAGCTTGAAATTGAGCGTGAGGCCATCCGACGTGAGCACGATAAGGAAAAAGAAACCCTGCTCAATAAGCAGATCGAAGATCTGAGCGAACAACGGAATGACCTGAAAGCCAGATGGGAAACCGAAAAAGCATCCGTCAATGAAGGCCGAACCCTGAAAGAGGAACTCGACAAATTACGACTGGAAGCCGAACAGGCCGAACGCTCGGGTGATTATGGCAAAGTGGCCGAGATTCGATACGGCCGAATTCCTGAGATCGAAAACAAACTGAACGCGTTGACCAAAGAAGGCGGAGATAATGGTTCGTCGGACCGGATGATGCAGGAGGAAGTTACGGCTGAAGACATTGCCGAAGTGGTGGCCAAATGGACGGGAATTCCAGTGTCGAAGATGCTGCAAAGTGATCGCGAAAAACTGCTGAATCTGGAAAAAGAACTCGGCAAGCGAGTCGCTGGTCAGCAGGAAGCGATTGAAGTGGTTTCGGATGCCGTGCGTCGGAGCCGGGCCGGTATGCAGGACCCCAAACGGCCCATTGGTTCGTTCATCTTCCTGGGTACCACGGGTGTTGGTAAAACTGAAGTAGCCCGGACACTGGCCGAATACCTGTTCAACGATGAAAACGCGATGGTGCGGATCGATATGTCGGAGTATCAGGAGCGTCATGCTGTTAGCCGATTGATTGGAGCCCCTCCGGGATACGTTGGTTACGACGAAGGCGGTCAATTGACCGAAGCCGTCCGTCGGAAGCCCTACTCGGTTGTGCTGCTCGATGAGATCGAAAAAGCGCACCCCGACGTATGGAACATTCTGCTTCAGGTGCTCGACGAAGGCCGTCTGACCGACAACAAAGGGCGTACGGCAAACTTTAAGAACACGATCATCATCATGACATCGAACATCGGTAGCCACCTGATTCAGGAGAAATTTGCCGAAGATGAAGGCTGGAACCACTCGTTGGTGCTGGACGAAGCCAAACGGGCGGTGCTGGAGTTACTGAAACAGACTATCCGGCCTGAGTTCCTGAACCGGATCGACGAAATTGTGATGTTCGAACCGCTCACGAAGGCTAACATTCGCAAGATTGTGGACATTCAGTTCGGCGAAATCAAAAAACGACTGGCCGAAAACGGTATCCAGCTCGACGCGACCGACGAAGCCCTGACCAAATTAGGCGAAGAAGGTTTCGATCCGATCTTTGGTGCTCGCCCGCTGAAACGTGTATTGCAACGCCGGGTGCTGAACGAACTCTCAAAAAGCATCCTGTCGGGTGACGTGAAGAAAGATTCCGTCGTGCTGATGGAGTTGAACTCCGACGGTGAGATTGCGTTCACCAACCTGGATGCGGAGATTGAGTTATAATTCATACCGGGCTAAAGCCCGTAGATACACGCCCGGCCGCTGAAAAGTAGCCGGGCTTTTTTGTATATAGCCGACTAATCGACAACTTAGCTACTATCTGGAGGTTATTAATGGCTCCCGAGTTCGGCCTTTCTTAATGAAACAGCTTCCGTTTTATCTTCTGCCAGCGCGAAGCAGATCTGATTAACTGCATACCACCAGCCGTAATAGATATACAAGTTAATCGATCATTCGTCACAATAATATCATCTACCACCACCGACAATATAGAAGGAGTTATCTCCAGAGTAGTCATTGCCCGGTTTCGATTCGGCGTATTCACCGATATTGTCAGTTTCGAATTTTCCGTCAAACCAGAAACGATTACTGAATACCTCCCAGAACTATCTGTTTGCGTACTAGCCCCTTTAGTTAATCCAGAAACCCATACATAGGCCCCAACGGCTGGCGATGCCTGCCCGGTCGAATCTAGTTGCAAAACACGCCCCGAAACGGTCCACTCCGTCTTGGCCCCAATAGCTCGTATCGGAATCGGCGCCACAGCAATCTCAGGCCGGGAAGAGACTGGCCTACCCAATGAGTTGAATTGAGCAAGGCTCGTTTTCCAACTCAGTAAAGCCGTTGCCAGTACACCTACCCACCGACGCCAGCTAAACGGCTGGCTCGAACTCGTTAAGGATAGAGCCCGGTTCAATTGATCATCACGCAAACGGCCGCAAATCTGTCCCGAAGCATTCCTCAACAACTTGACCAGTTCCTGGTCTGACAAGGCCGAATAATCAATAACCGTTTTCTGGCAACTGGCGCAAAAACGGCCCTGTTCGGTTGGCTGCATCTCCTCCCAGCGCTCGTGGCAGGGGTTTGGAATATGAATGGTCAGACTACGCATGGCATCTATTTTTCCTTAACACGAACAGCACGACTTTTTATTACCTAACTACTTTATAGCCACGGGTTTTGTTGGGTCGATACGCAGCCAGAGCAGGGCACTGACCAATAAACAGCCCGCAATCATAAATAATGGATAGTTGAAATTGTGCGTCTGCTTCACGATGATCCCGAACAGAATGGTAATGAAAAATCCACCTAATTGCCCGGCAAAATTCATTGCCCCCGTTACTGTCCCCGAATTACGCTGACCAATATCGACACAGACGGCAAAAGCCACGGGTAAGGCAAGGTCCTTCATCAATACGCAGGTAGCCAGTAAATACCCAGCCAGCTCGTTATCGGTGGTTAGTCCGGCCAGCAGAAAGAAAAGACTTGATAGACCTAACCCACCCAGTCCAACAGCCCGACGCCCGATTTTAAGCCCATAGCGTTTGGTCAATACATCGCTTAAGCTACCACCCACCAGACACCCAACAGCGCCCAGAAAATAGGAAAGCGAAATAAAATTCTTGGTCTGGTCTTCCGTAAGGCCCCGCCCTTCCTGAAAATACACCGACGACCAGTTAGTGAAGAAATACGAGCCGTAGAAGAACAAATGACACATGAGCATGAGCGCCCACAAGTCGGGGTTTCGGATAATAGTTGTCCAGGGAATGCGGTGATCGGTATGCTTGATCCGACGACCCGATTCAATTTCTGCAACTTCGGCTTCGCTGATACCTTTCTGTTCAGCCGGGTCATCCCGAAACAGAGTATACCAGCCAATGGCCCAAAGTACCCCCACAATACCCAGCACCGCAAACGCCCAGCGCCAGCCTGCAATATGCACCAAGGGAATGACCAGCAGTGGCGTCAGCGCTCCCCCCAGGCGACCAGCCGCCCAGATCACCGACTGCGCCCGGCCTACTTCGACCGCCGGAAACCAGCGGGCAATCACAATAGAAGCATTCGGATAAGCCCCTGCTTCGCCAGCTCCAAACAGAAATCGAACAATCAGCAGATACAGAAAATTAAACGCCGTTCCCGTAAGGGCTGTGAACCCAGACCACCACAACACTACACGCGTCAGTACCCGCCGAGGGCCGGTTTTATCACCAAGCGTACCCGTCGGAATTTCAAACAGCGCGTACGATAGCGAGAAAGCGCCCAGAATCCAGCCAAACTGTTCATTGTCGAGCTCCAGATCATCTTTAACATATTTGCTGACCACGTTCATGCAAACGCGGTCGAGATAGGTGATGGTGGAGAGCAGAAATAAACCAGCCAGCACACGGTAACGAACCTTCATAGGGCTTAGAGGAAAGAAGTAGGGAGAGAAAGCCAAAAATACTTATAGACTTGACTTTATCCCAATCAAAGACTGCCGTACTTTTACAGCATGTCAACCGTAGCCATTGCCCCAATCACCGAAAGCCTGCCTGCTTTCCTCGACGCACACAATTTTTCGGCCATTGCCGTCATTGTCGATAACCATACGTTTCGTTTCTGCTACCCCGAACTGAAAGCGCTACTGCCTAAACATACGCTGGTTCGCATCAAAGCTGGAGAGGAACAAAAACACATTGCCACCTGCGAACTGATCTGGGATGCGCTTACACGCGCCAATTTCGACCGTCATGCGCTGGTGCTAAATCTTGGTGGGGGCGTTATTGGCGATATGGGTGGGTTTTGCGCGGCTACCTACAAGCGGGGCATTGCCTTTGCCCAAATACCCACTACTCTACTGGCACAGGTCGACGCCAGCGTAGGCGGCAAACTCGGTATTGATTTCAACGGCTATAAAAATCACATTGGCGTTTTTAAACTACCCGATGCCGTCCTGATTGAGCCCCATTTCCTAACAACGCTGCCCGAACGTGAGCTTCGTTCGGGCTTTGCTGAAATTATCAAACACTGCCTGATTGCCGATGCCTCGATGTGGGAGGATATCCGCCGACGGGATCTGGACGAGCAGGACTGGCCCCGATTGGTTGCTCATTCAGTCGCCGTAAAACAACGCGTCGTTGAACAGGACCCGACTGAAAAAGGCCTGCGTAAGATTCTGAACTTTGGGCATACCATCGGCCACGCTGTCGAAACCTACTTTCTGACGCAGCCCCGCAAGCGATTATTACACGGCGAAGCCATTGCTGTAGGCATGATTACAGAGGCTTTTATCGCTTTTCAGAAAAAAATGATCGATCAATCGCTATTGACCGCAACCGAAGAGTATATTTTTTCCGTATATGGGAATGTTAAGCTGAACGACGAAGATATTGATCCGATTTTGGCACTGACGTTACAGGACAAGAAAAACCGGGGGCGCGATGTTCGCATGGCCTTACTCGATGGACCCGGCAGTTGCGCCTTTGATGTGTCGGTTACGAGTGCCGAAATGCGCCGTGGACTGGATTTTTACCGGGGAATAAACAAGAATTAAAATTTGGCTCTATACTATTGTTTGCCAAACATTTACGATTATATTTGAGTTCGGTCAGAATAACGTCATTGAGTTAATCTAGTTTATAAAGCTTATTGATTGAAACTTTTACAAATGCCCGTATGAAAACGTACATCGGAATTCTGTTTGCAGTGGCCGCAATAGCTATGGCGGGGTGCTCATCGAGTAGACTGTTTGTGGAGCATGATTATAGCTACGAAGGTCATTTTAAAAATTACGAATCATTTAATTTCCTGGAGTGCGAATTTGTTGATTCGACCCTACTCTGTTCCGATATTCAGGACGCTATCCGGCACCAAATGGAAGCCCGCGGTTACCGGGTCAGTAACCGTAGCCCAAACCTCTTGATCTCGTACAATATCTTCCGTTCCGATCTGCGTTTCCGGGGCTACCAGCAGCCAGTTATTAAAGACTGGGTGGTTCGGGAAGATGACGACGCTACCTACAAGCGCATCGACTACAACCTGGACGAAGGCACGCTAATGATTTCATTGATCGACGCCGAATCGTATCAGGTTATCTGGAAGGGCTATGCCTCCAAGATGATGCGCAACCAGAACTTTAAGAACAACTACTTCAAAGGCATTGTCCGGTCTATTTTTGACCAATACCCTCTCATGGCAGCCGCAAAGTAACGCAACTAAAAAGTAACGCGGGTGGAAACCCGCGCTCTATACAGATTCAAACTTGTCTATAACAGAGCGCGGGTTTCCACCCGCGTTACTTTTTAACAGCATCTACGTATAGTGTTCATGCACGAACCCTATCGCCGACGTTTACCTCATATTATGCCTCCGGGCGAAACATTGTTTATTACCTATCGCCTTCATGGCACTCTGCCTCATCACATTTTAACCGAGCTTCTGGCCGCTCACGAACATTTTTTAGCCCGACAGATTGAGCAATCGCCTGATGTTGCTGTCGATTCCATCAGAAAACGATGGGATGGCAAGTATTTTTTATCGATAGACTCGTATCTGGATAAAGCTGAGCAAGAAACCTATTCCCTTATTAATGAGCCGACCGCTGATATTATTAAAGAATCTATCCATTTCAGAGATGGGGAACAGTTTGACCTTCATGCTTATTGCCTGATGCCTAATCATGTCCATTTACTGGTCACGCACACACGACAGGATGTACCATTCTATAGGGTTATAGGTAGTATGAAGGCGAATTCTGCGAAAAAAATTAACGCCCATCTTAACCGTAAAAATCGCCCATTCTGGCATTCGGAAAGCTACGATCATGTCGTAAGAAACAGTAAATCGTTCGACCGAATCGTTGCCTATATTATGACAAATCCAGTCAAAGCAGGGTTCGTTTCTCGTTGGCAGGACTGGAGTCACAGCTACTGCAAATACGACTTTGAGTAATGCGTAACGCGGGTGGAAACCCGCGCTCTGTTATAGACAAGTTTGAATCTGTATAGAGCGCGGGTTTCCACCCGCGTTACTTCGTCAATTCCTTAAAAATTCCTTCCAGCGAATTTTCCTGCTGACGGAGTCCAACGAGGGTCAGGTTTTGGTCGGCAGCGAGTCGGAATATAGAAGCTCGCAAATCGGTAGTAGGCCGGGCCGAGATTCGGTATTGGCCCGCGCCTAAAGGCTCTACCTGCTCCACACCAATGAGGGTGCTTAGTAACGCTGGATCTTGCAGCTCCCCTTCAAACTCTGCCACAACCACTACATTGCCTCCACCAGAGGCACTTCTGAGCTGGCTCAGTGGCCCATCAACCACCAGTTTTCCGCGATTAATGATAATAACCCGATCGCAAATGGCTTCAACCTCCTGCATGATGTGGGTCGAGAACAAGACCGTTTTGTCACGTCCGGCGTCGCGAATTACCTGTCGAATTTCGGCTAACTGGTTCGGGTCAAGGCCTGTTGTCGGCTCATCCAGAATCAAAACGGGTGGATTATGCAATAACGCCTGGGCCAATCCGATCCGTTGGCGATACCCTTTCGATAATTGCCCAATGCGTTTGTGTTGCTCCCGACCGAGACCAACCAACTCGATCATCTCAGAAATCCGACGGCCTAACGCTGTACCTCGTAAACCGTGTAATGATCCAGCAAACCGCAGGTATTCTTTTACATACAGATCCAGGTAGAGCGGGTTATGTTCGGGCAAATACCCTACGCTTCGGCGAACATCCATCGGCTGTGTACGAACGTCGAACCCATTGACTTCAACCGTTCCTTCCGTTGGTTGAATATAGCCCGTAGCGATTTTCATGGTAGTGGATTTCCCAGCCCCATTTGGCCCCAGAAACCCGACGATTTCGCCCGGTTCTACGGAAAAGGAAATCTGATTGACAGCCCGTTGCTGATTGTATTGTTTTGTAAGATTCTGAACCCGAATAGACATAGTTAACTGCGCGACTATCTCATCAACGAAAGCCGATAGCGAATTGGCATAGGACGAATGTACAGGGAACCGATTAAAAACCAGAAAGAATTTCTATTTTTAGCGGTTTAACGTCTATAGAACGCCTTTTCTCCCTGTCTATACATGTCGATTTTTCGAAAAAAAACCGTCACACAAGCCATCGGCGATGCCGGTTCAGGTGACTCCTCGCACCTGATGAAAGTACTCGGTGTCCGTGATTTGACGTCGCTGGGTATTGCAGCCATTATTGGTGCGGGTATTTTCAGTACCATTGGGCGAGCTAGTTTCAACGGAGGGCCAGCCGTATCGATGCTGTTCGTTTTTACCGCTATTGCCTGCGTATTTACGGCGCTGAGTTACGCTCAGTTTGCCAGCACAGTGCCAGTCAGTGGTAGCGCGTACACCTATGCGTATGTATCGTTCGGAGAAATTTTTGCCTGGATCATCGGCTGGGCGCTCATCCTCGAATATGCTGTATCGAACATGGTGGTGGCGATTTCCTGGTCGGAGTACTTTACATCCATGCTGTCGGGCTTTGGCATCAATTTCCCTGGATGGCTCGCGACCGATTATGGATCAGCTCACCGGGCTTTCGAAGAAATGCAGGCAGCCCGGCCAGCGGCTACGGCCCTTCCAGCCAATGTATTGGCTCTGGCAACTGCCTACGATCAGGCTCCATCGCTGGGTGGGTTAAAAATCATCATGGATTTACCGGCCGGACTCATCACGGTATTAATTACGTCCTTAGTATACATTGGTATCAAAGAATCACGAAATGCCAGTAACCTGCTGGTGCTACTGAAACTCTGTGTGATTGGGTTAGTCATTGGCGTTGGCGTATTTTATGTAAAGCCAGCCAACTGGTCGCCCTTTGCACCGAATGGGGTGAAAGGTGTGTTGAGTGGTGTGGCTTCGGTATTCTTTGCATTTATCGGGTTCGACTCCATCTCGACTACGGCCGAAGAATGCCGCAATCCGCAACGCGACCTACCCCGCGCCATGATCTACTGCCTGGTTATCTGTACCGTTCTGTATGTTCTGATCACGCTGGTCTTGACGGGCATGGTCAATTTCAAAGAACTGGGTGTCGATGATCCGCTGGCCTATGTTTTCCAGAAATTGAATCTCAACTTCATGGCGGGGATTATTTCGGTCAGTGCTGTCGTAGCGATTACGAGCGCCCTGCTGGCATATCAGCTAGGGCAACCACGCATCTGGATGACCATGAGCCGCGATGGGCTTCTATGGCCGAAATTCTCTGAAATTCATCCAAAATTCCGTACCCCTTCATTTGCGACTATTATCACTGGCGTTCTGGTAGCCGTTCCGTCGCTGTTTCTGGACATGCAGTTTTTCATCGACCTAACCAGCGTGGGCACCTTCTTTGCCTTCATTCTGGTATGTGGCGGTATTTTATTTCTGGATGCTAAAGGGATATCCGCCCAATCGAAATTCCGGGTTCCTTATGTAAACGGTAAATACATTATCGGACTTGGTTTTCTGTTGCTGTTCGGATACGTAGTCTACTCCGGAGGCTTGATGCCAAGCATTACCGAAAAACCACTAATCGCTGTTTTCTGGCTTACCTGGGCCGTGCTGTCGGTACTTGCTTTCCAGAAAAACTTCTCTTTATTGCCTGTACTGGGTATTCTGACGAACCTCTACCTGATGACCGAACTAGGTGTTACAAACTGGGCCATTTTCGTAGTCTGGCTAGTTATTGGGCTCGTGATTTATTTTTCTTACGGATTCCGAAAAAGCAAGCTGGCTCAGAAGGCATTGGTGGCGTAATCGGCCTTACCGGCCAAAGAACATGATATGCTGCTGCGGAAGTCGATCATCGTTTTTTAGCAATCGTAGTCCAGCGGCTTTCATTTCCTTTGTAGCCTGAGCAATGCTTAGTTTATGCAGTTCTTTGATGGGCACAGCAGGGTCTTCGGCCCGGTACTCAACCAGTACCAGACGGCCACTAGGCTTAAGGGCCGTTGCGACATGAGAAATCATTTCCCGTGGGTACGAAAACTCGTGGTAGGCATCAATCAGGATAGCCAGATCAATGCTGCTGGGCTTCAATTTCGGATCTGATTCGGTACCCAGCACAGGCTCCACGTTAGTGGCTTTACTTTTGGCTTTGCCCTGATTTAGGTAGGCAATCATTTCAGGCTGAATATCAACGGCGATCACCTTCCCCTTAGGTATCTCAGATGCCATACGGAAGGTGAAGAATCCCGTTCCAGCGCCAATATCGGCTACTACATCAGTCGGTTTTAAATCAAGCGCGTTCAGCAGCAGGTCGGTTCGTTCTTCCTGCTCACGCTCGGGGCGTTCGAGCCAGGCGGCACCCAGATGCCCCATCACCTGCGCAATTTCGCGGCCCTGATACACCTTCCCAATTCCATCACGGCTGGGCGTGCGAAACCGATAAACCGAGGTAGTATCAGTTTGTCTGGTCGTAATGGTTTGCTGCTGGGCCGATTGCTGGCCACACGCAGCTAATGAAATAACAAGTAAAAGGCCTATATGCTGCATACGGGTCGGATTTGTTGGGGTTAAACTATCTGTACGTCGAAACGGTTGTTCCTCTGAATCAAATACACCTATTTATGAATCTCATTCTTCACTTACTACTCGATGCGGCTGTTATTTTCGGCTTAGCTTATTTAATGCCCCAGGTCGATGTTAAGAACTTCGGCACAGCCGTATTAATCGCGCTGATCCTGGGTCTGCTGAATTTCTTTATCGGATGGATTATCCGGTTTCCGCTCAATCTGGTTACGTTTTTTCTGCTTACGGGTATCGTTCGGATTGTTGTGACAGCCTTACTTCTGAAACTGATCGATAATTTTATGGATAGTTTTACCATTGTCGGATTCTGGCCTGCATTAGTTATTGCCCTCGCCGTGGCCGTGGCCGGTACGCTTATCGACCGGTCGGCTCCAACGCCCGAAATGGTTAATTCAGGTTATGTGGTTTCGGTATTATCAAGTCTTCGATTGACATAAGGAACAGTTACCAAAATTAGTGCGACCCCGATGGGGTCGAATGTTTATAGATCATGTACGTTTTCTATAGCCATTCGACCCCATCGGGGTCGCACTTTCTCGAGTTATTATTAGGTAACCAATCGTTCACGATAATGGCAAAACAAAAGCCACGCCGTTGCTGACATGGCTTTTTGATTAAGAGCCTATAAAATTAGTCGCTACGACGACCGCCCAGCAATAGACTTGCATAATAGAGCAACGTAGCCAGTGAACCCAACGCAGCTACCACGTAGGTCATAGCGGCCCACCAGAGCGCATCTTTGGCGAATCCGTATTCACGCTGATTAACAACTCCCCGATTCTGAATCCAGGCCAAAGCCCGACGGCTGGCATCGAACTCTACGGGCAACGTGATAAAGCTGAACAGCGTGGTCAGGGCAAACATCGCCACCCCAATCGCCAGCGGAATAGGTGTAGTACGTAATAGTAAAACACCTGCCAGAAGCACCCACTGCATATACTGAGAGGATACAGTTAGTACTGGCACCATAGCCGAACGGAATTGTAGCGGTCCATACGCCAGTTTATGCTGAACAGCATGACCACATTCGTGGGCCGCAACAGCGGCAGCCGCTACGCTTCGTCCGTAATACACATCGGCGCTGAGGTTGACCGTTTTATCCTGTGGGTTATAGTGGTCAGTCAGCATACCTTCGACCGAAACGACCCGGACATCATAGATACCGTTCTCGTTGAGCATTTTTTGAGCCACTTCAGCTCCGCTCAGGCCATTGCTCAGACCGATTTGTGAATATTCATTGAATTTGCTTCGTAAACGCCAGCCTACAAAGGCACTGGCTCCGAAGATGAGAATCATTATTAACCAGATCATCGATAATTAGTCAGGTTTATGGTTTATTCTGGCAGCCAACTTACTTGCCCGTCAATAGTAAAACAACAGTTTTACCGAAAAAGTATCCCGTTCCTTTACCATTTATCAGAGTATAGGGCCATTTATGGGAATGAACAATGTAAAATGAATAATGGATAATGACCGTTTCCAGCGATTGTTCATTATTCATTTTACATTGTTCATTATGCTAATAGCTCTGTTTAATCCGCTCGATGAGCTTGGTCGTAGAATAGCCGGGAACCAGCTCTATAGTTTCTACGCGGCCACCACGCCCCAATACAAAATCAGCCCCTACGATAGTCGCTACAGAGTAGTCGTTACCCTTGACAAGAACATCAGGCTTCACAGCTTCGATTAGCTGGAGAGGTGTATCTTCACCAAACAATGTCACGGCATCGACAAATGCGAGCGCAGCCATCAGCCGGGCACGGGCGTACTCATTTACAACTGGGCGGAGTGGCCCTTTAATACAACTTACCGACGCATCGGTATTCAGCCCTAAAATCAGCTTATCGCCCAGACTCCGGGCTTTTTCCAGATAGTCGATATGCCCTAAATGAACAATGTCGAAGCAGCCGTTGGTAAACACAATCTGCTGGCCTTCGGCTCGCCACTGGTCGGCCTGCCGAACGGCCTCTTCACGCGTAAGAATTTTAGATTCAGTCATATTTCGCAGTCAAAACTCAATATTGAGTCGCTCCTGAATAATAGCGGGGTCCTGTTTTTGATGAAGAACAGCTATTATTAAAATGATCGAGTTAATTTCATCGACCACATAATAAATAGTATAGGAAAACTTGCGTAGATGTGCCCGCCGAACAAAGAGCAAGTGCTCCTGATAAAGATAAGGATTGCCCAAAATTAGTGCTTCAGTGTATTCATAGGCATCGAGCCATTGTCGGCCTAATTCGGGTTTATAAGCTATTAATTCGTCAATGATTCGATCACGGTCCAGATCAGCCTACTCCGTAAACACAATCGAAAATTTACCTGGCCCATCCATACTTTAATCGAATACGACGCGATGCATCCTCGCCAGAAATACCGGTTTCTGGATGCGCTTTATACTGCTCGAATCGCTTCACAAGTAATTCATTTAGTAAAGCCTGATAATCAGAGCTATCTGTTTCAGGTGAGTCCTGTTGTCTCAATAACTGGTTGGCAACCTCCAACAGTTCTCGCTGCTGTTCTTCTGATAACCCGTCTATCGCTTTGTGCAATTCCTCTGCAATACTCATAGCGCTTCTATTTTTTGTAAAGATAGCCAATTATCGCTCCAGCTTGATGGCTTTGGGATCGTCGAGTACGTCGGGCAAATTGGTTGTTTTATTCCGGCGAAGCAATACAACCAGCAAGGCCAGAATACCCAGAATGATGATCATCACAGCCGACACGCCGTGAATAAACGTAGCCAGTATCTGTCCATCCTGACTCGTTAATCCATATAACAACGCTACCTGCCCAACCAGCAAATGGAAGGACCCAATACCACCCGGTGTAGGAGCCGCCATACCCAGCGAACCAACCACCAGAATTGTTAGCCCGGCCAGCATACCTAACCCAGCCGTAGCGGGCATGGCAAAGAACAAGGTGTATGACATCAGATAATACATTGTCCAGATAAGCAGGGTGTGGACCACAAACAAGCCAGGCCGACGTAACTTGCGAACACTCAATAAGCCATCCAGCAGCCCTTTCAAAAATCCGCTGACTTTCTGATACAAGGGATGTTTACCTAACGCTTCGCGGTAGCGGTTGAATAAGAACCAAGCCAACAAAGCCCCACCCAGAACTACCGCTCCTGCCAGCAGCAACAGACTCGACCCACTTGATCCTTTGGGAAGCTTTCCTCCCAGGAATTCCATAAAAAACTGGCTCAGCCGGTCGAACTCCAATACAAATGTAGCTCCCAGCAACAGGATCAGCATAAGCAGATCGAATAATCGCTCCGCTACTACGGTTCCAAAGCTGACGTTGACAGGCACTGCCGATAAGCGATACAAGGTTCCACACCGGGCTACTTCGCCAGCCCGTGGCAACGCCATATTGGCTAGATATCCCGTTAAAACGCTTACCGTAGTCTCCAGCGATGTAGGACGCTGCGGTACAACGGGTTCCAGTAGCAAACGCCAGCGTTCGGCCCGGCTCCAGTGGGCAATAATGGTAAACAATCCTGACAGCAGTACCCACCGATAATCGGCAGCACTGATTTTTTGCATCAGGTCTCCTACGTCCAGATGGCTTTGCTTAAACGTAAACCAGAGCAGTCCCCCGGCAATGGCCAGCGAGATGAGGTATTTGAGTATATTTTTGAGATTCATGCGAACGTAACGCAGCTCGAAGCCGCATTGAAAGAAGACCCAGGCAGCTTTGCAGCTGCATTACATAAAAAACTCCGCTACAAAGTAACGGAGTTTACTTGTAAAAGAGCGAAAGAGTGAGCGAATGAACAGGCAAAGCCCCGAAAGGCCGTCAGTTCAGCCTCATTCACGCGTTAATACACGGCCATTTCGGGTTCTATCTCCCGTGCCCAGGCGTTGATACCACCATCAAGATTATAGAGGTTAGTCATCCCATCCTGTGCGTACAGGTACTGCGCCACATTGGCCGAACGAATACCATGATGGCAATAAATAACTACAGGCCGATCGGTTGGAATTCGTTTTCGATTATTTGGAATCATGCCTACTGGAATCAACACCGCTCCGTCCAGATGACAAAGGTCATATTCGGGCCGTTCACGAACATCCAGGAGAAACATGGCTTCACCCAGCGCTAAGCGATTCGATAACTCCTGAACGGTCATTTTTTGTGGTCCTAACTCGCCAGGATTCGAGCGCGTACTGGCAGAGGTCAATCCTTGTCGGGCCAGTTCGTCGGCCTCGGCCCGCCGTTTGGTTTTTATCTTCTGCTGATTCATCGACAGCAGATCAATCATCAGCAACTGTTCGGTAAGTCCATTACCGATGCCTGTGATCAGTTTGATTACCTCATTGGCCTGGTAGGTTCCAATTACCCCCGGCAGTACGCCCAATACGCCCGTTACATTACAATTCGGAATTTCAATTTCGTTGGGGTAATCGGGGAACAGACACCGATAGGTCGGTCCACGCTTTCCATCACCGAGATCGGCGTTTAAGACTGCTACCTGACCCTCGAACCGGTGAATTGCTCCGTAGACAAATGGTTTACCTAACGTCACGCAGATGTCATTGACCAGATAGCGAACTTTAAAATTATCCGTACAATCAACCACGATGTCATAGGCTTCGATAATCGACCGGGCGTTACTAATATCCAGGGCCATCGTATACGTATCGAACCGAAGCTCAGGATTGAGTCGTTTTAAATGGCTCACGGCTACTTTGGCTTTCGGTTTACCGATTTCGTCAGTTGTATAAAGCACCTGCCGTTGCAGATTGGTCAAATCCACGGCATCTGGGTCAATCACCCCAATTCTTCCTACGCCAGCCGCCGTCAGATACAGCAATACCGGACAGCCAAGGCCCCCAGCCCCAACCACAAGTACACAAGCATTCTTAAGCTTTAACTGGCCCGCAGATCCAAGTTCGGGTAAATTTAAGTGTTTCTGATAACGTTGTTGTTCGGAAGGCACTAGCGTTGTTGTTGTTTCCATAGTCGTACAATATACAACTTAAATCATATAGGGCGTTGCTTTAAACCAACAGATTTCGTCTAGTGAAAATTGCGTTGTAAAAGCCCTCGAACAAAATATTTTTATGCATCGGTCCTTGAATTTTCGTTTGTCAAACATAGCCTCTAAAACATCAGTGCCGTTGTTTGAAACGTTACCATTATAACCCGTTTTTTAGTACTATTGCCTCGTAAAATCCAAATGTTTCTCAACTATGTATACGTATGTATCGATAGCAGGTGGTATTTCGGCCAGCCTGTTAGCCCTTACCCTGACTTTCAACGCCAATCCAGTTACCACACCAACGATAAACGCAGCGGGTGCCTATGAAGCGCCTGCCAAAAAAGGTCCCTGGGAAACCCTGTTTGATGGAAAAACCTTGAAAGGCTGGCATATTTATTTAAAATCAGGGCAACCCATATCCGACAAATGGACGGTTGATAATGGAGCCATTCACCTCACAGCTGGTGGCGCTGGCGATCTGGTCACCGATAAAGAATACGGTAACTTTGAGCTGGAAATTGAATGGAAAATTGCGGAAGGCGGCAACAGTGGCATTATCTACCACGTGCACGAAGATCCTAAATTCAAAGCGACCTACCAGACGGGCCCCGAAATGCAGGTACTTGACAACGAGCGTCACCCCGATGCCAAACAAGGCCGTGATGGCAACCGCACAGCAGGTGCTCTTTATGATCTGCAAAAACCCATTACCCCAAATGCAGCCAAACCCGCTGGCGAATGGAACAACGCCAAGTTAATTATCAAAAATGGCCGGGCTGAGCAGTTTCTGAATGGCAAAAAGATAGCCGATTACCCAACCAGCGGCCCCGAGTGGGACAAAATGGTGTCGGAGAGTAAATTTAAGGGATGGGAAGGCTTTGGCAAGTATTCGACCGGCCATATTGCCCTGCAAGACCATGGGAATAAGGTTTGGTATCGCAACATCCGAATTCGCGAATTGTAATTTTTAATGATTGAGTGACCGAATGGCTTGGCCAGTTCCTATTCAATCATTCGATCACTCAATCATTCTATCGTTCAACCACTATGCAACGCCGAACGGCCCTCAAAACCCTTACGGGCACAGCTCTGACGCTTCCTGCCCTGACCCATTCGTTAGCCCAGCCGATGATACCATCTGAACAAGCTCCTGCCGTGTTGAAAGGAAATATTAATCATGCCGTTTGCAAATGGTGTTACGGCAAAATTCCACTGGAAGATTTTTGCAAAGCCGCCAAGGAAATGGGTATCAAAGGCATCGACCTGCTCGATCCCGATCAGTGGGCTGTCGCCAAAAAATACGGTCTGACCTGCTCTATGCCGCAGGGAGCAGGCAAAGGCATCACCCAGGGCTTTAACGACCCCAAACTCCACGACGAACTGGTAGCCAGCTACGAAGCTATTTTTCCAAAGCTGAAAGAAGCCGGACTCGATAAGGTCATTTGTTTCTCAGGCAACCGACGGGGTATGAGCGATGCCGAAGGGATGGAAAACTGTGCAGTAGGCCTGAAACGTCTGATGCCCAGTGCCCAGAAGTATGGCGTGACCATGATTATGGAGCTACTCAACAGCAAAGTGGACCACAAGGATTACATGTGCGACCACAGTGCCTGGGGGGTAGAACTTTGCAAAAAAGTAGGGTCGGAAAACTTTAAACTGCTGTACGACATCTACCACATGCAGATTATGGAGGGAGATATTATCCGTACAATTCGCAACAATCACCAATACTTCGGTCATTATCACACCGGCGGTAACCCCGGCCGGAACGAAATCGACCAAACGCAGGAACTCTACTACCCGGCCATCATGAAAGCCATCGTCGATACGGGCTATAAGGGCTTTGTCGCTCAGGAGTTCATCCCCAAACGCGACCCACTCACTAGCCTCAAAGAAGCGGTCATTCTGTGTGATGTGTAGTTTTTAAAGTAGTTAGGGGCGAGGAGTGAGTATTAGGAGAAATCACGCGTATGCAACTCCTAATACTCACTCCTCGCTCCTATTACTTTAGAAGAACATAATTCTTATACTCCCCTATCCGCCAACCTGTTAGCTTTTCGACAAAGGTCAGAAAACGCACCCGAAACGTGTAATGCTTTCGGCTGGTATCGAATGTAAAGTTCCAGTTTAATCGGTCGACGCGAGGCTGCATCACAGTAGGGTGCTGACCTTTGAACAGTGCCAGCGAGTCGATTTCGCTATAGTCAAAATTCGCCTGAGCGGCTTCTACCTCAGCAATTTTCTGGGGGTCTGTGTGCCAGAAATGATTGGCGTATCGAAGGCGGTTTTTCTGCAAATCGGGTGGTTTTACCCAGCCGTAGTGATAAATATAGGCATCGATCAGCTTTACCTTCAACTTTCGATTATCGCGCGTTCGGAATCCCTGGGCATCCTTATATGATAGCACATTCCCCTTATTCCGAACAACCCGTATCTCACGCCGATACCACCGCCGGGAGTCGCCCACATAGCTGTACGACCCAAAAAAATGGACGTATTTGAACAGCAGCCCGTCTACGTTTTTGTCGTTCAGGTAACGTTGCATAGCCTCCCGAACAGCCGGAATCGAATCTTCATGCAGCACTTCGTCGCCCTGAATATAAAATGCCCAGTCGACATCGGGCGAGACTGCCGCCAGTGCTTTATCGGTTTCCTGCGCCAGTACCCGCCCTCCAGCTCGCGCATCTGCGTCCCAGACCGTATGAATAATTCGAATTTTATCGGAAGGAATCGACTGAATCAGCCCCAACGTATCATCGTCCGATTCGCCAACGGCAATGACAAATTCATCGCAGAGTGGCAAAACCGATGTGATGGCTTCGACAATCGGATAATCAAACAAAATGGCGTTACGGATAAAGCTAAATCCGGCTACTTTCATAAAAACGACTCGAATTGGCTACGAGCCGTAAAGATAGGCTGTTTTTGATTCGTCGTCTAATCACTGTCTTTACCTTTCATTGGGGAACCAATGTATATGTATTGATCGTATTGCCTGTTTTTCGATTGGTTTTCGTAGCTACCAGTGTCATCTGAGAGTCATCAAACTGATAAACCTCATATTCCAGTTCACCTTGTGTTTCGGTAGGGATTGGTGTAAGATTTTGCAGTACCAAATAGACACGTGACCCTTGTTGGGAAATTGACCAGTCACCCTCGAACGTCTCCTTCGTGAATTCGGTCAGTTTAATACGGGAGCCTGTGAATTGTAACTCGTAATTACGGTAACCAGGAAAAAGATTATCGGTCTTTCCTTCCTGATAAACCAGGACTCCAGCCTCTTCCACACGAAGGGCTTTCCAGCGTTTATTGGCGATACCGTCCGTTATTTGACGTTTTTTGCTGACTGCTACAGGGTCATTGATAGCACATCCTGCTAGCCAAACAACTAGTATTAGTCCAATTCCATAATCAATTATATTCTGTCGCATGATCTTACTGCTTTACAAATCGGGTTGAATACTGATGACTCCTGGTTTCTAGCTGAATGAAGTACATGCCTGCTGGTAATGACCGTACATCCACCGATTGCGAACTGGCGTCTGACATCGTTTTTTCTATTACGATAGAACCAGCTTGATTGCGTATTTGCATCGTAATGGGTTCGAGGGGTAAACGACTAAACCAAAGGGCTTCCGTTACTGGATTTGGATATATAATCCATTCGACAGGAAGAGAAGAAGAAGCATTTACCAATGGGGCAGGCGATGCAATCGTATTTGACCACGGAGATGTCAGGTTCAATTGAACGGCCCTTACTCGATAGTGATACAGCAAACCAGATCGTAAGCCTCGATCGCTATACGTTGTTGTGTTTGCAGCCAGTTCGGCCACTCGTCTCCAGATTACCTGCCCATCTATCGACTGCCAAACTTCAAAGCCAGTTTCAGTTGATGAGGCATCGTTCCATTTTAAGTTTAATTGATTATAGACAGGTGACCCAGTTTCAAATTGCAGATTAGTGGGTGCAGGCAAGCCCGTTTGCGATACTGGCAAACTTACACAGACTTCATTGGTCCAATTGGAATAACCGACTGCATTTTTGGCTCGAATCAAATAACAACATCGATTCGTAGTTGGCGTTATAGCCAGATCGAGGTAACGTTTTAGATCGGTTCCGGTAATAGTTTCTATACTCTCTGTACGTTCTATTTCAACTCCGGCGTCATTCTGCCGGATTCGTATTAACGTAAGCTGAATTTCACTGTATCCTTTGGCATCCCAGGTCAATTCAACCTGATTTCCCGCAATTAATCGGGCAGTCAGATTGGTTGGGGTTAGCGGTACAGCCAGCGTTGTAGTCGAACCCGTTAGCCAACTTGATTTAGCGTCTCCGTTTACAGCTCGTACCCGAATATAATACGTTATACCTGGCTGCAACCCTATCATTGAGTACCTAACCACCCCGGCTGCCAATGTATATGATTGTGTGATTGTAGTAAATAGTGCTTCTGTACTATACTGTAATTCATAACCTGTTTCGTTCGTCGCATTATCCTGCCAGTCTACATTAATCTGTGTACCGCTGACAGCCATAGCGGTAAGAGCAGTAGGGGCAGCCAACGTTATTACCGAAGGCTCCGTTGTTTTGGCACTGTCACTTACCCACCCCTGATCACCAGCGCAGTTTTTGGCCTTCAGGCGAAACCAGTAGGTTGTGGCGGAATTTAGACCAACCAGTATTTCGCTTCGGCTAGTTTTAAGAAGTTCGCGTTTGGTGCTATTGAGATAGCTGCTGTTACTGGCAAATTCCAACTCAAAACTATCTTCGGTATTGGTAGTATATTTCCAGCTAAGGTTAATCTGCGAGGAACTGACAACCGTACTGGTCAACGATATTGGTTTGGTTGGTAAAGCAGGCTTCAATTCGATTTGGCCGGTGTTCCATGGGGAGTAATCAGCCCCTTTAACGGCTGCTATTCGTACGTAATAGGTCTGGCAGGATTGCAGATCCGTAATCGTATAATTCGTTGTATTTGTGCTTACTGAAATGGAAGTAGGATTGGAGAATCCAGCATTGCCCGCATACTCAATCATAAACCCAGTTTCGTTTTCCGACATATCCGTCCAACTGACGGCTATCTGCCTACCATCTGGCGTTCCAGTTAGTTTCAGGTTGGTTGGAGCTATCGGTAATGACGGCTTTACAGGCAGTGTAGTAGCCTCTAGATAGACCCAGTCAGAAGCCAGCGGTGTCGAGGGTATGCCATTATTCGATGCCCGAAGGCGAAAGTAATAACGAGTATTTGCCTGTAGACCACTGATGGTGATGGTTGTTCCGGTCACTTGCAGTGTTTGCCCACTCAATCCATTGGTAAAATTCGGATCAAGCGCATATTGCAACTCAAGAAACGTTGCGTTACTACCCGCATTATTCAGATAATCGACCCGAATTTGCGCACTCGATAGTACTGTCAGCGTGTAAGTTGGCGCGGCTGGTATAGCAGGTATGGCAATCGATTTACTTTCCGATAATGTACTTCCCCCATTGTTGCTTGCATTGATCCGATACGCGTATGTTTTACCGGTCTTTACAGTACGGTCCTGATAGCTAGTCAGGGGAGCGTTTACTTTAGCCAGTTCAACAAATCCACCCGTTCCCTCAGCCCGTTGCACTTCGTAAGCCGTAGCCCCCCCCCCATCTGTCCAACTGACATCTACCTGATTAATCGAAATCAACGCTAACTGCACATTAGTAGGTGCATTCGGGGCTTTGGGTAGTACTGTGATGCAGGCTTCGTTTGAATAGCCGGAGTTGCCTGCTGAATTAACAGCCCGTACCCGATAACAGTACATACTGCCATTAATTAGCTTACTATCTAAAAAAGTACCCGTTCCACTAAATGGCCCTGATGTATAGATTCGGGAAAATGCCCCATTGTTGTCCTTACGCTCAATCTCATACCCTGTTTCATAGGCTGTTTTGTCCTCCCACGAAAGCAACGCGTTAGTACCATCAAGTGTAACCAGCAGTTTTCCTGGATTTTCTGGAACCGGAAGTGGTGTTGCCACCTTGCCAAATCGTGCACAGGCCGAACCTGCACTATTGACGGCACAAACCTGGTAGTAATAGGTTTTCCCCGCCAGTACCCCATTATCGATAAACGTTTTACTGTTGGCTGCAACCTCGCCTACTCCCACCCATGGACCATCTGATGATTGATCACTACGGCTGATGGTAAACTTGGTTTCATTAGTTGATTGGTCGTCCCAGGTTACTTCAACTTGGGTAGGTGCTTTTGCCACAGCTTTCAGATTCGCTGGTGCTTCGGGCAGCGTGTTATCCGTTGTAGCCGATACAGTTCCCGACCAATCGGACCAGTAATCGGTTTTATTGATCGTATTTTTGGCTCGTATCTGTATATAATAGGTATGACCCGATAGCAGTTTATCGAAGGTATACGTGATTTTATCGGCTCCCAAATCGGCAGATACGACTCCCTTTGCGAAATCCTGTACATCCGATTGACGAATCTGATACCCTTCCACGCCACTAACACTATTCCACCGAACGCCTATGGTACTGGTCGTTTTGCCTGATACGCTCAAACCACCTGGCACATCAGGGGAAGCATCCTGTGTTTTAGCCTGTGCGGTCACCCAATCCGATTCAAGCAAGATTTCACTCTCCAGATACGACTTCTTCAATCGGAAATAATATAGGGTAGCGGGGTCCAGAGCATCAATCGTGTTAGTGTTACTGGAAGCCTCAAAGGATTTCCGGGTTACATTGCTGAAGTTCGCCGTTTTGCTGTATTCAAGTACTGTAGGCTTATCGCTTTTCCAGCTCAACTTGATCTGAATAGGCGAGGTAGTCGTCGCTTCAAAACCTGTTGGCGTTTCTGGTTTCGGCAATGAGTTGGTCGTCGCTTCGGCACTGGCATAGGTAGGTGACAGTTTCGATTTGTATTCGGCCTGAATTCGATAGTAATACTTCGTGCCGGGCTGTAGCTTTGTATCACTATGCGACCGAGCTGTAGCCTCTTTTTCAGCAAGATTACTAAACGACCTGTTGTCAGTAGATCGCAAAATCACAAATTTCTCAACCGTAACTCCATTATGGGTCCAGACTAGGTCAATCTGGCTAGTCGAAATTGCTTTGGCTGAAAAAGCGGTTGGTGCTACCTGGGCAGAGACAGATAGACTCAGTACACCAATCAGCATCAGCGTTAGATACAGGCGTTTCATGATGGATCGTATTTATTTTGACAGTAAGCTCAACCCGCTCGTCTGCTGACTTTGAACAGTAACAGCTACACGAAACTGATTCGAAAAATAGGCAGGCCCATCAGATCGAAATACGCGTATCGACCGACCGTTAAGCAAATACGTATTCGTGGATTCCCCCTCAACCAGCATTATATAGTGCACATCCTTGATGGTTCTTTTATCGGAAGAAAGCCGTCCGATTATAACCACCCGATTGGTGTAAGATAAATTGTTGGTAGTACCGGTTAAGGCCATGCAGATTCTGAACACATCATCGTGGCCACTTACCTCAGTCCAGAGCGAGTTGCCGCTCAAAATCAAATTCGGGTTGCTCGCATCATCATACTGCTTGATATCCACTTTTAGCTTCCCGTCTGGGTAGGTGAACCGAAGCCGTAGTTTGCCAAAATGCTCATCAAGGTAGATTTTATCCTGGCTGCGATTGGATGAATGCAGAACTGGGGTAAACTCAAAAACGCTACCATTGATAAACCCTGGCGGGTTGGTTCCGTCGCCATCAGCCAGTGCAGTAAATCCACTTAATTGTTTTTTGGCAACCTGATCTATAATTACCTGCGGAATGCAGGTTCCGGGAGTTGGTGGAGCGTTTGACGCAGTGGTTGAATCCGGAATTTGTCCACCATTACAAAGTACGCCCTGGAATACCGTACTCGTTCCTTGCGGTATCACAATTTTTCCGTCTGTAAATAGCGAATTGTTAAAGCTATCATCAGGAAGCGACCACTTACTAGGAATTTTGTCAACTCGTTTCAGCAACAGTATGGTTGCCAGCGAAAGATTCTGCTTATTTTCTTTTACATACTGCTCGACTTCCTCTTTTAGCGAGGAGAGAAGAGTAATTTCAAACGTGGCTTTCGGTTCGATCTCGATGTAGTTGGACATAGATACCCCATTACCACTTGTTGAGCAGGTATATTTAGCCCCATAGCACATACCCAGAATCATTACAATATTTGTAGGCGCTGAAAATAATTTGATGGCAAAAAAATTAAGCTGCCCAATATTGATTTTGATCGTTGGCGTTAGGCAGATTTTGAAATCGAGCTCAATGGTTCCTTGATTGAGGACGATCCACTCACCATCCTGCGAAGTCAGCGGCTCAATATCTCTGGGGGCAGCATCGCCATCCCTGTATTCTTTTCCCCATCGAAATCGAATAGTTTTTTCGACAATTTTACCGTCAGCTTTTATAGTGCCTTTGGCAGACAAGTTGAGAGGGAGCTCAAACTGACCGGCAATATTGATAAACAGGCCACTTTCACCTACTGGTATATTTATTTCACCTAAGTCGAAAGGCGGTATGAGGGGAACTGGAACATCAACATTGACCTCACCTTCTAACTTTGTCGTCGCCTTAAAACTATCTTCAAGAGCAAAACTGAAACCCAGATAATTAATTCGCTGCAATTCAGGATTGTCCGGATTTTGCGCATTGCCATAATCAATATCAAATGTAAACTCTGCTTTTAATTGGTTTTCGAGCGATAGTTTACCATTCTGGGAGGCATTAACTTTAATGCCTTTATCATCAACTACTTTGATTGCCGATTTATTAATCTCAATGTCCTGCTTTTGATTAGTGGTGATGTAATTTCTTTTGACAAATAATTTTAAGTATTTGAAAAGCCCAGTCGGCCCTGTCAGCGGAGGGAATTTAGAACTGTAATAGAGCGTAGTAATAACCCCGTTGTTTGCGTCGCGAATACAGTTTGCATCCTGCGAAAGGGCTACGGCTGGCAACCCTGTCAACCCCGAAAAACCAACTATCTTATTAGCAGTCAGAATATTACCAGGACAGTCGTTGGCAGCCACCCGCCCACCTCGTAAATCCACCCGATTTTTAAATCGTATATCTCCCTTCAATACAATTTGATTTTGTGTAACAGAAAGAATCTCTACACTCGAACTATCGATAACAAAAACATTATCATTCAGTACCGGATTACCGACTATTGTTACGGTAGCATCTTGGCTACGATAGGTCACTGGCTCTGGATCCAGATTCGCAACCCGACATTCCTGATGGAGGCACATCAAGCTAAGAGCCAGAGTAATGGCAAGTAGTTTTCGCATGGCTGTGGATGGTTAAGGGATACGAACAATTATTTCTTCACTCAGTCGGCTTTGCCTTCCGGAAGCCAGTACCGTTTTGGCTACATAGGCATAACGGCCTTGGGGCAAAGACGTATCATAGATACCCGACCGGCTCGATTCGGCGGCCCCCACCTGTAGGAGTGGACCATTGTTCTGACTACGGTAAATGACGATGCGATAGGGTGCTGGGCTCTTCGTCCAGGTCAGGTAGGTAGCTTTTCGAGCTTCGTCGTAACGAGCCTGTATAACAGGCATATCGACAAGATAAACCGACCCAATGGGCCGCCCCGTTCGGCTCGGCGAACGCTCTGATTCAAGACCACTGTTGTCCACGACCTGTACAGAATACGCGTACGAATGGCCTTCCTGCACATTTTTGTCGAGGTATTCACGGGTCGATAACTCACTCCGATTAAACGTTTGTACCAAAACCCAGTTACTATTGATTTCGCGTCGGTAGAGCCGATAAGCTGCTACATCCTCACTTGGGCTGGTTTGCCAGCGTACCAGCACGTCGGTTTCGCGATTGACGATCTCGGTCACCAAAGGAGCCACTGGCCGTACTACATCTGGCCGATTTACCGTTAACGGCTTTGAGAAAGCAGAATGGTTATAATGCTGATCGACAGCCACAACACGGTAAAAGATTTGCCTGGTTAGTGTTCGCAGCGTAATGGTATCCCGAAATACACTGTCTGTCAGGGTATAGTTTGTACGCTGCGAAAAGGCTTGATCGGGATTGTGGGCATAAAATACTTTGTAGCCCTGTATATCCCGCTCTGCGTTCCGGCGCCAGCGTAATGTCACATAGCCGACTCCTCTGGCCGTATCGACCCTGGCAATAAGGCCCGTTGGCGGATCAGGCGGGATACTGTCGCTCATGGTTACATAAGCGGGTATCGATGGGCGTTCATTTCCTGCTGTATCTACTGCCACAACGATATAGTGGTTTGTTCCGTTGAGGTCAGCGTCGAAGTCAGTGAATGTACGCTCTGTTTTAGGAAGCAAGGTTAGACCATTCCGTATCAACAAGCGTTTGTAGCTCCCGCGTAATGCATTAGCCCGGCTTACATAAAAGCCCCGCAGATCGCCTTCGGCAGGTTCCTGTTTCCAACGTAGCAATACACGTTTTCCGCCAATATGACGTGCTGTTTCGACAAAAGGAGCAGCAGGCGGAGTCAGATCACGACCCATTCCTAAAATCACATAAGGACTGGTGATCCATTCACCAAAAGGGTTCATACCAACCAGCCGATACGAATAGGGCCGGTAATTGGTCGATACTGAATCCTGAAAATTCATGACGGGTACCGACGCATCAGTATAGAGCAAAGGTGCTTTCGTTAGCCGATGAAACGTTTTACCATCGTCCGAACGCTCAATATGATACAGCACAAACTGCCGACTAATAAGTCGGGCTGGCCAGGATAACAGAACAGTCCGCTCCTGCCCTTCGGCTGTAAGCTGTGGAGGCACAGGTTGTTCAGATGGCCGATAGGTAGAAATCGTTACTATGGCTGTATCAGCATAACGTTTCTGAGCCACAGGGAGGAGCGGATATATGCGATAAACATACTGTTTGTTTCGTCGGGCCGATGGATCAATTAAACCAAGCCCAAGGCTTCGGGCAGTCTGATGCGACCGAAAAGCAGCTAATGAAACCATCAGATGCTGAAATGACTGCTGATTGGCATCCTGGCTACCCGTCCTGTCCGTTCCAATGGGCTTGGTATTGGTAAGAGCCTGTTGAGCGGCCAGGGCACCTACGTCGGTGCTCGGGTTGATCGACGATGGCAACAGCGGGCTGGCCGTTACGGGTGTAAACGGCGTTAATTGATTGTTGATCCGTTCTGCCCGTTCGATACGATACCCATACTGGCTATAAAGCTGCCAACGGGCCGGGCGAACAGGCATCCACAAAAGCCGAAGCGTATCGGAGCGATACTGATGCCAGGTTGCTAGTTGAACTACCGGCAGTTTCAGTTGTGATGGTCTTGCCTGCGCCAGTTTGTGCTGAGCAAGAACACCCTTCGATAAAAGGCATGCAAAGAGCAATAGACGATAGGTATATTGAGCGTACATCATAAATGCTGATGATTTTTATCTGATTGTATTTACGGTAGTAGCCGCCCGATTTATAGTAGTAGCTGCCCGACTAACCGTTTGCTGAGTAGTAACTATAGCCTGATTAAGGCGCTGTTGAGCATTCTCGTAACCTTCGTAATTGATGGTCAATGGCGTTGCGGTAAGGCCATCACGTTTATTGTAGACATTGATTCCGTCGGTAACCTTAACCCAATATTCCAGGCTAGGATAGCTATAGGTTAGTCGAACCGTGTAGTTTTCGGCAGGAGGGTCCACCAACTCAATACCAACCTCCTGAGCAACTTCTCGTAGATACTGATTAAACTCGAAGCCTACTATCAAGCGATTGCTACTTGTTCTGAAGCTAGCCCGGGGGGGCAAGGCGGGATCATTGCCCAGTATTCGCAAACTATTTTCGATAATGACTCTACGAGACAGATTTTCGGAAGTGCTACCACTCTGATTTACAAGCTGAGCCTTTTTCTGTTCAAACAGCGTACGAACTTGCTGATACCAGGGGGTATTGGCTAGGACTCTGGCTTCAATAGCCGGTTGAAGCCAATCTCGACCATCGCTTATGAGTGGGTTACCAGGCCCGATATCGATGGAATCCCAGCCCTCGTCCGATGAAAAAATCGATGTCATACTCCAGTTACCGTTTGATCGAAAAGGGCTTACACGAGTGGCTGCTATTTTCTCGGCAAACGTGCTGTATTTACTGGTACTGAAGCTGTATTCGTAAATTCGTATAGCCTTTTCCTGTAAGGTTGGAGACGAGTTTCCGGCAGCAATCTGTCCATTTACCCCGAGCCCTTGCCCTGTATTGGCTAACCCCGCCTGCTGAACGATCAATCGAGGAGTCGCTATTTTCCAGAACTCCAATCGTAAGGCCCGGCTTGTGGGTAATTGGGGTAGTTTAAACACCAGCGCCCCCCGGTTATTGGGCATAGATCGTACTTCGAAAGAGACTTCACCTAGCAGCGTTTCGCCATCCTTAATTCGTACCACATTTTTTCGTGTGTACTGACTGCTATGCAGATCGGCAAATAGCTGATTTATCTCAAAATGGCTATGATTCAGCAGCACAAACCGTTCATCATTACTACCCTCGTTGGGCAGATAGAACCGTTGTCCGGCAGCCGGATAACTAAAAAGTACATCCGCAGCCGATACATGGTAATCCGTTTCTCGTATTGTGAGCGATACGATCTGTTCATTATAAAATTCGGTGTCACGCCAGTCGTTACGACCGGGGCCTGTTTTATCCTGTACGACAAACCGAACTTTAAACCTGACGAGTCCACCCGCAATCAGACGTTGATTGGCGTCGGGCGTAAATACATATTCATTTTCGCTAAGACGCTCCGTAACGGTAAGTGGAATTGCGGAACCATTAGCACGAGAAAGTGTATAGGATTTTAGCGACCACCGCCGTCTGGCAACCTGTTGAGTTCGGGGGTTGTACCACTCAAAGTATTGGTAAATAGGCTTATTGAGCCGAACAATGATAGGCTGACCACTCTCGATAGAATCACCAGGCATAACCTGCGAAATGATCGGATCAGTACCAGCGCTACGATTTTCGTCGATTGCTCCCGGACTGCACGGAGTTCCTGCCTTAAAAGGGAATTGCGTTACGGCAGGAGTTCCATCACTGTTTTCATCATCTAAAACGGCATCAACGGCTAAGCCCAATCCCCAAAAAATACCATAAGCTGCGTTTTGGATAGTGCTATTGGTAAGCTCTATTTTACCATCGATCCAGCTTGGATTAGGCCCACCAAAGTCAGCTATAAACTTCGCATTGACTTTAACAATGTCATACAGTTTATCATTAAAATTAAACTGAAGCGAGCCATCAGCATAGGCAAATGCCTGCCCACGCCCATAGAAGTTGTTGATTCCAAAAGTGCCTCCCGATCCAACGCACGAAGCGGCACCAGTATAGCGTAACAAAGCCGCATCAAAGCCTGCACTTACGTTCACTCCGGCACGGAATCCCAAAAACCAGTCGGTCTGGAAACCCCCGCCAATCCAGCCACCAAACGCAATGCCTCCGTGTGTCAGGCTAGGGTCGGGACGACCACCCCTCGTACGATTCAACTCGGCCCGAATGTCGGGCGGTATTTTGAAATAATTGCCTTTATCGGGTGGTAGCGGAGGCAATCCATATAGGCCATAGCTTCCCATGGCAAAATACATACCAGCACTGCCCAATCCTACATCGATACCAGGTATCATCAGGCTCACTTCCGAATAAAGGGGCATACTCTGGAGTAATCCACCGGGGTCACCATGATTGGTTGGTGACCAGGGGTTTCCATTGAAAATATACCAATCATCGGCACCCAGATATAACGCTACCTTACCGGCCAGAAAAGGCTCATTCGATGCGGCAGGTTGCCCTTCTATAGCTACTGTGCTGGCAGAACCAACCAGTACATTGGCTACATTGATGTACACCCGAGCAGTACCCGTCAGTTTTTTATTAACAATGTCATACATCAACCCCAGTTTTCCACGCAGCATCATCCCATCGTTGATTACCGAAAGAAAGGCGGTCTGGGGTGGTTTAATAAAGTCCATAAACCCACCTACAGCCAGGGAGTTAACCCCACCATGGTTATTTATACTTGCCAACATTCCCATACCTCCATTGAAACCCCAGCCTCCTGCTGCCACATCTGCACATGTCAAACCGAACATTACCTGCATAGCCCCTTCCTTGGGAACAAGCGGAAAAGCACTTAGTGGGCTACTGGAATTACAAGACCCTGCACTAGCAAAACGGTCGACCACCGCATCAATTGGTGGCAGATTGGGGTTGTTGGCACGTAAGGCCATATTGAGTGAAAGCCCTCCGATAAAACCCGTAATTTTCAGGTATTGCCCTAGCATAAGCTGCAATCCGCCCAGATAGCCATCTATCGAAAAGTAGGTATATCGTTGGGTTGGATCGTCGGTCCGAAGGGCTTTGCCAAAAATAGCGCCTACACTTCCTTCTACGTTCAGGCCTACACCTAGCCTGAAGGCAACACACCCCCGAAAACCATTGCCATACGTCGCATCATTTTCAATAAATTCCAGACTGCCCGATACATGGCAAACGCTTACATCAACATTAATCCGAATCGCTTTGAGAGCCAGTTGAATACTATCTATCCGGGGAGATCCGTTGGTCAACGACACTTTACCCGTCAGTTCAAGCGTTGTACCAGCTCCAAAGCCCCAGCTCTCGTTGCTTGTTTGTTGTCCATTGCACCCTCCTACCAGCATTACGTCGATAGCAAACTGCAAACCACAGCGAGCTCCTCCGGCAGCATCGAATTTCCCATCGAACAACGGAGCAATCTGGCTGATTTCAACATTGAACCCATTGAATTTATGACCGCATACGTTTCGCTGGGGAGTGGCACTGGCGGTATTACCCACAGCAGACGTTAGAGAAACGACAAACGAGCTTTTGTCGAAACCCGTGTCCGAATCATATTTTAGCCCCGTGAATGACAGTGCCTGAAAGCTCACATCTTTCTCTGGGTCTTCGATGGTCCAGTTTCCATTCAGATTGGCCACCAACCTCGCCTTTAGTGTCGTATTGGGGTAGTTTTTCGGGGTAAATGAGCACTCAATTGTAGAGCCCGCTGTCAATGAAAACCTGGATTTGAATGCTGCTGCCCGGATTGAGACCCGCTCATCAACCAGCACATCAATCTGAAGTTTACGGGTAGGGTCGGTTGCACTCACCGTTGGAAAATAGGCCCGATAGCTAAAAGGGTCATCAAATAGCGGAAAACGTAGCTTACCCACCAACGCAGGTGGCTGAAACTGATTATTTTCCATGCTCATCCGCAATGTATCGATGGAAAACTGCCACCCTGCCAAACTTCCTGCCGAATCGCCCTCAAGTTGTAACAGATTGGCCATGTAAGCAGTAAAAGATACGCCCCCATTGAAACCTATTTTCATCCCTTTGAAGCCGGCCGTAAGCGAATGGCGGGATACCGATTGCAGGGTTGCAGGAAGACCCACGCTTACGTTACCGGCATATAACCCCGTCCAGGTATTAATTTCAGCCGCGCTATTACCAGGACGTTCGGCAGCAGTCAGAACCATCGTTTCCGGATTACGGCTCGACGACAGATCAAGCGCGACGTCGGATAACGAAAACGTCCAGGAAGAGTCGGCTGTGAAGAAAAAAGGGGTTACGTTTGCCGACAATAATACATCCTGAAAATTACTGAATGAGGCCCCGAACGTAGCTTTTACAAACTGGCTACCCGCTGATGTGGCTGGTGAATTAGCTGTTTGACGGCTGACCGGACGAATAAAGTCGTACTTGAGGGTAACTTCACCGACCAGATTGATTCGTTGAAATGTCCAGTTACAGCCAAGCGAAATACTGGTTGATCTATTCGAAACACTACTGGAAGTAATACTGGTTTCTGCCCCCTTAAAGGCCAGCTCATAGGTAGGATTCGATTCGATTGTCAGATCGCTACCGAGATAAAACGTAGTGCTATCGGCCGATAATCCTTTGGGAGACAAACACACCTGTTTAGCACCAAAATATAACGGCTGGAGATCGCCCATACGCGGTGTTTGCAGAATCAGATTAATGTGGGCTCTGTCGGGCAGAAACGTCATACCGAATACCCCTACTCGGAGGGGGTCGTCGCCAACATGGGTAGCTATACCAAAAGGAAGACTAATAGCCTCATCGCTGGTAAGCTGATCCAGAAACCGACTGGCGCTTTGTAGCCCATCGAACACATCGCGAACAACGGGCAACGTACTGTAATCGATCCGAACATGCACAGCATCGCCAAATGAGGCCCGAATCTCCCCAGGAATGAAACCCGCATCTTCGATAGCTTCGGCCTGCCCACCAACGGCCGTCAGCAGGCCATTGATCCGACGAATTTCAAGATTTGTAAATCGTACGCGCACACGGCCCATTAGCCCATTATTGCTAATTTTTATGCTCCCCTCACCGCTATATTTTCCACCAGTGGGGGTTACATTCCCCTTAACCTTAATTCGGAAATACCCCATCTTGATCCGTGTTTCGTCGGTTAAGGGCTGGCTGTATACCTCCCCCTGTGTAGTGGCCACTGTAGCCGAGGTAGAACAGGCGCAATCGGGGATTACGGCGTCAAAATCATTGTCTGGATTAACAACTGCGACAGACTGATCGTTAACTAACGCTCGCCCATATACGAACACACAAACGGGGCTAAATCCTTTGTTTGGAAGATCGACCTGATGCCCCATCTGGTTTTCGACCCGCACTGAAACCCCATAGCGATAGCCGAGCTGTAGCCCTGCCGTTATGCCCTGACGTGGTGCGAAATGTTGTGGCAGTAAATTCTCCTGAAACCAATATCCAACAATAGCTCCTGTAAATTCTTTTCGAACGACTATATCCGATGCATCGGGGTTGTCCTGCAAAGCCTGTAATACCTGATTGGCATCACGCGTATCGTTTGGGAGCAGTTCAACGACGTAGAGTGTAAATTTATAATTACCATTGACCACCTGACCGGGGGGAACCATCCAGTCCCAGGAAATGGGCAATTGCCAGGCAGTTAGAGCAGGATCAAAGGGTTGTAATGTATCAGGACAGGGTACATTATTGATCGACCTCAGTTGGGGAGACACCCAGGCATTAAAATCAAGAAATACGGAATTGCACGTTCGAATATCAATCAATTGCTGGTTCAGATTAACCGGAATGGTAGTAACGCAGAGTTCATACCTACCATCTGGTATGATCGTTTCAGGGTTATTAGCATAAAACTCAACCAGCGTTTTTTCCTGACCATCCTGAAGCGTAACCGTGAATTGACTGACCGACAACTGAGCGACTAACTCCTCGGCTGTTTTCTGCACAAGTTCGTTTGGCGACAGTGTAAGGGGAAGAACGTCCTGATTGGATCGAATAGAGAAAGAGCTTGTCGAATGTTTTAGTAGAACCTGAAACTTTACGTCGATCTGTTGATTGGTTCGGTTTCGTATAGTAGTGGTTACCTCATTGAATGCCCGTTGCACATCTACCAACAGCGCCCGATATGCGCTTGGAGGTGGGCTAACACTCACATCAACCAATTTCTGGGCATGCCCGGAAATACCAATCAGGCAAAGCAGAAGCCCCATGAGGTACTGTTTGTAAAGACGGATCATGGAATAAGTGTTTTAGAAGCTGATTCCGTAAAGCAGATTACCACGTAATTCGGCGAAAGTCCGAAACTGGAGCCCGTCGGCCTGGAACCCATACTGGTTGTAGACATAAAATCCATTAACTGTCAGGTTCTGTTTCCCCTGTCGAATGGCAACACTTAGTCCGGTACTAATGAATTGCCCATCGGCCTGTCCGTTGGCGGTACGTTTCTGATTAGAATGATTGAGCGTAGTTCGTAACTTGCCATTGAACCACTGACGGCCCAGGTTGAGTGCTATGCCTACATTAGCGATGTTCCGTCCAAACGATTCAATTGCCACATAACTACCCGAAATAGCAGCATTGATATGTTGAACAGGCCAGGTTAGATTGTAGGTTAAAGAAGCCAATTCAGATGATGCCGCCGTATATTGCCGCGTGTATTGATTTTGGTCATTCGTATTCTGATATGTACCAGACAAGGTTAGCCCGTGACTCATTTGCCGGTTACTGAGTCGATAAGCAACACTACCCGTATACGACGCATTGATTACACTAACCGCCAGTGAGTCGTTGAACGCATCCCCAAATCCTCGAAACTGCCCTAAACCAAAGTTCGAATAACCTAGATTGACCTGTAGGGCAGGAGCAGGAATAAAACTCAGAGCAGCACTCCCAACGGTTCGATGGGTTGTAAAGCCCCGCAGCCCGCTGAGGTTATCACGCGATACACCATACGAACCACTCAAATTCAAGCGTCCCGCCAAAAACGAATAGCGAGGATTGATCGTAATCTGCTCCAGGTCATTCTGAAAGAAATAAGAGCCTAGTGATTGATAGTCAGGATCGATACGCTGATAAACTAACCCGATGCCGCCTTGGCGTAATTGATAATTGGCAGCAACCTGGCCAGCCGTAAAAAAAGCCGTCGATTCATTGATCCATATCAGTTTATCAAGTCCCTGAATCGTAAATCTGGAGTTGCCACGGCTCAGCAGCAGATTACGGGTAAGCAAACTGGCCCCAAGGTCAATGTCGAAAGTCAGTTTATGTTTCCAGAAACCAAACTGACTATGGATACCAGCCGCTATATTTTCCATGGGCGTAACTAACGATTGACGTGAGGGAGCCTGAATAGAGTTGATATCGTCTGTTGCTTTAAAGAAAGTCATGTCCACATAGTCACCAGGCTTTCCATAACCCAGCTTCAGGCCATACCCTACCCTTCGGTATGTTGGCCGAACATACTGGTTACGTCCTTCAAGAACTACCGTATCCTCATTGACTGCCCGGTTGAATCGTCCGTATACAGCGCCAATTCGCCAACGTCCCGGCGTTAACTCTACACCTGTACCCCAAAAGTTAGCCCCGCCCAGTGTGTAGTTCGAGAACCGAATATTCCGATAGCCCAGATGTAGCTTCGCCCATTTATAATAGGGGGATACACCGTACTGATTGAATGGCTGAGAAAACCGGCGTTCCTGCTCACTCACCACCAGCGAAAAGGGCATGGCAACCCCATAGACGGTAATGATCGGCGATCCAGACAAATACCACGATACTGGTTGACGCCTATTCGTAATTCCGTTCGCCTGATAGAAGGTCAGACCTGCCGATAGAGATCCTCGTATACTAAAGGGCTTCTGCTGATGTAAGCCTTGCAAGTTCTGCCCCTGTACATATATGGAACTCCCCACAAAACAGAGTGTCAGCAAAAGAAGAGCCCGGATAATGCCTCTAATGAATGGTAAGAGCATGTGAAAAGGTAATTTTATATCCTACATTTCTGCCGTTAGACTCATGTTAGGGACCATGTAAGGCTTGAGTTTTTGTTACCCAATTGTCTTACTGGCAACTGGGACCGTATTTGCCCGTTCGAGCTGGAATAAACTCTTTATTCCATAGCAATACGTTCTGTTTCTCGTTTAGAGCCAGGTTCGAGTATGTGGTTTGCTGACCTTCTGGCGTCAGTACGAGTTGCACCTGACCGCCCGCTTCCTGTACACCCCAGGTACCCGTTTCAGTGACAGGCCCCTGATTATCGAAACTTGCCTGACCATAGTAGTTGTAATAACCACCCGGACACAAATCCATTTTTATCACGCGTGTAAAACCACCGCTGTAAGACCGATACGTATGAAAATAATTCAATCGAGTACCCGAAAGGATGCGTCGCCATTGTGAAACCACGTCCAATTCGGTACTGGCTTCACGATCATCTACAACTAACTCGCCCCTATCAGCGCTGTCGCCCTGAGTGCAGTTAACAAAACACACAATACTGAACAGACCCAGAAGCCAGCTGGAAACGATTGCCTTACGAATAAGATTTGCGTTCATGGATATAGAGAATTTTAAATGATTGATGGAGAGTCGTGTCGATAGACCAGGAGATTGGCTACCAATTGTTGCATCAAAGTTCTCTACGTTTAGATCACGGCGCACCCACCAGATATGGTGGTATTTTTTAGTTCACAAAAAAAGCCACTCGGTTGGGAGTGGCCTAGAATATGAGGAGATCATGAAATCAATAGTCGTTTGGCAGGAAACGCAGTAAAGAAGCCCGTGTTGTGGCTAGTAGTAATAAAACGATTCCCCCTAACTGGCTCGTGTTACGGAGCAAATACAACCGATAAAACTCAGTCGTATCTGTTCGGTATAGTTTTTCAAAAATAAACTCCAGAAAAAACTCTGCCAATGCAGGCATTAATAATCCCATCCCAATCCAGAAATATGAATTTCTTTGCAACGATATTGTCACAGAAGTAGTCTGGTAAAAGCGATAAAGAAACAGGGTGGTACTAGCTACCAAGAAACTGTTTTTTACTGTTGACGACAACGAATCGTAACCCTGGTAGCTTTTAAATACGAAAACCTGTATCAGCTCAAACAACACCAATCCATAAGCCAGAAACTGATAGGTTTTCTTTAACGATTCAGGCTTCAGTACATCCCTGAAAAATAAACTTAGAACAGCAAACTTCAGCACATAATCGATTGGCGAAAGAAAATTAAAATCCTGAATACCAATACGACTCAAATAAGGAAAAATAACCTTCACGAACTGATACTGCCCACTCAGTAATATAAATCGAGCGAGCAGTTCTATGGCAACAAAAACCGCACTGGCATACACAAACCAGAAAAAATAAGGTGTAGCAGCTAGTAGGTATGTCCGCTGCTGATAGGCCAGATAAAACAGCACAAACGTATAAAAGCTGGTGAGCAAACCAGACTGGTCAATCAATTTGGCCTGCTCACCTTCTTCTACAACCGCCAGATAGGGTGCAATCAGCGATAGAACAACGATTAGGCCCAGCACAAGCTGACCAATACGCTTCCTGCCACTTATACCTTCAGAACGTAACGTTAAAACGGGGTAGATGAGTCCGACGAATACTATAGCCAGAAACCCGAGTAAAGCATACCATTGCTCAAATGTTTTATAACTCATATAACTCATTAGGCTTCATAGCTGGCCGGAATACGCGTAGGAAAATGGGTTTCTGTAGAGTGCGCTTGCAGAAAGACAACAAATTGCCCACCCTCATATTGCCCCAGCCGACAAACACATTCCTTCATCTCTATGAGCGTCTGCCTGAAAGTAAGCAATGGGGCTTTGGTTTGAAACGAATTGACGGGTTTGTCCATGCCTAATAGTAGCGTCGGTCCTATCTGATGCTCATGTGCATTCGGAATAGCCGTATTGCCTGACAATGGAGTTATGTCAAGCCTAAATCGATCTGCAACTTCTGTACCCGAATGCTCACTCTTTATTATTCTAAACGCCAGCGTATGTACCTGGTTATCGAACATAAGCGGAGTTATGAGTATCTCGTTATCATCAAGGTTGCGAATAAATTCCTCGTACCTGTCTCTTCGAGAGTAAGGATAGCCTCGAAGCCTATCTATAGGAGAAAAAAAATTATTGGCATCGTTCACTAAACTAGGCATGTTTTCATCTAACATCTCGCCCAAACATTCAAGTTTTTCTTTCATTGTTACCTATTTTTATTTTTTAGTCCTTCACACCAACTTGCCCTCAATAGCTTTTGCCACTGCCTCAGGGGCAGAGTTGACGTGTAATTTTTCGTAAATATTTTTTACATGCCAGTGTACTGTATGATAACTCAAACAGCAGGCATCGGCAATCATTTTATAGCTCATTCCTTTTACCATGCAGCCCAACACATCGCGTTCGCGGTCGGTCAGGGCTACATAGGTAGGCTGTGCCTGTACAAACTGATGCTGAAACATGGTCAGTACTTTGGCAGCAATAGTTGGCGACATATGCGCTCCCCCACCCGCAACATCCCGAATGGCCTGTAGCATTACATCAGGATCGGGGCTTTTCAGTACGTATCCTGAAGCTCCTCCGCAAATAGCTGCAAACACCTTATGTTCATCCTCAAACACGGTCTGCATCAACACTTTTGTGTCGGGATAAGCTAGTTTTATATTCTGCAGCGCTTCGATACCTGAAATACCCGGCATCTGAATATCCATTAGCACGACATCGGGTTTATGCTTTCGAATTTTGGCCACAGCCTCGTTGGCGTCGCCATAAGAGCCCGCCAGAAACACATCGTCCTGACTGGCCAAAAACAGGCTCAGGTTTTGCCGAAAACTTTTGTTATCCTCAAACAGTACGATACGAATCATGATCGTTTCGGTGTCATTCGTTTATTGACCAAAGGTCTACTTGTTTTCGGTTTTTAACCCCCACCAATTCTGGCGGTTTCTTATAACTCGGGCACCACTATCGAAATTCGACAGCCACTACCAGACGACGTGTCAATGGTCAGATCCATAAAACTTTCGGCAGCTCGGTTCCGAAAATTTTTCAGACCGTTACCACCGGTCTGTTGAATCAAATTGAAACCAATGCCATTATCGGCAATCAGCCAATGAAGCCCGGTGGCTGAGCGAGAAATCAGCACTTGCACTTTGGTTGCCTGCGAATGTTTAGCAATATTATTAATGGCCTCTTTAAAAATCAAATACAGGTTCCGGCGTTGTTCCATGCTAATTTTCAAGCTTTTATCGAACGGTATCTGATTCTCGAACTGTAATGCAATATCCCGGGCAGTCAATACCTGAAAGGCAAACGAACGCATTTTTTCGAATAGCTTATCGGGTGAGTCGTTGTCGGGGTTGATTGTCCAGACTGTATCACGAATGGTATGAATTGTTTCTTCCGAGTCCGTTTTAATTGTGTCGAGCAACGCTACCACATCGGCCTGATTAACATCCATTTTTCGTTTAACCATGTTGGTTGCCATAGCGATGCTACTCAACGTAGCGCCAACTTCGTCGTGCAGATCAGCGGCAATTCGGTATCGTATGGACTGTACTTTAAGCTTCTGCCGGAAGTTATACAACATAAAAAAGTACATGGCCGCCCCCAGCAACAATACAGCATACACAAGTATAGCCGGAACGAACCACCACTCCTCCGTTAGCTCACGTTCCACCGAAACCCGCACCCGCACCTGGCCCACCACCCGATTACCTTGAAGCGTTCGCACCGCCAGTACATACTCATTGCCATCCAAATTCGTGTAACGAGCAATAGGATACTGACTATTGATCCATTGACGGTCAAATCCTTCCAGTTTATATTGATACACACTTCCGGGCTTAGCCCGAAAAGTAAATGTCACGTCGTTATCGAGCGCATCTAACCGAATAGGTTGATTAGGCCTATATGAAAGGGGCTTCCCATTCGCTGTTACACCCTGTACGGAAACCTGAGCACAAAGATTTCCGACAAGCAATACCATACCTATCACTATGCCAAAACGTCCGTACCTTTTGCGCATCATTTGCCCATAAGTACCCCAAAACCGGCGATTTACCATTAAAACCAGCGTCGTTACCTGTACAAGTTTCCACACGTTGTCGCTCCGTTCCAGGCGGTTTGCTTCTACACTGTACCCTATACTGCCGTCGGAACAGGTGTTTTCTGGTTGCCAATCAGTGGATTTTCGCTGCTAATAAACAGCCTGTTACGTCGAAAAACCAACAAACTTCAGTCATTCCTGCGAAAAGTTATATCCACAAACAGGCTATTTATGAGTTCATTCGTCAGCAGGTAGCGAGCAGGGTTATAGAATTCAGCCACACCAGTAGTCATTATTTTATCGCTCCGACAATTGGGTAATCAAACAAAGCGGTATTACGGCTAAAACTAAACCCGGCTACTTCCATAAAAAAACGACTCAAATTAGCTTCGAGTCGTATCAACAGACTGTTTTGTCAGATCCCAGCATTCTGCAATCTCAGGTATCTAATTATCCCCATACCTAGGAGAGCTGACTGGCAAACCGGGCGCTATCCCAGTTAATATCGACATGAGTAATACGGTCGGATGGATCGAAACGGAAAACAAAGACGTGATCACTATTGAACGTATGGCCCTTGCTGGGTATCCCCAAAAACTCGTTGGCCTGCGTACCAGAAATTGTGACCAGACACGTAACCAGGTCGCCTTCAGCAGTAATGGCATCAACCGTATTGTCAACATTTGGAAAGCAATCCATAATCAACTGCCAGACGTTTTTACCAAACTCCCAGAAAGTCCCTTTCCCATCGTTGCCAAGCGGTATAAAATGCACAGTGGCATCGGGGGTAGCGAGGTTAATCATTCGGGCAACATCAAGGTTACTATAAGCCTCGAAAAATGCCAGACACGCTCCTTTTCGGGTTAATTCAGCTACTGATTCCTGTTTTAGAGTTTCCATGATTATGAGAGTATTGTGTTTTAAAACTATAAAATAGATGAGCTTCAGCCTTACGACACTACTTTCCAGCCGTTTCTTTCGGGTAGTTGGTATGCGCCTTTACCTTACGAATCTGACGCAGATGCCTATCCACATGGCCCCACTGAAAAATATACACCTGGTGCATATTGCGAGGGCTATCGGTCCCTGTCAGTTCAAACTGCGCTCGCATATCGGCCTGGGTTTTCTCCACGAACGAGATGGTCTGATTACGCAGTTTCAGGAAAAACAATAGGTTGTTTTTACCTTCGATAAAGCCTGTCGGTCGTGAGAAATCGGGTGATACATGCGGAGTATCTTCCATGATCCAGTCTGCATAATATTGATCAGGCTTACTGGTCCGATTTAGTTCGGGCTGCGGTTTACTACGGCTTCCCATACTTACTTCCCGAGCCCAGATTATTTCCCACAAAGCGAGGTGTTCCACAATTTCGCCGATACTCCACCGATCAGGCGATTCTTTAAAACGCCACTGCTCCGGACTCAGGTTTTCGGTTTCCTGTATGATCAGATCACGGGTTCGTTTGAGGTTATCAACCGTATATTGGCGATCGGCCTCAGTCCAGAGCTTTGTCGTTGTGGATGTTTGTGCCTGCAACGGGCTGCTGAACAAGGCTGTCACCAAACCCAGGTAAGCAATTTGTCGGATGGTAAAAAAGGATACCATTGTCCAGTAGTTCTTCATCGTATTGCTGCGTAATTGATGAGTCAAAACTACAGGGCTATTCCATGGCCTCATTGTAAAATTGCGACATTCTGCCGCCTGCCGCGAAGTGCTTCTATCCGGCAATTATTGGAACGATTACTCCGACAGATACTGGGTTAACTCAAGGTTATTCCGTACATAGAGTGACGGATTTTTACCTGTAAATGCCGTAAACTCTTTAATAAAATGCGATTGGTCGTAATAACCACATCGATAGACCAGATCCTGCCAATCGTTGATTTGCCAACGCTGGCTGGCTAGCTCGGAACACATATAGCTAACCCGTCGGATGCGTGCATAAAATTTAGGACTCACACCAATCCGTTGTAGAAATTTCCGCTCAAACTGCCGACGGCACAGAAACGCATCTTCGATCAACCCACTCAAACTTACATTACCCCGATTCGCGACAATCAGGTTAGCCACATAGTCGATGCGGTCGGGCTGAAGATTACGCTTTATCAACTGAAAGGATAAAAATTGCTCCAGACAGGCAATTTGCGCCGAATGGCTGGGCGCTTCGGCTAGCTGCTCGGCTAGGTAATGAACCGATTGCTCCAGCACGTCAGTGAGCGCAATGCGTTCATCGGTCAGCTCAACCATCGGTAAACCAAACAGGCTTCCTATTCCTGCCGGGCGGAAAACAATCCCAAGCATGTGGATGTGGTCGGGCAAATAGAGTCGGTATTGATGAGTTGCCTGCCCGGTCATAAATGCCGTAGGAACTACCCGAATCGAATTTCGTTGCGTAGTACCTACCGAATAAGGAGCTCCCAGGTTAAAGACAATCGAGCCAAATCCGGTCGGTGGCGATTCTATAACAGCAGGCTTACTTGTGGGTAACGCCCAGGTCGTTGCATCAGGCTTATTTTCCCAGATATAATAACATTCCACAAAAGGAGCCAGATGAGGAGCCGGAAAATATTTCTGATAAAACATGGGTGTATAGCCTGATCAACGATAATCTACTAGATAGCTATTTAACGATATATATCTGATAAATAGCTATCAAACGGTCGTTGATACAGAAAACACCGATTTTGCTCACCGCAAAACCTGATCCTTATCGAATCCGGTATTCCGAAAATATTCCCTGATTGGCCTTTCTTTTACCAATAGCAATGTATTGTGTATTCGCCTGGCGTGGTTTCTTAAAGCTGGAAAATCCAGAAACAGACATTAAAAAAATAAGGCCGATTTTGAGAATCGACCTTATTAATCGCCTACAAATTAATCACTTATCACGCATGTTGCCGGGCGTGTTTGCCTTCTCGAATCTCCTCAATCATTTTTCGATTGAAGGCCGGAATATCATCTGGTTTCCGACTCGTTACCAGGCCCTGGTCAGTTACTACTTCCTGATCGACCCAGTTGGCTCCGGCATTTTTCAGATCGGTTTGAATCGACGGATAGGACGTAAGTTTTCGACCGTTAACAACTCCTGCTTCAATGAGCATAATAGGGGCATGGCAGATAGCCGCTACTGGCTTTTGGTTTTCGAAAAAGTGGCGGATAAACTGAATAGCCTTTGGCTCCATCCGCAGGGTATCTGGGTTCATGACGCCCCCCGGTAGCAGTAGGGCATCATACTGAGCTGGATCGGCACCCGCCAAAGGCAAATCAACCGGAAACGTATCGCCCCAATCTGTGTGTTCCCAACCTTTTACATCACCTCCTTTCGGAGCAATCAGGTGCGTGGTGGCTCCAGCATCCTGTAAGGCTTTGCGGGGCTCCGTCATTTCGACCTGTTCAAATCCATCGGTCAGCAAAATCGCTACCTTCTTCCCATCCAATCGTTGCTGCGTTTCCATCGTTTTGTTGAGTATTTAATTCTCCGATATAACTACAGAACCCGACGAAAGTTATTGGATTTATCAACTGTATTCCGTTGCAAGGGAATCAGAAGCGTACTATTTTCTGGCTACCATACTGACCATCAGCCGTTAACCGGAGAATGTATTCGCCCGGTGACGAAGGCAGCGAATGGGTTGGCAACGTTTCCTGATGTTCCCCCATTGATTGATCCGGCCGGGTAAATTGCTGTACAATTCGTCCGCTGGCATCGGTTATCGTTAATAAAACACTAGTCCGCTTTTGCAATCGGTAGCGAACAGTAATATCGCTCGCTGACGGATTGGGCTGAACGATCACCTCAAACCCAGGTGTTGGCTCTACGCCCAGCACCTGTACATCCATTGTCAGAATGGCGTTATCCATCCACTCCAGGCGGTTTTTAACCCAGGTTTTCAGAAAGTTGATTTCTTCCTGATAGGTTTTGCCGACAAAGCTATTGGGCCAGACATAAACGCCCAGAATAGGCCAGCGCTGAAAGTTACGACTCTGCGGTTCGGCCAGTACATTGGCCACTGAATCGACATAGGCCTGAACACGCTCAGTTTTGAGCAACCCTTTTCGAAGCGCCTGGTATTTGGCCCGTACAGCCTTCGAAAAGCGAGGATCGCTCACCAGTCTATACCACCAGAATGGAACCTGATAGGGATCGTCTCCACAGATTTTATCGTAGGTGTACGACCAGCCCTGATACGAATTCCCATTGCAGTAATTGGCATTGCCATAGGCCAGATTAAAGTCCCAGATCGGTCCCATCACCATTCGTCCATCTTTCGAATCGCGATCTTTATAGAAAAAAGCACTCAGCCGATACCCATCCAGATTATGCGCCACTTCGGTCATAATCATATAGTCGACAAAGGAATCATCATGAATATATTTTCGATACCCGACTGCCGAATCCTGGTATTTAGCGCCAGCCAGCGTGTTCTCAAAATCGGTTACAAACTGTTTGGCATACTGGTATTGCTGTTCGGTCACCTCATCGATTTTGGGTTTATCAATCTGAATAGGAATAGCAATGCCATTGGTTTTGAAGGGAGAATCCCAGTCGCGCGAATCGGAACCTGTGTATTTATCAATTTTGAAAATATATCCACCCGTTACCGCATCGCCTGTGTTATCGGAGGTTTTAATGCTGGTGATATTTACCCGATTTTTATTTCGTTTGATCTTTTCCATCAGCATATACACACCATTGTAGCTCCCATTCAATACCACTTCGCACAAGCGAAAACGAGGTGTATAATAAGCACTTAACTGTCGATTAAGATCGTAGGTAAGCGGCTCCCGAATTAATGATTTGTCGTTATACATGGCATTGAGCACCCAATCTGATTCGGAAGGCATACCCAGAATCGATGCATTGACGGAATTTTCGCCCGACGCATCCCGTAATTCAAATCCATACGGTTTTTTAGGAAAACTTTGCGACGATGAGCCCCGTAGTTCGATACCAATTTTACTAGTAAACGTAGGCGTATCCGTCAAGGTGTTGCGTTTGCCCGAACCATTATCGATAATCGCCAGATCGGCTACAATTTTCGGGTCATCGACAATGGTTTTGCTGCCTGTATTAATGATGATAATGGGCAGATTCGATGAGGTAAAGGTTTGCCCAAACGCCGAAACCCCAAGCAGTTGTAAGCAAATTATCCAATAGTAAAGCGACTTCATAGTGGTGTAGGCTAAACGGGTCTATTTTAAAAATACCTTTTTAGACCGTCTCCTCCTTATAAAGCAATATAGTGCTATCGAATACTAGCAATCGCCGTATTTTACCTGTCTAGTTACCGATAGTCAGTTTACCGCCATTTATGTAATTGACTTTACCTTTCAGGTCAAGCCCTTTAGCCTGTACAGTCGCGTCGATGGTCACAACGTGGCCCGGCTGGACAAATGCCTGATCAGTGAGCGACGGAATACGACCGCAAGCCCAGGTAGCGGGATCATTCCAATTACCTGATCTTACACTGGTTACTCGATCGGTGTAGCAACTAGCCTGCGACAGCAACCGGATATAGGCCCCCTGCGAATAAATAGCCGGTTCGTTAAGTTGCCAGGAATTTTCAGGATAACTTGTATTCCAGGCTTTATAGGATTTCTGAATCGGCTGGTTCTGTGGCGGACTGATTACAGGCCCTGAATACGCAGCATCGGGCGCGTAGGTTGGATTAGCACCACCCATCAGATAACCCGGTGGCGGATTCAGGTCGAAAACAGTTCCGTCGCCAAACCACGAATGGTACATAGTCGGAGCCGAAAATTCGCCACCATAGGCGCCCATATTGGTCAGGTAACAGTAAGCCGTCGGATTGACGCCATGCAGATAATGAATGAATCCCATGCCCGCATCCCGATAATTGGTCTTATTGCCCACATCCTGATTGTAGACGTTCATGGTGAAGAACATATTCCCCTGATGCGACTTGGTTTCGTTGCTGCCCCAGGTATAATTGTCATTTTTCAGGAAGGCCCGGTACGCATCCGATTGATTCAGATACGAAGGCAGGTTGTCCGAATTACCTGTTTTCAAACTCCCGGAATAGGTCGATAAAATGGCATTTTTAACACTGGTTGTGGCTCCGGCAGCGCGAGTGTAGTAGAGCAACGCATCCTGGTAGGTGGCCTCAAACGGATAGGCAAAACTCCATTGCATCAAATGCACCTGACTGTAGTTTGCATCAAAGAATGTCTTGTAGGTATTGTCGCCGGTCAGAACGTACAGGAAAGCCGCTGCCGCTACACGCCTGGCCAGTCGGTCATTGTCGGCATAAGTGGCCGCTACACTCTGGAAACCAGCATTATTGAACAGGACAGATGGGTTACTATTGGCCCAATTGAACGCATTGATAGCCGCCGTCTGAAGCGTACTTCCATAGCTTTGCAGGGTCGGACTACTCAGCGATTTAAACTGGATGGCAGCCAGTGCAAAAACAGCCGCTCCGGTAGCCGTGGCATCGGTGCTGGCAGCTCCATACCGACGAGCATGGGTATCGGCACTGGGGGGCGAGGTAGCACTAAAATCGATAACCGATACTTTATGTAGTAAAGACCCATCGGCCTGCTGCATCCGCAGGAGCCAGTCGAGTTCCCATTTCACCTCGTCAAGCAAATCCGGTACTCCATTTCCGGATTCTGGCAGGTTAAAATCGTCGGTCCAGACCGTCGGGTTTTCCTGATAGGCCAGCAACATATCCACCAGTGTGCCGTAGGTAAACGGAACATACTTGTTATAATCGCCCGCATCGAACCACCCACCCCGTACATCTTTCGACGTAGTTACCGACGTATTACTCACCAGCCGACAGTCGGCATCCTGCTGCGTTCCCAGAAAAGCCGCACCATCGGTCCACGGACTTTGTGCATAAGGGGTTTGTTTGGCAAAGCCGCTTCGTTGGTAAAAAAAGACACGCGTCGCCTGCTTCAGAACAGTCTGATAAACGGTATTGCCAATATCGAATGCATACGATCGCTTGTTTTGCCCTACATCATACACATAATAGGTTCCGGGAATCTGTAAGGCCGAAAAATCGAACCACCAGACCTTATCACCCGACTGCGTATGGGTAGCGCCCGCACTCCACGACGTAGGCGTTCCTGTAAACACAACCGCATCGTTTACCGCGTTCCGAATCTGATATGTGGCTGATGGCGTGAACGGTTCGCCTGAATTATAGCCTGTTTGCGGATTGCTGACAACAGCCACTTTTTTAGCCAGTGGCAAATACCCAAACTGATCGACCTTGATGTGGTTATCGACTTCCGGGAAACTGCTCAGCTGATAGCTTTTGACAAAGTTCCAGATCGTTTGAGCAACGTTGAACTGCGTACTCCAGCCGTGTGTGGCATCTTTGGTCATCAATAAAACCACTTTTTTGCCTGATCCACAAAACGTCAGTGAATCGACAGTAGGGTTAAAAGCGGTAGTCGTGTACGAACTCCAGTTGTTGCAGTTCATCCCGGCATAGTTCGATAGCGGCCAGGCATAGGCTGGTGTTTTGGGATAGGGTACAATCGGGGGCGTTACGGTTGGGTCGCCTGCGCTATGGATATGCAGTATAGGAACGGGCGTATACGTACCTGCCGAAAAATACGTGTTTGAATAGCTGTTATTAACCCACAAACTGGCAGCTACCGGAGCGAAAGCCGCGATCTTATTCGCCAGTGCCATACTGAGGAAATAGCACATATACCCACCCCCCGAATGCCCCGTTACGTACACCCGATTGCGATTGATGCGATAGGTTTGAGCAAAGTAATCAATTAGATCAGAGGTAAATCGTACATCATCCGGCGCATTCGGGTCCGCCGGGCTGGGGCCATTGGCATCTCCTGCCGATCCGAAACCAGGAGCCGTATCGGCATATTTGTTGAATTGAATACCCCCTCCCACCGTCACGGCATCTGGGTAGACTACCAGGAAATTCTGGGTATTGGCTACGGCATCCAGCCCAGCATACGACTGAAAGCCAGCGCCTGTACCACCATCGCCATGAAAGGCAATCACAAGCGGCAGATTATCCTTCGGAAAAGCTGTAGGAAGATGATAGGAAAACGTCCGCGTTCGACCACCAGATACCAGATTACCAGAACCATTCACCGGACTTTGCGCCCCGACTTTAGTGGCCACCAGCATCCATGCGAGCGAAAAGAGAAGCCTCACCACGTTCATGCCCGTCCTTGTTTTGTTGAGATTCAATCAGTAGTTCAACGCCTGATAGATTGTAAATAAGCAAAAGCAGACATTTAACGAGTAATTTTCTATGTAAGCGGTCGAGTAATTTATACGTTTCTAAACAAGCTGATTTGTACAACCTATTTACTCTTCAGTAAAACCAAACAGAGCCGAATCGCGTGACCCGGCCCTGTTTGGTTTTACTGCTTCAAAATTCGTTTTCGGAATACCTCATCGCCCATCCTGATTTCAACAAAGTAGACCCCTCCCGGTGTGTTTCTTATATCAAGTTCCTGCTGGAAGACATCGGTGGTTTTCTGGTAGTTCTGACGGCTCAGTTCGGCTCCATTTATGTTTCGGACGCCCAGTGTCAAAGCTCCTCGCAGCGGGCTGCTGAATGATACCATCATCTGGCCGTCGCTGGGGTTGGGCGTAATCTGTAGGGCCTGTTCGGCAAGCGGGGTTGTCGAGGTAACGGTACCCGCCCGGACATTGACGGTCACGACGGCGCTTGTGCTACACAAATCCAGTCCCGAACCCGTAACCGTATAGGACGTGGTTTGGGTAGGGCTAGCCACTACCTGCGCCCCCAGTGTTGTGTTGAGGCCTGGGCCACTCCAGGTGAATATACTTGCCCCACGCGCATTCAGCGTAACGGTCTGACCGGGGTTAATAAAAACAGCCGAAGCGGCTACCTGTACTGAGGGTTTCTGCCCAACCCGACCGGCAATATTATGCGACACGTTCAAACCCAGGCTATCGGCATACCGAATCCAGTTGCCCTGCTGGCTAAGCCGCCACGATGTTGCGGCCAGCGACTCACCATTTTTGGTCGTCACTAAGGCAACGGTATCACCCGATGCGTAGGGGAGCAAAATACCGATATGAAATGGTAAGCCACTCAACGGAAGGCTCTTATCAAAGGTTACAGAGGTAGCACGGTTATTGGCTACGTCGTTCAGAATATCCCGCAAAGGAACATCTTTCTGTCCCAGAATAGCACCCGGCCCACCCTGGAATCCACGGCCATTCCAGACCGTTACGGTTACAACCGATTCCGTCGCGGCTCCTTTGGCGGCTTTAGCAACGCCGAATTTAAGCGTAGCTCCCGACAGGTTATTATAGGCCAGCTTATTGGCAAAGAACTCCGAAACGGCCTGACTCTTGTGGCTATTCTGCCCGGCTACATAGCCTGTTCCACCTGTTTCCCGCAGTATGGTTGCCGTACCATTAAAGTTGGTGATATCCGCACAAAGACCCGCATTCAGTACTTCGATGTATTCGGTGCGCACCAGCGGGTCCGACTGACCAACCGCATTTGTAGTGACCAGCGTTACCTTAAACTTACCCGGCTGGTTATAAGTAACCGTCGGGTTTTGCTCCGTAGATGTTGACGGGGTCCCGCCTTCAAAAGTCCATGACCACGAGGTCGGAAAATTATCCGATAGGTCGGTAAACTTAAGCTGTCCTCCCAGCAAAACCTGCTGATTATCGACCCGGAAATTCGGAATGGGCCGGGCGGCCACCTGTGTACCACATACGTTAGACGATAGCAATGTTAACCGCCGGGGGCTAAGTGCCATAACTGCCCGAATCCGGTCTTTCTGGTTCTGGGTGAATATATTGGAGCAGGCATCGTTGGAGTAGTCCATATAGTTCTGCACCATGTTTGTCGATCCGCAGCTTACCCGCCCCACCTGGCAGCCATTACTAGCCGACGCTTGAGGAGGTGTATCGGCGCAAAAATCGTCGCCACAAACGGCATCGCCCCAAATGTGCCGCAAACCCAGGAAGTGGCCCGTTTCATGCGTCAGGGTACGACCCAGGTTATAGGGAGCCTGAAGTACGGGGAATGTTCCTTTATCGGCACTTCCGAACGCTTTATAATAAATGACGACCCCATCCGTACTGGCAGGGGAGTTGGTAGGGATACCCGGCAGGTTCGACTGGCTGGGAAACTGTGCATACCCCAATAATTGCCCGTTTACAGAAGGCTCGTTCAGGTCGAGTACCCAGATGTTGTAGTATTTATCGGGGTTCCAGTAGGTACTGGGTTTCAGTACCCCTTCGATACTGGCCTGATCCCAGGTGGTTCGATTGCCGTTGTACCGATCGATACCCGGCTCGGCCATCGTTTGCCCCTGCGGATTCACCGCAGCCAGACAAAACTCGATTTCAATATCGGCCCCCACCGGATTGTCATTAAACCCACGGGTACCGGCTTTCCGTCGATAATCTTCATTCAATACGGCCAGTTGCGATTGCACCTGTGCCTGACTTATGTTTCGCCCCGACCCGACCGTTTCTCCATTGTGTACTACGTGAACGATAACCGGAATCGTAATGACCGTAGCGGCTGCCGTCCGGTTATTAGCCATTTGCTTTTTGAGCGCAATCATTTTCAACTGCAACTCCCGCTCAAAATCGGCAAGTGAACCCAATTGCGGATTTTTGGCCCGACGCACACTATCCAGATACATCGTTCCGCATTTCTCAGGAGCCTGAGCGCGTAAGCTGGTTGTCAATAAACCTAGTAAGGTTAGGCTAAGTATGAATCGAAACATATGCCTATTTGGTCGTAACAGGGGTAAACGTAAACTGGTAACTGGCATCAATGTCCTGGAAGTAATACTGAACCGTCATTGATGTACTGGTCAGGTTTTTAATCACCCAGGGGTATATACCGTTCAATATGGGAATGTAGAATTCCAGGGTTGCATTGGCATTGATCAATGTCCATTTATCTGTCACATAAATATCGGGATCAGAGGCACTGCATTTTGTAGGCCCTTCACTAGCCTCAAACTTTCGTTCCGCATTGGCATAAAAGGTCAGGTAATCATCGTAAATACAAGGCGCTATATTGCTTTGTGTCACGGGGATCACGCCCGATGCATTTCCCGCGTCGATCACCTGAAAAGAGACCATCTTCCAGGTTTTCTTGTCGGTGCCTGTCAGCAGTTGTGAGTACGTCGGAGGTTTGGGTTCTATCTTTTCCGAGCAGCCTCCCAGTATCCAGCCGATAAATCCTGGGATCAATAAGACGCGTATAAACTGTCGCATAGGTAAAGCTTGTCAACTAGTCTGTAAATAGTTCTGTAACAGTCCCTCACTGGGGCGTATAGGTTTGTACGTAATTCAGTGTCGTATCTTTACCTGTACTTTGTTTAATAGTAAACTGAAGGCTTAGGGTAATCACCCTATTCTTGGGATTCCAGGCTCCTGTACCCTTAATCGTGTCTGTTGATCCTAATTCAGCATTGTTTTGAGTCGGTACGGTGAGTGAGTTATCCCCATTGTCGATAAAAGTGAGCGTTGGCTTGATCGCATCAAAGCTAAGGAGACCAATATTCCAGTTGCTCAATACATAGTTTTTACAGTCGGTACTGGTGATCTGTACGTTCGATATAGTGGCCGTTTGCGGTCCGGTTTGTGTATTAAATACCTGTGTTCCTGTATAAGACCCGCCCAGCAGGCAATCGTCCTGAATAATCAGGGTAAACTGCTTACCAATAACGTTTTCGCCACTGCCAAAACCCACCTGCAATGAACTAGGCTGTACGCTGGTTATGGTAAACGTTACGGTCGATGACTCCAGGATGTTGTTGGCGTTGTTAATCAGTTGCAACACAATATTGGCCTTGCTCGACTTAGCCGGGATAGTTACGGTGCCTTTCTTACTGGAAAAATAGTACTCTTTCCCCTCGCGTGCCGTTCCGCCAACCGTATAGTTGATGGTAATGGCCTGGTCCAGTTGCGGCCCGGCATTATGTACCTCTATGTTAATCGGCTGGCTATAGCTTTCCTTATAAGTCAAGCTATCCTTTGTAAAACGAACATAGTAGGGTCCTTCGAAAATACGGTCAATATCGCTTGTTTCGCAGGCGAATACGCCCAGCGTCAGCACGAGTACGACTCCGAACAACCCACGTAGTTTATTGGTTATCATGACGTTTCGATTCGTTAATGATTAATACCCTGGATTCTGGGCTCCCTGTAGGCCGGGGTTACGTAAAATTTCCGATTGTGGTATAGGCCATAATTCATATCGACTATTCCAGTTGGGCGAGAAAGCCGACATCACAGCCTGTGCCCGTCCCGTCCGCACCAGATCGTACCAGCGGTGCCCTTCGAATGCCAGTTCATACTGACGCTCCCGCTCTACCGCCAGCAGGATATCGGCTTGTGCAGTAGCTGTTACAGCGGTGCTTTTGGCCCGTGTTCGCAATAAATTCAGGTCAGCTACCGCCCCTGTCGTACCAGTCAGTTTATTCTGCTGCGCGCGTGCTTCGGCCCGAATCAGGCACATTTCAGCTAAGCGGAACACCACAATGTTGGCATTGTTCTCAACAGCTGTGCCATATTTACGAACCGTCCAGCCATTGTCGTTTCCTTGCTGTTTTGTCACATCGAAGGAAATCGTTGCCACGCGGGTGCCTGATTCCAGTGAGTTGAGGCTGATCACGACCTGATCCGACGGAATCACTTCCCGACGAGAAACAAATAAGGTATTTAGGGTAGCTGGATCATCATTTTGCGTATACCCCACTTCAAAGATGGATTCAGCCGTAAAGTTCTGCTTAACGATGGTATTGTAATCGGGCACCAGCGAAAACTTACCCGAGTTGATCACCAGCGACGCATAGTTTTCTGCCTGGGCATAGTTTTTCTGATACAGATAAAATCGGGCCAGGGCAGCCTGTACTACCCGCTTCGACAGATAAGCCACGCCAGTCGATGAGTCGTCGGGTAAATCGGCCAGGGCAGCCTGATAATCGGCCAAAACCGCTGCCAGAACCGTAGCTTTAGCCGTCCGGCTGATGTTTCGGTTCGTTGTCTGGTCGGTCGTCGTTACTAGTGGAATATCACCAAAGGTATAGACACCGTAAAAATTCGCCAGCCCCCGCAGAAACTTGGCTTCGGCAGTCAACTGTTTTCGGGCATCAGTCGTAACGCCCGTCACAGTAGGCAGCCGTTCCAGAATAAAATTGGCGACATACACGCACCCATAAATAGCGCCCCAAAATGTAGTGACATCGGAGTTGGTAGCTGTAATCTGCTTCGTACCAAATTCCTGATAGGAAGCGAATGTGCCGTTATGCTTGATATGATCGGCCGTGAAGTCACCCGCAATGACAATCGAGGAAGTCATTGCCCGGAACGAACTATATAAACCAATCCGCACCAGTGGCACATCGGCGGCCCGCTTCAGGGTTAATTCATCGATCTGCAAATCGTACGGTGTGGGTTCCAGCACATCCTGGCAGGAACTCAGCAGAACAATTGTCAGTATGAAACAAGTTATGTAAGACTTCATTGAGAACGTGTGCTTGCCTGAAATAATAAATGAGCAGTGCTTAAAACGTCACTGTTACGCCACCTGATATGTTTTTAACCTGCGGAAGCGTATTTAAGTCGATACCCTGGGCGGTTGTCGATCCATCCAGCGTACTTAGTTCCGGATCTGATCCTGAATATTTTGTGTACGTCCAGATGTTGGTGGCCGAAGCAAAAACCCGAACGCCCGATAATTTTACATAACCAACCCATTTTTTAGGCAGGTTATAGCCGATCGTCACATTTTTCAGACGCAGGTAAGAACCATCTTCCAGAAAACGGCTGCTGAGATAATTGTTATAGGTGTTCTCGTACACATAGCGTGGAACGCTCGTAATATCTCCTTCTTTCTGCCACCGCTTCAATGCATCGACACTCTGGTTGAAGGCAAGTGACGAGCCTGTATTGACCGATGTTTGTTTGGTCATATTCAATACATGATTGCCATAGGAAAACTGGAAGAAAACACTCAGGTCGAATCCTTTATACGAAAGCCGGTTGGTCAGGCCACCAAAAAACTTCGGCTGTGCATTGCCAATTACCTGCCCATCGTCGGGAGTGATTCGGCCATCCCCATTCTTATCCTGGTAAATAGCATCACCCGTACCCGCATCAACGCCTAAGAATTTCAGTCCCCAGAATGTGCCGAGCGGTTGCCCTGGCAATACGACGTTGGTAGCCGCAACGCCGTTGCCCTGATAGCCAGCGAACAAAGGTTCGTCTGTGGCTAACTCAACTACTTTATTCTGGTTAGTCGAAATATTCAGATCTGTATTCCAGCGGAGGCCTTTCTTATCAATATTAACCGTGCTGATGGTCAGCTCCAGCCCCTTGTTGCTTATTTTACCAATGTTCCCCTGCACCGAACCAAAGCCTGAAGTCAACGGAATTGGCTGACTGAACAAGAGTTTATCCGTGAGGTTGCTGTAGGCATCAAACGTAACAGTTAAGCGCCCATTGAAGAACGACGCATCCAAACCAACATTAGCCTCTCGTGTACGTTCCCATTGCAGATTGGGGTTGGCAAGTCCGGCTGGTCCAAGCCCGGACGAACCACTGTACGTAGTAGCTGCCCAGGTTCCCAGATAGAGGAAGTTACCAATCTGTTCGTTCCCCGTAAATCCATAACTCCCTCTCAGTTTTAGGTCACTCAGGAAGCTAAATTGTTCCATGAATGATTCCTCGGAGATACGCCAGCCCAGCGACCCTGATGGGAAAAAACCGAATTTCCGGTTGGGGCCAAACCGTGACGACCCATCGTATCGACCCGTTACAGATACCAGATACTTGTCTTTGTAATCGTATTTAACTTCGCCTAAGCCTGAGAATAAACCGCTGTTAACCAATGAAGAGCTCCCCTGATTGACCACCCCGGCCGATGAGATGTACGTAAAATCGTCGCTTGGGAAATATTCACCATTCACCGAACCGGCCCGGTTGGTCCGTTTAATGATTTCGATACCACCCAGTGCGCTAATCCGATGTTTTTCATTGATCAGTGTATTGTACGACAGTGTGTTAGAGCTTGTAAACGTTGCCGCTAAACTCGTATTATATTCGCCATACCCTTGCTGCCCCAAACTGGCACTGTACCCTCCGGTAGCCGTCGATCGGGGAAAATACAGGTTCTCTATAATGCTGTTGTAATCGATACTGGCTTTCGATTGAAAACGTAGGTTCTGCAGAAATTGATACGCTACGTATACACCACCCAGCATTTTGGTTGTCAGTACCTGCTGGCGAGGTAAAAGGGCTTCACCAACCGGATTGAAGTTTGGGAAGTCCGGATAATTGGGATCACCTGGCGCATACAGTTGCCCCTGTTCGTTGTAGGGCGAATAATAGGGCAGGCTCCGGGTTGCGCCCGAGTACACACCATCCAGAAAGTTATCGCCAGCCACCCGGTTGTTTACGGCTCGCGCTACAGTGATATTACTGCCAAAGGATAGTTTATCGGT
>NZ_MKUD01000001.1:366447-746668 GCF_001898575.1 Spirosoma sp. 48-14
ACCGCTCATCCGGGAGAATCGGTTATTGATCAGCACCCCTTCTTCATCGCGATAGTTACCGCTCAGATAAAAGCGGGTGCGTTCGTTACCGCCCTGCGCCGACACCTGGTATTGCTGATAGATCCCTTTCCGCAACACCATATCCAGCCAGTTGGTATTGATCCCGTCCGTCACCCCTTTAATCAAACCCAACTTGTCGGGGTCCTGCCCCGCATTGATCACGGCTTCTCGTTGTAAATCCAGCAACTGGGATGAATTCAGCAGATTAGGCCGCTTGATGATTTCGGTAAAGCCCCGCTGCGCATCCGCTGTAATCGTTGTTTTCTGATTCGCCTTTCCCCGTTTTGTCGTGATCAGCACAACACCATTGGCTGCTCGGGAACCATAAATAGCTTTAGCCGAAGCATCTTTCAGAATCTGAAAGGATTCAATGTCATTCGGGTTAAGCAGCGCCAGGGCATTGTCGTTCTGGCCACCATAGCCCGTTGTTAAAGCCCCTGCCTGAATCTGTACACCATCGACAATATATAGGGGACGGTTAGAGGCTGAGATGGAGGTGTTGCCCCGAACCCGAACCGAAAGTCCGCCACCCGGTGTGCCGGACGACTGCGTAACCAGCACCCCGGCTGCCTGGCCCTGTAATGCCTGGTCAAGGCTATTGATCGGAATATCTTTAAACTTATCGGATGTGATCGATGCAATGGAGCCTGTAATGTCCTTACGCTGCGTGGTATTATAGCCGGTTACAACGACCTGAGTAAGCTCGTTGATGGACTCCTGCATGACAATGTTGACAACCGTTCGGTTATTTACCGGGACTTCCTGTGAGTTTAAACCAATGGACGTCAGCACCAGAACCGCATTAGGGCCGGGAATCGTAAGGCTATAATTCCCGTTGGCATCGGTTGTAGTCCCCGTGGTGGTTCCCTTGACCACCACATTCACACCGGGCAACGTTTGACCATCCTGTGCTGAAGTTACTCTCCCTGTTATACGCTGAGCCTGGGCCAGCAGATAGCCCGGCAGCATGATCAGCAAAGCTGACCAGCTAATAACACGATAAAAATTTCTCATGTATAGGTTATACCAAGTAAATGCTTTTGGGGGTTTACACGCTAAATCTGAAAAACGATTTACTAATGAGCGCTTCAAGCTACAATTTTTTAAACGAAAAAATTATCGGCATCGTATAAATCTACTGACAGCGTAGCCTACAGCCTTGTTTTCGTTTTTAATTCATTGCTTATACTTCTTTTTTCATAGGCTCATTTCCTATACGTCAATATACAGCCATCCGATGCAATTTCATAGAAGTTTAATCAGATACTCGAACGGCGGAAAGAAATAAGGCTCTACATCAACGACGTAGAGCCTTACAAAGTATGGCAACTGACCTAATTTACTTTTTGGGGTTCGAGGTAGGCGCACTACCCGATGCGGCCGGATTGTACTTCAACTCATTATCGGGCACATCCCAATAGTCCAGGAAGTTGTAGTTGATCGTGGCGTTGGTACTTACCTTCCCGGCTTTATCCACAACAACGGCTCCTTTTCGACCACCGCCCTGTGCTACATCGTCGATAACGCCCCACCGACGGGCATCGTAGAAAGACAGGTTCCGGAACGCCAACCCCACCCGACGCTCACGGCGAAGTTCTTCTTTTGCCTGATCGAGTGTGAGTCCTGTACCCGCTACAGCCGCCAATCCAGCGCCCTGATACTTCCGAACGGCGTCGATTGATTTTAAGCCGTCTTCGATTTTGCTGGTATTGATCAGGGCTTCAGCTTTCATCAGTTCGTTTTCTTCGTAACTGCCTGCCAGATATAGTTCCGTAGCGCCCGGTGTACGATCACTTAACGTTGATACACCCGCCAGTTTTTTACCTCCATCCAGCAGTGCCCAACGTGTATTGAAGGCATTTCCCCGGCTGCTTTCGCCAATCCAGGGGGTAGCGCGTTGGGTAAAGTTGTTTACCAATCGCTGGTCGCCCGTTTTGAAATCCTGAATCAGTCGTTCCGAAATCTTATACGTAGCTCCCCCCGACGGATCGCCCGTTGCTTTAGCGGCAACAGTCCCGGCTGTTGGCGACAGGAAATCCCCATTCTGGTTCGAACGGCCTGTGAATACATTATCCGTAGCGGTGATACCATCCGTTGCCAACGTCAGGATTTGGCCCCACTGAGCGGCAGTCATGGTTTTTACCGTTGTGTTCACCAGCAGATTACGGGCTTTCAGCGTGTTGATATTCCGCTTCCACATATCAGGTGTAAGTACGCCCCCTTTACCCACCTGATTGAATGGCGGAATCAACTGCGACATGATAGCTGTATAATCCGTAGAAGCGGCTGGCAATAGCGAAGCCGCCTTATCGAGGTTGGCGTTGGCCTCTTCAATCAGCTTTTCCTTGGTCACATAATTATTATTAGTCCCGGTCGCATCGTTGTTGATGATACCGGCATAGTAAATCGACCCGATGTGTGAATACGCAAAGCCTTTCCACCAGTAGGCCCAGGCCTGAATGGTCGCTTTTTTAGCTTTAGCATCGCCCGTAAATGATACCTGATCCGCCAGCGCCAGCACTTTATTCATCTGGCTATTGAGCGAATACATATACCACCACTCATGAAACAGCGGATTTGACCCCTGGTTGGAATTGACGTTAACCTGCCGAATCAAAGCCCATTGTGTGCTTGGCGCATTCGGATTGACAACTTTAGAGCCATCGTCCAGAATGACATAATCGGGTGCGCCAATCTGATTTCCAAACTGGTTAGCCGCTTCCTCGCCGATGATGTCGCCCATGAGGTCATGAAAGCCCATTGCCCCCGACCAGAAGTAACCCGGAACCCCATCATACAGGTCTGTTTTGATTTCCTTAAATCCATTTATGTAAGCAGCTCCCTGGGCGAAGTTAATGATCCCCGATTCGGTATTGGCACTGCTTACGGTCGGCTGGTTCGGGTTTTTTACGTCCAACTGATCTTTACAGGAAGTCGCAAAGCTCAGCACCAGTGCAGCCACTAGAATATGTATCTTTTTCATTGATAAGTTCTTGAAGGTTGAAATTAAAGCCCGATGTTAAGCGTAGCCTGATACGAACGTAGGTTTGGCATAGTGTTGTGGTCGGTACCACGATCCCAGGCCGAACTACCTGTACCCGAACTGATTTCAGGATCGAAGCCCGTGTACTTGGTGAAGGTCAACAGGTTACGGCCCGACAGCACCAACTGAGCCCGGCGCAGTAGGGGAACATTCACCACTTTGCTCAGGTCAAATCCAACCTGTACGTTGCGCAGCCGCACGAACGAAGCGTCTTCATAGAAATAATCTTTCGTGCCATTGGCCTGACGCTGGGCATACACACCCCGGTAGAAAGCTGTCCAGGCCCCCGTATTTCCGTCAATCGTAATGGGGTTTGCGTAGTCGGCATGAATCCCATCGCGATACATCCATTCCTTCGTCTGGTTATAGATATGGCTACCATTTACCCAGTCGAACTGGAAGCCGAACGTCAGGAAGTTTTTGAACGTAAACTCGTTGATGAACGACATATTGAACTTCGGGTTCGGATCGCCAAAGCTGTACTTATTAGCCGAGAAGAAAGGCTGTTTCGTTGCCTTGCTCACCACAATCCCATTGCTGGCTACAGTGTATTGCGACTGCTGATCGGCCGGGATAAGCAAATTCCCATCCGGGTCTTTCTGATCCAGCGAATGAACCGTTACATAGCCATACAATTGACCAATCTTTTCGCCAGCCTTCAGCACATAGTTCGAGCTACCGGCACTCGACAGTACGACGACTTCGGCGTTGTTCTTCACAGCCGTGATCTTCGACGTTTGCCGCCCAAAGTTCGTTGTCAGGTTCCAGGTGAAATCTTTGGTCCGCAGAACAGTCGTATTCAACGAAGCCTGAAACCCATTGGAGCCCAGCGAGAATGCATTGTCTTTGATTGAATTGATCCCCGCTGATGGAATTCCACTCACATCGAAAATAGCATTGTCGGTAGAACGTTTCCAGTAGGTAGCCGACAATCGAACGCTGCTCAGCCAGTTTGACGTTTTCGACGGGGTCAGGGCCAAATCGGCGCCAACCTCAAGTTCAGACGAAACCTCTACATCCAAAGCCGGGTTTGGTTGGCTGGCTGGCGTATAAAAGGAGTTCGATGAGCCTAAGGTCTGAGTATTCAATACCAGATAGCGGTCGAATGGCTTCGGCTGGATACCAGCCTGTCCGTAAGCAGCCCGTAGCTTCAACTCAGGGAAGAAGCCCGCCACCGGGCTGTTTTCCCAGAATTTCAACGCCGAAATGCGGAAATACGCATCGCCACGAGGGAAGGTAAACGGCTTGGAACCGCTACCGAAAGCGGAAGAATAGTCAGTACGGAAGCCTCCCGAAATACCCGCCAGATCGCCATAATCGATCCGCTGATTGACGACATAGCCATAGGTAATAAACGGCTCACTATAATCACCACCAGCCGGTAAACCAGCCCGTCCTGCCGATGCAGCTTTCACACCGGGAACGCGGAATACGGCTGATTGAGCGGCTGTAAATGGATCATAGGTTGGTAGACCCAGTGTGTAGGTGTAAAACTGCTTGAAGTTCCGGTTACGGTAATCAAACGATAGTTGCGTAGATGTTCTGATAGGGAGCTTCGAACCAAAATCATTCTGGAAATCAGTATTGATATACGCGCTGGCCAGGAAGTTCTGGTACGTAGTAGTCAGGCTGTTGTTGTCAATCTCACCCGAAGGATCTGTACCAAAATAGTTCTGGTAATAGTTATTGTTCAACGCAATAACATTCCGATTTTTGGTCTGGTTGGCATAGGTCGTCCGTATTTCCTGCTTGGAGTAATTGATGCCATATTTTGCATCCAGCGTCAGAAACTTGTTGACAACATAATTCAGGTTGAAGTTCTGAATCACATCCACTTTATTGTCTTTATTGTCGGTATACTTCTGCCAGAAACTGGGGTTATTGTGGTTCACCCCTACCGCATCGCCATAATAAATACCCGGATTACCATCGGGGTCTAGGGCCGAAAAATCAGCAAATGGACGGGCATTGTTCACCGCGTACAGGATCAATCGGTCGTTGGTTTTGATCGTACTACGGGTGTATACGAGTTGCGTGGTAGTCCTGAATGTCAAGCCTTTGGCCAACTGAAGACCAATATTCGACATCAGATTACTGCGCTGATAATTTCCGTTGTTGATGACATTACTCTCCTGTTGATTGTTCGAAGCAGATATAGCAAAATCGACTTTATCGGTGCCCCCTGTCAGCGCAATGCTATTGTTGTATGTATTTGACGGCCGGAAGAAGTAGGCATAATGGTCCTGATACTTCAAATTAGCCGTATAAGGTTTATCGGCTTTGTTATTCACATCGAGTGGATTGTACTGCACATTTTCGCTGTAAACCAAAGTATTCGGATTGAATTCAAGTGGTTTACCCGATGTGCCGATCACGTTATTGCTGGCATCAACGATGAAGCCATTGTACTGCGCTTTCGCAACGCCACCCACATTCAGGTACTCACTCCGGGTAATACCCGAACTTACGTCGATGTTCAGTTTGCCCGATTTCCCTTTTTTGGTAAATACCTGAATAACCCCGTTGGCACCCTGCGCCCCATACAGCGTAGCTGCTGCTGCACCCTGCACTACCTCAACCCGTTCGATCGTATTCGGATCGATACTACTCAATAGGGCTGTCGGATTATTATTGATGTTCCCGTTCGAATCGTAATTCGTAGCATCGACCTGTACCCCGTCGATCAGCAGGATCGGTGCCGTTCCCCGGTTGATGGTGTTGATACCCCGCAATACAATGTTGACAGGTGCACCGGGCGTACCATTCCCACTCGAAATCTGTGCCCCGGCAATCTTCCCAACCAATGCCTGATCAATAGAAGCGGTTGGCGTTTGTGGCAGATTCTTGGAGGTAATCGATTCGACCGAAATACCTAGTTTACGTTTGTCGGTTGCGACACCGACCCCGGTTACAACCACTTCTGATAACTGGCGATTGTCTGATACCAATTTAACGTCAACAACCGATTCGTTACCAACAGCGATTTCCTGCGTGGTAACGCCAACAAAACTAAAGACGAGCGTTGCAGCCTTGCTACCAGGAACATCGAGGCTATACATACCACCTGCGTCGGTAGTAGCCCCTTTTGTCGTTCCTTTTACCACAACAGAAACTCCTGGCAAGGGTAAGTTATCTTCAGCCGATGTGACCTTACCCGTAATACGCCTGTCCTGCGCCCACACAGTGGACCAGAGCGAGCATACCAGAAGGAAACTCAAGGATAGAAATTTACTCATGTACGTTAGATGTTAGGTGAAAACAGTTTTTACTGTCGACAAAACTAACATCAAAAAGGAATAATACAAATTACAACAATAAGACACCTAAAATTTTATTAGACATAAACGACCTATATAAAAAATATTATTCCAATAAATATACCATAAACAGAATTAAAATTAATAAAAACGAATAAATATTGATTATATTCAGAATAATATATCTATCAAGATTTTACACTTACCATTTATCTATATTGAAATAGTTATAATTAACAAAACAAAATACTTAAAGACGTTATAGCATGACTTATTGTTGCATTAACCTCTTCTTTTTTCCATAAGCGGTCAAAAACAAGGCTGAATGTCTATTAAATAGCCACCATGCAACTTTAATTTGTTTTTTAGGCACTATAAAACTGAGGTTCATTCCAAAAAATAATTTTCATATAATACAGAATCACCTATTGAGTAAATATGCTCAACTACTAACTTTTAAATGCCATACATGCAAAAAGCACCGATCAATCGGTGCTTTTTGCATAAAACCTCAATACTGTATATTAGACTGAACTAGCGACTAATAATTCGGATTTTTGGTCGCAACGCCTGATGTCGACGGATTTAACACCGACTCATCAGCTGGCACATCCCAGTAGTCCATAAAATTATAGTTGATCGTCACGTTCTTGTTAACAACACCAGCCGTTGTAACAACCGTGTTTCCGTAGCTGCCACCGCCTGCCGAAATGTCGTAGGTCCAGCCCCACCGACGGCTATCATAGTACGCTAATCCTCGGCTAAACAAGGCTGTTCTACGCTCTTTCGTCAATTCAGTAAGCGCTTTTGACAGCGTTAATCCTGTACCTGCTACGGGAGCAACCCCAGCGCCCTGATACGTTCTTACCGCATCGACATAACCCAAGCCGGCTTCGATATTTCCTAACCGCATATTAGCCTCAGCGAGCATCAGCGCATTTTCTTCATAACTACCCGCAATGTAGAGTTCGTAAGCGCCGACCGCTGTGGTGCCGTATACATAAACCCCGGCAGTGCCACTCCCACCATCAACCATGTTATAGCGAGTCGTATAAATGTAATTGTTTTTATACGTATTGACTGTGCTAAAGTTGTTAGTGAACCGCTTATCGCCCGCATTGAAGTTCTGGATAAAGCGCTCACTGATTTTAAATGTGGTGCTATTGTTCACCCCCGTCGTCAACGCGGCTACCGTCCCTCCCGTGGCCGTAATGAACGTATTTTTATCAGAGCTACGACCTGTAAAAACGATATCGTCTTTCTTGATCCCGTTGGTGACCAGCGTAAGAACACTGTTCCAATCGGCTGTGGTCATGGCTGTCATGTTCGACTTACTAATGGTGGCCGACGGATTACCATTCACAAATGGAGCCAGCTTATTCAACAGTATATTCCGGGCCAGCATCGTATTAATGCTCCGCTTCCACATATCAACCGTAGGAACGCCACCATGCCCAACCTGATTGATGGTAGGAATCAACTGTTTCAATACGGTCTGATAATCACTTGCACTGGTAATAGTTCCCAGAGTAGCAGCAGCCTGGTTGAAGAACGTATTCGACTGATTGATGATGGCATCGTGTAGAACATAATTCCCATTGGTCGACCCAGCCTTATCCAGAATCAGCCCTGCGTAATACATTGAGCCAATAGAAGCGTAGGCATACCCTTTCCACCAATAGGCCCAGGCCTTAATAGTATTTGCCCGAGATGCGGCATCGCCTGAGAATTTGATACCATCAACCAGTCCTAATACCTGATTACAGGCATTATTGAGCGCATACATATTCAGCCATTGGTAATAGATGGCATTGTTACCATTGCCGGTTGCCGCACGCGTATTGTACGAACGAATAATACCAACCTGCGGAGCCGTATTGGTTTGTTTGGTTCCGTCGTCCAGAATAATATAATCGGGTTGAGCGATGGTAGTAATCTGGTTATTCGACGCATCGGCGCCAACCATATCAGCCATCAACTCCAGGTATCCCCACGGAAGCGAGAAATAGCTATCACCCAACCAGCCATCACCATTGGCAAACCCATTGATATAAACAGCCCCCTGAGCCAATGAAATAATCCCTGACTCGTTATTGACGTTGGCTGCTACGGTAGGGGCATTCGGGTTGCCCACATCCAGTTGATCTTTACAGGCGGTAGTACCCAGGACCACAGCTGCGAAACAAAGAAGAAATTTATTTTTAGTAATCAGTTTCATGTCCGAAGGAATATTAAAATTAGAATCCAATGTTCAACCCAACCTGATACGATTTCGTATTCGGCAGTGTACTGTGATCGACTCCTCTGTCGAATGAAGAGTTAGGCGAACCTGAGCTGATCTCAGGATCATAGCCTGAGTACTTGGTGAACGTCAGAATGTTACGACCTGTAAATACAATCTGACACTTATTAAGAGCAGGTATTTTAACCACTTTGGCCAGGTCGAAAGCCAGCGAAATATTCCGCAACCGTACAAACGAAGCGTCTTCTACGAAGAAATCTTTCGTAGCGTTGTTACCTGCACCACGCAGGCTACCCCACAGATTGTAATACGCACTGGACCAGTAGGCCGTATAGGCTCCAGTTTTGCCATCAATGGTTACGGGTTTTGTAAAATCACCGCTGATTCCATCCCGATACATCCATTCTTTGGTTTGGTTATAGAGGTGGCTACCATTTACCCAATCAAACTGGAAGTTCAGGGTCAGGAAATCCTTAAAGCTTACTCCGTTGATGAACGACATATTGAACTTCGGGTTCGGATTCATCAGAGGATACGTCTCATCAGTAAACTGCATCTGATAGGTGGTCTTATTCACAACACGTCCATCTACAATGGTATACTGCGATTCATTGCCTGGCTGGATATACCGGGTTTTCCCGTCCTGCCGCAAATAATCCAGACTTGTCAGCGCTTTGTAGCCATATACCTGCCCAATAGGCTGGCCAGGCGTCAATACCAACGCAGTACTACCGGCCGAGGTGGTCAGAATAATATCGGCCCCTCCCGAAATTGCGTCGATCTTAGATAGCTGATGCCCGAAGTTGGTGGTCAGATCCCATTTCAACCCTTTCGAGTTATAAATAGGGAATGTCAACGAGAATTGTACCCCGTTCGACGACATATCGATGGCATTGGTCAACTGCCCTGTCGATCCCAGTGATGGCGGTACACTAACCGTGTAAATTACATTTTCACTTTTCCGCTTCCAGTAGGTAAACGAGCCCGAAATCGAATTCAACCAGGCCCGATTTGCATTGCCACCAATGGTGAAATCGGTTCCTACTTCAAACTCTTTGGATACTTCTACCTGTAGGTTGGGATTATTGCTGGTAGGCTGCACAGAGTAGGCAATACCCGAACCAGTACCTATATTCTGCTGGTCGAGGACCGGATACCGATCAAAGGCTCCTGGTTGAATACCAGCTTCGCCATACGCAGCCCGCAATTTAAAGTAAGGCAATGCACTGGACAATCCACTGTTCTTAAAGAACGACAATGGTGCTATATGACCATCGAAGTGCGGGAAGGTAAAGGGCGTAGAACCACCACCAAACGCCGACGACCAGTCGCTTCGGAAACCTGCCGTTACGCCACCATAATCACCAAAATCAATTTTCTGATTCACCAGATACCCATAAGTCACAAACGGGCGAACGTAGTCGAAATCGACGGCCTGCGAGTTCGTAGACTTAATATTATAAGGCGGAGCCAACCCAAGACCAACCCCATAGGTATCGAACTCAGTATATTTATTTTTCCGATAATCGAACGAAACCTGTGTACTAGTCTGAATAGGCAGATTGATGTGAAAATCGTTCTGGAAATCGGTTCGTAAATAAGCCGTTGCCAGGAAATTCTGGAACGTAGTGGTGTATTGGTAGTTGTCGATTTCGCCCGTATTATCGGGAGCGAAGTTGCTGGCAAAGTTACCTCCTCCGAAAAAGACTGCACTCGCATTCTGCGACTGGTTATAATAGGTCCAGCGAGCATTTTCGTTACGGTAGTTGATGCCGTATTTAGCATCCAGTTCCACGAATTTATTCACCTTGTAGTTGGCGCTGAAATTCTGAATCACATCAACTTTATTGTCCAGCCCATCCGTGTATTGCAGGTTATAGAACGGATCGTTGGCGTTGATACTGACAAAGTCCGCCAGTTGTTTATAGGGGTAATTCCCATCAGCCATTCGGGCTGTCAGATCAAAGAAAGGCGAGGTATTCAGGAAGCCATACACCCGGCCAATATTTCCCAGCGAATTGCCCAATCCATAATACCGCCCACCGGCAGCACCGAGGCCAGGTTTCAGTGTATTCTTGGTATAAACGAGTTGGGTTGTCGAGCGGATTGTAAACCCTTTAAATAACTCAGTACCTACATTAGCCGACAGGTTACTACGGTCGATATACCCATTTTTCAGAATCGGGGTAACGTTGTGGTTATTGGCTACCGATATGTTAAAATCGCTTTTCTCCGAAGCTCCTGAAATATTGATGGCGTTGTTTGTTGTTGTGCCTGTCTGGAAGATCTGCTTGAAGTGATCATAATATTTTAGGTTGGCATTGTATGGCTTATCTGCCACGTTGCGAATATCCTGAATAGCATAACGGGTAGCTCCACCATACTGATAAGATAGGCCTAAAACCGAGCCATAATCTGTATATTTCAAAATATTCCCTTTTGAGTCAACCAGATTGTTACTGCCATCGGTTAAATAGGGGTGCAAATCAGCCTTATGCACATTGCCCGTATTCAGAAATTCGTTTGTCGAATAGCTGGTCGATGCGTTGATCGAAACTCGACCTTTCTTTCCTTTTTTGGTAAAAATCTGGATAACCCCATTGGCTCCCTGGGCGCCATAAATCGAAGCGGAAGCCGCTCCCTGCGCCACCTCAATCCGGTCCACATTGCTCAGGTCGAGTGAGTTGATGTCAGTAGCGGCTACCTGCACTCCATCGACCATGATCAGCGGCTTGGTACCTCCCTGAACGGAGTTGATACCCCGTAGCAGAATATTAACGGGGTCACCGGGATTACCACTCACCGAAGAAATTTGAGCGCCAGGAATTTTACCAATCAGCGCCTGATCAATCGAAGCTGTCGGAGTTTGTGGTAAGTTTTTTCCTGATACGCTTTCGACAGCAATACCTAATTTAGCCTTGCTGGTTTCAATCCCACTACCTGTTACTACGACTTCAGTTAGCAACTTTGAGTCGGATACTAGACTTACATTGATTTCGGATTGATTACCAACCAGTATTTCCTGTGTTGTGGTACCAACGAAGCTAAATACTAATATAGTCCCTTTAGTAGAAGGCACCATCAGATCAAACACCCCTCCACCGTCGGTTGTAGTTCCTTTTGACGTTCCCTTTACAAGGATAGATACGCCTGGCAAAGGAGAGCCATCTTCAGCTGATGTAACCTTACCAATTACTCTTCGATCCTGTGCCCACGCAGTAGACCCAAGTAAGCATAGTAGAAATATGCTTATAAATAAACGTTTTCCCATTCTGTCAATTAGTGTTAAGTTAAGAAAGAATACTCCGCTTAACAAATCTATAGATTAGAAAAAACGCTTGCAAATCGTCTACCTATTTACATATTAACCAATACTTGTTGCATTAATTTTATTTAATACCGAATAATATTCTGAATTACCAAACAAATAACCCAAACATACAAATAGAACTTTTTCAATTTCGGCTATTTGCCGGAATAATTTATGGACTAAGCAATTTTACTAGGTATATACCGTCACAGAATAGTTCTATTTTAAGTAGCTTTTATATATGAATATTCTAAGAATAGTGCTTGATTACAAGCAATTTTAACCCCTTTTTAATCTCCATCAAACCATGCAAAATCAGCTTTCCGAGTTACATAATAACAAGTAAATATATTTCAATGCATACATAATTATACAATAAATATATTACTTTCATACCAAATAGACGATGGCGCGAGGAGGTTGAACAGATGTCAACCTCCTCGCGCCATCGTCTATTTACCGTTTAACTCCTCAATTGCTTGCTAAAAAGTAGCGTTCAATATCGGTAGCCATCGATTTTGTGTACTGATACCCTATACGAAACAGTTCGCGGGACTTGCTCAGGTCGGTAGTGCTATACTGCGCCAATTGAGGAGGCTCTATCAGAATGTTACAGCGAGCGAATCGATCTTTGGTTTTACTCTGAACAGCCAGTACAAGGCTCCGTTCAATCACTCCACGCATCGAACGTATAGGTTTCCGTGGGCCTAATATATTGCAGTGTGAGCCAATCAGAAAATCTACTTTCGATTCGATAATTTCGACAGGTAAGTTGTTCAACACCCCCCCATCGACATACTGACGTTTGTTAATCAGCATAGGTTCAAAAATCCCTGGCAGGCAGCAGGAAGCCAACACTGGCCGAATCAACTCACCCTGTTCAAATACAACCTGCTCACCCTCGTTCAGATCAACAGCCAACACATGCAATGGAATTTGTAAGCCCTCAAACGAATCGTGGGGAATATATTTTTTATACAATTCGGCTACCGTATCGAGCCGAAGCAGGCCCATACGATTCCAGGCTGGGCGCAGATGCCGCACGAACGATGACGATTCAATGATTTTAAGACTCTCATCAGGCGAAAATCCCTGCGAAAATAAAGCGCCGGTTATGGCACCAGCGCTAGTACCTGCAATATGATGAAATGGAATATCCATTTCACGAAGTGCCTTAATGACACCCAGATGGGCAATTCCCCGCGCTCCTCCTCCTGATAAGACTAATCCAACTTTCATGTTTTTCCGGTTGTGTAACGCAGACTTCTAGTCCGTAAAAGAGTTAACCTCTTATAAGGCTGCGAACTAGAAGTCTGCGTTATAATAACTCCGATAAACGACCTTTGTCCTTGATCCGAACCCCTTTTTCGGTCATTTCGACCGTAGCGGCTTCGGTAATGGGATCATGCTCAAACACTAGAATCCAGTTTTCAGCTGCCGCTTTTTGCAGCACCTGCGTCTTTTCTTCCATCGTCAGCAAGGGTCGAACGTCATAGCTCATTACATAGGGCAACGGTATATGACCCGACGAAGGAATCAGATCAGCCATATAGGCAACGGTCCTCCCGTTGATCTGAAATACGGGAAGCGTCATTTTTTCAGTATGTCCGTCTACATACAACAACTGTATATCTGTATACGGAAATCGTTGTTCGCTCAGAAAAGTCAGTTGCCCGCTCTCTTGTAAAGGCATAATATTTTCATATAAAAACGACGCTTTTTCGCGCGGATTAGGGTGAACGGCCCAATCCCAGTGCGACGGATGTACCCAATAAGTTGCCTTGTCAAATAATGGCTTTAGCCTGTCTCCATTTCGTTCAACAGCGCCACCCACATGATCGAAGTGCAGATGCGTAAGTAGTACGTCGGTAACATCGTTGGTCGAATATCCTGCTTTGGCAATTGAATCGAGGAGGCTGGCATCGCCGTGTAAATCGTAATGCCCGAAGAACTTAGCATCCTGTTTGGTACCAATGCCTGTATCGACGAGCAGGAGTCGATTACCCTGTTCGTAAAGCAGGCAGCGCATAGCCCAGGTGCAGCGATTCAGTTCGTCGGCAGGGTTCAATTTCTGCCAGAGGGGCTTGGGCACAACGCCAAACATAGCCCCACCATCCAGTTTAAAAAAGCCAGTATCGAGGGTTTGAAGAGCCATAGTAGGTTTTTTAGCAAATTAAATCGTTTACCTGTTTCAAGTCTACTATTCGTGAACCGGATATATAAGGTATCTGTCAACAATCTACCTAAACCAACCCTGATTTGTCACTTTTACCAGATCGGCTACATTTCGACTAACCATTGGCTAGAACTTACCGCTACATCTGTTACCAACTGTCTATCTACCTCAAAGTGAGCAGTAGCTATTAGATACATAGTAATTGCATAGTTAATATTCGAGTTTACACTTGTACCTATAAAACACCATTAAATGATCGCTCAGATATAAAATTTTAAATTTAAACAGTATAAGTACTCAAACGAGAATAGTTTAGAGTATGCTGCAGGGACGTTTCTGTCATCCCTCGTTTCTCGGGATGACAGAAAATAACCTAATGTATTTTCAATAATCTACTTACATTTGTTGAACTTACACTTTCACGTATATCAACTTAACGTTATTGTAACTAATTAAGCCTAAAAATTTTCTTGTAGCATTCTTTGGGTATGGTTATAAACCAATTAACGTTCACGCGATTTATTGCTGCTGTTAGTATTGTTTTCTTTCATTTTGCCATCAGCAATCTGGTCTGGCCTTTATATTTACCGTCGTTTCGGTATGTAGTAGACTTTATTCAGGTAGGCAATCTATCTGTACTTTATTTCTTTGTGTTATCTGGATTTATATTAACGATCAGTTCTATATCTTCAGAAAAAAAAATTAACAAGCGCGAGTTTTATTGGAAACGGTTTGCCAGAATTTATCCAATCTATTTTGTATCATTTATTATTTCAATAATCGTCCCGAACACAAGTTCCGTCTGGGATTATTTTTTAAACTTCACCTTGCTAAATGGTTGGTATTGGAACAGTAATAATTTAAATCCAGCAGCCTGGAGTTTGTCAGCAGAAGTTTTTTTCTATATTGTATTTCCGTTTATCATACCTACAATCTCTACGCTAACGAACCGAGCTTTGGTTACGGCATTAATTTTAAATTGTATAGCCTTATACGGTTTACAAATTAACTACAATGGATTCTATTTGCCCAAGTATTTGCCAACACCGATAGAAACTGTTTTAAACTTTTCTTTGGGTATAATTGGCGGCAATATCTTTATACGGTTTCAATCATTATTTTCCAGACATTCCATTTTAATGGCTGGGCTTTTTGGCTTATCTATTATTTTGTTGTGCATTTCTATTTTATATTGTCACTATACCTGGTTTGACGGGTTCTGGTTATTATCTACCTTATTTTTACTTTTCATCACCAGCCTGTCAGCACTTCCAAAGGATTGGTTTCTTCCGCGGCTATTATCAAAGCCTCTGCTAGTGAAACTCGGCGATATCAGCTTTTCACTTTTTATCTTACAGTTCCCAATTATGCATATATATGACAAGCTTCTGGCCAGAGGACGTCTTGTGGTAGGCAATACACTACATTTTTATTCGTATTTACTGATTCTACTAGCTATATCTTTTCTTACCTATACGTTTATAGAAGATCCTCTTAGAAGAAAAATCAATAATTATCGAAAAACAAAGAAGAAGGAATATACCCTAGAAACTGCTTAAAACAGTTCTTAAAATCACTCATATTAAGACTATAATGCTGGTTAATTCAGTAGTTTACTACTGAATTAACCAGCATCAGCCGAAAAGTTATAATTAAGAGCTAATTATAGGCACCGGTTTAAAATTTCTTTTCAAGTGCTTTCTAAAATGACAGGTTACTCTGATAAATAATAAACAGGAAGGGCTAACTTATTCATTGAAAACTGGAAGGTTCATCAGAAGTAAATCGACCAAAGCTATATCAGCGAATTCATAGCAAAAGAAATGCTAGTCCATTACTCTAAAAAATGAAATGAACGCTTCTGGTATCGTGGCAGTTGGATTTTCTCCCGCAGATTTAAAAATGACTGATAAGGACCAATAGCTGCTGTTGCGTTGACTAACCAGGCTGGTAATGTTCCACCAGGATCGACCTGAAAAGTGTAGTTAATGTGCATTTTATTATCGGCTGTCGAACGTACTTGCCAGGCAGCCTGCCAAAACGCGACCCGCACCAATCCATCTTTCGGAGGCACCATATCAGGCACTGAACTAGTGTTGATTTGCAGTACTTTAGAAGCCGGATCATACGCAAACCGAAGGTGAATTACTAAGTCTCGATTAGTCGCTGGCCAGGGCATTTCACTTTCCGAATAGTAGTAAAATTCGGTTTCACTCACCTGCCGAAGCAGCCGGGCCGATTTGTTTTTATACACCACTTTACTATACTGATCTACATCTGATAAAAAAGCGACCAGTTGTGACAGGGAAGCGGCCATTTCACAATCTACCCGAATTTCTTTTAATCGGCTCCCATCCAGATGCCGGGAATATACCCGAATGCCATTTTTATCTTTCTCCAGGTGCCAATCATCCCGCCCTTGCCCGAAGGCATTTATTGTTAACACAAAAAACCCCAGTACCCATACTAGGCACCCTTTAGATTTCGTCAATAGGCAACTCAGATTCTGAATAATTGTCATTGATTACGATCGTGTTTTTCAAAAAAATAATAACCCATTATGGCACCGAAACCCCAAAATTAGTTGTTTCGGTGCCATAATGGGTATCCGCTTCACACAACTACAAAAGAGCTCATTAAGTTATAGTACGCAATCATCCTATGAAAACAGGAGGAGAGACCTGCTGACTACCAATCACTAATACCAATTTTCAGCTATAAATACCCCTCCTGGCCCTGTGTAATTATCAAAACTTTTCAATACTATTGGACGTATATCTTGCGCGTAATAGGGATTTTTCTACGTCTTTACCTACCCGACAACGAACACGGCCACCTACAAACAACTGTCTAAACCTATATAGTACCGCTTTTCTATATGAAACGAATCGTTCATAAACATCCATTGGCTATCCGGTGGTTTCACTGGGTTAACTTCCCGGTTCTGTTCGTCATGATCTGGAGTGGCCTACTAATTTACTGGGCCTACGATCCATACAAAATTCAGATCGGCGATTATACCCTGGTATCGTTTTTCCCGGATGGATTTTACAAATTTCTGGGCGTATCGCGTCGCCTGGCTGAAGGTATGGCCTGGCATTTTGTATTTATGTGGCTGTTTATCCTAAATGGCGTTCTATATGTAGGATACACGTTTATTTCGGGTGAATGGCGACATCTGGTACCTGACCGAAACTCGTTTCGCGAGGCTATTCAGGTAACCCTCTACGACCTCGGACTACGCAAAACCCAGCCACCATTTATCAAATACAACGGCGCGCAGAAAATCGCTTATTTCGCCATCATGCTCATGGGGATTGGTTCCGTTCTGACGGGCTACGCTATATACAAACCCACTCAATTTTCGTGGTTAACGTCTTTAGTAGGTGGTTATAAAGCGGCCCGACTCGAACACTTTATCCTGACCCTGGGTTACGTCTTCTTCTTCGTTATCCACATCGGTCAGGTAATACGCGCGGGTTGGAATAACTTCCAGTCGATGGTAACGGGGTTTGAGATCGTACAGCCTACTGATCCTGATCGACCCGTTCTGGACAAGCCCGCCAGCAACGAGCCCGATGCCCCTACTGATACACCTCTGGAGCCAATTGAGCCAACCCGTAACCCAGCTTTATCATGAGTAAAGAACCACAATTGCCCGAAGATACAATTCCCGAATCGACCGCTCGTCGGCGAACGCTCAAAGCGTTTGGCTGGTTTGCCTTAGCGGCTGTCGTTCCGGTTGGCGTTTACGAATGGATCAAAAACAGTCCGGGAGCAAAGGGAATCAAACGACCGTTGCGGAATGTGTTGAATGCCAACGAAAGCATTGCCCGGACGTATTTTAGCAATACCCATCTGGTTCCGACCTATTCGGTAGGAGAAGCAGCAAAAAAAGCCCGTGTGAATGGATACGATGGGATTAAATCACCTGTACCTGAAGACTGGAAATTGCAGATCGAAACCCCGAACCGTCCCCCACTAACGCTGACCATCGATGATGTAAAAGCCCTGCCTAAGCACGAGATGGTCTATGAGTTCAAGTGCGTAGAAGGCTGGAGTCAAATCCAGCATTGGGGAGGGGTACGGCTTTCCGACTTCATGGAAAAATATAAGCTGGGTACCCATAGCGGCAATGCCCCTGACCCGGACAAAACGGATGATCTGTTCAAGTATGTGGGCATGGAAACACCCGACAAAGGGTATTACGTTGGTATTGATATCGAGAGTGCGCTGCATCCGCAAACCTTACTAGCCTACGAACTCAATGGAGAACCCATTTCGGCAGCCCACGGTGCTCCGCTTCGGCTGATTATTCCGGTCAAATACGGGGTTAAAAATCTGAAGCGAATTGGTCGGCTATTTTTTGCCGATGAGCGCCCCCGCGATTTCTGGGCCGAGCGTGGCTATGATTATTATGTAGGTCTGTAAAATCTGTGTTCTATATGATTCACCTACTCAGCTTCTTCATTAGCGTAGTGGGGCTGTTTCTTACGCATGAATCTGCCAAACCAGCCCCTCAGCCAGTTGTCGTACTAGAGTTATTTACGTCGCAGGGGTGTTCCAGTTGCCCACCAGCCGACAAGCTCTTGCAGGAGATAACGCAGCGGGCTACCCAGTCGGGTCAGGCTATTTACGGCCTGTCGTTTCATGTCGATTACTGGAATCGGCTGGGCTGGAGCGACCCGTTTAGCGCGAAATCCTATACCGATCGCCAGCGTCAATATGATCGTCTCCTGAAATCGCAGACCTATACCCCACAGCTTATCATTAATGGCCAGCAGGAGGTAATTGGTGGACAACGCGGACGCATCCAGCAGGCCATTCAGACGATTCAGCAACAACCCGCTTCCTCTTTTGTGACTGTTGAGGCCAGTCTGAAAAAACAGGGAAGCCAGGTCACCGTCAGCTATGGATTATCCGACACAGGCCCTTACCGAATCAATGTGGCATTAGTGCAGAAAGAAGCGCATACGGCGGTAAAAAATGGCGAAAATGGTGGTCGAACGTTAGTAAATACCAATGTGGTCCGGCAGTTTAAAACGGTGGATAATCCGGCCAAATCGGGTACAGCAACCCTGCCCATTCCCAACGATTTGTCAACCGATCAGGCGGCCGTACTGGTGTACGTCCAACGGACTGACAATCAGCAAATCGTGGGCGCTAAACTGTTACAATGAAGTCAGATTAGTTCTACCGACATCAGCCTGTTTATTTTTCCTGAATAATTCGTTTAACCCCCTCACACATCGATTTGATGCGATGATAGGAAGCATCTGTATTAGCGTCTTTGTCAAGCAGTATTCGTAGCCTGCCTTCATCCTCTTCCAGCTTGAATTCGGTATTATCGTCAAGCTTGGTGGTTATATCCACGTGGTCGCCTTTAACAGATGTAGCAGGCGCCATCCTGGCATTAATAAAATCCTGAACACGCTGGGTCTTTGCCTTATCGTATTTGGCCACAAACTCATATTCATCATCCGAGTCAGATACCGAAATAGACAGATCGCCATTCCCGGAGCAGGCCGATAAGATGCCTACAATAAAAAGTCCACAAAATATATTGTTCATAGTGACCATTGTTTTACAAGGAACTATGCAATATACAGTAGTAGATATGGCCACTCATCATCAACTACATCAACGGTTTTTTTGCAGGATAAGTGATTTGACAATCAGCCAGATCACAAACTCACTGTCTGTTTTCCGGCTTTCAGTGGTATTGCTTTTCCTTTCCACCGCAACGTCCCTGTGAGGCTGCCTGGTAAGGTTACACTGCCCGTTAACCCACCTGTTGGCGTTTTCTGAAATTGAACCGCAATCTCACCTAATGGATGTGGCATTTTACCATCCACGGTGGTCAGATCGCCCAGGAATGGCTCAATTCGCACAGTTCGGAAACCAGGTTCACCCGGTCGGATGCCGCAGGTCATGGATAAAAACTCATACAGAGGAGAAGCACTCCAGGCGTGGCAATCGGAGCGTGTTGGTTCAGGGTTTTCGGCGAAGGTGGTTAGGCCCATCGCCAGCATATCGCGCCAGGGTTTTAGCTGTGCAACAAACTGATCGCCCATACCCGTTTTTTTCAGGGCTTCGAACAGATAAAATTTGAAGTAAAACGTGGCCTGTGTCAGCGAGGTATCCGTCATGGTTTTCTGCAACAAAACTTTTTGCTGCTCAGTCGGAACGGCGCTGGTCAGAACCGCCAGTATATTGGCATGCTGGCTAAACGAGGTTTTATCCGGGGTATCGGCAAACAGACTGCGGCCCGCATCCCAGCATTGTTCATAAACAGCTTTGTTGATCCGTCGGGCCAATTCGCGGTAGTGCTCAGCCCGCTCGTTCTGGCCGTAATGCGCCAGTAAATCGCCCGCCCGCGTGTAGGTATAGGCCTGTTGCAGCGACAGAATACTCGATCCGCCTTTCCGGGCTCCATTCGGAACCCCACCTGCAATTTCATCCTTCGCATTCTTCCACTTCGACCAGTCTACGAAATTCCACCATTCCATTGGTCCATTCAGGCCCGTTTTGGCAATTCGCTGCTCATGCCAGTCGAGTACGCTCAACACACCCGGCAGCAGCGATTTCACGAAAGCATCGTCTTGCCGGTGCATCCAGTAATCATGAATCATGCATATCCAGAACAGCGAAAACGTTGGAATTACCTGCAAATCGGCGGATGGGTAGCGGCTTTGCGTCAGACCGTCGCTGAATCGGCTATGGTCATAATCCATGATCGCTTTGCGCATCAGTCGATCATCGCCCGATACATACAGTGAAATCAGGGACTGAATCCGCGTATCGCCCGTATACTGCAACTGCTCGTAATAGGGGCAATCGAAGTAGGTTTCACCTGCACAAAGCCGGGCCGTTCGCCAACCCACATTCCAGAGAGGCTTCAGCGTAGAGTCGCTGGCCGTAAACTGCGCTTTTTCGTCAAACGGATAGCCCGTAAACTGCCCGATCAGATTGTCCAGCACAAGCGGTTCATCTTTCGTTTCGACCGTCAGTTGCAGGTAGCGATAGGTACGAAACCACAATGGCCGAAAGGTTCGTTTCTCAGTTCCATCGGCCACAAACTGATCGTCGAAACCACGAATAGACCGGCCTTCAACCTCATTTCGATTGCCTTTTTGCCCTTTGGCATCGATCAAGGCTTCGGCATACGAGAGCGTGACCACACCCCCTTTCCCTTTGCTGACGGTCAATTCAGGATAAGCATTCGTCAGATAGCCCTGATCGATCAGAAACACGGCTTTGGTATTCTTTGAAACCGTCACTGGCGAATTACCCAGCAAAAAGGCATTGTCCATTTTGCCATTTTCGGCCCGCCGAACACTAGCCAGCCGGATGGGCTTCTCCTCCATCATCGGAATCGTGCGAGGTACTAATCCCCAGTTCCCATCCGTACCCAGGCCACGCGGTTTTGCCGGAAAACCAAACACTTTCGCAGCCGCCCAGCTTTTATCGTCGAACGTTGACGACTCCCAACCCCACGGATACTGTGCCGCATCGACCCGGTCGCCATCGCCCATGACAATGTAGGTACGGAGCTTCGGAATATCATTTTTGATAGGAGAATAGGCAAGGTTTTGAAACACCTTCCAGGTGGCATCGGTATTGGCCGCTTTTTCGGCATCGGTATCGCCCTGAACAATAAAGCCAAGCTGGTAGCTCATTTGTGCAAAGGGAGCCCCCTCGCCCATATACCAAACCTGTGCCGCCAGCACGTTTCGACCTGCCTGCAAATACGGCGCTAAATCCAATGTTTCGTAGTTCCAGTTCAGCAAATCGCTACGCGCAGGACCGAGGGCAATAGCTTTTCCGTTGACGAAAAATCGATAGCGATTATCGGCCGATACGTGTACGACAAACCGGGCTGGTTTTTGGGCCAGATCGATTGCTTTGCGGAAATGATAGATGCCATATTGACGAGCCGACGCCGTTGGGTGAACAATCCACCGGGCCGACCAGTATTGTGAAGTCCAGGCTGAGGGTGTCGAAGGCGTTTGGGCAACAGCAACAGCCGAAACCAGAAAGAGTAGAGCGAAGAAGAAACGGTAAGGCATAGGAAAAAGCTTAGCAGTCGCAAAATAACGATATACTAAGCCTTTTTCTATACTTTGCTGTCCTGTGCTCATTCATCGTCAGCACTTTTTTGCTCGTCGATACCAGATTGACTGACCGCGTAAACAGCGTGAGAAACTGAGCAAATTTCCTGTGGCGATTATCCAAGTCAGTAAACTATGCCCTTCCCTTTGTACTTTCGTGCAGGAACTCCTAAAGCAATAACCGAATGTATTTTCTTGGATTCGACCTCGGCAGTTCGTCTGTCAAAGCGTGTTTGATTGAAGCGGAAAGCGGTAAAGCCGTAGCGTCAGCATTTTTTCCTCAGCCCGAAATGGTGATCGAAGCCCCACAGCCGGGCTTTGCCGAACAGCAACCGGAAATCTGGTGGCAAAACGCCTGCCTGGCAAGTAAAGCCGTTATGCAGCAGGCAGCAATCCAACCCAGCGACGTAAAGGCTATAGGTATTTCGTATCAAATGCACGGGCTGGTTGTTGTCGATGAGGCCTTTAACGTCTTACGGCCTTCCATTATCTGGTGCGATAGCCGGGCCGTTCCCTATGGTAATGCTGCTTTTGATGCCCTGGGGCACGACCGTACCCTGCATCATCTGCTCAACTCACCGGGCAATTTTACAGCTGCCAAACTGGCCTGGGTAAAAGCCAACGAACCCAATGTGTACGCACAGGTAGCTCATTTCATGCTCCCCGGCGACTACCTCGCAGCCCGTATGACCGGCGACATCGTGACCACCGCATCGGGGCTTTCGGAAGGGGCTTTCTGGGACTTTCAGGCTAATGAACCCGCCCAGTTTCTGCTCGATTATTTCGGATTCAGTTCGTCGCTGATTCCAACGATTAAACCAACGTTTGCTCCGCAGGGTGCCCTATCGGCTTCGGCAGCTGCTGAGCTTGGTCTTGCTGCCGGTACACCCGTTACCTACCGCGCTGGCGACCAACCTAACAATGCCCTATCGCTGAACGTGCTGGAACCCGGCCAGATTGCTGCCACGGCAGGCACATCGGGCGTTGTATATGGTGTTAGCGATCAGGCGAAATACGACCCCCAATCACGGGTTAATACGTTTCTACACGTTAGCCATACAGCCGAAGCACCACGGTATGGGGTATTGCTGTGCGTAAATGGCACGGGTATCCTGAATAGCTGGCTTCGAAACCAGGTACTGGGCCGCTCGATCAGCTACGCCGACATGAACGTACTGGCTCATGAAGCGCCGATCGGTGCCGATGGCCTGGTCTGCCTGCCCTTTGGTAATGGTGCCGAACGGATGCTGGAAAATGCCGATCTGGGCGCATCGTTTCATGGACTGCAACTGACCCGTCATGGCTTACCCCATTTGATTCGGGCTGCCCAGGAAGGTATTGTTTTCGCCCTGTACTACGGCATTCAGATCATGGAAAGCGTAGGCGTTGGACTGCAAACTATCCGGGCGGGCGAAGCCAATATGTTCCTGAGTCCACTCTTCCGCGATACCCTGGCCAACCTGACCGGAGCCACTATCGAGCTATACAATACCGATGGGGCGCAGGGTGCTGCTCGTGGGGCCGGACTGGGACTTGGCTATTACAAAAATGCACAGGAAGCCTTCTCAGGACTACATGTTACGAAAACCATTGAACCCGACATGCGGGCACAGGACGCTTATCGGGAAGCTTATGGAAAATGGCTGAAAAATTTAAGCGTCCGCTAATACAACTGAACAGGTATTCTTATGTATATTAACTCAAAAAAACGCTATGAAAAAATTCGCACTGTTCTTAACGGTTTGGGCAGCAGCAGTAGGCTGCATGCCCAATGTTCAGGTTGTTACGTTGCGGGGGTCAAACGTAAGCCCTTCGCAGGAAGGGCTGGCAATGGATAATGATACGCTCACGCTACGTTACAATTTTGCCAGTGAGCGGGGCTTGATGCAGCTTAGCATTGTTAATAAACTAAACAAACCGCTGTATATCGACTGGAAACGGTCGTCGTTCATTATTGGGCAAGACAAAGTCGATTATTGGTCCGATGTGTCTGATGTCAACCTAACGGGTACGTCGTCACGGTATAGTCGATATGCCTCTCCCATCTCTCTGGGTGGGACGATCACGAAACAGGAGCCCATTGCGTTTATTCCACCCCAAACCAAACTCGAAAAGAAGCAGTTTATCGTCGTTCCACAAGGCAGTGTCCGCCTGACGGGGCCATCGACGACCGAGCAGGAAAAAGCGAAATGGACTGACCGGAAAAAACCGGTCGATATTGTCAATTACGCGTATTCGGCCGATCAATCGCCGTTGACGTTCCGGAATTACCTGACACTTTCGACCGATAAAGATTTCAAGACTGAATTCATAATCGATACCAAATTCTGGGCCTCTGATGTAAAAGTGCTCCCTCGTGATCAGATTTTAAGCCAGAAATCTACCAGCAGTTATGATGGAAGGAACTATTATGTTCCCGAAAGCTTCAAACAGCCTGATGCTTTTTACGTCCAATTACCCACCCAGTAAACGCTAAACCCGTTTCGAAACAACGTACGTCAGTGAACCCTATTTTCGCCAAACTGAACTACAAAGCCCAATCAGAAATCGCTGTTATTAACGCGCCCGACGAGTTTCAGCCCATTGTAGACGACATGCGGGAACTCGCGACAATCGTTACTGAACCGAATCAAATTCAGACAGGTACGTTTGCGATTGCCTTTGTCAAAACGCAGCAGGAAGTAGATTTCGTTAGTCAGCAACTAGCGGATAAGGTGATGGGTGATGGGTTGCTTTGGTTGGCTTATCCGAAAGGTTCATCAAAGAAATATACATGCGATTTCAACCGTGATACAGGTTGGGCTACGCTAGGTCAGCTAGGTTTTGAACCTGTTCGAATGGTAGCTATTGATAACGACTGGAGTGCCCTACGATTCCGGCGAGTTGAATACATCAAGAAAATGACTCGTGATGAGAAAGGAGCCCTTTCGGAGCAGGGAAAAGCAAAAGTGCGTGGAGAAGTCTAAAGTTTTTGTGGTGTCAGATGCTCACATCTGACACAGTGATGGTGGTTCGCCACCGCGATTCTCAAAACCGAATCATACATACACGAGGTTTTGAGAAACCTCGCTGTGTCGGTTATTAGTAACCGACAACACCGCAACACCAAACTCTTGCCAAACAATACCTTATCCGTAACATAAACTTGCTAAAACGATGTACGCATTTATGGGTCTTGGTGGCCAGGAACTGCTGTTAGTGCTTTTCATTTTAGGTCTGCCCGTTTTTGCGCTGGTCGATGTGGTTCGCAGCGAATTTCGTGGACCGAACGACAAGTTAATCTGGGTTATTATCATCGTTTTCTTTAACATTGTAGGAGCCTTGCTCTATTTCATCATCGGACGAAACCAGCGTATTTCATGAAGTCAGTTCTATGCCTACTTGGGCTCTGTTTAGCCATCCCCTCCTTTGCTCAGTCGCAGGATGAAGCCGCTGTCAAAACGACCATTAAACTGATGTTCGATGGTATGCGCAAAGGGGATTCCACGCAGATCAAAAATACGTTTCTACCGGGTGCTTCTCTTCAATCTATCGCCAAAAATAAAGAAGGCGAAATTTCGGTGCGGAACGAAGACATCGGCAAGTTTGCAGCCTCTGTTGTGAAGTATCCGGCCTTTGCGCTGGATGAGCGATTATCGGGTATGGAAATAAAAATAGATGCCGAACTCGCTACCGCCTGGACGCCCTATGTGTTTTATCTGAACGACAAAAAAAGTCACTGCGGTGTTAATGCGTTTACGCTGGTAAAGGTGAATGGCAACTGGAAAATTCAAAGCATTATCGACACCCGTCGACGGGACAACTGCCCGGATTTACCAAAATCATAATCCAAACGTTCACCCCCATTTCGGAAGCCGTTTTTCCAGAAAAGCGGCCATGCCTTCTTTTGCGTCGGGGGTTTGCTGTAGTTGCTGAAACTGTTCGTATAAAAAGGCCTGCTGTTCGCTCGATGGCAGGCTTTTTAACTGCTGAAACGCCCGAAGCCCGAACTGCATAGCCGTAGGCGAATACTGCTTTAAATCAGCCACCAGATCAGCAACAGCGTTATCCAGTTCACCCACTGGCACCACATGCGTAACTAACCCCACAGCCCCAGCGTCATGTGCGGTGAGCGTCTTCGCCCGTAGGCATAGATCAAGCGCCGTTCGGGCAGGCATAATCTCAAGCAAAACAGCCAGTACCTGAAACGGAAACAGCCCTCGCTTTACCTCCGGCAAACTAAAGGTTGCCGCTTCCGATGCCACCACGTAGGTACTACCGCCTACCAACAAAAACCCACCTGCATATACCGCCCCCTGAACGCTCGCAATACAGGGTTTATGAAGTTCAGCCATCAATTCACCTAGTCGAACTGGACCAGATGGAGCCGGTACAGTTGCGTCTTCAGAATCGCCCTGCGATAAACTTTTCAGGTCCATCCCGGCACAAAACGTATCCCCTTCAGCCGCCAGCACGACGAGCCAAACGTCTGATTTGTACTGTGCATAGGCTAGTGCAAAAGCCAGTTCAGACAACATCGGTGGATGCAGGGCATTCTTTTTCTGAGGCCTGTTTAGCCTGATGGTAAACACATGATCGTTGAGCGATGTGAGCAGGTAACGAAATCCTTCAGCGGGTAAAGAATCGGCTTGTTCGGCAGTGTACAGCATGGCAGAAAGGTACGGAAATACCGTTTACAAAATCTTTTCCGAACTCATATATGGTTATATCGCCATTTTGAGTTATCTGGATGATAAAGCTTTCTTCCTATACTTCCCCATGAGAACCATTACGTTTCTGTGCCTGATGCTATTAGGCATTCCAGCCGTTCGGTCTACCCACATGATTGGTGGCTATATCCAGGCAAAATCTGTTTCAGCATCATCGCTGACCTACGAGGTAACGCTCATTTTATACATGAACGAAATCCAGGGCAGGCAGGCAGCCGATCAGGCCGATAGTTATATCATCTGTTTCGGGGATGGTACCAGCCAGAACGTAACCCGGCAAAGTCGACTGTTTATTGCAAACAATACGCAGAGTATCAACACCTACCGCATTAATCACACATACCCGGCACCCAACACCTACACCTTAACCACGATCATTTCGAATCGATCAATGGTTCAGAACATTACAAAGGCCGACTACCAGCTTTTTACCCTAAGTACCGTCATCAACACCAATGCAGTCAATCAGACGCCAACACCTGGGTATCCATCGGCGGGTTTTCAGGCTGGCGTCGATAAAAAGCTTATTCTATCCTTAAAAGCGACGGATGCCGATGGTGACAGCCTGGTTTATGGATTAGCCAAAGCACTAACCAGTACCGCCGAAACATCATGTGATAGACGTCAGGTGCCTAGCTACCAGTTTCCGAATGATGTAACCCGTCAGGGAGTTTTCAAGCTAAACAGCCAAACGGGTGAACTGGTCTGGGATGCCCCTACTCAGGTAGGGCTATACAGCCTGGTTATTACGATCGACGAATACCGGAATGGTTCTTTGATCAGCCAGACAACTGAAGAACTTACCGTAACCATCTCCGATTCACCCGGAACCCCTACCCCAATTCCTCCTTACGAACCCGCTATTCTGGGAACCGGCAGTATCGTCACTAATACAGTTGTGTATTCTGATCCGGATGTTGTATTTATTACCTTTCCCAACCCGGTCGAAGGTCGTATGCAGGTCGTGATTCAAACCAGCAATCCTAGCACCGCTACCCTGCAACTGACGGATGTAAATGGCCGAAAACTACACGAATTGAACTTTGCCAAAGCATCGCGGCAACATGAACAGGTCATTGGCATGGATAGTTTGACGCCCGGCATCTATATGCTCCGCGCCGACATCAATGGCCGGTCATTGCTAAGGAAAATTGTGAAGCGGTGATCTTGCCAAGTTGCTGGATCAGCAGAATAAAGCAAGTCTCAAAACAATTGTTTCCAGGTTCCTTTCATCCAGTTGTACTTGAGCGTACTTGGAAGTGACCGCCAGAAGTATTTATTGATTTCAACGGCAAACGAAGGCTGCATGTAGCAATTGATAGCGCAGCCTTCGCAGCCGGGCAAACGGCCTTCCAGCGCAACCAGTTTCTGTACGTCGTCGGAGCGATACAGGTCGTACAGCTTACCGTCGATAGAAAACTCTTTCAGCCCTAAATGATAACAGGGTAGCACCAGCTTGTTTTCAGGAGAGATAACGAGGGTAGTACTAGCTGCACGACAAACCGGATCTTCGACCTGATTCCCTCCATCTCGTCGAAGCTGGATAAATCCATCATTCAGGTACACATTCGGTTGTTTGCCCCACCACGACATCTGCTGAAGGGCATCTTCTGAAAAGCGTTCACCCGTCTCGACCGTGTTGTATTCGAACACGGGATTCAGAATAAGTACCAGGCCATTGGGCTGGCAAATTTCATCGTATAGCTGCCTGATCTGGTGAACATTATGCTCAAATACAGTAAACAGAATATCTGGCCGTTCGCCTAGTGTCCGGGCAATGGCGATGGATTCCATCACCTTATCGAAGCACTTTACCCCACGCGAACGGTCGTGTTCGTCGGCAATAGGCGAATCGAGCGAAAAGTGGAGCATATCGACCAGGCCACGGAGCTTGTCAGCCTGCTTCGGATACAGCAGTGCGTTGGTGGTAACGGTCGTGATCAAGCCAAGTCGTTTGGCTTCCTGAAGCAATTCGGGCAGTTGCCGATGCAGTAAAGGCTCCCCACCCGTAAAATCGATAACCCGAACCCCTAATTTTTTTAAGTCACGCAGATTTTGCCGGGCATTTTCAAGCGTGACATACGGTGACGGTCGCTCCCATATATCGCAAAAACTACAGGTCGCATTGCAGCGGTAGGTGATGTAGTAATTGCAAAGTACCGGATGGGAGATAAGGCGCATAAGAAAGGAGCGAGGAGTTAGGAGCGAGGAGTGAGAATGGCTGACGCATCAAGCAAAATATGCATCAGCCATTCTCACTCCCCGCTCCTAACTCCTAAACTATAACACCAGCATCTTAAACAAACTCACAACTTTGTCTTTCAGATCTTTCCGGTCGACAATGAAATCGAGGAAGCCGTGTTCAAGCACAAATTCGGCACTTTGAAACCCTTTGGGCAGGTCCTTACCGATAGTTTCGCGAATAACACGTGGTCCCGCAAAGCCGATCAGTGCATTGGGTTCGGCAATGTTGAAATCGCCCAGCATGGCATACGAAGCCGTAACGCCACCCGTTGTCGGATCGGTCAGAAGCGAGATGTAAGGCAATTTGGCTTTATCCAGCAAGGCAAGTTTAGCCGATGTTTTGGCCATTTGCATAAGCGAAAAACCGGCTTCCATCATCCGGGCTCCCCCCGAACGGGAGATCATCAGGAACGGCGTCTTATTGGCAATAGCATGATCGATGGCACGAGCGATTTTTTCACCGACAACCGATCCCATCGAACCGCCGATAAAATTGAAGTCCATAACGGCCATCGTAACAGTCAGTCCATTCATTGGGCCATAAGCTGTGCGAACCGCATCTTTGAGGCCTGTTTTCTCAATGGTCGATTTAATCCGCGCCGGATATGGTTTGGTATCGACAAATTTGAGCGGATCGCCCGAGCGCATATTGGCATCGAGTTCAGTGAACTCGTTATCGTCAAACAGCAGCGAGAAATAGGCTTCTGAGCCAATTTTTTCGTGATAATTGCAATGAATACAGGTATAAGCGTTGAGTTTATGCTCCCGCGTTTGCATTGCTTTTTTACAATTTGGGCACTGATACCACAACCCGTCGGGAGCTTCCCGCTTCATTTCGGTTGGGGTCTGAATACCCTTATCTTTTCGGACGAACCAAGACATTTTTCAGTTTGCGATTTTCTGGAAAGGGTCGTAAAGGTACGAAGAAAACGAGACCATTCTCTTAAAGTTACTGCTATAGTCAACCACCCAGCCGTCGAATAGTTACAGAACCAACCGATTCAACCCGAAACCAGATAGTCGTTTTTAGGGAACATGGCTTTTTTATGCCCGATAAACGTGTTGTTTTGTGGGTATGAAACACATAGTCACGGTCTTGCTGCTGGGTATCACGTTCCCGGCATTTAGTCAGGCTTCAGTAGCCTATTACCCATTCAATAGCCTGGTTACGGTCAGTACCAACGCCGACCGGGCATTATGGCTCGATGCCCGCCTTCAAACGAACACCGTATTCGGCTCGCTCAGTACCACCATTTGTCCTATGATCAACGTGACGAGGAAACCACAGGTCAATTACTACACTGGGTTGGGGGTGCGGTTCAACGTACTCAACAACCTCGACGACCGGGATATTCTGGAAGGCTATTCGTTACACGTTGGTGTACGCGTGCGGCCACTGCCGATGTTCCCCAATTTGCGGGTTGCGTTTGAATTAGCTCCATACTCGCGCAAAGACTTTAAAACCGGCAATCTTCAATCATTCCTGGGTCTGGTCTACCAGTTTAGCAAAAAGCCCAAACTAACGCCGTAGTAAAAAAGGTATAGTCGTAACTGTCCACGCTACGACTATACCTTGGGTATTGTGTTATACTAGCGGACGTCATAAAGAATTGGATTCAGGGCACTATCGGCCGTGGTGCCAACAGCTTTACCCTGTAACCAAGTTTTCCAGTCGGCAATTCGGTTGTCGTTATCAGGCTCCGTTACCTGAATGTCCTTATCCATATAGATCATGGTCATGACCCGACGGGCCTGCGACGAACTGTTTGCTCCCGCCCGGTGGAAGGTCCAGCCCGCGTGAAAACTCACTTCACCCAGTTCGAAAGGGGTTTCGTTTACCGTAAAGGTTTTTAGGGCTTCGGCAATCTGCTGCTCCGACTCATCCGATATTTTAAGATCCCGACCGATATTAACCGTCTGGCTGCGTTCGGCAAATGCCAGTGGCCCCATTTCATAGGGTGTATCCTGAAGTGGAATCCAGACCGTAATAGTCTTATCGCTCGAAAGAGGCCAGTAATATTGATCGGCATGCCAGGGGGTGATACCGCCTGACGGCTCTTTGTACAACGCCTGATCATGATACAGTCGCACCCCTTCAACACCCATCAGTTCAGCAGCGATTCGGGCCAGTCGCCGGGAGAAAACAAACGTTTTGATCGCGTCATTTTCGAGCCAGAGGTTCATTACCTGTAAAAACGCCCGCTCATACGTAGTACGTTCTTCCATCGGTTTGGTAAGCGTATTAAGCTTAAAGACCCATTCAGTAATCAAATCACCGTAATACGCCAACAGGTCCGGGCTAAGTACGTTTTTCAGCTTTACGTAGCCATTCTCCCGGTAAAAGGTGATGGCCTCCGATGGTAATGCATAGGGCTCGTCGAGTTGAGCCAGTTGGTTTTCAGTCGAGTTCGTAATCATGATCTGCGTTCTAATTAATACCTCAAAATTCTTCGTTCAGCCGCAGAACCTAATCTCATGATTTATCCAGAAAGTGTAAAATTTTATCCTCTTAATAGTCTATCTAATTAACAATAAGCTAATAAATAGCATCTTTGACTGATCGAGAGCGATACCATGCGCGCACAGTTAGAAAAAACTCAGCTTCAGGACGAGCGGTCGGTAGCCGCTCAACGATTTACTGTCCCTTATTTTTTAGCGCCCTTTCACTTCCATCCCGAATTTGAATTAACCTATATTCTTCAGGGATCGGGCAAACGATTCGTTGGCGTAAGCATTGACAATTTTGAAGCGGGTGATTTGATTCTACTGGGCTCTAACCTGCCGCACTACTGGCGCAGTGACTCAGCCTACTACCAGAGCACTTCCCTTCAGTCTGAAGCGATTGTGGTTCATTTTTCGCTTTCGTTTTGTGATCAAGTGATCCAGCACCTCCCCGAATGTCGTTCGACAATACAGTTACTGACTCAATCCCATCACGGTATCCAGTTTCTAAAAACCCAGCCATTGATCGATGATCTGGCCAAACTAGTTGATTTGAAGGGCGTTAGACGAGTCTCTGCGCTTCTGGAGTTACTGGACTCATTGGCCAGCCACCCCGATAAACGACTGTTGAATAGCTCAGTAAGCTCGTTGAGTATGAAAGAGATTGAAAATGACCGGATGAAGCGCATCATTGAGTATACGCTGGCCAATTTCCAGAACGATATTACTCTGGTCGACGCAGCCAATGTGGCCCATCTGACAGTTACGTCATTTTGCCGCTATTTTCAGAAATACACCCACAAAACTTATATCGCCTATCTGAACGAAATCAGGATCAGTCACGCCCGCAAATTACTGGCCGATAGCCCACTGAGTGTTCAGGAAATTGGGTTCGTCAGTGGCTTTCAGAATCTATCGAACTTTCATCGGCTGTTCAGACAACAAACAGGACTTTCGCCATTGGCCTTTCGTAAATTAGGCCAGCTAGACTAAATAAGGGTTTGAGCACTTGACAATTACATGTATAAATCTGTTAAAGAGAGACCGCTTTTCAGGTACACATTAGTTAGTCAGAATTGCACAGTACCCCTAAGCAAATAACTGCCTCGCAGCCTGACAAATTACCGTTCGCTCAACAAGTCAACTTAAAGCCCATCCATTTGCGATACGACTACATAATTGTCGTTTCGTGTGATCCCAAACAGGATTACTTTATTTTTTACACTCCGGTCGATGGCAAATGCCTGCCCTTCGCTGACTGTCGGAATGGTTTTGACGTATTGCAGGGTATGGCCCCGCTCAGGCAATTTGAGCACATATAATTCGGGCTTGTCGTGCCCGGTACAATAAATCAGGCCATCCGGCCCCCAGGTTCCGCCCGACGTGCTGTAGGGGGCAAATGCTTGCAACACATTCGCCGGAAACGCCCAGGCTTCGAGTTGTTGCCAATTTTCGTTGAATTTTACCAGGGTTGTCCAGCGGTTATCGCGCCCTTCGGCCATCGACTTGTTGGAATAATTCGCAAACGCCACCCACCAATAGCCGTTGTGAAAATCGGCCCAGGTCATGGAGCCGGGGAACAGCCCAAAGCTATGATTACCAACGTGCTTCAGCGTACGCGTGTCGAAAATTTCGATCGAGCTGGCCATCGGCACATCTGGATAGTTGGAATGCGTACAGTAGAGCTTCTGCCCAATAACAACACCGCTGTTCAGGTGTTTCAGCAGTCCTGTCGTGTCCTCCCAAGCCGCTACCTGTTTCCCATCAACTTTCGTATGTTTCGTCAGCGAATGATTATTGATGACGTAGAAATGCATTTGATCGACCGCTACGCCCTGTTGCACCTGTTTGAGTTGGAACCGTCTGATTTCGGTTGCTTTCTGCGCCGGACTTACGATTGAGTTCGTCAAATAGCCCAACAACAGGGCGACTCGGAGTACCGAATGAAATGGCATTACATTGTTTTTTGACAGGATGAATAAGATGGACAGGATTATTTAGCCGTAATTAGGGCATTACATCTTGCAAATCCTGTTAATCCTGTCAAAAAAATAAAATCATCTTGCCAAATCCACTCTCCATACTCTATCAATCGGCCGATCTAGTAGCGATAAATAAACCACATGGATTACTAGTCCATCGGTCGCCCATTGCCAGCGATGCCAGCGAATTTGCCGTTCAGCTTCTCCGCGACCAATTGGGCCAGCGCGTTTATCCCGTGCATCGGCTCGACCGCAAAACCGGGGGCGTTCTGCTATTTGCCCTCAACGAAACCATGAACTCGGCCATGCAAACCCTCTTTGCCGAGGGTGGTGTTCAGAAAACATACCTGGCTATTGTGCGAGGCTACACACCTGATGAACAGACCATCGACTATGTGTTACGAAACGATGAAACGGGCGTAGTCCAGGAAGCAGTGACTCATCTCAAAACGGTACAGCGTACCGAAATACCCCTACCCTTTGGCAAACATACTACCTCACGCTATTCATTGGTCGAATTAACCCCAACCACAGGCCGAATGCACCAGCTACGCAAACACATGGCGCATATCCTCCACCCCATCATCGGTGACCGCCCTCACGGTTGCAACAAACAGAACAAACTCTTCAAAGAGCATTTCGAGATGAACACCATGCTGCTCCACGCCCAACGGCTCTCGTTTACTCACCCCATAACGTCGGAACAGATTACAATTTCAGCGCCCTGGCAAGCAGAATTTGAGCGAATGATAAGGGGGTTATTTATAGAAAAAACATTAAATCTATAATAAGAAAAGCCGCTTATGAGCGGCTTTTCTTATGACTCGTTTCAGAGTAATTCAGAAAACTTATGAACCTTTTTTTCCTCTATCTGCTCAACAACATCAGGTAACTCCTTTGAGCTAATACATGTAAAAGGAAGTAATGGATTGTCCTTCACAAGTTCGTATAACTCATGCCTTTCCTTATTCTTACCTTCGTAGGGATCAACCGCCAGATAATAGTTCGGTTTACCCATAATTGCTTTTTGAGCAGCAAATTCATCAAGGCGTTTAATTAAACTTTCATATTCACTGACTTCCCGTTGCAGCGTATCAATCTGGTGATTAGCATTCAAATCAAGCGCCTTGAGGGTATAGATTGATCCGTTCACTCCAATGCCTTCAAGATGATAATTAAAGTATAGAGACGGAAGCTGTCTCTTACGGAGGGTATAATCTATGTCTATTTTGCCTCTCAACGGTTTGTAGAAATCTTTTTCAATCCGCATTTTCAAGAATGATGAAGAAGACTCCTTTTCCCTTTGAAAAGTATTTATATTGAATTCAACGAACTTGGCAAAATACCGATCGAAAAGCTCGGAGATGTTACTCGATTCAATATAGGCCGGTTTCGTAAACTGTAGAATACCATTATTATAGCTAGCTAGCCTATCCAGAAACTCTCGTTTTAGCCGAACTGGGAATTGCATAATCTGATCAGACTGATCGGCTAGGTCTTGTTCAAAGAAACGATATAGCTGGTTGAGCGAAAAATGAAGCAGCTTTACACAACCCGGATTCAATTTTTTAGCAAAATCAACCTTAGCTTCCGAAATACGCACTATCGCTCTCATTTCTGACGTAGTTTCGGGTATCTGATCTGAGGTAAGCACAACCAAGCCTAAAGCGATGTTTTCATCACTTAGTGGGTTGTTAACAAAGCGTAATATGCTATAGTAGCTGGCCATATTACTTCAGATAAGATAAATAGATTGATGCTATACGCTCATTTCGCTCTTGGTTTCCCAAAAAGCTTTTTAAATGGTTGCGCGCCTTTTCACTAAAACCCCACGATTTCGGAATCTGATCGAACACGAAATCCATAGTATCTAACGCAACTTCCATACCAGCCAATATGTTGGCCTGTAAGTCGCTAATGGTTTCAGGGGGTGTAAATTTAGCAATTGCCCGGACGAAATCATGGGAAAGTAGCCATTTTTTCGGCTCCCTGTAAAGTAATTCCTCCCGCACTTCCCGGTGATTGGAGACATAGCCAAAAGCAGCAGTATGATCTATTGGGCTAAAAGCCAATAATCCATCGTTACATTCGGCAAGCAAAATATTAGGGTTGTCTGGTTTCCGGTCAAAGTTACCAATCCACTGATCAAACACTCCAATTTTAAGCAAATCCAGTGGATTGTTGAAATAGTGCATCTGAGATTGATGATATGGTCCTGAAAAATAATCGTCTATTTCAACCTGGCAGGCAACTAACCTTGAACCAAAGAAAATTTGCTCATCGAAAGTGCATGCATCATATCGAGATGAAAGCGATGCTTTTTCACTGCGGTAATTATCTACTAATGACTGGCTGATGTGAACCAGAGCAAAAGGCGGCACCGCTAAACTCCAGCATTGGGCGAAATAGGCAGCTAAAACCTCATTAATTACTTCCACAAAGGGAACTGACGATACAGTAGTTTTGGCGAAATACGACTCGGCATCATTAGCTAATATCAGCAATGGGCTACTACCCTCGGTGTTAATTTCCTTTACAATAGTTTCTGCTCTAACAGTGGAAATAGGTGTAAGCATTAATTATAGGTTACGATGGTGCTAATATGCATCCCTTTAGAAGGACCTATACAGGAAATGGGCTTGCGCTAAATTGCGGAAATTATTTTAAATCATTTCCATCCTTGCCTATCCATCGTCAAAATTGGTCTAGCAAAAAAGTCCTCTGCAACAATCCAATAGGTACTCAATACAAGACATTATTCTATGCTTACTCACCACTTGGGCGTTTGATCCAATCGGTCAAGGGTGTGGGGGAGCCGAAATCGGGGGAGCCGTCGGCTTTCCAGGTGAAGGGCTGGATTCGCATGGAGCGTTGGTCTCCACAGCCTTGACCCGGTCCGGCGTTGGCATGGTAAACGAGCCAGTTTTGCGACCCATCGGGTGTGGTGAAGAAACTATTATGCCCGACACCGTAGGCACCGTTTCCACCGTTGGGGCCGAAAACGGGGTTAGCAGCTTTTGTCCAGGCTTTTGTGTCCAGTAGATTGGCGCTGGTGTCGGCGGAGAGTTGGCCTAAGGCGTATAAATCCGTTCCGCAATAACTGGCTGAGTAAATCAGAAAGACTTTCGTATTGTGTACTAAAAATTCGGGGCCTTCATTCACCCCAAAGCCCTGCTTTTCCCAGGCATAGTCTGGCGTAGAGATACGAATGCGGGAGGTAGTACCAACCGTATACGGATTTGTCAGACTGGCCAGATAGATGTTCTGTAACCCGCCCAGATCGGTCTCCCAGCCCGACCAGGCCATGTAGAGCTTGCCATTCAGTTGCAGAACAGTCCCATCAATGGCCCATTTATTATCGGGTAGGTTGAGTTGGCCACGGTCTGTCCAGGTGCCCTGCGTTGGATCGGCTGAGCTGTTTTCAAGCACAAACATCCGGTGCGTGGCATCGACTCCGTTGTTGTCGGCCGTGTAGTAGATGTACCATTTCCCGTTGATGAAATGCAGTTCAGGAGCCCAGATATCGCGCGAGTTGGCGCCGGTAGCTGGTGGCGTCCAGACCGTTACGGGCCTTGCCTGACTAAGCCGACTCAGGGACTGGGTTTTGTAAATCCGAAGATTATTGCCCGTTGTGTGCATGACGTAGTAGAATCCATCTTTAACCGTTACCCACGGATCGGGCGCCGAGGTCAGGAGTGGATTCTGGAATTTACCGACGGTATCGACCGCTGTTACAGGTGGATTCGGTGTGGGCTTATCGGACGACTTACAGCCGTACAGAACGATCAGGAGAAGAAAAAAGCCGTATTTCATCATTGAGCGAAAATAAGTAAACAGACACCCGGCGATTGCTCGCTCACGGCTCTGCTTTTTTTACCGCGAGGACGCGAAGGCGCAAGGTATAAATCAATTCTTCGCGTCCTCGCGTCCTGGCGGTTGTTTGGTAACGCGGGAGGAAACCCGCCTTATTTCGTTTAACATCGCGGGTTTCCACCCGCGTTACACAAGTTTAATAATTCGGGTTTTGAACCAGGTTTGGATTCAGGTCGCGATCCAGTTGCGGAATCGGCAACAGTTCGCTCTTTCCTTTTACAAACGTGGAGAAAGCCGGGTCGCGATTGGCAATTTGCGGCCCCAGATCACCCCAGCGGGCCAGATCGTTCCAGCGGTTGCCTTCGCCTGAGAGTTCGGTGACGCGTTCGTGTTTCAACTGCGCCAGAAACTGATCCTGGCTAAGACCAGGCTTGGCAACGGTCAATGTAGGCAGACCAGCCCGCTGCCGTACCTGATCTACGTAGGTATACGCCTGTGTCGTTTTTCCAGTAGCGTTCAGCGCTTCGGCATACATCAGTAGCACATCGGCATAGCGGATATACCGCCAGTTGTTGGGCGACCGATATCCTTCTTCATTTTTCCAGTGATCGTTCTGAAACTTACGGAACCATACCCGCTTATTATCCCGGCCATAACGCTGGGTGAAGGTCTGCCCGTAGATCATGGTGAAATCCGGCCCTCGAACATCCGTCGAATCGAATAGGAATGAGGCTTCCAGACGCGGATCGCGAGCACCTGTTGTCGTTTTTTCATAGAATTCGCGCGTAGGCCAGCGCTGCGCTTCACCATCCGACCAGCCGATACCGCTTGGTCCGAAAAACTGCGCCAGCGAGGTACCGTAGTTCTGATTTGGCGTCTCGGTATCGTCGTCGGTGTACTCAGACGGGTTCATCTGGAATTGCCACTCAAATACCGACTCTTTATTGTTCTCAGTCGTAATCAGAAAATTGTCGCGGTAATTGGGCATCAGCGCATAAACACTTTTCCCTTCACCTTCTACCAGCCACTGGAGTGGAGTCAGTGCTTCGGTGTATTTCCGTTGCTGCATCTGCGCCCTCGCCAGCAAGGCATAAGCCGCCCCTTTGGTAGCCCGACCCAGATCGGCAGACCCATAAGTCGTTGGCAATACAGCGGCTGCTTCGGTCAGGTCTTTTTCGATTTGTGCCCACACCTGCGCGATGGTCGCCGAGTTCGGTTTATCGCCAACTACAGGCGTTTGTAAAACCAGCGGCACATTCCCCCAAAGCGTTACCAGGTGATAATAGAACATGGCCCGCATAAATTTGGCCTCGCCCAGATAGCGGTTCCGCAGGGTCGCATCCATCTGGATATTCGGAACGTTTTCAATCACCTGATTGGCCCGGTTGATGCCAATATAATTATCGTTCCAGACGCTATAGGCATTGCCGTAATTGTAATCAGTGACCAGAAACTGGTCCATGTTGTTGACAATATCGGTAGCCGGACTCTGGCTGCGCCCTTCGTCGGAACGGATGATGTAGTAAAACGGTAGCCAGCGCGAAATACCACCCCGGTGCGTGGTGCTGTACACGGCGTTGACACCAGCCAGGGCATCATCGGCGGTTTTCCAGAACGACTGGGTCGTCACCTGGTTGGGGTTCACAATGTCTAAACTCCGGTCGCAGCCGGTCAGTAGACCTACGGCGACAATAGCCAGCGAAATGAATGTATGTTTCATGATTGGTTTCAGAACTAAATACGTTGCCATTAGAAATCACAGGTAAGCCCAATCGATGTTACGCGGGGCGATGGCCAGTGCCCGTTATCGACACCCCGTTCCTGAATGTTCGCGCCCGTTACATCAGGATCAAGCCCTTTGTATCCCGTAATCGTAAACAGGTTTTGACCACTAACGAACGCACGGGCATTGCGTACCTTGATTCGGGAAAGAAACGCCTTCGGAAGCGTGTACCCGATCTCAAGATTGCGCATCCGCACATACGACGCATTCTCCAGCCAGCGATCACTATAGGCGAAATTGTTGGAGATAATACCCTGATCGCCCGCTTCCAGACCCAGACGAGGATCGCTGGTGTTCGTATTGCTGGATGACCACGGGCTCACATCCCGGCGGAAGTTGGTTAACTGATAGGTATCCAGACTGCGCCGAACGTCGTTATATACCGTGTAACCAAATACCCCTGTCAGTTGAACATTCAGGCTAAACGGCCCATACGAGGCATTGAACTGCGCACCCGCCTGTAGCTTTGGCCAGGGCGACGACACAAACTGGCGGTCGTCGTTCTGGGTGATCTGTCCATCGCCGTTGGTATCGACGTATTTAATATCGCCGGGTTTGGCAAACGGCTGAATCGGATTACCGTTGGGACCTTTGTAGTTGTTGATCTCTTCCTGGCTCTGGAAAATTCCGGCGGTTTTCAACATATACCATTGCCCAACGGGTAAGCCCACCTGCGAGCGCGTGTTGCCACTCTGAATGTAGTTGATGTTCTGCCCCTGGTTACCTACGTTTTCGACCCGGTTCTTAATCGTGGTAAAGTTGCCCGATACATCCCACTTCAGTGTATGCTCGTTGTTGCGATACGTTGCCGAAAATTCAACCCCTTTGTTGCGGATCGACGCGGTGTTGACGTAGGGATTCCCACGCAGATTACCCAGATAACCCGGAACGGCCAGATTCAGAATGGCGTCGTTCGATAACGAGTTATACACGTTGATTTCCGTTGTGATGCGGTTGTTCAGGAAACTGGCCGATACACCATAGTTCTGCTGAATGCGTTCTTCCCAGCGCAGATCGGGGTTGGCCAACTGCGCCTGATATGCACCTACATTGGGAGTTTGATCAACACCGAAAATAGCGCGGGGATTACTGTTGATGAAGGCCGTGTACGGGAACGAGCCCAGCGTTGGCACCACAATACCCAGTTTCCCATACGACGCATTCAATTTCAGGTCGGATATCCAGTCGACGTGGAAGAATTTCTCCTGACTGATACGCCAGGCTCCTGCGATAGACGGGAAAAAGCCCGTTCGGAAATTGGCCCCAAACCGAGAATCCTGATCTACTCGCCCGGTCAGTGTCAGCAGGTACTTGTCGTTGTAGGCATAGTTAACCCGACCAATGTAGCCCAGAATCCGGTAGTCGTCGGGGGTACTCCCGGCTGAGTTTGAGATACCCGTAGCCGCATTGATGGTTGTGAAATACTGACCACCCGCAAATCCCAGATTGGTCCGCGAGCCGGACGTAATATCCCGACGGGTCGTTTGCTGGCTAATTCCCAATACCCCGTTAAGACTGTGCAGGCCAAACGTTTTGTTGAAGTTCAGTGTATGCTCGAACAACAAGCTCAGGTAGCGCGACCGATCTTCACTGACCGAACTGGGTACGGGCGAAGCACTGTATTGGTAGGTACCCAGTTTCCGAAGATTCTGCGTGTAATCGAAGCTCACTTCCAGACCTGCATTGGCCCGGTAGGTCAGCCAGTCGGTCAACTTAATGTCCAGATAGGCATTGCCCACCATCTTGGCAAAGTTGCTCTTGTTACTAGCCAAAGCCCGAACGGCTACCGGATTGTAAAAATAGGTTACCGCATCGGGATTCGTGCCTATACCGTAGCCACCCGGATTACTGGCATTGACATAACGTGGGTCCTGAACCGGAATAACGGGCAACATACCGGCCATGTCGTAGATCGGGTTACCCGCCGGAAAATTCTGGATATTGGAATTAGTCAGTACGGCATTTTCACCGAACGTAAACCGTCCGATCTCACTGCGGGTGTTGATCCGCAGACTGGCCCGCTCGAAACCACTGCCCGTCACGTAGCCCGTGTTATTGAAATAACTCCCCGAAATAAGATAGGTGCCCGTTTTGCTACCGCCCGATAACGTCAGGTTGTAATCCTGCAAACTACCCGTCCGTAACACCTGGTCCTGCCAGTCGGTATTGATGTTTGGGTTAAATGTACCTGTAGCCACACTGGCGGGTGGGGTTTGACCGGCATTTTGGTACTGTTGCCGCTGAAGAGACGCAAAACCAGCCGCATCCGTCAGATTCCAGCGTTTATACACCTGCTGAATACCGTATTTTCCCGAAAAGGAGACTTTTATCGGCCCTTCTTTCCCTTGTTTGGTTGTGATAATGACCACGCCATTGGCCGCCCGTGACCCGTAAATAGCCGCAGCCGACGCATCTTTCAGGACTTGAATACTTTCAATATCGTCGGTATTGATGGTTGGGTTGGCGTCGGCAATCATTCCGTCGATCACATAGAGCGGATCGGTATTCAAAAAGCTGGCGACCCCACGAATCTGGATCGATGCCTGCTGGCCCGGCACGCCACTATTCCGAACGGTCACCCCCGGCGACAAGCCCTGAATCGACTCGGCCAGTGAGTTGGCCGTAACCTTAGCAGCCTGGGTGGAACTAATGACATCGTTGGCTCCGGTCACATCACGCTTTCGAACAGTCTGATACCCGATTACCACGACTTCGTTCAGGGTACGGTCGTCGGGCACAAGTTTTACATTCACCACCGAGTTGCTGCCAATCGGTACTACCTGCCGGACATACCCCACGCTCGAAACGGTTACGGTCGTAGCGCCATCGCTAACGTTCAGGATAAAATTCCCCTCAGCATCCGAACTGGTGCCGTTGGTCGTGCCGGTTTCGATGATGTTAGCCCCTGGTAAACCCTGGTTATTTTCGTCCGTGATCTGTCCTGTAATCCGTCGAACCTGAGGAGCCTCCTCAACGATTTCGGTAGCCTCAATCGGCACGACTACGGTTGGTTTGGTGGTTTCGGCCGGGAGTCCGGCTCCGGCGTTTTTTACGGGCAATGCCTGAATTGCAATGAGGGACGGATTAACCTTTCGGTAGCGTAATCCCTGTGATTCGGAGAGTTGCGCCAGTGCCTGATCGAGCGACAGACCATCCAGATCAAGTTCCGACTGCCGGGTGGCCATCAGTTGCTCGTCGTAGGCAAAATTGACATTAAACCGTCGTTCCAGCTCGCTCAGCACTTTTTTGAGTGAACGAGTCCGATGTGGGCGCTGGCTGGTCGGTACGTCGAGTGCAGATGGCTGTTGGCGGCTAACGCTCATGGGCTGGGCGCGGGTCAATAACTGCGCAACAGATGGTTGCGGCAGCGTATAGACCCCGACCAACAGCATCGAAAGGATAACATACTGATTTTTCATAGGTTATGCAGAATAATAGGCTTGGTCATGTTCAGAAACTCCATAGTAAAATCAGGGATTATGGCGTAAACTGATCTGGTCGCCATTGCGTTGAACGTTGAGATCAAATGTGAGCGAAAGGGTTGTCAGCAATGTTTCGATGCTCTGGTTCGAGAGGTTACCCGTAAACCGACGATTGGCCAGGTCGCTGTCTTCAAAGACCACTTCCAGCCCGTAGGTGTCGTGCAACTGTTGGGCAATCTCGCTAAGAGCTGTGTTGTCGAAAACAAACTGATGGGCCACCCAGGACGTATGCAATTGTGGCTTTTCGTCGCGTACCTCCACGTTCTCGATGTTAGGCTGTGTGGACGCAAACTGACCGGGTTTCATATCAATAACCCGCCCGGTATGCTCGGTTGGTTTGGTGAGCTGTACCCGCCCTTCTACCAGCGTAACCGCCGTACTACCCCGTCTTGTGTTGACGTTGAATTGGGTTCCAAGAACCGTAATGTCCAGATTGGGCGTATGCGTCACGAATTTGATGCGTCCATCAGGTGCCTGCTTTTTCGTAACCTTGAAAAATCCTTCGCCATCGAGCCATACTTCCCGTGGTTTGCTATCGACCCAACGATCACTGTAGGTAAGCGTCGAATTGCCATTCAGCAACACGGTTGACCCATCAGGGAGGGTTACGCTTCGGTTTTCGCCAAAGGCCGTATGAATGCTCATCTGATTCGGCTGTAGCTGGTAATAAACGACCCCACCCGCTATCAGCAGGATACCTGCCAATGAAGCGGCTATCTGCCAGATGGCAGCCGGATAAGCGGTTCTGAACCGCTGCCAGCGTGAGAGCGGCACCACAATGGGCTCCGTAAGCAGTTGGTCATCAAACGCCTGCTCCAGCACCTGCCAGATACGCTGCTGACTGGCATCGGTCAGGTCGTCGTACTGCGCATTGAGATGTAGTAACAACGAAGCCGCTTCATCGATCAATGCCTGCTGTTCGGGGTGTCGAAGCATGTAGGTATGCCAGAACGTCATATTCTGCTCGTCGGGCTGAAACACCCATCGGCGGAACGCATCATCAAGCACAAAATCGCGAAGGGTATAATTCTGGTAAGGCTGCGCCATGCGATGGTAATGATCTTTTTACCACCAGAAGAGAAGGAATTGCCGAATTATCCCTCGGAAAGAGAAAATTTTTTAACAGGAAAATGATAGATGACTGGAAGCCGCTAGCCATCAGCCAGTAGTGCTTTCTAAATTTGACTACTTACTGACGGCTGATGACTGCCGCCAGTAACACCAACAGATCGGCGGGCATCCGTTTCTGGAGGGAGGCAATGGCCTTGTAGATGACTTTGTAGGCCGATGTAGTTTCGATGCCCATAATCCCGGCAATCTCTTCGTAGCTGAGGTTGTCAAAAAATTTCAGAAACAACGCTTCTTTTTGTCGGGCAGGCAGGTGATTCAGTTCGCGCAGAACGGCTTCGGATTGTTCCCGACTGATCTGTGAATCGAGCCAGGTAGGTTCGTAATGGAATTCGACTTTAAAATCGATTTCGTCTTCGTGGCCCGACCGAAATCGGTGACGTTCGTTGAGCTTCCGAACCAGATCGCGCCGGAGCGAACGCATAAGGTAAAATTTAATGGAGTCGGTATGCCCAAGCCGTTCACGTGTTTCCAGAATGGTCAGAAACAGATCTTGCAGGCAATCTTCGGTCAACTGACGGTCCTGGGCAATTTTATAGCCGTAGTTATAGAGCACTCGGGCGTACTTTTCGTACATAAACGAATAGGCGGCCTTGCTGCCCTGCAGAAAGTCGTCCCAAAGCTGGGCATCTGTCGCCTGATCGTAGTTGAGTCCCAAATTCACTATCCTTATATCCGAACGGATACTTAAAGCTAGGCAATTTTGGGCATACCTCCCGTGCTTTTCTACCAGTATTTCTTAGCAAACTACTATTGTAGTGACCCAGAACGTATCGGCAAAGCCTTATTTCAGCTTTTCGTTGCTTAGGTGCCGGGTGGCATCCCGAATGTTCTTTTTATCTAGATTTTTCTGAAAGGCTTCGGTGAGGTCGATGCCCGTCTGGTTAGCGAGACAGATCAGCACCCACAACACATCAGCCATTTCATCGCCCAGATCTTTTTGCTTATCCGACTCCTTTTCTGACTGTTCGCCATACCGACGGGCGATGATCCGGGCCACCTCGCCCACCTCTTCGGTCAGCATAGCCATATTGGTCAGTTCGTTGAAATACCGAACGCCAACAGTTTTAATCCATTCGTCGACGGTTATTTGAGCGTCTTTAATTGTCATGTTCTGATTATTACACAGAGATTCACAGAGGTTAAGGAGATGCGCTGAGTACTCTGTGTATCTCTTTTTACTCCGTGCATCTCTGTGTAATAATTCTTTACTTTTCCGGCACAAAGGTCAGCGAACTGAACTGGCTTTCGTCGAAGGCTTCCTGCGCCAGCGTCTGAAGTTGTTCGGACGTAACGGCGTTGATGTCGTTGAAAATATCGGTCAGGGCTTCTACCCGATCAATATCCAGCAGGCTTTTGGCCATCATGAGCATGAAACTGTTGTTGCTTTCTTCGGCCATGGCCAATTGCCCAATCAATTGCTCTTTCGTCTGGTGAAGCTGTAACGTCGTTAACGGTTGCTCACGAAGGCGCTTCAGTTCTTTCATGATCAGCATATGCGCTTTGTCTACTTTTTTCGGATCGGTACCAAAGTAGATACCCAGAAAACCCGTGTCCAGATACGGTGTATACGTCGCATCAATGGAGTATACCAGCCCGTATTTTTCCCGCAGGTTCAGATTCAGGCGCGAATTCATGCCCGGCCCACCCAATAGGTTAATCAGCATAAAGAACGGTAGCCGCCGGGGGTCGGCCAGCCCATAAGCCGGGCGCCCTAAGGCACATTGTGCCTGGGTTATCGGCCGCTCTACACGGGTCTGACGAGGCACATAGCCGGTTGGTGTCTTTCGCTGGCGGGTTGTGTGCTGGGCAGGAACATCACGGAAATATTTCTCGGCCACTTTCACCACCTGCTTAAATGGCAGTTTACTAACCGACGAAAACACAATCCGGCTCGTATCATAATTCTCGGCAATAAATCGCTGGAGATCCTCCCGACCAAACGATTCTACGGTTTCGGTCGTGCCCAGGATGTTGCCGCCAAGGGCATGATTTGGGAAAACGAGTTCGTCAAAATCGTCCTGAATGGCATCTTCGGGCGAGTCGTAATACATCGCCATTTCCTCCAGAATTACCCCGCGCTCGCGTTCGATCTGTTTTTCCGGGAAAACCGAGTGAAAGGTAATATCGGCCAGTAGTTCAGCCGCTTTCTCGAAGTGAGCATCCAGTACCGACGCATGAAAACAGACTTTTTCCTTAGTAGTATAGGCATTTAGTTCACCACCCACCGTTTCCAGACGCGTAATGATATGGTACGACTTTCGTTTCTCCGTACCTTTGAAGGCCATATGTTCCCAGAAATGGGCAAGGCCCTGCTGGTGAGGTTGCTCGTCACGGCTTCCGATGTCGAGCATAATACCACAATGGGCAATCTGCGTATGCGATATTTGTTTGTGCGCAATCCGAATTCCGTTGGGCAGAGTATAAACCTGGTAATCTTCCATTCTAAAATTTTTACGCCTTAAGCGTACTAATGATAACCGCAACGAATCCCCCCCGGTTCCTGATTATTCAAACGGCTTTCATCGGCGATGTAATTCTGGCAACCGCTTTATTCGAACAACTCCATACGGCTTATCCCGAAGCCGTACTGGATGTGCTTGTACGCAAAGGCAATGAGACGCTACTAACCAATCATCATTTTTTAAACGAGGTGCTGGTCTGGCATAAAAAGGGTACCAAATATCGGGATTTATGGCGACTGTTGCGTACTATTCGGGCCAGGAAATATGATGCGGTCCTGAATCTGCAACGCTATGGTACCATGGGCTTACTGACGGCATTGTCGGGCGCAGGTACGACCATCGGTTTCGATAAAAATCCATTTTCCCACTTTTTTACCCATCGGATCGCCCATCGCTTTGAACCGGGGACGCACGAAGTTGATCGCAATACCGGCTTGCTGAAAGCGCTCCAGTCAGTCCCTGATTTTCAACCCCATTCGCTAAGTCGTCAGGCGCTTGCCCGCCCTAAATTATATCCATCACAAGCCGATTACAACGCTGTACACACGTATCAGCACAAGCCCTATGTGTGTATAGCTCCCATGTCTGTTTGGTTTACGAAGCAATATCCGTCCGAACGATGGGTGGAATTAATCAAAGCCTTACCGGATGATCTGACCATTTACTTATTAGGCGCCCCTACCGATGTACACGCTTGCGATGCCATTCGAGCGATGGCAGGTAGCACAAAGCAGGTTGTCAATCTGGCGGGCAAGCTAAGTTTACTCCAATCGGCAGCCCTGCAACAGAGCGCTGTGATGAATTATGTGAACGATTCGGCTCCACTGCACCTTTGCTCGGCTATGAATGCGCCAACAACGGCCATTTTCTGTTCAACAGTCCCCCAGTTTGGCTTCGGTCCACTGGCCGATGTATCCAGAGTTGTGCAAACGCCGGAGCGCCTGGAATGCAAGCCCTGTAATCTGCACGGTCGAACCGCCTGTCCACTGGGTCATTTCCGCTGTGCCTGGGGTATTCAGTTGGATGAGCTGGTGAAATTAAGCTAACTGCTTTTCTTACACCGCTAGGACGCGATAGGCGCGAAGAATAGGTCATTGGTACAAACTTTTTCGCGCCCATCGCGTCCTAGCGGTGCAAAATATAATCCCCTGAAAGTCAACGAACACACTTCTAGTTAAGCCTAAATTGCTCACATCAGCAACCGTTCATTATATTTTATTTTTAATTTATTGTATTAATTAAAAGATTATAGAATAAAAAGATAATAAATAAAAATAATATTTGAAAAACACCCTACATAAACCTATTTTTGACTTGTTCGCAACCACTCTAGCGAAACCCAATTACCTTATTGCCTGATTCTACTGACTTCATCCTTTACTGACGCATTAAGACCGAACTTATCTTATGTCCATCAACCGTCGAGACTGGCTTCGGGCCAGCTTATTGTCTGGCCTTAGTATGGCTGCTGCTCCTGCCGCCTTTTGTGAACCAGAACAAGAAATGCCACTGGGTTACAAAGCCCCTAAAGGCCCTCTGAAAGCTCGTTTGTCAGCGAATGAAAACCCGTACGGCCCTTCGCCCAAAGTGCTCAAGACCATCACCGAAGCCGCTCCCGATGGCTACCTCTACGCGATGGAGCATGCCCGCAAATTCCGGAAACTGGTTGCCGATACCGAAGGTGTGCCCGAAGAGTATGTTCTGCTGGGTGCCGGTTCGGGCGAACTACTCACAGCGGCTTCGCTTTGGGCGGCTTATCGCCCCAATGCAGGTCGTACAATTGTAGCGCCCGACCCAACGTTCGACCAGCTTCCCCGCGCAGCCATGAAACATGGCGTCAACATCGATCGGGTTCCACTGGTAGCGGCTGACGGCTATGATATTAACCTGAACAAGCTGAATGAGCGCGTGAACAGCCAGACGGGTATGGTGTATCTCTGCAACCCCAACAACCCGACGGCCATCATCGTAGATCCATCCAAACTACGGGCGTTCTGCGAATCGGTGGGCGCTAAAACCCCCATCCTGGTCGACGAAGCGTATATCGACTACACACCCGATCCGAAAGCCTACTCGATGGTCGATATGGTAAAAAAAGGTAGCAATGTGATCATTACCAAGACCTTCTCAAAAGTGCATGGCTTTGCAGGGCTGCGTACGGGGTATATGATTGCGAAACCTGAGCTTCTGGAGCAGATCAGCAAATTTGCAACGGGTGGTGGCTGCATCAGCATGACGACCCTGCGGGCGGCTATGGTCAGTTTGCAGGATAAAGAGTTTATCAACTACTCACTCGGCAAAGCGAAAGAATCGAAAGATTTCCTGCTGGGCGTTCTGAAACAAACTAACTATGAACCGCTGCCTTCGGGGGCTAATTTCGTGATGTTCCCGATTCGGATGAAGGGCGAAGATTTCGTAACCCGTATGATGGATCAGGGTGTAAGCATCCGCCAATGGAAGTTCGATGGTCAGTACTGGTGCCGTGTCAGCCTGGGCACGATGGATCAGATGAAAGCCTTCGCCGACGCGCTAAAAATGATTTCGTAAAGTACAACCTTCCTCTTTTTTTAAAGAGTGAAAGAGTGTATGAGTGAAAGAGCGAAAAGCCATCCGGGAGAAATCGCTCTTTCACTCATGCACTCTTTCGCTCTTTACCTCAAAAGGTACACATTCACCGATTGCTTCACTTCGTCCAGGGTTCGGGCTGGTTGTTTAAACGGGGCCGGAATGGGCTGTTTGGAGATGGATTGCAGGTAAAGCACCCAGGCATCGCGCCACCAGACCGCTTCTTTTTGCTGAGTTTCCAGTCGGGCTGCTACGTTGGCATAAGTTTCCGGATTAACAGCTGTTTTTACCTGAGCCCATTCCTGCTGCATCCACCGAACCGAATCAGCTCCGGTATAAAAATGGGTACAAAGCTCATCCCATAACGTTCGACCCGTCGACAGTTTTTTGGTCCAGGGCACGTGATGAAACCAGAGCAGATATGGAATCGGACAGGTTTCAGGGTTATTCCACTGCTGTTGCACCTCAGGCCGATATTGTTCCAACGCCTTGCTTCCCATTGCTGTCCGGTCGAAGCCTATACCCATCGAATCGGCACGATGGTAATATACGGCCGTCCAGTCGGGGCGAGGGCTACGGGCTTGCCAGGGTTCGGGAGCAAAGTGAACGCCCGTCCAGGGTCGCGAGAGGCCCATCGGTGTGTTGTAATTGACGTAAATATCCCGAGATTTGCCCATTAGGTTTACGATTCGTTTGGTAGCCTGGGGCTCATGTGTCAGCGTCATTGCCACCCATTCTCGGGCAATAGCCTCCGACGATACGGTATGATCCCAGGCCAGCCGCCCAAACGCATACCAATTGGCCTGGGCCATCGGGTGGCCTGTCCAGTTCAGGTTCGAACCCGTATTCGCAACCCCTGCCATAAGACTCATCGAATAGCCGTGCAGACTTCCGTCAACTACCTTCGCTACCGTTGACCCTTTGCCTTTTACGTAGGTATCAGTTTCCAGGCACTCTTTGAACAGGGGCGCTTCGTAGACCAGATGCGTGGCAAAGCCCAGGTATTCCTGTGTCAATTGAAACTCCATACCCAGCGGGGTTTTGGGCATATTTCCGAACAGCGGAGAAAAGGGCTCGCGGGGCTGAAAATCAATAGGGCCGTTTTTGACCTGCACAATTACCTTCTTATCGAACTGGCCGTCTAAGGGCACAAACTCCTCATAGGCAGCTTTGAACCGATCGGCTTTGGGATCGGCTTTGTAGACAAACGCCCGCCAGATTACTACGCCATCGTACGGCTTCAGGGCTTCGGCCAGCATATTGGCGCCATCGGCATGGGTACGGCCATAATCCTGCGGACCAGGTTCGCCTTCGGAGTTAGCCTTCACCAGAAACCCGCCAAAATCGGGGATCGCCTGGTAGATGGCTTTAACTTTGTCGGCCCACCACTGGCGCACTTGTGGGTCGAGCGGATCGGAGGTTTTCAGTCCACCCAGGGTTTTGGGAGCCGCAAAATAGACTGACAGGTACAACCGAATGCCGTAGGGTCGGAATACATTAGCCAATGCAGCCACTTTCTCGATGTACTCACTGGTCATGAACCGAGCGCTGGCATTCACATTGTTGACCACTGTTCCATTGATACCGATGGATGCATTAGCACGCGCATAATCGCGATAGCGTGGGTCGATCCGTTCGGGCAACTCATACCATTTCCAGAGCGACGAACCTGCATAGCCTCGTTCAATCGACCCATCGACATTATCCCAATGATTGAGCATTCGGAATTGTACCTTCGGATTACTAATCAGCGAAATGCCCTGTATTGACTGAAGGGTTTGCATCTGTCGTAACAAGGCAAAAGCACCATATAAGACACCCACGTCAGACTTCCCCGAGACAATCAGATTACCACCTTTCGACTCAATGCGATACCCTTCTTTATTCAGGGACTGACCAGCAGCATCGGCTGGATTCACCGACAACACAATACCGCCTGTCCGACTCCCTACACTGCCGATTACGGGCACTGATTTCCCTAACAGGCCCTGCAACCCCATCTGTAATTCGTCGGCGGCTGATTTCAGAATAGGACTATCCGTTTTAACGGCAATGAACTGAGCCGCATTTGCATACGCCTGCCGTTTGACTGCATCGCTAATCCGATCATAGTTTAGCCAGAGTCGATAGCCGTCGGCATAGGCGGGGTCTTCGGCAAAACCATTCACAACCGAAATCAGGGCTATCAGAAGGGCTACACTAATTTGTCTATACGTCCTTGTCATTCTGTTTATCAGGGTTCAACAGTTATCTGATCAGGAGTATGCACATTTTCCGAAACCATACCCTTTTCAGATAAAACTTTCAGTCGTAAACAGGACTCTAACCAGAAATCTACTCAGTAAGAAAGCCATTTTGACATTGAACCACAAAATACCAATTGCCGAGGTGTTTTGTGGTGTCGGTTGCTTACAACCGACACAGCGAGGTTTTGAGAAACCTCGTGAGAATGAAATTGAAGAAACAGCCATTACTTCAACTTTTGGAGCAACTAAAAACAAGTAAGGTCTCCGACAGAGCCAGAGACCTTAGCCAAACCAACCTATGATAAACTGTAATCCAACAACCATACGTTGTCAATTACGGATAACCTGTATGTAATAGTCTGTTTTATCAATTCTGTACCCCTCCTGCTACTATTTTTTTTATCCGCTAGGCTTCTTCGTCAGGGATATTATTTTTACGGAAGCCAACTAAAAATCACCTTATTAGCCAATCATTATTCCAGTAATTGATTCCCTCTACGACCATGAAAAAAGTTATCTACACGCTTGCCGTAAGCGGCTTAACCCTTCTCCTCTCGGCCACGCTTCCAGCCAACATTGCCAAACTAACCGAAGGTATGGCTGATGTACCCGGCCAGCAAACGCCCTCGTATCCGTTCTCACGCGCTATGCGAGCCGGTGATTTCGTCTATATATCCGGGCAGATAGGCGTAAAAGCCGACGGAAAACTGGCTGATGGGTTCGACGCGCAGTCCCGACAAACGATGGACAACATCGTTGCAGCCCTGAAAGAACAGGGGCTGACTACAGCCGATGTAGTAAAATGTACGGTGATGATTGGCGATATGGCAAAATGGCCTGAATTCAATACCATTTACCGGAGTTACTTTAAAGAAGGCCAATTTCCGGCCCGTAGTGCTTTTGGTGCCAATGGCCTGGCACTGGGAGCCGCCCTCGAAGTCGACTGCATTGCCTACGCCCCACTAAAAGGAAAAGCGAAATAGAGTTTTTGACAGGATTGCTTTGGCTTATCAAAGCAATCCTGTCCATCCTGTCAAAACTTAATGTGCTGGCAATCCAATTTTATCAATCGTCTGCCGTAAGGCCGTAGCCCATATGGTGTAGCCTTTACGGGCCAGGTGAATACCATCGCCCGAATAGGTACCCATAACCAGATTACCTGTAGCCGTGTCGATCAAGGCACCCGATGGATCACAGAAGAAAATCGTTTTGTTATCGACAAATGCCTGAATCTGCTGATGGACAAGGGTATATTTTTTTCGTTTTTCATCGCCGGCAGCCGTACCGGCAGGGAGCGGGCCCACCAGAACCAGCTTTGCCTGTGGAAGTTTCCGACGAAGCGACTTCACTATCGCGCCAATGCCTGCTGTAATAGCCTCCGCTTCGTCTTCGCTGAAATTGTTGACCCCAATTGTAACTACAACCAGTGCAGGGTCGGACTTCGTAAAATCCAGGTTTTCAACACGCCAGAGCAGGTGTTGAGTCTTATCGCCCGAAATAGCAGCAACGCCATACCGGTAACCCGCCAGCGCGCTATCGAACGGAGCCTGACCGCCATGATAAACGACCAGACTTCGTTTGCCGATGGCCTGTGTAATCGAATTGCCCATCAACAGAACATCGAGCTTACCCGTACTGTCGAGCGTCTGCTGGATATTATTGAAATTGTCCCACCAATCGTTCCCTTGTTTCCAGCCTCCTGCCGACCGATACTCGGAGCCGGGCACCGGCATTTGGGCATAAGACGGATATAGACCAACCGATTTCAGAATAAAATCGACAATGGGCGACGGATTCGGTAAGCTATGTGGGTGGTGATTAACCCCCGGTTTGTGAATGACCGTAATGCGACCACCTAGTGCCAATGCCTGTTTCTCAAACGGTTCGGTATTTTCGCTTACGGGCACGGCATCGTCAGCATCGCCAACCACATGCAGCATCGGGAAATTACCCTTTACAATATCGGGCACCCGATCTAGCGGATTACCTTTAAACTGAAGGGCCTCTTCTTCCGACTTCAGGCCGTAGTCTTTCTTGAAAATCTCCCAGTCGCTGGGGCTTCCCTTACTTTTTCCTTTACCACCCGGCCAGCTTTTCAGATCCAGCACGGGCGCATCGACATACACACAGGCCACTTTTTTGGGATTTTCAACCGCCCAATTATACGCGTAAACGCCACCCCGACTTAAGCCTTCCAGCGTCACTTTATCGGCCAGACCAGCTTTGTGCATGTAGCGATAAAACTTGTTCCAGAGGCCAACGGCTTCGGCATTGCCAAAGAGTTCGGCTACATCGCAGTAAACCAGATGAAACCCGTGATCGAGCAACGCAATGTCGGTTTGCGGCTCATGTCCCCAGAAACGCGCCCGCCAGATCCAGGGCTTATTCTGCGCCACAATCCGGGGCTTAACGACCTTGCAGGCACGCCCTTCAAACGTAAAATCGGCACAATCGTAGCCATAAAAGGACGTGATTTTTTTAGGCTCTTTGATTTTCTGGAAAATATCAAAATCAGATTGGGTTTTCGTCGTAATTACTTCATACAACCGCCGGGCAATGCGGGTCATTACCAAAGGAGCTGGATGGAGTTTGTCGGGGAACAACAGGCTATCTTCCAGGGTCAGCGAATGCAGATCGACCAATTCCAGCTTTTCATCAAAGGCTACCTGCCGTATTCGGGGCAGAATATGCGTTTTAATTGCAGCTTCTGTCTGGCGGGTGGTATCGGTCAAAAACGAGGCAACAGGCAGCAACAGCACAATGCGTGGATGCGTCGGTAAGTCTTTGAAAGACTGAACAAGTGCCTTGTAATCAGGAATAAACTGGTCGATTTTTAAGCGATAGGGCAGTCGGCTATCATTCGTACCCAATTTGATGAGTACTATATCGGGGTTGCTTTTCAAGGCTTCCTGATAGCTATCGGTCGATATATACGGTGCTGTTGTTTCTCGTAAAACGGTTCGGCCACTCACGCCAAAATTCATTACGGTATAGCCCGACCCCAGCAGGTATTGGAGTTGGGCCGGAAATGAGTTCTGCTCCCGATGCGTCAGCCCGGCCCCGTACGTAATGCTGTTACCCACGCAGGCAATTCGGATAACTTTCTGGGCATGAATCTCAATCGAGAGAACAAGTAAAAAGGCTAACGGGAGAAGGAAGCGCATACGTAACAGCAGTAAAAAGTTCGATACCAAGAGAGGAATGAATAGCTTTAACGAGTCGCCGTTGTGTTTTGCTTATCGAAATACTGGCGCATGAATAGCAGTTGGTACGTAATGGCATTGGTCCAGTAGTTCCAGTTGTGACCACCTGGTCTGGTGATGTAGTCGTGTGGGATGTTTCGCTCCAGCAATTTGTCGTGCAGGTTATTATTGACCCGGAAGAAAAAGTCTTCACTACCACAATCAATAATCAGCGACAGCGAGTTGGGGGTGAGCAGATGGAGTAAATTAATGACGGTATTTTGCTCCCAACGGTCGGGGAACTGCGCATAAGTACCGAGCCGTTTGGCCATATCCCAATTGTTCGGGAACGGGCGAATATCGACCCCACCACTCATACTACCGGCAGTACCAAATACATCCTGATGGCGGAAAGCCAGATACAATGCGCCATGCCCACCCATACTCAGGCCTGTTATACCGCGCCCCTGACGACTTTTGATGGTTTTGTAATGACTATCGACCCACGGTACCAGTTCGCTGGCTACATAGGTTTCGTACTTAAAGGAGGGATCGGCCGGGCTATCCCAATACCAGCTCCCAATCGCGCCATCCGGGCAAACGACAATCACCTGATGTGTATCGACAAGCTGGGCCATGTTGGGCGATTTTTTGGCCCAGTCGCTGTAGTTGCCACTGTAGCCATGCAACAGATAGACCACCGGAAACTCAGTCCCGATGGTATACGAATCGGGCGTCATGACAACAGCCTTGATCGTCTTTTTCATCGACGGGCTGTAGGTATCGACTGTATCAATTTTTGCTGCCTGACAATAGCTGGCCAGCAAGAAAAAACAAAAAATAAGTAGTGTACGGAAACGAATCATGATGTACTGATTAGCAAGAAAAGCAGATATACTCGTTAAGAAGCGAATCGGACGAACCTACCCATAAGGCGGCCAAGCTTAGCCAATCAATAGGCTGTCATTTTTTGAAATGCTTATCCATAAAACGTAGATACTGCGCCCAATCGTAGCCCGTTACATCGTGGCCACCCGTTCGAATATGGTAGCCAATTTGGCCCTGCACAGACTGATTCAGAGGAGGTCGTTGTGTAGTTGGTAACCCATCTGTCCCCAGAAACTGATAGACCGAACTGGCAGCTTTAGCACTTTCGAATTCCCCTTCAGGATCGGAGTTTTTGTCCTGTTCAGCACTGGCAATATAAACGGGCCGGGGTGCCATCAGCGAAATCACCAGATGCTGGTCAAACGGCAACAGCGTGTCCTGGTCCATGTAATTTCGGAAATTAGCCGCAAACCAATGCGGGAAAACAGTACACAACCGCCGTATGTTTTCGCCCACTCCCCGGTGAAATAGCTTGGCGCCACCCGCACCCGATTCATTGCTGATGACCATGGCAAACCGCTCATCGGTAGCGCCCGCCCACAAAGCCGCTTTGCCCAACCGCGACCAGCCAAAGACAGCCACTCGTTTGGCATCGATCGCCTTATCGGTTTGCAGATAATCCATAATCCGGCTCAGTCCCCACGCCCAGGCCGCCACCGTTCCGAAGTTGTCGCCCCGATTTTGCAAGTCAGGATATAAGGGATGAACGCCCGTCGAAAATTTCCTCGTCGCTTCATCAGAAGCTATATCTTCGCGGTAAGCCGTCACCAACGCGTATCCCCGACTCAGAATGCTATCTACGGGCCATTGGCGGGCATTGAGTCCACGACAGGCATCAGTCGATTGGTGGTTGACAACACAGGAGACATCGATGTATGGATTCCCACGGTTCGACTCCATCCAGCTTGTTGAGATCCGAATGGCGGGATCGGCCTGAATGGTACTATTTCCCCAAAAGTTAAGCCCTACAATAGCGGGTACGGGACCTTTTACGCCGTTCGGGATATACAGGAGTACGTCCATTCTTGGGCCATCGGGCTTGCCATTGAACCACACAGCCACCTGCTTACGCGTCGCTTTACCGCCCAACGCCTTCGGGGCGGAATCGAATACTTCAAACCGCATCTGGGCAGGTTTCGACGGCGACTGGCCGTAAAGCTGACTGGCAAACAACGCTAGCAGTTCGGGCCGTCGCTGGGTCCGCCATTGTGTTACAGACGTCACCCGACGGCCATTTTTCAGAACTAGCGGATCAGGTAATGAATGAGGCTGCGCCTGTAGCACCTGGGGGAAGTATATGAACAGGATTAAGAACCAGACAAGGATTTTGTTTACCATTTAGGTGGTTGCGGTTTTCTGTTCCAATGCTTTCCGAACAGCCGGAGCCACTTTCGTTCCGAATAATTCGATAGCATGGAGTGTTTTGGCATGAGGTGTATTGTGCCCGCTGATCATCTGCGCCAGGTAGCGGGTATTGCCGAACAATTCATGGAAGTAGAGTATCTTGTCGATGATCTGTTGCGGGCTACCCACCATCAATGGACCATATTGACGCATTTGCTCAAAGTGCATCCGGCTAATCGGTGACCAACCCCGCTCACGCCCTACCCGATTCATCAGCAGTTCGTAAGGTGGAAAAAATTCATCGGCAGCCTGTTGCGAATTATCGGCGGCATAAAACTGTGAGTTAATACCCAATGGCAACTGGCTCATATCGTGACCAGCCCGTTCGGCAGCCTGACGATACAGATTCACAAACGGCACAAATCGATCGGGCGTACCACCCAGAATAGCCAGCATCATGGGCAGGTTCATCGTTCCGGCTCTGGCTGCCGAAGCAGGCGTTCCACCTACTGCCAGCCAGATTGGCAATTTTTCCTGATAAGGTCGTGGATACACGCCCCGATGCGGAATACTCGCCCGAAGCTTACCCGTCCAGTCGACAACTTCGTGTTCGTTGATGTTGACCAGCAGATCCAGCTTTTCGGTAAACAGTTCGTCGTAGTCTTTGAGGTCGTATCCAAACAGCGGAAACGATTCAATGAACGACCCGCGACCTGCCATAATCTCGGCCCGGCCGCTGGAAATCAGGTCCAGCGACGCAAAATTTTGAAATGTTCTGACTGGATCAGCTGAACTTAGCACAGTTACCGAACTGGACAGCCGTATATTTTTGGTGATGGCAGCTGCAGCCGCCAGAATCACCTCGGGAGCCGAAATAATAAAATCGGGCCGGTGGTGCTCGCCCAGCGCAAACACATCCAGCCCGACTTCATCGGCCAATTTTATTTCGTCAAGAATCTCCTGCATGCGCTTGTGCGCATTGATCGCTCTACCCGATACACCATCCGGTACGATTTCGCCAAAACTGCTGATGCCTAATTCCATGATTGCTTTTGCTGATATGCTGTATCAATCACTTTACCTATCCCTACAGTTCCTCATGCCGAACAAATCGACAGGCTAGCGACCCATCCAGCCCCCATCAACGGTCAAAAGGGTTCCGTGTACATAAGCCCCTGCCTCGGAGGCTAGAAAGACGACCGGGCCTTTAAAATCGGATGGATCGCCCCAGCGCCCCGCCGGAATCCGGTCGAGAATGGATTTTGACCGATCGGGATCGGCTCGTAAGGCAGCGGTATTGTTGGTAGCAATATAGCCGGGTGAAATGCCGTTGACATTTACCCCTTTCGAAGCCCATTCGTTCGAAAACGCCTTTACCAGACCCGCCACCGCACTTTTACTGGCCGTGTAGCCCGGAACCGTAATACCTCCCTGAAAACTGAGCAGTGAGCAGGTGAATATGATTTTACCGGCTCCTTTCGCAATCATGTCTTTCCCAAATTCGCGGGCCAGTATAAACTGCGCGTCCAGATTCACTGCGATTACTTTGTCCCACCAGTCATCCGGGTGTTCGGCTACGGGTTTGCGTAGAATCATCCCGGCATTATTAACCAGAATATCGACCGTGTGATCTGTCTTTACTGACTGAATGAACTGATATAATCCTTCGCGATTCGACAAATCCACTTTGTAGCCACTGAACTGACGCCCCAGCCCGACAACCGCTTTCTGCGTATCGCTGAGGTCGCCCGTATTGGCGGTACTGATAATATCGGCCCCTGCTTCGGCCAGGGCAATAGCCATAGCCTGTCCTAATCCGGTATCGCTTCCGGTAACCAGAGCCGTTTTTCCGGCCAGATTAAACTGTTCTAAAACACGCATCGAGAATTAACCAGAGATTTTTGATTAGAATCACTAGAGAAGAATAGTCGCTCGGGCTAACAGCATACCCTTAAAAACTGTTTTTTTGTAACAGATTCCCAGTTAACAACCTGAAAAAATATGCCCTTATTTGTCATTGTACGACACGGTCAGTCGCAATGGAATGCGGAAAATCGATTTACGGGGAATACAGATACCCCCCTGACGGATCTCGGACGACACGAAGCCCATGAGGCCGGTAGACTTCTGAAGTCCCATCAGCCACCTGATTTCAGTATCGGTTTCACCTCGGTGCTCCAGCGAGCCATAGAGACCATGTCGATCATTCTGGACGAAATTGGCCAGGCCGATTTGCCCATCGAACGAAGTGCCGCCCTGAACGAACGGATGTATGGCGATTTGCAGGGGATGAACAAAACCGAAGCCGAAGAGCGATTTGGAGCCGATCAGGTATTCTGCTGGCGACGTAGCTATACCGCACGCCCTCCGCATGGCGAAACGCTGGAAGAAACACGAACGCGTGTTGTGGCCTATTTTCGATCAACGATTTTACCTCATCTGAAAGCGAACGAATCCGTTTTAGTAGTTGCCCACGGCAACAGCCTGCGCGCGCTACTGATGGAGCTGGAACACATTAGCCCCGAAGACATTGAAAAGGTGGAACTAGCCACGGGCGTACCGCGTCAGTACCACTACGACATCGAAACCGGCGAATTTCAGCTGCTGCCTAAGTAAGGGTGCGCAATTTCCTCTTTCAGCAAAGTAGGCAGGCACCCTCATAGCCTTTTCGGACAGTAGTCGACTAGCACCCGCTAACCTGCGTGAGCCAGGACGATTATTATCTTTACTCCTCGCAAAATCTACGTGTTACGTGCCTGAGTAACTATGATCCGCCCGCTTACTACGTACCTACTTGTCCTGTTCAATCTGCTCCTTTTATGCGCCTGTCATCGTCAGGCGGCCCGTGTACAGCCCTCAAGGATGTTTGTTGGTTTACCCATTACGGTAGCCCCATCGACGGCATCTGCTTCGAATGGCTCATTATCTTTAGACAATAAGGCTACGGAAGGTAGCCCTCTGCCCGCCGAGATCGTTGCCAATAATACCCATCTGCCAACAACTACCCGAACCCTTACAAAACGGGTTTTGCGGATGCAGAAGCTGCTACTAACTAGCAAACGGCAAGCTCCTGCCGTTTCATCAATAGGCGCAGAACATGTTTCTTATCTTGAACAATCAAGCTCCCATCGCCAAAGGCCAGCTTTCAACCCAAACGGGCTGGGCCTGACAGGTTTAGGTAAACTCATGATGCTTGGCGGACTAGTTATGATTATACTTGGGTTTAAGGCTAACAGTGGATTTTTTATGATAGTAGGCCTACTAACCCTTTGCGCTGGTGGACTATTAAATGTGATCGGCTTCGTTACAGGTCGGTAGCGGTTTGACAATCGTTACCAGTAAGGGCCAGGACAGCTGACACGTTTATGCTTACAGCATCTCCGTGTTTAGCTTACTTTATTTTACCGCAATCACTTCAATTTCAATCAGCACATCGTCGCGAACGGTTTGCGACACCCCTTTTTGTTCAATCAATTTGGGCGGTTGTGTAAAATAAGTAGCCTGAACAGCCTGAACCGACTGGGCATTGGCAGCACTTACCTGCACCGATCCGGTTGCCTCTTTCACCGAGTAGGTGATCTGCGTGATGTCTTTCAGGGTCATATCTACCGTCGCCAACGCCGTTTTTATATTCTCAAACACCTGCCGAGTCTGTTCGGTCAGATTACCAGCGCCCACCAGATCGCCAACATCATTGAATGGCCGTTGTCCACAGACATACACGATTTTTCCGGGAATGCCCGGCTCAACTTTATACAGATAGCCTGTAGGCATCTTAGGCAGTACAGGCGTCTGTGCCTGACTGCAAGAAGCCAGAGCAAGCCATAGGAATATATTACGGATATAATTCATTGCTGTAGTTGAATAAAGAGATTTATTATGAGCGGGTTGGCGCCAGAGTTTATGGCAATTTATATACTCGTTCGGAGGGCAGTGCTGGCCTGGTCGTCTTCTCCATTTGTATACCCGTTGCCAGGTGTAGAGTCGGGGTCCGATTGATCCGCCGAAAAAATCTGTGCTCTGTTGGTAAAGGCACCTGTAGCCGTTACCTGAACCACGAACGTCACACTTGTCGACTGGCCAACGGGTATCTGACCAATCGTTCCACTGACTACCGATCCGTTGGCCGTCATACCCGAGGTCGAACTTACGAACTGCAACCCAGTCGGTAGAGTATTGTTTAGTACAACATTCGTTGCAGCTAAGCCACCCTGATTTTGTACCGTAAGCGTTATGCTGAACGTTTGCCCTACAGCAATTACCTGACTACTAAGCTGCATACGTAAGCTCAGATCCGCTTTAGCTGGATTGGTCGCCGGTTGATTTGACTGAACGGGCGGCAAAGCGCCCTGATTCGGGTTAGGTGATACATAAAGCGCCGAAGACGCATTTTTTGTTCGTAAATCCACCTGGGCTTCGTCGGGTTCTCCATTACCGGTACCATTATTTGGATTAGCGCCTACCAGTGGGTTGATAGAAGCCGATAAGTCGGCAGCCGACAGATAAGTCCCTTCGGCGGTAAGACGGGCTATGTACCGCCGGGTCAAAAACGCACCAGACGCAAGTCCTCCAACCGACCCGTTCACGACACTATTAGCCGCACTCAGATTATCTGTCGACGACACAAAACTCACGTTAGGCGGCAGGCGATTTTGTATCGCAAACGAGCCGACATCGCAACTGCCATTATTTTGTACCGAAAGCCAGAAACTGACTGTGTCATTGACAGCCACTACACGCCGGGAGGTTTGCATGGAAAGCCGTAAACTTGCGGCTGCCAGGCCAATCGTCTGCGACAATGGGTTCGATAAACAACCGTATACCGGATTTTTAGCCTGTACGCTATAGGTGCCAGGTGACGTCACGACAATTGAGGCCGATGTAACGCCTGTACTCCATTGATTAGGTCCGGCATACGATGAAGTCAGGCGCAATCCAGTACTGGTACAGATCGATAGCGTTCCGGTATTGGTCGTGATGGTGGGTGTAGCAGGCCGCACATTGGCCGGGACTACTACAGCAGGAGGAAAATAGACTTTGTTTTGGGCCGTAAGCAACCGGGCCGAATAGGTACCGGCTCCAACCGTAAGGCTGTTTGAACTACTCCCTGTGCTCCAGATATACTGATAGCCATTGGGTTGCGTCAGTGTAAGTTGATTGGATGTGGCACAGGCAATACTGGTTATAGGCTCCGTTTCGGCTGAATACGGTGAAATAGCAGACAAATAGGTATCACTAATGGCCGTAGCCCAGGCGTCTCCTACCTTTGTCTGTCCAGATGGCGAAAAGTGGATTCCATCAGGTCGGTCGGCCGATGAATTGACATTATCCAGATCAGGGCCCTGATAGGCCATATTCCCCGGCTTGTTAATAATCTGAAACTGAGCAGATCGAACATTGTCGAAGCGGGCACCAACAAACGACGACAGCGCTACAATACAAGCCAGATTGGGTTTACCAAACTCGGTACGAATCTTGTCGATCACCCTTTGATAATACTTTGCCGTAGAATCCGTAGGATTGTCGCGGTCGTTTTCGCCGTGTTGAATCAAAAAAGCCCGAATGCCTGTACTCGGTACATAGAGGTTCATCAGGTTCCGAAAATTGGCGTAGGGCATGCGTAAGTCGTAGCGTACAAAGGAATGTTGAAATGGAATGTTGTAGGCAGCCCAGTAAGTTTGCTGCATATTGGTTCCGCCAAATCCGGCATTGTACATAAGCACAGGGACATTAAGTCGCTGTACCAGCGCATCGCCCATACGTCCCCAGAACCAGGGTACACTGGCGAAGGGAGAAAACCCACTGTTCAGTTGTAATTGGCTGAACACCATACCGGGTAGATAACGCGTATCGGCCGTGTTCAGATATTGCTGCTGATACACTGTCCCATTGTTATCGACTGGCACTACCGTTACCCGATCGTCATTCGCTCCGCCAAGTGTAGGGCACATATTAACCCCATTCACGGTACAACCCGACCCCTGTGCGTTGGAATGCCCCATGATCGCAAATACTTCCCCCACCCCGAAACGGTCTATGGAATCTGTAGCCACGACTACGCCACCACTCAACCCCCGAACATAAACGCTATACCATCCACCCCGCACCGTAAGTGTTCCGTTGAACTGACCATTCGTTGGATTGCTCTGGAGGGTTGTCCAGGCGGTCGTGGTCCCTTGTCCTGACGTGCGCGCAACAACCCGAGCCTCAATCGCATCAAGAGCCTGGGTGTAGCTGCCGGCAATTTGTACCGAAGCCTGATTGGCATTGTTACGCTGTACTACTAACCGGCTAACCGGAAAGGTAATTTTGATCTGTGCAACTGACTGAAATGCACCAAAAAACAAGAATACAAGGGTTACATAAACCGCCTTATCCGCCCGCCCCACCATAATGTGAACTCAAGTAAACTTTTATAAACTATATATCTCCTATTAGAATTATTTAGTGCAAAAATTATAGATATATTTTAAAAAATAAGCTGTAATAGTACAAAATATTTGCTATTAAATGATAAATATCTCATTAATAACTAGTTATCCCTATATGTATATATAATTAGTATAGAATTAATACACATACCTTTCAATCAATATTAAGTTAATAAAATTAAGAATATACATACTAATACATAAATTAGGTTAAATCTTCAATCTTTCATCCATTTCCCCAGGCTGTCCGCTCGCTGATTAAGAGTAAGCCATATAAAAAAAGGGGCAACAATGCCCCTTTTCAACCTGCTTTCCAGACAAATTTATCGGATTATCAATAAGCCAGATAAAGACTTAGCCTGCTGGTGTTATCGTAATAAGAATCGATTTTGAGGTTGGCGTATTACTTTTCTCCGCTGTTGAATCGATTGGTATCAGAACATTTGTTTCGGGAAAATAGGCGGCTGTACAGCCACGCGGAATATTGTAAGGCACTACTATAAACCGGTGGGCCGTCCGTGTTCTGCCATTAAAATGACTATGTAAATCCACAATCTGCTTTTCGTGCAGGCCCAGATTAGTCATGTCATTAGCATTCATAAACACAACCCGCCGTTCGTTATGGATACCCCGATACCGATCATCATAGCCATAAATGGTTGTATTGAACTGGTCGTGGCTACGAATGGTCATGAGTATCAGTTCGCCGGGTTGTAGCTCATGATGCATAGGTGTATTGATGGTGAAATGTGCTTTTCCATCGGGCGTTTTGAATTCCCGGACCCGTGGGCCGTTCGGAAGGTAAAATCCCCCTGCCTGACGCACTTTCGTATTATACTGGTCAAAACCTGGCACAACCTTTTCGATCAGATCACGGATAAGGTCATAGTTGCCAACCAGTGCATCCCAATTAATACTGGGTCGAACCATCGAATCGCCCGATGCACGCGGATTGTTGCTCAGCGTTGCTTTTGCCAGTTCGGCAATGATCGCCACCTCACTTTTCAATGTCGACACTACCGGATCGACCACACCATGCGACTGAGCTACCACGCCGGTTGTACTTTCACAACTGACAAATTGCTCACCGGATGCCTGCCTGTCGCGATCTGTACGACCCAGACAGGGCAGAATCAGCGCGGTTTCGCCATGAATAAGATGGCTCCGGTTCAGCTTGGTCGATACATGAACGGTCAGTTTGCATTTTTTTAAGGCTTCAGCCGTATAATCCGTGTCGGATACGGCCATGGAAAAATTACCACCCAACGCAAAAAACACCTTGGCTTTCCCTTCATGCATTGCCTGAACGGCCTTCACTACGTCGTAGCCGTGTTCGCGAGGTGGTGCAAAGTTGAACGTGTTTTTGAGTGCATCCAGAAACTCAGGTTTGGGTTTTTCCCAGATACCCATCGTCCGGTCGCCCTGTACATTACTATGCCCACGAATTGGGCTCGCTCCTCCCCCCTCGATCCCAATACTTCCTTTCAGCAGGAGCAGGTTGATGACTTCGTTGATCGTTTGTACAGAATTGCGGTGCTGCGTCAGGCCCATTGCCCAGCAAATAATGAGCTTGCGTGTATGCTTGAACAGGTCGACGGCCTCCTGAATCTGGGCGATTGTTAGCCCACACTGAGCCGCTAAATCCGATAACTCAAACTGATCCAGACCCTTCACAAAGTCTTCGTAACCTGCTGTGTATGTCTCAATGAACGACTTATCCAGAACCTTACCAGGCTGCCCCCCCGCTGCGCTTTTCTTCTCCTCTTCTAGCAGAATTTTACACATCGCTTTCAGTAGGGCCATATCGGAATTAATGCGCACCTGTAGGAATAAATCCGCCATTTTTTCGCCCCCGAGCAGTACATCCCGTGGGCTCTGTGGGTTTCGAAAACCCAGTAACCCGGCTTCGTGCAACGGATTGACCGCAATAATTTTGGCTCCATTTCGCTTGGCCTGCTCCAGCGGGGTTAGCATCCGTGGTGCATTTGTTCCGGGATTCTGGCCCATGATCATGATCACATCGGCCTTTTCATAATCTTCATATGTCACCGATGCTTTCCCTAATCCAATAGACTCTGCCAGTGCCACACTGGTCGACTCGTGGCACATATTAGAGCAGTCGGGCAGGTTGTTGGTGCCATACATCCGCACGAAAAGCTGGTACAGAAAAGCGGCTTCATTACTGGTTCGGCCCGATGTATAGAATACCGCTTCGTTGGGCGACTCCAGCGCGTTGAGCTGATCCGCAATCAGTCTGAAGGCATCCTCCCAGCCAATGGCTTCGTAGTGCTGCGCTCCCGGCCGTAAAATCATAGGTTGAGTCAGGCGTCCCTGCTGGCTCAGCCACAAATCGGTTTTCTGCAGTAAGTCCGCTATGGTATACCGCTGAAACAATACGGGCGAAGCCGTATGTTTATTCATGACTTCCTCGGCTACCGCTTTAGCCCCACTTTCGCAATATTCAGCAATCGGAGATCGGTGACCATCGGGGTCAGGCCAGGCACAGGACGGACAATCGAAGCCATTTTTCTGATTCATGTTGACGAGCGCTTTCCAGCCCCGCGCCAGATCGGCCCCCTCAAAAACGTGTTTGAATGACTGAATAACAGCCGGTATGCCAGCCGCTTCGTCGTAAGGCTTCGTGACATCAAGCTGGCCGGTAAGTTCTTCGGGGGGCGTATTGGGATTCATAAATCAGCTCAGAAAGAGTGGTAAGCGTTTAGGGTTAATAAAGTAATCAGGAAGCAACCAGACCAATAGCTATGGAATGCTTCTTGGCATCGGCGCTGTGTGCAAAATAACAATAGGGAATTTCCAATGCCTCAATTCGTTTTAATATCGCTTCGGTTTTAGGTTTATTTTTTGCCTGTACCTGACGAATGTACACACAACGAACCTGATGGGGAAAATGCTCAGCCACCGACGCGTAAATCGTTGGATCTTCCTGAGTATCGTCGCCCAGCAGCACAAACTGTTGATGCGGATACATTTCCAGAATCCGTACAATCCGCATAAATTTCGTCATGTGCTTGCCCTGTCCCGTTTTCCATACCTCAGCCAGTTGCTTGAGCGGACTCAACAGGTACACACCACTGGGCAACCCATTTTTTTTCGAAAAATCGATAATATAATCGTACAGATTCCACTCGCTACTCGACACGTAGAAAAATGCATTCGTTGCTCCAGGACCGCTGTTAGCTTGAGCCAGTAATTTATAATGGGCTACTACCCCTTCGAAGGGCGCTCGGGTATGGGCGTTCTTGGTAATGAGCACCTTCAGACGCTTCAGCAAATTGGCTGAGTGCGATATCAGGAAGGTATCATCAATATCCGAGATACAGCCAAATGGGGTCGAGTCAGGAACTAGTACCTGACCCTCTCCTTCGATAGAGGTATCGCCGATTAGCAGCTTTACGTCAACTTTGTGCCAACCCGATGCAATGGATTTATCCAATGGTATATCGACCCGAAAATACCCATCTGTGTCAGACTGTGTCTGAACCAAATGCCCATCGAAGGCGACCTCAAGAGTAACTTTCGGATAGGGTCGAACCAGAAACAGTCGAATCAGGCCAAACAAGTTGACCAAAAGACTGTTGCGATACTGGACACGGGGCAGCGCACCACGCTTTAGCGCACTTCCGTGAATGGTTAATCGCTGTGCATTGCCAAAACTACGGTAAACCTTCACCATAGGCTGGTCCGTTAAGCGTAACCACGATAAAATATGACCTTTCAGCTTACCCTTAAGGTTTAAATTTTGTTTAGGTATAAATTGAACTTGCGTGACTTCCATAGCGCATCCATCAGCACATCCCATCTATAACTCATAATTTACGAAGAAGTTGACTTTTTTATTCATAATTAATCCCGTTTCGGGTGGTCATGACAAGTCTGACTGGGAACAGCGCATCGATACGTTCTTTGCCGACCAGCCTTATACCGTTCACCGCTGCTATCTCGATGGCAAGACCGATTCAGAAACCATTCAGAAACAGCTTAGCCAATGCAAGCCCGATCGGGTAGTGGCTGTTGGTGGTGATGGAACCATTAAACTCGTAGCTGAACAACTGATCAGCAATCCCATACCGTTGGGCATCCTGCCGGGGGGGTCGGCGAACGGTATGGCTCGCGAGCTGGGTATACCAACCGACCTACAGAAAAGTCTGGAGTTATTGGTCGATGGGAAGCCCAAACCCATCGATGTCATCTCGATCAATGACGACGACATTTGTTTACACCTGAGCGATATTGGCCTAAATGCGCACATCGTAAAATATTACGAACAGAACAATCTGCGTGGCAAACTGGGCTATCTCCGTAGTGTGCTGAACGTGTTGCGTAAACATCGTCTACTCCGGCTGGAAATTAAGACCGACGACGAATGTGTACAGCGGGTTGCCTTTATGGTCGTGCTGGCCAACGCCCGTATGTACGGTACAGGAGCCGTCATAAATCCAGATGGAGACCCTTCTGACGGAAAATTTGAAGTTGTTATTTTCCGACGGTTATCGTTCGGCGAAATCCTGAAATTGTTCTGGCGATTCCAGCCCTTCGACCCGAAAAAGATTGAGATTTACCCGGCTACATCCGTCACCATCGAAACCCACAAACGTGCTTATTTTCAGATCGATGGCGAATACCGGGGTCGCATTACCAAACTCGCTGCCCAGATCAAACCCGCTGCTCTGTCGGTGATTTTACCGGACGACAAAAATTGAGTGATTGAGCGAATGAGTGATTGCGTGAAATGCTACCGCAAGCTATTCTTCACTCAATCACTCAATTCCGAACCCGGTCGGGCTGGCTGTAGAGGTTAAATCGTTCATCGCGGACGAAACCAGCCAGGGTGATGTTTGCTTCCTGTGTCATTTGAACGGCCAGACTTGATGGTGCGCCCACAGCTGCCAATAACGGAACACCAGCCATCCAGCTTTTCTGGACCAGTTCGACGCCGACCCGGCCACTTAGGAAAATGCCATATTGATGCAGTGGAAGCCAGTTCTGCCAGAAAGCGGCCCCTATCAGTTTATCCAGTGCATTATGCCGACCAATATCCTCACGAACCAGCAGCAACTTCCCCTGTGCATCGAAGAGGGCAGCCGCATGAATACCGCCCGTGTAGGCATAGGCTCGCTGCGTTTCTCGAACATGATCGGGTAAGGCGTGAAGTATAGATGGCTCTATCGAAAAATCCGTTTCTACTGGCCCAGGTGTAAGCGCTCGTATGGCATCGATGGTAGTTTTGCCACACAAACCGCAACTAGCCGATGCCATTGTACTCCGCTCCAGTCGTGACCAGTCGATGGTTACTTCGGGCTGGAGTTCAACACGGATTACATTCCCTTCCTTATTAACATCCTGCACACAATGGCGACAAGAGACAATGTCGTTCGGTGAGTGAATAATACCTTCGGTAAACAGAAAGCCCATTGCCAGTTCGGCGTCGTGGCCGGGTGTTCGCATGGTCACGGCCAATGACCGTTGCTGGCGATCAGCAATCGGGCCGAAACCCAGCCGTATTTCCAGTGGTTCTTCTACAGCCAGCAAATCCGGCTTTTCGATGACAGTCTGACCAGAAACGTTTCGAACAGTTGTAGGAGCAACAAGCGACATGCGTGTAATTATTTAGGAAACAACACGCGATACAAACAGAAAGTTATTGTCTGTTTACCGTTTCATAGTTCAAATTAGCACCCACATCATACACGTTCTAAAAGCTAATCGTTGCGGAGGCTTTCAAGGCAAAGGAGTTCAGAGGGATACCATTTGGGCCGTCATCCAAATAATTCAGCCGGTGAATAGCCTGAATACGAATCAGTTTAAAAATATTGTCGATCCCATAACCTACCTCCATATATGGGATAGCCTTGTCGAGTGCCCCGAAATAAATAGGTCTTATGCCATCGGGCAATGGTTTTCTACTGGCTACTGCCTGATTTTCGTCCGATAAGCTTCCCCAGAGGGCATCCACATTAGCGATCAATCGCCAGTTAAACTTACGAATGCCGGGTAATCGATTAAACAAAAGCCCCTCGAACCGGTGCTGTATATGAACGGCCACAAATCGATCGCTCACAAACTCGTAAAACTGCATTCGGTTAAACGTATTGGTCGTCAACAAAGGCGTGGGATTACCGATGTGTGGAAACAACATGGGTGCTGGCATCACATTGGGCGTATAGCCTGCAGACAGTAAATAGGTCATCCGGCCAAGTGGGCCCACACGAAGCGATTGCTGTGCCCGCAAGGTTAGCCGGTGATAATTGTATTCGCCACCCAACGATTTCAGACCACGCGTGTAACGAATTGTAAGCACGGGAGCCCGTTTGGTTCCAAGCGTGAGCCGCTCGTTACCGTCCATAATGTATTTTTCTTTCCGGGCCAGCCGTGCTTCAATCGACCAGTAGGCATCATCAATATCGGATCGTAACTGCGACTGCTCCCCCAGCTCAGGATTAAGCCGGTAATGAAACGGGAATAAGGGGTTAAAGGTCCGGGTACCTACCATAGCCGTCAGAAGAATCCCTTTGACAGGCTCTGTTTTAAAGAAAAATTCCTTCTGATAACTTTCGTAACCACCCCGATACCGGCCAAATCGGCTCAATGCATAAAACATACGGTTACCGCCAATAAGCTCGGGGGTAAGACCAAGCCGTTCCAGATCGTAGGAAATCCGTGCTCCAGCCACCGTCCAGTGCTGCCGCGAAAACAGATAATCGATTTCGGCTCCGTATTTAAACTTGTTGTCCAGCGTTCCATAGGCCAGATAGCCCCGCAATATCCAGTTTCGACTGAACTGCTCATTGGTCCGAAAGCCCACACGCGTCCGCAAACCTTCTACACTATTAATAGCAAAGAGGTATGGATACGGCCCCAGATCGACCCCACCCAGTTTATAAAAACCCGTAACCAGAATTTGTCCAACCGCTTCAGCTTTTTTCACCGCTGGAACAGCCCGTAGTTTATCGATCATGTCACGGGTTTTCTGGTCTTCCTTATTAAGCGAATCCGACCCGGCGAGGTTTTTCTGTACCGAACTCCAGAAGGCCTCATTCTGGGTAGCTACGGTATCGCTCGGTTCAATGGCCTGCTCATAAAATGATGGCTGCCTCGGTCGGTTCACCACAATATTGCTATTACGAAGCGTAACCTGCGCTCGCAAACCCAGTGATTGCTTCCCAACTCCGGTCAGGTTAGCCGATAGACGAATGCTCACGGGTAGCCAGCCTGCTGTACCTGCGGCTCCTGCTGTTGAATCGGTAGTCGATTCCAGTTCCTGCTCAATGGTGAGCGAACGCACGTAATTCAGGTTAGCCGCATTGCCAATTTTGGTCTCGATCTGGCAAAGGGCAAACGTAGTGGTGTCGATCCAGGCTTTTCCAGTGAATACAAGATCCTCGGGCCGTTTAGGATCAAACTGAATTTCGTAACAAATATGATCGCCAATCTGGGTCGTATCGGCCAGGAAAAATTCGTACCAGTTTTTCCAGTTATCGCCAATGGGAGAGGCAAAGTCCTTTCCCAGAATTGGGATGTAGTTGTCGTAGAAGTTCTGACTAACCAGGTTTGTTCCACCCAGCAACTGGGAACTTAGCCCGGCATCGTCGACCGCTACGCCTTTGATGCGGGTTTTCCGAATGTCCTCCCGTTTACGTTCAGGTGCGGTTCTGAAATAATAACGCGATACCGATTCAGACGCCAGAAGCGGTAGTAGTTTATGCCCCTCATCGTCCATAATGGAGTCGTGCTGGCTCATGGCCTGGTTAATCCGTTTGATGAGCGGATTCCGACGCATCCGATCCGAGACATGACTCAGCGCGATTTCGGTCTTTACGTAGCTATCGTATTCATAAGCGGCCAGGCGTTTGCGGTCGTTGAGGGTACGATTTTTACGTACCTGACGAAGAACACGCCAGGCCGGATTTTCACCCGCTTTAACGGTTACTTCCTGCAAAGCCGTTCCGGCTGATTGCAACTTAAAATCAACAGCCTGCGATGCACGCTCCGGATTGATAGCCAATCGCAGCGTTTTATAGCCCATCGAGCTAACCGCCATCGAATCTGTCAAGAGTTTAGCGACTAATGTGTATCGACCTTTTTCGTCTGTCAGCGTACCTACCCGACGCCCCACTAGCGAGACACTGGCAAAAGGAATCGGCTCGCCCGTATGCGAATCTGTAACAAGACCTGTAACAGTAAAATTAGTCTGCGCTTTTACCACGCTACAGGTACTGGCAAGGATAAGGCAGGAAAAGAAAAAGAGTAGACGTTGCAGACGTTCCATAGATTAAATTACGGTCTGCCAAGTTACAAAAAACTTGCCAATACTTAAGTAGAAAGCACTAGAAGAAACTATAAATAAATGCCTATCTGTCAATACTTTATTCGATAGTGTCACATACTATTAACCAACCAGCCAGATACGGTCAGCTTCAGCGCCCTGTTCGGTCCACTCGACCAATACCCGCTGCGATTCGAGCGTATTTACCCGCCTGCCCGTGTAGTCGGGCTTGATCGGTAAATCACGGTTATATCGCCGGTCAATCAGTACAAGTAATTCTACTTTGCGAGGACGCCCGAAGGCAGTCATCGCATCCAGTGCCGCCCGTACCATACGTCCTGTTGCCAGTACATCATCGATCAGAATAACACGCTTGTTCTCGATAATGAACGGTACGTGCGTTGTGTTTGGCCGAAGTGGAGTATCGCGTCGACGGAAATCGTCCCGATAAAAAGTAGCATCCAGATACCCCAAAGGTACGGCATAGCCTAGTGTTGTATGCAGCTCTCGGGCAACCCGTTCGGCAAAATAAATTCCTCGTGGCTGCATCCCCAGCAGTACAGTATCCGCAAAATCCTGGTAGGTTTCAATTAATTGCTGTGCCAGCCGACTAATCACAATTTCGAGCAGTGGGCTGGACAAAATCAGGCGTTGTTGATTCATGAGGTAAAGATAGTCTTTTCATCAATAGTTGCGGGAAAATGAAGATTCCCGGTTCGTAATCCGATCATCCGCCGATCCGTGATTATATCGCAGACAAGCAACAACTACAAAATCCTACAAATCCAGTATTGTCGCTATCTTAGCCATCCCGTAGAATCGCATTTCGTTTGAAACTACGGGATGGCAATGAACCGAAGGCTATTTCTGCCCCTTTTTATCCTGGCGACTACCGCATTAGCGTCTGTTCACGCACAGACTGTGGCAGGCTATTGGCTGGGCATTACTACGCCAAGTGTTCCGAGCCAGAAGATATACAATTATGCCATGACGCTCACGCAAAGCAACTTCACCCTTAGCGGCACGGCACAAAGCGCTAATCCAAACCTACCCTTTAGCGGGGTGGTTTACGTAACGGGCACGTTGGTTGATCCTATCGTTACCTTTTCAGAATCCGACAAAAATGGCAGTACAACGGTCAAGGATGTTTGTTTCTGGCGAGCCAAATTGACATACAACCCTGCCGATGAAAGTATGCTGGGTACGTATGAAAACATTCTAAATGGTACTACCTGCACAGAAACGGGTAGTGGAAGGATGGATCTGTACCGAATTGTTCTAAAGTCGGGAACGACCTACTGCAAAGGACAACCCGTCAATCTACTCGTTACCGGCCAGAATATCCGCTGGTACTCGTCGGCAGCTAAAACAACGCTACTTGCGACTGGCAATCGGTACAATCCCAACATTACGAAAACAACCACTTTTTACATTACCCAAACGCTCTATCAATACGAAAGCCCGGCTATTCCGATTACGGTCAACATTTCTGATCCGGTTATCAAGGCAACGTCCAATAATACTGGCTGCGACAAAGCCAATGGCTCTATTTCAGTAACCGCTTCCGGCTCCACTGGCTGGCAATACAACCTGAACAACGGCCCTTTTCAGCGTGAACCTTTATTCGCAGGTTTACGGCCCGGCTCATACACGGTTGTGGCAAAAGATACAGCCGATTGCCAGGCATCGCAGACCGTTACGATTACACCCGATACAGGCCCTACGATTTCTGCTTTAAAAAGCACTTCTCCACACTGCGAAACGGCTAATGGCGAGGTAAGTGTCGTTGCAGCGGGGAAGGAGCCACTTACCTACTCCATCGATTATGGACAGTCGTATCAATCCAGTCCAACCTTTACGAAACTAGCAGGTGGTGCCTATACCTTGCGGGCACGCGATGCCAACGGGTGTGAAACCAATAGAGCTGTGAATTTGCAAAGTGCCGATCCCGTTCGTATCCTGGGTACGGCTATCACGCCGACGTCCTGTAATCAGCCTAACGGTCAGGTTAGTTTGAGTGTGGCAGGAGGAAAAACACCCATTACCTATAGCCTCGACAATCAGCCGTTTCAGAGCAACATCATTTTTACAGGACTAAAGGCAGGCACGTACACATTAACCGCCAAAGATGCGGAAGATTGTACAGCCAGCCAGTCGGTAAGTATAGCTGCCAGCACAGGCCCCTCGTGGCCTGACATAGAAACTACCCCCGAAAACTGTGGGCAGGCGAATGCAACCCTGCTTCTCAACGAATCGGCCGGCTCATCGCTCTTATACTCGCTAAACGGTAATCCCTATAAACCAGTCACTTCTTACTCAGGATTAAAAGCCGGGGCTTATACACTTTCGGCAAAAGACGCTAACAACTGCATTATAAGCCGGACGATTGCCATTCAGCACGATTGTGCCAGCCTGATTCATCTGCCAACGGCCTTCTCGCCCAACCGGGATACCTATAACGACGAGTTAAAGGTATATTTTGCGTTTGCATCAATCACCATTACCCAGTTCACCGTCTACGACCGATGGGGTACGGTAATCTATAATCGTGCTAATTTTGTGCTGGCAAGTGGTGATTCAATCTGGGATGGCCAGCAGAATGGCCAACCTGTACCTTCTGGCACCTATACGTATCGGCTGGAATGCCAGTTTCCCAATGGCACCCAAACAACATACCGCGAGTCGGTAGCCTTATTAAATTAATCGATTATATGCTTTCGTTAGCTCCAGTATTCCCAGAGTTGACGAAGCTATTTGTACATGCTCATGAAATTTTTACTCGTTGGTTTGGGCAATATTGGCCCCGAATATGCGCTTACCCGACATAACGCCGGTTTTATGGTTCTTGATCGACTGGCAACTCAACATGGATTCTCCTTTTCGATGACCCGACTCGCCTATACCGCCCAATGGCAGTACAAAGGCAAACAGCTCTTTTTCGTTAAACCAACCACCTACATGAATCTGAGTGGTAAGGCGGTAAACTATTATCTCAAACAGGAGAAGATCCCCGTTGAGAATCTGCTGGTTATTACTGACGATAAAGATTTACCATTTGGTAAACTGCGTTTGAAACCGAAGGGATCGCCGGGAGGACACAATGGTTTAAGAAATATTGATGAAATTCTGGCTACTCAGGAATATGCCCGACTCCGGGTTGGTATTGGCAATAATTTTTCGAAAGGAAGACAGGTCGATTTCGTTCTGGGCCAGTTTCCAGAAGATGAATTAATCCAATTACCTGACTATTTGGACCGGGCAGGCGACGCTATACTCTCTTTTTGTACTTTGGGAATACAGGCGACCATGAACAATTACAACCAATGATATAACTTTTTAAAGAATTTTATAATTTTCCCAAGGCATATTTTATATACATCAACCCATCTTAATGTAAAATTTTCTTCGGTTTTAATTGTAAAAATAATGCATTTTTCAAAAAAATACCTCACAATCAGGATTAAATTCGGAATATAATTCTAAAAAGGGCCATATACAGCACTTGCGATTCAGGAATTTCTACGGATATTTGTGCGTTCAATAACTGAAACCAAATAGAACAAAACAATGAAATCGCGTGTTATCTTTGCATCACTGATTCTTGGATTAGGATTAGCGATATCTCAGGCAAACGCGGCTACCACCACCAATACTGATGATAGCCCGGCCGCCAACAAGCCGGCAAGTACAATGCTTGTCAATGGTTCGCAGAAGAACTTCGCTTCCTATGTAGAACAAAACATTGCCAAGTATTCAAATACTACCACCTGGCAAAACTTTATGAGCGTAGTCTCGTTGTACAATCAAAACCCGGCCGCTGTGCTGAACCTCAGCGCAGACGACCGAGCTAAATTCAACGAAGCAGCCGCTCTGGTAAAAAATAAACTGGCCAAACGCAACGATGCTGTTGCCAGTCATTGGATGAATCAGGCCGGGTATACGGCCAGGATGATCAATTTCCTTTGGGATGCGAATCAATCCTTGAGCCAAGCCGCTGACATTCAATAATTTGAATTAAATCCGGTTTTCAAACGGGATTTGGAACAGAAAAGAGTAAAAGTTAGTTTTTCATGTAGAAAAGGTTAAGGGTTTAGGAATAGTCAGTATAAGGTTCTCTGCAAAGATCAGGGAACCTTATCTTGTTTTTACAGACATATACATTTACTTGCACCATCCCTACCAGTAAATAACTGGTCGACTGTTTTCCCGATAATTTCATCTCACCGCTGATACCATACGCTAATAAAGTAGACTCCTTTTTAAAGGTTGGCATAAAAAATTTACAAAAAAACGTTGGCGAAGCGCGTATCACCTTTGTTTACTTATCACTATTTTACTATCTTTGTTGTTACCAAAGTATCAGAAATGATATTCAGAGTAGTAAAGTAGACAAGAAACAAAAATACCAACTCCGCTGGAGCTGGTTTTTTTTTATAGAAAGAAACTGACACAATGTCTGACGGACCAGTTGGCCCGGTTATTGTTGATGTTTTTATACGTTCATCCCAATCTGCTCGCAGATTGTTATGGATTACATATATGGGTATATGGGAAACGCTGACTTGAAAAGGTCAGCGTTTTTTTGTTATGATTCGTTTTGTTACCTTTCGAAGGCTCACTGAGTCTTAATGATACGTTTCCTTTATACCCATAGTGCCTTATCAAATCATAGCCCCGCCAGACCTGGCGGGGCTGCTTCGTTTTTACTGATACATGGATGAGCACCATCACTTGTAAGAACCACCCTAATACCCGTTGCCATTGTATAAGATACCAAACAAGATAATTACTACACAAGTAAGCTTTCTCCTCCTGGTCATTTCCAATTCTTTTGCCGCATTTTCTCTTGTCACTGACTTTGCTTGTTTATCCAGTCCAGCTCATGAACAGCTTCCAAGTACGATAGTACCCGAGAAACCAGTCTGTTTTGTGCAAAGAATAGCATCTGTTTAAGTTAGAAAAGCGTCGAAATACGCTTCTAGAAGAAAGAGCCTCATATCATTTATTTCGACTAAAGATGACCAATTCGCTTTATAGCCTCCTTACCGTTGGCCTGTTCATGAGCACAGTCACACTGGGAGCGCCTAATCCTGGCAAAACCAACCAAACTAAGGCAGATTCCAAGTTTTATGAAATCAGAATTTACCATCCTACGCCGGGCAAGTATGCCGAGATTGTAGACCGTTTTCGGCAGTACACCTTAAAGATTTTCGAAAAGCATGGGATGGAAAATATTGGTTACTGGACGCCTACCGATACAACAAATAAAGAATTGATTTACATTCTGGCCTATCCGAGTCGAGAAGCTCGGGATGCGTCGTGGAAAGCGTTTGGCAGCGATCCGGAATGGAAAGCAGTAGTCGCTAAAACGGAAGCCAACGGTAAACTGGTAGACCATGTCGATCAGATTTTCATGACCGAGTCGGATATTTCGCCCAAAATCAAGCTGACCAAAAAATCGCCCGAACGCACGTTTGAACTACGTACCTATACGCCCGCTCCGGGCAAACTACCCAATCTACTGACGCGCTTCCGCGATCATACCATCAAGCTCTTCAGCAAACACGGCATGACGCACATTGGGTACTGGATTACCCAGGAGAAAGACCCAACCGCTCAGTCCAAACTTGTCTATATTCTGGCCCATCCGAGTGAAGCGGAAGGCAAGCAGCATTTTGACGAGTTCAGAAAAGACCCCAAATGGGTAACCGTTAAAGCCGAATCGGAAAAAGATGGCTCATTAACGACTAAAGTAGAGTCGATTTATATGAAACCAACCGACTACTCGCCCATCAAATAAGACTGGCGCGTAACGGCTATCCTGCAAAACCTCAGTTTTTGGCTTTTTGCCAAACAACAAAACGATCAATGGGTTTCATGACGTAAACTCAATACGTTATGAAACCCATTGATCGTTTTGTTAACCTTTTATTCGATAAACCTAGTAATGGCCGTGTATCCCGTCAGGAATTCCTGGAACTGACAGGTCGGGGACTGGCTGTAGGTACAGTAGGGAGTGTGCTTGCGGCATGCGAAAAAAAGCCCGAATCTACTGCCTCGGCTACAGGCACGACGAACACGCCCAGCGGTCCCGTTCCAAACCTACCGGCTACTTCACCACCAGCTACGGTCCCCTCCGACCCAACCAAACCGATTGAGCTCGAGCAGATCAAGGCTAAAACGGAGCAGGAAGAAGCTCCAACGCCAACTCCGCTGCCTGACGACCAGCGGGTGGGCTATGCCATAGTTGGCCTCGGGCATTTAACGCTCAATCAGATTTTACCTGCCTTTAGTACAGCCAAAAAATCAAAAGTGGTTGCGTTGGTGAGTGGAAGCCCGGAGAAACTGCAAAAAGTAGCGGCTCAATACGGCATAAAAAAAGAAAGCTGTTACAGCTACGCCGACTACGACAAACTACGCGACAACAAAGAGGTTCAGGCCATTTACATCGTCCTCCCCAACGGGATGCATGCCGAATATACCATCCGTGGTGCACAGGCGGGTAAGCATATCCTATGCGAAAAACCGATGGCAAACACAGCCGCTGAATGTCAGGCCATGATTGATGCCTGCCAGAAAGCCAACCGTAAACTGATGATTGCCTATCGGATTCAATACGAACCGCACCACAAGATCGTCCGGGAAATGGTTCAGAAAGAGCAGTTTGGCAAAGTCAAATCGATTCTGGCGAATAACGGCCAAAACTCCGACAACCCCGACCACTGGCGATTCAAAAAGGCGTTGGCGGGTGGAGGCAGCCTGCCCGATGTAGGGTTGTATTGCATCAACACCATTCGGTATGTGTTGGGCGAAGAGCCTTCTGAAGTAACGGGTTATGTACACAGTACACCTAATGACCCTCGGTTTACGGAAGTAGAAGAACAGGTGAACTGGTTAATGAAATTTCCGAGTGGGGTTCAGGCTTGTTGTGCTACCAGTTACGGTCATCACGACGACAAAAATTACAAAGTTTTGGCCGACAAAGGCTGGATAAAAATGGACCCTGCTTTCCCATACAAGGGTTTAAAACTGGCTACCAGCCAGGCGCAGGGTAATCAGAATCAGGAAACACAGCATGAAATCAGCGATCAGGATCAGTTTGCCACTGAAATAGATCATTTTTCGGAATGTGTTCTAGGCAATAAAACTCCATTTACACCGGGCGAAGAAGGACTTCAGGATCAAAAAATCATTGAAGCCATTTATCAGTCGGCTCGAGAAGGCAGGCCTATAAAATTAGCCGTTGTTGAGAAGAAAGATGCCTTTCGTGGCGAAGAGCCAACAACCTGATTCAGAGCACAATAAACTCTACTCGTCGATTCTTCTTCCGGTTGTCTTCGTTATTATTAGGTGCTATTGGGTCGATAGGGCCACGGCCAACCGCTTTCAGACGGGTTTGAGCAATCCCCTTACCCACCAGGTAATCAATGATCGCCTGGCAACGGTCGCGGGAAAGTTTTACGTTCAGATCAAAATCGCCCTGGTTGTCTGTATGCCCCCGAATTTCGAGCAGAGCCGATGGGTTTTCCAGGAGCATTGAGGCCAGTTGATCGAGTTCCGGAAACGATTCTGGCCGAAGAACAGGCGAACTTTGGTCGAAATAAATAGCGGTTAACCGAACGGGCTTTCCTCGTTCAATAGCGCCAAAGGCTTTGGGCGGAACAATTGGTACTACCGGAGCCGCAATTGCACTCGATAGCGCAGGTGCTTTTATGGAAACCTGTTCCGCAGGCATTTCCTGCCGGGCCGTCTTTACCGACTTTACAACAGCTTCGGGGAGAGCCTGAGCCTCACTTGCGACCTTTATTTTTTGGGGCGTCAGCATCACCCTGGCTTCATTCTCTACACTATCGAGCTGGATAGACTTTGTAAAATCGCCGTAGCCCGCTGCCGAACTAGTGAGTTGATAAACGCCCTTACGAGGCAAGTCGGTTTTGACAATACCCGTAGCTGTATCGGGAGAAAGTAGTAGAGTGGATTCGCCCACACGGCCCGAAATAGTAAAATGCGCATCATGGATAACCTTTTTTGTCTGGCTATCGGTTGCCCACACAGTTAGTTTAATTAGAGCCGGATCAAGCTGAGCATCAAACTCGTAGGGCTTACCTGTGGGCGATACAGCAAGCGTTAAATTTCGGGTTGTATAGCCCTGCTCGCTTACCTCAATCACCAACACATCGGGGTCATTGATTACTCGCTCCAGACGACCATTTGTCAGCGTCACTACCTGAGTCTTGCCCGTTGTTCGAGAGGTAATTTTTACAGTGGCCGATACTATCGGCTTACTAATATCAACAGCAAACGCCCTGATTGTCAAAACGCTGGGTGTTCCCGTGTGTCCAGGAACCACGTTAGCAGGCATCACCGGACTCACCCTGGGCGTCGCTTTGATACGCGAATAATCAACCTCCCTCCTTTGAGCCATACCCATGCCAGTACACAGTCCAAAGACCACTGTCGCCAGGAATAGCTTTCTGATATGGAGGCCCATAGGTTTTTTATTCGTTTTGACCCCTATAGAGTCACTGAGACCTCATAAGGTTGCATTCCTTACCTACCAGACCGCAACTGAGCCCTTAGCCCGATTAATGATGCGCCGTTGAGGATACCGGCGGATTGATCATAATATGCGCCCTATGCGTACCAGGGTCCATAATCCAGGGCATACCGGGAGCCTCGGGTTTGGTAGGTAGACCTGTGCTTTCGGCGGTAGCGTATGGAATATACACCACATACCGAAGATAGCCATCTTTTATCTCGCCTGTAGTGGGGTTATAGTCCTCATCTTTAGCGGTATAAGAAAATAACGTTGACGGGTGCGAAGGCATTGTCAGCTTCTTATCTTTTGTTTCCTGCTCCCGAATAGCCAGAATCTCGTTTGGCTTTTTTCCTTCCTTTTTCAGCACCCGACCACGCTCCATAAACGGGTCAAGGTCACGATGATAGCAGGATACACTTAATCCTTTCTGGGCTGGATCGTCGGCGAGACAGATCAATTCATTGGTTCCTTTCCGAATCACCGTAAATTCATTTTTGGCAGTATAGCCATACACGGTGGCCCCATCACGCTTATCGGCCGGAGCCGCCAGAACCGCTACTTTAATTTGCGTGTCGGGCGAGGGAATGGTTGGTGCCTGAGCAAACGAACTGCTGACGGCACCCAACAGAAGAAAGCCACTCAAAAACGATTTCATAGATATCATATGTTTAGGAATATAAAAACTTGAACAACAGCTTTTTTAATAATGGAATCGACATTGGATGATATGCAGACGATCCGATTCAACACGGTAAATGAGTCGGTGCTCATCTGTGATCCGTCTCGACCAGAATCCACTCAGGTTTTCTTTCAGTGGCTCCGGCTTACCTTTTCCTTCAAATGGCGTCCGTAGGCATTCTTTGATGAGTTCATTGATTCGGCGCAATACCGTTTTGTCCGTTTGCTGCCAATAGACATAATCCTCCCAGGCCTCTTTGTCCCACGACAGATTCATGCTACTCGTCAATCAGTTGGTGTTGTTCAAATTCACCTCGATTCGCTCGTTCAACAGCACCCAGAAGACGATTTCTATTTTTCTCTGAACCCAACAGATGCAAGGTTTCTTTCAGCGAATTATACTCCCGAAGGGAAATAAGTACCACATTTTTATTCTCACTGCGATTAATAATGATGGTATCGCCATCGTCACTAACCTGGTCGAGCTTGGCCTTCATCGAACGCCGAAACTCTGTATAATTAACTACTTGCATAGTGTCCATCTGAATATACGTACAATATAACGTACGTATTTAAGAAATCAAACCCAAACGCCTACTGATATCCCCGCGCCTGTAACCCGAATAGTTCAGCGTATCGCCCCTCTTTTTCCAGTAGCTCGTAGTGTGAGCCGATTTCAAGCAGCGTTCCGTTTTCCAGGACCAGAATCCGGTCGGCCATCCGAACCGTGCTGAATCGGTGCGAAATAATGACCGACGATTTTCCTTCGGTTAGTTTGGCAAACCGCTGAAACACTTCGTACTCAGCACGGGCATCGAGGGCGGCCGTCGGCTCATCCAGAATAATCAGTTGGGCATCCCGCATGTAGGCACGAGCCAGGGCCACTTTCTGCCATTCGCCCCCCGACAATTCAACGCCTTTACCAAACGAACGACCCAATTGCTGATCGTACCCTCCGGCTAACTTGGCAATTACCGTATCGGCCAGACTTCGCTGAGCGGAGGTTTCGATACGGTCCTGGTTAGTGCGCTGGTCGATGTCGCCAACGGCAATATTGACCCCGGCCGACATTTTGAAACGGGTATAATCCTGAAAAATCACCCCGATGTTTCGCCGTAGTTCTGCCAGATCATACTCGCGGAGGTCATAGCCATCGAGCAGAATGCGCCCTTCGGCCGGATCATACAAGCGAGCCAGCAACTTCACTAATGTAGTTTTACCCGCACCGTTTTCGCCAACGAGTGCCAGCTTTTCACCCGCCTGTAGGGTAAATGACAGATTTCGCAGCGCCCATCGTTCCGAATTGGTGTACTTAAAACCCACATTCTCAAATACAAACCCCTGCCGAATTGGATTAGGAAACGGACGGGATGTAGAAGGCGAATGAATGGAGGGCTTTATTGCAAAGTAGTCGAACAGGTCCTGCAAATAGATTGCTTCCTGGGTAAGGCTGCTAAACTGAAGCAAAATGCCCTCCAGCGAGCCACGCACCTGCCGGAACGAACCTGCCAGAAACGTCAGGTCGCCCAGGGTGATTTGTCCACCAACAGCTCGCATCACAATCCAGACATACGCCCCATAATAACCCGCCGTTCCCAGGGCCGTCAATAAAGTCCCCCATCCCGCCCGGCTAATGGCTAACGCTTTGTTTTTCAGATAATACTGCCACGATAACTCCCGAAACCGATCGATCAGAAAGCCCGATATACCAAAAATTTTAACCTCCTTGGCCGTTTCGTCACTTGCCCCGATATAGCGTAGGTAATCGAGTTCCCGTCGTTCGGGCGTCCAGGATCGAGAAAGCGAATAGCTCCGTTGATTGAAATAGTTATCACCAATGAATGAGGGGGTTACGGCCAGCAGAATCAGGACTAGCAGCCATGGATTATATACCGCCAGACCAGCCGCCAGAAAACCAACCGAAATCAGTTCCTGCACCTGCCCGAACACACCGGATAGTAAAACCGTACGTCCGTTCGTCTGCCGACGCGCCCGTTCGAGCTTATCGTAAAAAGTAGCGTCTTCAAACTGCTCCAGGTCGAGAGTAGCCGCGTGCTCCATCAACCGGATGGACGTCTGATTAGCGAATAAATCGCCCAGGAGGCTATCCATCAGCGCTACTGCCCGACCTAATGCCGTAGACAGAATAGCCAGGCCAAATTCGGCCCCGACCAGCCACCAGAGCATACGCGTATCACCCTCGTTGTGTTTGGAAAGAGTAACCACCTGATCGATAATCAGCTTGCCTATATAGAGGGTAGCCGTTGGAATAGCTGCCCGAATTAACCGAAGAAACGCATTGCCCAGAAACAGACTTGGCGACACCTGCCAGACAAGTCGAAAAAACGAGGGCAGGTTACCCAAAGCAGCAAAGCGTTCACGCCAGCTTATCTGGTCTTTAGTTTCGGTAGAATTTGCATGAGTTGGTACTGTTTTTGCCATAACATTCAAAAGACAAGTACCGTCCGGGATTAGTTCACCGGCAATCCGTCTGAAAAAGCTGTTCGATAGAGGTTTAGGACGATAGTGGCTAAAACAGCATGAGACCGTTTACATAAAATCACCGGGCTATACGCAGGTTCTTTCCGATGAAGCCATCCCTGGCCTTCACATCTATATTGATAACTAACCTTACACTGCTCCATTATGAACAATCGTATTACTTTTCTTCCTCTACTACTCTTGCTGGGCCTACTGGTCTTTTCCTGTAAAAAAGACGACGGCCCCGACCCTAACCTGGCCCCGGCAATCTTCACCGTGACCGCCAAACAAGCGACTACCAGCAGTGATGTGGTCCTGAGCTGGACGAGAGCTAAAGACCCTAATGGAGACCCGGTTACGTATGCCGTCGTTTACAAAGACACCTTAGCTAAAAACCTCAGTGATACCACGTTTACGCTCAAAAATGTAGGATATGGCCTTACGGTAACGGGGAGCGTGATTGCGTTCGACAATCATAAAGCGGCAACTCCGGTCGCGTTTAATCTTACGATTGGCACGAATCCGTATGCCGATGTGCCTGATGCGGCTTTTGAACAGAGGCTTATCGACCTCCGCTTCGACGATACCAAAGATGGCAAAATACTCTTGAGTAATGCGCAAAAAGTAACTAGTCTGACGGTTGCCAGTCAGGGGATCAGTAATCTACAGGGCATCGAAGCTTTTGTGAATCTAACCTATCTGGATTGTTCCAGCAACCAGCTTACCAGTCTGGATGTCAGCAAAAATACAGCCTTGACGGAGCTGATTTGCAGCACGAATAAGCTAAACAGTCTGGACATCCGCAAGAATACGGCTCTAGTCTCGCTAGCCTGTTCCAATAACAGCCTGAACGGCCTGGATCTCAGTCAGAACGCGGCTCTCACTCAACTTAACTGCTCCAACAACCAGGCTTTAACCTCGCTTGACCTTAGTAACAACATCAGCCTGGCGAGATTAAGCTGTAGCAGTACCGGCCTGACCCGTCTGGATTTGACAAAGAATACGTCAGTACAATATCTGGACTACTCCTTTACAAAATTGAATGGGCTGGATATCAGTCACAACCCGATCTTAACCGAGTTGAACTGTTCGGCAGCCGGGCTGACGAGTCTTGACATCACGAAGAATACAGCGCTAACCAAGCTTTTGTGCTCCTACAATCAGCTTTCGACCCTGGACCTATCAAAAAATACAGCCTTGACGAGTCTGGACTGTGAAGGCAATCGCCTGACCAAGCTGGACCTTAGCCAAAATGTAGTAATTAGCACCCTGCTATGCCCAAACAACCAGCTAACGGGCTTAATGCTAACTACCAATACGGCACTGACTGAATTGAACTGCTATGGCAATCAGCTGACGAGTCTGGACGTCACAAAAAACACGATTTTAAGTAATCTGACCTGCTACGATAATCAGCTGACGGGCCTTGATTTGAGCAGGAACACAGCGCTTAGCTTTTTACGCTGCGAAAATAATACCATTAAAACCATCTGTGTGTACAGTCTGTCGCAGGTTAAACCGTTCTGGCAAAAAGATGCGTCGGCGGCCTATCAGGTCTGCAACTAACAGTAAGTATCGTAATTCGAACGGCAAGCCCGCAAAACGGATTAAAAAGCAGAAGCCACAACCTTTACTGGTTGTGGCTTCTGTGTACATAGGAAAAGCGCCTGTTCACTTACATTCCCTGCGCGCCGAACTGCACTTTGTCGAGGGCAAACAGGGCCTTCTGACCAGCTTCGGGGTTCACAAACACCAGATAGAGTTTATGCATCCCCTGCACAGGCTGGCGGAACGGCAGATTTACGGGGCCAGCCGTTCCTGGTTTTACCTCTACCTCGCCTAACAAAGGGCCCGTTGGGGAGTTGATCCGCGCTTCAAGCTTACCACCGGCCGTTTGAGTAGTCGATGCAAATACCGTTGGTGAAATGCTTTCAATACCCGTCAGATCAATGTCGTTAAAGGCGACGTAACTTCCCGATTTGGTACCAATAGCAGCTGGGCCAACCTTCGGCATGTCGAACTGGAAAATATCCTGTTTGGCATCAGCCGTTACAGCTTTCACAGAGGGTGAGCGCAGCGCCACAGATGTCGAACCAGTCAAAGGCCCAATCACGCCATTCCCCCGGTCGGTATAGGTTGCGGTCAGGATATAGGAACCATCCTTTTTCTGCGCTACAGGTACGTAATCACCAGAAATCGGTTTGCGATTAGCTGCTTTTTCGTCAGCCAGCGAAAGGATGTATCCAACCATATCGGCTACTTCACTTTCTTTCAGTTGTGGGTGGGCGCTCATGGCCTGTTCACCCCATACACCACCGCCACCGGTGATCACCTTACGGATCAGTTTACTTTCAGAACCCGTGCCTTTGTACTTCTTGGCAACATCGATATAAGCAGGTCCAATCGACTTCTGATCAATGGTATGGCACGCTTTACAGTCGCTCAGTTCAATTAACCGTTTTCCAGTCGAAGAGCCCGTATTAGCCTGGTGCCCCTGCGCTAGTAACGTCTTGTCGAAGCCTTCGAGATAATCGATAGTCATGGTCACGTCGTCGGGGCTGATGCCTTTCTGTAGCGTACCATCTTCTTTGTCGACCACCTTCACCGCATATTTAACAGGCTTGTTTGGGAAATAGAAAGTCTTGTTACCAGCGACATCAACAACTACTTTGGGCTCGTCGTTACCCACTTTGATGTCCATCGTCCGGGTCGACACGTTACCGGCTGCGTCGGTCACTTTCAGCGTGGCCGGATAAACCCCTGGCTTGCTGAAGGTAACGGTTGGCGAAGCGGTCATTTGCTTAGGCATATTCTTGCCAAAAGACCATTCGTATTTAAGCGCGTCGCCATCGTAATCCATCGATTTACCGCCATCGAATTTCACCGTTAATGGAGCAGCACCCACCATTTTATTCGCGCTGGCAACGGCTACCGGCTTCCGGTTTCCGGCATTGTACGTAATACGAGCCAGCCGTGCATCGGCATTGGCACCAAACCATTTCTGACCATACTCAATCGTATACAGCGATCCATCGTTGGCGAACTGCATGTCGATGATGTGCGAGAATTTCGTGCTGGGCATAAACGTTTCCATCTTCACGAAATCGCCATTGGGCTTCATCGTAACAGGGTGAATCCAGTCACGAATCCAGTCGTAGGCAAAGAATTTACCGTCGTAGTGGCGGGGGAATTTAACCGACGTTTCTGGATAATCATCGTAGTAATAGACCGGGCCACCCATCGCATTCCGACCACCTTTGCCTACAATATCACCAAACTCCGGTGAATCGGCATAGGGGTAGTAGATGAAGGCTTTCTGGGCAGGAGGCAACTCTCTTAGCCCCGTATTATTGGGCGAATCATTGATGGGGTGTTGCGGATCGAACAGGGGGCCCGTTGTGCTATCGGCAAAACTACGGGTGTGGTACGGGCGGTTATCAGCGACAAACAACGGCCAGCCAAAATACCCAGCCTGACGCGCCTGGTTCATTTCATCGTGACCACGAGGACCATATTTTTCACTGTTGTTACCGGCATCGGGGCCAACTTCGCCCCAGTACAGATAACCCGTCCGCTGATCGACCGAAATCCGGTAGGGATTCCGGTTTCCCATTACGTAAATTTCAGGGCGAGCCTTTGGGTTGCCTTTCGGAAACAGGTTGCCTTCGGGAATGGTATAGGTTCCGTCGGCTTCAGGATGAATCCGGATGATTTTACCCCGCAGGTCGTTGGTATTGCTGGAGGTCAACCGGGCATCCCATCCTTTCCGGCCGGGCCGTTCGTCAATCGGCGCATAGCCATCGGAGTTGAACGGATTGGTATCATCACCCGTCGACAGGTACAGATTTCCTTTCCGGTCCCAGGCAATCGACCCGCCGGTATGGCAGCAGCCGTCACGCTTCACCGGAATGGTCAGCAGTACCTTTTCGGTATTCAGCAAAACTGTGTCCCGAACGTCGTCATAGACAAAGCGCGACAGATGCTGAGCCGTGTCAGCAACTGTCGCGCCGTTCAGAGGGGAATAGTACACATAAATCCACTTGTTCTGCTTGAAGTTCGGGTCGATGTTCAAGCCCATCAGGCCATATTCGAACTTGCTGAAAACCGGGAAATTGGCAACTACCTTAGTCTTTTTTTTTTGCGGATCGTAGACCGTTAGCTCACCTTTGCGCTGGGTATAGAGCACCTTGCCATTATCGAGCACAGCCAGTTCGGTTGGTTCGTCCATCCCCTGCACCAGTACCTGCTGTTCAAATCGGTTTTCTTCAGGAAAGGGCATCGTTTTGGCCTGGCCAAATTTCAGGCTGGACGCCATCACCGACTTGATTCCACCCAGAATGTGTTGCAGGAACATCGGGTCAGTGTACGACTCATCGGTATGGCCGCCCCCCGTATAGAACGCTTTACCACCCTGGAAATCGTGATGCCAGATGAACGGGTGATTATCGCCGTTCTTTCCGCCTTCGTAGGTTTTCTCGTCCAGTTTACCCAACACTTTCAGATCGCCCTGAATGCTCTTGTAGTTGTACCACTCGTCCCAGCGCTTCCAGCGATCCGGCAGCATTTTCGTGGCCGGGTGACTCTTATCAACAATTTCAATTTCAGCGTTTTGCTGCTTAGGATGGCTCAGGAAATACGCACCTACCAGTTGGTTGTACCAGGGCCAGTCGTACTCAGTGTCGGCAGCAGCATGGATACCGACAAAACCACCACCCGCCTGAATGTAACGCTCAAAAGCAGCCTGCTGCGCATCGTCGAGCACATTGCCCGTTGTGCTTAGCCAGATAACGGCACCATACTTTTTCAGATTGGCTTCGGTAAACTTGGAGGCATCTTCCGTTGTATCGACGGCAAAACCATTTTCCTGACCAAGTTTCATAATCGCCATTTTTCCCGCCGGGATCGATGAATGGCGAAATCCTTTCGTTTTCGAAAACACGAGTACCCGATTCAAGGCAATCGGCGCTTCAGCAGCGGCAACAGACTTAGCCGCTACAGTCCGTTTGGCCATTGTTTGTGCCCAGGCATCCGTCGGAAGCTGAGACACAGCGGTTGTCAGCACGCCCGCCAGGAGTAGTGCGCGGGAGGGAAACCGTACGTTTTTCATAGGTTTTGATGATTTAAAAACAGGCTGATTGGAAACTCAGGCAAGTTGGCCTAAAAAGAAACTTTTAAAGATTTGATTGACTTTTAAGCAGGTAACAAAAATAATAAAAAAGCGAATGCCAATGAAGTAGGCACTCGCTGATAATAAAGGTCAACTTGACACTAATCTACTTTTTTGAAGACCATGAGTGCTGCCCCATTTTGCAACAGCGTTAGCCGGCCCGATCCAATCTGATACGACAGTGGCGCATTCAATGCATTTAAAAATGGGCTTTCCAGGTCTCCAGCAGCCCCAATACAGGCCATTTTGGTCGTAATAAGTGGCCCAAACACGATCTGACGGGTATCGGCTTTCACGGGGCCACTTAGTCGATTACAGCCCGTTGTGCCCGTTACACGGCCCTCTGTTAGAGAAATTTCCAACCGGGGCACTTCCCGTCGCGAGGCATCCGCTGTGATGGCTTTCCCCTGGAATTCGGTTAACACCCAAATGTCCTGTAACAGAGTCAGTTTCTGAAGCGACACCCCACAACCTACATAATGCTTCTCATGACTATCGACCTGAACCCGGTAGTCGTACGGTTGCCCGGTTTTGGCATCCACACAACTGTCGGGCCGGAAAACGATGTTGAGAGTACCACCCCCTACAGGCGCATTATACCGAAGTACTCCGTCTGAATCCGTCTGTCGTTCGGGAACCGACGTTGCCAGGCTGTCTTTACTCGATTTAAAGATAAGCGTTCCTTTCGATGGATTGATGGTCAATGACCAGGCCGGATCATTACCCAACGCCACCAGTTCATCCCCTGCTTTCAGATACTGACTGTAATCGGCAGGTGGCCGGACGGGCGTGAGCATAGCGGCAAACTGCGTCGATGGCCGACGACAGGCTGTTGCCAATAAGAGAATGCCAAACAGAAGTGTACGCATGGCGATTTATTGAATTTACTTTTCAGTAAGACCGCCCCGACGTGAAAAAGTTTAGTGGCACCCATGATCTGGATTTACGTAAACCGCGAAGACGCAATAAACACGAGGGCTGTTCACGGCCTTGCGTCTATCGCGTCTTCGCGGTTTAAGAAAATCACTGACTATTCGCCTGCATAAGCCTGCTCCAGCGTAGCGATGTCTAGCTTGTTCATTTTCAACATGGCCTGCATCACCCGCTTTGCTTTCTCCGGGTCTTTATCGCCCAATAGCTGACCTAGTTTTGATGGAACAATCTGCCACGACACGCCAAATCTATCCTTCAGCCAGCCGCATGGGCCTTTTTCTCCACCCTCCGAGAGCTTCTCCCAATACAGGTCGACTTCCTCCTGCGTTTCGCAATTGACAAAGAGCGAAATGCCTTCAGCGAATTTGAAATAAGAGCCACCATTCAGGGCTGAAAACTCCTGTCCATCCAATTGAAATGTAACCGACATCACACGTCCAGCTGGAGCGGGAGCGCCTTCGCCATAATGCGAAATGCTGGTAATTTTCGAATTTTTAAAGAGCGAGGTATACAACCGGGCGGCTTCCTCAGCCTGGTCGTTAAATGTCAGGAATGTGGTGATCTTCTGCATGTTGTTTACTGATTTTGATGAATACCAAGGCAAAGGTACGACCTGTATTCGCCATAACGGGAGGGGCATAGCGACAGATAAAGGGGCAATTACGACAGGTAGATAAGTAACGTAACCGTACACTAAAAACTGATGACTATCCGAAAAGCCACGTAACTAATTTAGTTTTCCTAACCGCCAGATCGATTGCGCTTACAGCTACCCCCTATTGTTTTTCGGATTGAGTCATTGTGTTTATCCAACTCCCTTTGATACAATGCAAAAACTACTGATTGTTGATAGCCATTGCCTGTTTGCCGACGGTGTCCGGTTTCTGATCGAGTATTCGACCGACCATACCGTAGTTGGCGTATTGCACACCGGAAGGGAGGTTATTCCTTTTTTGCTACAGCACGACATTGATGTGCTTCTGCTGGATATTGACTTACCCGATATGTCGGGGCTGGAGTTGACGCGTACCATTCGAACCTTTTACCCAGCGACCAACGTACTCGCTCTCACAACCCTTACAAACCCCCAGTCGGTTAATCTGGCAATCGAAGCGGGGGCGATGGGCTATTGCCCCAAACAGGCCGGTCGTAATGAGTTATTTGCTGCCATCCGGGCGGTTGGAACTGGCCATCTTTATTTACCACCATCCTTAGTCCAGCAACTTAGAAAACCAGCTGCCGAAAAAATTACCCAGGACTTGACCGACCGTGAAACCGAGGTGATTCAATTGATTGTGGATGGCCATACGACAAAAACCATTGCCGATAAATTGTTTCTTAGTACGCGAACCGTCGAAACGCACCGCAAAAATATCTACCGAAAGCTCCGCATTCACACCAACATTGAGTTAGCCCGATACGCCCAGGTTAACAAGATCATTTAAAGAAGACGCTATTTTTCACGTAGTTCTACGCGCCGATATACCAACATCTTGGTATTTACCCCACTTCCCCTTTAGCCGACCTTTGGTGTCTAAACCACACCCTTTTGGATGTTCGCATTTCCTCCCAAATCAGAGCGAACCAGAGCATCTGACCATTTACGTATACGGCCCATTTCGGATGTAAAATTTAACAGGTATAATCATGAAGGCGTATCAAAACGACTATCTGAGTGAATTTGAGCAGGAATTCGAGCTCGATAACGAGTCTCCTGACAGCTACAACGAATTTGAGTTGGTCGATAATGAATTCGACAACGAAGGCAGTTGGGAAACCGATAACGAGTTCGACAGCGAAGGCAATTACGACGTACAGAATGAAGCCGATTACCTGTCCGAGTTTGAAACGGATGATGAATTTGAAAACGACGACGAATTCGATAGTACGCCCGATGGTCGTTATGAAGCCCGGCTCTATGAAATCTTCTCCAACAATTATGAGAACGAATTTGAGTTTGAGAACGATTTCAACGAGGTAATGCATGAAATCGAAAAAGATTACTTCTGGGGGGCGCTCAAGAAATGGGGCAAAAAACTGGCTCCACTGGCGAAAGGAATCCTGAAAGCCATACCCGGTGGCGGTACCCTGACGACGGCGATCCAGCAGATTACAAAAGACCCAAGAGGGCTACTTAAAAGCCTGGCCATGAAGTTTGGCCCACAGGCGCTCAATGCCGTTGTACCGGGGGCGGGGGCCATTCTGGGAACGGTACTGAGCAATCAGGAAATGACGTCTCCCTCGGCCGCTCGCCAGGCTGCCCGCGATACGGTAGCCCTTGCCAAACAGGCGTATACCAACTTTGCCGACGGAATCAGTCGTTCCAACTTCAGCCGAAATTTCCCGCAGGCTAAAGCACAGATGAATCAACTGGCCCGCAGCGCTTTCAAAAAAGCCCATCATACTGTTCGTCTTGGCTCGGCCAATTCCAGATACCGACGAGTGGGTCGTAAAGTGCGTGACGAGCAAAACGGACTGTACAAGATCGTAACGATCACCTATAAACGTCTGTAAGCAACCGTACTCACCTTTCTTGCCCGACAGCCCTGTGGAAACCCAGCAAAAAGCGATCAGCCCTGGCAATTCGGAGCTATTGTTGAAAATAGACTCGATCCGAAACCGAGCCCAGTTGCTAACAGGGCTGCGAAAAATGCTGTCGCTCCCTCCCGAACAGGATATTTCGGCCGACCAATGGGAAGCGCTGGAATCGCAGTTGGCAACGGTTTCCAACAAAATCAGGCAGCAGCTACGCATCTATACCGACAAATACTTTTCGGAACGCAACGACCCAATTATCCGGCAAACGCTTATCAATCGACTGGGTGAACTGGAAATGGACCTGGCCAGCGCCTACACGTTCTACGATACGTTCATGGATATTCTGACCCAGCGCCTTAGCCCTGACATTGGCCCCTTGCTGAAAGGGTGCGACGCCATTGCGGCCCACGCGCTTCAACGCGGTAGTCTGGCCGACATCACGGTACCGCCATTGGTCTGCTGCGACCGGGGTTTTGGGGCTTTTACCGTCCGCGAAGGGGTGAGTATCATCCGAAACGCCCCGAATCCAATCCCGTTCATAGCCATACCCTACAGCCGAATCAACGAGAAATACAACCTGATTTCTATTTTTCACGAAGTGGGCCATCAGGCATTGACCAAGCTGAATATGGTTCCGCTCTGGCAGCAGGTAGTTTACGAATCTCTGAAAAAAACGGGCGCTACACCCCTGATGCGCAGCCTGTTTGCCAACTGGTCGAAGGAGTTGCTGCCCGATTTCTGGGCATTTTGCCTGTCGGGTATGGCGCAAACGTCGAGCATCCGGGATGTTCTGATTCTCCCTGCCTCTATGATGTTTTCCATCTCGACCATACAACCACACCCACCTTCGTACCTGCGTTTTCTGCTATCGGTAGAATGGTGTCGGCAACTCTGGGGCAAAGGCGACTGGGACAACTGGGAGGCCGAATGGCTGGAATTTTATCCATTAAAATCCCTGGACGAAACCACCCGCCAACTCATCCTTGAAGCCCGGCAATATCTGCCAACGATTAGTAGGGCCGTTTTGCAGACGAAGTTCAAAAAACTGGGAAACAGGCCGTTAACATCGCTCTTTGCGCTGGGCACGCTAACTCCGCAGGGGCTGAAAGCGATGGCAACGATCGAGGGCATACAAACCGACACCTTCCGAAATCAACCCATTGGGGTTCAACTGGCCGTCTTTCGCCTTCTGCGCGAAAAGCGGACCATCAAACAAATAACCATCGACGCGCTGATGGACAGCTGGCTGAAGGGATTAGCGAAAAAATAGACTCGTACACTTTAACAATTCAACACAATGGCGAAGTTATTTCAAGAGCCCAGAAACACCTTTTTCTGGGAAGACATACAGACCTGGGCAATCCGAAGTCAATATAACGAACTGCTGAACCGTGTGTTAACGGAATACGCCAGTCAGTACAGTTCGCCTTTACCAACTTTTCTTAACAAAAACTACTGCCTCACCATCAGTGCCTGTAGTGGCTCGGTCATTTACAAAGACGCCCTGCGCGAAGCCAACGATTTCAGTAAAACCAGAGCGATTACCGACGCTGAACGAAATTTCATCGAAAAGCAGGATGCCGTCGGGAACGCTCAGCTCGATTTGCAGATGGCCGAAGCGAATCTGGTGTCGATCAGCAGCAGCAATAAATCGAATAGCCGGGCCCGTGAAATTGCCGAGCAGGAGCTGAAACGAAAGGAAGATGCCGTTCAGGAAGCCGAAATCGCCCTGAAACGCGCCCGTTACGAAGGTTGCTACGACCCTGGCCCGACGGATTATTTCGTAAAACCCGTATTCCTGTACGAGCGTGTCACGTCCATCCCAGCCGACCAGCTCCCTCCTACTCTCGACTTCTCCTACTTCACCAATGGCCTAACGGTAGGTGCTTTGCTCTGGCTGTACTACTACGAGCGCATGGGCATCTTTAAAATCCTGGGGGCGCTGATGGACGATTACAACTATCGCGGCAAATACACCATATCGGGCAGCCGATTCGATGACAAAGGCATTGCTATTTCGTATTCCAACCTGATGGATATGATCTGTACGCTGCATCGGTTGGGCATTAGCTCGAACCTCCGCGACCGGGTCTGTACCTACCAGCGTGTATTGGGCGTAACCATCGAAAACAACCTGGGCATCGAAAGCGAACAGAACAAAGGCTTTATGCAGGCCTTCAACAAACTGATCGACTATATGCTGGAGTACTATAAAACCAAGCAACTGGCACAGGCCATTCAGGCACAGACCGGCAACATTCTGCCCCGCTCGTCGGTGGCTACGCAGACGTCCATCCGGGATACCATGAATGTGCTGAAGCAACAGTTTGAGCCTTTCCAGTACGGTCGAAATCAGATCAATACGTTCATAGGGCTGGCCACCGTTCATGCCACTATCTGCCTGGTCAACATGCTAAAAGCAGAAATCGGTATTCCGTCGCAATACGACAAACCCGAAGAGTTTATCCCGGCCGCTTATGATATACTGGTTGCCAAACGGCCCATTACTCTCAATGAAAGCAACCGATTCATCGTGTACGACAATTGTGCTTCGTATGGATATCGGCTTTTGACCGACATTGAAACCGCTGATCTGACGCAATTGACAACCATTGCGACGGGTTCAACGCTGGATATCTGGCTCAATGATGTAGAAGGGCTTGTGGAAGGGTATCGTAATGCCTACAGCACCGTTCCCGAACGGGCAACGGCTATGGTTCAATCGTATTAGTCGCTCTGAAGTATGGAACGCAATTTATTAGTCAGGGAGGTTGGAGCGTTGTCGTCGCCTATGATCGGGTCGCGGTTTCGGCAGGCAGATGATGAAGTTTTTCTGAATCCCTCTGCTCCGTATGAAGTACATGTAAGGAACCCCCAACCCAATGCTGTACGTCGGGATTTGGGGAGCGGTCGATCGTTTCGGCTGAATGAAAATGGTATGCCTACGCGTAGCAACTCAACTTCAGCTTCGGCTTTTCTGACACAGATTGTCGATTGGCTGGATGTAGGCAATACGAATCACAAACGGTATCTGGGCCTGAACTACAAAGGTAAGCCTGCTACCTGGTGCAATATTTTTGCAAACGATTATGCCTATCTGGCGGGTGTTTACCTGCCGCATTTTTTCTGGAGAAAACTCCCATCGTCGCCCACGGAAGCGTCGTCGCAGAAAAACACCAACTACCTGACCGAACTGGATGCCAACTCGTTGTATGAGTGGTTTGGCAAATACGGGGCTATGTTTGGCTGGCAGGAAATCACTCCTTCGGGAAGCGATTACACGGCTGTTCAGAATACCGCGAATCAGGGCAATGTCGTGTTTGTCAGCATAAAACGCCCAGGCATTGCGGGACATATTGCGGCTATCGTACCCGAAACGGGTAGCCACAAAGCGCTCCGAAATTCGTCGGGGCAGGTGACAAATCCCTTATTGAGCCAGGCCGGTTCTCACACGAAAAACGTAACGTATTCGACAACAAAGTGGTGGGTACCTAGAGGCGGACAATTCCGCATCTGGGCGCATGCTTTATCGACGGGTTCGGGGCCGATCAGTACCTTTCCCAATACGCAGACGGCCAGCAACACCCAATCAGCTCAGCCAGCCTCTACCGTTTCAATAAATTCATCGCCCACCAAGCGAGTCAAAGCCAATCGGTATTACGGTCAGCAACTAGGCTGGGATAAGTACGTCGATCAGATCAACGATCTATTGTTGCCGTATTCCGGCCAATCGAATGTTAGTCTGGGCGAAGACGCCTTTGCCGATGCGCTGGCGATCTGGCAACGGATTCATGGGCTCACAAACGACGGTATTTTAGGCCCCACCACCTGGGCACTATTGAAAACTTCGCTGGGTATTGCGACTCGTATTCCTACGAACTCTAGCCCATCCTCATCAGCCTCAGTACCTGCTGGCTCACCTTCCCTGCCCGACCGCTTTCGTGTGCTGGTGCCCGCCCTGGAAAAATACCGGGGCAACTGGCCGCTCAGTTTCTTGCTGGGCTGGATTAAAAAAGAATCGGACGGGAGTATCCATAGTCACACCAGCCTTGATGAGCGCGGCTATTTCCAACTGCATCCCGACGAATCCAAAACATTAGGTATCGACCACCAGCGACTAAGCACCGACAGCGACTACTCTATTCAGGCGGGTATTCAACTGGTCAACCATCGGGGCAGAAGCGCAGCTAAGTACGCTGCCATGCTGGGTATTCCGACCAGTGGCGAGGTCTATCTGGCGCTTACCAAACTCATGCACTGGCTTCCGTATGGCGTTCAATGCATCGTTGAGGTGATGAAGACGAAAAACTTTACCCCAACCAGTTGGGAGTCGTTTAAAGGCTTCTGTGCTGCCAATCGTGTTGAAATCCAGGCGGGTATTGCTCGAAAAGGAAAATGGCCACTTGAAAACGGCATTAAAAACACGGACGACGTACTTACCTATGCAAAAGCATTTAAAAAGTAAACGAGTGAATGAGCGAAAGCTGGCTGAAGAAACGCTCATTCACGGTTTTAGTCAAACGCGGGTAAATCCAAAAAACAGACCGTTGAGAAACAGGGATATACCTTCTTTCTAACCCTGCTACCTATTTATTTTTTTCGCTACAAGTTTCACAAAGAGTTTAACCTCGTCCGAAAAAACGCCATCAACAGACTGATTAACGTTCTTTTTTGATCCATAATCGATACCCCAATCGGTTCGATCAATGATCAGCGTACCATTCAACTCGACAGTTCCGTCCATTCCGTCCTTAAAATGCAGTTTGGCTGGAAAAGTAACTGCCTTCGTGATACCTTCAATGGTTAGGTTTCCTGTAACGTTTATATTTCCATCATTAACTCGTATACTTCCATCAGTTGGAACTTTTGAATTTCCATCATTCCATGTTTCAACCTTTGTAATGGAGAATGTAGAAATCGGGAATTTTTTGATATCAAAAAATGGAGGGAATTTATTGAGTGAACGTTGATCAACAAAATTTTCAATGGTATTCATGTCGACTTCAACTACACCACCCACTAAATGACGGTCGCTTCGGCGATCCGATTCGATGGCCAATTCTCCTTTTGCTATATGGACGTCCCCTGTATGGGTGCCATCACCCAGAAACGTAGTATCTTCCCATCCACCAAGTAGCATAGACCCTTTCCAGACGACAACACTTTGCTTCGTATCGATGCTATATTTTTTCTGACCCTCTTTCTTATAGAAGTCCGTGATGGTCTTTCCATCATACCGATACACGCCGGTCGCATCGCCAAACCAAATACTGCCATCGTTAGCTTCCAAAAGCCCCAGAAAAGTCTTTCCTGACCTAATTTCGGTTACCGTAGGCTTAGTACTATATAAGGATTTTGCATCATAACGGGAAAGTGCCTGGACCGTCCAGTTAGCAGGATTTACCGGACCAGTAGTCCAGATGTTTCCTTTTTTATCCTGGATTATAGCATAGGCACCTCTTTCCGATACCTTCGTAAAGGTACTACCATCATAGCGATAGAGGCCACCGGTCCGGCCTACTTTAAATCCATTATAACCGCTGAGCCAAATAGTCCCTTTTCGATCTTCCATTATAGCCCAAACGTCGAGAAAGGGCTCCCCTTTATGGGTTAACGTGGTAAATTTTTCCCCGTCATAAACAAAGGCATCGCCCCTTGTGCCAACCCACAATTTCCCTGTTTTATCTTCAATGATTGTATGAATATCATTATTCCAACGCCCTTCTTTAAAAAAAAGCGGAGCGTTCGGAGAGGTAAAATTTCGAAACGATTTTCCGACTACCCCTCTGGGATCGTAACGACTTATGCCACTTTCAGTGCCGAACCAAATAATGCCGGCTTTATCTTCATAAACAGACGTAACTCGATTGTTGGCAAGCCCCTCCGTAGTAGTGAAATGTTGAATGGATTTCCCGTTGTCATAATAAATGCCTGAATCAGTAGACGTGAACCAACGATTCCCTCGTCGATCTTCCAGAACATCCCAGAATCTGTGCTGACCTATCTTACTGGTAAGATTAGTAAACGATTTTTCCCCGGCCCTGGAAGGGTCGTATCGAAAAACATCACCAAATTCTGAGTTATTCGGGCCAGCCATCAAAATGGTGCCATTTTTGCCCCTTTTTATGGTACGAACCATTATGTTAGGCCCTATGTCTTTAATCTCGGACTCGATGTTATCCGTGGGTATGTTTGTTTGGTCTTGCCCACAGGAAGTGCAAACAATAAACATCAGGAGCAAAGCATATGCGTGAGTGTAGTTCATCCTTTTTCTTTTTTGATACCAACGAATTTCAACCACTGCGTTGGGGCCGCCATTGCGGTGGGCAGCAAACCTACCCGGCTTTGTGCTGAGATGTGTTGGTGTACTAGTAAAAGAATGTTAACGCAATGTAAAAGTTACCGCTTCGGCGCAGGGCGCGGTTCCCCGCCGGGACCTGTGCCCTGCGCTGCAGCCAAAACGGGCTCTCCAAATACGGTAAGGAAAATTACTTCAACTTACACTCTATTGTTAATTACAGACCTTATATACAGCCGAATCATCTTTTGTCCAATTACTTTTTACTTGAGCTAAACTGGCTAGACAAATAACCTGTATTTTATTTACCTCACAATTCAATCTAGTTAGAGCGGTATTTTTCCGTAAATCGAGTGTTGTCAACTGGTTTGTAAGACAGCTCAGTGTCTTTAGATAGATGTTTTGTCTGGTATCTAGTTCAGTAATTCGATTATTACCGCAGTTGAGCGTTTCTAGTCGTAGACTTTTAGTAATGTCTAACTCGGTTAATTTATTCACGGCGCAGTTGAGCGATTCAAGAGCCGTACATTTTGAAAGGTCAAGGGACGTTAGTTGGTTCAAATTGCAGTCCAAGTTTTTTAGCGTTGAGTTAGGGGCAACAGTTAAAGCAATGAGCTTGTTCGATGAGCAATCCAATGACGCTAAAGAAGAACTCACGCCCAGATTTAGACTGGATAATTGATTAGCGAAACAGGTTAAACTTTGTAGGTTTACTGGACTCAACATATTTAAAGTAAGGAGACTGCATTGCGAACAATCAATTGTTTGTATCGACTGGCCCTGCCCCAAGTCTATAGTAGTCAACTGCCTACTTTCAGAACACCTTAGCTTTTGCAAGAGCGGATTACTGCTCAGATCCAGGTTTACTAAGTTCGAATAGTAACAATCTAGGCTGGTTAAATTGCGGTTACTACTTAGGTTTAGTTCCTTCATGGGGTTCTCCCCACACCTCAATTCCTGCAACGCGACATTCTTACTTAAGTCTAGTTTGGTAGTTTGGGTGTAACTACAGTCATACGTTTTTAAAGAAGTCAGTAAAGAAACATCGAAATTGTCTAATTTACTGGAAGCGCAATCTAAGGCCGTCAAACTAGCATTCTGACTTAGATGTAAGGTAGTCAAAGGGTTCCAGCCACAATCTAACGTTTGTAGAAGTTTATTTTGAGTTAGATTTAAACTTTGCAATTGATTAAATGAACAATCCAGCGTTTGCATATCTACATTTTTAGATACATCTAAAAGCGTTAACTTGTTATTATCACAAGCTAGCGTTTGCAGACTCGTGTTTTTTGACACATCTAAGCTGGATAAACCATTCTGTGTTAGGACCAAATACGTTAGGGCCGTGTTGTTACTTAGATCTATACTGGTTAGATTATAGTTACCCACACAAATAAGCCTTTTCAAATTTGTAAAAGCCTCGATGCCACGCAGATCTTGGATTGAACCAGTGTTTAAGTTGATTAAATTTAGATTAGCCGTTTTTAAAGCGCTTGCTAGAAGTAACTTTCCATCCACTACGTCATCAATCGACAACTTAATTAAGGCTCTTTCAAACGATAAATCGGGAATCTGAACGTACCGACTATCAGCGGTAGTGATGCTAAAACTGCTACTTGTGGAAGCTTTTCGATCATCCCAAGCCACAATACTACCCATTACAGTCGTATTCTCAGATAGCTGTTGAATCGTAAAAGTCGTATCAGTAAGATTCTTGACCAGCGTATCTTTGTAAACAACAGAATACGTGACAGGATCCCCGTTAGGATCTTTAGCTTTAGTCCAAGTCAATACCACATCCGTGCCGTTAGCTGACAAGCTGGCCTTCACTATAAATGGCATAGGAGGCAAATTCGCTTCAGGGTTATCGGTGTATTTGCACCCACTCAGCCCCAAACCAGTCAAGATCACCAGTAGGGCCCAAAGTAGTGAGTTAGTTTTCATGCTCGGTGTGTATTTACCAGGACCAATCTGTTGTATAATCAGCGCCAAAGTACAAAACTTAGGCTAAATACTTTGAGATTAGCCGTTTATTCAAACCTTTCCAAGAGATACGAAAAGAGATTTGTATATCTGTAATACGGACGTTTGGTGAGGCACTATTCATTCTTGGCTTTACCCAATCAAGCGTAAGCGATTTCAGGGTAATACACAACCTTATTTGACGATTGTAAATTTTATAAAAACGCCTGATGTATCAGTATCAATCGTTTTAATTAGCCGCCCATTATAGACGGCAGTCATTAGCGCTCGATCAAAGTAGCAGGGCGGGTTGCCCTTGCTTAACTGAGCGGACAGAATAAGGGTATCCATATCCGTTTTATTGAATTGAAAATACAATATTGTCTTTTTTAGGCCATACAACTCAAATAAGCCAAAACTGTATCCTTCATTCTGAATAGAATCTTTAACTATACCGTGCATGAGATAAGGTATTGTATCACCTGGCATTTGCTCATAAATCTGTAAATTATCCGGCTTATCCTGACTCACTTCATAATAAGGTCTACCCGTTGTTTTATCCCGAAACGAGAAGGAGCCGTATAAACCAGGGTCAGAACTACTACAGTCGTTCATACATTGTCCAAAACTGAGAGCTGTTAGCACTAGCAGACCATATACTAAGGCTTTCTTTAGGTTCATAGTTAGATGAGCCTTCCCATAGGCCAACAGTTGGAAAACGCGGTGGTAGAATTCATATCAGGCACTACCTGAATGAGTAGCACGCCTATTACTGAAGCCAACGACAACTAAAAGGCCTGAATGGGGTCTTTTTTTCTAAAAAGTGGTCCATGTCCAAAATGAGCAAAAGAATGTCTGAAATGGGTTAACAGCGAATGGGAGCATTAGGTGATTTTTGGCCCAGGCAAACCAGTCATGATACCTGCTATTTCTATGGCCCATTTTTACCTCCCATCCCATAAGCAGCCAGCCGTTGCGCTGGTTTCTTCGCTGTGGAGTTGGCGTACCAACTCCCGCTCTGTTTTTCACAACGTATTCACCATATTCACAAGCTGTGTGGGATGGATGAGGCTACTGCCGCTGTTGCTGCTGTTAGCGCACCCGATGCTGGCTCAGGACTGGAACCAGATCATTAAGACGGCGGCCTCCGACCGACGCACGCTTACTTCCGCCGGCCGGACAGCCGGAGATTATTTAGGCTATTCTGTTGCCATTGACGGAGACTATGCTGTAGTGGGTGTTCCTGGCGAAGACGAGGACGCTTCGGGAAGTAATACGCTCTTTACTGCAGGTTCGGCTATTGTTTTCAAGCGCGTGAATGGCACCTGGACCCAGATTAAAAAGCTGGTGGCCAGCGACCGAGCGGCTAACGATGCATTTGGGTTTTCGGTGGCCATCAGTGGGAGCCAGATTGTGGTGGGCGCTTATCAGGAAGACGAAGATGCATCGGGGGGCAACACGCTCAATAACTCAGGCTCTGCCTACGTGTTCAGCCAGAACCAAGGGGGAGCCGACAACTGGGGGCAGGTCAGAAAGCTAGTAGCCAGCGACCGAGCAGCTAACGATGCATTTGGCTATTCGGTAAGTATCAGTGGGAGCCTAGTTGTGGTGGGCGCTTATCAGGAAGACGAAGATGCATCGGGGGGCAACACGCTCAATAACTCAGGTTCTGCCTACGTGTTCAGCCAGAACCAAGGGGGAGCCGACAACTGGGGGCAGCTTAAGAAGCTGGTAGCCAGCGACCGAGCAGCTAGCGATGCATTTGGCTTTTCGGTCGGCATCAGTGGGAGCCTGGTTGTGGTGGGGGCTTTTCAGGAAGACGAAGATGCATCGGGAGGTAACACGCTCTCGGCTGCGGGGTCCGCCTATGTGTTCAGCCAGAACCAGGGTGGGCCTGACAACTGGGGGCAGCTTAAGAAGCTAGTGCCCAGTGACCGAGCAGCTAACAATACATTTAGCTATTCGTTGGGCATCAGTGGGAGCCTGATTGTGGTGGGCTCCACAGATGCGTCGGCAGGTCAGCTCATCAGTGCAGGTTCGGCCTATGTGTTCAGCCAGAACCAGGGCGGGCCTGACAACTGGGGGCAGGTTAAAAAGTTAGTGGCCAGTGACCGAGCAGCTAACGATCAATTTGGCATTTCGGTAGGTATCAGTGGGAGCCAGATTGTGGTAGGGGCTTATCGGGAATCCGAAGATGCGTCGGGGGGCAACACGCTCTCCGCTGCGGGTTCGGCCTATGTATTCAGTCAGAACCAGGGCGGGGCCGACAACTGGGGGCAGGTTAAAAAGCTGGTCGCCAGCGACCGCGCAACAGGCGATTTCTTTGGCATTTCGGTGGCTATTAGTGGGAGCCAAATTGTGGCAGGGGCTTATCAGGAAGACGAAGATGCATCGGGGGGTAACACGTTGACCGATGCGGGTTCGGCCTATGTGTTTAGCCAGAACCAGGGTGGAACTGATAACTGGGGGCAGACTCAAAAATTAGTTCTGAGCGATTATGTGGGCAAGCAGAATTACGGGTTTTCGGTGGCCATAGATGGCAATTATGCCGTGGTAGGTGCCTATCTGGATTATCTTGATGCAACCAGTGGTCAGCCCCTGTTAGGTGCGGGCTCAGCCTATGTGCTCAAACAGCAAAACGGCAGCTGGACCCAGATCCAAAAGCTGGTGGCCAGCGACCGAGCGGCTAATGATTATTTTGGCCTATCAGTGGCCATCAATGGAAACCAGATTGTGGTGGGGGCTCCTCTGGAATCCGAAGATGCGTCGGGAGGTAACACGCTCTCAGCTGCGGGGTCCGCTTATGTGTTCAGCCAGAACCAGGGCGGGTCTGATAATTGGGGGCAGATTAAAAAGCTGGTCGCCAGTGACCGATCAGCAGGAGACACGTTTGGCTGGTCAGTGGGCGTTAGTGGAAGCCATATTGTGGTGGGCGCTTATCAGGAATCCGAAGATGCGTCGGGGGGCAACACGCTCTCCGTTGCGGGTTCAGCCTATATCTTCAATCAGAACCAGGGCGGAACCAACAACTGGGGACAGATCAAAAAAATCGTTGCCAGCGACCGAGCAGCTAACGATGCATTTGGCTATTCGGTAAGTATTAATGGGAGCCAGCTTGTGGTGGGCGCTTATCAAGAATCCGAAGATGCGTCGGGAGGTAACACGCTCTCTTTTGCGGGTTCAGCCTATGTCTTCAATCAGAACCAGGGGGGAGCTGACAATTGGGGGCAGGTTAAAAAGCTGGTCGCCAGCGACCGCGCAACAGGCGATGTATTTGGCTATTCAGTGGGTATCAGTGGAAGCCAGATTGTAGTGGGGGCTCCTCAGGAATCCGAAGATGTATCGGGAAACAATACACTCACCAATGCGGGTTCGGCCTATGTGTTTAGCCAGAACCAGGGAGGAACTAACAACTGGGGGCAGGTTAAAAAGCTGGTCGCCAGCGACCGAGCAGCTAACGATCGATTTGGCTTTTCGGTGAGCAACAGTGGAAGCCACATTGTGGTGGGCGCTTTTCAGGAAGATGAAGATGCGTCGGGAAACAACATGCTCGCAGATGCGGGTTCAGCCTATGTCTTTAACCAGAACCAGGGGGGAGCTGACAATTGGGGGCAGGTTAAAAAGCTGATGGCCAGCGACCGGGCCACTAATGATCTTTTTGGCTGGTCAGTGAGTGTCAGCGGGAACCAGCTTGTGGTGGGGGCTCCTCAGGAATCCGAAGATGCGTCGGGAAACAACATGCTCATCAATACCGGTTCGGCTTATTTCTTCAGGTCAACAGCGATCACTCTGACTGGATTTGCCACTACGTCCAGTACCGCCTGTGCGGGTAGTGCGACCACCTTCACCGCTACGGTGGGCAACGTGACAGGCGCCTATAACTTTACCCTCACCAACGGCAGCAGCACCACCATCGGTACCACTTCCAGTATGCCGTTTAGTCAGAGCTGGACAGCCGCCGGGTCGGGGACACAGACATTCACACTGACGGTAGCTGATAATGGGGCTTCGGCCAACGCCAATACACCATTTACGGTCAATGCCATGTCGCCAGACTATCAGCCGCTAGTCGATTTATACACCGCCACCAATGGGGTTAACTGGACCGATAACACGGGCTGGTTACAGGGCTGCAACCCCTGTACTGGTAATGGAGGTAACCCCTGGTTTGGCATTACCTGTGCCAATGGTCGCGTTACCGAGATTAATCTATTCCGCAACAAGTTGATTGGGACAATACCAAACAGCCTATCGGCTCTGACCAGCTTACAATACCTCTACCTCAATGACAATCAGTTAGCCGGTAGCATTCCGTTGAGCCTGTCGGCCCTAACCAACCTACAATACCTGTATCTCTTTAATAATCAGCTAACAGGCAGCATCCCTACCAGCCTGTCGGCCTTGAGTAACTTACAAGACCTTTATCTCTACAACAATCAGTTAACGGGCAGCATTCCCAATAGCCTGAGTGCGCTCACCAACCTAAAAAAATTGTTCCTCGACAGTAATCAGTTAACAGGCAACATTCCAGATGGTCTGTCGGCCCTAAGCAACCTACAAATCCTCTATCTTAATGGTAACCAATTAACGGGTAGTATCCCCAACAGCCTATCAGCCCTGAACAGCTTGCAAACCCTTCGGCTTAACAGTAATCTGTTGACAGGCAGCATTCCTGTTAGCCTGTCGGTCCTAACCAACCTGCAATACCTGTATCTCTTTAATAATCAATTAACGGGTAGCATCCCTACCAGCCTGTCGGCCCTGAACACCTTGAAAGACCTTGATCTCTCCAGCAATCAGTTAACGGGCAGTATTCCTGTTAGCCTGTCGGCCCTGAACAGTCTACAAACCCTTTTTCTCAACAACAATCAGTTAACGGGCTGTATCCCAGCCGGATTCTCGGTATTTTGTGGAAAGCCGATCCGCCTGAGTGGTAATCCAGGTCTGCCAGGCGGTGGTAATTTCAGTGCCTTTTGCAGCAACGGGACGGGTAGTTCGGCAAATGCCCTCTCCCACATCGATGATTTTCCTGCCAGCCAGTCTGCCTGCGTGGGTAGTTCGGTGCACATCCCTGTTACCGTGAGTGGCAGTGCCGACAGTTATCAGTGGTATAAGGATGGGGCACTTCTGAGCGGACAGACCTCGGCCACACTCAACCTGGTCAGTCTGCAGCTTAGCGATGCAGGCAGTTATGCGGTGGCTGCATCGGGCTGCAACTCACTCACCAGCAATACTTTCAACCTAATAGCAAATGCGCTACCCACTCCGATGTTGACAGGCAATCTGACCCTCTGTGCGGGTCAGTCCACCACCCTGGCGGCCAGTGGAGGTGTGGAATATGCCTTTACCGGGCCTGCCATTGTCAGTCAAAACGCTACGGCAGGAACCGCTGTGGTAAACGCATCAGGCACCTATTCGGTAACGGTCACCAACAGTGCGGGCTGTTCAGCTACGGCGACCACGACCATCAGCAACCATCCCCTGCTGAGTATAGCCGCCGGGGCCTCGTTATCTATGGCCAACCTGGGTGTAGTGATCAGCCTGACGGCTTCGTCCGGGGAGCTGGCCAGAGCCACGACTTACCAATGGAATGCACCTCCCACCGCTCTCCTGACCACGCCCGCCACCGGATCAGCCGTCTCGGCCAGCCTCACCACCGCTGGAGTGCAAACCTTTACCGTGGTGGCTACCAGTAGCGGCTGCTCGCAGTCAGCCCTGATCAGCGTGACAGCCCTGACAGGGCCTGATCTGTCGCCCATCCTGAGTATATCCAATGCCAATTTTGCCGCTGACGACAGTAAAGTCCTGCTTGTTCAAGTCCAGGAAGTAAATGGAGCAACGGCCAGTGGAGCCATCCTCATCACTATCACGGTTCCGGTTGGCTACAGCGTCAGTTTTGACAATACCCTCACCAGTTTCTCGGTCTCAGGCGGAGAATCTACTTCCGTAGACAACACCAAGTGGCATCAAAGTAGTAGTGTGTCCGGTCAGCAGATTAGTCTTGCGCTTAATAATGGTCAATCAGTGGGCGCCAACAGCACCCTGAATATAGGAATATTGGTCACTCGTACCACGGCAAATTCAGGGAGTGCGTCCAACATAACAGTAAACATTGCTGATGATAGTAGTGGGCGCTATGATGTCAATCGACTCAATAATGTGTATGCCCGAATTATTAATGGCTTGTGATAAAATAAGAGAATGAAGAACTCAAACCAGCGTTTTTCTGAACTGGCAATCAGATGCTGCCAATCTCAGTAAAAAAGCTGGTTTGAGCGACCAGCCTAAACCAATTAACGCCCTATCTAGGTTAATCTAGCAAGCAATAGAATTTAGGTCGCTATGTACGTAGGAATCGATGGATGCCGGGGTGGCTGGCTGGTTGCCATCATTGACCAGGAAGCTAGTCTGCATCATTGCATGATACGCAGCCTGAATGAGCTACAATCTATCCCTGTTAAGCTAGCTTTAATCGATATTCCTCTCCACTTTGCGGATACCTCCTATCGAATCTGCGAAGTAGCGGCACAAGCGTTGCTGGGCGTTAAGAGAGCCTCCATTTTTTTTACCCCACATCGGGCAGCTGTATACGCAGCCACCTACGCAGAGGCAAACCGTCTCAACAGGTTGTACACTGACAAAGGCGTGTCGAAACAAACATGGAATATCTGCGCAAAAATAAGGGAAGCGAACCAGTTTCTAGGTGATCATCCGGACTATTCCATACGCGAAGCACATCCAGAGCTTTGTTTTTACTATCTCAACCAGCGGCAACCATTGCTGTCGAAAAAATCAACCCCTCAAGGGGCAGCTGACAGGCTGGGCCTCATTGCCAGGCATGCCGAGAGCTACCCTCAGGTAATCGAAAACACACTAAAGATAACGAAACGGAAAGATGTGAAAGTAGACGATGTGATCGACGCGACGATTCTGGCGATAAGAGCAAGTGACACGAATCTGCAATGTGTACCAGAAAATAGACCGTTCGATAAGCAGGATGTTATTCTGTACTAGGCTTTGTAAAGAAATCAATCTCCCCAATTAACCCAAGTGACAAATGTGTCAACTGCTGGTACGGCCCGTTTCTTCCGATTTACCCAAGCCCTTACGTAACAAATTATAAACACTGCTGATTCATAACGGTTGATAGACTTACGTTAGATAAGGCGACACGTTATGAAAAAGGGATGGATAATTGCGTTGGTAGTTGTGCTGCTTCTCGTGGCCGGTGGCTATATATGGTACAGCCGTTTACGGCACGAAGCGGCCTCCGAAAAAGGCCCTTACGACAATACCCTCAAACCCCGACTGGAATTAACGCGTTTCGATATCACGGGAATCAGCGACGATGCCGTGGACTTAACCATGTATATGCTGATCGACAATCCGTTGCCGGTTGGTTTTAAAGCGCATCAGCTAGACTACACCGTATTCATTGCCAATACTCCCATTGTTAAAGACGCATACAAAAAGCCTATTGAGCTTAAAGCGGGCGATAGTACCCTGATAAAACTGCCGGTGAAGCTGATGGTAAAAACGGCTACCAGCGTTCTGAAACCCCTTGAACGCAAGGACATTGACAGTACGACCTACAAAGTAAGTTCATCGTTTGCGCTCGATATCCCCATTCTGGGCGAGAAAACATTTACCACCACCATCGAACGACGACTCCCCACTTTTTTTATTCCGAAGATCAAGATCGAGGACATTGATTTTGGGCCATTGGGCTTAAAGCGAACGGACGTGGCCGCTAAAGTAGCTATAACCAATAAGAACAGGTTTCCCATGAACATCACTGATGCGCATTATACGGTTACCATAAACGGCAAACAGATAGCGGAGGGCGACCAACCGGAGCCTATTCTGATTAAAGCGCAGGCGACGACTCCGGTCATTTTTCCGGTAACGGCCCGACCCGGTAAAACCTTGAGCGTATTGCCCAAAATGCTGTTTGATAAGAAAGACACCCCTTACGAAGTTACGTTCCGCTGCAAACTGATCGATCGCCGAAATGACCCAATGCTCCAACACAGTAAGTTTGCGTCAACCATTCGGGGTACGCTGGACGATTTCAAAAAACTTAAAAAGTAGATGGGTTGTAGAATGTCGCATTTTTACAATCCCTCCCCATCACTTGTGTATAGGTTTGTGACTAAAACAACCTACACATCTCGTGAAAACCATCGCTGTATTAGGTATAGTATTTTTGGTAACTGCCTGTCAGAAAGCCGACAAGCCTTCTGAATTGGAGGCAGATCGGCAAAGCCAGTCATCGATTGAGGGGGCCTGGGAATTGGTCGAAAATCGAGTAGATGGTAAGCTGGAAAAACCCATTCGGCCACAGCAGATTAAGATTTTTCACGATGGCTTTTTCAGCTTCATCCATTACAATCCTGACGGCAGTTTTCACGGCGCAGGGGCAGGCACATACGCCCTGGAGGGCAATCAATACAAAGAAACCTTTCGTTACTACGACGACACAACCTGGGTGGGGTATGCTGATCAGCAAACCTGGGAACTACGTGGTGATACGCTGCTTTTTTCGGGCTTCAAAAAAGTGTTCGACCGGGCGGGTAAGGAAATGCCCGCCGACACCTGGGGTGGTGACAAATTCGTGGAAAAACGAGTGCGAGCCAAGCCCTGACTCCAATGAGTCGCAGGTGAAATCGGCGGCTATACGTTACTCTTTATACGATGGATCCGGGCATCCAGTCATTGGTGCATACCCGTATGCTTTTTCGTCGCCTGACAAAGTCAATGAGCTGATGTTTTCAGGAATGAATACGCATCAAATTCCACAAAATCACTGGCCTTGATATCAACGCCTGAAACCGCATTCCCTTTGACGGTAAACTTCGCCGGAAAAATTCCATATGCCTGATTCGAGTAAGTCAGCCGGAAGGTGTTATCGTCCATATACTCAAGTTTGGCCGTCAGGTTGGGGTGATGCTCGAAGGAAACGTTTAGCCCATCTCCCTCCGTCTTGATCGATATGGCTCCATAAATCGGATTGTGGTAAGTGCCCACATACGTTGCTAACGGTAAAATGGGCCTGGCCTTTTTCGCTACTCGGTCCGCCATGGCCTGTAATTCTTCGGCCTGTTTTTTCGCTTCCGACTGTGCTCCGGGCAAGAAGAAACGACTTCGATCGGTATACGGTACACCCAGGTAAGCGTCCAGAATCTGGTAGCGCAGGGCTTCGAAAAAGTTTTGATTATCCTGATTGGTCAGAATCGTAATGGCCAGTTTTTCTTCGGGCACAAAACAGGTGTTGGTCACAAAACCGAACGCGCCCCCCGTATGCCAGTACACTTGTCGACCTGCATAGTCGGTCATCAGTACACCCAGGCCGTAAGTACGTACGTGCGTTGGAAACAGGCCCGACTTTCGCGTCGTCAGGATCGTATTCCCATCGCGCGTTTTCTGAACCACCGACCAGGGTAGGATGCGCTTCCCCTCGAACCGACCACTATCCAGTTGCATCATGAGCCACTTGCTCAGGTCTTTCACACAGGAAACCAGGCTGCCCGCCGGGGCCAGGTTGTCGATATTGTCGTACGGCAACCGTTTCAATGGACCAAAGCTGTTTGTGTAGGGTCTAGCCATGTTCGGTCGATTCTCAGCACCTGTGGTGAGCGTGTAGGTATTAGTCATGCCCAACGGCCTGATGATGTTGCTTTCAACATACTGTTCCCACGATTGCCCCGACACCTTTGCCACAATCTCGCCTGCCGTTACAAAACCGGAGTTACAGTACCCATAGTCTTGCCGAAACTGGCCTTCCGGTTTCAGCAGCCGCATTCGTCTGACCACTTCTGCCCTGCTGAGGTTGCTGTTCCAGAACGTAAAATCGCCCTGAAACGTCTTGGTCCCCAGTCGATGCGAAAGTACATCCCGAATCGTCACGAGTTGTGTAGCAGCTGGGTCGTAGAGCTTATAGTCGGGCAGGTATTTCGTCACGTTATCATTCAGCGACAGCTTCTTTTCGTCGTCCAGCTTAGCGATCGCTGTACCCGTAAACAATTTGGTATTGGATGCAATGAAAAAGAGGGTATTTTCATCGACGGGTTCCGATTTGCCAGACGCCCCTACTTCCCGAACCCCATATCCTTTCGATACCACGACCTTACCGTCTTTAACAATAGCAATAGCCAATCCTGGAATCTGCCAGTCGGCCATCCCGCGTTTGATGTAGGCATCAAGGCTATCGGTAATGAATGAAGGCTGAGCTTGAGAAAACCCTTTGGGAATCAAGCAAATGATAAGGAAAGCAACGAGTACGTGACGAAGCATAGCACAAAACGATTTCTACACAAATAGGTACACTGCAAGATAAGTGACCTGCTTCTATGTTGTTCGTCAACTCAGAAACTTAATTCCCATGAATCAAACTATATCCGACTTTTTGCTGGTTTTCTGGGGAGTTTTTGCGCTCTTGTTTCCCGGCCTTCTCGTTCTGACGCTCATTAAACTGCTGATTGTGCTGTTCAAGGCCAACCGTTTTATGGATGAAGTAAGAGACTATATCCGCCGTCGGCAGTGAAAATTATTAACATCCCCTCAACTTATAATACTATAACTGACAGATACAATTAAGCCGCCCGATTGCCCAGTTGAAGATTAGCTTTCAACAGCCCATCCGCTTCCAGCAGTTGTGTAAGTGTCATTAAATTACGGGCACGAAGTTCGATATATTGCTGGGTATAGATACTCTCATCATGGGCATCCTGGTGCCGACGGATGATAGCCGTATCCATTTCTATCAACTTAAGAAGTCGGGCTATAGCAGCCGCCCGCTGTTCAGTGTTGTGTACGATTTCATCCAGTGATTCCATGGCTCAAAAATTCAGTTGAACAATACCTTTTTTACGGTTTGCAAGGCTCGTACCAAAATCGTGAAGCCATCGAATCTGATCCGACTCAAACCAGTTTCGCCGACGATGCCCCTCTGGGTAATGTATCACGAAATAGCCATCAATTCCACTATTTATCAAAAAACGTCGTTGTCGAATTTGCTCGATTGCTTTTTCGAATTGAAAATATACTTGGTAGTCGATAAAAACAACAAAGTCAATATCGTTTGGTTCCAGCTTTCGAGTTATAAAACTTCCATCAACCTAAACAGTAACTTCCGTTTTTACAGTTTGTTTCACATCATTCATGTAGCTAACGAATACATCAAAAAGCCAGTTTCGCTTAGTAGAAAACGGAAATTGCTCAACGAATTGCTGGCGGAACACGTCTAAATCTAGTTCTATAACTGCGTACGGAGTGAGGTTACCATATGCATCAAACGCCATAGTAAGTCAAGTTTGTCTACTTTTTAAATTAAAGCAAACGGGCCAGCAAGCCACCAATATAGTAGCTTAAACGGCAACAAGTAGAAAAAGATGAGCTTTTACCGCACAACCATTACCCGTTTGGTCAGCGTTCCCTGAGTGGTTTCAACGCGTAGAACATAATCGCCCATGGGCAGTTTACTAACATCAAGTTGGAGTGATTTCGTGGTTGGCCGTGATGCTTCGACACCTATAAAACGCCCCTGCATGTTAGCCAATTGAAGCGATTTAACGCCCTGCGTCAGCCAGTCCGATTCCAGAGTCACCTGAGTAGAAGCAGGATTCGGGTACAATTTCGTATCATCACTTAGTGGCTCAGTACCCGTAACGACAGCTGGCGCACGGAACACGGTAGCAACTGGAAAATCTCTGAACAACGAAGCCGTTTCGGTCGTAGCGTCGGTACCAAACCAATCGGTCAGAATAGCCGCGTACACCTGCCGGAAATCGGTCTGCATTTTCAGGTTGTTATTATCCAGGTCGCTCAGGTTTGGATTCTTACCCACCATCGGCGACTTAATGGCCGTACCAAACACAAACATAGGGGCCGATGTGCCGTGATCGGTACCGTAACTGCTGTTCGAGATAGCCCGTCGACCAAATTCTGAAAAGGTCATGCCTACTACCCGATCCTCCAGCTTCAATTGGGCCAGATCATTCTGAAAAGCCAGCACCGCATCCGACAGCGCTTTTAGTAAATTCGCGTGTGTGCCGGTAGTTGTGTCGGTGGCTACCACCTGGGCGGCATGGTTATCGAAACCGCCTAACGTAACATAATACACCTTCGTCTGAAGACCACCGTTAATGAGTCGGGCAATGATCTTCAATTGTTCGGCCAGCGCATTACCCGTCGGATACGTAGCCAGATTTTTCCCCTTGCCAGCCGCCGTCTTTATTTGCCCGGCATAACTCACCGAACTCGCCTGCTGTTGCCGAATGAACTCAACTTGCTGACCTACATAGCCTGTCAGGCTTGTTGTGGGTGAATTCGGTTTATCCCCTACCAGCCGGGCAAACGTATCGGGGTCCTGCAACACAATTGCCATCGAATCGGAAGGACCTAGCAAGGTTGTGGATGTCACATACCCAATCTGGATAGCTGGCGGATCGGGCATCTGTGTAGTAGGGTAGTTACTGGGAAACCCTGGAAACCGCTTATCCAGATAACGACCGGCCCAGCCCGAATCGGCCGTTTGGGTCGCATCAACGGCTGTCATCCAGATGTCGCTGGCCCTGAAATGCGAGAAGTTTGGCGTTGGATACGATACGCCCTGAACAATGCTCAGTTTACCATCGTTGAACAGTTGCTGTAACCCGGTCATGGCCGGATGAAGGCCCGTACCAGGATAATTTTTCAACTTAAGTGCTTTATCTTCCGGTATAGCAATATTCTTCCGAAAACTGGCCGAGGTGTAAACCCCCATCTGATCGAGCGGGATAACCGTATTCAGGCCATCGTTGCCTCCCTGCAACTGAATAATCACCAGTACCCGGTCGCTCGCAGCCGCCAGATTGACTAATGAATTAACAAACGACGACGAACGGGCAAGCGCACGGGCTCCGAAGCCATCAATCATAACCGGCAGCAACGACGAAGCCGCATAGTGAAGAAAATTACGACGCTTCATAAGTAAAGAGCGAAAGAGTGAATGAGCGAAAGAGTGAATGAGTAGCCTGAGAGCCTTCGCTCTTTCACTCATTCACTCTTTCGCTCTTTATACAATCTGGTATTCGGCCATTCGGAAAACGTACTGCAGAAAGGTAGTTAGCTTGATCTGGACGGCCTGTTTTTTAGCCGCATCGTTTGACGCCTTGATGTAATCGTTCCATTCGGCAGTCCATTCATAGCGCGGTAAGTTATTGAGCAAAACGGTATCGGTCAGAAAGTCTTTCTGGGACTGGTCCAGCGGAATAGCAATCAATTGGGCGACCATATCGTTTACCAGTTTGGCAGGGTCGGTAGGATCCGACAGCGTTTTTGCGTAGGCCAATACGTCAATAACGGCCTTACCATTTAGCTTAAGGGCATTGGTAGTAAGCGCATCCCCAAAAAAACCGCGTAACCCCAGAGTTGTCGAATTGATCCATTGCTGGTAGTAATCCGTCTGGTAATAAGCCGTCCAGCCAAATACGGTAGGCGGATTCAGCAAATCCTGTTGCTGTTCCTTTACCCGGCTATAGCTATAATTAGCAATCTGGTAGTAGCCCGTTATATTTTGCGTCGGGTCAGGCGCCTGTACTCCCCAGAACCGAAATGTACCAATAACCAGATCCGTCGGCGATTTGATCATAGCCCCCTGCAAGGCCGAATCGAAAAAGTGCTGACTCTGTAACAGCGCCGACATGATGGGTTTCAACTCAAAATTCGACTTTCGGAATAGATCAGCAAGCGGAATAATCACATTCGTTTCGACGTCGGTAGTAATATCAAAATTGACGAACCAACGATAAATGCGACGGCAGATGTAGCGGGCCGTCTCGGCATTTTTCAGGATCATATCGAGTAAATCATTCAACTCATCTAAACCTGCGTTATTCCCCGAGCGGCCTTTGATAACCGTATTCTGGTAGGTTGCCGAAAAGGTTTTATCCGTGGTGTCGTGCCGACTTGCCCGAAACGTGCTCCCAATCGTTGCCGTCGATGCATCGCGGTAGCCGGTATCAGCCCAACCCGTTAAGGCTCTGGCAGCCGCACGTACATCCGCTTCGGTGTAGCCACCGTTTCGGCCAATTGTAAACAACTCCTGAAGTTCGCGAGCGTAGTTTTCATTGGGTGTACCCGCTACGTTCTGGTTGCCGTTCAGAAACCGCAGCATGGCCGGGTCCTGGGTAACGGCAACAGCAAACGCTTTGAAATTGCCCAGTGCATACTGTCGAAGTAAGGTGTTATACCGATACATAAATCGGTAATCATTGACGGTCGAATCGTTGGTTACGAAATGATTGGACCAGAAGAGGGTCATTTTCTCCAGCAACGACACCGGCTGATTGAGCATCAGATTGGCCCACCAGAGTTTTACGTAGCCTTCCAGCTTTCCGGCATTTGTTTGATCGAATGGCTGATCAGTAAACGTCTTGCTGGTTGTAGGATCGAGCGGAGGAGCAGGCGTGGGCTGATCGGCCAGCAGTTTTGTAACGATCTGAGCGGCTGTTTGTCCCGTAAGTGTTTTGAGCTGGTCGGGCGTAGGGCCGAAGGTAGTCCGTCGAAGTAGGTAAGCGACCTGACTGGCGGTTAGCGGTTTTGTATACGCATCAAGTAGAGCCACAACATCATCGATTAAAGTACTGGGTTAGACTATTGGTTAGTGACAAAAATTTCACCGTCAGAGTTTAAAGTCAAGCTCAACATTAATTCCATTTTAATAAACATCAAGCCTAACTGAATGACCTTTTAAAAAATAAGTAAAAATACCACTAACATTCGGATCATTTTTTGTGGCCTATTCGGCTTTTCATTCCAAAATTAGCTAACAGTAACCTATATTAAAATAAAACACAATTAAATGACCTTTTACACAATATTAGTAATTTTTAATTTACCTATATCCACTAAAATTAGATGGTAGGTATAGTTTTTGTTCCCATAAACATATATTGGTTATATTAAAATTGAGTCTATAATTAGTTCAATAGACGCTTAATCCTTCGCCACAGTATTTTTTACAAGGCTATCGATTAAGTGATTTTGCTTATACTTATCCAACTACAATAGCTGCTTTTTATTGCTCAGGACTATTGCCCGGACACTTACCATTTCTTAGCGTAAGCCCATCCACAATAGGTCTGTGATGTTCTATTTGTTTGTGGCTACAGCCCACCAGTAACGCCTTCACGTACTACGTATTTTCTAACCAAACACAAAGGCTATGATGTGGTCGGTTTGCCTGTTTCCCATTTGTATCTGATCCATCAGTCACCTGTTTTCTATCCTATCATCTCTTTTTACCAATTTGGAATAACCTCCTTATGCCAGCAACTCTACTCAATCTACTCAAACGTTTCTTCGCTCTGTGGTCCATTAGTCTTCTTCTGATAGTTTCTACAGCAGCTTGGGGCCAGACCGGCATTCGTTATTCAGTGAAGCTCCTGTCGGATGGGGTCACGTATCAGGTATCTCTGTCCAGTACCGTAAGTTTTACTGGCAGTGACCGGCAGACAAACAGTGCTCAGATTACCATTGTGGCCCCTGCTAACAGCTTTACGGTAACCTCGCTATCGTCGGTCAATGGTACCTGGGCCAATAACACAACCGTTCGGGCTCCTTCTCAAAATAGCAGTAAAGACTATTTTATCTTTGGTCTGACGAATAACGGGGTATCTATCCCCTATACGGCCAGTACAGAAACCATTTTATTCACCTTTCGGAATACGGGCAGTTGTGCAGGTGCTCTTGAGGTATGGGCGAGTACTGACCCATTTAAGCCCAATCCCCCAGTCCAGCCGATCAATGTAGGAAACGACCTGACCGCACAAGGATTTACCCTGGCAGGTGTCAGTAATGCCTGGCTCGGTAATTACGGAGTTGGCGGAGCCAACTGTTCGCTACTGCCTGTTGTGGCAATTCTGAGCCCATCAGCAGCTAGTTTGACCAACCTAACGCCTACTGTGAGTGGCACGGTTACGGCCAATTCGAGCGTAACCCTTACGGCACCGGGTGGTCAGTCATGCGTAGTAAGTGACGGCGGCACGGGCAACTGGTCGTGCAATTCGCTGACATTATTGGCAGGCCCCGTTACGCTGACGGCTGTAGTTCGAAATAGTGTAGGCCCCGGCAATACAGCTACCGTTAGCTTTACGGCGGTAGCCCCTCCTACTATTGTGATCACCAGTCCCGCTCTAAGCGCCCAGACCAATCAGTCACCCATTGTAAGTGGTACGGCTACCAGTGGCGCGAGTGTGACCGTTACCAGCCCCAACGGTTCGTCCTGTGTCACTACGGCCGACGGCAGCGGCAACTGGTCCTGTAGTTCCATCACGGTTCCAACCGGCCCGGTTACCCTTACCGCTACTGCCGGAAACGTGGGTGGACGAACAACAACAACGACGACATTTACGGCTAATCCGCCCCCTACAATCGCGATTCAGAGTCCAACTGCCGGTACCCAAATCAGCAACTCTCCTACCGTAAGCGGTACGGCTACGCCAAGTGCCAGTGTAACCTTACTGGGGCCCAATAGCCAATCGTGCGTTACAACCGCCAATGCCAGCACTGGCGCCTGGTCCTGTAGCTCATTTGCTTTACCAGCAGGTCCGGTTACGCTGACGGCCACAGCCAGCAATATTGGCGGAACCGCTACGGCTACAGCCAGCTATTCGGTACTGACTACGTTAGCCTCATGCGGCCAGACACTAAATTTCCTCTCCTCATTTACCGCTACAGCCCCCCGAACGGTCGACGCGTCAACGGTTCAGGTTGTTTCTCAACCCTCTACAGGCTATATCTATGTAAATAGTGATGGCACGATCCGATTCCAGCCCAACACATCAGCCGCCGGGATAGCTACCTTTACCTTACAGGCAGCCTCCGTTACGTCGACATCCTACATCACATCGTCGGCAGCCAATTTCGATAAAGACCTTACCTGTGCCCTTTGTAGCGTATCAAGTCTCGGCAGTCTGACATCGGCCAGTACAAGCGATTTTGCCACCATCAACCAGACAGTAGCTGTAGCTGGAACGGTATCCGTTCGGGCAAAACTGAACGGCACCGGGCAAAAAGGGGATCTGGCCGGTTTTGTCATCGGCAACAGTGGCTTACTCTCTGTATCCACCTTTCCCACGCTGACCATTCGAACGTACCTGGGTGGTGTCCAGAAAGACAGTTACACGGTGCCCAGCCTGGCTAATGTACAGCTTCTGAGTGGGTCACGCTACGAAATCAGTTTTCCAACCACATCGTCGAATTTTGATGAAGTTGAGTTAAGCGTGAAAGCAGGTTTAGGCTTATTGGCGACAACGGACGTCTATTATGGGTTTGCGAAACCGAATCCCCAGTACCAATCGCTCACCTTCAATGTAGCCTTCCCCGCCAATCTCTGTACGGATGTATTGTCCCAAACAGCCTGCCCTCAGTCGTTCAGCGTGTTGTCGAACGATATTCCCAGTGGGTCAGGAATAGTCGACCCCACTACGGTCAGCATCGTTTCTCAACCGGGCAATGGTACTGCCACCGCCAATACCAATGGGACGATTAACTTCCGACCATCTGACCCTAGTTCCGGAACCGCTGCATTTACCTATCAGGTATGCACGAAAGTAAATCCGACATCGGCACCCAACAATACCACTGTAGGTGTTTCGTCGAGCGGCTTTGTCAGTGCGGCCTGTGTTGGGTGCGCCATCACCAATGTATCGGCAGTGGGCGACGCCGATATAACCAATAGTGCCAGTATTACGACTACCGTTGGTGTATCGGGCTACGGCTACATTCGGGCTAAACTAAGTCGGATGGCTTCGGCTGGCGACTATGCCGGATTTGTCGTCGAAAATACATCACTGGTGCAGGCTACCCTTATCAATTCGCTCACAGTCGTTACCTATAAAGGAACGCTTCTTCAGGAGTTAGTCACCACCAGTGCCCTACTGGATGTATCGATTTTATCGACGGGCAAGTATAAAGTACGATTCCAGACGACCAAAGAATTTGACGAAGTAGAAATTCGCCTGGGGGCCTTAGGCACGATTGGCTCCTTGACAAATATCTACTACGGCTTTGCCGAGTTTGGACAGACCTGTTCCGTATACAACGCGTCGGTCAGTTTCCCGGCAGGGATGGCGTATCAATGTCCGGGTGCCTTTACGTTTGGCAACTGTGCTTCCTCAACGGTCAGCGGTACGCTCATCGTGGGCTATCCTTCTTCGGGCACACTAACGTTCCCATTGACTGTCAATCTGGCGGGAACCACCTCTGTATCTGTAGTGGGTAGTGGCATTACAGGGGTGAGTACCCAAACCATCCTGAGTGGTCAAACGTCGTTTACATTACCATTCAGCTACGATGGCAGCAGCCCGCGTGGGGTGCGGTCATTGACTGTTACGTCAGCCGAAGCAACAGGTAGTTGCTCAACAACCGTTCTGGTTCATGTTATACCCACTGTTGCGATCAATACTCCTACAGCCAGTAGCCAAACCAACCTGACACCGACCGTAAGCGGCACTGTTACAACAGGAGCAAGCGTGACGATTTTAGCCCCCGGCGGTCAATCCTGTACCCCAACCGTCGATGGAAGTGGCAACTGGTTATGTAACTCCCTGACCTTAACGGCTGGCCCAGTAACCTTAACGGCCGTAGCCGTCAATGAAGTGGGCAGTGCTACCGCTACAACAACTTTTCTGGCAGTAGCTCCACCTACCATTGCGATTCAGGTTCCAGCCCCCAATAGCCTGACCAGCCTTACCCCGCTGGTAAGTGGTAGCGTTACGGCCGGGGCATCTGTTACACTGCTGGCTCCTGGAGGGCAATCCTGCCTGCCAACTGTAGTAGGTACCAGTTGGTCATGTAGTTCGCTGGTGCTAACGGCTGGCCCTGTTACGTTAACCGCCATTGCCAGCAACATTGGTGGTACGGCTACAACGACCACTTCGTTTACAGCCATTAATCCACCCACCATTGCGATTCAGGTTCCGGCTCCTAATAGCCTGACCAGCCTTACGCCACTAGTAAGCGGTACCGTTACAGCCGGGGCATCTGTTACGCTGCTGGCCCCCGGTGGGCAATCCTGCCTGCCAACTGTAGCAGGCACCAGTTGGTCATGTAGTTCGCTGGTGTTAACGGCTGGTCCCGTTACGTTAACCGCTATTGCCAGCAATGTTGGTGGTACAGCCACGACGACCACTTCGTTTACGGCCGTTGCTCCCCCAACCATTGTGATCAGCACCCCAGCTGCCAATTCAACTACCTACCTTTATCCAGTAGTTAGCGGAACAGCCACGCCCAATAGCAGTGTGACGGTATTAGCACCCGGCAATGTCCCTTGTGTAGTAGCTGTATCAGGAGCCGGAAGTTGGTCGTGTACTTCGCTTACAATAACCCCTGGCACGGTAAGTGTCACCGCCCTTGTCACCACTATCGGCGGCTCCGCTTCGGCCGTTACGAGCTTCACCGTGGTAGCTCCCCCGTGTACAACGCCATCAGCACTTACATTATCCCCTTCAGCAGTATCGCTCAATATTGGAGAGAGTATTACCATTACAGCACAGGGAGGAACGCCTGGCGTATTGAGTTGGTCAGTCAGTCAGATTTCGGGGATTAGTCCAGCTACCAATGGTACCGGAACACCAACGGCTTCGCTGACCTTTGCTACAGCTGGCTCCTATACAATTTCTTACACAGCCACGAATGGCACCCTGCCGATCAACTGCGACAGTCCAGTAAGCGTTACGGCGAGCACAACCATTACGGTAACCGATCCACTGGTCGTTATTCGTCCTAAGGTGTTCCTGGGTGGGGCATACGATGCCACAACGGGGTTAATGCGCGATAACCTGCGCGAGCGAAATCTTTTACCTTTAATTCAGCCCTACTCTTCTGCTTTGCTTGTTGGTTCTGGATTCACGCACGTAGGTGGAGGAGGCAACGAATCAACCACTTCTGATGTACTCAGTACCACTGGTGCCAATGCCATTGTCGATTGGGTGTTTGTCGAGCTGCGAAGTCCATCCAGTGCGTCGACAGTAATCGCCACGAAGGCGGCACTGGTTCAACGCGACGGTGATGTTGTTGATGCAGATGGCACATCTCCCCTATCGTTCAGTGTCGGCGCGGGTAGCTATTATGTAGCCATCCGCCATCGAAACCACCTGGGTGTAGCCACATTGAATACGCTGGCATTAAGTAGTACAGCCGTAACGGTTGACTTCACCACCCTATCGACACTCACATACGGCACGAATGCCCAGCGGCTTATCAACAGTAAGCAAGTGCTATGGCCAGGTAACACCAATGGAGTCGACGGGTCATCCAAACGACGTGTCATTTATCAAGGCAATGGTAACGATCTCACCAACGTGTTTAGTCAGGTACTTCTGGAAAACGGCAACACACTTTCATTGCCAACTTACATTGTACAACGCTACCAAACAGGCGATGTAAACCTGGATGGCGAAATAAGGTATCAGGGTCCGGATAACGACTTACTGACAATTTTTTCGACTGTGATTCTGTACTCGGCGCTGGACAATACGTACGATATATCCTATATCGTTCAGGAGCAGATTCCCTAACATATGCCATGCCCGAGATACCCCTGTTCAGGCGGGTATCTCGGGCTAAACCATTTTCATTGCTTAACGAACACATAAATAACCTGCTGTACCCAGTTTATACGATGAATACACCAGGCCTACTAACGACCCAAAAATTCTTATGACTAGTTCTATACGGTTAAAGCAGTATCCGAAGCTTCTCCTCTTTTTGCTGATTGGGGCGGGTGGCATGCCGGTTTGTCTGGCTCAGGATGGCATTTATTATGCTGTTAAGCTCCTTCCCGATAAAGTCACTTACCAGGTATCATTAACAAGCACATTAAGCCTTTCGGGAGTCAATCGCCTGACGAACAGCGGCCAGGTGACTATAGTAGCCCCGACTAACAGTTTTACCGTAACCAACCTGCAAAGTAGCAATGGGATCTGGAGCAATAACACAACGGTTCGCCATCCCGTCGAAAATCCGGGCTATGATTATTTCATTTTCGGACTTACCCCAAGTGCACCCATGCTACCTTATAGTGCCACACAGGAGACTGTCCTGTTCACCTTCGCCAATAATGGTGCCTGTACCGGACCGATTGAGATATGGACTGCTAACGACCCATTTCAGCCTAATCCACCAACCCAACCGATCAACGTCGGCAATGATCTGACGGCGCTCGGTTTTGCGTCGAATGGGATGTTGTACAACGCCTGGAAAGGCAACTACAATGTGGGGAGTGCGACTTGTGCCCCTTCGCCCACCATCGCCATTCTAAGTCCAGTCGCCAATTCCACCCTCACCACAACCACCGTAACCGTCAGTGGTACAGCCACGGCAGGAGCTAGTGTAACCCTTCTTGAAGGCGGTAACCAGCTCTGCTCGACCAACGCGGCTCAGGATGGTAGCTGGTCCTGTAGCATTCCGTTTAGCACTGGCCTTCATACCCTTACAGGTCGAGCCAGTACAATAGCGGGCCTGAGTAACCTGGCAACCACAACGTTTACCGTGAGCAATAACTGCCAGCCAAAATGCATCCCTATTGTTATTACGGTACTTCACCGAAGGCGATGAACCTGACCAATAAAAAACAGCCCTTGCTTCTTAGCTATGTAAAGAAGCAAGGGCTGTTTCTATAAAGAGCCGGTCAATGTGCCGGGCTACCAATCAATCGACTATAACTGAGGCTGTTCAGCTACGAGTTTTTCATCGACATGACCAGGCTTGCGATTACGCATCCAGAACCACAGTACAACAAAGGCAACAATCAGGAAGATTGGGAACATGGTCATTTTGGCAAGTGTAGCCTGACCCGCAGCCAGTTCCAAGGCATCTCCAGTTAACCCAGTAGTCGCTTTTTCAACTTTGGCTGAATCAATCCAACCACCAATAATGGGTTGCCAGATGGAGGTAGAGAACATACCTACACCACCAATGATCGACATACCCAGCGCACCACTAGCCGGAATATTTTCGGCAACGAACCCAATCATGGTCGGCCAAAAATAACAGACGCCAATGGCAAAGAAAATAGCAGCCACGTAGGCCATAGATCCTGTTTGCGTGCTGAATAAGTAAATGCCGATAGTTGCAAAAACGGCACCACCCAGCAGTACGCCCGTTTGATTGAGCCGATGGATGATTGGGCCACCAAAATAACGGCCAATGGCCATCAGACCTGTTGTTAGAGCCAGGATATACATCGGCGTAGCACCACTCTTACTCATAATCAGGCCAACCCACTGCTGTGGACCGAATTCTGAAATGGCGGTGAAGGCCATACAAACGAACATAAACAGGAAAAGCGGGGTAAGCATGGCCTGAAAATTACTGCCCAGCGAAGTGGCCTTTACTTCTTTCGAGGTTGGGAACGCCTGGCCAAAAAACAGGAACGCATAAACCACGGTAGGGATCATAATGACCCAAACCTGGGTTTGCCACGACAGACCCGCATCGGTCATGAATTTAGAGAGCAGGCTACCGATCACGATACCACCGGGAAACCACATGTGGAAGCGATTCAGCATCTTGTTCATCTGAGCGCCCGTAAACATATCGGCAATCATCGGATTACAAGCGGCTTCTGTACAGCCATTCCCGATACCAATCAGCAGGGTCGAAATCAGCAGGGTCGAATAACTTCCCGCGTAGATCGTCAGCAGGATCCCCAGCGTATGGCAAAGAAAAGCCACATTCATAATGACCTTGGGCCCTACTGAGTAATAAACCAGCCCACCAACAATCATAGCAATCGGGAAGCCGAAGAACCACATGGAGTTGATGAAACCTAACTGCTCAGCCGATAGCCCAAGTTCGGTACCTAGCTGAGGCAGAATACCAGCCCGAATACTGAACGAAAAGGCAGTTGTGATCAGTGCGAAGCAACTGGCCAGAAACAGTCGCGATGGATTGACGGTTTGATTCATTTTCTACAAGAGAGGATTTAGTGAGTTTAAGTTAATTAACGAACAAAAGGCGAATGAACAGATAAACTCCCCGCTCTTCGACCGTTTTTGTGCAAAATTTCCGAAAAATAAGAGAAAACCGCTAATTTCCAGCCGCGAAAAAAGGGGCGCATGGAAAGACGTTCACCTGGTTCAGGTTGCAAGTTGCAGGTTTAATGAACAAAACGTCAAACTTGAAACCTGAAACTTGCCATAAACTATAGTAAACTGCCCCCTGTAAACCGCTTTTTTACCCTGTTTACTCTCAACTTCATTACCAATGCACAGAAAATTGCGAATGGGTATGGTTGGCGGAGGGCTCGATGCCTTCATTGGCGCTGTTCACCGCCGGGCCGCTAGCCTGGACAACGAAATTGAACTGGTTTGTGGCTGCTTCAGTTCATCGCCCGACAAATCAAAAGCGACTGGTCATGCGTTGTACCTGCCCGAAGACCGGGTTTATTCCTCCTATGAGGAAATGATCCAGAAAGAGAAAGCGCTGCCGGAAGGTGAGCGGATGGATTTTATTTCCATCGTAACGCCCAACCACATGCACTTTCCCCCCGCCAAGATGGCGCTCGAAAATGGGTTCCATGTGATGTGCGACAAACCCATGACCCTCAACCTAGAAGAAGCCAGAGAGCTGGCCGAAATCGTTGAAAAGTCGGGATTGGTATTTGGCTTAACGCATAACTACACGGGCTACCCAATGGTGAAAGAAGCCCGCGACATGGTGCGCAACGGGAAACTGGGAAAGATTCGGAAAGTAGTCGTAGAGTACCCACAGGGCTGGTTGTCGAAAAAAGAAGAAGACAACAACTACAAACAGGCCATCTGGCGTACCGACCCGTCGAAATCAGGAGCTGCGGGTTGTATGGGCGATATTGGTACTCATGCTGAAAACCTGGCCGAATACGTTACGGGGCTGCAAATTGCCGAACTCTGTGCTGATCTGAGCACTTTTGTTCCGGGTCGTCTGCTCGATGACGATGGAAACGTACTGCTTCGCTTCGAAGGTGGTGCCAAAGGAGTTCTGCACGCCAGCCAGATTGCCAATGGCGAAGAAAATGCGCTGAAAATTTTCGTATACGGCGAACTGGGCGGTCTGGAGTGGCACCAGATGGAACCCAATACGCTCAAATACAAAACACAGGAAGGTCAGCGCATCATCCGACCGAACGTCGGTGATCTGTCGGCGGCTGCCAAAGCGCACTGGCGGCTTCCATCGGGCCATCCCGAAGGGTTTTTCGAAGCGTTCGCTAACCTGTATCGCAACTTTGCCTATGCTGTGAAAGCGCACATGGAAGGCCGCGATCCTGACCCGATTTACGACTTCCCTTCGGTAGCGGATGGCGTTCGTGGTCTGGCTTTTATCGACACGGTGATTGCCTCCAGCCAGGACGACACGACTAAGTGGACGAAATTTAAAGAGTGAAAGAGCGAATGAGTGAAAGAGCGATATACAACAAGGAGACTGTAGAGGAACAGGATGAACTCATTCATGAGGCTTGGGTGGATTACGCTGTTCACTCGAAAAGCCAGTTTCTGGATGACCTTGAAAAGCGACTCAAGCTATTTATGCTTCGTTGTGTCAAGGTATATCGCACCCTTTCGAACGAATATGATGCGCAGCATTTTGGTCACCAACTCATTCGTTCATCCTCGTCGGCAGCCGCTAACTTTCGGGCCGTTCGTAGAGGGCGAAGCCAGAAAGAGTATTATGCTAAACTAAGTGTTACAATTGAAGAATTAGACGAATCACTGTTTTGGCTCGAAACTTTAGTTTTTACTGAACTAGTGGTCGAACATCGCTTGGCCGACTTGATGGATGAAGGCTATCAACTATTAAAAATTCTCTCTAAATCCCGTAAAACAGCGAGCGACTGAATTAAAGAGCGAAAGAGCGAATGAGTGAAAGAGTGATAGTGGCGGAAATCGCTCTTTCACTCATTCGCTCTTTCGCTCTTTAAACCGCTCTTTCGCTCTTTAAACCCCTTATGCAAAAAATCAATGTTGGTGTCGTTGGCACCGGATTCATCGGCCCCGCGCATATCGAAGCGCTACGTCGCCTACCCAACACGAATGTCCTTGCCCTTTGTGAAGTAACGCCCGAACTGGCTCGTCAGAAAGCCGACCAGTTAGGCATCGAACGTTCCTGTACGTTTGATGAATTGCTAGCGATGGACGACATCAAAGTCGTTCACATTTGCACCCCTAACTTCCTGCACTACTCGCAGTCGAAAGCGGCTTTGCTGGCAGGCAAGCACGTGGTCTGTGAAAAACCACTGGCCAAAGACCTGCACGAAGCCGAAGAGTTGGTGGCTCTGGCGAAAGAGACCGGCCTGGTCAATGCTGTTCACTTCAACCTACGCTATTACCCACTGGTTCGGCAGATGAAAGTGATGCGCGAGCAAAATGATCTGGGCGACGTGTATTCGGTAATCGGCTCGTACCTACAGGACTGGCTGTTCTACGATACCGATTACAACTGGCGGCTCGAACCCGACAAATCGGGCGATTCGCGAGCTATTGCCGACATTGGTTCACACTTGATGGACAGTCTGGAATACATCACAGGGCTGAAAACAGTAGCGGTTATGGCCGACTTCAACACCATCCATAAAGTACGGAAGAAGCCCCTGAAACCTGTAGAGACCTACTCGGGTAAAATGCTGAAGCCTGAAGATTATGCCGACGTTCCCATCAATACCGAAGACCACGCCAACGTACTGCTGCGGTTCGACAATGGCAACAAGGGTAGCATCACGGTATCGCAGGTATCGGCTGGCCGTAAAAATCAGATGAAACTGGAAATCGCTGGTTCGAAGAAAACCTACGCCTGGAATTCTGAAGCACCTAACGAAATGTGGATCGGTAACCGCGACGGTGCCAACGAAGCCTTCATGCGCGACCCATCGCTGGCCCACCCCGAAGCCCGTTCGGTCATTTCGTTCCCCGGTGGTCACAATGAAGGTTTTCCTGATACATCGAAACAGTTGTTTAAAGAGGTATACGAAGCTGTTGCTGCCGGTAAGATGCCTGAAAACCCAACCTTCCCCACCTTCGCCGACGGCTACCGCGAATTACTCATCTGCGAGAAAATCCTGGAGAGCAATCGCAAACAGGCATGGGTGGAAATTTAAAGAGTGAAAGAGCGAATGAGTGAAAGAACGATATACGACAGCAAGAATCTACAAGAGCAGGAAAACCTTGTTCAGGAGGCTTGGGTAGATTACTCAGGCCAATCGAAAAGTCAGTTTCTGGATGATCTTGAAAAACGACTGAAATTATTTATGCTTCGTTGTGTGAAGGTGTATCGTACCCTTTCGAAAGACTATGATGTCCAACATTTTGGTCATCAGCTTATTCGCTCGTCCTCTTCGGCAGCCGCCAACTTTCGGGCCGTTCGTAGGGGACGAAGCCAGAAGGAGTATTTTGCGAAGCTCAGTGTCACCATCGAAGAGTTAGACGAATCACTCTTTTGGCTCGAAACACTTATTTATACTGAACTGGTACCTGAGCATCGCCTGGCCGACTTAATAGATGAAGGCTATCAAATTCTAAAAATTCTCTCTAAATCTCGTAAATCAGTGAGCGACTGACATAAAGAGCGAAAGAGTGAAAGAGCGAAGTGATCGCGTCAGCTACTCTTTCACTCTTTCGCTCTTTCGCTCTTTAAAAAGGATGAAAACAATGAAAGGTCCGGGCATATTTCTTGCCCAATTTTTAGGCGATACAGAACCCTTCAACTCGCTCGATTCCATTGCCAGATACATGGCCGATCTGGGCTACAAAGGCATTCAGATCCCAACCTGGGATGCCCGTTTGATCGACCTGAAACAGGCGTCGGAGAGCCAAACGTACTGCGACGAGCTGAAAGGTAAACTGGCCGACATCGGCGTTGAAATCACCGAACTGGCTACACACCTGCAAGGGCAGTTAGTGGCTGTACACCCAGCCTATGGCCCCATGTTCGACGGTTTCGGACCAGCCGAACTGGCCGGGAAGCCAAAAGAACAACAAGCCTGGGCTACCGATCAGTTGATCATGACGGCTAAAGCCAGCAAAAACCTGGGTCTTAAAGCTAGCCCAACGTTTTCGGGCGCCCTGTTGTGGCCGTTTATCTACCCGTGGCCACAGCGTCCGGCAGGTCTGGTCGAAACCGGATTTACGGAACTGGCTACTCGCTGGAAGCCGATTCTGGATGCGTACGAAGACGCTGGGGTCGATCTGGCGTACGAATTGCACCCCGGCGAAGACCTGCACGATGGCATAACGTTCGAAATGTTCCTCGAAAAAACAGGGAATCACCCCCGCGTTGGTATCAACTACGATCCTAGCCACTTTGTCTTACAGCAACTTGATTACCTGCAATTCATCGATTTCTATCACGAGCGGATTTTCGCCTATCACGTAAAAGATGCCGAGTTTAACCCAACGGGCAAACAGGGCGTGTATGGTGGCTATCAGGGCTGGGTAGAACGCGCTGGCCGTTTCCGCTCACTGGGCGACGGACAGGTTGACTTCTCAGGTATCTTCTCGAAACTGGCGCAGTATGACTATGACCGCTGGGCGGTACTCGAATGGGAATGTGCCCTGAAACACCCCGAACAGGGAGCCGCCGAAGGAGCACCATTCATCGAAAGTCACATCATCCGCGTCACCGAGCGTGCCTTCGACGATTTCGCCGGAACAGGTGCCGATGAAGCGTTCAATAAAAAGGTACTCGGTCTGTAAGGCTTGATTACCTGTTCCGTTTTTTGTGGTGAAGTTTTTTGTGGTGTCGGGTTCTCAAACCCGACACTTTTTAATTCTACGCTTTTGTAAAATGTTATTGTATTGATGATCGAATCGTGAGTTTGTTATTCCGAGCAAAGGGAGGAATCTCAAGTTTTTATTATTAAAATTACCCCATTAATAGACAATGCTAGAAATCTCAGAGCTACAAATATTTCTAACGGATCAATCTAACATAATAATTGACCTGAATATTTCTATGTCAAATATGAATAGGTTAGTGATTGAAAAATATGAATATGAAAATCAGATAAAAAGGCATGGTTTCTTTGCGCATCATATATACCAGTTGAAATTCATAATGATAATTCAATTGTCAAAAATATTCAGTGATAAAAAAGGGGAGAAACGTAGTTTTCATAAGTTATGCAATAAGTTAGAAAGCTCAGATTATGGGTCTAGTTTAAAGAAACTTTTCGAAGACAATAAAGATAAATTCACGGCCGAAGTTAAGTCAAGAGAGGATCTCTTGACTGTCATAACTGAAGTTCGTTCGCTATTAAATACTCACAATAGCCTGATCAAAAGAGTAGAGGCATTAAGGGACAAAGTTTACGCTCATATTGACAAAAGTGCCCAAGTACAAAATGTAACTTTTGACGAATTAAAACTATTAGTAGAGCTTGCTAATAGAATACATAATTTAGTACGTTTCAGGCTCTTCTTTTGGCAAACCATGTTTGATCATACAAGAGATTGGGACATAGATTATATTTTATGGTATATGTCAGAATTCAGAAAGAAGGATTTGGAAGAACTTGAAAGAAAAAAGAAGGGGACAACTGAAACAAATTAAATGATATTGGAATTTTATTAAAAAACAATAAACACCATGTCAGGACAATCTTCGGGTGAAAATGTATTAGCCACCCTTTGTCGTTTCTTTATTCCGGGATTAGGGCAGTTGTTGCAGGGGCGATTGCTGATGGCCATAATGGCCTACCGATGTCTGTGAAGCCACAGATACCTTTACGTCAGCCATGTTTATTATCCGGAAAGATGTCTGTGTGGGCACAGACACCGGAATTTGCAGAAGCCATTAGACAAAAAATTAGATGATTATCAGGTTGGTCGTGATTAAAGCTAGTCCCCCCCAATAATTCTCCAGTTGATGATTAGCTCAATGAGGCTAATTTTGGTAAAAAGAAAACAGTAAGCGCCCAGAACGAATTACTTGTTAGAAAGTCTACAGACGATGGCTTGGTGGTTTAGGTACCTTGGCCCCATACCCAACCCGAATTACTCATGACAAAACAGCGCATATTTTTTACTGGAGGCTCCGGAAAAGCCGGAAAGCACGTTATTCCTTACCTACTCGATCAGGGGCATACGGTATTGAATGTAGACCTTACCCCCTTGAATCATCCAGGCGTCTATAATCTGATGGCCGATATTACGGATTCCGGGCAAATGTTTAATGCCATGAGTTCGTATGCCGGTCTGGATGAACTGGAGCCGGGTACGGGCGTACCCCGGTTTGATGCGGTTGTTCATTTTGCCGCCATCCCCAGAATTTTAATTAAACCGGATAATGAAACGTTCCGTGTCAACACCATTGGTACTTATAATGTGATTGAAGCGGCCGTTAAACTAGGGATCCCAAAGATCATCATTGCTTCGTCAGAAACCACGTACGGTATCTGTTTTTCTGATGGCCAGACAGACCCCACGTCTCTGCCGCTGGAAGAGGATTATGATGTTGATCCGATGGATAGCTATGGATTATCAAAGGTGGTCAATGAAAAAACAGCCCGTGCCTTCCAGCGCCGGTCAGGGATTGACATCTATGCGCTTCGTATCGGTAATGTGATTGAACCCCACGAATATGCCGACCTGTTTCCCTACTATTTTCGGCACCCTGAAGTACGACGTCGGAACGCCTTCTGCTATATCGACGCCCGTGATCTAGGGCAAATTGTGCATTTATGCTTACAAAAAGACAAGCTTGGTTTTCAGATTTTCAATGCCGGAAACGATCACAATGGGGCCGTCATGCCGAGCAAAGAACTGGCTGAAACATTCTTTCCCGGTGTGCCTATCACGCGCGAGCTGGGCGAACATGAAGCCTTGTTTTCAAACCGTAAAATCCGGGAAGTGCTGGGATTCAGCGAACAACACAACTGGCGAAACTACGTCAACTGGCCATCGTAACCTATTCTCTGGACCGGCATGATCGTGGACTGTAGGTACACAAACCGTGGCGATAAATTGCCTAAATAGATCAACTTTAGTAATAATATAAAACAGCCATCATTATGGCAGGACAGGCTATTTTTGTGGCATGCAAACCTTTCCTGTCTCCTCCTCTATCCTCTCTCCGGCTCATCTCGCACAGTTCCTACAGAAAGCCTACTCGTTTGGTACAGACACTACCTGCCAATTGCTAAAAGCGGGCGTTAATCATTCGTATCTGGTCGTTGATGGCGTCAACAAAGCCGTTTTCCGAATCTACAGCCTGAACTGGCGAACCCAAACCGACATTCTGGAAGAAATCCGACTACTGAAGCTTGTCAAGGATGCAGGTATTTCGGTCTCTTATCCTATTCCAGATGGTACAGGCAACTACATTCAGGAGTTGAATGCCCCTGAGGGAACTCGTTTTGGTGTGCTATTCTCCTATGCTGAAGGCGAAAAGCTACTGACATTCTCGGAAGAACTGCACTACAAAATCGGTCAGATTATGGCTCGGTTTCACCAGTTGACGCACAATCTGACGCTGGATCGAGTGACGTACACCCCAGAGATTCTGCTGGTAGATTCGATTGACAAGTTCAGGCCATTTCTGCCAGCCGATACCCCCGAAATGCAGTTTATGCTCTCTACGCAGCAATATTTGCTGGACCAGTTTGCAGCTATCGACCAATCCCAAACCCGACAGGGTGTTGTTCATCTGGACATCTGGTTCGATAATCTGAACATTGCACAAGACGGCACTGTCACCCTGTTCGACTTTGATTTCTGTGGCAACGGTCTGCTCTGCTTCGACATTGCCTACTATATCCTGCAAATTCACAGCACTGAAACCGATGTGGCGGAGTTCTATAAAAAGAAAGAAAGTTTCCTGCGTGGGTACGAATCCATCACGCCCATTAGCGACGAAGAAAGGCGGCTTTTGCCCATGCTTGGCGAAAGCATCTACTTTTTTTACATCGGTGTGCAATGCGAGCGTTTTGAAAACTGGTCGAACACGTTCCTGAACGAGATGTACCTGAAGCGATTTATTAACTTGCGAATCAAACGCTGGTTCGACTTTAATCAGTTGAGCCAGTAACGCGGCTGGAAATCCGCGATTCATTACTCATAATCGCGGATTTCCAGCCGCGTTACAGCAAACAGATACGTATAGATATGGGTAAATTTCACGATTTCATTAAGCCTGCTCACAAGAAATTCATTGAAGAGCAGCATATTTTTTTCGTTGCTACGGCCCCACTTAGTCCTGCTGGGCACGTCAACCTGTCGCCCAAAGGGCTTGATTGCTTTCGGGTTCTGTCGGAGAGCAAAGTGGCTTATATGGACCTCGTCAGCAGCGGCAACGAAACATCAGCGCACACGCTCGAAAACGGCCGGATTACGTTCATGTTCTGTTCGTTCGAAGGAGCGCCCAATATTCTCCGTTTGTATGGCAAAGGCACTACCATTCTACCCGATACACCGGAGTGGGCCGAATACGCTCCGCACTTTACCATTTACCCCAGCACGCGCCAGCTCATCGTAGCCGATATTCATCTGGTACAAACCTCCTGTGGCTTTGGGGTGCCCCTGTTCGATTATGCGGGCGAACGCGATATTCATTTCGACTGGGCCGAGAAAAAAGGCAAGGATGGTCTTGCCGATTATATGCAGGAAAAGAATCTGGTTAGTCTCGACGGCCTGCCAACTACGCTCGGACTAGTGCCATGAGCCCCACCTTTTTCGCCACTCAGGCTGAATTTCGGGAATGGCTAGCCGACAACTACGATAAGCAGAAAGAGTTACTGGTTGGCTTTTATAAAGTCGGTTCGGGCAAACCCAGCATGACCTGGCCGGAGTCGGTCGATCAGGCGCTTTGTTTTGGCTGGATCGATGGCATCCGCAAATCATACGACGAAACCAGCTATACCATTCGGTTCACTCCCCGAAAATCGAGCAGTATCTGGAGTGCAGTCAATATTCAGAAAGTTGAGGAGTTAACGCGCCAGGGATTGATGCAACCGGCAGGGCTGGCGGCCTTCGAGAAACGACAGGAACATAAGTCGAAAGTATATGCCTATGAACAAGCCGAAGTCGGTTTCTCGGCCGAGTTTGAGCAGGCATTCAGGGCGCAGGAGAAATCCTGGGCATTTTTCAAAAAACAGGCCAACTGGTACCGTAAAGTGATGATAAACTGGGTTATGTCGGCCAAACAACCCGCCACCCGCCAAAATCGGCTCGACAAGCTAATCGCCTATAGCGCCGAAGGGAAACGAATTTAAACATAACGAGTTTAGGGTCAGGCAACCTTTCCTGATGCTCAATCGTATTGGCCGAAAAAAACCGTATATTCGGTACCCGTTTTCCTAACCTGATTAGCGTATTGTAAACGTTATGCTGAGCGGATTACTCCGAACCTCTATCTGGCTTGTTCTCTGCTTGCCTGGCATGGCTATTGGCCAGAATCTGGTTCGGAATGGCAGTTTTGAAACCTTTCGGGATTGTCCTCATCACGACAACCAACTGGAGGAAGCTGTTCCCTGGTACAACCCCAACAAAGCCACCCCCGATTTCTACCATCACTGCTTCGACTTTGGCCAGTTGATACTTCCCCCGCATTCGGGTAATGGGGTCGCACATTTGTTTTTCGACGTCGATTGGGCCGAATACCTGGGTATTGAACTGACGGAGCCGCTTACAGCCAATCAATGCTACTATTTCGAGATGTACATCGCAACCAACACCCCCGGCAAGGTCATTCCCGAAACCGTTGGCGCGTACGTATCCAGCCAGCCGATCAGCGGAACCACAACAGGCATGCTGAAAGCGCGACCGCAAGTGCTCGACCATATCCCCAGAAATAGCATGGGGAATCTGCAATGGCAGCGGGTTTCAGGAGTGATCAATGCCGACGGGGGCGAACGCTACCTGACCATTGGCAGTTTTGTGACCCTACCCGGTTTTCTAGGCTATTATTACCTGTTTGTCGATGATGTATCACTGGTGCAAATCAAGCTCGATCTGGGTCGGGACAGTACCCTGTGCAGCCGGAAAGATACCTACCAACTCGACGCGACTACGCCGGGCGCTATCGACTATCGCTGGCAGGATGGCAGCACGAAACCAACCTTTCTGGTTACCAAGCCTGGCAAATACGCGGTTACAGCCGTTACGGCCTGCCGAACCTTAAAAGATTCCATCACCATCAATTACGCGCTTGATTTCGACCTGGGTAACGACACAACGCTCTGTAATGCACAAACCCTGAGCCTGAAAGTGCCTTACGATTCGGCTTCGACGTATCGTTGGCAGGACGGTTCCAACCAAACGACGTTTACAGTCAAACAGGAGGGCACATACACCATTCGGGTCGAAAAGGCTCAATGCGTAGCCACAGATACCATTCGCGTGCGATTCATACGCCCTCCTACCCTCGACTTAGGCCCCGATACCGAACTCTGTGGTGCTCAGACCTTCACGATCAAGCCCACTGTAACAGACGGAACATTTAGCTGGTTCGACGGTTTTGAAGCCGCCAACCGTACCGTGTCGGCTTCAGGTGTGTATTGGGGGCGTGTAAAAAACGATTGTGCCACCGTGACTGACTCCATCGAGATTGATTATGGTGCCTGCGACTGTTTATTATATGCTCCTAATAGCTTCTCCCCCAATGGCGATGGCCAAAACGATGTGTTTCTGGCATACGGCTGTGGCGATATTACCATTACCTCATTGGCGATTTATAGCCGCTGGGGCGAAGTTATTTTTAAAACGGATCAGGCTCCTTTTCAATGGGACGGCTACTACCGGGGTGACGTTTGTGAGATCGGGGTTTACGCCTGGCATGTTACTTACCGATTGAAAAGCAGACAAAAAGTTAAATATTTGCAGGAACATGGCTCTCTAAGTCTGATTCGGTGAGCCATTCCTAGATGGTTAAGCAAGATCTACACCAGTACGAAGAATTTGTTCGCCGTAAAAGCCGTCGTCCTTTAGTGGATGCGTACAGTGCCTTTCAGCCGTTCAATGAAGCCACAAAGGCCTTTTATCCATTCATTCACTTAGTAAAGGAGCGAATAAAACCCGGTGATGTCATTCTGAATCTTTGGGACCGATCGGGGTGGTTTACCTCCTTGCTGTCAGGCTTGTTTCCAGCCCAGAAAATCCTGACTATCTGGGAAGGCGACCGCGACGTGTTGGGCTACAAAGGCTATGCATTCTGGTTTTCAGGCCCCGAAGCCCCCACAAACGTAGAGGTTCTCTTCCACGATTTACATACTCCTATTCCATTACCCGACCATAGCGCTGCACTGGTTGTGGGTATGGATGTGTTACATCGACACGAGTTAGCTGGCTTTCTGGGTGAATTAACGCGTATCCTACAGGACGATGGTGCCATGATTTTCCCGCATGTCCATTTAGCCAACGCGGAACCGGTGCCCTATTTCAAACGGGGTGGACATTTACGGACGGGACATACTTATGAAGAACTGATTGCACAAGTCAGCCAGATTGGCAACCGCCGAACGTTCATTTTTTCGGAGCCTGATCTATTCACGTTCAATCGAACAGCTTCAGCCGATACTTGCCTATCCTTGCAAAGTACACCTGACACGACAGCCTATAATGCACTGATCGCTGTATTACCAGAAGCCTGGATTGGTAGCTCCCTTACCCCTTTTCGATTTCACGAAGACCCTGATTGGGCAAACGGTCGGATTTTGGTAAATCCTATGGTTTGCCTGAACTATACCTCGGGTCTTGTGCAATGTCGACCCGACCACCTCTCCGGTATTGTCGGTCATCTGCTGGAACGCCATCCGGTCTATCATGAAGTGATTCAGGCGTCCGATGGTTATGTACTTTCTGAACGGGCCTTACAATTGTTGTATTGGGCATCCCGCCAATTGACCGTTGCGGATATGGCGGCTCGGCTAGATGAGTCTCTCGATCAACTACGCCCAGTTGTTGAGGAGTTAGCGAAACGGGATCTGATCCTGTTGGCCCCCGTTAGCGGGTCAGGCGCACGACTGCAACAGTATCTCAGCTTCCAGACCTATGAACTACCCTATCCTGAACAAACGCTCTCCTGGCTTTGGCAACGAGCGGTCAGCCTACATGGTGATCGGCCTGCTTTAGTTAATCTGGACGACGATAGTGCATTTAGTTATGCCGAAGCCGATCAGATAATCAGCCAGATACGAAATCAACTCCAAAATGACGGGCTTAAATCTGGCGACCGCGTACTACTGGTTGCTCCCTTACATATCGAGGGCGTGCTACTAAGCTGGGCTTGCTGGCAATTGGGTTTGATTATCGTTCCGGTCGGTCAGGAAATTACAGATTTGGCCCTGACCACCATTATCGATTCGGTTCAGCCTTCGCTTGTGATAACTACGGCCGATACACCATTTTTTAATAGTAGCACACAGCCCGTCATTTGGCTGGACACCGATTCTGCCACCGAACTCCCCCCAACAGCCCAATGGTTTGCCGACTGGATTACTCAGGAAAATACTGAATCGGAACCTGTCACATGCACGTCGGAGACGATCGCAGCCATTCTGTTCACGTCAGGATCAACGGGTCAGCCTAAGGGCGTTCCGCTGACCCATGGGCAACTTTACCGGAGTGGTCGACTCATAACCGAGACCTTCCTTTGGGATAAAGCAGATCGGTTTTTGGCCACGGGCAATCTCGATGCCATGAGCGGCCTTCGGCATGCGACCAGTGCTCCCGCCGAAATCGGAGCCGCTGTCGTTATTCCAACGGCTGCACAACAGCAATCGGGAGCCGGTTTAGCGGAAGCCATTGCAGCAGGGCAGGCCACCCTACTGGCTACCAACCCGTCTTTATTGCGGCAATGGTTGCATTATAACAAGCGAGTAGTAACGAATTTACGCTCACTTCGGCTCGTGATGAGCACAGGAAGCCCCCTGTCAATAGATTTACGTCAGGCCTTTCACCAGGCTTTTCATCTGCCTATCCTTAACTACTACGGCTTAACCGAAACGGCTGGTATCTGTCTGGCTGAACGACCAGGCCAGGCCCAACTAAATCAGGATACCATTGGCTGGCCAGTTGGCTGTCTGGTACAAATCGTTGATGAGCAGCATCGGCCCGTCCCTACTGGACAGGTTGGAGAGCTACGCGTTTACAGCGAAAACAACATGGCTGGCAGCTACATCGGTGCTTCTACGGATTCACCGAATACAGATGGCTGGCTCTATACCGGCGATCTGGCCGTTGTTAATCCGACTGGAAGCCTCACCCTTTGCGGCCGACGGAGTGACCGCATCAAAAACGCTCACAGCGAGATCGTATATCTGTCGGAGGTGGAAGCTCAATTAATCAATCATCCAGCGATTAGTGATGCCGCCATATGCTCGTATGTACGATACGATACCGAATCCATGGCCGCTTTTGTAACGATTAAACCGACCTGGCCAGCCGACGACAACCTGATTACCGATGTATCGAACTTTCTGCGAGACCGTGTCGGATCTCGTAAATTGCCAACGATTTTCAAAGTTCTGGACACCTTACCCCGAACGGCTGGTGGGAAAGTTTCCAAACAAACCTTACTTAGCTTACTCCACCTGGAATGACCACACCGTCCTCGTATACCAACGCCACAACCTTGTTCGAACGACTCAATGCTCCGTCCAACGCAAACGCTTTATTTGTTGAAACAGCCAGTCAACGGATCACGTATGCCCAATTGAGCGAACGAATTCGTAAAGCAGCTACTTTGTTCGGGCAATATGGACTGGTTGAGGGTGATCGAATTGTTGTATCGATTGCCGATGAACAGGAAACTATCCTGACCTTTCTATCGCTCCTGGCCAACGGCTTAACTGCCATTTTGCTGGATCCAGATACCAAAACCAGTCGTACGGAATCCATACTCCAGATGGCGCAGCCTAAAGGAGTGATTGCCGATGCCGTTTTTTTTGAACAGTTCCCTGGAGCAAACGCCTATTCCATGGCCCTATCGGTGAAACCGGAACAGCTACAAAAAGGCCAGCTTTTTCGGAAACTATTGGGCAAATCAGCCCCAGTTACCAATACAAACGCCTACCCGGCTCTACTCCAGTCACTACCTGTCGGTACATTACCTACTCGGATTGATCCAGGCACGGTAGCGTATATTCTCTTTACATCGGGCACAACCTCCGACATGAAAGGCGTACAAATTACGCATCGGGGTTTATTTAGTCATTTGCAGACACTCAGCCAGGTGTATGGTCTAACTGGCGAATCACGCTTGTTAAACAATTTACTGCTCTACCATGCCGACGGCATCATACAAGGGCCGGTTCTGGCGGCATACACGGCATCGGTATGCGTTCGTCCATTCGGCTTCGAAATCAACCGGATTGGTGAGTTGCTCGATTCCATTTACAAGTATCGGATTACCCATTTTATAGCCGTCCCGACGATGCTGGCCCTGATTCAACGGTTTGCCGATGGCTATGAGGATAGTTTCCAGACCAGCGACTTCCAGTTTATTATCTCGGTCTCCTCGCATCTGGAAGAATCTCTTTGGCGGGCTTTCTCCGAGCGGTATGGTGTTCGAATCGTTAATGTGTATGGCCTGACCGAGACCGTAGCCGGAGGGCTATTCAGCGGCCCATCCGACGACAGTTATCAGATTGGCACCGTAGGCAAACCCGTCGATATGGACGCCCGTATTGTTAACGAAGCTGGCCAGGAAGTGCCCGATGGCGAAGCCGGTGAGCTACTTCTTCGCGGTAGCAATATCATGAAAGGTTACCTGCACAACGAAGCCGCCACAGTAGCCGTACTGCAACAGGGCTGGCTGCACACGGGTGATATAGCCATCCGTACAACCGACGGCTTCTATCGAATTACGGGTCGCCTGAAAAATATCATTGTGTCGGGAGGGGTCAATATCCATCCTGAGGAAGTGACTGAAATAATCAATACCCATCCCGACGTTGTGGAAAGCGTGAGTTTTGGTATTGCCGATGACGTTTTTGGGGAACGCCTGATTAGCTGCGTAGTCCTTAAACCAGATAGTGCACTCAACGAATTGGGCTTAACTGCCTTTTGTCGGGAACACCTGGAAGAACGAAAGATCCCTAGCGCTATTTTTCTATTCGATGATCTGCCGAAAGGTCTGTCGGGAAAAGTTCAGCTCAACGTAATGCGCGATCGAATTCGCCAACTCGATAATCAGGCAGCTTCTACAACCCTTGATTATACAAAACTGGTACTGGAAGCGGCATCACAGGCGTTTAAAGTGCCCGTATCAGCGCTCAAACCAACCGATACCTCCCGAACCATTGCGGGTTGGGATTCAATGGCCCACCTCGATTTTGTAATCCGGCTCGAAAAAGCACTGGGTTTAGAGTTCGACACAGCCGAAATTATGGTGATGAACAGTCTACAAAATGCCGAATCCATTGCCCGTCAAAAAAACAGTTCCCGCTAATCGTCAAATGCCTAGGGTAACGCCACCTTTGTGGGTTTGGGGCCTTACTGGCGTTGGTGCCCTGATCGGCTTTGGTTTGTTGTATATAATGGCCAATCGGTCAGAAAAACAATTGAGCCAGCAATTGGCAACGGACGCCGAAACGGTACTACGCCGGGAGTGGGCTATGCGTTCGGACTCCGTCACTCGTGTAGTTGTTCTGGGCACGTCACTGGTAGAGTATGGTGTGGCAGATACAGGATTTTTCGAGAATCGTTGTGGCAAACGAATACGGGTTATAAAACTGTACCGAGAATCAGTAACTATCAATGCCTTCACTGAAGAGGCCCCGATCTTTAAAATCCTGGAACGCTACCCACCTGACATTCTATGCCTTGAGGAAAACCTGTTGGTATTCCGTCTACCTTATTCCCTTAATCCCATGCTTGAGGCCGTTAATCGACACCTGGTGCTACAGATAAAAGCTGTTAAAACTCAGCTTGGCTGGCGAGCAGCTGATCCTAAGCGAGGATTATTTCAAGGCTTCCCACGGGAGCAGCATGCGCTTAATCAGATGGATACGATAAACCTAGCGACTACCCTTGCTGAAATCAAAAAAAGAGAAGTACGCACACAAACCGAACTACCTGCTCTATATAACTCTCTCCAGCGGCTTCACCAACTTGGCACCCACCTTGTTTTATTGCATTTTCCACGACCAGCTATTTTAGAAGCAGCTATTTATAGTAAAAGTCGGGCACCACAACTACGCGACCTGATGAACTATTACCATCAACGCTACCAACTGGATTACTGGCAATTTAATCGCCCCATGCCGTTTCGCTATTTTGCCGACCAAGCCCATCTAAATCACATTGGCAATCCCATTTATTCGGCCTGGCTAGCCGATAAAATCTGCCAGACAGCCGCACTTCCTCCACGATGACTGAACTTACCTGGATTATGGCGTTTTGTGCAGTAGGGCTAGTCCCAATGGGCTGGCTGCTTCCCAATCGCTGGCAGCTTCCGGCCGTATCAGCACTTACGGCCGGGTTCATGCTGGTATTTTCCCCACTATCAGCGCTTAGTTTGCTCGTTACTGCCAGTTTGAGCTACGGATTGTTTCGAATCAACACCATGACGCCTTCCTGGCGCGTTATCCTATCAATTAGCCAGTCGGTGATCGTCTGGATACTATTCAAATCAGAATGGCTCGTGCACCAGGGGTGGCAAACTTCCGTTGGTGTTCCACTGGGCTTATCCTACTATACGTTCCGGCAGATTCATTACGCCATTGAACGTTACAAACAGACCTTACCCGTTCATACGTTTGTCGACTATTTAACCTATCTGTTCTTCCTACCTACACTCTTGATTGGCCCCATTAATCGGTTTCCCGACTTTTATCGGGATAGCCGTCGCCGACGTTGGGATTCAGCCTTGTTCTCGGCTGGACTGGAACGGGTTCTGTACGGTTATGCCAAGATTGTGATCATCGGAAATTTGCTGTTAACCGATAAGCTGGCCCAGTTCATCCATCATCTACAAGCCCATCATCCATCGGTGGCTACGTATCTCTCCGTAATTCGGTTCGCCACAAATGCCTATGTCCAGTTTGCGGGTTTTTCGGATGTAGCCATCGGCCTCTCGTTGTTGATTGGGATTCGGGTGCCCGAAAACTTTCAGTCGCCATTTCTGGCTTCTAATCTGAATGAGTTCTGGAAACGATACCATATGTCATTGTCTAGCTGGTGTCGAGACTATGTATTTACCCCCTTACTCAGCCTGACCCGACAGCCCGTACTGGCTACATTGGGGGCTATGCTCGTGCTGGGCCTGTGGCACGAATGGTCTAGTCGGTATCTGGTATGGGGGGCTTTGCAGGGGCTGGGTATTCTGATATGGCATCGTTTTAAACAGCCCTCCAGCGAAATTATTCTACCGGCATGGCGCTCGAACATCGTTCATTGGCTGGGTGTTCTGCTAACATTCCATTATTTCTGCCTGACCTGTATCGTTATTCAGAAAACTTCCTGGCAGGCTGTCGGTCAAACCCTGACCCAACTTTTTCTCCTCTGAGGTTATGTATCAGTTTTTACAAAAATATATGGGTCTAAAGGCAGCCGGAATTCTAACGGCCTTATGGTATCTGCTGCTGCTGTTTCTGATCTTCTACTATTATTTTCTGCCCTCAGGCCAGTTCCGCTATGCCAACTGGTAAGCATCAAAGAATACTATTCACAACGGTAGTTTATGGTTTTGGATAGCTTTTGAAGGCGAATACCCAACTTAGTAGAAAACCTATAAGGCACTCATGCTTAGTTGTAAGCTACGTCAGCCCTTCTTTTTCATCTGCTTCTTTAGCTTACTGATCGGGTTTAATTCCTCCGTAGTTGGCCAGCATGAAAAACCTCGCTTTCGGGTCGTAGCCATTGCCGAAAAAGACGGGGGTGTTCATGCTCCGTTTGTAGCCGAAGCCAAAAAGTGGCTCGCTCAGCTAGCTAAAGAAGGTAACTTTACGATTGATTACATTGAAAATACAGACCCCATAAACGAAGCTTTTTTGGCTAAATACCAGCTTTTTCTTCAGTTGAATTATCCACCCTATATGTGGACCGATACGGCTAAAGAGGCTTTTCAGAAATACATTACCGAAGGCAAAGGAGGAGGTTGGGTTGGCCTTCATCACGCGTCTCTCCTAGGTGAATTCGACGGATACGCCATGTGGCCCTGGTTTTCCGAATTTATGGGCGGCATTCGCTACAAGAATTACATTCCGGATTTTGCCAGAGCCACCGTCCATGTCGAAGCGAATAATCACCCCTGCATGAAGGGGTTACCCGCCACGTTTGAGATCGAGAAAGAAGAGTGGTATACCTACAACAAAAACCCAAGACCTAACGTAAAGGTGCTAGCCACTGTGGATGAATCTACCTATACACCCGACTCGAATATCAAAATGGGGGGTGATCATCCGGTGATCTGGTCGAATGAACGCATGAAGGCCAGGAATGTCTATATTTTTATGGGGCACCACCCCAACCTGTTCAAAAACGATGCTTTCGTAACAGTTCTTCGTAACGCTATCTTTTGGGGAGCCGGTCATGACCGGCCCTAGCGTGAAGTTATGCCTTAAAACTCAATATCTTCTTCGGTTAACAAGGCCGCCAGATTGAGTGTGACGTCACGTCATCCAGAACGGGTACGGTGGCATCCCAGTTTTGCGTCAGCCAGGGCGATGTACGAGTAGCTACGAAAATCTTTTGGGGATAGGTTGTAATCCAGATCACTGTTTCGACGCCAAAGTCCAGCAGCCGTTCAGTTTTCGCGTACACATAGCCGGACTCTTTTCCTTCAAACTCTTCCGGTTCGATACGAACGTCTATTTCAATAGCTACCTTTGGCGGTACGCTAAAGTATTTATCAGTCAATACCAGCCCCATCGCTTTGTCGAAAATAGCAATGTCATTGGAGAGGTTGTTGCCTTTGTCGAGGTGAATACCCGATTCGTTGGTCGCTAGCAAATACCGCTTACGGTCAATATGCATGAATAAGAATCCATGTATCAGTGAAACCAACATGGCCTGTAACGAGCTGCTTCCCATAATTTCGGCGGGTTTTTTCTTACCAGACAACACATCCCGGTAACCGCGTCGATAGAGCGGACGTCCATTGAGCGTTTCGTAGATCAGGTAAGCGGGCACACCTGACTTTCTTCGCTTTTGGGGAGTGGTATTAACGGCAATAGTCATAACTTCTATTGGTTAGTCTGGATAACAATACTACGCAATTTGTGCATTAAATCGCATACGTATCAAACGGTTTCCTGCTATAGTGAGCCACTGATGGGGTCGTACTAAGACCTATTTCAATAAACGAGAAGCTTATAATCTATACGGGTTCGCGTTTTTACTCAGGCATTCTCAGAACAATTTCACAATGCGCGAAAGCCCCGCCGAAATGAGTAGAATAAAGGCCACTAAACCCAACCCATAATACAAACCAAACGATTCGGCCACGAAGCCAATAACGGGAGGCCCAGCCAGAAAACCGATGAAACTAAAGGTGGCAAAGGTAGCCAAACCAGCCGCTGGCGGAATACCCGGTACCCGCATCGAAGCGCTGTAAAGTATTGGAGCGCCTAATGAACAGCCAACGCCCAGCAAGGCAAAACCAACTAAGGCCGTTGCCGGATAGGGAAAAGCAATAGCAATTACTAACCCAAGTGCTCCCAAAAAACCACCTACCTGAAGCCAGCGTTTGGCGCCAATGCGGGGAATAATGCCATCGCCCAGAAATCGAAAGCTGGTCATAGTCAGCGAAAAGGCGCCGAACCCCAGCGCAGCTATCTGGCTACTGGCTCCCAGCGTTTCGTGCAGGTATACCGCACTCCAGTCCAGAGCAACTCCTTCGCCCATGGCTACTGCCAGACCGATAAAAATCATCAGCAGCAAATCCAGATTAGGCATCACAAAAGAAGCTCCGGTTTTCTCACCCGATTCGTTCCGGCTACTCGACGGAATGGTGTGTAGTATCGGTTGAAACAAAAACGTAGCGACAAGAATAATTCCCGCCATAATAGCCATGTGCATCGAAGGCGACACATGAAGGGCAATTACTGTACCAGCAATACCAGATCCCAGCAAACCGCCCAGGCTCCACATACCATGACACGACGACATGATTGAAATACCCTGTGAACGCTCCACATTCGTAGCCGATGTATTCATGGCCACATTCAGCAAGGCACTGGTTAAGCCTAGGAAAAATAAGCCCAGCGCCATAATCCCCATGTTGGGTGCGTTGATGGGAATACAGACAGCAAGCGTCAACCCGATTGCCGACCAGAAGCAAGCCTTGGCTTCACCAAGTCGGGATATAATGAGCCCCGTTAGTGGATTCATGATGATGAGCCCAATAGGCATGGCAAAGAGCGTCAGGCCCAATTCTGCATCGGAAAGGTGCAGCCTTTCTTTAACGTGTGGAATATGCGCTACCCAGCTACCAAACAGTAGGCTGTCGGATGCAAACACCAAACCCACAATCAGAGCCTGCCGATTCAGGAAGAACGTTTGCAGGTTTTGAACGAAAAGATTACGTTGAAGTCGATTGATTGTAACTGTTGTATTCATAACACAAAAATAGCCGGTGCGCACCGGCTATTTTAACGATCTATTGCCTTTTACTAATGCTCCATTACCATTTTATTGACTTTATTTAGTCAATCATTGTCAACGACGTATTATTTTTAAGATGCCCCGCCATCGCTTTACGCAATTTTTCGACCTTTGGCAGCGAAACAGAACGGATATACGGTTGATCGGGATGCAGGGCAAAATAGTTCTGGTGATAGGTTTCGGCAGGATAGAATACCGTAAACGGCACCACTTCCGTTACCACCGGATTTGCGTAATGTTTCGATTCGTTGGTCCGTTTGATGGCAGCCAGAATTTCGGCTTTTTCTTCGGGGGTCCGGTAGAAAGCAATCGACCGATAATCCCGGCCTACATCAGGGCCTTGTCGGTTGAGCGTCGTAGGATCATGACCGGCAAAAAAGGCATCTAGCAATTGAGCATAGCTAATGACTTTAGGATCATAATACACCTGAACCGTTTCAGCATGGCCCGTCTCATCAGAACAGACCTGTTCGTAGGTTGGATTTTTGACGGAGCCACCGGCATAACCCGAGATGACTTCCCGAACGCCTTTGAGCTGGTTCATACCTTCTTCCATAGCCCAGAAGCAGCCACCGGCAAAATTCGCGACGGCTTCACCGGGTTTGGGGGCAGGGAGTTTAGCAGGAGTACGATCTTTCGACTGACCTAATGCGCAGCCTGCCAGCAACAGACTCAACGCATAGACAACTATTGATTTCATAGGGTTTTCTGATAGCAGTATGTTGGCATATAAACGTTTAAAATCGATTTGCGGTTTCTTCATTAACCATTTATAACACAGAGATACATGGAGAATACGAGTGCGTCTCTGTGTTAGAATTCCCATGAAACTTCAGTTTGAAAAAATCGAGCCCGAAGTGGGTAGCTCGTTCCGGGTTATTCACAGCACAGAGCCGGAAACCTGCCGGGTCTACTGGCATCACCATCCAGAGTACGAGATTGTCTATATTCCGTTTGGTAATGGCCAGCGCCGAATCGGAACGAATGTATCCTGTTATGAGTCGGGCGAACTGGTGTTTATAGGTCCCGATTTACCGCATCTCAATTTCAGCTATGGCAAAGAAGGGCTGTATGAAGAAATTGTGGTGCAGTTGCGCGAGGACTTTATGGGTGAGCCGTTCTTAGAGAAACCCGAACTCGCTACAGTTAAACGACTGTTCGAACGCGCCCATCTGGGCCTTACGTTCGGCACCCGAACCAAGCAGCAGATTGGTCCCTGGCTGAAAGAGCTTCCTGGTCTCCCCCCCTTTGAGCGGTTTTTACTGCTCCTGCGAATTCTGCAGCACCTGGCCGACACAACAGATGTAGAGTTCTTACATGCTAATGGTGTTCGTTTCGATTTGAATCCAAAAGAACAGCAACGCATCAACCGAATCTGTCAATATGTAGAACATCACTACCCCCAGCCGATAGATATTCGCACAGTGGCCGACCTCGCCAACCTGACCATTCCCGCATTTAGCCGTTACTTCAAGCGAATGACCAACCTGACATTCACCGATTTTGTAAACGAATACCGGGTAAACCAGGCCCGGCAATTGCTACACTCTGCCCGTACCATTGCCGATGTTGGCTTTGCCGTAGGCTTCAACAACCTCTCCCACTTCAATAAAACCTTCCGCGCTGTAACTGGCCAAACACCAACTGCCTATCGGAAAGCATTTGCAGAATAAACAAAACTCCCCGACTGGTCTTAGCCGGGGAGTTTGTACTCTGCTAACTCATTTTAAAACCTATGCAAATTCGGTTTGCCTATCTGATAGTTAGCACCCTGAAAGGCAACAATGTATCTTTAAACGCCTGGATAACCTGGGTTTTGTGGACGCAGATTCGGGTTGTTCAGCATTTCCTGCTTAGGCAGTGGAAGCAGCAGATGCTTTTCCTGTAAGGGCTGATTCGAGCTTAGGTTAACGTGTCCAACGAAGCTATCGAAGCCATTGGTCTTTTCGTTGTACACTTTCCGCAACCGTACCATATCAAACCAGGTGATTTGCTCATAGGCCAGCTCATGCCAGCGCTCCCGCCAAACGGCTTCGCGGAAGGTGGCCTGTGTGTACTCACCCAGAGCGGGCGTGGTCAGTTGAGCCCGATCCCGAATCCGTTTGAAGGCATCGTAAGCAGCTTGTGTAGGTCCACCTACTTCGTTTTGCGCTTCGGCATACAGCAACAGCGTTTCAGCGTAACGAATTTGGGGTACGTTCAGGTTGTTTTGCCGAGTACCAGCAACGCCCGAAGTGCCATTGGCCGTCCGGTTAAAGTGCTTAAACACGTATGGCGCGCCCAGGCTGAACTGAGCCCCGTTACCGTTGGTATAGTAAGTCGTATAGAAATAACCATCCTGATCTTTAGCCCGCAGATCGCCTTTTTCGTACGAGTTGTAGAAGGAAGCCGTTGGTACTGAGCTACCCGTTCCACCAGGACCGTTATAGGTTACTGGCTTAAAGTTCGGATAGAAGTTATCCATTGGGTTACCGGCCACCACCGTATTGTACTGAATCATGAACAGGTGCTCAAGTTGATTCTTCTTCGATTCACTGTGCACGTCGTTGTAGGTCGTAAACAGGTTGATCGTGCTGGGGTTAGCGTTGGCGTAGGTAATCACCTCAAAGGCCTTGTCAGCCGCCAGTTTGTAGTAGGCTGCTCCTTTGTTAAGTGGGAAACCAGCCATGGTCAGGTATACCTTCGACAACTGCGTTTTGATAGCAGCCTGATTGACCCGGCCATTCGTTACATCCATCCATGGTAAACCAGCAGACTCAGCAGCAATCAGATCTTCAACGATCAGCTTATACACATCCTCTACCTTTGACCGCGTTGGCAGGAAATCGGCCGAAGCGGCTGTTTGCGGCTTGGTAATCAGCGGAATATCACCCCAAAGCTGAACGGTCGTAAAATAGGCCGAAGCCCGCAGGAACCGAGCCTCACCAAGAATTCTGGCTTTCTGGGCGGCATCCATAGGTGTGATACCAGGCACCTTATCCAGAACCTGATTCGCCTGGGCAATCACCTTATAGAGACCGTTCCAATAGTTAACGACGTGCCCCGTGTTGCCATCATGTACCAGTCCGTAGAGGTTGTTCAGGTCTGAGTTTTGGGCCGTTTCGGTAGTCGATGTACCGGTAAGAGCTTCCAGCAACTGCCAGTTGCTGGAGAAAATCCCAGCACCACCACCCATAAACCGGAGGTTATCGTACACAGACGCGATGGCCGCTTCGGCATGGTCAGGAATCGTGTAAAAACTAGTGGGTGTGAGGTTCGAAGGGGCCTGTTCTTTCAGGAAATCCGTACAACCGACGGGCCCCATCAACACAATACCGCCTACCAGAACTTTACTTATATTTTTTACGAGTGTATGTCTCATAACTTACTGAGGTATCAATGAATTTGAAAAGATTTTGATCAGTTGCTTTATGTTCTTCCTGAGGCTGACTCTAGCTGACATAAAGCAACTGACGACAAACGACCGTCCCGATTACAAACCAATCTGTAGGCCTAACATATACGTGGTTGGCTTTGGATAGTTATGCCAGATCTGACCTTGCGAGAATGCACTGCTGCCAGTCCCCTGGTTTGTTGGCGTTACTTCTGGATCGCCAACAATTGGATCTTCCAGCAACAGGAAGAAGTTTTGTGCCGACGCATACAGACGGAGCCGGTTTACCTTGATCTTGTTGGTAATAGCCGATGGGAAGTTATAGCCGACCAGCAGGTTTTTACCACGCAGGAATGAACCGTTCTTAATCCAGTGGCTATCTACGTTGGTTACATAACCTGCCCGTGTATCCCGGATTTCAGCAATCATGGTATTCTGGTTCTGTGGCGTCCAGGCATTCAGTACTGACTTGTAGCTGTTAGCTAGTGCCTGCCGGTCTTCGCTGGGGTGCAGGTTCATCAGCATCACATCGTTACCATACATGTACTGCAGTTCAAGCGTAGCGTCGAAATTACCTAGACGGAAATTGTTAGTCAGAGCGCCCCATCCTTTTGGACTACCGTTACCAATGATGCTACGGTCAGCATCGGTAATGGCTTTATCACCGTTCACATCCAGATACTTGATGTCACCAGGCAGCATGGTCAGACCATTCCGGTAACTGGTAAATTGAGCAGCCTGGTCACGTTCCGCTTCACTCCACACACCCACACGGGTCAAGCCCCAGAACGCACCAACTGGCTCACCAATACGAATGATGTTGGTCTGGTTGGTAAAGTTAGGTCCACCTACTCCGAAAATATCTGATGGCGTAGCCAGCGACAGTACTTTGTTGCGGTTCAGCGAAATGTTGAACGTGGTATTCCAGGTAAAACTACCCTTATTGACGTTTACGGTATTTACACTGAATTCAAAGCCTTTGTTCTCCATTGAGCCTACATTACGACGGATGGTTGCATAGCCACTCGTCTGTGGCACAGGCGCATCGAGCAGCATGTCAGTCGTCAGACGGTAGTAGTAATCCATTTCTACATTTACCCGTCCTTTAAACAAGCCAATTTCTACCCCTACATCAGTCTGCGCTGTTTTCTCCCATTTCAGATCCGGGTTAGCCAATCGGTTGATACCCGTTCCACCTACTTTTGTATTGCCATAAACAGCCGCATAGTTCGAGTTTAATGTCGAAAGCGATTGATAAGGCGGAATCTCCGAGTTACCTGTCAAACCATAGCTGGTACGCACTTTCAGGTTGGATATCACCGAGTTACCTTTCAGGAAGTCTTCTTCCGATACACGCCATGCTAAAGCTGCCGAGGGGAAGAAAGCGAATTTGTTATTCTCCCCGAACTTAGATGAACCATCGGCCCGGCCCGTAGCTGTGAACAGGTATTTGTTTCTAAAGCCGTAGTTGATACGACCGAAGTACGAGTTAAAGGCAAACCGCGATGCTCCTGATGAAACAGAGGGGTTGGTAGCACCAGCACCTAAGTTGTTGAAGCCAAAGTAGTCGGTAGCAAATCCGCTCACGCTGGCACCAATCCCAAACGTGTTGGTTTCCTGCCACGAAATACCCAATAAGCCCGTAAAGGAGTGATCCTGGCCAAACTGCTTGTTATACGTCAGGTAGTTTTCCAACGACCAGAATGAGGTACGGTTGTTAGCTGCCGAAGCATTACCGTTACCACCAATGTTCAGCGTGCGAGTCTGCGACTGGTTGATTTCTTGTGTTTGGATGTTAGTACCCAATACCGTACGCATTTCCAGACCTTTAGCGAAGGTGATATTCGTAAACAGGCTACCTAACACCGTCTGTGTATTCTGAATATACTTTCTGTCGAGCAGGCGGTGTACCGAGCTCATCGTTCCTTCTGCGTAGGGGTAATCGCGGTTTTCAGCCAGAACGCCTGTGTCAGGATAGCGTACAGGTAGGAAGGGGAAGTCTTCCACGATCTGACGGGCTACAGCGTCGTTAACATCGACCAGATTTTCTGACTGGTTATTGTAATTCAACGTACCACCGATTTTAAGCCAGCTCTTCACCTGATCGTCGATTGAGAAACGACCAGAATAACGCTTCATGTACGACGTTTTAAGCAGGCCCTGATCATCACGATAGTTAAGCGAGAGCGAGTATTGGGTCCGTTCGTTACCACCGCTGAAACCTAACTGGTGGTTTTGCGAAAGCACACTCTGCGCCGACTCCTTGAACCAGTCGGTATCGTACAATGGATTTAGGTTGGCATCAAATACACCGGGGTGCGCTGCGCTGAAGTCTTTACGACGCTGAACCGGGTTCAGATACGTCCATTTCCCAGCAGCCCAACCAACGGGATCGTATTTCGCCATATTGGCATAGGCCAGATCTTCTACGGCTAAATACTCTTTAGCGTTCAGAACCTGAGGCTTATTTGGCCCAATGGTGTTTACGCTAAACTGAGAATCATACGTAACCCGGCTTTCTCCAGCTTTCCCTTTCTTGGTGCTGATCAGGATAACGCCATTTGCACCCCGAGCTCCATAAATAGCCGTTGACGACGCATCTTTCAATACCTCAACATTAACAATATCGTTCGGGTTGATATAGTCAATTGGGTTGCTAAACTGATCGCCAGTACCCTGTGGAAGCATGACACCATCAACTACATACAGTGGGTTGTTGGACGAGTTGATCGAGCTGAATCCACGAATTCGAACGGTTGTCCGTCCACCTGGGCGACCTGAGTTGGTGTTTACCTGTACGCCTGGCAAACGACCCGACAGCTGCTGGTTGAGCGAAGGCGCAGGGCGTTCGGCCAACTCGGCTTCTTTAACGCCCGATACAGCCCCGGTCAAATCCGATTTACGGGTGGTACCGTAACCGATGACTACAATCTCATCCAGTGTTTTGTTATCGGCTTTCAGACTAACGTTGACCGCTGCCTGACTACCGACATTTACTTCCTGAGAAACATAGCCGACAAATGAGAATACAAGTGTGGCGTTTCCATCTGGCACTTCAATCCGATAACGCCCATCGGCGTCTGTTACAGTACCCCGCTGCGTACCTTTCAACAGGACTGTTACGCCTGGCAGCGCTTCACTTTTTTCATCGGTAACCCGCCCATTAATGGTACGGTCCGCCACATTGGCTAACCGATCACCGGGCAGGTTTAGATTTGGATTTTCCTTAGCATGACTTATGCTTAGGCAACAGGTAACCAGTAAAAGTTGAGTGACAGATAATCGGACAAGCCTGCCAAACAACCGTTGGGGAGGTAGGTGGTTCACCATAGGTAGTTGAGTTAAACGTGAAAAGCTTAGGTTTAAACGATAAGAATTAACACATTCCTAAGAATCTCATGGTAAAACTACCTTGACTTACAGAACTACTCGCTCAGATTATAAAAAAATTAAAAAACCCTTTAAATTCAATTAAAATAGCAACTTAAGTAACAAAGCACAAGCATTTTTTGCAGCCAAAACACACCAGATGCAGTAACTAAATTAGTTTACTCATTAAACAATGCAATTTTTGCAATTTTCAGACAAAGGCTTTTTGCTAGTAGATACAAGCCAGCTTTGAGTATGGTTAAATCAATATTACCATTCAATCATATAATTCTACCACTAGTAATAATAAGTTAAAATACTCATCAAAGATTTAGTCACTCTACCTGACAAGCACTAAAATTAGCTGGATATTTATGGCTCTCAGAACGCTTTAAAGAATATAGCGAACTATAGAATGGGCTATCAGTAAGAATGTTCAGTACTATTAAAACTTCCCCCTATTGAGCAACAAATTTTGTCATGAAAAAAACGTACTACCTACATGCTCTGCTTCTCTGTTTATCTACTGTAGTGGCTCAGGCTCAGCATTGGTACAAAGGCAATTTACACACGCATTCATTATGGAGCGATGGCGATGATTACCCTGAAATGATAATGGACTGGTACAAAGCTAATGGGTATCAGTTCGTTGGCTTATCTGACCATAATGTGATTCAGGACGTCGAGAAGTGGGTCAATGTGCCGCATCAGCAGGACCGACGCCGGACGTTCGACCGTTATCTGCGGACTTTTGGGCCGGATTGGGTCGTGTATAAGAAAGGAGGGAATGATTCACTCCGGGTGCGGCTGAAAAAGCTGGACGAATACCGAAGTTACTTTGAGGAGCCCGGTAAGTTCATGATTATCAAAAGCGAAGAAGTTTCGACCGGGTATCAGGGTAAACCCATCCACATGAATATTACCAACGTGAAAAACCTCGTTCGCCCTCTTCCCGGCAATAGTGTGGCTGAAGTGATGCAGAATAACATTGATATGGTGGTCGCCCAACGTCGGCAGACGGGCCAGCCCATGTTTCCACACATTAACCACCCGAACTTTTACTACGCCATTAAGGCCGAGGATTTGATGCAGCTACGGTACGAGCGCTTTTTTGAGGTGTTCAACGGGCACCATCTGGTAAATAACTATGGCGATAGTACGCACGAAGGTACCGAATCGATGTGGGATAAAATCAACCTCCATTTTGTGCAGCAGGGCCGTCCGCTGATGTATGGGCTTGGCACCGACGATAGCCATAATTACTATTTCTTTGGGCCATCGTTCAGCAATTCAGGTCGGGGTTGGGTAATGGTCAATGCGCCAGAATTAACCCCCAAAGCAATTGTTGAAGCGATGGAAGCTGGTCGGTTCTACGCTAGTTCGGGCGTTACGTTGAAACAACTACCTCAGGTGGGGAATTCGCTGGTTGTGCGCGTCAGTCCGGAGAAAGACGTAACCTATCGCATTCAGTTTTTCGGCATCCGAAAAGGAAGCCAGCAAGCTGAACTGCTTAAGGAATTGGCCGATTCAGCAGCAACCTACACGCTGACGGATGACCTTATACTACTCCGGGCCAAGATCATTTCCAGTAAACCAAAGTACAATCCCTTCATGCCCGGCGATGTCGAAACGGCCTGGACGCAACCCATTGCCAACAAGCAGATACCACAACAGTCAATTGCAAGTATTACGCCGTTGCTCAACGCCCACGCACACAACGATTATGAGCAATCGCGGCCACTGTGGGATGCACTGGAAAATGGGTTTACCAGCGTCGAAGCCGATGTTCATTTGATCGATGATACCCTATATGTGTCGCATGATCGGCCATCTTTTAAAAACGCTGCGGCAACCCTCGAAAATCTGTATCTGAAACCATTAGCAGAACGAATCCGTCAGCATAACGGGCAGGTGTTTCCAGGCTACAAAGGGCCATTTCACCTAATGATCGACGCGAAAACCGGAGCCGATAGTACGTATCAGGCACTCGCTAAACTCCTTCAACGCTATCGCTCGTTAATCGCTTCAGGTGGCAAAAATCAGACAGGGCCAGTGACCATCGTCTTGTCGGGAAATCGGCCTATATCGGCGGTGACGAAGGCAAACAATCACCTGGTAACGCTCGACGGTCGGCCATCCGATTTGGGAAAAGGCTTTTCAAAAACGGTTATGCCGATCATTAGTGATTCGTATCCCAATCAGCTTGGCTGGCGCGGACAAGGCGACATGCCATCGGCTGATTTTCAGAAGCTTCGCCAACTGGTTGACCGAGTGCATCAGGAAGGAAAGAAGATTCGTCTTTGGGCCAGCCCCGAAGATCCGGCAGTCTGGGCTAAGTTGCGCGAAGCGGGAGTTGATTTCCTAAGCACCGATCAGCAGGAACTGGTTCGGGATTTTCTGACAAAAAGAAACGACAATTAAGTATTTACCATTATTAGGTGACAAACTGAGAGGTATCAACTATCTTGCCCATCATTAGATAGGTATTTTAGGCTCTATGGCTAAAAAACAGGCCAACCAGTACGACCGTATTTTTAAGGAAAATATTGAAGCTGTTATTCCCGGTTTAATTGATAAGTTATTAGGGATTAAATCAGTCGTATCCGAAGAACTACCCGATGATATTCAGCATACTAAAGAACGAAAGCCGGATGTCCTAAAGAAAATAACGGATCTTGCTCAGAACACCTTTATTCTTCATCTGGAAATCCAATTGGCCGATGAACCCGATATGGTGTATCGAATGGCTGATTATGATCTGATGCTCCATCGGAAATACCGTTTACCGGTAGAGCAGTACGTTTTTTACATTGGTAGTAAAAAGCCTCAGATGCCGACACGGTATTCGACCAAACGACATCAGTTTGAATTCCCTTTGATTGTTCTGGCTGAAGTGGACTATCATCTCTTTTTGGATTCAGACAACCCAGAAGAAATCGTTTTTGCTATTCTGGGTGATTTCAAGAACGAAAAGCCCTTACAGGCCGTTGAAAATATACTAAATCGGGTTTACGCAACAACGAAAGGGGATTTTGCATTACGAAGGCACCTCGTACAATTGCGTATTTTGGCCCAACTTCGTAAATTGGAAGCAACAACCGAAACGGTCATGGAACGTATAAGCCAGTTTTTCAACGAGGAAAAAGATTTTCTATTTGCTAAAGGTCTCGATAAAGGTATGACGCAGAAAGAGCATGAGAAAAACCTTGCCTTTACAAAATCGCTTATTGTTGAGACTGCTTTTGACAATCAGAAAATTGCAGACCTTGTTGGAGTTCCCATATCGTTTGTCAAACAGGTACGTGAGTCCTTAACTGCTTAATCCTCTTGTTGATCCATCGCTTTTATTCTGTATACTTCCTGTTGGCTAGCCTATTGTTCAATTTTGCGGCCACCGCTCAAATGCGTTCGTCTACTAAAATCAACGACGAATTAATCAACTTCTTTGCCCAAATTCCTGATTTTAGTGGCGTTGTGCTGGTCGCCGACAAAGGTAAACCCGTGTATGAAAAAGCATTTGGCTATCGGGATTTTGAGACAAAATCGCCCATGACGACGGGGGCAATTTTTGAGCTGGCATCCGTCTCCAAGCAGTTTACGGCTATGACCATCCTGATGCTGAAGCAGGAAGGGAAACTAGCCTACGACGATCTGATCGAGAAATACATTCCGGGGTTACCCTACCCAGGCATTACCATTCGGCATCTGCTCAATCATACGTCGGGCCTGCCCGATTATCAGGATGTGATGGATAAGCATTGGGACAAGAGTAAAGTGGCCGGTAATGCTGATAACATTGCGTATCTGATCAAATACCACCCAGCTAAGTCGTTTGAGCCGGGGGCGAAGTACGAATACAGCAACACGGGCTATATGCTCCTGGCGAGTATTGCCGAAAAAGCATCGGGGCAGGATTTTATCCAGTTCTGTCGGACACGCATCTTCAAACCCGTGGGCATGACCCATACCGATATTCGTACCCGCGAGCAGAAAATTATACTACCCAATATAGCCTGGGGGCATATGTATGTGCCCGAAAAAAAACGGTATGTTAGGGCTGATTCGTTTCCCGAATTCAATTATGCCATCTGGCTTGGGAATCGCAAAGGGCCGGGACGTATCAGTTCAACGGCCGAGGATTTACTCAAATGGGATCGCGCGTTGTATACCAACAAACTGGTGAGTCAGCAAACGCTGGCGGAAGCATTTAAGCCCGCCAAGCTGACTACCGGTACGTGGTCACCTTATGGATTTGGCTGGGAGTTAGTACAGAACGATAAACTTGGAAAGGTTGTACAGCATAGTGGTGATAATCCCGGCTACAAAACCGAGATAATCCGTTTTATAGACGCCGATAAAACAATCATTGTTCTCTGCAACAACGCCCATGAAAAAATGCCGGAGGTACTCAAAACTCTTGAGCAGGCAGTTGCTGACCACGCAAAGTGAGCCAGGCAGAATTGAAAAGCAGATTGTGTTCTAAACGGATAAATAACCTTGCTCTGGTTACTGAATCAAATCAGTCAGTTTGCGCCTATTAGTCTGGAGGGACAACTGGCCCTGGCTAGTGTGTTGGTCAGGAAAGAAGTGCCTAAAGGGTATATGCTTCTGGAGCATGGAAAACTATGCAGGCATCTGTATATTTTGGAGAAAGGCTTTGCCCGAGGCTATTACACGCAGGATGGTCGGGACATAAGCCTTTGGTTCGCTTTCGAGGGCGATATACTAGCCTCGCTCTACTCGTTCGTATCGCACAAGCCAAGTTACACCACGATTGAGATTCTGGAAGATAGTGTCATTACCGGCATTAGTTATGACCAGCTACACGAACTCTACCGAAACTACCCCGAGTTTAATCTGATTGGGCGACTAATGACCGAAAAATATTTCATTGAGCTGGAAGAACGTACCCTGTCGTTCCAGTTTCAATCCGCTGCCGAACGCTACCACCAATTGATCGAAAAGCACCCCCAACTCCTGCAAAAAGCGTCGCTGGGGCACATTGCTTCTTTCCTGGGAATTTCGCAGGAAACCTTAAGCCGAATTCGGGCAAAAAAATAACGGGCACATTCCGATTTTGACTTTTGTCAAAAAAAATCTAAAGGCCGACGCTGAACTTTGTCCTGCTATCAGCTTCTGTTGAGACCGAACCGATGTGACGTATACAGCCCGTGGTTTTCTGATTCTAAGGGCATCGGCTGATAGCTAACTAAGCTGCCTCTATTTCGAAACCATGTTTGATTGTTTGACCCCGATTGTAGGGTCAAGCCATACCTCTTATTGTCCAAATGAAACCAGTCAATAACTTCATCTTAACCGGCTCAACGGGTGTTTTAGGGTCGCATATTGTTTACGAACTGATGGTACGCATCCACCAAAGGGGCTATGTCGGTAAACTAATCCTACTGATACGCAGTAAACGTACTAAGTCGGTGCAGGAACGATTTGAGGAGTTACTAAACCCTGATCTGATGCCTGACTATATGAACCAACTGGATATTGATCGGCTGAAAACAGACCATATTGATCTAATCAGCTACGACATCAGTAACGCTTCCGATTTAACGCAGTACCTGGCCGCCACAACGGAAAAATACCACCTGATTCATTGTGCCGCTTCGGTTAATCTGGGCACTACCCCGAGTGCGTGCGAAGAGATCAAAAAGACAAATTATTACGGAACTATCCAGCTAATTAATCAGCTCCAACCCTATATTTTTAAGGTTAGCTACATCAGCACCGCTTTCGCGTTCAGACCACAGTTCCTGAAAGAGCAGAACTTAGCCAGCTACCGAAATCATTACGAATCGTTTAAGGCTAAAATCGAGGAAGATATCCCTAACTTATGTGAACAGTATGGGCTGGAATGGCAAATCCTTCGGCCAAGTATTATTGCTGGTCGATTGATGGATGCGCCATACCACGTCATCTATCGGTTTTTGGTTTTCTATCTTTTTGGCGCCTTTTTTTACCGCGCAAAGGAGATGTATGGGCACATGAATATCCGGATTGCGTTGAATCCGAAAGCCGGATTGAACATGGTTCCCGTCGATTATGCGGCCAAGGTAATTGTACGGGCGTTATCTACAGAAATTAACGATTTGAACATCGTTCACAGTCGGTATGTCCCCAACACCTTTGCCGTGCCTAGAATGCTGGAAGCGGCTGGATGGGCTAATTACGAGTTCGTTACCGAAATCCCGACCGATCAGAACGAAATTGAAAAGCTATACTACCGTACTGCCGGTGCGCAACTCAGCCAGTACCTCCTGGCCGACGATTACACGTTCGACATGCAGATCCTTCGAGAACTGATGCACGATGTGGAAGAACCGAATCTGGAGGAAAATTTCACCGCCCTCTGCCGCTATGCCGCCGACCAAAAGTTTAAGCACATGATGGCCTATTGATTATCCGTTTTAGAGACGTGCTGATTACGGCTTGGGGATCGTGATGTTGGGTTGCCAGTTCCATTCGGGAGGATCTATACCCAGCAGGTGTTTTACGAAGAAATCACGTCGTTTGTGCTCACCATAGTCACCGCCGAGCGAATGGCCCATACCTGGAACCATCAGGAAATCGAAATTTTTATTGGCTTTGATTAGCGCATTGATGAACTGATAGGTCGAGGAGGGGTCTACGTTATCATCCATCTCGCCCAGAATCAATAAGAGTTTGCCTTTCAGGTTTTTAGCATGGGTTGTGTTGGACGATTCGGCATACTGTTCACCTATTGGATAGCCCATCCATTGCTCGTTCCACCATAGTTTATCCATACGGTTATCATGACAGCCCGACGACGAAACAGCCACTTTATAAAAGTCTGGATAGTGGAGCAATGCCGCTGCTGAGCTTTGACCTCCTGCCGAATTCCCCCAGATACCCACCCGGCTCAGGTCCATGTACGGGTACTTCTGGGCAGCTGCTTTCATCCAGGCGATCCGGTCGGGGAAGCCGCTGTCTTTCAGATTTTTCCAGCATACGTCGTGGAACGCTTTGGAACGATTAGCGGTACCCATACCGTCACATTGCACCACAATAAAGCCAAACTCAGCCATTTCGTGCAGGGAACCCCGCGAATCGGTTACGAAACTTTTTGGCACGAATGAATCGTGAGGCCCAGCGTAAATGTATTCGATAACGGGATAGGTTTTCTTCGGGTCAAAATTGGACGGGCGCACAATAATCCCCCAGATGTCTGTTTTGCCATCCCGACCTTTGGCCGCGAACACTTCCGGGAGTTTCCAACCCGTAGCCAATAGCGGCTGAATATCTCCCTTTTCCAGTTCCATCATTACCTTGCCCGTCGAAGTCTGCCGAAGGACGGTAGTGGGCGGTTCGTCGACGCGGGAATAGCTATCAACTACATATTGGTAATCGTCGGAGAAGATGAGTCGATGGTTCCCATTTTCGCGGGTTAAGGCCGTCAGGCCCGTTCCGTCGAAATTGACCCGGTAGAGTTGCGTAAAGTAGGGGTCCTGGCTGGCTTCCCGACCGCTACCTTCAAACAGAATGGTTCGTTTGGCTTCGTCGACATATACCACCCGACGCACCACCCATTCACCTTTGGTAATCTGGTTTTTTACTTTTCCATTTTCATCGTATAGGTACAGGTGGTTCCAGCCATCACGCTCCGACATCCAGATCATTTCCCGGCCATCGGCCAGATCATAGCGGTAGTTTTTCCCACTATAATGAATAAAGGTCTTACTCGTTTCGTCGATCAGGGGTCGCACATTTCCCGCAATATTCATCTCGAAAACGGTATATCGCTGATGCCCACGCTGGTTATATTCGAACGTAAACGCACGGCTGTCGTTCCGCCAGTGTGGCATCGTAATAGTATATTGATCAGGAATAACCGACGCGGGAATTGGAGTCTGTCGTTTCGAATCGATCAGGAACAAGGTAGGGAACCGCTGGGGTAGGGCATCACCCGGCTTCAGGTATTGGCGCGACTGCAATTTAGGCTGTAACTGGTCGGTTGGTGATGACTCGATCAGGTAAATCAGATGTGGAGTATTGGGGCGAACTTTATTGACCACCAGTTTCTTAGAATCGGGCGACCAGGCCATGTAGGTGGAATAAAACTCGCCTTCCGATCCATCGTAACTTAACGCAACTTCCTCGGCAGGACGACGGCTTGGACGAATGTACACGTTGTAATTTTTAATAAACGCTTCATAGACACCATCAGGCGACGGAACGGGTTTTCCTTCCCGTTCATTAACCTGATTACCCCAATACCGATTGGCTGATGGACTAATCACCCCGTTCAGTCGGCATTGGTAGGTATCGAAGGGGCAGGTGAACAAGGAGTCTTTAATTCTGAAGGAGACCTCAGCTGGTTGCAGCGTAATGTCAGAGAAGGGTAATTGATAAGGTAGAACCGGATAGCCTGTTAATTGACTCAGTGAGGTAGCCAGCCGTTTCTGGTCGAAAGCGGGCTCTTTTACGATTTTGTCGGCATCTACTTTGATGAATTCTTTACCGCTGGGTGTTGTCTTAAGGTACCAGAACGAATGCGCTTTGGGCACCCACTGAATCTTGTCGGGCGCATCAAATACCTTGTTTTGAAAAGCGCCGTTCAGCATTTCAGCCCGTTTGTAGTCGGCTAACGTCCCCTGCGTTCGACCTGTAAACGGCAAAAGAAAGGCGATTAAGCAAACAAATACGTGTCGACAGGACGAAGCGACTAGAGAAAGAGGCATAGCATTTGGCAGAGAACGTTCGGTCCTTAAAGATAAGGCATAGGAAGTCATGAACGAACAACCTGTGAAGACGTTAACTGGCTACATCCTATAGCGAAAGCTCTGATCTATAGTTGACCTTCCATTTTCATCGCCTTCAATCCCCAGTCCTGCATGACGTAAATCACAGGCATCAGCGACTCGCCATATTCGGTTAGTTTGTACTCGACGCGGGGCGGAATTTCAGGGTAAATCGTTCGTTCGATAATGCCGTCGTCTTCCAACTCCCGAAGTTGATTGACCAGCATTTGTTTGCTGATAGCGGGAATGGCGCGTTGCAGCTTACTGAACCGATTACAGTTTTTGCTGATACCATATATGATCAGTACTTTCCACTGGCCACCAATTCGGTTCAGACAGTGCGTAACAGGGCAGTTGTGCGGGTTAAAATCTTTGTTTTTGCGCGAATTTGCCATTAGTCTAAAAAGATGTACTAGCTAGTGTAAAACAGACTACTTGCCTCTTTTAGACGAAGGTAACAGCTTTGTGCTTCAACTACAGAAACAATGACAATCGAACAAATCAAACAAGTGATAGCGGGCGGTGAATGGGTTAGTATTGCCCCCGAAGTACGGCCAAGTCTTTCGCGAAACGACGATGGCAGTGCCAAACCTTTTTATTTATCCCGCCGATTTACATACCAGACCGACGATACCTTTACGCTGGAGATCATCAATTTTGCCGATGCCTACGGAAAAGTGCCTTTAGCCAAATTGTTCATTAAAGGCCATGTGCAATGGCAGGGCGACCATCCGATAGCTGCCGGTGCTCAGAAGGTCGATTTCAGCGCCGATGACGCATATGACGTAACGCCATTGCATCCGGGTTTTGTGGGCATTCTGAATCAGGTTGCCAGTGCCGGTTTCGATAAATGGGAGCTAAACAATACACAAAGCATTTTGGGTAAAGCGTTTGCACCGTTTGGCCTGGCCGAAGGGCAAATTTTTAAGGAATATGACCTGATGTATGTCCTGAATAACATGCTGTTCTGGGGAGCGAGGCACGTTGATAGGCGCGGCTTCGACACCGAAGAAAACCGGCCCACTAATTTGCAGATTCCGATGGTACGGACACATTGATTGGGGGAGCGGGTTTGGGAAAATAAGCTGGGTTTGCATACTGATACCCCGCGATTTTGGCGATGGGCAACGCTAAAAATTTAAGCGTTTTCACGACAAATGGCGGTGGTCCTTCTTTCAGATACGAATCGAAATCGCTGCCCCACGCAGCAAGTTGAAGCAGAAAGCGGGGGGAGGAAAAGATAGAAGGATCGTCGTGCATAAGGCCATATAGTTGCGTTAGCATCAATACAAACCCGGCTGGTGCGTCGCCTGTAGCGGTGGCCATCGAATCGGTCTCATTAAAAAATTTGTGATACGTTCCTCGTGGTACCGTAAACGACTCCCCGGCCCGAAGCCGTTTGATTTTACCATTGACCAATAGGGATAATGTCCCCTTAGAAACGGAAAATGGCTCGTCGAAGCCTGTGTGTACGTGTTCGGCAGGGCCTGCTGCGTGAGGGTTCACGTTACCCTGCACCTGAACCCGCCCATTCGCGTACCCCAGAATAATCTCCTCGTTGCCTTGTATGGCACTGCCAAATCGGCTGTTGGGTGTAAATATCTGAGCAAAATCAGGCCGGTTGGTTGGGAGAAATTGACAGATAATCGCTACAACCAGATAACCGGCTAAGGTATAGCCTAAAAAATATAGAGCGGTTTTCATTTGCTTAGTATGGTTGATTTTTGGGCAAACTAAACCAATAGCAGCCTGGTGCTGGCTGTAAAAAAACGACATTACGAAAAGCGGTTGCCCCAGTCGGGCGAAGCCATGTCCTGGGCCAAAAGCATTGAAGGGGGTACTTCGGCAAACTGCCGGAAATCGCGCATCATGTGTGAGTAGTCGAAATAACCACAGGTATAAGCCACGTCGTGCCAGTCGAGTTGGGGTTGTTGTTGTTTCAACTTAAAAGCACGGTCAAACCGGGCAATACGGGCATAAAATTTCGGACTCACGCCCATCCGTTCCTGAAATTTGCGTTCCAACTGCCTCGGACTCAAACAAGCCTGATCGGCCAACCAATCCAGCGAAAGCGGCTGATGCGTGTCTTTTAGTGCCAGAATAACCTTGTCGATGGGTAAAATTTCGGGGCGGAGCCGCGCCAGTTTTTTCAGCAGGTACGCTTCGATGCGGCCTATCATTCGGCCGTAATCGGTTTCTTCCCGCAGTTGCTCGTTGAGGTCTTTCATGCCTGTATCGGTCAGATACTCAGCATTCATTTCCTCATTTTGAAAGGAGTTAATGGGTATTTTGCCCAACAACTTATACAGAAAACCGGGCTGAAAACAGACCTGAATAATCAGATGATCGTCGCCAAACTGGATATTGATGCGCGAAGTCTGCTGGCCTACAAAAATGCTGGCTGCTGATGTACGACTTTCTGCGGTGCTATTGATTATTGCATTGACCGAACTGCGCGGATAAAAAAAGAGCGACTGATCGGCGTCGGGCGGAATGGGCTTGATGCGCTGATTTAGAGGAACCCCGTGCATTTGTACATGAAGCAACAGATAATGCCGCACATACGGACGCAGGGCAGGGTGAGGTGGTATGCGCGGCCGGAAAACCATTGTAAGACAGATAGATAGCTTGCCTAAAGATAACTAATTTCCCATCAATACTTACCTGTATGATAGTTAGCTTTATAGCTTTATGCCTTCTAAAAATTTGTCCTCGCTTGGATGCAGGTGCAGGCTAACTACCTTTCCGGCTGTATCGCGCTGAAACCGAATAAATGTATTGTAAAACGCCCACGAGGCAAACTCATCTTTAGCGTGCCAGAAGACCTCGGTTTTGGGCGAAAACGGTAATGTCATAAAGAGTTGAGCCCGCTCGGCGGTCAGTTCCAGGATGATCGTTTTAGCCGCAAATTCGGGGATATAGCTGGCCCATTCGTCAAATCCGTTGCCTTCGATTCGGAGCGCGTATCGGCCGACGTATTCCCGAAGCACTTTTTCGGGAACCTTGTTGGGCTGTACTGAGTCCAGTGTAATAGGAAATGAGATGGTTGGTGTTGCCGAATTGGTTACCAGCGGCCGGATAATCTGTAGCTGCTCTTCGTGCGTGAGGTAATTCAGAATACCGTCGGTTTTGTTACGTTCTTCACCTTCAAAAAAAAGCTGTGTGACCCGTTCGTGGTAGCCGCGTTTCGAGACTTTGAAGTGGATATGTCTCGCCCGACTCCCGTACAAACCGGGCAAAATGGTTTTGAAGCGGTATTCGCCCCTGGCGTTGGTAATGGCCTGTCCCCAGCCCTGAAAGTTAGGATCTTCCTGCCGTTCTGAATGATCGAATTCGTGCCGATACAGACCGTGGTGATTGGCCGACCAGATTTCGACCACTGCACCGGACAATGGTTTACAGGTTGCATCAGTTACTTTACCTTCCACTACGATGACCTTACCAGCAGCCACCCCCGATTGCCCGGCCATGCGTGTAAGATCAATATCGTGATCGGGCTGGGTTCGGTATTTCATAGTGGGATACGGGCCCAGTTCCAGAATCGGCGTAGGCTGACAACCAGGTTCTGATTTAGGCTCTTCCGACAATGAAATACCTGCTGTTGTGCTGCCTGCAGCCAGTCCAAGCAGTGTTCGTAACCAGTTTCGGCGTTGCATAGTCTACTTTTGGGCTATGATCGGTTTGGCTATTGGTACGTGCAGTAGTAGTCGAAGTTCAGGCTGTAGTCGAAAGGATTTTGGCCGTCGTCGTTGATTGTTCTTTTCGAAGGTGCGGTTACCAATAAACGATAATCATACCGGCAGCTCCATCGCCACCCGAAAGATCGCCACCACCACCTCCCCCGCCGGGGAAACTGCCCGTCTGTCCACGCCCTCCATTGACGGAGAACAGCAATGACGTTGAGTTTGTCAGTGAATACTGCGATCCATAGCCTCCCGGTTGCATACCATATGCGGTACCTCCATCGCCACACTGTACTATAAAAATATAGTCGGTAGCACTTTTCTGTCCATACGACATTTTGGCATTAGACCCATTACCTCCCTGGCAACCAAAGCCCAGATTAGACCCAAATGCAAACCCGCCTTGCTGGTTGGTGGAGCCACCGTAAGCGCCAATTGCCCCTGTAGCGCTATTAATTTGTGAATTCCCGCCATTAGAAGTAGGCGTGGTCCATGAACCACCATTTCCTTTGGCCCCAACTATCAGTGTCAATGCCGTTCCAGGTGTTACCTGCATGTAGCCACGACCATATCCTCCGGCACCTCCTCCCGATGCCGACAACGTTATTCCGTTGGTTTGTGCCCAGGTGCCTCCAGCTCCCGCTCCCCAAACTTCGGCCATAATTAAGGTTACATTAGTAGGTACAATCCATGTAGTACTAGTTGTAAACACCTGGCTATTCTGAAACTGGCTAGTTCCGGTTGAATAGGTGTTTACATATTGCCAGTTACTTCCGGTATGTATAGCCATCCTTTGCTGGTCGGTGTTGAATACCAGATTACCAGCCTGTTGAGGGGGGAGCTTGTTCTGTTCTGACGTAGAGAGTTGAGGAAGTTTAACGCTATTAGCTTTTAAGGCCCAGGCTGTCCGGGCCTGGTCTTCTGCTCTGGTCAGGCCAGTCAGCGTCAGTATAAATGAAGTTGATGTGGCTAAGGAAAAAGGACTACTACCATAGCAAAGGCCGCTTCCCGTGAACACCCCCGCTGTATAACTGAACGCATTACTAGTAGCCGGTGGCAGATTGCCTGTTACGACGGTTCCTGATAGGGTTCTGGCAGTGGTAAAGATGGTTCCATCGGGAGGTTGTGTAGCTGATGGGCTGGGCAATGGCACACTGGCAATCTTGGTGAGGTTAGAAATGCCAACACTGGTGCCTGATGGACATGTAATGGTATAGGAACCCGGCGGCTCGCCCTGATAAAACGTATTAGCCGATAATGTAATAACAGGCGGAGAGGGGGTTTGTGCTAGTAAGTCACCGGTAACAAATAGCCATAACAGAAAGTAGAGTCGCATAGTTGTGAATGGTTATAACCGCTCGGGCCAGAAAGCCACAGCGTTGCCTGAAAATGTAGGCTGGTTCAGCGCCAACTAGCGTAAACCACTTGTGTGCAATTTGCCGCTCATATCACTACGTTCACTGGTAAAAAATCGACATCTTTTGACCGTTCGCTCAAAGTTACCGGGTTGGCTATCTACCCAATTGACAACAGGTTGTATAGGTGCCAAGTCAGTTGGAAAGCCCATTGATTAGCCGCTGATTAGTTTCCGATTGGTAATTGCCGAACTCCCTTAAACATAGGTCATTAAAAAAATGGTTGCCAGACGTTCAGGACGAATAGTTGGAAATACTGCGTGAGGAACCCTATTTTTTGAGTAAGCCTCTACACACTTATGAGTCAGATGCCATCTAATAAGAGCCCCGGACTACTTCAGGTGACTCTTTAAATAGGCCAAAGCAAGGCTAGTCCTTAAAGCCATTGGGGATTATAGTAAGTAAAAGTACTTAGCCATTTTAAGGTAATATGCTTTATAGTGAACGATTTAGTAATAATCTTTTAGTGATCGGTTACGGTACATATACGTAGATTGTGTAAATTTTGGACTAAGAAACCATCGGTCAGTATGCTCCACCTGATTGTGCAACCGCATGAATCGCTGAGACTCTTTGTAAAGGAGTATTTGGTGGTGCATTTCGATTTTGCCAACATGACCGAAATTCCCTCGAAAGTATTTCCACCTCGCGCCGATTCAAGCCTTATTTTTTACCCAACCCATCAGTTCAGGAAAGTGAATCCGCAGTTAGGCCGGCAAGTAGACATTCCCCGTTCGGTGGTGCAGGGGCAATTACTGACCAATTGGTATCATCACTACGCACAGGAGTTCACCTGTGTCAAAATTGTTTTTCAGCCGGGCGGGCTGTATCATTTATTAGGCAAAATGCCCATGACCTACCTACTCGACGAAACCATAGAAGCCGAAAGTGTTGTCGGAAAAGAGGTCAACAGTCTCTTTCAGCAATTGATGGACATAGGCGACTACATGGGCATGATTCGGGCGCTTGAAGCCTACCTGCTTCAGAAATACCAGCGCATCAGACTGGTTATTGAGCCAATTGACAGACTAAGCCGGTTATTTACTAACCCTGGCGCTTATTATTCTCTCGACTATCTGGCTAGTCAGGCATGTTTGAGTATACGGCAGTTTGAACGAAAATTTAAGGAGCGTACTGGCGTAAGCCCCCGATTGTTTACCCGGCTGGTACGGTTCAATCAGGCGTTTGAACTGAAAGACGAACACCCCGACAAAGACTGGCTCGACATTGCTCTTAGCTGTGGTTATGCCGATTATCAGCACATGGTCAAAGATTTCAAACAGTTTGCGGGCCTTACACCGGTAGGGCTGATGCGGGAAAATGAGCAAAGCGTTGACAAACGGCTGGGCATTCCGAAAGTTGTCGTTTTTTGACCAATAGCCACCGTGTTAGGTCGCCTACTTTTGGTACATTACTTTAATCAACCAATTGTATGGAACACCAAACACGTCGAAAGGCACTCAAAAGCCTGTCTGTCGCCGTTGCAGGATCATCGCTCCTTCAAACTTCTTCATTTGCTATGGAAACCAACCCGAATCCGTTTGTATTACGGCAATCCGAAACCCGTTTTGGCGAGGTCTACAACGTCATGGGTATGGACAAATTCCTGAAAATTTCGGGGAAAGACACCAACGGCCAACTGTCGCTTTTCTTTGGCTATTATGTCAAAAATGACAGCGCACCCATGCACGTTCATTACAAAGAAGACGAACAGTTTTATGTCCTGAACGGCGAAGTGTTGTTTCAGGTAGGCGACGACCGGCACACGCTCAAAACCGGCGATCTGGTCTTTCTGCCGCGCAACATTCCGCATACGTATCTGGTCTTGAGCGATACCGCCCAAATGCTTTTTATGACCACGCCAAGCGGCAAAACCGAAGCATTTTTTAAGGCAATTTCACAGCTAAAAGGCCGCCCCTCGCCCGAACAGATGGAGCAGTTTTTTAAAGAGCACGATTTGGGTCTGGTTGGGCCACCGCTAACAAAGTAACTGCGTATAAAGTACCTCGACACTATTGTTCACCGCGAAGGCGCAAAGACGCAAGGATTAAAATATTGATAGTCAATTCTTTGCGCCCTCGCGTCCTTGCGGTGAATCAGTAATCATTCAGCCAGCATGTTCCTATGGGTTGATTCACCCAAAACAAACCTGCCACATCCGTTCAACCAGTGGCTGCCCAGCCAGAAACAGGCCCAGCAGTGGCAGAAATAAACCCAGAAATACAGCCAGTGAAATCAGGTACGGTTTGTAAATTTTCCGGTGAAAGCGTTCATATAGCAACAGTCCACCAATAATGAGCAGGTGCGGTACTCCTGGCGGAAATGGGATTTGTGGCAGTCGACCCAATGCCGGACCAATAAACGGCAGAATGGTCATGACCATAAATCGGGCATGGTAGGCTGGATTGTGTCGGTACGCAATAGCCAGCGCGTAAAACGCAATAAACTGGCTCACATCGAGAATATTGACCAGAAAAATGCCCAGGTGTTTCTGGTGCAACTGCCCAGACCGGGCTACTATTACCAGCAGAATAACCATTACGGGTACAAAGCCATAAGTGGCCTTCCCCAATAAACGGTGCAAGGCTACCTGCTTCCGAACAATCAGAATCGGCTGGATAATCAATAACGAAAGCCAGATGAGTACGGTGACGGCATGAATATGAATGAGACCATGTATGCCCACAAACTTCGGGAACAGCCCAAAATAGGTTTTGTAAAAGGCGACAAACACAAAGAGCAGAACGGCCCCAAACAGGTAACTGACGTTTCGGTAGGCTTTTTCCATGATGATCGAAAAAATTAGATTCAACCGAAACTACAGACAGGCCCTACCCCATTTCCACCTTTTCAATGCCAGCAGCCGAAACCAGCCTGCCAATGGCGGTTCTTTTTAGCGAAATGCTTCCCTCAAAAATCCGGTCGTTCAGCCGCTTCTGCCTACCATTCGCAAAGAAGCTCAAGGATTTACGTCGCTTTCTGTTGATATTCGGGGGTTTCTGACAGGATTAACAGGATGTACAGGATAAACTGCCAGGTCAACGCCTGGGGTAGAATTTTTGCTCATCGTGTTAATCCTGTCAATCCTGTCGAAAAAAATGATGCGGTGGACTCTCTGTCTTTTTCTGGCCTTTACCAGCCTGACGCTAGCGGCCCAATCGGTGCCGCCGGTTGAGGTTGGAAAACAGACGCCACCCCGAAACATTGGGCCATTTACGGAGTTTTTTGAAGATACTTCTGGCGATACACTTCCCCTTTCGGTTATTCAGCAGCAACGGTTTCGGCCCTTTGCCCAGAAACGTAACGAACGCACTACCAACGCTGAACAACCTTTGCTGGTAACCTGGCTCCGCTTTCGGATTCAGAACACCCACCCAACCGATACCATCCGGCTCTTTTACGACTGCTGGCAGGGGCTTTATATCAATGTGTATGAAAACAACCACCAACTGGCGCATGTAGGCGTAGGTGTTGTTCGACCTAAAGGCTCGCCCAATACCTCAGCGGTTTTGGTCCGAATTCCGCCGGGCCAAACCTACATCTATTACGTGCAATCCATCAGTCAGGTGATGAGTGTGCTCCCCATTGTATCGCTGCTATATACACCCGAAGCTATTTACAGGACGACCCTCGAAAACGCCTATCTCGAATCGCCTTTGCTGGTTTACCTATCGCTGTTGACGGGCAGTTTGCTGTTTATGAGCCTGTTTGCATTTTATTCGTACTGGCTCAACCGCGATAAGGCGTTTCTTTACTATGGTCTTTATACGTTAATGGGGTTTTACCTGACGGTTCAGCACATTGATGACCGCTTTGGGCTGGATCTATTCCGGTTACCCCGACTGCCACTGGCCCTGCTCATTGTATTCTACGCCTTTTTTATGAATCACTTGTTGGCTATTCGGTTGCAGCAGCCGCGTATCTGGCCGTGGGTGAAAGCGTTGCTGGGGCTGGCTTTTGTCGAGATTGTCTGGACAGGGCTGGAAGAACTTACGGGCGTCTTATTTCTTAGCAACAACTTCTTATACCGATTTAAACTGCTACCAGCGTGGTTGCTGCTGCTGCTAATTACCCTGGCCTTAATTCGCAGTCAGGTTCCGATCAAAAAGTATCTGTTGGTTGGTGTAGCCACGTTGATTGTATTGGCTTTCGTACCGCAGTTTCTGAATCCGTTTGTCCCAAACCTACCCGCACGAATCGAAATTTTTGTGAACAATCCCGGCTTTTGGAGCCTGACCGGAGTGGCTATCGAATCGCTCTGTTTTGCCATGGCGCTGGCTTATCGGAGCCGCTTGGTCGAACTGGAAAATACCTCGCTACATACGCACTACACGCAGGAGCTTGAAAAACAACTGACCGACCGAACCGCCGAAATTCAGATACAGAGTCAACGGTTGGAAGAACAGCGCATTCGGCAACTCGAACTGAGTTTTGAACAGAAACTGGCCGAAACCGAAATGACGGCCCTACGAGCGCAGATGAACCCGCATTTTATTTTCAACTGCCTGAACTCCATCAAGCTCTATGCTACCGAAAACAATGCCGCCAAAGCCTCCGACTACCTCACCAAATTCAGTCGGTTAATTCGGCTTGTACTCGAAAATTCCCGCTCCGAGCGCGTGACGCTCCGCAATGAACTCGATGCACTCCAGCTTTATCTGGACATGGAAGCCATGCGGTTTAAAACCAAACTGCGCTTTGCCATCGAAGTAGCCGAATCGATTGATACCGAGTTTGTCGAAATCCCGCCCCTACTGCTTCAGCCGTATGTCGAAAACGCCATCTGGCATGGGCTCATGCATAAGCTGGAAGGTGGCAGTGTACAGGTTCGAGTAGAGCAGCCAGCAGATAATCGGTTACGCATAATAATTACAGACGATGGTATCGGCCGGGCAAAGGCCGCCGAGCTCAAGAGTAAATCGGCCATGCCCCAAAAATCGTTTGGTATGAACGTAACAAGCGAGCGAATTGCTCTGATCAACCAGCTTTATAAAACCCAAACCCATATTCAACTCACGGATCTTATCGATCCCGAAGGCCACCCCGCCGGAACCGAAGTCGTTGTGGAGATACCGATTTAAAGAGCGAAAGAATGAAAGAGTGAAAGAGCGAAGCCATCCGGCAGTTTTTTCACTCTTTCACTCTTTCGCTCATTCACTCTTTGAACCATGTTGAAAGCGATCCTTATTGACGACGAACCTGACTGTGTGCGACTACTGGCGCATGAGCTTGGGGTGTATTGCCCACATATTCAGATAATTGGACAAACGACGAGCAGCGAAGATGGTCTACGGTTGATTCAGATTCTACAACCTGACGTGGTATTTCTGGATATTGAAATGCCCCGCATGAATGGGTTTCAGTTGCTGGAGAAGCTTGGCGCCATTTCGTTCAGCCTGATTTTTGTAACAGCTTATAACGAGTTTGCGGTCAAAGCGTTCCGGTTTTCGGCGCTCGACTATTTATTGAAACCCATCGATTCACAGGATTTGCAGGAGGCTGTTCGGAAAGCCGAACGACAGCACCGGGTCGATGTTCGCCAGCTCGACCTGCTCCGGCACCAATTGCAATCGCACCATGTCAGCGATAAAATTGCCGTTCCTTACCAACAGGGGGTTATTTTTCTGCCAATCAATGAGGTTATTTTCTGCGAGTCCGACAGCAATTACACCAAAGTTATTGCTACCCAGAACCGATCTTTTCTACTGACGCGTACCCTTCGCGAGGTGCAGGAGGTGCTGGAAGAACGAAACTTTTTGCGGGTACACCGGCAGTACGTTATCAACCTCGACCACATCAAACTCTTTATGAAAGGCGAAGGTGCTTACCTAGTTATGACCAACGATGTGAGTATTCCCGTTGCCCGCAACCAGAAAGAAAAACTAGCACAGCGGTTTGGGTGGTTGTAGCAAAATGAATCTTTTCGTAATTCAGAGATTGTAATCACCGGATTTATATAAATTTGGTGATTACAATCTCTGAATTTTCAGTTTATACAGTACCATTATTTGACTTTCAATAATCCCGCATCGTACACAATAGCCCCATTCACCATTGTCAGTATACTCTCAGTCTGGAGAAGTTTCGGAACGGGCACTTTAAAAATATTCTGGGATAGAACGGCTAAATCGGCCACTTTGCCAACGGTCAGCGTCCCTTTTTCCTGCTCGGCAAACTCGGCATAGGCGGCTGTGCGCGTATAGGCGATAACGGCCTGCTCCCGGCTGAGCGCTTCACCGGGCCGACGCGGGTGGGTCGTTGCAAACATAATATTCAGGTAGGGATTAAATGGGCCATCAGACCCAATAGCCAGTGGAATATGCTTGTTCAGCAACGTTTTCATAGCCATACCATGTGTAGGCGGTGGCCCCATCGGAACCCCTTCCATCGGTGCAAAATGCGTGGGATTCTGCACAATGATAATGCCCATCTGCTGCGCCTTCCTGATGTATTCGGGTGAATAGTCGATCTCGTCGCCATGCTCAAAGCGTGGCCGCAGTGGTTTCCAGTCTACGGGCATCGATGCCATCAGATCGAGCAATTTGCCAATCGATTTGGTGCCGCCGATATGGAAATGCAACTGGTCCTTACGGTCAATGGCTTCGCGGCACATCCGTTCGATTTCGGGGACAGTGTAATTCATCCGCCCATACCAGCCGGGTCGATTGGGATACGCATCAACCTGTTCGGCACCGCCTTCAATGGGCGTACCTTCGAGCAGCCATTTTGTACCGCTTATTGTCAATAACGGTAAATCTGACGTTGTTCCAGGCTGGTCTTTAGCCGGAATGCTCAGGCTGCCATCAGTGTTCATATCACCCCAGCGAATCAATCGAAGCCGAAACGGTAACCCGGCTTTTTTCCAGATTCGCGCGTAGTCGGCGGCTGTAGCGCCTGTACACATATTCTGATAGCTGGTAATTCCGGCTTTGAGCAACGCCTGAGTCATTCCCCTGAACTCACCAATCATGGCGTTCTCGTCGCGCAGAGAGGCCATTTTTGCATAGCTGGTATGCGGCCAGTAGGCATTCTTTTCATACCCTTTGCCCGTGAGGGTTTTACCATCGGGCATCCGTTCGTAAAAACCACCTTTGGGATCAGGCTGGTCTTCGGCAATACCCATTTCACGAAGCCCTAACGAATTATACAGCCCGACATGCCCCCACCACGAAAGCAGCCGAATTGGATGATTGGGCGCAATTTTATCCAGCACAAATCGGGTAGCCGCTGGCAAATTGGCGATTGAGGGGCCAATAGTACCCTCAATCCATTGGCCTTCGGGCGTTTGTCGAACGGCTTTTCTTATCGAATCCAGGACAGCCTCCCAGGAAGGGTCCATTCCTGCCGATGCAATTTTTGTTGCTTTCAAGCCACCGGGTAAATGGTTGTGGGCATCGTTGAAACCGGGCACAACGAGCATCCCGCCTAAATCGAGTCGTTTGGTTTGTCGGGTCGCCAGTTTTTCTATGTCCACAGTACGGCCAATAGCCGTTATGCGTCCGCTTTTAATCGCCAATGCTTCTACATACAACTGGCTGGTATCCGACGTAAAAATCTGCCCGTTCGTCAGAATCAGGTCGGGTTGTTGCGCAACGGCCCACAAGCTGATTATTTGGATAAGTAATGTGGCCAATACGATTCGCATGGAAAATATGTTTTGGTTTACCAGTCAAAACTATCGCAATGCGTTGGCGTGCCAGATGTAAAAAAACGACATTAATAAAGCGTCTGCCACCGGTCGGGCGAAGCCGTATTTTGTGCCATCAGCATGGTAGGTGACACCTCGGCAAACTGCCGAAAATCCCGCATCAGGTGCGAATAATCAAAATAGCCGCAAGCATAAGCCACATCGAGCCAGTCGAGTTGGGGTTGTTGTTGCTTCAATTTGAAAGCCCGGTCGAAGCGTGCGATACGGGCGTAAAACTTAGGACTCATGCCGAGCCGCTCCTGAAATTTACGTTCTAGTTGACGGCTGCTCAGGCAAGCCTGGTCGGCGAGCCAGTCGAGCGAAAGTGGCCGATTCGTCTCTTTAATGGCCAGAATCACCTTGTCGATGGGCTCGAGTGGCAATGTACGCCGGGCTAATGAATCCATTTTTTTCAGCAGGTACACTTCGATATGGTCAATCATCCGCCGATAATCCGTTTCTTCCCGCAGTCGATTGTTTAATTCGTTTATTTGGGCATCCATCAGGTATTCGGCATCGATTTCTTTTCCCTGAAATTCACCAGCTGGCATTCCGTCGAGCAGTTGATACAAAAATCCAGGCCGGAAGCAAACCTGGATAATCAGGTGATCTTCTCCAAAAAGAATGTTAATACGCGACGTTTGTTGGCCGACAAAAATACTCGACGAGTTGGGCCGGGTCTCTCCGTTTCGGTTGACAACGGTTCTGGATACACTTCGCGGATAAAAGAAGAGCGATTGATCAGCATCGGGCGGAATGGGCTTAATGCGTTGATCGGAAGGTATAGCGCCTAATGGGATATGTAGTAGTAAATAATGCCGCACATAAGGACGGAGAGCCAGGTGGGGTGGTATGTGCGGAAAGAAAACCATGACAAAATAGCGAGCAACTGGTTTGCTTAAAGATACAACATTCCTGACAGGTTTTTGAACGGTTTTTAATCCATTTGGCAGACAAATACGACCGACTGGCAGAACTGGTTTGGGGGTCTGCCCCAAACAGGACAATTTTAATGTTCTTATCCATCAAGCAGTTGTTCTGAATGAAACGATCATTTATCCTTACGCTACACGTTGGCTTTTGGTTATGTTACTGCCTGTTGGTGCTGCTGCTATTGGGCGTATTTTTCCGGAACAATGCCGACGAGGAGCAAGTCAATTACTACTTCGGGCTAATTTTCCGGATGGCTGTTGTTCCATCAGCTATTGGTTTTTACCTGTTCTACGTCTGGGTATTTTCAGCCTATGTGCGTACTCGAAACCTATGGAGTTCGGTTGGTTATGCGTTGCTGGGAGCTATACTGGCTGCCAGTGTTGGTTATATAGGCGTAACAAGCCGGTATGGCACCGCCTGCCTGAGTAAAACCGGGAGCGTGCTGGGTGGCTTTCTGCTTATGGCCTTCGCGGCTTTTGTAAGCGGAGTTGTGGCCCTGGTCATTCGGGGCTTTATTACCTGGTATTCAGAAATTAAGGTGAAAGAGGCCCTGGTGCAGAAAAACCACGAGATGGAACTGGCGCTGATCAAATCACAGCTCGATCCGCACTTTCTGTTCAATACCATCAACAACATTGATGTACTGATTCTGAAAAATGCCACTGCCGCATCGTCCTATCTGAATCAGTTGTCCGACATCATGCGGTTTATGCTCTACGAGACCAAAACAGATGTAATTCCTTTGTCAAAAGAGGTCGAATACATGGAGAAATACATTGCCCTTCAGAAAATCAGAACGGCTAATCCGAACTATATTCATTTCTCGGTGGAGGGGTCGTTATACGGCAAAACGATTGCGCCTATGAGCCTCATTCCGTTTGTTGAAAACGCGTTTAAGCATACCGGAAATAAGAAACTCGACCACGCGATTTCGGTAGCCATCTGTAGCCGTGAGAATGCCATTGAGTTCATCTGCAAAAACAGGACAAATCCTCACAAAACGAGCCTATCAGATGCCAATGGGCTGGGTAACGAGCTGATCCGAAAGCGTTTGAATCTGCTATATGCTGACCGACATACACTCGCTATCAGTCAACAGGAAAATCAGTATCAGGTGCAACTGACCATTAAAACCCCATGATTCATCGCTATACCTGCCTGATTATTGAAGACGAACCACTCGCGCTGGAACGGACGCAGGAGTTTGTCGGCAAAATTCCTTCACTAACGCTGTCTGCTACCTTCGACAATGCGCTCGATGGGCTGGCGTATCTGAAGCAACATCCCATCGACATCCTCTTTCTGGACATCAATATGGATGAACTGTCGGGCATTGAATTGCTGGAGAGTGCCCACATCGCTAGTCAGGTTATCATAACAACGGCCTACCCAGACTATGCGCTGAAAGGGTATGAACTGAATGTTTCCGATTATCTGCTGAAGCCGTTTACATTTAATCGGTTTGTACAGGCGGTCGATAAAGTGCAGGAAAAGCTGGCACTGCGTCGACCGAAACACCAGCCTGATTATATCTTCGTTAAAACCGAAAATCGACTGGAGAAAATTATGCTTTCCGACATTCTGTTCATCGAAGGCATGCGGGATTATCGACGTATTCATACCGTCGATAGGAAGATTATGACCCTGCAAAATTTCAGCGAATTCGAGCAGGTTATTCCGGCTACACTGGTCTGTCGGGTACATAAGTCATACATGGTGGCAATTCAGAAAATTGAGTCGATCGAACGCAGCCGTATCCGCATTGCCAACCAGCTTATTCCTATTTCGGATACCTACAAAGACCTGTTCTTTCAGCTTATCAACAGCACGGCCCAGTAGTGGCTTACCGATTGAAATCGACGGTTGGCAGACATCTCAAGCCCATTGGCATAATCAATTTCCAGCAGCCTAGTCACTCCCAGACATTTGCATAAACCAACAACAGGCTTATGCAAATGATCGACTCCACTAACCTATGGCAAAGAGGCTTCGTTTTGTTGACGATGCTTCTCCTGACGACCACAGGATTTACCCAATCCACTACCTGGGTAACCGAGAAATCGAAAGACGGCACAGTCACGGTACAAAGCTGTGTATCAAAACGAACAGATGCTCAGGGCCATTCCCATACCTGGATGGAATATGTGGCGACGATAACGGCTAATGTACGTGTTTCGGCCTGCGTAGCGGTATTAAAAGACATCGCCCGGCACAAGAATTTCCTGGATGCGAAGGCCAGTCGTCAACTCAGTGTGCTAACCACGGATAGCTGGTTGGTTTACTATTACTTTCATCTGCCCTGGCCCATGCCCGACTCCGATTGCGTAGCCAAAATGCAGATGGTAGAGGATGAACTTACCAAGACGGTAACCTTCACATTGTCGGCAGCCCCCACACTGTTCGAGAAAAAAGCCATCGACCGGATAACGCAGTATAACCTGACTTACCAGTTTAAAGACTTAGGCATTGGCCTAACAGCACTGACCATCACCTCTTCTGTGGTTCCAACAGCACAGGTACCCATCTGGATTATGCGCAACTATTTTCCGGAAGGCCCGGCAGACGTGCTGCATAAGCTTTTGCAAATGGCCAATCAACAGATCATTCATAACTAAAAGCCTACCTGATGACTACTTCACTCAAAACACCCCAATGGGGCAGTATACCCCGTTTCGGTACACACACCATCCGATTATTGGTTTTCCTTCTCTTCATTCTCGGGACAGAACAGGCGTTTTCGCAACAAACTTCGCTTAATCTGCTGCTCAATGGTGTAACCACTCATTTCAATTACGGTAGCCAGAACAGTACCTTAAAAGCGTATGAAAAAGGCGTTTTGGGCGCACAGGTAGGCGTCTCGTTTCAGGCCGGAATTACCGACAGATTCTCGCTGGTACCTGAACTTTATGCGGTGATGAAGGGAGGTAAGTTGCTAGTGAATAATCCGATAACCACCAATCCGTCAACTGTTCGACTATACACGCTGGAGCTGCCTGTGCTGGCACGATTCCACCTTGGCCGCTTTTACCTGAATGGTGGGCCTTATGTGAACTATACACTTGGCGGCAGAATGACGATCGAGGGAAGTGATGTAAGTCCACAAAAAAAGATGACACTCGACTTTGGGCATACCAGCGGGACATTCAATCGTTGGGAAACGGGCGCGCAGGTGGGCATTGGTTACGCCTTTCCCGTCCGACAAAAACGACTGGCTCTCGACCTGCGATACAGTTACGGACTCACCAGCGTATCGAATGGAATCGATCGTTACAACCGATTCCTGAACGTCAGCCTGCTTTTATCCCAGCCCTGGGCCACCAATCCGTTTGGTCGCAGCAGAGAATAAAGCCGCCCCTAATCCCAAATCAACTAATCATTACTGTTAAAGACGATGAAATCGACCCAGGTGCGCGCTACAATTGTCGGTGTGCTGTTTATTAGCGCGGCTGTCACGGCTATTGCAGGCCTCGCGTTATATGACCCTATTCTACATAACCCGACTTATATTCTAAACGGTTCTGCCCACGAAGACCAGGTAATTATGGGCGCCTTTTTTGAGATCCTGCTTGCCTTTTCTGTAATCGGCACATCCATTTCCGTATACCCGGTTCTGAAAATGCAAAACGAGAGTGTTGCCCTTGGCTACGTTTGCGGCCGACTGCTTGAAGCCGCGATCATTATCATTGGCATCATTAGCCTGTTGACCATCGTGAGCTTGAATCATCAATTTGCCACGGCATCAGCGTCTGATACAAATTCGTTGTTGATGGCGGGTAAGGTATTGGTAGCCGTCCACGACTGGACGTTCCTGTTCGGCCCCAATATTGCATTAGGCCCCAATACATTGATGCTAAGCTACCTACTTTACAAGTCAAAGCTCACCCCCCGGTTTATACCGATCCTGGGTTTCATTGGAGGGCCTTTGATTTTTCTGTCTGCTATGTGCGTGATGGCTGGATTGTATCCTCAGATTTCGGTGTGGGGGACTATTTGCGCCATTCCGGTATTTGCGTTTGAAATGTCGCTGGCTGTTCGATTAGTAGCGAAAGGCTTTGGTGTTTCGAAAGGCCATTCAATAGTAAGGCTTCTAGTCGGTTAATACCCGTTCTCGTTCACTGAAACCTGCGTAAGGAGCATGACCAATTTAGGTTTCTGCCACACCAAATACACGCTCGGGCGATTTAGCTTCGGCTTCGTAAAACGCGTTGGGTGTCAATTGAGTAAACTCCTTAAAATCACGCACCAGATGCTGATAATCGTAATACCCTAACTCGACCGCTACACTGAGCCAGTCGAGGTTGGGCCGGGCATTTTTCAGCTTCATTGCGTTTTCGAAACGGGCAATGCGACTATACAGTTTTGGGCTTGCGCCACTGGATTCCACAAACTGCCGGTAAAACTGCCGCTGCGATAAACAGGCCTGATCGGCCAGCCAATCCAGTCCGGGCACACCTGCCGGATAGTTTAGCAGATACTGTGCGGCTTTATCAATGGGTCGTGCGTATTTATGGCGGGCTTTATGGATAAGGTATATCAGAAAATCTTCCACAATCGGAATCATTTCGGTGTAGTGTCTGGTATAACTCAGCCGCTCATTGACCCGCTGGATTTCCGTCGAAAAAATAGCTTCAGCATCAATAAACGTATTGGTCAGCTCCGAAATGGGAAGCCCCGTCAGGCGAAACAAAGCGCCCGGCTGAAACTGGATCTGGAACACCATAAAATCGCGCCCGACATGCCGATTAGTAGCCAGCGTATGTTGGCCATACAATCGCGAGCGTGGACTTTCGAGGGGTTTGCCATCGAAGCCATATTCAATTTTCTCCGGGTCTTTGGGAAACAGTGACAGGCAGTTTTCGGCGCGGGGCCAATAGGCTTTCACTGGCAGAACAGCTAACGACGCCGGAAATTCACAGCCAATAATCTGGAACATACGCACGTATTCGCGTAAGGCCGGGCTGGGGAGTCGATAGTCGTAAATGCCGTTCATAGTGGAGCGGGGCAAAGTGCAGAGAGCTAGGTGCATGGAACAGGGAGCCAATAAATAACGCTCTTGCCCCATGCACCTAGCTCCTGGCCATTTTTATTTCAACGTTAGAGGTGGTCCAATGACGGTCATCCCATGTTCTTTGTGCAGTTTCTGGCTTAACTCCTCTGTCGGTGGGCCTGTCAACTCGTTCATTTTCAGAAAAAAATCTTCCAGTTTACCGGCGGGCTGTACCATGTATATCTGCTTGCCATGATCAGACAACTGAATCCAGGAATGTGGAATACCACGCGGAGCAAATACCGTATCGCCTGCCTTTACCGTGAACTGCTCGTTGCCTACCTGAAACAGATATTCACCCTCAATAATAGAGAACATCTCATCCTGATCGTGGTGAATATGTAGTGAGGGGCCTACCTTCTGATGCCCAATATACTCAAAGACAGCTAATTGACCACCTGTATCTTTGCCAGATATTTTAACGTCGTTGCCATTGATACCCCTATAGGGCGTATGAACGCCAAAACGAGCATCGCCCGATTTCACGACAAACGGTTTGGTAGGTATAATTGAACTAGCTGGCTCCGCCTGAACTAGCAGTACGGGTGTTGCCAGGGTTGATGTGAGAAATGTTCTGCGCTGCATAACTGTCTTTTGATAAGTCGTTATGCAAAATTTGGACACGAGTCAGGCAGTCTGGTGGTAAGAATCGGACATTTTAATGAACATCTAGCTATACAATAACTCTGTTCGGTCTAGCTAAAGCTATGTCGTTTGAATCGACGGACCACTGAGTTCTGTAGCTCGTTGCCAGGCGGCCAAGCCCAGTGCCATCCACGGGAACGCCCATAGGCCAATCATGGCTGGTGGCCGTGCTCCAGTGATAATTAATAAAGGAAACATGAACAGAAACGGAAAGCATCCAACAGCAAGCGGTGTATACCGTTTCCAATCTGTCCAAATCTTCGCTTTTAGAGTGGCAACTCCAACCAGTATCATACTCACTCCATTCATAAAGGCACCAAGTGGGGCGAAAGGAAGCGGCATCCAGGGGCCTAAAAAGTAGATACCGGCACCAATCATGGCTAGTACTAACCATTTTCGTCGTGGCCCAAATCCCGTAGGTTCACCGGCCTTCCAAAGCGAATACGCCCCTATAAACATACTGGCAATAGAAATCGGGGCTACCCAAAAGGTCGGTTCAAGTGAAAAAAGTACTTTGTTTACAAAAAGGAATGGCAATACAAATATCCCGTCCATAGCTTCGTCTTTAGCGCCTAAGAACCAGAACGGGTAACCAAAAATCAGGTAGCCAATTCCGGCCAGTACATAACAGATACCTGCCCTTTTGAGATGGTTAATCGAGTTAGTCATCATCGTGTGTTTTAGGCAAAGCTGAGAAAATGCGACACACAGGACATAGTAAAAAAACGACAACTTTACTCCCGTAAGCTAGCCTGTTCGCAAGCGGAAAAGAATTGCTGAAGTGCCAGCTCGTCGGCAAACAACTGGCTGGGCGTAGTGCCTGCAAATTGCTGAAAATCTTTAACCAGATGATTAGGGTCGTAGTAATCGCAGGCGTAGGCAATGTCGGCCCAGGAGCGGTCGGGGCTTGCTTCGCGGAGTTTATAGGCTTGACCGAATCGGGCGATACGCGTAAACAGTTTAGGGCTAACGCCGACCCGCTCACGGAACTTGCGCTCAAACTGGCGTGGACTGAGGCAGGCATCGTGGGCTAATCGGTCGAGTTGATGATAGGCCGATGAACGGAGCATTTGCCGGGCAACCCAATCAATGGGTAATGCATCCCGTTGGCATTGAGCCGCTTTTTTGAGCAGGAAGGTTTCTACCAACTGAATCATATCGGCATAACTGATGGCTTCAGGCAGTCGCTCGTTTACTTCCTTTAGTGTATGGCTCGTGATCGATTCCAGGTCGGCAACGCCATCAGCCAGCAGATACATCGGCACACCCAGTAACCGAAACAGCGCCCCCGGATGAAAGCTGACTTTGAGCATCAGATAATTGGGGTTGATGGTGATGTTCTGACGAGTGAGCTGCTGCCCGACAATATTACTCGATGCAGCCGACAAAGCCGTTTCGCTGCCAATTGGAACGCTATGGGGTAAATCGAACGGGTAAAAGTACAGGCATTGCTCCGTATTGGGCGGATAGGGTTTGGGCGATGGCGATTGGTTGAGTATGCGTGGGTCAAACTGGATGTGAATAATCCAATAGTGCCGGATGAAGTCGTGCAGGGCGGGGTGAGGAGAATATTCTTTAAAGAAAAACATGGCAGGAACAGCGTTTTCTTAAAGCTACTCACTTATACGTTCGTTTTACCTGCCATAGGTTGGTTATCTTGTTATATATCACGGTTTTTAGTTAACGGTTGGTGGTTTTGAAAATCACCTCACACCTGCCATTGATGCTGCGTATAGGCGTCGTTCCAGAAATACCACTCCAGTTGACTCGAGGTTCTAAATGCATCCCGCATTAGTTTTTGTTCGGTCGTTCCGGCCTGTTGAGCCAGCCGATCTGTAATGGTCAGCATCTGATTGACGGATACATCGAACGCGTCACCTGCATAGGTATCGATCCAGGTCTGGTATGGATTTTCCTGAATGGATCGCTGGTAAATGTGTTTGCCCACCTGCCGATAAATCCAGAAGCAGGGTAATACAGCCGCTGCCCCAACCGCCACGGATTGAAGCGATGTAGTTGCCAGCAGGTAATTGGTGTAGGCAAAGCAGGCAGGCATTTTGGCCGATGCAGGTTCAATACCATAAATCGAAAAATAAGTTTCGTGCAGCGCCCGCTCAACCAGGATGGCATTTTGTGCAAACTGAGTAAACTGCAACCCATCGTCCGTACTAATCGACCGCGCAGCCAGTAGATTGAGCGCACGGCTAAAATCGGCCAGATAGAGGGCGTCCTGCTGAATGTAGTACTGAAACAGGGCAGTTGGTAAGCTTCCTGCCATCAGTTCATCGACAAACCCGTGCTTCAGAATGGAGTCGTAAATAGGGTCGATGTCCTGCCAGAGTTGTTCGGTGAATGTCATACTGCTTATTGCCAGAAGTTATAAAAATGATGAACCGGCCCGTGTCCGTGCCCTAACGGGTAGTCGGCTCCGGCTTGTAGTGCCCCTGTCAGGTAGGTTTTAGCCATTGCAACGGCATCAACGACCGATAACCCTTTGGCCAGACCAGCTGCAATAGCCGACGAAAGCGTACAGCCCGTTCCATGCGAATTATTCGTTGGAATACGTGCTGTTGGAAACCAATGCTGTTCATCGGCCGAAACGTAAAGTAGATCCGTACTTTCATCGTCGGCTAAATGACCACCTTTCACCAGAATAGCACCCGGACAAAGCTTTGCCAGATCTGCAGCCGCAGGCAGCATGTCGGCTTTCGTCTCTACAGATCGGCCCAGCAACACACTGGCTTCGGGGAGGTTTGGCGTGATCACCAATGCGAGCGGTAACAGATACGTTTTCAAGGCATCAACGGCTTCGTCCTGCAAGAGCTTATCGCCACTTTTGGCTACCATAACCGGGTCAAGCACAATGGTCGACACATTGAACCCACGTAACGTTGTGGCTATCTGTTCAATAATATCTGGCGAGTGCAGCATACCGATTTTAATGGCATCAACACCAATGTCGCTCAGTACGGCGTTCAACTGCTCAACAATAAAAGAAGGCTCTACCGGAAAAATGCCCGTAACCGCTTTTGTATTCTGAGCCGTCAGAGCGGTCAGTACCGACATGCCGTAGCAGCCCAGCGCCGAAAAGGTTTTCAGATCGGCTTGAATACCAGCCCCGCCACCACTATCGGAGCCAGCAATGGTCAATGTTCGCGTGTATGTGTTCATAAGTATAAAGAGCGAAAGAGTGAATGAGTGAAAAAGCGAAGAGGTTTGCGTCAGCATTACACTCTTTCACTCATTCACTCTTTCGCTCTTTACTAGTAATTCTCTGCTGGCTTCATACGGCGACGAGTGGCCGCAAATAGCTGATACCACGGCAGCACCCGTTACGCCGGTTTGCATAACCAGTTGAACGTTTTGGGCGTTAATACCGCCAATCGCAAACGTGGGCAGGCTGGTCTGGGAGCAAATTTGCCGAAGCCCTTCCAGACCAAGTAAACTCGATGTGTCCTGTTTGGTGCCTGTTGGAAAAACGGTAGCAATGCCCAGATAGTCGAGTTCGTCGCTGTTAATGCCTTGTAATTCGGTCAGGTTGTTAATCGATAAGCCAATGATTTTATCTGGTCCAATCAGCGAGCGAACCATTGAGTAAGGCATATCGTCCTGACCGACATGAACACCATCCGCATCGAGTGCTAACGCTATATCGACCCGGTCGTTGATGATCAGGTTAGCCCCGTAAGTCTGCGTGATTGCTTTAATTTCAGTGGCAAGCTCCAGAAAAGCTCGTGTAGACAATTCCTTCTCGCGAAGTTGTACCCATCGGACACCCGCCCGACAGGCCTCTTCGACTACGAACGGAAGCGTATGCCCTGCCATTCGCGCTATGGTACTGTCCGTTACCAGATATAAGCGGTCCACGACTAAGCCAGGTTAAGTGTATTGGCAATATCAGCTTCACTCAACTGGTATAGCATATCCAGAAAATTGACCTGTAAACTACCGGGAGCAGCGTTTTTCGATACAGCCAGTTCGCCAGCAATACCCATAACAGCCATGGCATGTGTTGCTGCCTGAAAATAGTTGGTGTTCACAGCGGCAAACGCGCCGGTTAAGGCTGTAGCCGTGCAGCCCATGCCCGTCACTTTGGTCATCAGCGGATGCCCATTGGCAATTTTAGCGGTTTGGTCGCCGTGAATAATGTAGTCAGTTTCACCACTAATTACCACCACCGATCCCCACACCGAACTCAATCGCTGAGCCGCATCGACAGCCGCTTCCGATCCGTACAAACTATCGACCCCTTTGGTTTGGGCGTTCAAACCGGCCAGTGCCATAATTTCGGAGGCATTGCCGCGAATGATGTCAGGAGCCGCCAGCGTCAGTAACTCTTCACTAACCTGATTGCGAAACGAAGTAGCTCCTACGCCAACTGGATCAAAAACAATGGGTTTCCCCAAGGCTTTGGCTTGTTTCATGGCGCGTTTCATCCCGGCCACAAACGTGGCATCGAGCGTACCGATATTAACGACCAGGGCACTTGAAATGGAAACGAATTCTTCGACTTCTTCGGGCGCATGAACCATCGCAGGTGAAGCACCAAGCGCCAGCAGCGCGTTGGCCGTGTTGTTCATAACCACGAAGTTGGTAATGTTGTGAACCAGGGGAACCTGTGCGCGAATGCGTTCGACGTCGGTCCAGATTAGCGTTGCGGGTTCAGTCATGTTGCTGTTTATGAAATACGTATACAGCAACTTTAGAGGAGAGCAAACGAAGCTTCGTTAACTTTTCCCTACGGCAGTACGAACTGCATCAGGTAGTGAGGGTATTCTCTCAGTCTGAGCCGATTCGGTCAGACACCCCTAAAGTTGTGGGGCAAAGATAGTAGATAGTAACGTACCCGCTAATAAAAAACGAGCGACTTTCTCGGGTTTGGAAAGTTTGCAATAGCTTTACAAACCCGAGTCCTATTTCCTGAAACCGATGAAATTAATCACTATTCGTTACCTGTCTTTCCTGCTCCTATCATTAACAACGGTGTCGCAGATTATCGCCCAAGCATCCGGCGATACGTTTATTAATGGTGATCTGTTGCCCAATGCGCCAGAACTGGCGGCTCGTGGAAGCTATCCAGTTGGCGTACGAACCTTAAAACTAGTTCACAAAAATCAGGTGGATGTTCTTCATACAAAAGAGGGCAAGCACCCGCTGTATGATCGTCCACTTACGCTCGAAATCTGGTATCCAGCCCGAACTCCTGACAACAAATCGGCTATTGTACAGTATGAGTCGGTGCTTGGTCGATCGAATGATCCCAAACGCCCCATCGTTCCGTTTACGTTTCCGGGCCGTGCCAGCCGTGATGCCGAACCCGACCGAAGCGGAGGAGCGTACCCACTGGTTATTGTATCGCATGGCTATCCGGGGTCACGGTTATTATTGACCTATCTGACCGAAAATCTGGCCTCAAAAGGATATGTTGTCGTTGCTATCGATCATACCGAATCTACGTATAGCGATTTGGCCGCTTTCCCGAGTACGCTGGTGAATCGCCCGCTCGACGATCTCTTTGTCCTGAACGAAATGGCGCGACTGAGCGCAAAAACCAGTAACACATTTCTGGCTGGGTTGCTCAATGCTGACAATACGGCGCTGATTGGCTATTCGATGGGCGGTTATGGTGTGCTCAACACGACAGGGGCTGGTTTTAGTGCCGAAGCGTTGAAACTGTTTGGACAAATGACCAATGGAAGTACCGCACTGGAGCCCCGGACGATGAATTCACCTGCCTATAAACCAACACTCGACGCACGGATCAAGGCCGTGGTTGCGTTTGCGCCCTGGGGAATGGAAGGGGGTGTATGGGATGCGGCCGGATTAGCCGGGTTGACGTTACCCACACTGTTTGTAGCGGGAAGCAAGGATGATATTTCCGGCTATGAAAAGGGAATCAAAGCTATTTACGATGGGGCCGTCAATGCTGACCGCTACCTGCTCACGTACGTGAATGCCCGACATAATGTAGCACCGAATCCACCCCCAGCGGCAACGCTTCAGCCCGGTGTATCGCCTGAAGAATATGGTCATTATGCCGAGCCGGTCTGGAATGAGCATCGCATCAATAACATCAACCAGCATTTTGTAACCGCCTTTCTCGGCATTCATCTGAAGAAACAAGACTACGCCAGTTACCTGAATCTTCCAGAAACAGATGCTATTGGGCCCTGGGCTGGCTTCAAACCACGTACCTCCATTGGTCTGGAAATGCGTCATGCCAAACCGTAAATAGTGCCTCACCGATTTGTCAGTGAGCCACTGTTCATCAACCACAATTGAATGGTTCAACTACATACTCAACGCCTTCTGCTTCGTCCCTGGCAATCTGCGGATGCGGAGCTGTTTGCGGCTATGAATGCCGACCCAGCCGTAATGGAACACTTTCCCGCTTGCCTGACCCGCGCCGAAAGTGATGCGATGATCGAACGCATCAGCAATCACATAAACGCAAAAGGCTGGGGACTATGGGCGCTTGAAGCGCCAACTCTTGCGCCGTTCATTGGTTTTTGTGGCTTATGGACCGTTTCATTCGACGCTCCATTTACACCTGCGGTTGAGATCGGCTGGCGGCTGGCTCGTCCCTTTTGGGGCAACGGGTATGCGTTTGAAGCGGCACAGGCTGCTCTGGCATTTGGTTTTGATACACTTAGCCTGTCAGAAATTGTATCGTTCACCATTCCGGCCAATATCCGCTCCTGGCGATTGATGGAACGGCTCGGCATGACTCATAATCCCGACGACGATTTCGAACATCCTCGTTTACCCGAGGGCCATCCTATGCGTCCGCACGTTCTGTACCGAAAAACGCGCAGTGATTAGTTCCTGGCCTATCCCATTCTCATAGAAGCTTCTCAAATTCGTACCATATACCCGACCCACCAGGCTGGGCTTTTTCGTATGTGGCTGCGAATAGGGTAAAATAGCTGGCTTGCGGCTTTTTGGATAGAGATTGCCATTCCTTTACCTATGAAAAAAATTAGTATTGCGCTGGCTGTTGGCCTACTTGGCTTGCCGACCACATTCGTACAGGCGCAACAGAAACCGTCGGCTGGTAGTCGCTCCGCCCTGGCTTCTGTCCATTATCAGGATCTGCCATTGGGCGCTATCCGCCCTGAAGGCTGGTTGCAGCAGCAACTGGTAATCATGAAAAATGGAGCCACTGGGCATCTGGACGAATATTATCCGAAAGTAAAAAACGACAACGGCTGGCTGGGTGGCAAAGGCGATGGCTGGGAAGAAACTCCCTACTGGCTGGATGGTGCGTTGCCACTGGCCTATTTGCTCGACGATAAAGACCTGAAAGATAAAGTAGTAAAATACGTCAACTGGACGCTCGACCACCAGCGACCGAGCGGTTTTTTCGGGCCATTGACGAAGAAAGAACTGGAAGGTAAACCAATGGAATCCTGCGCTGATGGGGCCGACTGGTGGCCACGTATGATTATGCTCAAGGTGCTGCAGCAGTATTATACCGCTACGAATGATGCAAGGGTTATTCCGTTCATGACCAAGTACTTTCGCTACCAGTTTGACAACCTGAAAACCTGTCCGCTGAACAAGTGGACAGAGTGGTCGGAGTCGCGGGGGGGCGATAACATCATGAGCGTGTACTGGCTATACGAGCGAACAGGCGACCGTTTTTTGCTGGACCTGGCCGATATTCTCTATAAACAAACCACCGACTGGACCAGCCTGCTGGGCGGACGAAACTGGGCTATCGGGGCAGCCGTAAACCAGACGGGCGAAAAATGGATGGATCGTCATGCCGTCAATGTCGGTATGGGACTGAAAATGCCTGCGGAATATTATCGGGGTAAGAAAGATGTCAACTACCTCAACGCCGTACGGACCGGGTTTCATGACCTGATGACTCTGCATGGCTTACCACACGGTATGTTTTCGGGCGATGAAGATCTGCATGGAAACGAGCCTACCCAGGGCGTTGAACTCTGTGCAATTGTCGAAGCGATGTTCTCCCTCGAAGAAATAATCGGTATCACGGGTGAGCCTGCCTACATGGATGCGCTGGAACGGATAACCTTCAATGCCTTGCCTACCCAAACGACGGACGATTATCGCTCACGACAGTATTTTCAGATCGCCAATCAGGTACAGGTATCGCGGGGGGTATTCGATTTTTCGCTTCCCTTCGGTCGGGGTATGAACAATGTGTTTGGGCCTTACGCAGGCTATACGTGCTGTACCGCCAACATGCATCAGGGCTGGACAAAGTTTGCGTCTCATCTCTGGTATGCCACACCCACCAAAGGCGTTGCTGCGCTGGAGTATGCCCCCAATACATTGAAAACGAAAGTAGCAGGCGGCACTGACGTCACCATTCAGGAAACGACCAATTACCCGTTCGATGATCAGATAACGTTTACGATCAACTTACCCAAACCGACCGCATTTCCACTCGACTTACGCATTCCTGGCTGGTGTACCGAAGCAACCATTTTGTTGAATGGGCAACCGTTGCGTACGGATAAAGGCGGTCAGGTAGTTAGTTTGAATCGTTCCTGGAAGAATGGAGATAAGTTGACCCTGAAACTGCCCATGTCGGTTCGGACCAGCAACTGGGCCAAAAACTCCCGTGCTATTGAGCGTGGTCCTCTGGTCTATGCGCTGAAAATAGAATCGACGGTAGCAGAAAAGACAGAAAAAACGGAGGGGACATATTATGAGTATCAGCCGAAAAGCACCTGGAATTATGGGCTTCCAAAAACAATAATCGAAGATCCTGCCAAGAACACAACGGTGACCATTAAGCCAATGCCTGCTAATTTTGTCTGGAATGAAGCTAGTGCGCCTATCGAGATCAAAACCACGGGTCGGCAAATTCCGAACTGGAAACTGGTGGACGGAGTGGCTCGACAACCCGTTACCACCCGCGAGGGCATTTATCAGGGTGAGGTCGCCAATGAAGTAGAAACGCTAACGTTGATTCCTTATGGTTGTACCAAACTACGGGTAGTAGCGTTTCCGGTGGTGAAATAATGTTTGCTTACTTACCTGTATTAACCGAAACAATAACCAATGCTAATTCCCAAGATGACACGTACAACTTTGTTTTTGATTGCCCTGCTGGCCGGTTCATTCATCAGTCAGGCGCAACCCTTTGGTAAACTGGTTCCGAAAACCCCCGGTATCGTTTCCTATACCTTACGCGAGAAACTTGGCAAGGATGTTCCCGGTACGCTGGACCTGATCAAGTCATGGGGAATTACCGACATTGAGTTTTCGGGACTGTTTGGCAAAACGGCTCCTGAACTTCGTAAGTTACTGGACGAACGCGGGTTGCATTGCAGCAGCTATGGCGTGAGCTATGACGCTATCGATCACAAGCCCGACTCCATTCTGGCCAATGCCAAGGCACTGGGCGTGAAATACATTCGTATCGGCTCCATCCCGCACAAAGGTCCAGCTACGCTCGAAATTATGGATAAAGCCATTGAAGTTTTTAACCGCTTTGGCAAACAGGCGCACGATAAAGGCTTTATGTTTTGCTATCACAATCATGGCTTTGAGTTTCAGCCGTATGAGAACGGTACCTTGTTCGATTACCTGGTCACCAAAACCAATCCTGACCACGTAGGATACGAAATGGATGTTACCTGGACATTTCTACCCGGTCAGGACCCCGCCAAACTGCTGGAAAAATACCCCAAACGGTTCCGGCTCATGCACCTGAAAGATGTGAAAAAAGGTGTTCCCCATAGCGATAAAGGTGGCATGACGGCCGAAGAGTGTGTGGTTATGGGAACTGGGCAAATTGACTGGCCAGCCGTATTGAAAGCCGCCCGTAAATCATCCGTCGATCATTTCTACATCGAAGACGAAAGCCGAATTCCTGAGCAGCAGGTGCCGCAGAGTATGGCTTATCTGAAAAGCTTGTAAGCCTACGTATTATAGACAGGAGCGGATTATGATCTGTTTTGCCTATCATGGAAACAGATCATAATCCGCTCTTCATTATTGTTTTTGTAACCTATCCTTTTGATTTACGGCTGTTATTTCATAAGTTTAGGTTATGATGAGTGAAGAACGAATTCTCGAATTATTGGCCGAAACCCTTCAGCGCATGGATCGCCGTGATGCTGAAATTCAGAGCATTTGGAAACGACTGGAATTGCTTGATCAAAAGACAGATCGGACTATTGAGTTAATTGAACAGCAGGGGGAACGAATTGATCGCCAACAAGATGAGATCAACATGCTGATTGCCCAGATGCTGAAGCACCAGGAGCGACTGGACCGTCATGGCGAAGCTTTTGGGAACCTTCGGGAGCGTACTGAAGCCATACATCAATCCTCCCTTGAACAGCAAAAAGCGTATCAGGCCATTACAGAACTGGTCATGTATCATAACCGGGCGTTGGCGGCTAAAGGAATTTTATAACGCCCATTTAATATATACTGTGCATGATTTTACGGGTCTTTTCGTTAGCTAAGAGCAAAGGGACTTCAGCCTATAAAGAATGCATAGTCTATGAAAGCAACTGTTACGACCGGACTATTACTCATATTCGTTATCGGAATTGCCGTTCTGGCTTGTACGGATACCTCAACAGACCCCATAAACACCGGAAAACTTCGGATTGCGTTTGACAATGTCGTGAGTTCGTCCGATTTAAAACTGGGTACAGGTACGTACCAAAACGCAGCCGGTGAATCCTTCACCATTACAAAATTCAACTACTTCATCAGTAACATCAAGCTCCGTAAAGCAGACGGCAGCGAATACACAATTCCCCAGGATAGCAGCTACTTTCTGATTCAGGAAGAGAAACCAGCCTCTCAAACCATTACGCTTTCTAAAATCCCTACGGGCAATTATACTGGCCTGTCGTTTATGATTGGGGTAGATAGCGCCCGAAGCCTGGCCAATATCAGTCTCCGAACCGGCGCTCTCGATCCTGCCCTCAACGATGGGATGTACTGGGACTGGAATTCAGGCTATATATTTATGAAGATTGAAGGCACTTCACCTGTTGCACCCGCAGCACAGAATAATGCCTTCTTTTATCATATTGGCGGATTTGGTGGTGGGTATAATGGGAAAAAGACGCTCAATAACCTTCGCACCGTTGCCCTTGTTTTTACGGATAGTGGTGCCAATGTGCAGACCAATGCCACCCCTTCGGTTCGAATCGTAACCGACGCCATGAAGATCTTTAACGGGTCAACCAAACTCAGTATTGCCCAGCATCCCTCGGTTATGTTCGACGATTACTCGCCTAATATTGCCAATAACTACGCGCAAATGTTTAGTTACGACCGGACGCTGGCTACCCCATGATTCGGCCCACTTCCATATCGCCTGTACAGATTGGACTCCTGGGTAGTCTGATGGTGTTTCTATTGGTCATCAGTTGCCAGAAAGCCGACAGCCCTGATCCAGACCCTGGTCCTGGCCCAACCGATCCAGGTGGTGGGGGCGTGGTCTATAAACCGACTCCGGTTACGCTTCGCCAGCCCGCTAATTTCCCGGCCATGGTGTATGATCTGAGCCAGAATCCGCTGACTGTGGAAGGTGTTGCCTTAGGCAAAACATTATTTTATGACGCGCAACTCTCACGGGATACCACCGTGAGCTGCGGGTTCTGTCATCAGCAGTTTGCCGGGTTTGGGCATTCCGATCATGCGCTAAGCCATGGAATTGGAAGCCAGTTTGGCACACGTAATGTACCTGGTTTGCAAAATCTGGGTTGGGATCGTGAGTTCTTTTGGGATGGGGGCGTTACGAGCCTCGATGAACTTCCTATTGCGCCTATTCAAAATCCGGTGGAGATGGATTTGAAATTCTCGGAAGCCCTCAGCCGCGTTCAGAAAAGTCCCAAATATCCGCCTATGTTTCAGGCGGCTTTCGGCTCCGATACCGTCACTACAGCTCGATTCCTGAAAGCCATTTCGCAGTTCTTACTGACGCTGGTTTCGGCCGATTCCCGCTATGACAAGTATGTTCGAAAGGAAGCCGGTAGCGATTTGACCAGCGATGAATTGGCTGGCCTGACACTGTTTCAGCAAAAATGTGCTACCTGCCACGCAACGGATTTATTCACCGATAAAAGCTATCGAAACAACGGTTTGCCAGTCAGTTCAATCAACGATCAGGGTCGTTATCGGATTACACTCAACGAATCTGATCGGCTGAAATTCAAAGTGCCAAGCCTTCGCAATGTGGAAAAAACCTTTCCATATATGCACGATGGGCGTTTTACAACGCTGGAACAGGTCATTGAGCATTACCGAACGGGTGTTCAGGATAGCCCCACCCTCGACTCGGCGTTGAAACCTAATGGCCAATTAGGTATTTCCCTGACCGACACACAGAAAAATCAGCTCGTCGCCTTCCTGAAGACTCTGACCGACAATACCTTTATCAGTAACAGAGCATTCAGTCCCAATTAAAACCGGGATTCAACGGATTTTAGGATTAAACAGATTCTGTTCTACTCCGATGAAGCTAAGCAAAATCTGTTTAATCCTAAAATCCGCTGAATCCCGGTTTAGATTAATGCACGTGACTTAGCCGATGCTGGCGAATATTCAGGAAGTGCGTGATGACCAGTCCAGCGGAGGCCAGATAGGCAATGTATTCGAAAACAGGAGCGGTTTCTTCCAGTAAGAGGGCAATGCTGAATAGGCTCAGGAACCCCCAAAGACTCCATTTAACGATCGGCGCAGCAAAATGCCGGGTGGCAAAATAAACAGCTACGATGTTAACCCCGATAAACACATAATCCAGGCTGAGATAACTGACTCGAAGCGTTGAATTCTGCATTAGCGACGTAGTTAAGAGCATAACTGGCGTAATCATGCAGTGAATAATGCATAATATAGAGCCGGTAATACCTATATAGTCAGCTTTGCGGGAAAGAATATCTGTTTTCATAAGCGGATACAAAAGTACGATACGATTAAGAATCGTACGTCTCCTTAACCCACTTTTTTGCAACTAAGTTGCGTAAAGACTGACAAATTGTGAGGGAAATAATCCAGTAGCCAATAGATCAGCGCCTATCAATTGACTTTGGTAAGTACGGATGAGCCGAGCAATTTGCCGTTTTTATTATACGTTTCTGATTTTATGTCAAAAATATTGTTGTCGGTCCGATAGCTCACCACGCGCATAGAGCTGCGGATAGGGATGCCCATAGCTCTGTTTTCAAAACTAACATCCGACGAGATCTTATACGTGTCGAACGTTCCGGCTGGTGTCGTAATCGATTCTTTCCCATCTACTTGTCGGTTTGTCATGGTCATGTTCATGGTCATCATGGTGGTGCCATTGTTTAGCATGTCGGCCTCCATTTTTCCGTCATCCAGTTTCTGCCCCACGCTAAGCTTGGCTGGATACACCAATTTATTGGACTTCAACCGCATTTCCATGTCTTTCATAGTTGACTGCATCGACTGGAGCATGCCCGACATGTCGGCTACCAGTTCATTGCCTGAGCAGGTATACCGAATCGTATAGGGAGGGCGTTGTTTGCCTTTGTCATCTTCAAACAGCGCCGTTATATCTACCACGGTCGATCCGCCTTCCTTGCGAACATCTTTTACCTGATAATTCACCTTACCCGTCAGTTTTTCTTTTGCATTGAAGTGGCTAAGTTCGAAACTCATACCACTTTTAAACGGGATCCCCAGACATTCCTGAGCCTGAGCGTTTATCAGTATTGAAAAAATCAGAAGCAGCGATAACGTGAGCGTTTTCATGCAGATAGAGCCGTTAAGTGTTAAGTCTCAAAGCTAATGAAAGACCGCACCGAATAGTCAAATGCTTTAGGGAACGGCGTAGGAGTTTATGTATGATATAGGATGTATAATGCATGGACGCTACTGATCATACATTATACATCCTATATCATACATAAACTCCTACGCCCACACCATACTAACGATACCCAACAGTATGATAACCTTGCAGAGGTTGCTGAGGTAACCGAAATCTCGACGGGTATCGGCCAGTATGAGCCGGTAAACCAACCAGCCCATTGGTAGGAGCAAAAGCAGGAAAATCAACGTAAGTCGCGGGTTATGGAGAGAGCCAGCGATGACGAAGAGAGAACAGGTAAATAGGCCGATCAGCACATACAATACATATTTGGTTTGGCGTAACCCCAGCACAATGGGCAGAGTACGGCAACCAAATCGAGCATCCCCCCGAATATCCTGCATATCTTTGATGATTTCACGAATAATCGAAATACCAAACGAAAAGAGGGCATACATCAACACCAGATCGGTATTATGCCGATAATAGATGGCCATAACCAGCAGCGAAAGGGCTGACAGGAAGGAAATGACGATATTACCAATCAGCATCTGGCGTTTGAACAGAGCCGAATAAAACCACAATAATGTAACAGCAACTACATCAATCAGGAACACCCATTTGCTCAAATAGAGCCCTATCAGACAGCCAATCACATTCAAAACCTGGTGTACACCCATAGCCACCCGGCGTTTCAAATACCGCCCGATAATGACTCGATCAGGCTTATTAACCAGGTCGATTTTAACATCGAAATAATCATTGATGATATAGCCTGCCGCAGCAATACAGACCGTCGATAGGCAGAGTAGCCAGATACCGGGATCGATCAGAAGCTGTAGGCCCTCCTGACGGGGACCCACTAAAAACAGACGCGCCATTACCTGCATCAGCACAACGATCAACAGATTCTGCAGCCGGATGAGCCGCAAAAAACCGAACGTAAACGCAGAAAAAGTAGCCTGTTGACGCGCAAGCATGATGAGTTATTTGAATCAAAATTAAGGCTTTTAGATGAAAGAGTGATAAACTCTTCCAATGAACATTACCTAACTAACCTGTGGCGATATAAAGACGCTATCATTGCCGAATCGCTGCACTGGGGACTTGTAAAAAACAGCAGCCAGACGTTATTTGTTAACCCTATCGAATCGTTCATTCATTTTCTTTTATATATCCTTCATCACCAATGGGATTCTTTTTGCATCCATTTGTTGTTGAGAGACAAACTCGTTCTCTTGCGCATGAAAATTGGCATTGTGTGCTACCCGACTTTTGGGGGCAGTGGCGTGGTGGCTACCGAACTTGGTAAAGCGTTAGCCAAAAATGGTCACCAGATTCATTTCATTACCTACCAGCAACCACCTCGACTCGACTTTTTCAACGAAAATGTTTTTTATCATGAAGTAAATATACCCTCATACCCACTCTTCCAGTATGCTCCGTATGAATCGGCGCTGGCGAGTGAAATGGTCAATGTGGTTCAGAACGAGAACGTTGATTTATTACATGTTCATTACGCCATTCCCCATGCATCGGCCGCTTACATGGCCAAAATGATTCTTCGTTCGCAGGGGCGGGTTGTACCTGTTGTAACGACGCTTCACGGAACGGACATCACGTTGGTCGGTAAGGATGCTTCCTACGAGCCCGTTGTTACATTTAGTATCAACGAGTCGGATGGTGTTACGTCGGTGTCGGAAGATTTGCGGCAGGATACCTACAAGCATTTCAAGGTCCATCGGGAAATTGAAGTTATTCCAAACTTTATTGATCTGGATCGGTTCAAACGGCAGCAGAAGGAGCATTTCAAAAAAGCGATTTGCCCCAATGGCGAAAAGTTGATTGTGCATACTTCCAACTTCCGGCGTGTGAAACGTATCGACGATGCCGTGATGGCCTTTTACCACATTCAACAGGGCATTCCTGCCAAGCTATTGCTGGTAGGCGATGGACCCGAGCGAGCCCGTATTGAGCGGCTTGTGCGTGATCTGGGTATTTACGATCAGGTACGCTTTCTGGGAAAGCTCGATCAGGTTGAAGAAGTTCTGTCGGTTGCCGATCTGTTTATTATGCCTTCCGAAAACGAAAGTTTTGGATTGGCTGCTCTGGAAGCCATGGCCTGTGAGGTACCGCTGATTACGTCGAATGCGGGTGGATTGCCTGAGTTGAACCTACATGGTATAACAGGATTTCTAAGCCCGGTTGGCGATGTGGAGGACATGGTCAGAAATGCCTTGTATATACTTGACGATAATCATCTGCCAACGTTCAAACAAAATGCCCTGGCAAGGGCTAAAGAGTTTGAGTTATCCCGTATCTTGCCCCGGTACGAAGCGTATTATGAGCGTGTTTTGCAGGAAGTGAAACCGCTGGTTAGTTAATAGGGTTACCAGTTTCGGTTTTCGTTAGCCGATGTGAGAATTAGAGACGCATCAACCATCGAAGATCAAGACTATAATCCGTAAACAGATACCCATGAATCCAAACATACCCCAAACGGATCGCAAACGTGTCGTTATTGTCGGTGCGGGTTTTGGCGGGCTTAAACTAGCTCGAAAATTATCGCATCGAAAAGAGTTTCAGGTAGTTCTTATCAATAAACAGAACTATCACGAATTCCAACCCCTTTATTATCAGGTAGCAACGGCAGGACTGGAAGCCAACTCCATATTATTCCCGTTACGGGCCGTATTTGGTGGCTGTAAAAACGTGCACATCCGGGTAACAACGGTAACGGGCATTCGTACGGCCGATAAAACTGTTGACACAGAGCTTGGTCCTGTCACGTACGATTATCTGGTCATGGCTACCGGGGCCGACACTAACTTTTTCAATCAGCAGAATATAATTGAAAAAGGATTGTCCATGAAGTCAGTGTCGGAAGCGATTGCGCTGCGAAACCGAATGCTTCAGAATTTTGAGGATGCCCTCAGCGTTGAAACGCAGGATGAGCGAGAAGGGTTGATGGATGTGGTCGTAGTAGGCGGAGGACCAACTGGGGTGGAACTCTGTGGCACGTTGGCCGAAATGCGGAGAACAGTGTTACCCGTCGATTATCCAGAACTGGATTTTAAGATGATGGATATTTTCCTCATCGAATCGGGCGGAGAGTTGCTGGGTCCTATGTCGGTACAATCCCAGGAGCACTCGCTGAACTATTTACAGGAGTTAGGCGTAATTGTGAAGCTCAATACCCGGGTAAAAGATTTCGATGGACGTATTGTGACAATGAATGACGGCTCAACGCTCCGTACAAACAACCTCATCTGGGCTGCCGGGGTAAAAGCCAATCCATTAGCAGGCCTACCGCCTGACGTACTGGGGCGAGGAGGGCGTGTGCTGGTAAATCGATATAGTCAGGTTCAGGGCTTTACCGACATCTTTGCCATCGGCGACGTAGCCTTGATGACGGAAGAGAAATGGCCGAACGGGCACCCCCAAGTAGCTCAGCCTGCTATTCAGCAAGGGCGGCACTTGGCAAAAAATCTACTCCACTGGGTACGCAACGAGCAACCTGAAGCGTTTACGTATAACGATCTGGGAACAATGGCTACTATTGGCCGCGGATTAGCTGTGGTTGACCTGCCGTATTTAAAATTTCAAGGATTTTTCGCCTGGTTGACCTGGCTCTTTGTTCACTTAATGTCGATTGTAGGCGTTAAAAACCGTTTATTTATTTTCCTAAACTGGATGGTCAACTATCTGACTTACAGTAACTCATTACGTCTTATCATAAAGCCTAAGCTACCAAAAGGCGATGTAAAGGCCATGCAGGAAAAACTTTCCGATCAGGTGGAAGTTAGGACATAACCAAGATGGTAAACTTATTTTACTATTGAATCGGGGCTAATGAACGGGTTTTCCTATTATTTTTGTGGTGTTAACTGAGTACGACTCTATGGAATCTGAAAAAGAGAAGTTACAGACAATGGCAGGGCATGGAAAAACCCGGCCCAAGAATAGTGGCACAAAACAGCTATTCGACAATCCAATTTTAGAGGCTTTGTCGAGAACGCATATTATGGTGCCTATTTCGATGTGGCTGATTTTATCAGCCTTTCTGGTTTGGTATGCGTTTACGTATACGGATATGGGCAACTGGACAATTGGTGGCCTTTTTGTAGTTGGATTGTTCTCGTTTACCCTGTTCGAGTACATTTTGCATCGGTATCTGTATCATCTGGCTCCCACAACACCGAGCCGTGCTAAAATACAGTACACATTTCATGGTGTTCACCACGAATATCCGAAAGATAAGACCCGGCTGGCTATGCCACCTGCACTAGCTGTTTTTGTTGCAGCCTTCTTTTTTGGCATGTTTTTCCTGTTGATGGGTGAGGCCGCTTATGCCTTCTTTCCTGGTTTTCTAGTGGGTTATTCGGGGTATCTGGCTACGCACTTCATCGTACATGCCTATGCACCGCCGAAGAATTTCTTCAAGCAGTTATGGGTAAACCACAGTGTCCATCACTATAAGAATCCAGAAAGTAACTACGGTGTGTCGTCACCAATGTGGGATTATGTATTTGGATCTTTCCAGAAGTAATTAACTGATTACGAGTCATTCGTGATGAAGCCCGTTCAGGATCCTGAACGGGCTTCGTTGTTTTTAAACATGGTTAACGATTATCGATCAAGGCTTCATGAGAAGACGTTCAAGGATTTGCTTAGTCTGAGGATATGTCAGTATTGTTTCATGCGTAGCCCCGGCCACGGCGACAAACTGGTCTTTGGTATGTGTGTACGGTTGGAGCTTGTACGCAGTGCTGTGGACGTTATCCGTACTGATAATTACCACTGGACGAGAAGCTTTTTGCACATCTTCTTCAGTATGAAAAGTAAATCCATTCACAGACGGCAATGGAAAATAAACCAGATCTGTAAAGCGATCACTAAAATCACCACCAGCCGAAGCAGGATCGATGAGTATGGTGAACTTAGGTCGGTTCGAAGCCGCCAGATGCGCAGCCACCCGGCCACCTAAGGAGTAGCCGCAAATCACAATCTCGTCTGGTGGGTAGCGATGGGCTAAGGAATCATAAACCGTTTGGGCATCACTGTAGAAATTGGTTAAACTGATAGCTCCTTTACTTTTACCATGTTGTCGATAGTCGGAGATCAATACATCATAATTGAATTGAAGAAAGGTTGGCGCTATCGCGCCCCAGTTGGCTAAATTTCCTCCGTTACCTTTCCAGAAGCAGACCACCCCTTTAGCCTGAGGAGCCTTAAAGAGCAAGGCATTTAACGAACCTGCTTTCGGAGTTTGAATGGTTAGCTCCTCAAAGTGTTGAGAAAATGTGTAGCGAAACGCATCCGGCAATGGCGTTGATCGATACCGATTGATCTGCTCATCTTTTCCGACGTAGAGGAATAGATAAATCCCAATGTATAGTAGAAGAATGGTTAGCCCTATCCATGCTCTCTTAAACCATCTTTTTTTAGTAACCATCGACTCAAGAATTCAAAGGAGCCAAATCTAATTGGTTGATAGGTAAATCCTTTCTTAACTAATGTTAAACGGAGCGGTTTAGAATTTTGCATTAACTATCGGTCTTCAAATAGGCTATATGCACGCTTGAGCAGTATATATACTAGGGTTCTGTTGGTAGAAGTAGTCTATTGGGCCATTGATGAAGACGAACCCAAATAAGAATCCGGCTGGTATAGGGGTAAAAAAGCTCAAGCTGCTTCTTTACGTATAGAATCTGACATTAATAAGCCTGGTTTATGAATGTGGTTTTAGTTATCGGGGCGTTATGTTGAGCCAATCGTTCTAACCTGATAACCAACACTCAATAGTTACTGAATCTGTTTATATCTGTTTTATGAATCTATCAGACAACTCAACGCCCAGCCAGAATAGCGAGGGCGCAACAACCCGACGCAAGTTTTTACAGGCTGGCGCTTTGGCTACGGCGGGATTTTTTATTGTTCCGCGCCATGTTCTGGGCGGTAAAGGCTTTATTGCCCCTAGTGATAAACTCAACATTGCCGGTGTTGGCTTTGGTGGTAAAGGGTTTAGCGATACCAATAATTCGTATAACAACGGGGCTAACAACATCGTAGCATTGTGCGATGTAGACTGGGGACTACCCCGCGTGAAGGAAAACTTTACCAAGCATCCGAATGCAAAACGCTATAAGGACTTCCGGGAGATGCTGGATAAAGAAGGAAAAACTATTGATGCCGTAACCGTATCAACAGCCGACCATACCCACGCTGTTGTCGCAATGGCAGCCATGATGCGGGGCAAACACGTGTATGTACAGAAACCACTGACACATAATATTTACGAAGCCCGGATGCTTACCGAAGCAGCTCGTAAATACAAAGTTGTGACTCAAATGGGGAACCAGGGTTCGTCGAATCCGCAGCAGAAGCAAATGGTGGAGTGGTTCGATAAAGGACTTCTGGGCACAGTGCATACTGTAAACCTCTGGACCAACCGGCCTGTTTGGCCACAAGGCATTCCTGTGCCAGCAGCAGTAGATCAGGTTCCCGTTGATCTGGATTGGGATCTCTGGTTAGGGCCCGCGCAGAAAGTTGGCTACACACCTGCTTATCACCCATTTAAATGGCGCGGCTGGTGGAATTTTGGCGCTGGTGCTCTGGGTGACATTGGTTGCCACATTATGGATACGCCATTCCGCGTACTTGGCCTTGGGTATCCAACCGAAGTTGAAACCAGTATTGGGCAGGTATTCATTAAAGACTGGACGCCCGAATACATTCCCGAAGGTTGCCCACCGTCGTCACACGTGGAGTTGAAATTCCCGGCAACGGCTAAAAATAAATCGGTGGTAAAAATGATCTGGGAAGATGGAGGGATTCGACCTTTCCGCCCGGATATGCTACCTGAAGGAGAACCAATGCCCGAAAATGGCGAAAATGGTGTTCTTATCCACGGCGATAAAGGCTTGCTGGTCTGTGGTATGTATGGCGAAGATCCAAAGCTTTATACCAAAGATGGCAAGAAAATAGTAGGTGATCCGAAACCAAAGCCTGCCGACGGCTCCAAGCCCCTGCCCGAAAATGGGCACCAGGTATTATGGACCGAAGCCTGTAAGGCGGGTTTTAATAGCAAAGAGCATAAAGCGCTTACCTCGTCTTTTGACTTTGCTGGCCCTCTAACCGAATCGGTTCTTATGGGTAACCTAGCGATTCGCAGTTATACCGTTCGTACGCCCAAGGCCGATGGAAAAGGCTTTAATTATCCTGGCCGTAAACGATTGACCTGGGATGGCAAAAACATGAAGATCACCAATTTCGACGAAGCGAACCAGTTTGTGAAGCGGGAATACCGCGAAGGCTGGTCGTTGAACGCGTAGGTAGAAAAGTATTGGGAGCGGGGAGTGAGTACCAGGAGTTGCAAACGCATCTTTTCTCCTGATACTCACTCCCCGCTCCCATTACTGCTTTAAACACGTCGTTTAACTAAACTCATCGCCATTGTCCGCAATCGATTATGAGCAATATACGCCCAGATAATGAGCATATACATCGAAAAATCCTGGTACGAAACGGGCAGGGCTGTGTTGTTGACATAGTAACGAGTTGAGGTAAACGTGAGAGTAGGCGTAAAGCCGATCAGGTTCTCGTAACCCAGAATGAGCGTTAAACCTAGCACATAAAACAAGTAGTCAGGCTTGCGAACAGCCCAAAGAACTATGGCCAGTAACGTAGCAGCAAAGCCAGCGTAATGTTTCCAGGTCAGCACTAAGTCGGTTGTTGTGGCCACATAAACCGAGTAAAGTTGTACGGCTAGTAAAGCGATGACAATAAGCCCATAACCATAAAATTCTTTGAGCTGAGAACGTTGCATAAAGTACGTGCGTTACGGTAAATTGAAACAAAAGATGATGTAAATGATAAATATACAATATATACTACTACATACATAGACTAAGAGCATAATTTTGCCTTACCTATTCACATTGGGCTGATTACAAACCCAGACCGAATGATGATATTGCAGGTAATTTTCTAACAATCTATGCGTAATTGTTCGGCGCACATCGTTGACTCCGACACAGCATCGATAATCTCATAATTCAGGGAATTGACTTTTAAACGAGAAACATAAATTAGCTATCCATCTTTTTAAACCACGTATTTGTGAGTACCCCATCCCCTACTCTTCGAACAGTCAACGTCATTCGCTACGTTACGCCGTTGCGTGAAGGTGGTTCGCTACCCGCCCTTGTCGAAGCCGATGACGATTTTTTGTACGTATTGAAGTTTCGCGGAGCTGGCCAGGGCACCAAAGCGTTGATTGCCGAATTGGTTGCGGGTGAAATCGCCCGATTACTGGGTCTCCGCGTGCCGGAAATCGTCTTTATCAATCTGGATGTTGCCTTTGGCCGCAGCGAACCCGACGAAGAAATTCAGGATTTGCTACGAGCGAGTGAAGGGCTGAATCTGGGGCTTCATTACCTGTCGGGAGCTATAACCTTCGACCCGATTCTGAACGACTTATCGCCCCGGCTGGCTTCGCAGATTGTCTGGCTCGATGCCTTTGTGATGAATGTAGACCGAACAGCCCGCAACACGAACATGCTCATGTGGCATAAGGAGTTGTGGCTGATCGATCATGGGGCTTCACTCTACGTACATCATACCGGCCCTACCTGGCCAGAGCAAAGCCGACGACCATTTACCCAGATCAAAGACCATGTATTACTGCCCAAGGCTACCGAACTGGATGCGGTCGATGCCGAATTCCGGCAGCTACTGACCCTAGGCTATATCCAGGCCATTGTATCACTCATACCCGACGACTGGCTGATGAACAATGGCTCAACAGACTCCCCCTCCGACCAGCGGCAGGTATACGCCCGTTTTTTAGAGGACCGACTGGCCTCATCTGAACTATTTGTCAACGAAGCGAAGAATGCCAGAAATGCACTTGTTTGAGTACGCCGTTATCCGGGTGGTTCCCTGCGTTGAGCGGCAGGAGTTTCTGAACGTCGGTGTCATTGTCTACTGCCGGGGGCAGGGCTTTTTACAAACACGATTTGCGCTGAATGAAGCTCGGCTTAAGGCATTTTCAGCGAAATTAGACCTGGACGAACTAACCGGACGGCTACAGGCTTTTGAACGAATCTGCGCAGGCAAAGCTGAGGGTGGCCCAATAGGGAAACTAGCCATTGCCGAACGATTTCGCTGGCTAACAGCAACCCGCAGTACCGTCGTGCAAACTTCGCCTGTACACCCCGGCTTGTGTACCAATGCAGCCGAAACGCTGGACAAACTGTTCGAGCAACTGGTGCTATGATTTCTTTTCGACAGGATTGACAAGATTTACAGGATTTTGCTGACATATTCACATTGTCGACCCCTATTCATCCTGTAAATCTTGTCAATCCTGTCGAAAAACGAATTGGTGTAATCCCTATGAAGCACTTCATCCTGATCCTTTTTCTCTGCCCACTCTTCACTGCGTTTGCGCAGCCCCGAACGGACGCTTTTCTGACGAAGTTACTGGCAACGAACCAAAGTGCTGTTTTTAAGGAAGTAATGCGGCATCCCGACACCTATCGGCTACAAATTATCTATACGCAGATTGATCGTGACAAAGCCAATAAGCCGTCGTTTAAACACTACTACTTTCGCGTCGACAGCACCGAATACTTCAACCCCGCATCGACCGTAAAACTGCCGCTAGCCCTGCTCTCGCTCGAAAAACTGAACCGGCTCAATAAACCCGGTGTCACCAAATACACCGCCATGCAGTTCGACAGTGCCTACAGCAAACAAACCCGAGAATGGACAGATACGACTTCGGAGAGCGGCTATCCATCCATTGCACACTGCATTAAAAAAGCGTTTCTGGTGAGTGAAAACGACCCCTACAGCCGTATGTATGAGTTTGTCGGACAAAGCGAAATCAATCGGTCGCTACACGCCAAAGGGTATCTGGACACGCGCATTACCCACCGATTTGTCCGCATGAACGCCGACGAAAATCGTCATACCAATCCCATCCGGTTTATTCGGCCAGATGGCCGTTTGATTTATGCCCAGCCAGCGGCTTTTAATACCGACCCATTTGATTTCCGACGCGAAGCCCGGCTTGGAACAGGCTATTATATGCGGGATAGTCTGGTGCATGAGCCGTTCAATTTCACCGAGCGGAATAAATTTCCGCTGGAAGCTTTTCAGCAAATTTTGCAATCGGTACTGTTTCCCGAATCGGTTACCCCCAACCAACGATTTAACCTGACTAATGACGACTATCGATTTGTTTACCAATACCTGTCGCAGTATCCGGGCGAGACAAATTATCCGAAATACGACGCCAAACAGTATTACGATAGCTATGTAAAATTTTTCTTTATGGACAGTCTGCACCATCAGATGCCTACCGATGTCCGGGTGTTCAACAAGGTGGGTTGGGCCTATGGTTTCCTGACCGATGCGTCGTATGTGGTGGATTTCAAAAATAAGGTCGAATACATGCTCACGGCCACGATTTATGTAAACAGCGATGGCATTCTGAACGACGACAAATATGAGTACGACACCGTTGGGCACCCGTTTCTGTACCAGTTGGGCCAAACGATCTATCAGTATGAACAAAGCCGCAAACGCCTTTATAAACCTGACCTGAGTAAGTTTAAAATCACTTACGAAAAGCGAATCAACGACAACCGCCCAACCGTAAAAAACGTTGACAATTAAACCGTTACGGAATAAGGCTTTTTACCCGTATGCATCTTCAATCTACTTTTCGCGCCTAGGGTGAGGGCAGATTCTTAAATCTGCCCTTGTGAGGTTTCTCAAAACCGAACGGTATGTCTGACTCGGTTTCGAGAAACCTCACGAGGCAGGTTCTTGCAACCTGCCCCCACTAAATCAAACAGTTCTTTAACTTTATGCATCTTCAATCTACATTTCGCACACTGGCGCTGATCGTGCTGACAGCACTGTCTGTGCAGGCCCAAACTGCCACAAAGCAAAATCCTCCACAATTAACGACAGCGACTCCTGAATCGGCGGGTTTCTCGTCGGAACGACTTAACCGGCTCGACGGGCTCCTTCAGTCGTACATCGACCAGGGAGCTTTTCCGGGCGCATCGGCCATTGTGGTTCGGGATGGCAAAATTGTGTATTACAAAGCCTTTGGCAAATCGGACCTCGACGACAATAAGCCTCTAGCTAAAGACGCCATTTACCGGATTGCGTCGATGACCAAAGCCATCACGTCGCTGGCCGTTATGATGCTGCACGAAGAGGGAAAAATAATGCTCGATGATCCCATCAGCAAATACATCCCTGAATTTACTAAACCCGTTGTGCTTGACAAATTCAACGAAAAAGATAGTACCTATACCACCGTACCAGCCAAGCGGGAAATTACCGTTCGGCATTTGCTGTCGCATATGTCGGGAATCAATTACAACGTCATCGCCAGCGATCCCCGGATGCGGGCTATTTACACCAAAGCGGGCGGTATCCCCGATGCCTTCGTGACTCAGAATTACACGCTCGGACAAATGGTGAAGCAACTGGCCAAACAACCCCTCAATCACCAGCCCGGCGAAAAATGGACCTACGGCCTGAGTATTGATGTGCTTGGTTATCTGGTCGAAGTCGTGTCGGGTCAAAGTCTGGCGCAGTTTTTCGAGAAGCGTATCTTTGAACCACTGGGCATGAAAGACACTTTCTTCTACTTACCCGACACCAAGAAAGACAGGTTGGTGAAATTGTATTCGGAAGACAAAGAGAAAAAGCTGGTCAAAACCTCCAGCCTCAAAACTCTCCCCGTCGATCCCGATTACCCAATTATGGGTGCCAAAACCTACTATTCGGGTGGTGGTGGCTTATCCAGTACAGCCTATGATTACGCTATTTTTCTACAAATGCTACTGAACAATGGCGTCTACAATGGCAAGCGATTCCTGAGCCGTAAAAGTATCGACCTGTTTACGCAAAGCAATCAGACCGGCACGCTGTTTCCAGACCCCGGCAACTACTTTAGCCTGGGCTTCCAGGTTGTTGGTGAAAAAGGGCATAACAATGACCTGAACAGTATTGGCACCTACGCCTGGGGCGGTGCGTTCAGCACACACTACATCGCTGATCCGAAAGAGAAAATTGCCATCGTCCTGATGAAACAGATGTGGGGCACTACTTACGGCGGTGAACTCGACAGAAAATTTGATGTGCTGGTGTATCAGGCACTGGATGATTAGTGCTTGCTAATGCTTTCCGGAAATGTGAAGGCCAATCCTTTTCCGTGAAGTCAGATTCTTAAATCTGACTTCGTGAGGTTTCTCAAACCTTCCCGCCCAAAAGACGGCTATCACGACGCATGTACTATTCGTATTAATCCCACTAAATCCCGAAAACACTTTCTGGCAAGAATCGCTTTCTACAATCAGACGGAAGTCGTAAACGTTACTAATTCAGCCTGGTTGAGTTCGATAGCATTCAGTACATGAAAAAAATAGCCTTTATTGTTCAACGGTATGGATTGGAAGTTAATGGGGGAGCCGAATATTATTGCCGGATTCTGGCCGAACGGTTAGCTGGGACTTACGAAGTGGATGTACTGACCAGTTGCGCACTGGACTACATTACCTGGGCCAACTGGTATCCGCCCGAAACGACAACGATCAATGGAGTCCGGGTTCACCGATTTGCTACCGAATACGAACGACAGGAAAAAGCCTGTGCCCGAGCCGAGCATAAAATCAAGAAATGGTCACGGCCCGAAGAATGGGAAGGCTTTGGCCGGATTCGGATGTGGGGGCGGGCGCTGGTCGGTAAAACCGTTCGGCGGTATAGCTGGTTATGGGCCAAAGCACAGGGGCCTTACGCACCCGATTTGATCACCTATCTACAACGCAACCACCACCAATACGACGCACTGATCTTTATTACGTATCTGTATTATCCAACCATCGTCGGTCTCAATGTTGCTCCGCACAAGTCGATTTTCATTCCAACCGCCCACGACGAAACACCCATTTACATACCTATTTTCCGACCAGTATTTCATAAACCCCGTGCCATTTTATTCCTTACGGAAGGCGAAAAACGCTTTGTTCATCAGTTCTTTAAAAACGAAGCCATTTACAATGATGTGATCGGCGTCGGTATCGAAACTTTACAGATACCGCCAACCGAAACAGCCGCTACGATTCTAAAAACCGATATACCATACCTGATTTATATTGGGCGGATTGCCGAAGCCAAGGGGTGCGATATGTTGTTCGAGTATTTTATTCAGTACAAACAGGCTCACCCATCGTCATTGAAACTCGTGCTAGTCGGTCAGGCGTTTATGACCATTCCTGAGCATCCAGACATTATCACGGCCGGTTTTGTGGACGAAGACGTAAAAGTCGCCTTGCTGAAAGGAGCCAAAGCGCTGGTGATTCCCTCGCAATATGAAAGTCTCTCCATGGTGACGCTGGAAAGCTTTGCCTATGGCATACCCGTGATCGCCAATGAAAAATGCGAGATTCTGAAAGATCATATCGAACTCAGCCAGGGAGGTCTTTTATTTGCCGAATACGACCGTTTTGAACAAGCCGTTCAGGAGTTGTCTGCCAGTAACTCGGACAAAATGGGAGAAAAAGCGCAGGCATACATCGAACAAAATTACACCTGGGATAAAGTGCTAAGCCGTTTCGATAAGGCGGTGAATTATGTAACTCAATAGAACACAGATTAGTATGATGATTATGATTTACACAGATCATAATCATCATACTAATCTGTGTTCTATCACTTTACTGAACCAGCTCCTGCATCATATTCAGTCGTTTATACACGCTATCCTGGCTGTTGATGAGTTCGTAGTGATTACCCCGCTCAATGATTTTCCCCCCTTCCATAATCAGGATTTCGTCGGCCTCTTTAATAGTACTCAGTCGGTGGGCAATCACAAGCGTTGTGCGTCCTTCCATCAGGTTGTTTAGTGCCTCCTGCACCGATTTCTCGGATTCGATATCCAGTGCCGATGTCGCTTCATCCAGGATTAGTATCGAGGGCTTTTTGAATACAGCACGGGCAATGCTTAACCGTTGCCGCTGACCACCACTTAGCCGAAGGCCTCTGTCGCCAATAACGGTATTGTAGCCATCTTCGGTATCCATGATAAACGTATGAGCGTTGGCAATTTTGGCCGCTTCGATTACCTCATCCAGACTGGCATCCGGCCGGCCGAGGGCAATGTTGTTGAAAATCGTGTCGTGAAATAAAATAATCTCCTGTGTAACAAAGCTCATCTGCTGCCGCAACGACTCCATCGTATAATCCCGAACATCAACGCCATCAATTTTTACACTGCCCCTCGTTACTTCATAAAATCGGGGAATCAGGTCGGCAATGGTTGATTTCCCAACCCCTGAAGGCCCTACCAGCGCTATTTTCTGCCCCTTGGCAATTCGGAAATTGATGTTTTTCAACACGGGTTTGTCACCATACTGAAAACTTACATCATCAAAAACAATGTCTCGCCGGAAGCTTTTCAGTTCCTGCGCCGTTGGTTTATCCTGTATTTCGATGGGTTTGTCCAGCAGCTCAATGATGCGTTCGCCCGCAGCCTGCCCCTGTTGAATATTCGTCAGAGCAACCACAATCGCCTTGGCGGGACGAATTACCTGCGAGAAAATAGCGATGAACGCAATGAACGAACTAGCCTGTAAATTGCTCTGGCTGCTTAACACCAGACTACCGCCATACACCAGAATACAGGCCACCACAAACACTCCCGATGCCTCCGAAAACGCTGGAGCCAGTTCGCGACGTTTAAACCCCTCCAGACTCGCCTGCCGATAAAAATCATTCTCCTGACTAAAGCGTTTGAGTACGAAACCCGTTGCGTTGAACGACCGGATAATCCGCATACCGAGCAGGGTTTCGTCCATCAGCGTCAGCATCCGCCCCATCGAGGACTGCACATCCTGCGCTTCTTTTTTGAGTTTTTTGGTCACAGCCGCGATACCAACCGCCGAAATCGGTATAATCACCAGCGTAAACAGAGTGAGTTTTACTGAAATCGCAAACAACGCCACGAAATAGCCAATCAGCAGGTATGGCTCCTTAAATACCACTTCGATAGAACTTCCGGCTACACTTTCGATAGCGTAGACATCGCCGTTCAGCCGGGATAGGAGGTCACCTTTATGCTCTTTGGTAAAATAGCCCAGGTGCAACGAATTGATCTTTTCGAACAGAGCCTCCCGCAATCGTTTGACAAGCAGCGTTCGAGCGTTTAGCAAACAACGCTGGGCCAGAAACCGAAACAGATTGGTCAGCACAACTGACACCACGATCATTCCTGCCAGAAAATAGAGCGCGTGTATAGGATTGGTCGTTTTGAACTGATAAATGAAATGGTAGAACGTATCTTTAAAATACGCTGGCGACAGTTGAAACTCAGGAGCTGAAGCAAACCGGGCGGCATCGGCCGTGTTGATCGGATCGAACAGAAAATTTAGCAACGGAATGATCAGCGCAAACTGAAATACGTTGAAAAACACCCCGATAAGGGTGAACACAAAAAATGGGACAACAAATTTTCCATAAGGCCGGGCGTATGCCATCAGCCGCCTATAAATCTTCATTCAGTGCGGTTCTATTTGCGATTGAGTGCATAAACAAAGAAATCCACCTCGCCTATAAACGTTTTCCCCCGAAGGGGTCATATAAAAGCAGTATAAACTTATTGCTGCTTGCCTATGGTGTCGCTTTCGCTCAATCACTCAATCGCTAATTCACTCAATTAATTATACTAGTGATCGGTACACATTCATATATTTTCGGGCCGAATCCTCCCAGTTAAACTGGGCGCTGTATGCCTTCAGAGCTTCCTTCATCTCGTTACCTGCCCGTTTATACTGCTGCATACCCATCATAAAATCATGATGCATATTGTCGAAGTCCTGGAAGTAAAACGCCAGGTCTTTCCCAATTTCAGGCAGCGCTGTGTGTCTCGATAAAAATACAGGCTTCCCTACCGACATAGCTTCCGTCACGGGCAAGCCAAAACCTTCGGCCAGGGAAGGCATCACCACAGCCTGACAATTGTGGTAATACCACGATTTTTCTTCTTCCGTAATTTCATTGACCAGATGCATCCGATCATCAACCCGTAGCTCCGAGGCATGTTGCCGCAGGAAATGCGCATAATCCTTATCCTCATGGCGCCCAGCCAGAATCAACTCAAGGGAAGGATTTTTTTGCAGTAACGGCAGAATCTGGTGCTGATTTTTCTTTCGGGTAATTACTCCTACGTTGAATAAAAACGGGATTCTGGGCCGATACGAACGAGGCATCAATACGGGCTGATGCAATCGGTTAGTACCGTTATAAATCACATAAACCGGCTTATTTCTTGTATCACAATGGGCCAGTACGTCCTTTTTGGTAAACTCCGAAATGCAAACGATGGCATCGCTCCGGTCAATGTTCTGTTGCAACTGAGCCAGGCAACGCGCTTTTTTATGCTCCGGTTTGTCCTCATGCAGAAAATTAAGGTCATGAATCGTCAGTAACACCTTGATTTTTCTGTTGCGCTGGGGTAGATACTGCGAGCTTTGATAGGTACTATGCCAAATGTTGTACTGACTCACCGATGGCATCAGAAACTTTTGCAGCGAGTGCTGGGCAATGCAGGCTGTTGTTGGCTCAAATGTGGCCCGAAGGTGGTCTGGAATAAAAACGGCCAGCTCCTCACGACTCATTGTATCCCGCAAAGCCTTACCCAAATTCAGACAATAATAGTAAAGCCCCGTGTTGACATACTTCATCCGCTCACAATCAAAAACGACACGCATCATATGATAAACCCTCCTAACGTTGAGATACTGGTTGAACTATTTTATAACTGACAGCCTACTCTTGGCGTTATACGAACAATAAGCAGGTTTTGCGGCCTGTTCGAACAAACCCTAGCCTCTCTGATTGAGGCAATTCAGTAAGAAACTGCGAGAAAAGGTGTAGGTGGTGCAACGAAGGGTTTAGTATTAACGGTACGGGTTGAGCGGGGTAAATGTTGCATAAAACGCAAAAAAGCGATTGTGCGGCCCTATTTCAATCCTCTTTTTAGGCTTATGTCCCGAATTATTTTTGACTGCAATCTGATGAAATTCCCCCATTCTGGCCTGTATCACTATTGCCAGAATCTGGGCGAGCATATCAATAAATTACTGGTGGAAACCGATCAGCCACACATGAGGATGTATTTACCTCCTCGTAAAAAGCTGTCGCTTCATCCAAAGCCGTATCACCTGATTGAGCAGAAGTGGCATAAACTGATTCAGCCGTTTCTGCTCAAGTGTCGGGTGTGGCATGCGCCGTTTCAGTCGGGACGAATTTTGCCCGACAAAAAGCGATTTCCACACCTGAAAGTCGTGCTAACTATTCATGATTTGAATGTACTGCACGAAGGTAAACCCGAAGAGGTTCAACAAAAAAGTCTAGCTCATACTCAATCGTTGATCGACCAGAGCGACGCGATTATCTGTATATCGGAATTCACCAAAAACGATGTACTGACGAATTGCCAGGTTGGCGATAAACCTGTTCATGTTATCCATAACGGGGTCAGTAAACTACCCGATTCTATAGAAGCCGATGCTAGCCAGTACAAGCCCAACCGGGAATTTATGCTGGGCATAGGCTATCTGAATAAAAAGAAGAATTTCCATGTGCTGTTGCCTCTACTCCAGTCGAATCCAGATCTGGAGTTGATTGTCATCGGCTGTCACGACGACCCTGATTACGTAACTGCCATGTGGCAACAGGCACAGCAGCTAGGCGTTACTGACCGGCTGCATCTGCCGGGTATGGTGTCGGAAGCGGCTAAAATCTGGTATCTGCAACACTGCAAAGCCCTGGTACACCCCTCACTGGCCGAAGGCTTTGGCCTCACCGTAATCGAAGCCATGCAGTTCGGTAAGCCTGTTTTCCTATCGCCCCTTACATCTTTACCCGAAGTGGGGGGCGAGGCAGCCTTTTACTTCCCCAGCTTCGACGCCGAGGCCATGCAGGAAACCTTTCGGCAAGGACTAAAAGCGTCCACCTGTTCCAACCATCAGAAAGCCATCTTAAAAAATGCCGCCCGCTTCGGCTGGGAGAAAACTGCTCAGCAATACCTGTCCGTTTACCAATCCATTGCGGGCTAGTTTCCGCTCTCCTAGGCTCGTCCGCAGTTGCATTGCGGACGAGCCTGCTAATCCTGTATGCTGGGCGATTAGAAAAACCTACACGTTCTGCTTTATCTTACCTGTTGGTGCGCATCTGTCAAACGTTTCAATTGGATGAGATTTCTTTTCTGCACATTCTATTGCTGTCTACTGGTCACTGCTGGATTCTCCCAAGCCCAGAAACTACCCGTCTATCAAGCCAACGCCTTTACAGCCGACTGGCTTATTTCACCCGTTACGCAGAAAGCAGGCGTCTATCAGGCCAATAATGGGAAAGATCTGGTTCTATCGAACGGATTAATTACACGTCGGTTCCGAATCAGCCCCAATCTGGCTACTGTCGATTATAAAAATCTGACGACAGGTGAGCAGTTTGTCCGCTCAGTCCGGCCCGAAGCCCTATTGGTTCTTAACGGCAAAACGTATCGGGTTGGCGGGCTTTATGGCCAGAAAGAGCATGCGTATCTGCTCGAAGAATGGGTCGATCAATTTACGGCCAATCCAACTGATTTCCAGTTCAAATCCTTTACTGTAGCCCCCATAAAGGCTTACCTAAACTGGCAGCCACGGACCTGGACTATGAACCGACAGCAGCCAACGGGTCAGGAATTACAACTGGTTTTTACCGCTAATTCGCCTGAGTTGAACGGCCTCGACGTAACAGTCCACTATGCGCTCTACGACGGTATTCCCAGTCTCTGCAAATGGGTAACGCTCGACAATAAATCAAGGGTACCCATCCATATTAATCAGATCATCAGCGAAGTACTCGCAACTCCCGAAGAAGAGTCGGCTGTGGTGGGGAAGCCTGAGCAGATGAAAAAACCGCAGCGGATTTACATAGAAAACAACTTTGCGTTCAACAACGCCATGCGGTACGATCTGTCCGATCAGGCCACGCATTGGCATACTGATTCGCTCTATACATCGCAGGTCAACTATAACTACGAAACACCCTGTCTGCTGGAAGTGTACCCAACTGTCGGGGTGGGTATTGATCTGGCTCCCACGCAAACTTATACCTCCATTCGTACCCACGAATTACTGCTCGACTCCTACGACCGCGAACGTAACGGACTGGCTCGTCGACGGTTTTATCAGGCTGTTGCGCCCTGGACGACGCAGAATCCGATATTTATGCACCTGGTTAGTACCGAACCGGCCGTAGTCAAAAACGCAATCGATCAATGTTCCCAAACGGGATATGAACTGGTCATCCTGAGTTTTGGCAGTGGCCTCAATATGGAAGATACGAGCCAGACCAACATTCAGAAATTTAAAGCCCTGGCCGATTATGCACACAGCAAAGGCATTTTACTAGGCGGCTATTCGCTCTTCAGCAGCCGCCGAATCGACGACGAAACCGACGTGATCGATCCCAAAACCGGGCTACCCGATAAAGGGGCATTTTTCGGTCATGCACCCTGTCTGGCCAGTCAATGGGGCATTCGTTACCTGAACAGCCTGAAAAAATTCATTACCGAAACCGGATTCGATCTGCTCGAACACGATGGCCCCTATCCGGGCGATGTTTGTGCATCGACCAAACACCCTGGTCATAAAGGTCTGGACGATTCGCAATGGGTGCAGATGGAGATGCAAAAGGGATTTTACCGATTCCTGAACGAGCGGGGTGTTTATATCAACGCGCCTGACTGGTATTTCATGGATGGTACCAACAAAATTGCCCTGGGCTATCGGGAAGTCAATTTCTCCCTCTCACGTGACCAGCAAAAACTCCTGAACCGACAGAATATTTTCGACGGAACCTGGGAAAAAACAGCCACCATGAGCTGGGGGTTCGTGCCGCTTACCAAATACCAGGGTGGTGGGCCTGAAGCCGTTCTGGAACCACTTAGTGAACATCTGACCGACTACGAACAACTCATGATGCAATATTATGGCGCGGGGGTTCAGGCTTGCTATCGGGGACCTCGGCTGTACGATACCGAAACGACGAAGCAAACCGTAACACGCGTAATCGACTGGTATAAAAAGTACCGCCTGATTCTGAACGCCGATCTGATTCACCTGCGCCGACCCGATGGCCGCGACTGGGATGGCATCCTGCATGTGAATCCAACAGGCAAAGAAAAAGGGCTGGTCATGCTATACAATCCGCTAAAAACCAGAATGACGCGAACCATAAAACTTCCCTTATATTACACGGGTCTTCGTCAGACAGCCCGGATCAGACAAGGAGAGGGAAAGGCACAACCGTACACCTTAAATCGGCAGTATGAAGTTGAACTGGCCGTTACGATTGAACCCGAAAGTTATGGTTGGTGGGTCATTGAATAATAGAAAATCGCTCGCCGTCCTCGTCAGATTCGCTCAGGGATTCGTGATAAGCTGTGATTTGATAGAGCACGTCTACGGCTATGGCGAAGTTATCTTCCCCAACCAGCGCTTTGTAGGTATCGGTTAGCTTCTTCTGTTCTTTTTTAGCCGTTAGCAACAGCTTTTGCCCTTCTTTGGTTAGCCTGATTTTGGAACTACGGCCATCGCGTTGGCTTCGTTCGGTGGTAATTAGCCCTTCCGCTTCCATCTCTTTTACTGTCCGGCTCATCGCCTGTTTAGGCTGCATGGCACGTCGGGCAAGTTCCTGATTGGTAACACCCTCCAGACTGATATTCGTCAAAAACCGCATAAAGGAGGTTTTGAACGGTATATCGGTTTTCTCGTTCATGGCTCGCTGCATCCACAAATCAGACAGACGCTTCACTACAGCAATCAGCCGCCCCCAATTGCGGTCGTTATGCTGCATATGGTCGGCTAACTCCTTCTCTAATTTCTTTTTTTTCATCTTATCTGGTAAGTGTTCCTGGAACAAATATACGTTCAATATATATAGTCAACAATGATTACTAACTAGTCAACAATTATGACTAATTTTGCTTTTATCGATAGAACGCAGATTTTTATGATTACTATGATTAATTATGATCTCCTACTCAAAACACACTGATTATCAGGGCACCTGTTTTATATCGAAGCTGTTTTAAACTTTTACAAATTGAGCCCCAATAGATGCATTTTTGTCATACTGAGGAACGAAGCATCTTCGGTAGATGGAGTTATAGTAGCTACCAAAGATGCTTCGTTCCTCAGCATGACAACCCAATTTCTGGCCTGAGCAGTAAAGTTTAAGCTACTTCATCATAATAAATCATATCGATCATAAAAATCTGTGTTCCATCATTACTTCGAATCAATCAACCAACACAATGTCGTTTAAACATCTGAATCTGGCTGTACCCGATGTGGTACAAACCAAAACCTTTTTTGAAACCTATTTCGGCTTCCAATGCCAGGAAGTAAAAGGCGATAACGTCATCGCTATTCTGGAAGACCAGGACGGATTTATTCTATCAATTAGTAATTTCTCAAAAAACGAAATTCCGCAGTACCCTACTGATTTTCACGTAGGCTTTGTACAGGATACCCCCGAACAGGTTATGGCAATTTATCAAACCATGAAAGCAGATGGTGTTGCGGTAGGGAAAGAGCCACGCAACTATGGGGGCCGTGGTACCATGTCCTTTTATGTTGAAGCGCCCGGTAAGGTACTGGTCGAAGTGTTATGCATAACGGCCGACTGACCCAATCATGACCTTTTGCTCAATTGATAGTCAATTGCTTGGGCCACATATGTGATAATGAGTACATTGTATCGTAAACCGAACGCACATATTTATGCCTCAACTCGACCAGCTTTTAGCCGAAGTAGCCGCAGCCCGCACGCAATACATAACCGAAGTAGGTAAACTAACCGAAGAGCAGGCGCAATGGAGGCCCTCACCCGATGTATGGAATGCTGTGGATAACACCGAACATTTGTACTGGGCCGAGCATGGGGGTATCTGGGGCATGTGGCGGGCCTATCACGCCCAAAAAGCGGGAACACCCATCTGGGAAGGCGAATTGGTAAATAAGGGCTTAACTGCCGATGAGATTGTTGCCCGAACCTGGCGCGAAAAAGAGCAGGTTCCGGCCATTGCGGCTCCTCGTATGGGGGGTTCATTGGCGTTCTGGCTATCGGCGCTGGATAGCCTACAACAGCCACTAGCCGATCTGGCAAACGCACTGGCTGATGAAGATCTGGAAACCATTATTCATCCCCATGTGCTGTCTGGCCCACTAGACATTCGGCAGCGGTTCCAGTTCCTGCGCTTCCACATCGACCGCCACCGAAATCAGGTTATGGCGCTGGGGTTAGTTTAAACAACTACTCTAAAAACGAATCGGGCGAAGATACCAAACTATCTCCGCCCGACCGTCAATTGGAAACCAAAAACTGTCTTATTAAACCTCTTCTGTCTGCAATTGTTTTTCGTAGAGTTCGCGATAGGCACCATTTAGCGCCAGCAATTCCTCATGTGTACCTTGCTCGATGATTTCGCCATCGTCGAGCATGATGATGTGGTCGGCTAGTTTGGCCGATGAAACCCGGTGCGAAATCACGACCGATGTACGGTCGGCCATGATGCGCTGGAGATTATTCAGAATGATATTTTCGGTGTTCGTATCAACAGCCGACAGGCAATCGTCCAGAATCAGAATTTTGGGGTCGCGGGCGATGGCACGAGCAATACTCAGTCGCTGCTTTTGTCCACCCGAAAGGGTAACGCCCCGTTCGCCCACGCGGGTGTCGAACTGCTCAGGAAAATCGATTACGTTCTGGTAGAGATCAGCGTCGCGGAGGGCCTGTTCAACGCGCTCCTGTGGCAGATCGGGCTTGCCGAAGCGAACGTTATTGCTGATGGTCTCGGAAAACAGAAATACATCCTGCGGCACATAGCCCATCTGTCCGCGTAACGACGTCAGATTGTAGTCTTTGATCGGAATACCATCAACCCTGATCTCGCCAAACGTCACATCGTACATGCGGGTCAGCAGGTTTGCCAGCGTACTCTTACCCGATCCGGTTGTACCCAGAATAGCCACCGTTTCGCCCGCCCGAACGTGCATGGAGAAATCTTTAATGGCCGTAATGCCCGAATCAGGATAAACAAACCGGACATTTTTGAATTCTATTTCACCCTGTATCGTGTGCTCAACATTTTTCTGCGATACGATGTCGGTTTTGATCGTCAGGAATTCGTTGATGCGCTGTTGTGAAGCCGCTGCCCGTTGGGTCTGACTAGTTGTCCAGCCCAGCGCCATCACCGGCCAGGTCAGCATATTTACGTAGAGGATAAACTCGGTGATGTTGCCCGGTGTCAGTTGCCCTGCAATAATTTCCTGACCACCCACATAAATGACCAGCACGTTACTCAGCCCGACGAGGATGGCGACCATCGGAAAAAACAATGAATCGACGCGCGTCAGTCCCAGCGATTTTGCCCGATACTCATCACTTTCAATTTCAAATTTGGCGGCCGAATTGGCTTCCTGCACAAACGATTTCAACACCCGAATACCCGAAAACGCTTCCTGCACATAGGTAGACAACCGCGACAGGCTCTTCTGAATTTCCTCGGACCGTTGAATAATTATGTTATTAACCAGGTAAATCGCTATTGACAAAACCGGCAGAGGCAACAGCACATAGAGCGACAAGCGGGCGTTGATACTCACCATGTAGCTGATCACTAGTATAAATAGCACGATCAGGTTCAAACCGTACATGATACTTGGCCCTATGTACATCCGCACTTTACTCACATCTTCCGAAATACGGGCCATCAAATCGCCCGTGTTATGCTGGCGATAAAAACTAAGCGGCAAGGTCTGGTAGTGTTCGTAAATCTCATTTTTCAGATCATACTCCACATGCCGCGACATCACAATCAGCGTTTGCCGAACCAGAAACAGGAAGAAGCCTTTCATGAGGGCCATGACCAACGTCAGCACGCCAAACAGCAAAATGCTCGTCCCAAATATCTCGTACAGCCCCGATTGCAATGGGGAACCATCATAGAGATAATAGACATCCAGCGTTTCGCGGACCAGATCAAGCGCATACCGAACCAGTTGCGCCGGAAAAATGCCGAACAGATTGGAGACCGCCGTAAAAATCGTCCCCAGAATCAGGTACCACTTGTATTTAAGAAGGTATTTATTAAGATAGGAAAGAGCTTTCACAGAGACCAAACAGCATTTTTTTCGTAACGGCTCAGCCTTCGGAAAAGTTGCAAAGAGCAGGGTGCGTGGGGTAGGGAGCGAGGAGCATGGAGCAAGATGCCAGGAGAGTTATTATAGAACGCTTGCCACACATTACGCCCCTTGCTCCCCGCCCCAGGCACCGCGCTCCTTGCACCTTGCCTAAAAAAGTCGTACTTTTGCACCCATATTCAGTTCTTTAAAATATCGGTAGAATTTAAGATTTAGGCGGATGCTCAACAGGCGACTACTCCGAATAAAGGTCATGCAGGCGTTATACGCACTTCGGCAGGCCGAATTTTCCAATCAACAACTAGCCCTCGACGGCATCAACGAACTCTTCCAACCCGACCTAAACTCGATGCAACCGCAGAATAAGCGGCAACTCGAAGGCTACCGAAAACTGGCCAGTGCGCTTTTTGAAGAAGCCATTAAAACTGGTCAACCTGCCCAGGACGATGATGCTCCCCGACAAGTGTTGAAAGCCGCCAACGACGGTTTTGTCTTTTACCAAAGTCGGACCAAGAAAGATCGTCAGCATATGGCTCAACTGATGATCACGCAGGTCAATGGTATATACGACGATTATCTACGGGTCATGCTGCTATTACCCGAACTGGCCCGTGCAGCCCGTATTGATCGCGAACGCCCCTACCGTGACCCCGACGAGACCCCATTCCCGTTCGAGTCGGACTTTGCCGACAACACGGTTATACAGGCGTTGGCGAACCATCAACCCCTGAAAAATGAAGTTCTTCGACACAACATTTCCTGGGCCGACGATCAGCCGTTCGTTCGGAAAGCGCTGCGTGAAGCGCTGAAAACCGACGAAACCTACCGAGCCTATTGCAGCCAGCAGACGCACACAGCCGACGAAGATCAGGCTTTGGCACAATACGTGTTGCGAACGCTGATATTCAAGCACGATACGATCCGGGATCACCTGGCCGAGATTGACCTGAGCTGGACCGAGAACAGTGAAGTAGTCCGGGGGTTAGCTATCCGTACCTTAAAATCGGTGCAGAGCGCAACAGGCTTACAGCTCGAACCACTGACCGACGACTGGGAAGAAGATGAGTTTTTCCTGAATACACTGTTTCAGAAATCGCTGGAGAACGACGCTGAGTACGAGCAACTCCTGGCCGAACAGCTCCAGAACTGGGATATGGAACGGGTAGCGATGATCGACAAAATCATTCTGAAACTGGCGGTTTGCGAATTAATGAGTTTTCCAAACATTCCAGTCAAAGTTACGATTAATGAATATATTGAGCTGGCAAAGGCCTATAGTACGCCTAAAAGCGGTAAGTTTGTCAATGGGATTTTAGACAATTTATCCGAAAAATTGCAGGCATCCGGTCATTTGCGCAAAAGTGGACGAGGCTTATTGGACAATAAATAGTTTATGGTTATGCGTTTACGGTTTATGGTTTTCAGTTTCAATGGCAGACTGTATTGATATAGTAACCCATTGAGAGCCGAAAACCGAAATCGAAACCCGAAAACTCCACAGAAATGAATAGACTTGGTCGTGACTTAACGTTTTTAGTGACAGGCATAGCTGTCGGGTCACTATTTGGCTTATTGTATGCGCCCGATAAGGGCAAAATTACCCGCGATCGGCTCTCGTTCCGCCTGTCGAAATACAGAGAGCAGATCAATGCATTGCTTCAGGACTTAGGTGGCTCAATCGATCAGCCCGAAAACTCGTCGAAGAATGAGGGCCAGCGCGTCGTAAACGATGCCCGCGAAAAAGCGGAACGGCTGCTCGAAGATGTAGACCGACTGATGGCCCAGATTAAGCAACAGAACGCATAAGAAAAATCGATGAAGCGTTTTTCATTTATAGCATTCATCAATGGAAAACGCTTCATCGTAAACCATACAAAAATGCACCTCAGAAGTTGGCTATTGGTAGCCATTACGGTTGGCGTCGGGTTTGGGCAGATTAGCTGCGACAATCGAAAACAAGGGGAGGCTTCAAAAGAAGTGGCTTCCGAAAAAATGCCGAAAATTACATTTGCCGAGAAAGGTATTTATGACTTCGGTACGCTTACCGAGGGCGACACCGTCGATCATGTGTTTACATTCACCAATACCGGCGAATTCCCTCTGATTATCAACAATATTACGGCATCCTGTGGATGTACCACGCCCGAATGGCCCCGCCAGCCCGTGGCACCGGGCGAAAAGTCGTCGGTACGCGTTCGATTCAATAGTCGGGGCAAAATGGGGCAGCAAAACAAAACCATTACCATCTTTGCCAACACGGAGCCCGCAATGACCGATCTTCAATTTAAAGCGATGGTCAATCCAAAACCTGACTCCGCTAAAAAATCGTAACTAACCTAACAAGACCATGCTTTCAATTTTATTACAGGCTCCGGCCGGCTCCAACACATCCATGATTTATAATGTGTTGCTCTGGGTGGGTATTATTGGTATTTTCTACTTCTTCATGATTCGTCCGCAACAAAAGAAGCAGAAAGATCAAAAGTCATTTATCGACAACCTCAAAAAAGGCGACACGGTGGTCACTATTGGCGGGCTGCACGGCAAAGTTGTTTCGGTAGAAGCCGCCACCGTTACGCTCGAAGTCGATAAAGGTACCAAACTGACTTTCGAACGCACGTCCATCTCGCGGGAAGCCAGTGTTAAGCCAGATGACGAGAAGAAGTAATTTCGAATACAGTATATTGAGGGGCAGTACGTAAACGAGTGTAATAAATGAACGTGCTGCCCTCACTATAGTTATTGCATTGATCCTGTGAATACACACGCACCCGATACCAAATCATTTCAGCCAACGAAGTTGCTACTCTGCCTGTTAGCCGCAACGTTATTCTGGTTTTTGAGTGCGCTTAATAAGCCGGGCTACACGCTCAATGTTGACTATCCGATACGGTTTATATACAATGATTCGCTCTACATTCCAACGACCCCTTTGCCTAAAACGGTACGGGTCAATGTGTCGAGCGATGGCTGGGGTTTATTGCGGCATACGTGGTTACCATTCCGGGTTGAACCTGTAACCTATACAATAAAGGCACCACTTCAGGCAACGACCATCAATACGTCTTTGTTAACAGCCGCATTAGCCGAACACATTAAAAAGCTTCATATCAATTACGTTGTATCGGATAAGCTCGATGTACATTTCGATCGGCGAATGCGGAAAACCATTCCGTTAAAAGCCGATAGTTTGCACATCAATATGCTTCCTCCTTTCGTGGTAACCAGTGTGATCAACTTAACTCCCCGAAATATTGAGGTCGATGGCCCCGCCAGACTGGTACGTGGTTTGCCCGATACATTGTGGGTAAAGATTCCCCGGAAACGTATTTCCGATAACTACGACGATGAGATTCCGCTAAATCAACTTCGCCACCCGCTTCTTCACACGAGTGCCGACCGCGTGGCTGTTAGTTTCGAAGTTGGCGAACTGCTCTCTCCACAACTCAAACTTAATACTGAGCGAGTAAAAGAGCGATAGAGCGAATAGGGAACTTACCCAGCTTCACTCTATCGCTCTTTCACCCCGACTCTGCGCTCCGATTTACGCTTTATGAAATCACCTCTTCAGATCGGTGTCACAGGTGGAATAGGCTCTGGAAAAACCATTGTTTGTCAAGTGTTTCGGGCATTAGGTATTCCCGTATACGAAGCCGATGAACGTGCCAAATGGCTAACCGAACATGACCCAATCCTGAAAGCAGATATTAAACGCGTGCTTGGACCGGAAGCCTATGATGTGTCGGGGCGCTATAATCGGGCTTGGGTGGCTTCACAGGTGTTTGGAAATCCCGAACGATTAACGGCCCTCAACGCTGTAATTCACCCCCGTGTTTTTGCCGATACAGCTTCCTGGATAACCCAGCAAACCGGTAAGTCGTATGTCATTAAAGAAGCCGCCCTGATGAAAGCTGCTGGTGATAACAACTCACTCGACAAAGTGGTGGTGGTTCAGGCGCCGGTTTCGCTGCGCATCGAACGGATTCGGAAACGTGATCCGCACCGACCCGAAAGCGAAATTCAGAACATTATTGCCCGGCAAATTAGTGATGATGACCGGATGAAAATTGCGGACTACGTCCTCGAAAACGACGAAAGCCAGTTACTCCTTCCACAGATTATTCATCTTCACGAGGAATTTCTGCGGATTGCTGCTAACTAATGCCCTTTCGGCTGTAATTTGTGGGCTATCACTCATCAATAGCCCAATCGAATGAAACACCGTTTCCTCTTCTTCGCTGGCTGTGCCAGTAGTTTTCTGCTGGGTGCTTTTGTGGCCAGCGACGATCCTAAAAAACCAATTACCTCCGATGTTGTTGACGTGGCATCTCGCATTTTCGATCTGGAATTTACGTCGGCTGAACGTGATTCGATGCTCGATAATCTGAACAACGCCCGACTGAACTACGAAGCCCTTCGCAAGATCGATTTACCGAACAACATAGCTCCAGCGCTCTATTTCAACCCATTACCAGCCGGTTTTACGATGCCAACCGGACCTTCGTCGTTTAAGGCATCCACACAAGCAAGCGTCACACTTCCCAAAAACCGCGATGAACTAGCCTATTATACCGTGGGCCAACTGGGTCAGTTAATTCGCTCCAAACAAATCAGCTCGGTCGAGTTAACGCAGTTTTTTCTGAATCGACTCAAAGCCTACGACCCAAAACTGCACTGTGTCATTACAACTACCGACGACCTGGCAATGGCTCAGGCTAAACGTGCGGATGCTGAACTGAAAGCAGGGAAATACCGGGGGCCATTACACGGAATTCCTTATGGGGCCAAAGACCTGTTAGCCACCAAAGGCTATAAAACAACCTGGGGCGCAAATCCATATAAAGACCAGACAATTGACATGGACGCCACCGTTATCAAAAAGCTTGAAGAAGCTGGTGCCGTACTATGCGCCAAAATGACACTGGGTGCTTTAGCTATGGGCGACGTATGGTATGGTGGCATGACACGAAATCCCTGGAATCCGGCTACTGGCTCAAGCGGCTCATCGGCAGGTTCAGCTTCCAGTGTATCGGCCGGTTTATTACCGTTTGCCATTGGCACCGAAACATTAGGCTCAATCGTTTCACCTTCAACGATTTGTGGCACCACGGGCCTTCGCCCGACGTTTGGCCGAGTGAGTCGTCATGGCGCGATGGCGTTAAGCTGGAGCATGGATAAAATCGGGCCGATTACCCGTTCGGTAGAGGATTGCGCACTGGTTTTCAACGCGATTTATGGCCCCGATGGCGCCGACCCGACAGTTATGGCTGCGCCTTTCCGGTATGCTCCCTTAACCACGCTGAAAGGTATGCGGATTGGCTATGTAAAAAAGGCGTTTGAAAGCAACTATCCCAATCGCGCCAATGATTCGCTAACGCTGCAAACCCTGCGTGATCTGGGAGCAGAACTGGTTCCCTTCGACTTGCCCACGAGCGTACCTGCCAACCGGATTTCATTTTTGCTGGGCGTTGAAGCGGCCGCAGCTTTCGACGAATTAACCCGCTCAGGTCGGGACGATTTATTGACCCGGCAGACCAAAAATGCCTGGCCCAACTCGTTTCGTTCGTCACGCTTTGTACCCGCCGTTGAATACGTTCAGGCCAACCGGGCCCGTACCAAACTCATCAATGACATGGCAGCCCAGTTAAAAGCGGCCAAGCTGGATGTGTATGTGTCGCCAGCCTACGCTGGTGGAAACCTGACACTAACCAACCTAACGGGTCATCCCTGTGTGGTTCTTCCTAACGGATTTACCAAACAGAATCTGCCGACCAGCATTACGTTTATGGGCCAGCTTTTTGAAGAAGGCAAAGTACTGGCTGTTGCCAAAGCCTATCAGGACGCTACCCAGTGGCATAAAAAGCACCCCGTTCTCTAACAGAGAGCCCTCTGAAAAGCAAACCTTTCCTAGAACAGTTCGTTTAGAAGGCATACTAAATGAACAGCGTTATGAAACGGTTATTGATTGTTGTAAGCTTATTGGCTGCGTCTTTCGGCTGCTCCCCTCGCGTGGCGGTTGATAGCAGTAGTCAAGCGGATTTTAGTAAATATAAAACGTTCGCCTGGATGGACTCAGACGTTAAGGCAGGACAGAATCCGCTCTACTATAATCAGCTGGCTACTGAAAGTGTCGAAAATACGATGAGTGATGTACTACGGCAGAAAGGTCTGACCGAGAGTAACTCGCAACCCGATTTGATAATTGGCTACCATTTCTTCGTAGAAAACAAAACCCGTACCGTTGCCAATCCGACTTCGCCTTTTTATGGTCCTTACCTGGGATGGGGCCGCTGGGGTTATCGCGGATGGGGTCCTGGCTGGTGGGGCTGGGGAGGTACGCAATACACGCAGGAGCAATACCAGGCAGGGACCCTGGTTGTCGATATGGTCGATGCCAGAACACACAAGTTGGTCTGGCGCGGATCGGTTCAAAATGCGGTAGCTGACCCCTCGCGTATTACCGCTCAGCTTACCAAAGAAGCCGAGCGTATTGTCGAAAAATTCCCGGAACGGACTAGTTAATCAATTAACTACTCGCTTTATAAACTGCTGTTGACTGGCTAGTCCGGTCAACAGCAGTTTTTTTATATACGTTTCTGACCAGTTAAAGTATCGATAAACGCCTTTACGTATAAATTCAACGCATGTCCTGTGACTAAAAACAGGCAAAGCGTCTAACTGCGTACCAAGCTCTCCAGTGCCTTAGGTCACCTATAATCGCCCATTCATGACTAGCTATTGCTCTTAACTTGTCGTTCACATGTCGTCCATAAATCTGTTAGAATCAGCCAACAGGTATCTTGACAGCCGCATCGTTAGTCAGGTTAGCAACCTATTGGATGAAAGCCAACAGCACACACAAAAGACATTTGAGGGGGCGCTATCCGCTCTTTTAAGTGGCTTGATTCAAAAATCGTCCGAACCAAGTGGGGCTATTCTAATCATGGATTTACTGGGCGAACTAATGCCGCCAGAGGAAGATGAAATGCTTACCCCCATTGATAACTTAATGAACCAATTAGCTGAATGGCTTATCAATCAGCAGGAATCCAGTAGCGTTATGCAAACGGGAGCAACGCTTGTACAGGGCATTTTTGAAGAAAAAAGCAGGACGTTGACCAACAGACTGGCCGCTTATAGTGGGGTCCGTCAATTCTCGTCTGCCACGATAACGAACCTTACAGCTTCTGTTCTGCTCAGCCTGTTGAGTGAGCAGATGAGCAATGAATACCATGGCCTGTCTGGCTTAACTGATTTGCTCAATAGTCAGGGAGAGTATGTAGCTTCTGCCTTTCCCTCCGGCCTCGGCTCACTACTGGCCAGCGATCCAGAGCTAAACAAGTTGAATGAGTTAATCGATACGGTACCCAGCCCAATACGCTCTGAATCAATTTATAGCGAGGAAGATTCTTCTCCCGGTATGGCTCGCTGGTTACTCTGGCTGCTGGTAGTCTTGGGAGGTATTTCCCTGTCAATTATCATCCGAGCTTACAATTAATATGGTTTATGGTAGCAGATTCAACATAGCTTTTGAATGTGCTACCATAAACCATATATCATAAACCACTTTACCAAAGTTTAGCCGGGTAAGCCCCTTCGTCATGCAGTTTTTTCAGGGCAGCCTGCACCGTTGGCTTATCGTCAGGATAGGTTACCCCAAACCAGGCCGACCGACTACGGAATACTTTACAATGCCCCGTATCGGTTTCGATCAGATTAGTCATCACCGTAGGTATGTAAAACTCAGCCTTTGGTGAGTCGATGTTGGCAATGGCGTAACTCTCAAACTGGTGTTGCACCAGTGGGAATACACTCGGCTTGAAGCCCCAGAAATTCATCGAAACCGGAGTTTCGGGCGATAATGGAGTTAGTCCATCCGCTTCTTCAAAGACAATCTTTGGCTGTTCACCCTTCTCCGTTTCGTAGATTTTCGTCCGCTCGATTACCGAAATCAGGTTGCCATTTTCAGCCACTTCGCAAACACCGCGCGATACCGACCCATTTTCGGAAAGCGTATTCTTAACTTCATAGCCGACCATAGCATGAAGCTCGTCATCCGTATCGGTTGTCAGGAAGTCGCTGATAAGCTGAAACGCTTCGAGGCCATAAAAATCATCGGCATTAATTACCGCAAAAGGTGTTTGCGTATGATTTTTAGCACAGAGCATGGCATGCCCAGTCCCCCAGGGTTTCGTCCGCTTAACAGGGCCAACTTCAGCAGGCACATAGGAGTCGAGTGCCTGAATGGCATAATCTATCTCGATTTTACCGGCCAGCTTCGCGCCAAAAACCTCTTCGAAATCCTGCCGAAGTTCTTCCCGAATAATAAACACAACCTTGCCGAAACCAGCCCGAATTGCATCGAAAAGTGAGTAATCTATGATGGTTTCGCCATTTGGCCCAAACTGATCAAGCTGTTTGATACCTCCGTAGCGGCTACCCATACCAGCCGCCAGAATCAAAAGGGTAGGTTGCATTTCTAGTCGTTAGTTATCTTTTGAGAGAAGGGAATTCCACAAAGATGCTTACCTAAACGATTCAAAGAAGAACGCTGTACATCTCCTTTTCCTCCATGCATCTCTGTGCAAAACCTTATCGCGAATTGAGTTCAGCCCAAAATTAGAAAAAAGGGCTATGTACTATCATCTAAACTGAATTACAACGCACTTTATCCCACAGAACACCATTTAATAGAAATTTTTCTAAACAATATACTATTTAATTTAGTTGTCGTTATAATTGTATGCTAAACAATAGTTGCTACAACAACTAAATATATTTCGAAGAACATGCCTTTTTATCATACCCTCGGCCAGATTCCTCCCAAGCGGCATACGCAGTTCGCTAAGCCCGACGGGCAAGGCTTGTACTACGAACAACTGTTTGGAACCATTGGCTTTGAGGGTATGTCGTCGCTGCTGTACCACGTTCACCGACCGACGATGGTACGTGAAGTGCTCGATAGCGTTGATGTAACGCCAAAACTGGCCGTCGCGAAAAATATGCTGTCGCGGAAGTTGATTGGCTTCACGATCGAACCAGCCGACGATTTTCTGGAAAGCCGGACTCCACTACTGGTTAACAACGATCTGATTTTTGGTCTGGCAGCCCCACGTCAATCGCTGACCAGTTATTTCTACAAAAATGCCGATTCCGATGAACTGCTATTTGTGCATAAAGGCACTGGCCGATTGCGAACGTTGCTGGGAACAATTCCTTTTCAGTATGGCGACTATCTGATTATTCCGCGGGGGATGATTTACCAGATCGAGTTTGATAGCGACAACAACCGATTGTTATATGTTGAATCGCATTCACCGATTTATACCCCCAAACGGTATCGAAATCATTTCGGTCAATTGCTCGAACACGCCCCCTTCTGCGAGCGGGATATTGTACAGCCACGCGATCTTGAAACGCATGATGAAACGGGCGATTTTCTGATCAAAATCAAAAAGCAGGGCGCGCTTCATTCGCTGGTATACGCTTCGCACCCATTCGATGTGGTCGGCTGGGATGGGTACAATTATCCGTATGCCTTCTCCATTTTAAATTTCGAACCCATTACAGGACGCGTTCATCAACCCCCGCCAGTGCATCAGACCTTCCAGACCGATTCGTTTGTCGTCTGTTCGTTTGTGCCCCGGCTGTTCGATTATCATCCACTGGCAATTCCGGCACCTTACAATCATTCCAACATCGACTCCGACGAGGTTATTTATTATGTCGATGGTGATTTTATGAGTCGGAACGACATTGCTCAGGGACACATTACCCTGCATCCCGGTGGTATTCCACACGGCCCGGCACCGGGTGCTATGGAGCGCAGTATTGGCAAGACAGAAACGCAGGAATACGCCGTCATGGTCGATACGTTCCGGCCCCTTATGCTGACCGAACAGGCACTCCGCATTGACGACGGTAAATACTATAAATCATGGCTGGAGTAACGCGGGTGGAAACCCGCGATTTAGCTATAACGTAGCGGGTTTTCACCCGCGCTACAAACATCAACAAACAACTATGGAAACCCTCGAACTCGTAGAACCCCAAACGACTTCTCCAACCAGCCAGGTGGATTTTTTACCCCTCAATGGCACGGATTATCTTGAACTGTACGTAGGCAACGCCCGGCAGTCGGCTCATTATTTCCAGACCGCTTTTGGTTTTCAGCCTGTTGCCCATGCGGGTTTGTCAACAGGATTGCGCGACCGCGAATCGTATGTGGTCCAGCAAGATAAAATCCGACTCGTGCTAACTTCACCCCTACATGACAATAGCGACATAGGCCGCCATATCGACCAGCATGGCGATGGCGTCCGGGTAGTCGCTCTATGGGTCGATGACGCAACCCGGGCTTTTACAGAAACGGTTAACCGGGGAGCCCGGCCATTTATGCAACCTACTCGTGAACAGGATGATACGGGGTACGTTGTCCGTTCAGGCATTCATACCTATGGCGATACGGTGCATATTTTTGTGGAGCGCAACAACTACAAGGGCGTATTTCTGCCGGGCTATGAGACTTGGCAACCTGACTACCATCCAAGCGATGTGGGCTTACAATATGTGGACCATATGGTCGGGAATGTAGGCTGGCACGAGATGAATGTGTGGATGAATTTTTATCACGATGTGATGGGTTTCCAGCAACTCGTTTCGTTCGATGACAAAGATATTTCAACGGAATATACGGCCCTGATGAGCAAGGTAATGAGCAATGGAAACGGTCGCGTCAAATTCCCGATCAACGAACCCGCCGAAGGTAAAAAGAAATCGCAGATTGAAGAGTATCTGGACTTTTATGGCGGACCGGGTGTACAGCACATCGCGGTGGCCACTGACAACATAGTGGAAACGGTACTGGCACTGCGCGAACGGGGAGTTGAGTTCCTGAGCGTACCAAGTTCGTATTACGACGAGCTGGCCCAGCGCGTTGGTAAAATTGACGAAGAAATTGATACCCTACGCCCGTTAGGTATCCTGGCCGACCGCGACGACGAAGGCTACCTGCTTCAGATTTTCACCAAACCCATTTGCCCACGCCCTACGCTTTTCTTCGAAATCATTCAGCGAAAAGGAGCCCGCTCTTTCGGCAAAGGCAACTTCAAAGCCCTCTTCGAAGCCATCGAACGTGAACAAGCCTTACGGGGAACACTTTAACAATGAGTGAAAGAGCGAAAGAGTGAATGAGTGATTCCATTCTATACCCTTCTTTTGCCCCTTCGCTCTTTCATTCTTTCGCTCTTTAAAATGAACCAGACCTATTCCCAGTATACTCCCGACGATCAGGCCGTTTGGCGGCTGTTGTTCGAACGGCAGATGGCCCAGTTGCCCGGTAAGGCAAGTCAGGCGTATCTGGATGGAATTGTTGCGACGGGCTTTCGGGCCGACCGTATACCGGATTTTGAACGGGATTTGAACCCACGATTGAAGGCCCTGACAGATTGGCGGGTTTGCGCTGTTGAAGGATTGATTCCGAACCGGACGTTTTTTGAACTGATGGCCAACCGGAATTTCCCGGCTACAACCTGGCTTCGTCGGCGTGACCAACTGGAGTACCTCCCCGAACCCGATATGTTTCATGATACCTTCGGGCATGTACCCATGCTATCAAATCAGGCGTTCTGTGATTTTCTGGCCGCTCTTAGCCGCATTGCCCTACATCACATCGAGAGCGAAGAAGCGATTGCCATGATTTCCCGACTGTACTGGTATACGGTCGAATTCGGGTTAATTCAGGAAGGCAGCGAACTGCGGATTTATGGCGGGGGAATCCTGTCGTCGCTGGGCGAAACAACGTACAGTTTGTACAGTCCCGTGCCTAAACGCGTGCCGTATAATGTCGAAATCCTGCTCAAAACACCCTATATCATCGACCATTTTCAGGAGCAGTATTTTGTGATCGACAGCTACGAGCAGCTTTATCATTCTGTACCGCAAATTGAATCGGTGCTGGACGAACTCCTGCAAATGAATCGCACGGGCAACCCCGAATGTGTAATGGATAATGTATAATTTTGGACTGCCGATTCAGCTCTTACTTAAATAGAGACTCATAACCAGGCCATTGTACATCGTACATTATTCATTAATCATTAATCGTGACGCATCCATCTGACACGCGTGCTTATTTTTTTAAGATTGATACCACAATCAAGAAGATTCGGAACGCCCTGCAAAAGCAATTCAACGATGCAGGCTTCGATCTAACTGTCGATCAGTGGGTTGTGATTGACCATCTTTATCGAAACCCTGGCATCAGTCAGAATACGATTTCGGAAATAACCACCAAAGATGCGCCGACTGTTACCCGGATTATTGATCTGCTTTCGCAGAAAGGGCTTACCGAACGACGCATGACCGATACGGATCGCCGAAAATTCCTGGTGTACCTGACCGACATGGGAGAGGCCAAATACCATGAAGTTTTACCTGTCGTATCCGCTATGCGACGCAAAGGCTGGGGCGATCTGAGCGACGAAGACTACCAGCATTTCGTCCGAATTATGGATTCGATTTATAGCAATATCAGTGATTGACGTAATGCGGGTGGAAACCCGCGCTTGACAACTACAGTTGCGGGTTTCCACCCGCATTACGCATTACCTATGTACGGCATTTTCAGTTATGGCATTGCTTCGCCCCGCGTCGGGTTCAAACACGGCAATTATGTGCTTGATCTGGAAGTGGTTGGGTTGCTAGGTTATTTCAACGATCTGGCCATTGACCCGGCCGTATTTGCTCAACCGGTACTGAATGCGTTCATCGCCCTGGGGAAGCCTACGCATCTTGCTGTTCGGCAACGACTGAAAGAGCTTTTAGCCGCTGAAGCCCACGCCTTTGCCGATGTGCATGATCAGGTTTTTATTCACCAATCGCGGGTACAGATGCACTTGCCGGTTCGCATTGGCGACTACACTGATTTTTATGCGGGCATCCATCATGCCGAGAATGTAGGGCGTATGTTCCGGCCCAATGCCGAACCGTTGCTATCCAACTATAGGCATATGCCGGTAGCTTACCATGGTCGATCTTCCTCCATCGTGGTATCTGGCACGCCTATTCGCCGACCGAATGGGCAGTTCCTTGGCGATGATAAACAACCCGTTTTCGGACCGTCGCAGAAGCTGGATTTTGAACTGGAACTGGGATTGGTTATTGGAAAATCAAATCCATTGGGCGAACCTATTTCGGTAGCTGAGGCCGAAGATTATATTTTTGGGATTACGCTCTTCAACGACTGGTCGGCCCGTGACATACAGCGGTGGGAGTACCAGCCGCTGGGCCCATTTCTGGGTAAAAATTTTGCCTCCAGTATCTCGGCCTGGGTGGTTCCTTTTGCGGATCTGGAGCCGTTTCGTGTAGCAGGCCCAACGCAGCAACCTACGCCCCTACCCTATCTGCGAAGCCATTACCCGGCTCATTTCGACATTGATCTGGAAATCTGGCTACAACCCGCCGATAGCACCGAAATTTGTATCAGCCGTACTAATACCCGTTATCTTTACTGGAGTTTTGCACAAATGATTGCGCACCATACCGTTAATGGCTGCAACCTGAATGTTGGTGATGTGCTGGCTACGGGTACAATTTCGGGGCCCGAAACGTCGGACCATTTGCCAGGTAGCTACGGTTCACTACTTGAACTAAGCTGGAACGGTGAACATCCGCTGCATATCTCCGAATCTGTAACCCGAACCTTCCTGGTCGATGGCGATCAGGTAACGTTCCGCGCTACAGCTCGAAACAAACATAGTATCATTGAACTTGGTGAAGTAGCAGGTAAACTCTATTCATGAAAACCGTCAACCCCGCCGACTTAGCCCCAAACGAATTTTATCGGTACATGATCGGTACTGTAGGGCCACGGCCCATTGCGTTTGCCAGTACCGTTGATTCGCAAGGCAATGTGAACCTGAGTCCGTTCAGTTTTTTCAATATCGCCGGATACAACCCACCGACGTTGATTTTTATTCCAACCATTAACCGACGTGGACACAAAAAGCACACATTACTCAATCTGGGTGAAGTAGGCGAAGTGGTGATCAATATTGTCAACTATGCGATGGTTGAGCAGATGTCGCTTACTAGTGCCGAATTTGAACGGGGCATCAATGAATTCGAAAAAGGCGGCTTCACAGCCATCCCCTCAGATCGGGTCCGTCCACCCCGCGTTGCCGAATCACCTGCGTCCTACGAATGCCTGGTCCGGCAGATCATTCCGATGAACCAACAGGCCGACTTACCTGGAGCAGGGCATTTAGTCGTCTGCGAAATTGTTATGGCTCATTTTCAGGATACTATTTTCGATGAGGCAGGTCTGATTGATCCTCACCGGATTGATCTGATCGGTCGTATGGGCGGAGACTGGTATGCACGGGCGCAAGGCGACGCCCTATTTGAAGTGACCCGCCCGAAAGTGGGGATTGGCGTTGATCAGCTTCCGGATTCAATTCGAAACAGCGCCATTTTATCCGGCAATGATCTGGGAAAATTGGGCAGTTTTTCGACTCTGCCTACATCAGAGGAAATCAGTACCTATCGGGAATCGGGAATTCTACATGAGTTATTCGAAGAAGCCAGATACGGTTGCCAGTACTTACCCGATTTGCTACACCTTCGGGCTAAAAAATTATTGGCCGATAACAATGTGAAAGACGCCTGGCTGACATTGCTACAACAGGCTTAAATAAATAGAACACAGACTTTTACGATGATTAAGATCTGGGTCAATGATAATCATCATAAAAATCCGTGTTCTATTTATTTGCCAGATAGTCCACCAAATCCTCAATAGTCTTAATCCCCAATTGATTAGCTTGCTCGCGTCGCATCATCAGGCAATAGCTATTGTTAAAGCCTAGCGGCCTCAGCCAATCCAATTGATACTGTTGCTGGAATTGCTGCCGGACATATTGATAAATTGTATCCGATTGCATCGGCAGATGATCCAACACGCTCGCTGAAGGCTGTAAAACCACCAGCAATCCCGTACCTGTGTATTCTGGATAAAAATCAATCGCTCCAGTTCGCAAGGCATCGAAACAGATTTGAGTGCCTCCCAGCCCCGTTTTGGTAACGACCCGAAGTTGTGTATGTCCTTCGATCAATTGCCGGTACATTTCGGCCAGAATGTATTGCTCCGTAAATACTTTCGAACCCATCACAACCGTTTCATCGCGTTCGCCCGGTTGTGGCGGTTTGAATAAGCCAATCTGGTTTAAAAAATTACGCGCCACAGCCTCCGTCGACTGCTTTTGATAATCGACCTGATAATTCAGTGCTGTCATAACCGAATCAGTCAACTGACCAGCCAGCCGATTCAAGATTTGCCCTAACGCTGGGAAACGATTCAATGTTGTCTGTCGAATAACCGGGGCCGCATCGTAGGGTGGAAAGGCATACCGATTATCGGTCAATACCAGCAGATCATACGCTTTAATTCGTCCATCGGTCGAGTAACCACTAATGATATCGACTTGGCCCCGATGAATGGCTTCATACATCAGGTTCTGATCGATCAGGCGCGGGCGAAGGGTCAGACCGTACGTTTTCTGTAAACCAGGGTAGCCATCGGCCCGACCGTAAAACTCATGCGCGAATCCGGCCACCAACTTGTCCTGCTGACCCGATAGCCAGTAAAAAGCGGATAAAAACGGCACAAGTAGTACAAAAACCAATGCACCAACGCGAAGCTTCCGTACCGACAATCGCTGCAATCGGGCGAGAGCCGCATCGAAACCAACCGCTAATAAGGCTGCCGGAATAGCACCCGACAGCATCATATTTACATTGCTAAGGGCAATACCGCTAAAAATAAATTCACCCAATCCACCGGCAGCCACATAAGCTGCCAGCGTAGCTACCCCTACATTTATGACCGTTGCGGTCCGAACTCCCGCGAAAATCACAGGCAGGGCAAGCGGTAACTCCACTTTTGTTAATACCTGCCCATCGGTCATGCCAATACCACGAGCGGCCTCTTTCACCGACGCATCCACTTCCTTAATGCCTACATATGTATTTCGGATTATAGGCAGAAGCGCATACAGAAAAAGCGCCATCAGTGCGGGGCCAACCCCGATACCTAAAACTGGAATCAGGAAACCAAGTAAGGCCACGCTAGGAACCGTTTGTAACACACCGGCAATACCTAATACGCTACCGGCTAATCGTGAGCGACGCGAAATGAGGATACCCAGCGGCACCCCCAACAACAGAGCCAGGAATAAAGACACAGCCGTTAGGCCGATATGCGTCAGCGTTTGCTCCAGCAATTTATCGGCATGCTCCCGAACAAACGTCACGAAATCAGTCATGCAAACGGTGGGGTTTATCGTCCATAAAATCCCGAACGAAATCAGAGACAGGTGATTTCAGCAACGTATCGGGCGTACCTATCTGCACAATCTGCCCAGCATCCATCAGGGCAATGCGGTCGGCCAGTTCCAGCGCTTCATTCACATCATGAGTCACCAGCACCACCGTTGTTTCGCGTAACTCATTCAGGCCGAATAATTCCCGACGAACCTGCCGACGTGTAAAAGGGTCAAGGGCGCCAAACGGCTCATCCATCAGCACAACAGGTGGCCGAACCGCCAATGCCCTCGCCAACCCCACCCGCTGACGCTGGCCCCCACTCAACTCGGCAGGATACCTAGACAACAGCGTTTGAGGTAGCCGCAGTTTATCAATCAATTCGCGAATACGTTCCTGAATAGTTTCTGGTTGCCAGCCAAGTAAGTTAGGGACGGTTGCAATGGCTTCGGCAACTGTATAATGCGGAAATAATCCTCCATCCTGAATAACATACCCAATCCGTCGCCGAAGTTCGAAAGCAGGCTGTTTCCTCACATCAACTCCACCCAAGCTGATTGAACCACTGGTCGGTTCGATCAGCCGATTAATCATTTTGAGTGTAGTGGTTTTGCCGCATCCACTCGTGCCTAATAAAACCAGTGTTTCGCCCTTCGCAACGTTGATCGAGAGATCAAAAACGGCCGTGTGTGTAGCAAACTGTTTGGTGAGGTTCCGAATCTCGATCATGTAGTAGAGCCAGCTTTATATACGTGGATTCGTCAACACTTGTGGCTTAATCACTGGATAGTCGTACATCCAATAAATAACTTTCATAAAAGCTCTACCAAAGCACCCACTTCACAGCAGGCGCCTTTTTTTAGTATTAGAAGTGGGAATGGCGGACGCATACTTTTTTATGTGTCCGCCATTCCCACTTCTAATACTAAACCTTACAGATCACGGGCTTTAACCCGAATGGGTTTTCCATCTCGCTCAATTACCAACGAATCATCTTCCCGTTTTGCCTTTTCTATCAACCGTTTATGAGCAAGTCGAAAACCTTGCATAATTTTCTCAGCCATGTCCTCCTTCTTTGTTTCCGTTTCCATACTTATTCTTCAACGAATTCCATAATACTAAGTTCTGTATTGTCTCACTGGCCAATATGCCGCCTTTTGCCACTTCGATAGGTTCTTCACCGCTATTATTGACGATCAGAAAGAAATCACAAATAGGCAGATACAGCGAAAACAAGTTCATTAATGCCCGCTCGTACCTACGATGAACAACGTCAGTCGGGATATGGTGTCCACCCATTGATACTCTTTTGGCCACTCGGCTAACAGCTAACTCCGCCGAAGATAAATATATAAAAATAAGCGTAACCTGATAACCAGTCCTCTTCGCTCGTTGAATCATTTGCACATACGAACGCGTGGACAGAGTTGTCTCAATAGCAAAATCGACATGTTGATACATAAGTTGTTCAATCCGATTTAGCATAATACGTCCGGCTTCAAACGCAACGTCTTCAACGTTGAATGGAGATAATCCTCTTGCTATCTCATCCGCATTAACAAACTCCCGAACATGTAAGACTTCGGGCAACAGTGTATAGGCAGTTGTTGTTTTCCCGGCTCCATTAGGTCCAGCCAGAATATACAGGTTCGGCATAGGTGCTAGTCCGTTTCTTCGAGCGTAAAGATATGCTCAACCGGTTTACCGAAAACCTGCGCCAGTTTTAGGGCCAATATCGTCGACGGTACGTAACGCCCTGCTTCAATGGAGTTGATCGTTTGGCGGCTCACCCCAATCCGATCAGCCAGATCAGCCTGCGACAGACTTTGCTCGGCTCGTTCAACTTTCAGTCGATTTTTCATAACGTACGATCGTGCTGCCAGACATGAGCCAGCGAAAGCGAATGATAAATACCAGCAACACCGTGAACATGTTGTAAATCATGACATTAAAGAATGCGCCATCATAAAATAACAAAATAGCAATGGCCAAAATAATATAGTTAGCATACACACTCCATTGTAATGACTCAAGTCGAAGCTGACTAATCATTTCGTCTTCCGTTTTCTCGCGCGAGAAAGCAATCAATAGAAGCCCTATAATAACGCCTATCGCTCCTACTTCATCAGTCATGTTATCGCTATTGAAGAAAGCACTCAGGCTATAGTTTTTTTCCTGGGCTAACTCCTTCTTGTTGAAGAGCGCTCCAACCAACGAAAAGATATTAAAATCAGCATATAGAGCAGCCAGCCCAAGAGTAGCTGACGGTACAAAAATCAACCAGCCAATCAGGCGGTATGAATGCGGAAAAAGCCACTTCGTTTTCATTAGCGTGTAAAGTTTGTTTTACACAACAAACGTAAAACGGATTTTCCATATTGTAAAATAAACTTTACATACCAGTAAAAAAATTATGAAATACACAGGATTTCTAAATCAAGGTGAAAATGAAGGATTTTGTCCTTACGACCGTAGGGAGTAGCCTTGAGATTCCTCCTTACAGTCGGAAGGACAAAAAAGAAGCTTTAGAAAATCATGAATAAATTACAGCTTAAATAGCTGGTTCATGAGTACCCATTTTTCGCCGGGTTTGGCCATAGGTAGGGCTTGTTGGTAAGACCACATCAACGTCTCCCACTCTTGCACTTTTGGGTTGGCGGCATCGGCAGCCGCTTTGGCATCAAACGAGAAGGTTTCGTCGGTCTCCATAATCATGAACAATCGATTACCAATCCGGTAAATCTCCATATCGGTAATGCCCGACTCACGAATACTCGCTTCGATTTCGGGGCGGAGACGCTCATGGTAACGTTCGTATTCAGCAATCAGCGTAGGGTCATCTTTCAGATCAAGGGCAAAACAATAGCGCATCAGAACCAGGATTAAACAGATTGATGGATTAAATAGATTTTGTTTTCGACAAAGGAAATGAACAAAATCTGTTTAATCCATCAATCGGCTAAATCCCGGTTCCTGGTTCCGACTTACGGTACATATGTTTCCAATACGGTCATATCGCCATCGGGTACGAGCGTTACGTTATTGATGGATGCCGGAATCAGGGCGCACTGGCCCATTTTGAGCGATACACTGTAGCCGCCGGTTGTTTCGATGGTTAAGCCACCCGCCACGCAGATCAGGATAACGAACGAGTCAATATGCGTATAATCGTGCGCCACTTCCTGATTGAAATTCAGCACATTCGTTACAAAATAGTCGCTTTTTACTGCGTTGACGCTTTCGTTAAGTTTCTTGTCGTACTGGGTTTTATATTGACCGTAATAGTGATAATCAATGGCATCGACGGCCTGTTCTGTATGGAGTTCGCGTTTTTTGCCCGTCGTAGCATCTACCCGGTCGAAGTCGTAAATTCGGTACGTTGTATCGGACGTCTGCTGAATTTCAGCCAGCAATAACCCTTTCCCAATGTAATGAACCCGACCCGCAGGCAGGAAGAATACATCACCAGGTTGAGCGGTTTCGATATTGAGCAAATCCTGAATGGTATTATCCTCAACGGCTTTCACATATTCATCTTTCGTTACCTCCCGATTGAAACCGGAGTTCAGTTTTGCCCCTTCATCGGCCTGCATGATGTACCACATCTCGGTTTTGCCGAAGCCCGTTCCACGCTCCTTCGCCAGCGCATCGTCTGGATGTACCTGAATCGACAGATCGTCGTTGGCATCAATGAATTTAATCAATAGTGGAAAGCGGTTTCCGTATTGCGCGTAGACATGTTCGCCAACCAGTTTTTCCTTGTATTGCTCGACCAGCTCGTGCAGCGATTTCCCTTGTAAGCTACCTTCCTTCACAATCGATTCATTCCCCTCTACATCCGATACTTCCCAGGTTTCACCACAATTGGGCAGTGGCGAAAAGTCTTTATCAAGAATGGTTTTGATTTTCTGTCCCCCCCAGATCTTGTCTTTATAAATCGTTTCGAAGGTTAGCGGATACAACATGAGTAGCGATTAATGGCTAAATGATACATCAAATAATTAACCGGCAAGGTACAGCATTTGTTGCTCGGGGGCAATTACCCATCCTAGAGGCAAAAATTTATCTATTAACAGGTAGATAAGCCCCAGCAGCTCGTTTATGAGAAATAGACAATAAGCATCTGAATAACCGGGGATTACCCCATTATCAAACGTCCGCTTTAGTTCATATTACAAAGCGGCTATTATAGATCGGCATGAAACCCTATTGGTTAGTTGGTATTCTGGGGGCACTTGTAGTAGCAGCTTTTACGGTACGCGGACTTTTCACAACCGAGAAGATTAGCTATAACCAGCACATTCGCCCGATTTTCAATGCCAAATGCATTACCTGTCATGGTGGCATTAAACAAAGCGGTGGTTTCAGTCTGTTGTTTCGTGAAGATGCATTAGGAAAGGCCAAGTCGGGGAAGTACGCTATTGTACCGGGCCACGCCGACGAATCGGAACTGATAAAACGGCTGGTGATCGATGATCCTGAACTGCGAATGCCACTTGAGCATGAACCCCTGACGAAGCAGGAAATCGACCTCATTAGCAACTGGATTGATCAGGGTGCCGAATGGGAAGACCACTGGGCCTACATCCCTCCTGACCGTAGCATTACCCCGCCCAACACAGGCGACTCCTTTGCTAAAAACGGGATTGATCGTTTCGTTTACGAACGATTGCAACAGGAAGGACTTAGCCCCTCGCCCGAAGCCGATAGAGCCACGCTGCTGCGTCGGGTGAGCCTGGATCTGACCGGACTACCGCCCACAACTCAGCAAGCGGCCGAATTTATGGCGGATAAATCACCGAATGCTTACGAAAAACTGGTCGATAAGCTCATTCAATCGCCCCATTTTGGCGAACGTTGGGCATCGATGTGGCTCGATCTGGCCCGGTATGCCGACTCCAAAGGGTACGAAAAAGACCTTGAACGAAGCATCTGGCTCTACCGCGACTGGGTCATTCGGGCGTTTAATCAGGATATGCCGTTTGACCGATTTACAGTCGAGCAACTGGCAGGCGATCTGTTACCGGCGAAGGATGCCCCAACCGCCGATAACCACCTGATTGCAACGGCCTTTCACCGGAATACAATGTCGAACGATGAAGGTGGGACCAACGATGAGGAATTCCGAAACATGGCCCTGATCGACCGGGTGAGTACAACCTGGGAGGTTTGGCAGGGGACGACAATGGCCTGTGTACAATGCCACAGCCACCCCTATGACCCCATCCGGCATGAAGAGTTCTACAAGTTTTTTGCCTATTTCAACAATAGTCAGGATGCCGATCTGTACAACGAAAAACCGAAACTGTACACCTTTACCCCCGAAAACGAACAAAAAGTAAAGGGGTTAATGACCTGGATCCAAACGCTGTCCAACAATCCAGTCGTTCAGTCACTCCATCGCCCGTTGAACCTGAATCTACAGCGTCAGGATTTACTGAGCCAGCTCGGTTACCGAAAAATTGAGGCCGAAGATTTCGACAGCACCAGCCGACACATTGAGCTATACGACAACCAGACCACCATTATGCAGACCACCGAAGGGGCTTTCTGCTCATATAATGATGTGGACTTAACCAACGTATCGAACATAGTTTACCGCTATACGACTTCGTTTCCGTCCTTCGTTGAACTGCACCTCGACCGGCCTGATGGCCCACTCATCAGCCGCGCCCATGTTCCAGCTACTCAGGAAGGTGATCCAGGAGCCTGGTACAAGTGGAAAACCTTTGGCACGTTCCGGGCACCTATCCAAAAAACGGTAGGTCGGCACGCGCTTTTTGTTGTGTTTCATAAGGACAAAGAGTTTCGGAGCGACTTGCTCCATATGGACTGGCTTCAGCTTGAGGTCGAAAACGCGCCTATCAATCGCAATCAAACGCTACGTAAGCTGGTCGATTCACTGGCTTTAATTCCGGCCACCGGCACACCAGTCATTCTCGAACGACCTGCGAGTCGAAGCCGGAAAACGAACGTTTTCATTCGGGGTAACTGGCTTACCAAAGGGAAGCAGGTCAACCCCGATGTTCCCCACTCGATTCGTAGGGAAGCCGGACAATTGGTAGACAATCGGTTAGCTATGGCCCGCTGGATGGTCAGTCAAAATAATCCGCTTACGGCGCGGGTGATGGTCAATCGGTTTTGGGAGCAGCTTTTCGGGTATGGATTAGTGGAAACGCTGGAAGATTTCGGTACGATGGGTGCCAAACCGACCCACCCGGAACTGCTTGATTGGCTGGCCGTGCGGTTTCAGGATGAGTACAAATGGAGTGTAAAAAAACTCCTGCGCGACATGGTGCTTTCGGCTACTTATCGGCAATCGGCTGTGGTTTCGCCCGAACTCCAGAAAAAAGACCCCCGTAATCTCCTGCTGGCTCGCGGCCCCCGCGTTCGCCTGACAGCCGAACAAATCCGCGATCAGGCACTAGCCGTCAGTGGTTTGCTCAATAATAAACTGTACGGCCCCAGTGTCCGACCGTTTAACCCAACCAATGGGTCCTGGAAAGATGAACAACCCGACAATCGCCATCGCCGGGCTTTGTACACCTTCTGGCAGCGCACCAATCCGTATCCGTCGATGGTCACGTTCGATACGCCCCAACGAAACCTTTGTGTATCCCGGCGCGTGCGGACGAATACCCCGTTGCAGGCACTGATTACACTGAACGATACGGTTTATACGGAAGCAGCGCATGGCCTGGCTTCGCTCATGAGTCATCAGAAAGGCGATTTATCCAGAAAGCTCACGTCTGGCTATGAACAAATTATGTATCGTAAACCGTCGGACGAAAAGCTGGCCTTGCTGGAAAAATTTTATCTGGATGCACTCCATCTGAATACGCAAAAAAAGCAATCCAAAACCATCCCGTCAACGCAACCACCTGAGTTCGGTGCGCTATCGATGGTGGCGAATGTGCTGTTGAACCTGGACGAAACACTAACCAAATGAAACGACTTACGCTCTTCGATGAGGCCGTATTGAATCAGGCAACGTTCAACACAAGACGGCATTTTCTGAAACAGTGTACATCGGGTTTAGGCTCGCTGGCGATGCTGTCGTTGCTGGATAGTTGTGGGTTGGGCAGTTCGCCAACCACCAACGAAAATCCGCTGAAGCCGATTAGTCCAATTCAGTCGCCCAAAGCAAAGCGGGTATTGTTTATGCACATGGAAGGAGCACCTTCGCAACTGGAACTGTTTGATTATAAACCCGACCTGGCCAAACTCGACGGACAACTCTGCCCTCCCTCGTTGCTGGAAGGCAAACGGTTCGCATTCATTAAAGGCGTTCCGAAAATGCTGGGGCCGCAGTCCTGCTTTGAGCAGCATGGCCAATCGGGGGCGTGGCTGTCTGACTATTTTCAGCACTGGCCCAAGATTGTTGATGAGCTTACCTTTCTGAAAGCGATGCACACCGACGAGTTCAATCATGCACCCGCTCAGCTGTTTATGCACACGGGTAGTCCACGGTTGGGCCGCCCAAGCCTGGGCGCTTGGGTTACGTATGGGCTAGGCTCCGAAAACCAGAACCTGCCGGGCTATGTGGTGCTGGTATCGGGTCAGGAGCCTAGTGCAGGCAAATCAGTTTGGGGTAGTGGGTTTCTGCCTACGGTATATCAGGGCGTACAATGCCGTTCCATGGGTGAGCCTGTGCTCTATATCAAAAACCCGGCGGAGGTTAGTGATTCGCTTCGCAAAAAATCCATCGACGTCATCAACCAGATCAACGAACTGGAGCATCAGGAAATCGGTGACCCCGAAATTCTGAGCCGGATTTCGCAGTATGAACTGGCCTATCGGATGCAATCGGAAGTTCCCGAAACGATGGATATTACCGATGAACCTCAATGGGTACAGGACTGGTATGGTGCCAAACCGGGCGCAGCTTCCTTTGCCAACAATTGCCTGCTGGCCCGTAAACTGCTGGAAAAAGGGGTTCGATTTGTTCAGCTCTTCGACCGACGCTGGGATTCGCACGGCACCGACGCGGGCAGTGGTGTTGACGAAGGTCTGCGCCGAAATATTCAGGTTATCGACAAGCCTATTACGGCACTGATTCAGGATTTGAAACAACGCGGTCTGCTCGACGACACGTTAGTGGTCTGGGGTGGCGAATTTGGCCGGACGCCCATGATGGAAAACCGGGCGGGGGATAATAATTCACCGTTTAAAGGGCGCGATCACCATATCGACGCGTTTACTATGTGGATGGCGGGTGGTGGTATTAAAGCTGGCTATTCCCACGGCGAAACCGACGAAATTGGTTATTATGGCGTTCGCAACAAAACCCACATTCACGATTTACAGGCCACAATTTTGCACGTACTGGGTTTCAACCACGAGAAATTTACGTTCCCCTTCCAGGGGCGCAACTTCCGGCTTACCGACGTACATGGCAAAGTTATTCACGATATTCTTGCCTAAACTGACCCAGCACCTGCACTGATAATTATCAGGATTCTACCTGTATACGCTCATAATACCAGCCCGAACGATACCCTTCCTTTGCATTGTCAACGTAAGATATTCATGGAAGGCATTAAGTAGATGTCTTCCCAACAAACAAGGTTATGGATCAGGACTTAGCAGGAAAAACAGCCTTAGTAACCGGAGCGGCTTCGGGTATTGGTAAAGCCACCGCCATCTTATACGCTCAACATGGCGCCAATGTAATACTATCGGATGTCGATGAGGTACAGGGCCAACAGGTTACCGAAGAAATACTGGCCAGCGGTGCCAAAGCCCGCTTTTTAAAAGCCGATGTAGGCGACCCAGCCCAGTGCCAGCAATTGATACAGGAAACAATTAAGACTTTTGGCACGCTTGATATTGCTTTCAACAACGCAGGCATTGGTGGTGAGATGAATATGACCGGCGATTACTCGATTGAAGGCTGGCACCACATCATCAATGTTAACCTCAACAGCGTATTCTATTGCCTGAAATACGAACTGGAAGCTATGCTTAGCCAGAATACGGGCGGTTCCATTATCAACATGGCGTCGATTTTAGGGCAGGTCGGTACGGCGTCGGCTCCCGGTTATGTGGCTGCCAAACATGGCATTCTGGGCTTAACCCAAACGGCTGCTATCGAGTATGCGCCCAAAGGTATTCGGATCAATTCGGTGGGTCCGGGTTATATCGATACGCCTTTGTTGCGCATCCTGCCCGACGAAGCCCGCAAGATGCTGGTTGCCCTTCACCCCATTGGTCGGCTGGGCCGGTCCGAAGAAGTGGCCGAACTGGTTGTCTGGCTTTCGTCCGATAAGGCTTCGTTCGTCACAGGCTCCTATTACCCCGTCGATGGCGGGTATCTAGCTCAGTAACGCGAGTGGAAACCCGCGATTGGGTCAACGATCACGGGTCTCCACCCGCGTTACTAGCCTCTAATGCATGCATGGGCTATGCCTCTCATTACTTACTGGGCATTTCACGCTGGAGCGCTTCAATGGCAGTCGTCAGATACACCATTGGGGCGTTCCAGTTGATGGCAATTTCGTTCGACGCATACGAGCACGACTGATCCAGATACACTTCGTCGGCGATGGTTGTGGTATAGCCCGAACACTTATCCTGCCGCGCGGCATTGGCGTTGGTACCACCCGATAGCAGACCGGGAACAGGTGCTTCGATGCCATCGGCTACCGAAGGGCGGTGGTGCGGATTCAGCGTTGACTTATACCCAAAACCCGTTAAAAACGAGTATCCTACGGCATTACGGCCCAATAAATAATCGAGATTGGTCAGGGCATACGTTAGGTATTTTTTATCCGCTGTCTGCCGATACGCCTGAATGAGCGCAATGCCCTGGTTAGCCGCCACCGAACTACTTCCCCAGATAAAATCCTTCGCCGATTTGCCCATAACGGTCCCAAATGCCTGTTCGTCGGTACCCGCAATCAATTCGTCCGCCAGTTTCAGGATATGCTTTCTGGCCGAAACGAGTTCGGTTCGACTCTGAAATGCCTTGTCTTTAGCAAAGCGACCCAGGGTATAATAGGCCAGCGTCCGAACCTGAGGCCAGGCGGGTAAAGGCGTATTATCGTCGGGAAACAGGTTCACGGCTGTGGCATACGTATCCTTTTTTGTCGTAACAAACAGTTCCGTAGCCGCCCAGATCCACTCGTCGCTGGCACTTCGGTCTTCGTAGCTTCCGGTGGTTACGTCGGGGTCGAACTGCTTGTTCATCTCGTTCTGCCGATAATACAGTTCAGGGTTCTTTTGCGCCCACTGCCAGGCTGTTTCAGCGGCTGTCAAGCAGGAGTCGGCCAGGCCGGGGAGTTCTCGGGAAAAGGGCCTATACACGCGGGCAGCTTGAGCCATGACAGCAGCAAAATCGAGGGTGGCCGTTATACTTTTCTGAACCACGTAGCGATCTTTAGTAGCCTTATCGGGCATAACCATCCCATCAAATCCGGCATTGGTCAGTTTATGGTATACACCGCCATCGGCCGGGTCCTGCATGGTCAGCATCCAGCGCAAATTCCAGAGCACTTCATCCAGCAAATCGGGGATGGCGTTCGAACTTTCGGGAATATTCGTTTTCAGAGATTTACAGTAGGCCGGAAAATCTTCGTACAACGACAGAAGCGTACCCATCGTAATGCCGGAATTGACGATGTACTTATTGTAATCACCTGCATCGTACCAACCACGGGGCGACGAAATGGTAGTCCCAACGGGCCGACTGGCCGAAGCCGCTGACGGATGGATGAACACCCGCGTATCGGGATGCCCCGCTGGGCGGCTCCATTTACCAGAAAAGGTTGCCGGTAAGTCAGTCGATACCCGTTGATAATAAAAGCCTTTCAACGACCCAATGGCAGCAGCCCGGTGTACATCCGGTTCAATCCGAAAAGGAGCCGAATGTCCTAGTCCGGGAATACTGACCACAAACGTACCGGCTGTTTTAAGGGCTGAAAAATCAGCCGTATGCGTCTTTTTGCCAGAGATGGCATTCGTCCGGGGTAGGCTGAGCATGCCTTTAAACACGACCTTTTTGCCATCGGAAGTTGTTATCTCAAACGCCCCTGACGCTTGCCCAACGACAATAGCGACCTTTGGTGCGTTTGGGTAAAAACCAAGCTGGTTCAGACGGATTGAATCAGATAAGGACTGCGCAGATACGCTTAACAGATTTCCCACAAGGAGAATCGTCAGCACAACGACAAATGGAGCTTTCACCGGCAATAAGGAAGGGTTTATAATACGCCCGAAAAGCTAAACCTTCCGGGAGAGCTCGCGTATGTTACTCTCGCGACGACGCTTTATAAACACCTACTTCAGCTAACTCTACTGATCCATTTGCATTATTAATGAACAAACGAAGCTTCGTTGATTTCACAGCCGGAAAGCGCAGCAGCCGTTTGTAGCCTACAGTTGTAAAGGTTTGCAGAGGTTGCCAATCGGAGCCATTCCAGTATTCGACCCGGCCACTAGCTATTCGTTGGCCGTTGGCGATATTTTCCTGAATCGAAATCCGGTCGAACTCTGCTTCTTTTCCCAACTCAATAACCAGTGGCTGATTCGCCGATAGAGTCGTAAACGTAGCCAGTTTTTTATCGGTCAGTTTAGGCTGCTTAGCTACCAGATTGGTCTTGAAGGTTTCGTCAAGAATACTCCGAAACTCCTTCAAACTGGCCAGATCAGGCTCCGAGAATAACCCCTCCCGATTGGGCGGCACATTGAGCAGCAGCAAACTGTTCCGGCCAACGGACTGGTAATACAAATTCACCAGGTTCTTACCCGAGCGCACTTTGGTGTCTTCGGATGCATGATAAAACCAGCCCGGACGGATCGATACGTCGGTTTCTGCCGGAACCCATTGCTTACCAGCCGCATCGCCCCGATTGAGGTATTTTGAATCCGCTACGCCCGGAGCCAATCCTTCCGTATTGATGGTCGACCAGCAGGTTTCTCCGGCGTTACCAGCTTCGTTGCCCACCCAGCGTACATCAGGGCCTGCATCGGAAAACATCACCGCATTCGGCTGTAACTCACGAACCAGTGCCCAATAGCCAGCAAAATCGTAGGTCATGTCTTTGGCATTTTCGCCTTTGGCACCATCGAACCAAACCTCCGAAACAGGACCGTAGTTGGTCAACAGTTCTCGAAGCTGGCTTTTATAATAATCGTTGTAAGCGGCTGTACCATAGCGTGGTTCATGACGATCCCAGGGTGAGAGATAAACACCAAATTTCAGCCCGAATTCACGGCAGGCATCGGAAACTTCTTTCACTACATCGCCTTTCCCGTTCTTCCAGGGGCTGTTTTTGACTGAATGTTCGGTCATTTTAGACGGCCACAGGCAAAATCCATCATGGTGTTTGGCGGTAATGATTGCCATCTTAAAACCAGCTTCTTTCAGCGCCTTAATCCACTGCCGGGCATCGAGTTTGGTCGGGTTAAAAATCGCTGGACTTTCGGTTCCGTCACCCCATTCCTTATCCGTAAAAGTATTGACCGTAAAGTGCAGAAATGCAGTGGTTTCGAGGGGTTGCCAAGCTAGTTGGCGAGGGGTAGGTTTAGGTTGTGCGTTTGCCATAAAAGCGGCTAATACCACCACACAACCCATTAAAAAGGAATGACGCATAAAGGAATAGAACTAGTAATCAGTGGTAAATTTTGGCTATAAAAGTACCCAAAAAATAAGATCTCAGCGCTCTGGGCACGCTAGTCACAGCACTTGTTCCAGCATTTGGATGTACCCTTGTACACCCTCATCTATTTCGCGCAGGTAAATAAATTCATCCGCTGAGTGCGAACGGCCCGAATGGCCTGGGCCACACTTGAGCGATGGACAACTTAACAGAGCCTGATCGGAGGTTGTGGGTGAACCGTAGGTGAATCGCCCCAGCGCCAGGCCAGCCTTCACAATCGGATGATCGGCCGGAATGCTGGATGGCTTCAGACGAATAGAGCGGGGCTTCACTTCTGCCTGAATATTTGCCTGGATGGTTTCAATTACTTCTTCTAGGGTGTACTGTTCCGTCACCCGAACATCAATGGTATATGTGCAGGCATCGGGTACTACGTTGTGCTGGGTTCCGGCATTGATGATGGTTACCGATAGCTTAATTGGCCCCAGTGTAGGTGATACTTTAGGAAACTGATAATTGATCAGCCAGTTAATATCCTGGATGGCTTTATAAATCGCATTATCCCCTTCATCACGAGCCGCATGTCCACTTACCCCGTGGGCTGTGCAATCGAGCACAAGTAATCCTTTTTCGGCAATGGCCAACTGCATTTCGGTTGGTTCGCCCACAATGGCAAAATCAATGGGGGGCAGTAATGGCAACACAAGTTCCAGGCCATCCCGTCCCGAAATTTCCTCTTCGGCGGTAGCAGCCATCACCACATTATACGCCATATCGGGGCGATTGTAGAAATAAACGAAGGTTGCCAGTAACGATACCAGACAACCCCCTGCGTCATTACTCCCCAAACCAAACAATTTTTCATCCTGCTCCAACGGCGTAAACGGGTCCAGCGTCCAGGATTTATTTGGCTTTACGGTATCATGGTGTGAATTGAGTAATAGCGTTGGCTTCGTTGCATCGAAATACTGATTCTGAGCCCAAAGGTTATTTTTCAGTCGTTGAAAAGGGATGTGTTTCTCCTGAAAAAACGCTTCGATAAGGGCTGCTGTCTGGGCCTCTTCCCGGCTGAACGAAGGGGTTGAAATCAGTCGTTTGAGCAAGGCGAGCGCTTCTGCCGAAAGAGTAGCCTGCGTTGAGTTGTTCGCGATTAGCTGAGACATAGAATAGAGCGTTGGCCGCCCAAAGATACGACCAATGCTTGATAAGCAGTCAGAACCTGTCAGAAGTAACCGGTTGATTGTTGTCAAGGCTGGAACCTTACAGTCGTCAACCCATTGTCATTCAGCTAGCCTTCGTAATAGTTGACGCCTTTCTCCCGCAGAAACGCTTTTATCACATCGACGTGCACACAACGACCTACGTTCAGAAATGGATAGTTGGAAACACGCCTTTTCCGACCATTAACCAGCACTTCGTGATCTTCAATATCAAAGCCCAGATGGAGGTGAGTCGTGGACGACTGCATACCAAAAATAAGGCCATTCGTATCGAAAAGCGGGCCGCCACTTTGGCCCCGCAATCCGGGCGTACTCATTTCAATACCTAGTACCCCTCGATTATCGGTCGTCAAACGGGTTACAATACCATCGATTGGAAACGACGGCGACAATATCCGTCCAGTTGTATCCCATTCGATATCATCTATGGATGGATTGTAGCGAAAGTTGGTAAACTCAGGAAAGGGGTAGCCTAATCGACACAAACTACGGCCCGGCTTTATGCGCGACGTATCACGCAGAAACGTGGCATAGGAATTATAGAGTACACGCTTATAGCCTTCAAACCGAAGAATTGCCAGATCCTGAGTGGGGTGTCGGTCAATATTGAGTCGCTGAAACTGGTCAACACAGCCAATGAAATTATTGCGGATACGAATAATCGTATCCGGGCTTAACTTGTATTTGGTTTCGAGCTGGCTGATCAGGTGATTCGCGTTTTTCTCCCGTAGTACATCGCGCCGAGCGCCCTGGAATTCACGATAATTCTGAAAAATGGCATCTGCCTGCGCCACTAAATCGGCCACATGCTTGCAGGTAATGGCGCACGCTTCTTCGTTTACAAAAAATAAGGTTGCCGTTCCTGGTATAATACCATCATGTCCGTACAGGCGAACAATCGAATGCAGTGGACGGGTAAATGAATCAACGCGTTCTATGGCGTCAACAAACATAATAAGTCAGTGTACAAGTGCGTAAATAAGGCTGCAAGTTAACCAATACCAAAGCACTCAGACACCAACTTATCGACCAGCCCGATTATTTTTTAGGTTTTACTTCAACCTCGTCGGGTACCACAGCTCCCCCAGCATTAGCACTATCGGGAGGGGCCTGCTCTGGTGCATTCAGCGTGTTGGTCGTCGTATCACTCTGCCAGCCAAATACCGAACTATCACTACCAGTTGTAGCGGTATCGCCCGATGTTTCTTTATTACCTGACGAACAACTCCAGCCTACTAAACTTTAGCCAATCAGTAAGAATGCCCATACCCAGATCCGCATTCGATTACTAATTTGATAGATCATACTTCAACGTTGAGAAAAAGTTGTGTTCCTAATTATCAATTACCTGATTGAAAATTGGCCGGCCGCTCATTACACTAGATGATTAGCGATTTGAGCCAGAAGAGTCACGCGTGCCTAATGGGCCAGATGCCGTTGAGTCGGTCGTTTGCCCATTGGCTTCCTCAATACTCTGTTTGGTAGCGGCCGATGTATCTTCAACGGCATTCGACTCTACGGTCCGGGTCGAGTCCGTGCTAACCCCGTCTGTGCCGTTCTGATTCTGGCTACATTTCTGAATCAACAGCGCCAATACCAGCACAGCAATCGCAACCATAGCCCATCGTAACCAGCGCACGTTTTCGTGACGACGTTCTCCTTCAGGGCTTTTCGGAATATTTGGATTAATGACGTTATTACTCAGATTATCTGTACCCTGCACCTCAGTCTGCGGCCCTGCGGGGGTTACAAGCTCATCAAATCCCATCAGCCTTCCAACCTCTTCCAGACCTTTGGGCAACATCTGACGAAACTCCGTGGCCTGACCCAGTAATAGTGTTTTCAGGTTTTCGGCCGTCAACCCTTTTTCCTGCTCTTGGCGACCCAAAATACCCATCAGAATTGTACTGATCTGCGCCAGCACTTCGAATGCAGACTGCGGTTTAGCTCCGCCATACAAGCTAATCAGCTCAGTAACGTTGGTCAGATTATCGCCAAAAATATGATTTAGAAAATCACGCCCGGATGCAGTAGCCTCGGCAGTTGCCAACTGATTACCAATCACCTGGCTCAGATCTAGTGGTGTATTTCGGTAATCGTTATTATCTAAAAAGTGAATAAGGGCTGTAGCTCCACCCGTAGCCTGAATACGACGAGTGAGACCGCCCAATAGTGTTGGCAGGGCTCCATCGATAACTTTCTGGATTGTAGCCGACGATTCGTTTAGTTCAAGGCCAAGCTGGTCAATTACAGCTGGCGTAAACTGTTCTTTCAGGTATGAAATTAAATGAACGGCCATGAGTTTTTAGTACGTTGAGACCAATAGAACCACTCATATGCCGAAATGTTATTTCTGTAATGTATTTGTCATGGTAAAGGGCCGAAGGAATATCCTGTTGATCAACAGGATATTCCTTCGGCCCTTTACCATGACAAATGTTGAAACGCTATTTTACAGTTGTGGAATCCGCAGAACCTGATCAGGATAGATCTTGTCGGGATCGCTCAACATAGGCTTATTGGCTTCGAAAATAATGCCGTACTTCATTGGGTCGCCATATACTTCCTTCGCGATTTTCGACAGGGAGTCGCCCGATTTTACGGTATAGTATTTTCCTTCAGGAGCTGGTGTGTCTACCGTCAGTTGGTTATCAACAGCCGATACCCCCTCAACGTTACCCACAGCCAATGCAATTTTCTCAGCATCTTCCTGCGTTTTGACTGAGCCTGTTATGGTAACTGTATCTCCTTTGGTTTTTACGGTCAGGCTATTGTACGCAAGTCCAAGTTGCTTCACATGGTCGAGTAATGCCTGTGCCCGAACAGGTTCTACTTTCTCTGCCTGAACTGGATCGGGGGCAGCTTCTTCCTTGTGAAAAATTTTTTCGCCTACTCCTTTGAAAAACGATAAAAGACCCATTGGTTTAGAATGATTTAAAATGAAACATGCAGTAACGGTTGGCAAGTACGCGAACCCATCTCAGACAAACAACAGTTGTGGATGATGGTTTGTTTACTACCTTCCGGTTCATCATTGTCATTTGACGCAGAATGAGTCGACTGGTAACAGAAAGCCGTTACTTTTGCGTTCTTTTTTTACAATTTCTTATTATTCAAATAAACTATACACCCGAATGCATGCTGCTAACCGATTTCGATGGGCTCTTATAGTAACCGTACTGGTTAGTGTAAATGCCTGTACGAATAATGACATTGATCCGAACGGGTCGGGCACAGGCGCTGCTCCGACGAAAGGTTCGGCTGATTTTACGAAGTATGTAGCCGTAGGTAATTCATTGACCTCTGGCTACGCCGACAATGGACTTTACCGCGACAGTCAGCTCAATTCGTATCCGAATATATTGGCAGGTCAATTCAAAACGGTTGGCGGTGGCGATTTTATTCAACCTTTGTTCTCAGAAGCGCAGGCCGCCGGGTCGGGCTATCTCAAGCTGATTAAAGTACCAAACCCTTCAGACCCGACCTCGCTGGCCAGTTCGCTGGGCCAGGTGGCTCCGGCAGCTATTCGGGGAACAAGCCCTGGAAGTGGCGGACCACTTTACACCAAATTTACGGGAGCCAACCAAAATCTGGGTGTCACTGGTATTCGGACGGCCGATATACTGTCACCGGGTTACGGCTCCTCCATTGGTAACCCGTACTTTGAACGCCTGTTGCCCGACCAAAGCTCGACAACCTATTTTCAGTATGCCAGTGATAACTTGAACGGAGCTACATTTTTCACCTGCTGGCTGGGTAACAACGATGCGTTAGGGTATGCGTTGGGGGGTGGAGTAAGTGCCGATAACCTGACCTCCACGACGCTCTTCACCACAAACTTCACCGCCATCATGAACAAACTGACCGAAGGCGGGCGAAAAGGTGTTGTAATTGGTATTCCCAATATCATGATAACCCCGTATTTTACAACCGCCACCGATCAGATTAACGCGTTATTGAAAGTACAGGGCTTATCAGGGCTGGCGATCAGCTCGAAATCGGCACCGGGTGGGGTACGGATGTCCGGATCGGGCGATTATTTTCTACTTTCTATTGCCTCAGTACTAACTAGTTTCATTGCCAAAGGCGTTGGACTTAGTGCCTCTAATCCGGTGCCCGATCAGTATGTGCTGGATGCCAGCGAGGTAACTACCCTGAACACCCGCATCAACGAATTCAATACCATTATGAAAACACAGGCCGATGCTAAAGGATTGGTGTATGTTGATGTGAACCCCATCTTTCAGCAACTGGCACAAACTGGTGGTTATAACCTGAACGGCATCACCTATTCATCAACCTATATTCAGGGGGGTGTTTTTAGTCTCGATGGTATTCACCTGACCCCTGCTGGCTATGCTATGGTGGCCAACGAGATCATAAAGGGCATAAATGCAAAATATAGTTCAACGATTCCTCAGGTCAATCCAGCCAACTACCGTCGGGTGTTGCTGCAACAATAAATTTATGAGATTATACCAGTTTTCATTCGTTCTATTACTTAGCCTGACAACATCGGCAGTAATGGCACAAACGTCGGGTCGTAGTATCGAACTCGGCATCAAAGGAGGAGGTACTTTTACACATGGTTTTACGACTGTCCCCGGCCAAACGGTAGGCAGTGTTAAAATACCGGATCTGGAAAATAAAAATAATGGAATCGGATACGGTTATTCAGGCGGTTTGTGGGTTCGTAAAAATTTTGAGAAATTTTTCATTCAGGCCGAAGTAACCTACAACCGATTTGTACTGAAACAAAAAGCAGCCATTACGGTCGATGTAAATGCCAATGCTGCACTGGCCAATGCACTACCCGTTAGTGTGCAACCGGGCTTACTAAATGCATCGTTAAATGTTGTCTCTGAATCAATTCTGGAAGCGGTAGATGTACCCATTCTGATCGGGAAACGCTGGATGAATGGAAAGCTTCGCGGGTATGCCGGGCCAAACTTTATTTTCGTTCAGAAAGCGCAGGCGAATCGAACCACTAGTGGGGCCATCAACGCCAATTCGAACATCAATTTTCCACAAACTGATATTCCGCCTACTACAGGTAGTACCAACCTACTCAATAAATACGAAGCGCAGAATCTGGAGGTAAAAGATTTCACGTATGCGCTGGAACTGGGAGTAGGTTATACTCCACTGCCATTTCTGGATGTTGATGTCCGTTATGCAGCACCCGTAGGTGGTGTTTATAAAGACTCGGGCATCAAGGGGTTTCTGGGAATAGCCACTGTTTCGCTTGGCTTCAAAGTATTTTAATTCAGATATGCATCAGTCGATAGTCAGCGGTTAAACCATGTATCGACTGATGCGTATAACTTATTCAGGAACAAGCGCATAATTTGGCCCGGCAGGCTGAAGATGATACTGCATCATACGATACCCTCCCGAGGGTTCAGCATTAGCGTCACCATCCTGATAGATCGGGTACTTTCGGCACAAAATATCTCGCTCTACCCAAAGGCTATCGTGTCCCATATAGCCAGGGGTCTTACTTAGTTGCCAGTTAGGTATCGCAATATCCGCTTTGCGTTCGGGCAAAAACTGCCAGGCGTATACCCGGCCAAATGAGCCACTGCCATCGCTGGTGCTATACACGTATAACTCCGGAAAACGGTTACCATCCAAGTCAGCCACTTCGGCCCCAACGACTGCCCCATCAATTCGAACCTGAAAATTGGTAAGCAATAACTCACCCCGGTACGCTTTAATCGTTGCCTGCCGTACCCTCCCGGTATCGGAAGAAGTCACCGAGAAGGTATAGATATTAAACCGAAGTTGTTTGCTGTATTGAGGGGCTACCACCAACGGATCGGCCAGATAAGTCATCGCATCAGCCGAAACCCATTTCGTACCAACGTGCTGTAGCCCGCCTTGCCCCAGTTGGATAAGCCCCAATAGACCCAGAAACAGACAACCCACTTGTATACTCATTGAATCCGCTCACGTTGTCAACTCATAACGACACGAATCCAAAAATAGTTGAATTCGCTGGTCAGGGCTGTAGAAACGCTTCACCAATAGCAGTTAACTCGAGCAAGTGGGGAAATATATGCAAGGTTGTTGCGGTAAGACTATACTCAACACGTGGCGGTACTTCGTTATACGACTTCTTTTCTATAACACCCAGTTCGACCAGTGCTTTAAGTTCCTGTATTAATACTTTTTCGCTCACTTCAGGGATCATACGCCTAAGTTCACCATATCGCCGGGCTTCAGTACCGATTTGATAAATAATGTATAACCGCCACTTTCCACAAATAATATCTAATGTTTTCTTCAGGGCTGGATGGTTAAAAAGATGGGGCTTGGGAGCGTTTATTGGTTCGTTCATGAGGAATCTTAATACTAACCTTTTGGTAAGTTAACTTACTGATTAAAAGGCACTTGTAACATCATGAGCAAATATAGATATTTTAATTTAATCTGCATCACAAACTACATTATGCCCGATTATTTGACCTTAAATCAGACACAGTAACTGTTTGTTTTTCAACAGGCAAATCAATCCAAAAATTGCTAGCATATGGTCCTATGAGAATCAAACTATAAAATGTATGTCCATAATTCCATTTTACAAGAAATAATTAACAGGCTACGGCTTACGTTGGTTTTTACCCCAACCAGTCAGTAAATAATCAACCATGTTGACCCGTTAAGCATAACCCTTTCGATGCTCAGAAAAGCCAAATAGCGCTTTACTTTGCAGCAGCATGTAGGCTTTGCTGTTAATGAAGCCAATCTTGCATACTCCCTTCGTGACAGGGTCAACCAAACGAATGATTTTGTGAAAACATTGCTTGTTATAGCTGGTCCAACAGCCGTCGGGAAAACGGCTCTGTGCGTTCGATTAGCGAAATCATTGCAAACAGATGTCGTATCGGCCGACTCCCGCCAGTTATACCGCGAATTGACCATTGGTACTGCGAAACCCACACCCGACGAAATGGAGGGCGTTCGGCATCATTTTATCAACTCACATTCTATTACCGATGCTGTAAACGCTGGGCGGTATGAACGGGAGTGCCTGGCTGTATTGGCCGACTTATTTCAGCAAAAAGATGTAGTTATTTTATCAGGAGGTACTGGCTTGTATATCAACGCGGTCTGTTTTGGACTCGATGATATGCCTACTGTCGACCCGCTACTCCGCGAGCATCTGTTAAGCCGTTTCCAAAACGAAGGGTTATCTCTGCTCCAGGAGGAGTTACGGCTGCTAGATCCGGTTTATGCCGAAACGGCCGATTTACAAAATCCAATCCGGGTGACGAGAGCACTCGAAGTCTGCTTATCGACGGGGCAACCGTATTCGTCATTTCGTCGTCGGCAGACGACCAAACGACCATTTCACCCGATTATGATTGCTCTTGACCGGCCACGCGACGAGTTATATGCTCGTATCGATGCTCGCATGGACGCCATGCTGGCCGCCGGACTAATTGATGAAGTTCAATCCCTTGCCCCCTATCGTGATCTGCCTGCCTTACAAACGGTAGGGTATCAGGAAATTTTTCCTTACCTCGATGGTACGTATGATTATGATGAAATGGTGCGTCTGCTGAAACGTAATTCCCGGCGTTACGCCAAACGCCAGTTAACCTGGTTTCGTAATCAAGGGAACTATACCTGGGTAGCTCCCGACGATGAGGAAAAAATACTAAGCTGTATGATGTGAGATGTATGCTATATTGAGGTATACATCTCACATCATATAGCATTTACTGTGCCCGATAAGCCAGCATACCACCAATTACATTCCGGACATTATTGAACCCATTTTGCTCCAGAATTTGCTGAGCCATTCCACTACGTTTCCCCGAACGGCAGAGAACAATTACCTCTTCATCTTGCAAGTCTTCAATCTCGTCCAGATTGTAGGGCAGATCGCCAAGTGGAATGAGTCGGGCACCAATATTATCGGCTTCATACTCATGTGGTTCACGCACATCAATCACATGGAGTGTTTCTCCTTTCTCAAGCCGTTCTTTCAATTCCTGTACGGAAATATCCATAATAGTCGATGGTCAGCAGTCAGTAATCAATCGGCACCACTACTTATCCTTAACGGATGGCAATCGATTAATGACTTGGGTTAATGTTGAATGATTAATTTTTGTACCACTGTCCGCTGGTCGGCAAAGAGACGAATCAAGTAAAGGCCATCGGGGAGGTGACTAAGGTCTAACGTTTGTTGCCCCCGACTTGGTTCGACAGACAATAGGGATTGCCCACCCGTATTCATTACCTCCAGCCGAGTCAATTTTGTGTTGTCCCATCGGATCAGACCAGCAGTTGGATTGGGATATACCTGAAGCAGGCTTAATGGTTCGGGCTCTGTAGTCGGAGTCAATACTCCTTTTTTATCCATTACGGGCCGAAGCATAAAAGCGCCGTTTATCTGGAAAGCGCCAAGTGGTTTCCCTGCATTGTCTTTGCGAAGATTTTGCTCCCAGTTGGCCCCTCCATTATAGAAAATATTTTCCCCAAACGGGCTATTCTTGTCAAAACCTATCCGCAACAAGCTTGTATCGGCACTGGCAATCTGCTGATAACCTACATAGAACGTATCCTGAACGATGACGTTTTTCGTAAACTTATAATCGACAAACCCATTCCGGGTTGACGGATACTGCATCGTAAATGATTGCTGATACAAAGCATTACCAGGCTTCCCTTTATTATTACCGTAAATAGAGATGACAAACGACTGTCCTGTCTGATCGGTTGTAAAAGGCACAAGACAGACTCTGACAGCCCCAACCGTATCGGGCTTGTTCAGGGCAAACCGAACCGCTACCTGCTCGCGCTGCCGGATTTGGTAGGCATATTCCCAGGCTCCATCGTCGTAAGCATAGTAATTATCGAGCACAGCTACTGCTGAAATAGTATCGTTACTAAGTAGTGTTTTGGGACTGGCGCTGAAAATTGGGTTTTGGGCATCGGCTGTTTCCAGATCGATTTCATAGCGCAATGAGGCCTTCGGCTGCGTCACATCAATCGTTATAGCTGGCTTTACGGTTCGACGCTGAAAACCATTGACAAACGTTGGTGCAGTAATGCTATTCTGCAATAGGCTACCCGTTAGTTCATCCCGCACAATAAACCGATGCGGTGTCGGTGTCGGGTTATTGATCAGGTTATTAATTACCGTACTTACTGTATCGGCAAGCTCAGCCTGTCCTTTCACTTTAAACTGTGACATGGGCATGGCTGTATACCGCTTTAATAAGGGCGTCAGCGCCTGTTGTGTCGCAATATCGATCATTTCCTTATCGTTCGCATTGCGCCCTTTATTCAAATAGACGTAATCGATATTCCAGGTATCGAACGGTCCAGAACGACGACCATAGGTTCGAAAACGGAATGCAAAAGAACCATGTAGATAATTGGCCGGAACCTGAACAAATGACTGACTAAATACGGTATCGGCCTGCCCACCGGCCTTTGCCCATATTGTTTTCCAGACACCGGCCGCATCCTTAAACTGTAACGTCAGCGAATCGGCCGTTTGAACTACGAGTGTGTCGATGTGAATCCACCGCGAAACACCACTGGCATCGACATATGGCTTGTCGTAGGGAGAGCGCCTGGTAGTTGATGTATCCGGTCTCTGAATTTGAAGAGCACCCGGATCAGGCAGTTCACCCAATCCTTTTGCCTGCCAGTAAAAGCTCAGAAAGACACCACTACTGGTTGTTAGACCCGCCAGATTAATTGGTTTTGATTCCAGCGTATCGGTATACCCTTGTTCAAGCGCAGCATTCCGCACATAAGGACGGCCGTTAGCTTGTAAACCATCGAAGGTGGCCACATTGATGGTTGGATGACCAATAGCCATCGTGTTGTTGATGTAAACCCCGCTACCTGCCACCCAACGCGCCGGATTAGGCTGAGTTGAGCCTGAACGTGCAGACGCAGAGGCAAAATCATCAAAAAATGGAAGTTGTAAGGCCGTCTGAGCCCGGGCCTCCTGGCCTAAAAAATGTATGACAGCCAGCACCAGGCCGCACAACAATTGACGGGAAATAGATGTGTATAGCAGACTACGTAACGAAATTCTCATGTGGCATTCGTGCCGGAAAGCGTTTATTGATCCGGCTCAATTGGACCCACGACCCACAAATCCATTGCTTCTCCAACGCGAATGCGTTCACCAGACCGGGCTTCGGGTCGTTGCCGAACTACTGTTCCTACTTCCTTCTCCGGGTCTTCAACAGAAATAATCGTGCCGACTTTCAGATTCGACCCCTGAATTGTCAGCTTGGCTTCGTCGAGCGGTAACCCTACAACGTTGGGCACCTCAAACATCGTACTTCCCAGGCCATCTCCCACCTCAAGATCGATCGTTGCTCCTTTTGGTACGGGAGTTCCGGGCGCAATTTCTTTACCATTATAGAGTTGCCGAAGAACTGAATTCTTCGCTACATCAGGGACATAAGTTGTTTCACCTTTTTCAAGGCCAAGCGATTTCAGATTTAACTCGGCACTTCGAAGCGTTAAATCTGTCAGATTAGGCATGGACACCATAGGTGCCATACGCTTGATGAGCGTTATGTATATTTTTCGGCCTTCTTTTACTTTAGCATTAGCCCTGGGATATTGCTGAAAAACCGTTAAAGGCTGCCAGCCAGCTACATACGCAGAATCTATTTCGTAACGAAGCCCCCGATCTTCGAGCAGGTTCTGCATTTCTTCGAAGCTAAGCTTGGTAACATCAGGCACTGTGATCGTTTGCCCGTGATTGGTTGTGAAAGGCAGGTAGACAAAGAAAAACCCCAGGAATAAAACTACCAGTAGTGACACAATGATGCCAAGTTGAATCAGCAGGTCAGAGACGGTACGAGTACTGATCTTGATCATTCAGGAGGTATAAGTCGATTTAGTAAAGTAAGTACAGGAAACGGCAACAAAGTCAGTAATTCTCATTTTACGACTTCGCCAGCTACAAAATAAGCGTTTCCCAGCATTTTTTTGATATACTTTCCAACAATATCGAACTCAAGATTAACCCGATCGCCCACAGTAAGGTCACGGAAGGTGGTATGTTCGTATGTGTACGGAATGATAGTAACCCGAAATTGATCGGGCTGTGAATTGAAAACGGTTAAACTAACGCCATTGATACAAATTGACCCTTTTTCGACCGTAATATTACCGGATTCGTCGGGTTCATACTGAAAGTCGAACAGCCAGCTCCCGTTCATATCCTGTATGTTGGTACAAACCCCCGTCTGGTCAACATGCCCCTGCACAATATGCCCATCAAATCGTCCATTAGCTGGCATACAACGTTCCAGGTTAACCCGATCGCCCACTTTCAACTGACCAAGGTTTGTTTTCCTCAGCGTTTCATCGACAGCCGTAACAGTGTAACTGCCATCGCTCACGCTAGTGACGGTCAGGCAAACTCCATTATGACTGACACTCTGATCAATTTTCAATTCGGAGGCCATATTCGATTCTATCCGAAACGTCAAGTTCGTCCCTTCTGATTCAATGGCCGATACAGTACCGGCTGTTTCTACAATACCTGTAAACATAAAATCAATAGTCAATAGCCATCACCGAGCCATTGGATCGGTAACAACTGTTATGAACAGCGAACTTCCGAACGGGGTTCGTTGAAACAGCTTTTGTTCCATTTCTGTGATCCAATACAGTGTTTCATTTAGCCAGGGCGCCGGTAAGTATACATCCGACTGAGCTTCTTCAACCGTACGCCAGCCCATCACCAACTGCAACCGCTGCCATTGCCGCATCAGCAAAATTGGGATGGAAAGCGTGAAACTCCAATAGGTCGAGTCGATAATCCGCATACCCATCTCAGGCATCATTCTGGCGAAATCACTCAAAACAAACCGTCGAATTACTCCCACAGCAATATCATGCTGGCCTTCAAAAGCGTTGAAAGCATTATTGTTGCTCATCAGGATTCCCGCAGGTTTCAAACGCTGCTGAAGTGCCTGTATTAATGGCAATAGATCAGCATCGGTAAAGTAACAAAATACGTCATTACAGATAATGGCATCATACTGAATGTGTGGTTCAAAATGGGCCAGATCATTTAGGTTAAGTGAAGTAACTGGCAGATTGTGTTGTTGGCAAAACGCAATGGCATCCGCAGACCCATCGATACCCCACAAATCGGTATAGCCTTTCTTACGAAGATACGCGAGCATACCACCTGTCCCGCAGCCTGCATCCAGGATTTTTATAGTCTTACGGTCGCCAAACTGCCGACGAAGAGCCGTTTCTACCCGCTTATGCAGACTACGATACCACCATAACTGCCCTTCCAGTCGGGCCATCTTCTCAAATTCTTCCGAATGGCCAATCATAGAGAACGTGTGAATAAGCGAGATGATGCATGAATTAAAGCAACCCGCGGATGTCTATTCTGTTGGTTGTCCGCGCTTTCGTTCTTTTTCAACATAGGCTGGAAGCCCGCTGTAAGCCATAAATAATTTACCGAGGTATTCACCCAATACACCTAAAAAGAGCATTTGTACCCCTAATCCTATTCCGATTGCACACACAATAATCCCCCAGCCAGGAATAGTGACGGACTTCGTGATCCAGCCTATTATGAAAAACAAACCGATGAAAAGACTCACAACAAACAAACCTGCACCAAACACCGTAAAAATTCGAATTGGCCAGAGCGAGTACCCAATAAACACATTCAGAAATAAACTGATAAGTTTCCGAATCGTATAACTAGAGCGCCCCTCAGCTCGCGCATGATGCGGCACTTCAACACTGGCGACATTCCGTGTTACCCGGAAAATAAGTCCGTCGATGTATGGATAAGGCCCTTTGTACCGAATAATTTCGTTGATCACGTCCCGTCGAATCAGTTTAAAGCTCGACAGGTATAAATCGCGTGGCTTGCCAATGGAGTAGGTTGTCAGCGTGTTGACGAGCCAACTGCCCAGGTTTCTGAACCAATGGTGTTCTTTTTGGGCATAGCGGCTGTATACCACATCATAATCACCCTGCTCAGCAGTCGTTACGAGCCTGAGAATTGCTTCTGGCGGATTCTGAAAATCATCGTCGATGATCACGGCATATTTTCCAGAAGCATGATTAAGCCCGCACAGAACCGCATTGAATTCACCAAAATTCGTTCGTAACGACACAAACGTCACGTTCGGATAGCGATTCTCCAGTTGCTGACAGACCGCTTCCGAATTATCCTGACTACCGTCATTGACGAGCACAACGTCAAACTCCTGCCCCAACAGGCAGTCCTGTAAACGCTCAACCAACGGCCCTATGGTTCGTTCGCTGTTGTAGACCGGAATAACGACGGAAAGCTCCATAAAAGAAAAAGCGATATGCTGAGGGCGAAGAAGAGTAGGCTGTAACTACGCAATTTTACTCCCTCCTCATTCACTAAATTGGTTAATCGAATCGATAATATAGGCAACTTCTACATCCGTCAAGGACGGATTGAGCGGTAGACTTAACACCTCCTGATGTAGTTGTTCCGAAATTGGAAACGAGAGGTTACCATACGACTCATAGGCCCGCTGTTTATGGGGTGGGATCGGATAATGAACATCGGTACTAATGCCTCGTCCACGCAGGTACGTCTGCAATTGATTACGTCGTGGATGGCGAATCACGAACAAATGCCAGACATCCTGATCAATCTGATCGGTAGGCGGTAAGCTTACTTCAGGATGCTGAATACCATTCAGGTACTGACGAGCTAGTGCCCGTCTGCGCTCATTATCAGTATCAAGACCAGGGAGTTTAGCGGAGAGGATAGCTGCCTGCAACTCATCCAGTCGACTATTATGTCCCTGATACTCATTGACGTATTTTTTTGCTGAACCATAGTTTCGGAGGGCACGCAAGCGCTGAGCCAATGCATCATCATTGGTCGTAATAGCTCCAGCATCACCCATAGCCCCAAGGTTTTTGCTCGGGTAAAAGCTCCATCCGGCAGCATCGCCCAGACTACCAGCCCGTTCTAGACCATACAACGCCCCATGCGCCTGCGCTGCATCTTCAAGAATCGTCAAGCCATATTGCTCTGCCAGCTTCCTGATAGGCTCCATAGTGCAACACCGACCATACAAATGAACCGGCAATATGGCCCTCGTTCGTTTGGTTATTGCTGCCTCAATACAAGTGGGATCAAGTAAGTAGGTTTGCGGGTCTGGTTCGACCAGTACAGGAGTTAAGCCAGCCAGCGTAATACTAAGCACTGATGCTATATAGGCATTCGACGCTACAATGACTTCGCTACCCGCCGGAAACTCCCAGGCTTTTAGTACGAGCGTCAACGCATCCAGCCCGTTGGCGACCCCAATACAATACTTTGTTTGGCAATAGGCCGCAAACGCTGCTTCAAAGGCTTCCACCTCCCGACCCAGTATGTACCATCCAGATTTCAGGACTCGGTCAGTAGCAGCCTGTATAGCTAATTCGTATGGCTCATTAACACGCTTAAGATCCAGAAAAGGAATCATTCGGAATCGGCCATGATCAGCCGACTATTGGGGTAAGGTTCGTAAATGTAGTCGTCTTTGTCGTAGGTTTCATTCGATACGACCAGCAAAATAGCGTCGCTTGAGAACTCATCCATGATATGCCAGTCTTCTGGCGCTAGCACCAGGCACTGACGGGGCGATTTCAGATGGAATGTAGTTTCTTCGTCTCCATTGTTAGTATAAATCCGGCAGCTGCCATTCAGGCATATAAGCGCATTCCAGGCACGAATATGTCGATGACCAGCCCTTGCCCCCTGGCCAGCTTCATAAATATAAAAAACTCGCTGAATCGCTCCTGGTATAATATCTTCAAAAACGGTAAGATTTCCGTTTCCAGACGTAAATGTTTTCAATTCGTGAAGCTCAGCCATATACGGAATAGAATTATCTACCGTGATGAAGTATCACAATTTTAGCGCATAAAGATATTAAAAAACAATTAAAGACCTCTATACTGATTGTAATGACATTGTAAACTTAACAACCTCTACGATTCAGGCAATGAAATAGCTATCGTCAGGCGATATTACTAATTAAATTATAAATTTTTGTTAGTTAATTATCAGATTATTCTGCTGTTTGTCATTGATCAAAAAGTTTTCAATGGACTGTTCTACATTACCATTCTTTATTTTTACAACCTCCGAGTAACAAATTGGCTTGAAGCTACTACTTAGCATATGATAAAAAATAAATTTTTCCTGGGAGGGCTGTTTCTAATCGCACTTGTGGTTTTATACTATTCATTTTTTGATGGCGGAAACGCATCATCGAATAATGATCTTGACGCAACGGTTAACCCGGAAGCTTATCGTCAGCAACTGGCAGATGCCCGAAAAAAGAAAGACGAGTTTTTTCGCACCGACGGTGAATCTCCTATTAAAGACAAAACCACTTTTCGAGGCCTAAGCTATTTCCCAGTTGATCCCTCCTATCGGGTTGTGGCACGGCTTGAACCGTTTGCTGATAAAACACAAAAATTAGTGGTTCGTATGAGCGACGGTAATGAAGAAGTGTACGACAAGTTTGCCCACGCGGTTTTTAAATTGAATGGCGAAACCTGTCGCCTATTAGTGGTCAAACTTGAGAATACCTATTCTATTTTATTTCGTGATGGTACATCAGGTAAGGAGACGTATGGTGGAGGGCGCTACCTTGAACTAGACCCGGCTCAATTGACCAGCAACGGCGCTATAGTCGATTTCAACAATGCCTATAATCCGTATTGTGCTTATAACCCTACTTATTCCTGCCCGATACCCCCAGCCGAAAATACATTAAGTGTACCTGTAAAGGCTGGAGAAACGTATCATTAAAGGCATCAGGGAATCATAAAGACCAACAGGATGAAAGGCAATACGTTACCTCTTCATCCTTTTTCCTTTCTTCAACTTCCTGCTTTCCTGCTTTCCTCCTTACCTTTGTAACAATTACCTGTTTCGCCTGTGTATGGAAATTTCCTATAAATGGTTACAAGATTTTATTGAATTACCGGAATTACCGGAAGAAGTTGGCAAAATGCTGACTGCAACGGGGCTTGAAGTTGAAGGAGTTGAGAAAATTGAAGCCATACCGGGTGGACTGGAAGGAGTAGTGGTTGGTGAAGTACTGACCTGCACTAAACACCCGGATGCCGATAAATTAAGTCTTACTACCGTGGATGTAGGTACCGGACAACCGTTACCTATTGTTTGTGGAGCACCTAATGTGGCCGCCGGGCAGAAAGTAGTGGTTGCCCTCGTTGGGGCAACGTTACACCCTGCTTCGGGCGAAGCGTTTCAGATCAAAAAAGCAAAAATTCGTGGTGCCGCTTCTGAAGGAATGATTTGTGCCGAAGATGAAATTGGCCTGGGAACATCGCACGCAGGGATTATGGTGCTGGATACTGACCTGCCCAATGGGACACCTGCGGCTCGGTACTTCAACATGGAAGCCGATTATCAGATTGCAATCGGCCTGACTCCTAACCGGATTGATGCCGCTTCGCACTATGGCACAGCCCGTGACCTAAAAGCCGCACTGAATCGTCCCCTTCGTTTACCCTCAGTGGATGCGTTTGCGGTCAACAATACGAACCTGACCCTGGATGTGCGCGTCGACGATACGGCTGCCTGCCCTCGCTATACCGGCCTGACTATTAGTGGGCTCACCGTAGCCGAATCGCCGGAATGGCTTAAACAGCGCCTGATTGCTATTGGCCAGAAACCGATCAACAACGTAGTCGACATTACGAATTTCGTTCTGCATGACCTCGGGCAACCGCTCCACGCGTTCGACGCAGACAGGATAGCCGGAAACCAGGTCATTGTCAAGACCTTGCCGGAAGGAACCCCATTTGTTACCCTTGATGGCGTTGAGCGAAAACTCAGCAGTACGGACCTGATGATCTGTGATGCTGAAAAGCCCATGTGTATTGCCGGTGTATTTGGAGGACAGTACTCGGGGGTTTCGATGCAGACCACCAGCATCTTTCTGGAATCAGCCTACTTCTCGGCCACGTCTGTTCGGAAAACCGCTCAATATCACGGGCTTAAAACCGATGCATCGTTCCGATTTGAGCGTGGGACGGACCCGAATATGCCCGTCTTCGCCCTCAAACGAGCAGCCTTGCTCATTCGGGAAATTGCAGGTGGTACGATCAGTTCGGCGATTACGGATATTTATCCAAATCCAATAGAGCCTTTCCGGGTACCCGTGCGCTATCGGAACATTGATCGACTAATCGGAATACAAATTGCCCATACCGAAATCCACCGCATTCTGGAAGCGCTGGACATTCAGGCAGACGAACGAACGGACGAAGGCTTTATCGCCATTGTTCCTCCGTACCGTGTCGATGTTACGCGTGAGGCAGATGTAATCGAAGAGATTCTGCGTATTTATGGTCTGGATAATGTTCCACTCTCGGTAAACCTGTCTGCTGATTCGCTATCAGAATTTCCGAAAACAGATCCCGACGGCTGGCAGAATCGAGTGGGTCAGTTGATGGCGGCTAATGGATTTTACGAGATTCTGACCTTATCACTTACGCGGCCTGCTTATCACGATGCCATCCGGTCAGCTTTGCCCAACGACGACGTCACCTTACTGAACCCGCTTAGTGATGAACTATCCGTTATGCGCCAGACGCTCCTGTTTTCATCGCTGGAAACGCTGGCTTACAACCTGAACCGGCGGCAGAAAGACCTGAAAACCTTTGAGTTCGGGAAAGTGTATTATAAAGTAAAACTCGAAGATGGCGGCACTAAATATGTGGAGCGTATGCGGTTAAGCCTGGCTATCACAGGTAATGAATCATCGGAAAGCTGGCTACAAAAAGGTCAGCCCGTTGTTTATCATGATTTGGCTACGGCTACCCAGCGTATTCTCAATCTGTTCCGTATTAAATCGTTTGAGACGCAGCCCGCCGACTCAGCCATTTTCCAATATGGTTTGACGTACATAGTCAATAAAAAACCAATTGTTAGTCTGGGATTGGTTCAGCCAAAACTAACTAAGCTGATTGACCTGAAGCAGCCTGTATTTTATGCTGATTTTGACTGGGAAGCGTTGTTAAAATTGGCAACTGGTAAGGTGCGTTATCAGGAAGTATCCCGCTTCCCGGAAGTCCGTCGGGATCTGTCACTGGTTATCGATAAGGGCGTTACGTTTGAGCAAATCAGTCGGCTGGCTCGGCAAACGGAGCGGAAGTTACTACAGTCGATTAATGTTTTCGATGTATATGAAGGCGATAATCTGGGGGCAGGGAAGAAAGCGTATTCGGTCAATTTTATGCTACAGGATTCGACGCAAACCCTTACCGACGCGGCTATTGACAAAACTATGCAGCGGCTCATGGTTGCCTTCGAAAAAGAGCTGGGAGCTGTCATTCGTAAATGATTGAATGATGGAATTGTTGAATGATTGAATAAGCCGGCTTCAACTGTTTTATTCAATCATTCAACAATTCTATCGTTCAACAATTCTATCAACACTGTGGTTAGCGAGCATCAAATTATTGCATTGGTGGAGCGATTTGAGCACAAGCTCAAGTTGCTTACAAATCTGTATGCCGATGCCAAAAACCAGATTGAGCAATTAGAACGGGAGAAAGAGGCCCTGCAGGAAAGCCTTAAAGCCGAGCAGGACCAAGTGAAGGAATTACGAAAAAAATCAACTAAGGCGGAAAATAATACAGCTATTTCAAAAGATAGTGGTATAATTGTAAAAGACAACCTGTTAAGAACAGGTACGAATGCTGAATTAAAACAACAACTCGACGAGTATATCCAGGAATTGGAACGGTGTATAGCTCATTTGAGTAGTTTGTCATAAACCTAAATTGGCTCCGAGGAATAGCCCAACTGAGCCGACTGCAGCGATGGAAGAACTGTCAATTCGCGTAAAAATTGCGGATCGGTACTACAAGTTGTTTGTAGAGCCCGAAGCGGAAGCCGTAGTGCGCGAAGCCGCCAAGCTGATTCAGGATGAACTGAAACAATACCGGGACAAGGGCTTTGCGGAAACACAGGAAGCCCTGGCAATGATAGCCTTCGACTGCTTAGTAACTAAGCTCAGAGGAGAACGTAAAATGCAGCGATTACAACAGATGGTATTTGACAAAATCACTCAATTAGACCAGGTTGTCACGCCGGTCGTTTCGACATAGATAACCTACGGGCTACATACCCGATATAATTTTTCGAGTTCGCGTTCAGGGCACTCGTATCGAAGCAGGTTGAAGGTTTTTTGTTCAACCCTAACGATATAGTCCAATGGACACTTGGTTAACGATTCTGGCTGCTCTCCTTGTTGGGGGTGGCATTGGCATACTAATTGGCCGCCAGATGATGGCGAGCGTTCGTGCAAAACACGAAAAAGAAGCAGAAGAACAGGCAGCTACCATTTTAAAAAACGCTGAATTACAGGCCGAAAACATAAAAAAAGATCGGATACTGGAGGCAAAGGAGAAATACCTTAAACTGAAAGCGGAGTTCGAAGAAACGACCAATCAAAAACGGAATATACTTCTTCAGAACGAGAATAAGCTCAAGCAACGCGAACAGCAACTAGCCCAACAGGCCGACCAGCAGCGGACACGTGAAAACGAATTAAATCAGCAGCGGAACGAAATAAATCAGCAGAAAAATAGCCTCGCCCAACAAGTTGATGCCCTCAACAAACGGAAAGAAGAGGTAGAACGGCGTCAGCAGGAAGCCGACCGGATGCTGGCCGACCAAGTGGCTCAGCTTGAAAAAATTGCAGGTCTCACGGCTGATCAGGCTCGCGACCAACTGATCGAAACCCAGAAAGCCGAAGCCGAAAGCCGGGCCTCTTCCTACATCAAAAGCATCATTGAAGAAGCCAAACTGACCGCCACCAAAGAGGCAAAAAAAGTCGTTATCGAAACCATTCAGCGGACCGCAACCGAACATGCTATCGAAAACTGCGTGTCGGTGTTCAATATCGAGTCCGACGATGTAAAAGGGAAAGTAATTGGGCGTGAAGGCCGCAACATACGGGCTCTGGAAGCCGCAACGGGTGTTGAAATCATTGTAGACGACACCCCCGAAGCGATCATTATTTCTGGATTCGACCCTGTTCGCCGGGAAATAGCCCGCCTGTCGCTTCACCGGCTCGTTCAGGATGGCCGCATTCACCCGGCACGAATCGAAGAAATTGTTGCCAAAACCCGCAAGAATATCGAGGATGAGATTGTTGAAATCGGCGAACGGACCGTTATTGATCTGGGCATTCATGGACTGCATCCTGAGCTAATCAAAATGGTGGGCCGGATGCGTTTCCGGTCAAGTTATGGTCAGAACCTGCTCCAGCACTCACGGGAAGTCGCCAAGCTCTGTGCCACTATGGCGGCAGAGTTAGGGCTGAATGCCAAACTAGCCAAACGAGCAGGTTTGCTTCATGATATTGGCAAGGTATGGCCCGAAGAAGCTGAGCTTCCCCACGCTATTCTGGGTATGGAACTGGCGAAAAAATACAAGGAAAACCCAGAAGTGATCAATGCGATCGGCGCTCACCACGACGAGATCGAGATGACCAGCATGATTTCGCCCATTGTTCAGGTCTGCGATGCGGTATCGGGTTCACGGCCCGGTGCTCGACGCGAAATGATGGAATCGTACATCAAACGGCTGAAAGAACTGGAAGAGTTGGCAGGTAATTTCCCCGGTGTAACAAAATGCTACGCCATTCAGGCAGGCCGCGAACTCCGAATTATGGTCGATGCAGATCACGTTTCCGACGAACGGGCTGGTGTCCTATCGTACGAAATCTCACAGAAGATCGAAAAAGAAATGCAGTACCCCGGTCAGATCAAGGTGACGGTCATCCGGGAAATGCGGGCGGTTGCTTACGCCAAATAGTATTTAGGTAATTTTTTAAAGCGAATGCCGGATAAGAGAAATAGGCTCTCATCCGGCATTCGCTTTTTTATACTCATACTTTCCACTATACACGTTGATGATGCCTGGATGCTACAAAATCTGGCGTAGCGAGTCGGTCATTTACTAATTTTTTTGGGGCCTAAGGGCCAGCAAAGAGAATTCGGCAAAAGTGTCATTCCATAAAACGGATCATTTCTCACTTGAACGATTTGCCATTTTTTAATGGGAATATCCGTAACCAAACAGCATAATCTACAACTTTTACACATAGATATATTCAATTTTTTAACATAATAATTCAATTATTTTCAAACTTGAGCCTCTTTTTCCGGTTAAATTCTGTCGATAACTCCTTTTGATAGCTAAGGGTTATCTGGTGAATACAGGTCTACTAACTGATCGATTCATCAGGCAGAAATTTTACTCAATAGATAAACTACGAGAATGAAAAAGGGGCTACTATTCATGCTATTTATAGGTTTAATCAGCAACACCTGGGCTGCTTACGCCATCAACTGGAATCCGGGTAAGCTTACTCTACGCAACGGTGTTGAGCTTCAGGGTGATCTGAATTTCAATTGGAAAGCCGATATCGTTCAGTATCGTCAGGAGGATAAAGTGAAGGCATACTCAATCGATCAGGTAAGCAATTTCGTGTATTTCGACAACCAGCTCAACAACCTTCGCAAGTTCGTGGCAATCAACGACTGTTACCTACTCCAGCATGGACGACCGCAGTTTCTCGAAGAAATTGCCTCGGGAACCCTCATGGTATACCGGAGCTTGCGGATCACCCATAGTCCTGGCAACGCAGCCAATTTTGACATGGATGGTAAGCTGATGAAAAGTACGAATGCCTTTGTATATGTAGTCCATAGCGGTAGCGAATGGCTTGGCCTGAACGAATTTTACAGCCAGCGCTGGCCACAGTTGATGTCGCTCTATAAAGATGAATTGAAGTACTATATAAAAAATCCCAGAAACGAAGTATCCAGATTAGTCAACCGAATGGTATTGATCTGTAAATACAATGCGTTGATTGCGAAAAAGATAACGCAGGAGCCTTCTTCAGCCAGCTATTTTACAACTGATCAGACGGACGGAAACAACCTCCGGTAAGCCATTCCAATAGAACTCATAAAAGCCTGCCGGGGCCATCAACAGCTGGAATGCTATTGCCTCGTTGCAGTGCATAGCTTCTGGAAGAATCATCTCAATCGCCTTGTTCAAGGATAGTTATCCATTGAGCAAGGCGATTGATTTAGTGAATCATCAGAGCTGGTCGGGCCCCACAAATCCGTTACTTTTGCCACTATACAGGTCTATATACCAGGCTATGCAATGTGTTGAGTGTAGGCCATTATCAATTCCTGCTAAGCGACTGGCATCTTACCATAAAGTCTGTACATTTAACCTACTATGGATTTCTTAACTGCCGTTTTACTTGTACTGCTGGGAGCAGGTGGAGGTGTAGCGCTGGCGAATACCCTTCGAAAACGAACCGGCCTCACTACTGTTCAGCGCGACTCCGTTCTGTTACTCGAACGCATTGAGAAAGTGTTCAAAGTTGTGATGGCGGAAGGATACTTTTCTGAGATTTACAATTATCAGGATCAGAAAAAGATTTTGTACCTGCTCAATGATCCAAAAAAGGCAATGGTTATCGCCAAATCAAAGGTACTGGTCGGCTTCGATTTTGCGAAAGTTCGGTTTCGGGCTCCGGTCAATGGTGAAAAAAAACTGGTCATCGAATCGTTTCCAGAACCGGAAGTGCTTTCGATCGATACGGACTATAAATTTTATGATATCCAGGCTGGTATTTTGAATCACTTCAGTGGTGCTGACTACACACAGATTCTGGAAGAGGCCAAGAAGGCCATGAACGAACGGGCTATGCAAAGCGATCTGCCCAAAATTGCCAACAATCAGATCCAGTACATGATTTACCAGTTGGCCAGTTCGATGGGCTGGCACCTGCAACTTCCCGAAGCTGAACAGCGCGAACTTGATGCCCTGAAAGCAAAGGCCGAAACACAAAGCCAAGCTCCGAAGCTACTGACCGGACGTACCAACGAATAAAAAGCGGCTGAAATCAAGCAGATTTCAACTGATTATCCGTTTAGATGGTAAGTCTTTACACGCCCTTTGTTCTATGAAAATTTTGTACTTCCTGCTTCTCTTTCCACTCCTTACGTACGCCCAGATCGATAATGACGGCGGACAGTTCTGCCGGGCAGGCAAAATACATTACTTTGGCCAACTAGCTACAAATCCGAAAGCGCGAATGGCCTATCCGGGCGATGCCTCGATCGACGTAACGTATTATGGCCTTGATCTACGGTTTACTACATCTCCCGCAAGCATGACCGCAGCCACTACGGTTACGTTTAAAAGTACCGTACCTGGTTTAGCCAGCTTCTTTCTTGACCTGAATTCGACAACGACGGCAAGCACTGGGCTAAAAGTCGATTCGGTTAAAGCAAGTGCCCAAAAGTTAACCTTCCAGCACGCTCAAAATAAGCTTACGATCACACTTAACCAACCCATTTCCAACGGGCAGGTCTTCACTGTAACGGTGTTTTATCATGGCGTACCGGAAAGTGGCACAAACGATAGTTTTTCTTTCGGAAAGCATGAATCAACTAACGATCCAGTGATCTGGAGTCTAAGTGAGCCCTATGGCTCATCAGACTGGTTTCCCTGCCGCGATACGCCTGCCGATAAGGCCGATTCATCGTCCGTACGAATTACGGCTCCTGTCCAACTGGTATCTGTTTCGAATGGTAAGTTGATCAGTACAACCACAAATACGGACGGAACGAAAACCTATCTCTGGAAAAACAGCTACCCGATTGCCCAATATCTGATCTCGATTGCGGTGTCGAATTATGCCCAGTACGACACACCCTACGCATATGGCAATGGGACAATGCCGGTTACACATTATATCTATCCTGAAAACCTTGCTCAGGTACAGACGAATCTTGCTCTCACACCCAGCATGATTCAACTCTTTACTAACCGCTTTGGTGAATATCCATTTCTTCGGGAGAAATACGGGCACGCGCAATTTGCCTACGGCAACGGAGGTATGGAACACCAAACTATTAGCTCGATGGAACTTCGAGCGCTAACCCCAACTACCATTGCGCATGAGCTGGCTCACCAGTGGTTTGGTGATAAAATTACGTGTCGCGATTGGCAGAATATCTGGCTCAACGAGGGTTTTGCCTCATATGGAGAAGCAGTTTATACGGAATCGGCGAGTGGGCAATCTGGTTATCAGTCATATATGAACAATTTCATGACCAGCGCTCGTATTGCCCAAGGCAGTATTTATGTACAGGACATCAGCAATTTTAGCAATATTTTCAATGCAAACCGCAGCTATGCCAAAGGGGCTACGGTCCTGCATATGCTTCGGGGAGTGGTTGGCGATAGTACGTTCTTTCGCATTTTACGTACTTATGCAGCGAGTCCGCTAGTCGCCTATAAAACGGCAGTAACCGAAGATTTTCAGGCCATTGCCCAGCAGGTTTCCGAGAAGAATCTAAATTACTTTTTCAGCCAATGGATCTATGGGGCAGGCTATCCGGCTTATAAAGCGACCATCACTACGGGAGGTTCAACGGCAACGGTTCGGCTTACGCAAACGAATGGCACAGCCTCCAGTCCTGGTTCGTTTACGATGCCTATCCAGATGAAAGTCCAGTCGGCAGCGGGTGATACGACCGTCACCGTTTTCAACGATCAGGCCGATCAGACGTTTACGCTTCCTGCCCGAGGCAAAGTCACCAATGTAGTGATCGACCCTAACAACTGGATTCTGAAAACCCTATCCACAACTACTGAAACGACAACGGTTGTTACAGGTATTACTGAACCCAACGACATCGAATTACGCATTTACCCGAACCCAACTACCGAAACGATTACTGTCGATTTCACCCAGTCAACGGCTGGCACAGCTACTGTGTCGTTGACCAATTTGCTTGGACAACGCGTTCAGACAATGCGTGAAGCCAATTTGCCTTCGGGAAAATATAGCCGGAACCTAAGTCTGCGCGGTCTGGCTAGTGGACGCTATACTGTTACTGTCGAGACTCCGGTAGGGCTTCAGAGTCGGGTAGTACTGGTGAATTGAGCGAATGAGTGATTGAGTGGCCGAACATAAGCTATTTACTCATTCGCTCAATCGCTCAATTATACTTCAATCCGAAACAAATGCATGGGCAGGCTGTATGGGTCAAGCTCCACGTAATTGTGCTCCCCCTGCCAGTTGTAATAAGCTCCCGTCAGCAAATCGTGTACCTGATAATATTGTTCGGGGCCAATGCCTAACTGCCAGATCGGCACCTGTACTACCCCCGCCCGACGGCTATAGGCGTCTGTATTTACAACAATCAGCAATCGATTGGCATCTTTTATTTTCAGATAAGCCATAATTGCATCGTCGTTTACCGGGCAGAACTGGATATTGTTGGTTATCTGCAAGGCTGCGTTTTCGTGCCGTATCCGGTTCACGAGCGTAATCAGATACGTTAACTTATTGGTCCGATCCCAATCCCACAGCCGAATTTCATATTTCTCCGAGTTGAGGTACTCTTCCTTGTTGGGGAACGGAATGTGTTCCATCAGTTCGAAAGATGGGCCATAAATCCCGTAGTTACTGACCAGGGTGGCCGCCAGAAAATACCGGATCAGGAATTGTGGTTCATGCCCCCCCTGCAAGCTATATGGATTAATATCATGCGTGGTCGGCCAGAAATTCGGACGGTAGTAATATTTCATTTCCGTCTGAGTCAGCTCCATCATATACTGCTCCAGCTCATATTTTGTGTTGCGCCAGGTATAGTACGTGTACGATTGAGCAAACCCACGTTTGCCCAGCTCCTGCATAACTTTCGGACGCGTAAAAGCTTCGGCCAGAAACAACATGTCGGGAAACTCCTTCTTCACTTCGGCAATGACCCACTCCCAGAAACCGAACGGCTTGGTATGCGGATTATCGACCCGTACAATTCGGACTCCCCACGATGCCCAGACGATCAGCACGCGTTTTAGTTCTTCCCATAGGTTCTGCCAATCATCAGTCTCGAAATAAACCGGGTAAATATCCTGATACTTTTTGGGCGGATTTTCGGCGTATTGGATGGTGCCATCAGGGCGTTTTTTGAACCATTCGGGATGCTCTTTTGCCCAGGGGTGATCGGGCGAACATTGGATAGCCAGGTCCATCGCCACTTCCATGCCGTAGTTGGCCGCAATAGCGATCAGGTGTTTAAACTCCTCAACCGTACCCAGTTCGGGGTGAATGGCATCGTGCCCACCCTCCGGCGAACCAATGCCATACGGGACACCGGGTTCGCCGGGCTGACAAATAACTGAGTTGTTTTTCCCTTTCCGGTGTGCGGTACCAATGGGGTGAATCGGTGGTAAATAGAGAACATCGAAGCCCATACCCGAAATGCGCGGCAGTAGAGCCTCTACGTCTTTGAAGGTACCATGCCTGCCCTCTACCCGCGAAGCCGAACGGGGAAACAGACAGTACCAGTTGCTAAACCCGGCACGGGCTCTATCAACCTCAACACCCAGTTCGTGACTATATCGGGTTACATGCTGACGTTCGGGGTAGCGACTGGCATAAAATGTAAACTGATCGCTTTCGGCTACGGATACGGCTTCGTTGTAACGGCTTTCATCCCGAAACAAGGCGGCCATTTCCCGAATCGCCTTCGCATCGGCACTTTCCGAAATCGGCTCGCTTTTTGTTTTCGCTCCTTTCCCCTTTCCGCCTTTCTTTTGTTCTGCTACCCCTCCTGCTCGAACCAGCATACCATCCAGATACTGCGCTCCGGCCAGTAGCTCACTGGTAATTCGCTGCCCATCGGCCACTTTCAGATGGACTTCGTGCTGCCACGAACCCGGATGATCGACCCAAGATTCCAGGGTATAGAGATACTTCCCCTGTTTTTCGACCACAAACGATGCCCCCCAGCGATCATTTACGATCGGAGCCATCGCCGTTTCGGTCCAGTTGGCATCATCAATGTGTTTGAAGAGCAGGACAGCCGTCAGGTAATCGTGTCCATCTGCAAAAATATCCGCTTCAACGGCAATGACATCACCCGGTACGGCTTTGATAGGGTACAGTCCGCCATCCAATTCAGGAGATACACGTTCAATAACGACTCGCGACTGACCGGTAAGATTTTCCGAAACATTCATGCAATCATAGGTTTGATGGGTAACTCGCAAATACTAGAGCAATGTTACAAAAAAGCCGGATTCTCAAACCCGGCTTTTCATGAAAATGAAATTTAGCAATTATACGCCATTCCTCATACAATAGACTTATCTGTCCGGTTCATTTTGCCCCATCGGCTTTAGCAGCAGCAACAGCCAACTGGCCGATCGCCGTGCCCAACTTAGCTCCTTCGTCGTTATCGAACCGATAGTGGGTACCTGCATACAAACCTGATAACGATGCTTCGGTGGCCTGAGCCGTCAGTTTGGTAGCATCGCTCGGGAATAGATAGCTTAAGAGGGTTGCGGCTGTACTGGATACCGCTGCCCTATCCGATACATAACTCGGTGTATTCGGAATAACGGTAGCGGTTTTAATCGTTGGGTCAATCTGCGAGGGGCGGGGTACAAAATAGGTGTATTGCGTACGCCAACTGGCCGTAGTAGCATCCTGCATAGCCCGGTTCAGCAAGGAGTAGGTTCGGGCCGCCCGTAGCTCGTTCTGCCCATTTTCCCGAATAAATTCCTCCGTCAGCAAATTCCACAAGCCCGACAAAGAATAGGTGTTGGGGCCATTATCCCAGTAGCTGGCTATACGCGACTGATCACGCGTGCGGGCGGTAGCTATATCGCGTACTTCGCTCAATGCTTTCTGAAAATCGGCAGATGTGGTGGCTGGCGGAGCAGCCGGAACCAGTTTGGCAATGGACGTAGAGTCGTACCATGTTTTCACTTTACCGGCCAGCGGCAGGATAGGTGCACGAGCCGGTATTTCAAGACTGGTCCATTTTTGGTCATAAGGTGCTTTCGCTAATGCCGTTTGCCAGGTATTGGTCGGATCGTTAGCTGCGCCAAAACGATCGGCTTTAACCCGGTCAATGACTTTAGGAGCTAATGTAGCCGCAAGCGCTTCGCCCGCTTTCACATCGCTCGGCACGCTGGCGCCAGCCCATATGCGGCTCTGCTTGTGTTCAGTGGCCTTAGCCTTTAAAAAAGCCTCCTCCTTCGGAAATAAATATGCCAGTACCTGACAGGAAACTTCGGCCACGGCGGCATCCTCCGAGGGATAGGAAGGAACGTCGAGTACAGGCGCCCGCGAAATCACGCCCTGCTGCTCCAGCGATGGCCGATTATACTGAAACTTGGCCCGCCAGGCTACAACCAATGCGTCGTACTGGGCAGCACTCAGCAAGGCATACACCCGAGCGGCATATGGAGGCCCTGCATATGGATTGGCCGATTCAGCGGGTGTTGTCTGTCCGGTTGCATAATCATAACCGGGTGCAACGTTATACTTGGCTACCAACTGTCGGGCAATCTGATTCCAGCGCAGAACAGCCCCATAAGCCCAATAATTAACGGCCGTATTCTGTTCAGGAGTTGCCGCCAGAACGCCGTTTTTCACATCGGCCAACTCCTGCTGATAGGCAGCCGATGTCGTTGCGAGCGGTTGCGGTACACTGATGTCCGTGGCTGCTTTGAGCACAACCGTTTTCCAGCTACCTCCATCGGCATCTGTGGATGTAGGCACAATAAAAGGCAGAACGCCTTCATCGATAGTAGGTTCCGAACAACCCGCTACCCACACCAGCAAAGCCCCTAATGTGATTCTTACAAAAAATAGTCTCATAGTAGTTGCTGTAACGTGGCCCACTGGCTGCATAGATATGTTGTTGTACTTATGCGGCCCAAATGTCCACGTCACTAATTATTGGCCGTCCAATGACCGATTACAAGGCCTGCATTGATTTGGGAACTTTTGCCGACGTTACGCCCGTCGATGATGGTATTGTAGCCAGCCGTCAGACCAAACTGCTTCGCTAAACGAAGATAAGCCGTGGCGCCTAACCGTGTGAAACCCACCGCATTGGTCGGAAATGGAATACCTGGCCCGATGTCGGTTCCTTTTGTGTAAGGCGTTTGCTGCTGCCCCCAGACGTCCAGATTGAGCCATGTGTTCACGTATCCGCCCCGAACAATAATTTCGGTAACGTCGGGTACGTTCACCTTCGAGCCACTATTCGGATTGAGCTGGCTGGGGTCATAATAATTCACCACATGATCGAGCGTAACCTGCCCCCGGCGGATATACCCATACTGCCCAGTTATAAAAAAAGATTTCCCTTTCAGGTGCAGCATCGTACGACCGTCCCAGTTTTTAGAGCCTCGCCCAATGGCAACCATCGCATCATTGACGTAATTCTGAATAGGCATGGAGTAGCCTACCGCAAACAGCCATGAGAGCCTGAGCTTTTTACCCAGTTTGTAGTCGTAGGCCTCCCATCGAAGCGTAGCCGACGCGTCCTGAAACCCTTCCTGTTTGGGGAAATAGCCTGCGCTGGCTTCGGTACGGATATACGGAGCAGCCACGATCAGGTCGAGATCGTACCCCAGACCATACGTTCCGACAGCGGTCAATGCCTGCGTCGTCACCGTTCCCAGATTCGGGTTTTTAGTCTCGGTTTTATTGATGAAATAGGTACTGTAACTTTCCTGAGAACCAATAATGGCCAGGCTGGCTTTTCGATGTCCCTGCATAAACCCGCCAATCATCCATTGGGCCCTGGCCTGACGGGAAATGAACAGCGTTGTTAGTGTAAAAAGGGCAAGAAGTAAAAATCGCATAGGCTACGTTTGCGGCAAAGGTAGTCTTTGGCCCGGCTTCTGGGTTATCCACTGGCCATTTCTGTGCCAACGGCCTTAAAATTACACAGAGTTGTTGGCTCCTACCCGAAAAACGTCAGGGGAAGCAACCTATTGCCAGCAAGTAGTAGATTCGGTAGCTTATAGCGAATAAACCGCTATTTATACTGTTGCGTCTGGGGATGGAACGATCGCCAGCTATGCCAGAACTCCTGGTACGCTTTCGGCATGGCTGATAGCCGACGGCCTTTCAGTGGACCAGTCGTGCAATGCCCACGCCAGGTCCAGACGGACTTCGTTTCCTGATCGATCAGTTGCCGATTCGTATAGTGAAATGTAAGCGTCTGAATACCCATCCGACGATTCCATACACCAAACGATGCGCTATCGGGCGACATCGCTACCAGTACCGGCTCTCCTCCTACTACATCATTGACCACCCGGTTCGTTTGTAATTGATTCCAATCATAGGCTTTTGCAAAACCCGCATGTTCAACACCAATTACCCACGATTTCGGCTTCCACGATGCCGAATCTCGCCGGGTGAGTTTACCCTTCGACAGCCCTTTGTCGTACGTACGCATTCCTTTGAACTCATCGGCAAAGGTTGAATCGGCTTGCAGGACACGCGTATTGGGGTGTTCATGCGCCCATTCGCGAAGCGTCATCTGGCGAGACGATAGAGGCATCAGCGCTTTTCCACGCAACGGTCCGACTACGGCTTCACCCGTTGCCTGCCGCCACCACGTGCCAGTGCGGCTGTCTTCAAACATCGCGTTGAAGTGATCCATACCCACCAGTCGAAACTCGTCGGCCTGCCCCTGCACCAGCGGGTTAAATACACGGCCTGTCCGGCAAACGGTACAATAGGTCACCATAATGAGTTGCCCTCCAACCGTATCCCGCACCTGGTGATGATACCCAATCAATTGAATCGGATACGCCGTTGCCTGCCCCAGCGCTTCGAAGCCTAATACGAGTTTATCGAGCGGAATTTTATTCTGGCTCATAGGCACAACCCGCTTGGTAGTCGGCTGTAGAAACATATGGTCGGCCATCATCTGCTGATGAACCATGTAGAGGACACCTCCATAGACAAGCAATAAAGCAAGAGCAGTGTATCGTTGCCATGCCCGAAGCGGGCGAATCAGAAGTCGGTAAGCGGGGTAGGCCAGCAGCAATAGCCCAATACCTCGCAACCAGCCCATATGCTGATGCAGCCAGTATGCCAATTCAACGCGGCCAAGCGATGTTTCTCCTTCGGCTAAACCCAGCTGGCTACCCGGAAACGGCATAATAAAATAAACACTGGCCGCTTCGAGTGTAATCAATGCGAGTATACAGACTATAAACCAGATAACGTTTTTCATACAGATCGTCGATCTACTACTTTATCTTCAGCCCCTGACTAATTCGTTCCCGCAACTGACGCAGCCGAGGCCGATTCGGCAGGCGGCATGTAGGCATCTTGTGAAGCATAGCCATCGGCAGCTATCCGGGAAGCCCGGTAGCGATACAGATCCGGTTTGTTGGGCGCTTCGGTAGCCAGTCCGTCTACATACCGATTGAACATGCAGAAAGCCGCAGCAATCAGTACTGTATCGTGGATGTCGAGATCGGTAGCTCCTTCAGCACGAGCGGCTGCAATTAGGTCGGGGGTTACAGCTTTACCACTCTGCTGTACGGCGGCAGCTACAGCCAGTAACGCTTTCAGCTTAGGACTGATAGCTGCCTGTTCGGGATTGCATTTAACCGATTGAACTAAACTCCAGTCTTCATCGCCGAGATGATAACTCGCCACGGCACCGTGAATGGTCTGACAAAAAAAGCAATCGTTCAGAGACGATACATAGGTAGCAATCAGTTCACGTTCGCCTTCCGTAAGGCCGGAGTCTGGACGATGGGTATTGTCGCGCAGCAACACATTGACCAGCGCATTGAGTGGATCGGCCGTTTGCGGACTAAACGCCATTGGCCCACGAATTCCAGGTAATCCTTCAGGTAATTGGATATATGGCATAATTTTCGTTTGTTTTGCAACCTAAATAGTACCCCAGTCGTAAAACAACCGGGGACTATGACCAACCTATAATAGATATTTTTGAAGGCTGACAATATTGTCAGCCTTTATTTTGTTGTAGGCACCTGATAACCAAGTGTTCCCATACGCTCGCCCATTGCTTCGTAAGCAGCCGGATCAGTAGGAGTCAGTGTAGCAAGCCCATCGACGTAGCGGTTGTACATACAGAACGAAGCCGCAATCAGCACCGTATCATGAATGTCGCCATCGGTAGCTCCTTCAGCGCGGGCAGCCGCCACCAACTCATTTGAAACGGTACGTGCATCCGCCTGCACATGATCAGCAATGGCTAAAAGTGCTTTCAGCTTCATCGAAATCGACGCGTTATTGGGATCAGCCAGTACGTCGTCAACCAGGTCGCGCTGATCACCGTACAAATAGCGGGACGCAGCGGCATGACTGTTCATGCAAAAAGCCGTACAATTCTGCTTGGAAACAAAGGCTGCGATCAATTCGCGTTCGGCACTGGTCAGTGTGCTATCTGGCGAACCAGATCTTAATAATGCCTGCGCCAGCTCATAAAGTGGCTGACCCGTTTCGGGCCGATATACGGCCAGGCTCCGAATGCCCGGAAGTCCTTCAGGTAATGTGATATGTGGCATATAAATAAAGAGTGAAAGAGCGAAAGAGTGAAAAGGTGAAAAAGTGGTTGGGTTCGCATTTCGCTCTTTCACTCTTTCGCTCTTTCGCTCTTTAGATAAATTGCACTTAAAGCAATCAGAAAAGCGGCTGAAAAAATGACCAGTGCATTGCCGATTCCTCCCAAAACCGTCGTCAGTGTTCCTACAAATAACACTGCCGTAGCCGTAAATAAACGACCTATATTAAAACAGAAACCCGTAGCCGTAGCCCGAATCGAGGCATCAAAAAGTGTTGGCACATAACTCGATAATGACCCCTGACTGATACCCAGAAATAACGACAGTAGTCCCACTTCACTATAGATGATCGGTGAAAACGTCCGATTGCTGAGAAAGAGTATGGTACAGGCCAGAATACAGCCTACAAAGGTGAGCAACAGGGTATAGCGAGGCCCAATGCGTCGAACCAGAAATCCTGATGCAATACCCCCTACAATGCCGCCCATACCCAATAACATCATCATGATACCTCGTTCCGTTTGTCCACTCTCACCTGCGGGCAGTAGTGATTGCACCCAGGTAGGCAACCAGGAAAAGATTCCCCAGAGACCGATCAAGACAGCTCCAAAAATGAGTGCCCCATTTATAACATTCGGCTTATTTTCAGCACTGAACAAATTAGGCTTGTTCCCTTCATGGCCGTTTTTTCCAAGCTGCCAACTAGCCGACTCCGGCAAAAACAGACCAATCAGGATAGCAACCAGTATCGGAATCAGACCGATATAGAACGCCATACGCCAATTGCTGAAACCACTCGCCAAACCACCCGTAGCTACAATACCTACCGGAAACGCAGTAGCTAGTACGCCTAGTATAACAGGTCGCGACGGCCCAGTCCATACTTCAGACAGATAGACCGTCGATACCAGTAAAATCCCACCGACACCTGCGCCTGTCAGCGCCCGAAGGCCAATCAATACGTAAATATCGGCCACAAAAGCCGTTGCCAGCATGGCGCCACCACACAGGCCTGTAGCCAGTACCAATGCCCGAACCCGACCAATCCGATCTGCCAAAGGCCCAAACAAAAAACCTCCGATCATCCAGCCGTACAGAAATGCGGCACTCACCCAGGCTCCCGTATTGGCAATTTCACTGGCCGATGCGTTTGCACCGAGTAATTGTGGAATAGCAATGGGTAAATACGTAGCCATCAGCGTACTGGCCGTTCCGCCAAATAGATAGGCGATCATACAGAGGCCAAAACTGCCCCAGGGCAAGGCTATACGCGGCTGCTCATCGATTGAAAGTACTTTCGTTTCCATCGCCTTTGACAGTTTGAGTTTATCGATAATTCTGGTCGAACGTGAGCGATACATAGTATAAACCACCAACAGCTGGTGATCCATACGCCTGCACGATATATTGGTTGGTCAGATTCGACGCGCCAATTTTCAGCAGGGTTTTATAGGCAGGCAGTTTCAACGTCACCTGGGCATCGATCAGGTTATAGGCCTGAATTCGACCCGGACGCAGCTCGTTGAACGATCCTACCCAATCGAAGGCTTCCAGCCAATGCCAGGCGACGTTAAAGCCAAGATTTCTGGCAATGTTCCGGTGGCCGATGGTCACGTTCGATTTGAATCGGGGGGTATTAAACGCCGGAATATTATTCGGGTCCGCGTTTTGCAGGTTGAACGCCGACCAGGTGCCATTGCCTGTCACAATATAGCCACCAGACGTCGTGTAGTTTACACCTAACGTAGCGCCTTTTGCTGTTACCCGGTCGGGGGCATTCGTGTATAACTGGAAGGCCTGATAGGTCGAGTTCAGAATATCCTGAGCAGCCGCCGGACTGATCGTTCCATCGCTTCCCAGCACTGGGCTATTGGGCCGAATCACAACCGTATTCAGGATGAAATTGCGATAAGCCCCAAAATAGTAATTGGCATCGAGCGATAAGCGGCTGGTGAGCAAGGCCCGGTAACCCACTTCAAAACTTTGGACTCGTTCGGGCGCAATGTATGGCACGTTCGATTTGACCAACTTATCCTTATTATTCAGTACTGCCTGCTGAGGCCCCACTTTGTTGACATCGGCCAGGAACCCGTTTACGAAGCCGCCAATGCTGGTGGAGTTAAACGAGTTTTCATACACATTCATGCCTGCACTGTTGCTGGGCGCTCCACCCAGAATAGTAATCGGCCCCACATTAAGCTTGATAAACTGGTCGCTGGGCGTTGGATTACGATATCCCGATTGGAACGATGCCCGGAAATGATGCCGATCGCTGGGCGAAAACACAGCCGATGCACGAGGGGTAAAATAGCCAGCAAAATTCTGGTTCTTATCGTACCGTCCCGATACCGTCAGTTTCAGTTTATTGGCCAGGAATGCTTTACTCAACTGGGCAAAGGTGCCAAATTCGTTGTATTTGATTCGCCCGCCTTTATCGTCAAACAGGGTTCCGTTGGTAAATAAGCTGTACTCCCGGAAATTACCACCGATCAGCAATTCAGTCCCGGTCAGCCCGGCCGATGCCAATGCTGAGGTCAGGTTATACTGTGCATCGGCATGATACATATTCGTCTGGCTCAGAATACCGGCTCCTGCCAGACCCTGTACGCCAATCAGTCTGGCTTTCTGCTGCTCGTACTCAGCCGAACCAGGCAGCAAACGTCCCTGATCGGCAAACTGACGAGCCGTAGCATTGTCGCTGGCGGTTACTCCCTGTATTTTGCCCTGATAGGCGGCTGTATACCGATCGAACCAGGTTTGATCGGCTACGTTGGGCGCTACCACATTACCATTCAGATCGCGCACCCAGGTCCGATCAATCTGCTGGCCCAACGAACGGGTATTGTAGGAGTCATGTGAATCTTCCTGGTTGGTATAACCTCGTACGAAAAAGTTAGCCCCCCGTAATTCGATCCGATGCTGAAGCAGCGAAAAGCCATCCACAGCGAATCGGTTGCTTCCCGTATAGTTGCTGGTTCCCTTGGCGTAATTATAGGAATAAATCGCTTCCAGCTTGGGCGTAATCCGGTAGTGAATAGCCCCGTTCAGCTTCAGGCTGTAGACGTTATAATCCGTCAAATCTTTCTCCAGATAACCCGTCCGCGACACTTTACCAATACCTGTAATGGTCCGGTTGATTTCATCACCATATACATTAAGGCCATTGTATGCCGGATTGCTGGGCCCCCGTTTTTCGGGCGACGTGGTTGCATCTACATCCGTGTAGTCGGTAGCAAACCAGTCCAGTCCTTTCATGTACGAAGCCACCAGCTTGATCGCCAGTTTATTGCCAAAAACCTTCGCATAGCGTAGGCCATAATCCTGATACAAAGCTGCTCCCGTGTTGGAGTCATTCAGGTGGTTAACACCCATCTTGACCTCTGCACTTAATCCCTGATAGCGGAACGGGTCTTTACTCGTCATCAGCAAGGCACCGTTGAAAGCCGCCGGACCGTATAGGGCCGAAGCCGCACCAGGGACTAATTCGGCACTTTCGGCATCCAGATCGCTCAGACCGAATAAGTTACCCATCGAAAAGCCAAACCCAGCGGGTTGATTGTCGATCCCATCGATCAGTTGCAGGAAACGGCTGTTGCCGGTACTGGCGAAACCGCGTGTGTTGATCTGCCGATAGGTTAATCCACTCGTTACCATATCAACCCCTTTGAGGTTGTTCAGCCCTTCATAAAAAGATGCCGAAGGCGTTTCGCGAATGGCACGGGCATCCATTTTTTCGACCGTTACGGGTGCCCGCAACAGGCTTTCTTCTACCCGCGAAGCAGCGACAACTACATCCTGCAAGGCGTTTGTGGCTTGTCGAAGGTTGACGGTTATCGACTGATTATCGTTATCGACAACGACTGACTGGGCTTCGTGGCCGACCATCGAGACAATCAACGTGAGTGCCCCACGCTGATTGGTCGTTAATGTGAACTTTCCGTCATTATTCACAACGGCACCCGTCAACTGGCCTTTTACCAGCACACTGGCCCCAGCCAGCGACTGGCCAGTTTCAGCATCCCGCACCGTACCCGACACTTGCCGCGATTGGGCAAAAGCCGATACCGACACGGACAAAGCCAGCGCCAGAAGTAGTATACTTTGTTTTATAGTCATTTGAATTGAATCAAGTAGGTAAACGAAGAGCCTGTCCGACCAAAAACACTTGATTTTCAGTCGGCTATTCACCCTTCAGGAAATGAAAAATTTGATTTTCCAGACGATCAGGTCAATACAACCTGACACGAATCAACTAATGGGTTTGAACAGGATATCCACCCGGCGGACGCACATACCCCCTACCCGTAATACGCTCACCCAGCATCTGGTAAAACGCCGGATCGGAAGGAGCAATGGTCGCCAGACCATCTACATACTTATTATACAGGCAGAACAGAGCCGCAATCAACACGGTATCGTGAATTTCGCGGTCGGTTGCGCCAGCTTCACGGGCGCGAGAAACAGCTTCCGAGGTCACGGCACTACCATTTTGCTGGGTAAGGGCCGCAATCTGAAGTAAGGCTTTCATTTTCTCGCTTACGGGAGCCGTTTCAACGTCCTGCTTCACAGCTCTGGCCGTTTCATCGTCACCAAGCAGAATATCGGCCGCTTTTGTATGGGCAGCCTCGCAGAAGGCCGTACAATTACGCGACGATACCAGGGCCGCAATGAGTTCACGCTCGCCAGTCGTTAACGTAGACTCTCCCCGCAGTAAAATCTGCGTAAGCTCCCGAATCGGCATGGCGGTATCCAACCGGTACTCGAGCAGACCGGTAATACCTGGCAGTTGCTCAGGCAGTGGTATATGTGGCATATCTAAAGAGCGAAAGAGTGAATGAGTGAAAGAATGAATGAACGATTTCGGAATGAGGTTAAATCGCTCATTCGTTCTGTCACTCGTTTAATTATAGTCCTGATCCGTCCGCTTTACCACGATTTACGGCATACGTACCGATGTTCTTACCGCATTCGAGCCCTACTGTGCAATCGAAACGATAGTGAATCAGTCCATAAATCCGGGAGTTTGACGCTTCCTGCGCCTGTGCCCAGAACTCATTGGCCTGATCGGGGAAGATGCTGCCCAGCACAGTAGCCGCAGCCGCCGAGAAAGTTGAGTGGCCGGAGGTGTACGACGGGAAGTTTGGCAACCCAACCGATGTTTTCACACCGAACTGCTGGGGACGTGGATAGTAGTAGTAATACTTCGTATCCCAGCAGCAGATACCGGCATCCATGAGCGATGTACCAACCAGAGCCAACGTACGGGCCATACGAACCTCGCTATATTTGGCTTCGCTGGCCGCATTGGCAGCCGTACGCAGCCAGTGACCGGGTGGAGTGTAAGTTCCGGCACCATCGGCCCAGTAGTTGGCAATACGAGCCTGTTCGCGCGTTTGGCTTTTGTTGATGGCTTTCAGTTCATCCAACGCTTTGGTAAACTCAGCACTATTTAACGCGGGTGGTGGGCCAGGGCGAAGCTTCACTTTCGTAGCAGCATCGAAGTTCCAGGGCGTTACAGCGCCATAGTTTGGCAGCATAGGGGGACGAAGAGGGCTTTCCTGACTTACCCATACCTCAGTAAGTCCCTGCGCTTTCGCCACTTCGATCATACCGGCCGTAAGTGCCTGGTTGTTGGCTGCGCTCATGCCATCAGTCTTCGCACGCGCCATCACTTTAGCAGCAACCTGATTACCCAAATCAGCACCCGCCGTCAGATCACTCTGTACATTCATACCTGCCCACAAGCGGCTGTTTTGATGTTCGGCCAGTTTGGCGTCCAGGAAAGGCACTTCGCCGGGGAACATGGCTTTCAGCACAACATAAGACGCAGCCGCTACTACCGCATCTTCCGACGGATAGGTAGGAATCGTCGACGTAGGTAAGGCCACCCGAACCGTAGCATCCACTTTCGACGGAGCCGACCGCTTGAACTGGTATTTATAATTCCAGGCGGCTACCAGCGCATCATACTGGGCAACGCTCAGATAGGCCAATGCACGAGCGGCATACGGTGGATTGGCAAACGGAAATTTCGGATCGGCCAGTGGATTAGCCGCATCAGGAACGGGGTATTTACCATCGGCCGTAGAGGCAGGTGGAATGTTATACCGAGCGGCCAGCTCACGGGCAATTTCGTTCCAGCGATACACTGCTCCAGCGCCCCAATACACGACGGCTTCCTGCTGTTCCTGGGTTAAGCTAGCTGATTTCGATTTCAGATCGGTCAGTTCAGCCTGGTATTCTGCCGATGAGGTAGCCTTAGGAGCTGCTACGGTCACATCGGTTGGCGATGTCAGAACATAGGTTTTCCAGCTGCCCGCTTTTTCATCGACGTTGGCGGGGGTATATCCTACGCGCTGCGGTTCGGATATACTTTTATCACAGGAAATAATCGAAACAGATAGCCCAGCAACCAGACTACCGATAGCCAGAATTTTATATGCGTTTTTCATCTCGTGTTACGGCTTATTTATTAAAATTGATTTGATACAGCAGACCAACCATATAGCTGGTGCTCTGCCCTACATTCATACCATCGAGTACATAACCGACACGGGCATTGACACCGATGTTGCGTGGCTGTACTTTTCCATACCAGCCTACGGTAGTAGCCTGCATGTTGTTAGTTGGGAACGGCATATCGTTCCGACGGATGTTGTCACCACTCAGGCAGGAGCTACGTTCAGCCCACACTTCCGTTTGCCAGCCTTTCCGCTGAACGCCCAGCCGAACAGCAGCATCGTACGTATTAGGTACCCGTACCTGATCGGTGTTATAGACCCGGTCATCTGCCTGATACGAATTCTGATCGATGGTGATGTTGCTCCGCCAGCCATAGCTTCCGTGTGCGGTCAGATAGACGCCCGTTTTAGGCTCTCTATAGCTCGCCAGCAACCGGCCGGTAAAGGTGCGACACTGTAACCCAATCGACATCGGAAGGAAACTCGGCACATAATTCCCAATGGGAACTGACCCACCCACGATGGCATTGAGCGAAAAGCCTCCCGCTTTTACCACCTTAAATTTCAGCCAAGCCGCTAAATCCTGAATGCCATGCTGCCCCATCAGGTTACCGGCACTAGTGCTCGTCCAAACGTATGGCAGGCTCAGAATCACATTGACCCGGTTGCTGATACCATAGGCCGGCATGACCATCACACTTTGTGTGGTATGGGTCCCGATGTTAAAATTTTCTCGTTTGAGGGTATTTTCCCAGTATTGGCTCCAGGAGCTATACCCATACATCCCTGCTACGCAGAGTTGTTTTTTACCCATGTAAATGGCATCGTTCGGCATCTGTGCTTTCGCTACAAATGGTGCCATTAATCCAGCCACAGCAAGGCTTTTCAGTATTGTTTTCATCGTGTACAATTACGTTCCGTAATGATTAAGAAATAGTTAGTGAGGACAATAGCGGATCGCCAACCTCTTCAAAAGCGATGTATGCAGAAAGTTTAGAACCAGCGGGATATGTTGACCGACACCAGATAATCGGCAAAAGCAGCATCCCCCTGCCGCACACCCAGTGGGTCTAACCGATCGGAGTAGCTTTTGATCCGGTTCCGGTAAACAGCCCAGGGCATCGTAGCGGCTATCGACGTTTTATTGTGCATGTACGAAAGGCCAGGCTCGACAGAAACGATATAACCTGGACGCCGGAAACCCGAACTTCCGCCAAAAGCATCGATGGCCGGTACACCTTCCACACGTCCACCAAGCATAACGGCCAGCCCAGGAATGGCTTTGATTGACTGGCTTAAACCGATGCGGGCAGCAAACTGATCAGCGACGGAGAACGTCCCCGTAACCAGATCGATCGTTGTAGCAGTCGGGTTCCGCACCACACCGTTGGTTTCGCGTGGATTGAACAGGTAAAAGCCATTAGCATAAGCTGTCAAGGTGCTGTTGAGAGAGGCATAGCCCTGTAACTCAACGCTTACTCCTACTCCACCATCGCCCAGTTGGATCGATTGGTCGACGGGTTGATTGATCGTGTAATCCTGCCCTTCTTTAGTTAGCTTGTGAAAGTTATCGGTTACTCCATAGTTGCCTGTTGGTAGTTTCACGCCCAATCCGGCCGCAATGTTTGCCTTAGGCAATTTTACAGGGTTAATTAGCCAGTAGCTACCCGAGATCCGAAGGTCTCCAATACCCTGCGACCCGGTATGAAACCGCTTCTGTTCAGGGTTTTGAGCGACTGAATTGCCATAGTGTTCGTACAACGACGAACGATCGTAGTATTGAATAGGAAGGTTGACCGAAAATGACAACCGATTATTGACCATGTAGGTAATGCCCAGGTCTACGGCGTGCGATACGTTGATGACGTTAGTGCCCTGTTCAACGCGTTGGGTTTGCTCTACATCGCCAACAAAATGCTTATACGAACGGAAATAGCGATAACCTGCCGACACCTGCCAGTGGCCATTGCGTTGTTTAAAATAATCGGCTGAACCTGCCGGAGCTGCGCAACTCATGTGCCGAACGGCCACGCATCCCTGCGCCTGAGTTGTCGTGTTAGAAAGTGTTATACAGGCTACCGCCAGAACGAGGGTAGAGGTCGTTTTCATGCCTGAAAAATATCTGAATAGAAATTGACTAAACTAATGAAGATGGCATACGACAGAACAGAACGCAGCCACAAGCTGACTTATAAGCCAACTTCAACCACGATCGAGCTTGTTCGTAGGATTAGTTAAGAATCAACCGTGTAGAGGCAGAATCAGCTATCGATGGAGTAGTTCCTTGCAAATGGCAAGCCAGCAAACGATGTATATATCCTTTTGAAGGGTACTACACGAGCTAGTAAAACCGAATGAAAGGTGCACATTTAGTCGCAACGGTCACTCATCCTGCCGGTTTATTCCACAACAGGACACGTTGAACCCGCAACAGCCCAATGACTCCGTCTACACGATCGGCAATTTCCCTCAGATTTCGGGCGGGGGCGAATGAACAGGAAGGGCGCGGGCAGCCAGCACAAACAGATGTTCGGGGATGCGAATTGATTCACGCCATTGGGGAGGTAAAAAACTAAAGACAATACGCGGACTTGGCGAGTATTCTTTCAGCAGGAATTTCAGGAGTTGATTGGCTTTCCGGCTCGACTCAGTAGTACCGGATACATGTTTATTCAGGAACGACAGCAGATCGCTTTGCCAGATTGATCGATTCTCCGTTTCCAGAGCTGCAATATGGAGTTGGTCCCCCTGAATTTCCAGACTTACCACTGAGTAATAATGCCCACGGTAGCTAAACCCATCGGAAGTAGTTCGGCTGATGGTACTGGCATCGAGCTTGTCTTTCAGCGGAATTTCAAACTCAACGATACTGTCGACTGAACGATAGACCGAAAGCCGCTCCGACAAATCGTGCTCTGCCTGCCACCAGCTACCAACAAACACAAGCACATAGGCCAGTGTGTGGTACACTAGAAGCGAAAAGAGGCCGATGGAAACTACTTTCTTCAACTGCGTTCAGTAAATTTTTCCCAAAAATAATACTAAATTCTAAACAAAACTTGTGCCATCCAACAGTAAATATCTTTTTCTTGCTTCAAACCCGTTCTCGATTCTGTTCATCAACAGCATTTGCCATAATTCTATCGACATTACAGACAAATTAATAAACACGTCTTAGGGCATAGGTGTATATAACCAGACACCAATCTCCGATAAATCGAAATTTGCTGCCCAGGTAACTTGTAAAAGGTGTAGGTAACGGTGGTCCTGTTGCGGATTTCGAATCAGATTCTGAAACATATACCCCATCTCGATCTTCCCAAATTTTCGGGTGTTGTAGCCTAACCCTCCGTAAAGCCAGTTTTCGCCATAGAAGGCATTTTTTGAACTGATCGGACTGTTGATTGCCCCCGTCAGACAAAGAAAGGATTCATTGGATGCGGATGCGTAAAACCCCGTCTTGTTAACCTTTGGATCATAAAGAGGATAACTAGCTCCAATCTGATACCGAAATAGTGTCGCGTATGACCACTGGTTACTCTTCATGTTCAATGGGTAACGCTCTTCATACCGCAATCGGTGTGATAGTTTGAGTCTACCCAGGGCAGGAACATCGTGCGTAGCCACTGCCTGAATCCACAAGCGATTCTCATTAACGTGCAGACCAAACAGGTTGTGTTTCACATAGGCATAGCCCACTCCAATCTGAACATTTGGCAATAGTCGGTAACTTAAACTGGGCTGTAAATAATACTGTAAGGCGGTTGCCGGATAGTTTTTTTCAGCAATTGTCTGATGAAAGGCATCAATCGTTGATGAGATATAGACATTGTATTGAAGCTTCTTTCCTATATTGCCAGACTGCGAAATAGCTGGAAAGAAACCGTAAAAAGTCCAGTCCTGCGCCAAACAAAGGCAACTGTTTAACAGTAAATAGAGAAGTATACCTATTCGCATTAAGTCACGGGATTGAGCGTCCGGTAACCTATCTTCCCAAAATGTGTGCCAACTTAGTCATGATAGCTGGCACAATGTTTATGGTATAGAAATGCGCGTAAATTCAACTGGGTCCGTCGGTACGCTGAAGAAGCAATAATCCCGGAATCGCAAATAGAATACTGTAGGTCAATTGCCGTTCTAAACCTAAAGAACTATTACTGACCTTTATCGTCATTAAAGCCAGTTTATCCCCCCATTTAAGCTAGTATGAAATTTTTAAGCTTAGCCTTTTTAATCAGCCTGTTCGGTGCAGGTGTCTGGTACGTTCGCAGTCGAATACCCGAACCCGTCGTGGGCGTTCAACTAACTGGTAATCTACCCCCACAAACAGCTCTCTCACCTACACCCCGCTCGCGGTTCAATCCCAGTACGCGAAAAGGGTATTACACCCTAGATGTCGTCAGTGATTTTACAGTGCCTTCTACCAAATCCATTACGTTTTGTGGAGCCGGGCGAAACCTTTATGTCAAGCAGGACCCGACCAAGATCTTCCGGCGGGGGTTTACGGCCGTAGAACGGAGCCGGATGGTTCCAAACGTAGAAATCTGGGGGGGCGACTCCTACCCTCCCAGCGGTTGGAAAAGTACGTTACAGATCAGTCAGCGAGCTAGTATTCTCTACCGGGGATATTTTAGAGATTCGTTTGGGTTAGGCTGGTCGGAAGACAATGGGAAAGCCGACCAAACGCTTTATCGAGTAGCTGCACCGCGTTCTAATGCGCCAGTCAATCGCCAAACGGTTTTCCAATCGGCTCTTGAACTAAATGGCAATTGCGTTGGCTTCGGTGATTGCCCATCGACCGGCTGGAAAAGTACGTATGGACTGATTTTTCTGGATATTGAGAACAACTACGGGATCAAAAATCTCCAGGAGCAGGTAAACTTATATACTTATCTGGTGAAGACCATCAAGGAAAACGCCAGTCCTCAAACGCTGGTTGGCTCCATTGATCCGGTGGCACATAACAGCTATGGGTACTCCCGCACGTCGGATTATCAGGCTGGTGTCGATGAATTTCTGACAATGCCCGTTCGGCATACGGCCTCCAGCCGCCAGCGTGGATTACCCGACAATCTGATCGGTAAAACCTATTCCGACTACGCCGATTTTCTAATGCCCGGCACCTATTATTTATACCCTGAACTGGACTATTCGGCCCAACACAACAGCGACGGCGATCGGCACTGGTTGGCGGCTTTACTAGGCGAACAGGAGGTAAATATGAAGCTATCGCCCAAAAAACGGATTGCCTGGCACTGGCTGTTCAACACCCAGAATGCTGAATTTCCGGGTAGTGCCAAAGCCGAACACCCAACCCCACCTGCCGTTTCGGAAGGCATGGGAATCTTTTACTGGTTTACGGGTGCCTATGGCGTTTTATTCTGGGACGATCATACCGACCTGATTCCCGATCAACCCGCTCCGAGCGATCCCTCCCAGACAGGCCTTGGCAACGACCGGAATTATGCCTGTTATGAGCATTACGTACATGGTCTCTGGCGATTGTTCAAACATCATAGCGATCTGTTCAATGGACGCGAAACCTATCTGAATGAAGCCACGGAGTGCTCCTACGACGGGGGGCGGACCTGGTATAAATACAATGCCAATCAACTCAAAACCCGCGACTTACCTTTTGTTCGGGCTATTGTCAACGGAAATCAGATTCTGATAGCGGCTACAAAAGCTTACGCCCGGCCTAACCAGACTAGCCAGGTGATGGTGCGCTATGTTGACAATGGGTATCGGTTTTATACCACACTCACCCTGAAAGGGGATGAGATCTATTTGGGCCGGGCTGCCATGCCACGCGGCTAATTGGCTTTCGGATATGCAATCAAAATCGGTATTTTTGTGTTAGTCCCGTACGCATGATTTACGACAACCATAATCGCCCCATTACGTACCTTCGACTGGCCGTAACCGATCGCTGCAACCTGCGGTGTTTTTACTGCATGCCCGAAGAAGGCATCAAGTACTTGCCCAAGCATCAGGTACTTAGTTATGAAGAAATGGAGCGGCTGGTACGTATACTGGCCCAGTTAGGGGTTCAGAAAGTGCGGATTACGGGCGGAGAGCCTTTTGTTCGGGCCGGTTTAATGCCGTTTCTGCATCGACTGGCAGCTCTTGATGGATTAACCGACCTATCACTAACCACCAATGGCGTTCTGACCGCTCCACATGTTGCAGACATGGCCGCTCTGGGCGTGCGGTCGGTGAATTTAAGCTTGGATACCCTTGATCGCGAACGCTTTCGAAAAATTACCCGTCGCGACGAATTACCCGCTGTCCTGAAGACACTCGACGCCCTCCTGAAATCCGGTATCCAGACGAAAATCAATGCCGTAGTGATGGATGGTCAGAACATCGAAGATCTCATCCCGCTGACCGAGCTCACCCGCCACCTACCCGTTGATGTTCGATTCATTGAAGAGATGCCCTTTAACGGGGAAGGTAGTCATTACCCGGTTCTTAACTGGACGCATCAGCGAATCATCCGTGAAATCCGCGAGCACTTTCCCAACATCGAAAAACTGCCGGACCCGCCATTTTCCACGTCGTCTAATTATCAGATTCCGGGTCATCAGGGCACGATTGGCGTGATTGCTGCCTTCAGTAGGACGTTTTGTGGCACCTGCAACCGAATTCGTCTGACAGCGCAGGGTACACTGAAAACCTGCCTCTACGACAACGGTGTGCTGGATGTTCGGGCTATGCTTCGTACTGGGGCAACCGACGAAGAGTTAACTGCCGCCTTTCTACAGGCATTTGCACATCGCCCCCGCAATGGTTTCGAAGCCGAAAACCAACGGGCAACCGTAACCGAGTCGATGGCTACCATTGGAGGCTGATCAGTCAACTATTTTCCGCTGCTGTATGCGATACCCAATGAACACGTGTGGCCTGCTTCAGTGGCTCTGGTTTGTTCTTTTTCTGGGTAGCGTCAGCTTCGCAAACGCTCAGTTTACCAGCCGAATTGACTGCTTATTCCCGGCAGGTTGGGATGGTAAAGAAACCAAGCTGATCCGTAAATCAATTGACCAAACACTACAGATTGATACGGCTATCATTGTCAATCGACAGGCAACTTTTACGGTCACTACCACCGATCTTTGTTCAGCATATATATGGGTAGAAGGCAATGCTGACGACATTAACTTTCTGATCGATTCCCCAAAAATCAATATAGCATTTGATCCACAAGCCAGCTTACCCATCGTTATTTCTGGCTCACCCAGTAGTGACATCTGGCGGCAACAGCGCGATTTATTACACCAGTTAAACGAAGCACAAGAGGATTGGCAGCCCACATTTAACAGTCAGGTGACTTCCGACGACTCGCTGATGAGTTACGTTCAGCATGCAGATTCGGTGCGGGAAGCCTATACCAACGTAGTAGCCAATCTGATCGAAAATAACCCGTCCTTAACGTCAAGCTGGTATTTGTTTGCTACTCAGTACGCTAGCTTCCCTTATGCGCAAGCGCATAAACTATTCGGGCAATTAACTACCTTCAAAAATTATCCCTCTTATCAGAAACTGGCGGCTGATCTATTGGCTAAACAGCCCGGGAAAATGGCTATTGATTTTACGTTGCCCGATTTATCAGAAAAACCCATTACGCTGTCTAAGCTAACCCGTAAATTTATACTGATCGACTTTTCAGACGCTCATCTGATTTCCTGTCGGCAAAGGCATGAAAAGCTAAAGAAGATTTACAAGGCTTATCAGCCTGCGGGCCTGGAAATCCTTACGATTTATAGCGTTTATGGCCAGCAAGCGCCTAAAGAGCTGTTCCAAAAAGAGAAATTACCCTGGTTGGTGACCATCGATGATGGTGTGAGTGTGCTCACTAATTATCACATTGAACGAACTCCTGACAACGTATTACTTAATGAGCATAAAAAGGTTATTGCCCATGATCTATCGCCCGATGAATTAGCAACTACCTTAAGTGAACTCGTCAAGAAATAGTAGTCTACAGCCGAATACCAGCCGTAATACCTTCTAAAAACTTATTGGTAAACAGAGCGTCAACATCCATCCGCTGAATGAGTTCGCCTTTAGCGTCGGTGAGCATCCGATTGCGAATCATCCAGTTGACAAACGATAACCAGATGGTTCGGTGCATAAAACCCCATTGCCCTTCGCCATCCAGGTAATAGCCCGAAACCATCTGCTGGCTCTGCTCTATAAAATTGCGATTTTTCAGGGTAGGATGATTGGCCGTTTTGATCAGGATACGAGCGGATTCATCAGGGTTTTTCATGGCAAACCGGAAACCTGCGGCCGTAGCTTCCAGAAATCGGTGTAATGCATCGGCATTCTGCTCGGCCCAGTCCTGATGTGCCGTCAACACAGGGTTATAGCCATAGGGAATCTCATACTCGTCGAACAGGAATTGATTCAGGTCGATACCATCAATGTCCGCTTTCACGCCCTCCCAGGTCAGCCAGCACCAGGCCGCATCCACTTCGCGGGTTACCAGCGCTCGCCAGATATTCGCCCAGGGTGATTTATGAGGCACAAATTGCCCCCGTCCATCGTCATTCTGAATTAATTGGCGAATAATATCTTCCTCATACCGCGCTCCATACGACGCATAGACTTTGCCGTCCAGTTCACGCGGATGTTCAATGCCGCTCTCTTTCAGGGTCATAATAGCGCTCACATCCCGCGCCAATAGGGTGGCCACGGCAATAAGCGGCACGCCATTAGTCTGATAACTTACTACACTCTCGGAAGGAGTAACAGCCAGGTGAGCATCGCTCTGGGCAACGCGTCGGGAGGGGGCTATCTGATAATTTTCCTGATCAGGTGAGATAAATGTTACATCAAGACCAGCCTGCTCGTAAGCTCCTTTAGCCAAGGCTACATAAAAGCCCGTGTGGTTCGTATTTGGCGTCCGATCGAGGGCTAAACGAATTTTCGTATTCATACGGCGCGGTAGTGTTCCGGCTATGTTAACCATGCAACTGGTTTAAGGTTTGCAGAAAACAATGGCCAGGCAGTTCTGAAGGTCAAAAGTACACTTTTAAGACGAATTGATGTGCGATTTGTAACGATTCGCGGATAGGTATCTATGCCGTAAACAGCGACTCGGTTTCCAGCGCTTTTTCGTATTTTTCTTTATCGAACCGATATAAATAAGGCGATTTGTGGGCGCCACCGGTTTTTCGTTCGTCCAGTCGCTCCAGAATACCGTAGCTAAGCATGCGTTTCTGGAAATTCCGTCGATCCATCGATTCACCCAGAATAGTTTCATAAAGCTGCTGCAAGTCGGGCATGGTAAACTTTTCGGGCAATAAATTATAGCCGATGGGTTGATAGCTCAATTGGCGACGTAGAGTTTTCAGCGCCAGCGTGATCATCTCGTTATGATCGAACAGGAGCGCTGGAATCTGCTGAACATCCCACCAACGGCATTCGTCGGTCAATAAATCGGGGGTAGGGACCACATTCGCAAATTCGACCAGCGCATAGTAGCCAACCGAAATATCCCGGCTGATAACCTCTCTCGCAACATCTTCAGGTAGCCCCAGTTTTGCCATTGTTTCGCTTTGGCTGTAGTGTCGGTATCGATTTATGTCGCCAAAGGTGTGAAACTGCTGTAGAAAAATCTCATGGAGCCCGGTTCGCTCGCGCAAACTCCGGTGAGCCGCTGCATCCATGTTTTCATCTTTACGAATCCGGCCGCCGGGCAAACACCAGTCATCCGTATTTTTCCAGCGTAACAACAACACTTTCAGCTGTCCTTGATGAAATCCAAAGATGACGCAGTCAATAGAAACTGATGGCAGATGGTTGGTTTTAATATCGACAATAAGTCGTTGCAGCTCTTTTTTGTATTCCATAAAGAAAATCTACAAGTAAACATAGTGTGTATCGGATACACATTGAATAAATAGCTGTATCATTGTATTTAAATGCCCCTCCTGCTATGATACGGCTTTTCATCGCCTGTTACCGTATCGGCTGGTGGCACTTTTCGCAGTACCGTTCTGTCGTCAACTGATCTGATTGTATCCCTCATGTCTCAAACGCGTCGTCAATTTCTAAATCAACTTGGCATGGCAGCCGCCGGAGCTAGTCTTTCATCGGCTTTATCAACCGAAACGTTTGCCAATATGGCCCCTAAAAAGTTCTCCTTCGAGATTTCACTGGCTGAGTTCTCCTTTTTCCCCGAAATCATGTCGGGTAAAATGACCAACCTCGATTTTCCGGCCCGTGCCAAAAAAGACTTTGGTATCAATGTGCTGGAATATGTATCGATGTTTTTCAACAACAAACATACCGATCAGGCTTATCTGAAAGACCTCAAGCAACGTTGCGATGACCTCGGCGTGAAAAATAACCTGATTATGGTAGACGGAGCGAACATTGCCGATCTGGATGCGGCCAAGCGACAGAAAGCCGTTGAAGATCACTATGCCTGGGTCGATGCGGCTAAATACCTCGGCTGTGCGGCCATTCGGGTAAATCTGGGCGATTCGTCCAAAGCCCTTACGGGCGTACCCGACGATCCAGCCGAAGAAGCCGCCAAATCGGCTGCCGACGGGTATCATAAGCTGCTCGAATATGCCGCCAAACAAAACATAAACGTCATCGTGGAAAACCACTTCGGCAACTCCACCGACATTGACTGGCTGGTAGGCGTTTTGAAAGCAGTGAATATGCCTAACGCCGGTTTGTTACCGGATTTTGGTAACTTCTGCCGCCAACGAAGCAAACCCGAAACCAACGATATTAAGGGTATTATGGCCACCAAATGCCTGCAGGAATACGACCGATACGAAGGTGTAAAAAAAATGATGCCCTACGCCAAAGGCATCAGCGCCAAAACGCATAAGTTCGACGCCAGTGGCAACGAAACCGAAACCGACTTCCGGCGTATGTTCAAGATTATCAAAGATGCCGGGTTCAAAGGCTATGTAGGTATCGAATACGAAGGTGGCCTGATGAATATGTACAATTCAACGGCGGGTTATCTACCAGTTGCCGACGGCATCAAAGCCACCAAAACACTGCTCGAACGCGTTCGAACCGAGCTGGCGTAAGCAACGACTACCGGATAATGCATTATCCGGCAGGATTAATGGGTAATAGCTACTGAATAATGGCTTTTCCAGTCTAAGCCTAGTTCAGTAACTAGTACCCATTATTCATTACGTATTGCTGAGCCTTTTATGAAAACTGTTCTATTATCTCTTCTGGCCTTCCTGCCGACCTTCACCCCATCAACTCCTCTACCCAAAGCCGGAAAGGCAGCGACGGTAACCCTGACGAAAACCGCTCTTCAGAACAAGATAAAAGGCGGTTGGGCCGGGCAGGTTATCGGTTGCACGTTTGGTGGCCCTACCGAATTCCGGTTTACGGGTACCATGATCAACGACTACCAGCCCATTCCGTGGTATGATGGGTACATCAAAAAAACCATGATCGAAAATCCTGGCCTGTACGATGACCTCTACATGGACTTGACCTTTGTCGATGTTTTCGAGAAAAAGGGAATCGATGCCCCCGTTGCCGAGCACGCTAATGCCTACGCCCATGCCGATTATATGCTCTGGCACGCTAACCAGGCGGGTCGATACAATATCCTGAACGGCATGAAAGCTCCCGAATCGGGGCATTGGCTGAACAATCCACATGCCGATGACATTGATTTTCAGATTGAAGCGGATTTTTCGGGGCTGATGGCTCCGGGGATGCCAAACACAGCCGTTCAGATTGGCGATCCGATTGGTCATATCATGAACTACGGTGATGGCTGGTATGGTGGCGCTTACGTAGGCGCTATGTATGCCTTGGCGTTTGTTTCCAGTGATGTAAACTATGTGGTCAACGAGGGTCTGAAAGTAATTCCGGCCCAAAGCACGTTCCATCAGTGCATTTCCGACGTGATCAAATGGCATCAGCAGTTCCCCAACGACTGGAAACGGAATTGGTTCGAAATTCAGCGGAAATGGTCTGACGAGGTAGGCTGTCCGGATGGCGTGTTCCGTTCCTTCGACATCGACGCCAAAATCAACTCCGCTTATATTGTCCTGGGATTATTATACGGCAAAGGTGATTTCACGAAAACAATGGAAATTAGTACCCGTGCGGGACAGGATTCGGACTGTAACCCAGCTTCGGCAGGTGGTATTCTAGGGACGATACTCGGTTATGATAAGATTCCTGCCTACTGGAAACAAGGATTGAAAGAGGCCGAAGATATTGACTTCAAATACACAACTATGTCGCTGAACGATGTGTATGCCATGAGTTTGAAACATGCCTTGCAGGTTATCGAGCGAAACAGTGGCAAAGTAGCTGGCGATCAGATTACTATTGCCAGCCAAATCCCTAAAGCGGTTCGGCTGGAGCAATCGTTTCCGGGGCATTATCCAGTACAGGCAAAAGTTATCAACAAAGAGATTGGTAACGAATACAGTTTTGATTTTGATGGAATCGGTTTTGCTCTTCGAGGGGAGGCTAAACCCAAAGGCAAAAGCACCTGGGAGTCCACCAGCCGGTTTGTGTTCGATACTGAGCTGTACATTGATGGTCAGAAAGTAGAAACAGCGAAACTACCTACCGATTTCACCCATCGCCGACACGAGCTGTTCTGGAAGTACCAATTGCCCAAAGGAAAACATACCGTGCAGATTAAAGTCCTGAATCCGGATAAAGATCACCTCATCCATATGGGTGACCTGCTCGTTTACAGCGACAAATCGATTACTAACTAACGGTTTACGATTTTTCACCCTATACGTATGCCTGCATTCCGGTTTTGTCTGCTCCTGCTGTTTACCATACCGGCATTTGCTCAGAAACCCGTTCCGCCCGGATTACACCCTGATCCGGCTGGGGCCTTGCAGACGTATCGGGAGAGCTTGACACGGCTTCGGAAAGAGTATCCCAACCAGCATAAACTCCCAGATCTGAAGTTTTTTTTGTTTGGCATGGGCGATCGACTAAAGCTCATTTACCGTAACGGGCGATTATTGAACGCACTAACGGGCAATATAGAAGAGCAATGGCGCGTAAAGGAGGAGCTTATTGTGCCGTCCGAATACTTGGTTCAGCTAACCCTTCCCGATGAGCAGATCATTCAGATTCGGGAAGACGAAACGGGAGTTTGGCTTCTTCAATCGGGAAAACGGCCACGCCTGATCCCCGGCACGCGAAGCCCCGTAAGCTTACCCCGTTTTGCCTCGCATCCGTATGGCCCTATCTTACGCGTGCTGCACCAGGAAGTGCTGATCAACGTGGTTAACGGTCGGCCTCTGCCAAACTTTCTGGTTTATATCAAACCCTGGTATCGGGATGCCGCCATGATGGCCATGGTACTGAAAGCAACGGAAAATCTGCACCTGATCCGTGACTGGATCATGGCTATTCGCGATCCGTTTGATCAAAACAATCAGCGGGAAGTCGATAATCTGGGAGAGGTACTGTTCTTGGTATCGCTAGTCTCCGACAAGAGCCATCCAGTGGTACCAGTCGTGCTGGATTCAGCCAGGCGTTTTCAGAAAGGGGGCGGCATCCTTGGCAAAACCGACAACGTCGAACACCCTGTTTACCAGACTAAATGGCTCAAATACGGCCTAAAATCGCTTGCTGTTCCCGATCCGTATAGTATTCCCCGACAGTACGACAGCTATTCTTCAGTCTTCTGGCTCGACTATAAGCTGGAGTATGTCCCAGCCAGGTCTGCCGACGAAAAACAGCCCGATGACAATTTCGCCAATAATCCGTTTTTTGGCTGGGCCGAAGACCATTTTTATGGACAGAACGCCAATTCGGCAAAACGCGGGATGGTAGGTACAATTGATTACCCGCTCAGTTGGCAACAACGGGACATTGATGCCCATTACCCCGGTGAAACTGTACTCGACCGCGAACTGGTCAAACAGAAACTGGCGTTTCCCCATGCCTGGCACGCAGCCGAAATGTTTCTACTGTTGAAAGAGTTGTAGCAACGCGTACATCTTCCGTTATAGGTAAGATGTACGCGTTGCTACTTTTTATCGTCCACCAAAACGCAAACCAGCCTTGATGGTATAATAGGAATTGCTACCCGTGAGTGTAAGGCCTGTTGATGTGTTTCGGACACTGGTATCTCCAACAAAATCATAGGCTCCTTCCAGATGCGCAATACCAAATTTAACCCCTAAGCGAGCGATACCTCCCAGATTGATGGTGGTAGGCAGCGGATATGTAGCGATGGTAGTACCAATGGTATACGTAGGGTTACTGGATTGAACATAATACAACCCAATACCTGTCCCAATATACGGTTTCAGCGCTCCCGATACATTGAATGTGTAGTTGGCCGTGGCAACAAGCGACATAGTGAACTTGGCCAGCGCCGACTTGTAATAGGTTTTATCAATGTACTCAGGACGTTGAATAAATGCCTGCTCGATTCGGGCACCCAAATCCACGTTTTTGGCGATTTCATACTGTGGTTCAAGGCTATACACAAACCCGGCTTTACCAAGTGATTTATTCCCCGACAAATCGACAGGCGACGCGTAGCCTACTGAAGCAAGCACTTTAAACGGCCGGGCAGGTTTGGATGGCAACAATGCTGTTGCTGTTTGGGCATGAGTAGTGTAGGCAATCAGAAGAAGGACAAATATGAAAAGCTTACGCATAATAAATTGATTTAATGAAAGTCGAACGTGTCACAACGTTTGCCGATCAGCCCTGCAGGCAGTCGATTCCTGCTTTAGGCTGGCATTCGTTGCAAATCTATACAACCAAAGTCGCCTTTGCGTTGCAACCCGACATTAAAAAATGCTAATCTGAGCGTTTCAACTATTTATCCCAAAAAATGATACCCGTCCGAGTGATCCAGGCATGGGTTGTCGATTCATACCGATCAATCTGGTCACCACCTCCATTGAGTCGAGGATCATGTTCATCGTTCATCCAACGCTCCAAACGCTCTTGTAAATCTTTTTTTACGCTGGCAAGCTGAGCATCATTGGCCCGATTGTTCAGGTTATAAGGGTCGCCTTTGAGTACGTATAACTCTTCGGCAGGTCGCCTGGCAAAACCTAACGCAAACAGCGATTTTACGGCCGCATCGTTCCGGTGATCCATCATGTATACTTTTGTAGGCCCACCATCCACATCGCCAAATACGGAGGGCGTATTTGGAATGTTTTCGTCACCGGCTGGCATACGATTAGGCCGAAAATTGCGGATATACAGGTAATCGGCGGTTCGGATAGCTCGCATAGGATAACCCGCACCGGAGTCCATTTCGGCCCGACACAGGCAGTGCCGCTCACGCTCCAGAAATACTTCCGATCGGTGGGTAGTGGTTTGTCCAGTCAGCACCGGAACGAGGCTTTTCCCATCAACTTTAGGCCGTTCCTTCACGCCAACCCAATCCAGAAAAGTGGGCATCAGGTCGATTAGATTGACAAAAGAATCGTTTCGTTTGGGTTGCGTTTCATTGTCCGAAAACCGACTGATCAATAGCGGCACACGAGTACCGTAGTCGTACAGATTCGCCTTGGCGTGCGGAAAAGGCATCCCATTATCCGATGCCACTACAATAATGGTATTAGCCAGTTTACCCGATGTTTCCAGTTTCTTTAGCAGATCACCAATTTCCAGGTCGAGACGCTCCACTTCCGACAGATAATCGGCCACGTCACCTCTAACCTCCGGTACGTCGGGCAGGAACTTCGGCAAATGAATTTTCTGCGGGTCGATACCTGCTTTTTTCCCATTTCCCAAATCGAACGGGCGGTGAGGATCATTGGTCCCGAACCAGAAAAAGAACGGCTGATCCTTCGGCAGCTGATCGAGAAACGGGCCAAAGCCTAGCTTAGCCGAATCGCCCGCCGGATTCTGCCTGTAGCCCATCTTCAGAAAATCGCCTGGTGCCCATCCTTTCCGATCAAAGGCCACCGCATAACCCTCTTTTTTCAGGAGTTGCACATAGGTAGGAACGCTGTAGTCGAGCCGCCCACAAAGATTGACCCCTTCTCCCAGATTGTGTGGGTAACGACCCGTCAGCATGGCCGCCCGCGATGGCGTACAGGAAGGCGAGGCACAATACGCATTGGTGAAGACTGTTCCATGCTGAGCCAGCCTGTCGAGATTTGGCGTTTTGATCGTATGATCGCCATACATACCGGCATAGGGATAACTCCAGTCATCGGCCAGAATGAACAGGATGTTCGGGCGAGCTGGCTTATCTTCTTTGCAAGCCGATACACTTAGCACAATAAGTGCTAACCAACCGATCAGGTAATGGCATGTTTTCATAGAGGAACGGTAATTTCCCGAAAAATAATCGAAAACACGCTCTACTTTACGATATCGAACACAGATGAGTAGGATTCGTATGATCGATTAAGATTTGTGTCAATCACACGAATCCGCGTTCCATTCGATTACTTCGCTACGTCAAAAGCCAGCAGCACATTTCCGGGCATTTCGCCAAACTGCCCGTAACCCGAGTTAACAAACAGCATGCCATCCGCTACGACAGGTGCAGCTCCGTCAAGCGATCCGCCTTTGCCATCTACACCGTTCACGGTCTGGTAGCTATGAGCGGTATCATAATCCCACAAAATCTTCCCATCGACGGTTGAATAGGCCCGAATATGCCCATCCAATGCGCCAGCAAATACAACGCCCGGAATAACCGTAGGGGCAGCCGAGTTCGCTTCAAGGCAACCCGCTTTGCCGTCGCACGATGGCGCGGCTGCTTTCCAGACTATGTTACCTTTCGCAACATCGAGGGCAAAGATGCCAGGCTCGGGTTTCACCAACGAATCAACTTTAGGATTGATCCCGTATTTATTATCGGCATTAGCAGCATACACCAAGTTACCATCGGTCGCCATGCCCCAGTGGATACCGCCCAGCGCCCCTCCCCGACCGATGCGGGTTTGCCAGACCACCTTACCCGTTTCGGGTGACAGACCGTATACAAACCCCGCTTTTTGCCCAACCACCAGCAGATCATTGCCCGACGGTTGTTTGACCAGAATGGGTGCCATACCAAAATCAAAGTCGGGACCAATCTTTTCAGGACAGTTCGGATTTCCCGGACAAGCCAGATTCCAGGTATCACCCTGCGTCGCCTGAAATGTCCAGACCAATTTTCCGGTTTTCAGATTCAGCGCCTGAATGGCGTCGCTGGTTGTAGTAGCGGGGGCCGTATAGTTCTCGCCAGTCCCGAAATAGAGCAATCCTCGTTTGGCATCAACTGTCGGGCTACACCAGACAATAGCCCCCGACGGGCCATAAAAGGGTGCTCCGTTCTTCTTTTTCCCAACTTCCTTCGCCGGTTCGTTAATGACCCGGTGTCGCCAGACAATCTTTCCCAAACGGGCATCCATCGCGACGATTTCACCCGACGATGAACAACAGGGATACGTAGGATCTAATACCGAAGCCACTTCAATAGAGGTGATGGGCACATAAACCAAGTTATCATACACAGCCACGGAGCCCGTATTTCCCGATTGTGGATGTTCGCCAGCTTTACTTTCCCAAATTAGTTTGCCAGTTTTCACATCAAGCGCATAAACATTGGTATTGTTATCGCAGAAAAAGGCCTGTATGTTTTTCCCGGTTTGTATGACCGCAATTGCACCCCGAACCGCGCTTTTCGCCAAGAATCGCCAACCGATTTTACCTGTCTGTTTGTTCAGACAATATACTTCACCAAACTGACTGCCAATAATCAGCCAATCGCCCACGATAGCGGGTTTGCTGCGCACCTGATTAGCTTCGGGGAAGGCAAACGCCCATTTGAGTTTCAACTGACCGACACTCGTTGCCGACAGACCAGCCTGTTCGGCTGAGCGGTATCCGGTTCCCTCCAGATTCCCTCCCCAACCCGAGTGGCGGACTAACCCTTTCGCATTGGCAGGTACTGAAAACGATGTGTAGGCTTCCTGCGGCATGGCCGTTTCCTTAATAGCTTTACCCGTAAGCCAATGCGCTACGGCTTTCCGCTGCTCGTCGGTGAGGTCTTTAGCCTGTACCCGCATTTTACCCGTTTCCAAAGCCGCGACTATAGCTCGTGGCGGCATTTGCGCCAGTACCAGATAGCCCGGTGCCCCTACACCTGCGTCGGCCTTATGACAGTTGTTGCAGGTAGCCATGTACACTTTTTGCCCTTCGGCAAGAATCGTAGGGAGGGGTTTCTGGCTGTAAACCGGCGAAAAAATAAGAAGAAACGATACCAGGGCTACGGTATTCGGTAGCCAACCAGTCTGATTGAACGTTTTCATCGGGCAAGGTTAGTTTAGTTCGTTACGAAGGCGATTTTGCCAACGAACTCAAATAGGCCATCAGCCTAATAGAATCAAAATTAGGCCGTTGCTGACAGTCCCATCAATTTTTATGATGAATCACCACACTACAGGTGTGAAGGCCATATTATGCAGGATGAACTTCAGTAAACACCGCCAGTACGCGAAGGCGCAAAGAATTATAAAGACTAGCCTTTGCGCCTTCGCGTCCTCGCGGTTCAGTTTAATCTACTTCGCCGAGATGATCAGAGCCAGCCCTAACACATAGCATAACCCCATCAGCATCAGGTATCGATTGGACGTTGACGGAGCACCCCGAAATTCATGCCAGATAAATACGCCCCAGAGTACGGCAATAATTGTAGCGCCCTGCCCTAGCCCGTAGCTGATCGCATACCCGGCGGCACCCGAAGCCAGCAAACTCGACGCCATACCCAGGCACCAGACCATCCCCCCCAGAATCCCAATCTGATGATTCCGACGACTTACATCGCTGTACAGTATCTCCCCGTCGGCCGGTTTACTGGCAAATCGACGCAGGACGGGCAGAAAAATGGGCGTGCTGATAACAACCCCAACGGCAAATAGCACCAAAGCGGTGTAGGGCGTGAGCAAGCCCGGCGAGGGGTTAACAAAGTCGGCGGTCATGGATTTAACCACGAAATAGAAAAAGAAACTCATCAAAAACCCACCAGCCAGCGAGCTAATCAACCCCTGTGTGCTAACCGATGCATCGGTACGGCTCTTCGATCGGTACGCCAGCGCACTGAACACAACAGCCAGAAAAATTGAAAAAACCCCACCTGACAATAGCCCGACATGACCCACTGGCGATTGAATGTAATTGACCACTACACCCAGAATAAGCGCCAGGCCAATACCAACCGGCATAGCGACCGACAAACCGGCCAGCTCAATACCAACCACAATCAGGATATTGGCAATATTAAACACGAACCCACCGATCAGCGCATAAACCAGGTTTTGCGTATCGCCCTGTTTCAGATCAGTAGTAAATGACCGCCCTGCTTCACCAAAACTGCCAAAGGTAAAAGCCAACAGCAGACTTAGCAGTAAAATACCGTAGGTATAGTCGCGGTAGAAGATGGTGGTAGGAACGGACTGGGTGGTAAGCTTCTGTGTATTAGCCCAGGACCCCCAGCAAAGCATTGTTACGAAGCAGACGACAACAGCTAATGGGTAATGAGTAATGATGAACATTGAGCGAAGGCTGTTTAGGTAAGGAATGGTGAAGCAAGCTACAAAAGATACCATTCACTTCAAAACGTTCACTCCAACGAAAAAACATGTAACCATTAACGTGACGGACGCCCTTTGGCTACCTTTGTATCATGAATTACATCTATCTGATTTTTGCGTTTATTGTTGGCCTGGCCATCACGGTTCAGGCAGGGGTTAATGCGAACTTACGGCAGGCGATGGCCAATCCAATTCTGGCGGCAGTCATCTCATTTGGTTCAGGGCTTATTGCTCTGGTATTGATGTTTTTGTCAACGGGTGGCGTTGTTCCTCCCCTCGATACCATCCGACAGGTTAGCTGGTGGAAATGGACAGGGGGCATTATGGGAGCCATCTACATGATCACCGTTATTGTTAGTGTACAAAAAATTGGAACAGCCAACATGGTGAGCCTGAGTGTGGCCGGTCAGCTAACAGCCGCCATCATTCTCGACCACTATGGCCTGATGGGGTTCGCTCACCATCCGGCTAATGTCTGGCGGCTACTCGGCATTATCCTGATCGTAGGCGGAGTATTGCTGGTTGTAAAAAACTAAGTCTGACGTTTGCAGTTTACAGTATGCACCGACCCACCACATGGTATGAACTGTAACCTAAAGCCATGATCAACTACCGCTTCTACCCGTCGTTACTGAATGTGTTTTCCCGCTACATGCGCGGTGGAAATCTATCGGCCCAGGAATTGATCGATGCCATCAATCGGGTACCGACACCAACCACAGCCGCTCAGGAACGGGGTATTTCGTTTGAAGAAGCGGTCGTAAAAGGTACCGACGAAGACCGATTCGACCCGGAGCTTCTCAAAAAAGTTCGTAAGCTGCTCCCCCGCCCGATTGTCGATACGCAGGTGTATTGCCAGTGGCAGATCGAAGATGTGCTGTTTTATGGTTATGTCGATCTGATTGGCAAATTCAAAGCAGTCGATCTGAAAACAACAGCTTCGTATCAGCCGGGGCGGTATGTACATAACCACCAGAATTTATACCTCCACGCCCTCAAAGGCAAGGGCATTAAATTGATGGAGTATGTGATTGTAGCTTTTGAATCTGATGGCCAAACGGAGGTGCATGTGGAAAGCTATGCGTTAACGCATCCGATAGAGAAGCAATTGGAAGAGATTCGGCTATTTAAGGCTTTTCTGGAAGAACACCGTCCGTTAATCACCGATCCAAAGGTATTTGTCGCCCCCGGCGAAGAGCCCAGTGCCCGACGGAGACCGCATTCGTGAAGCAACCATTTTTGTAAACTTATTCTTTCACTACCGCAATAAGAAGCATCCGCTGCTTACGATTCGTTGTAACTTGCAGGCATGCTTCAGCGGACACTTCATCTGTATCAACGCGCCTATCAGGGCCTATCGCCATCAGTTTGGCTACTGGCCATAGTGATGCTGATCAACCGTTGTGGTACGATGGTGCTGCCCTTCATGACCCTTTACCTGACCCAGCATTTGCATTACTCCGTCACCGACGCGGGTATCATTATGGCTTTGTTTGGCGCAGGAGCTTTTATCGGTACGTTCATCGGTGGGCGGCTGACGGATCGATTTGGGTTTTATTACATTCAGCTTTTCAGCCTCATGTTCGGAGGTTTTGCGCTCATCGGTCTTCAGTTCGTCACTAATTTTTACCTGCTCTGCGGGAGCATCTTTACGTTTACCCTATTCGGCGATTCGTTCCGACCCGCTAATCAGGCGGCTATTGCGCATTACTCCGATCCAGAAACCCGAACGCGAGCCTTTTCACTGAATCGTCTGGCCATCAATCTCGGCTGGGCGGTTGGAGGTGCGTTGGGCGGTTGGCTGGCAAGTATCGATTATAGCCTACTGTTTTGGGTGGATGGACTTACTTGCCTGGTGGCCAGTATCGTACTCTGGATTTCTTTACCCGTTCCGAGCCGCCCGAAAGCGAAGGTAATGCAATCAATAACGTCCGACTTATCGGACCCAGTAGCCACGAGCCAAAGTCCTTATCAGGATACGCTGTTCATCGGTTTTGTAGTCTGCTCGGCTTTGTATCTGATGGTATTCATGCAGTTGTTTTCAATCGTACCTCTGTTCTTCAAAGAAGTTCTCGGCCTGAACGAACAATTGATTGGCAGGCTGATGGCCCTGAACGGTATTCTGATTGTGCTATTCGAAATGGCCCTGGTGTATAGCCTGGAGCAGCAGAAACGCCCTAAAACCACGCTAATTATTGTGGGAAGTCTCCTAACCGCCCTGGCCTATCTTGCGCTGGCTCTACCAATAAATACGTTTCTATCGGGAATACATATTGCTTTGCTTTTTATTCTGTTTGCCACGCTGGGCGAAATGCTGTCTATCCCATTTCTTCAATCGTTCACCGTAGAACGGTCAAATCCGGCAACGCGCGGCCAATACCTGGCACTATATGGCATGGGAGCTTCCTTTGCCCAGACAACCGCGCCGATTTTTGGCTCCTTTCTGGTTGCGCAGGCTGGCTTTTCAGTACATTGGCCAATTGCCGCTAGCCTTATTCTGGCGTCGTCCTGTGGCTTTTTGTGGCTGGGGAAGGTGTTAAAACAGAAAGAAGCACGGGAACTTTCGATGGAGCAAAGCTCTGAATCATCTTCTTAGAATTGCCCTCCCAACTTTCTTTACGACCTTTGCCCCAATTTAAGGAGTGAAAGAGCGAATGACCGGACTGTCGAACCAGTGAATGAGTGACATCCGGAACAATCGCTCTTTCACTCATTCACTCTTTCGCTCTTTAAACTTTGAAACTCTGGCAAAAAGAAGGCGTTACCACTGCCGAACAAATAGAACGCTTCACCGTCGGTCGCGACCGTGAAATGGACCTGTATCTGGCCCCTTTCGATGTATTGGGCAACCTCGCCCATGCGCAGATGCTCGAAACCATCAATCTGCTTACTCCAGAGGAGTTAACACAGCTAAAGACCGAGTTAAAAGCTATTTACGGTCAAATTGAAGCCGGGCAGTTCGTTATTGAAGACGGTATCGAAGATGTCCATTCGCAGGTCGAGTTAATACTGACCCGCGTGCTGGGCGATGTGGGCAAAAAAATTCACTCGGGACGCTCCCGAAACGATCAGGTACTCGTCGATCTGAAGCTCTTCACCCGCGACCGGCTCTGGCAGGTAGCTCAAGCTGTTCAACGCGTATTCGACCGACTCATTAGCCGTTCCGAACAGCACAAAGACGACCTATTACCTGGGTACACACATCTTCAGATCGCCATGCCTTCGTCGTTTGGGCTTTGGTTTGGCGCCTACGCCGAGGCCCTCTCCGACGATATGCTGACGCTGCAAACCGCCTATCGACTTGCCAATCGGAATCCACTGGGGTCAGGGGCAGGATACGGCTCATCATTTCCCCTCAATCGGACGCTCACGACCGAGCTATTGGGCTTCGAAGGCATGCACGTCAACGTAGTGTACGCACAGATGAGCCGGGGAAAAACCGAACAAACGGCACTCACGGCATTGGCAGCTATAGCAGCTACCCTCTCGCGGATGGCCATGGATATTTGCCTGTATAACAGCCAGAATTTCGGTTTCCTGGTTCTGCCGGATGCGCTTACGACGGGGTCAAGCATTATGCCACACAAGAAAAACCCTGATGTGGCTGAATTACTACGGGCCAAGACGAATCGGATGAAGGCTTTACCGATGGAAGTAACGCTGGTTATGAGCAATTTACCATCGGGCTATCACCGTGATATGCAACTGCTGAAAGAAATTCTGATGCCTGCGTTCGACGAGATTCTGGACTGCCTCGACATCACCGATTTCATGCTCGAACACCTACAGGTAAAACCCAATTTGCTCGACGACCCAAAGTACGATCTGCTGTTCAGTGTAGAGCGGGTAAATGAGCTAGTCTTACAGGGCGTACCCTTCCGCGAAGCCTACCGAACGGTCGGGAAGGAAATTGCCGAGCATACCTATGTTCCACCCCGCGTGCTTCATCATACCCACGAAGGCAGCATTGGCAACCTGGGGAACGATCTTATTGTTAACCAGATGAAACAGACCCTGGATGGCTTTGGCGCTGGGAACGTACAGGAAGCCATAACGCGGTTACTTTCTTAAAAAAGCGTTATCTAGACCTGTAATGGAAGGCTGTATCCTCAATATTAAAACATTACTGGACGAAGAAGGCATCGATTATTAGCTCCGTTATGCAAGTAAATACAGTCGATGAACAGCTACGACTATACTTACTTGCATAACGACACCGTTCCAGTTATTCCACTCGGTACGCCACCAGGCTATTCTTGTAAAACGTCGGAACAATCAGCAGTTTTTTCTTCGATACGTAGTCGATATCAGCCGAGTTGATCTTATTGCTGCGGGTATCCAGCAACTGCTCTTTGGTACCGTCGGCGTTTACATGGAAAATCTGACCATTCCAGTCCGATACAAAAAAGGAACCTTTTCCTTCCGACACAATGCCATCAGTGGCAGCCATGCCATCCGCTACTTTCGTTATCGTTTTCGTTTCGACATCCACCACCTGCAACGCACCGATTTTCGTACTGCCGATCATCAGCTTGTTTTTGCCAACGGCTAGTAAACCATTCGGTTTGTTCAACTGCTCGCCCTCCATCCAGACCTCCAGCTTATCGTCTTTGAGCCGGTAAATCTTGTCGTTGCGATTGTCTGAAACATACACGATACCATCACTGGTTACGGTTACGTCGTTCAGGAAAGCATCTTTACCGACACCATCCCATGTTTTTTCGGCCTGACCATTTTCAGTATTGATGCAAACTAATCGGTACATGTCGGTCACGTACAACCGCTTTTTATAGATGCCCATCCCTTTCGGTGCATTTAGTCCCGATGTCCAGCGCAGGTTTTCAATCTTGCCGTCGAGCGACACTTTTGAAATGAACCCACTGCCATCCAGCCCGTCGGGCTTACCGTCAATATTACTGACATAAATTGTGTTCTTACCGTCGTAAAGCACTGATTCAGGAATACGCAAAGTCGTATCCGTCTCCCATACTTTCACCAGTTTCATCGGTTTGGGAGCAGGCAATGGGGGCGACAGCGCCAGTAGCACAGCGCTACCAACAAAGACTCCGAACAGCGTAAGCGCTTGTTTCATAAGCTAATGGAGATTCAGAATTAAAAAACACTAAAAAAAATTGTTGTAACATATTGGGTCAACAATTACCCTACAAACCACATGTACAACATATAATATAATTTTTCCAACGTCCTGTTCAACAGGTGTGTATACGTAGAAAACAATCTAAAATTACATCCTGTTTATCATCACGCGCACTAAAAATACAGGTCAATGGAAAACAAACGGTCCTTCGCTTCGCAGGTACAGACACCAATCGGGCAACTCAAGGATAGCATCCGTGACATGATACGGCTGCAACGTGAATACCATCTCTCAGACGAACTCTTCTGGGAAATTTTCAACTCACGTGTACTGCTTAACGAGCAGATAGACGTCAATTCCTTTCTCCGCGATCTTTCTACCCCGATCGCTCAAAATTAACTCCATTTTGAACTTCCCGAAACAAACCAGCCGAGCCGCATCGACTCAGAGGGTACCTTGTTTCGGGAAGTTTATTGTACCCCTTTCTCAGTTTAATCGCACGGCAAATAACTCCTTCGATCGGGCATACACATAAGTGACTACCACAAGGGTCACAACGCCCCCCAATGCTACTGATGGTACTGTTCCCAATAGCCGCGCCAGTAATCCCGATTCAAATGCACCGATTTCGTTTGACGAACTGACGAAGATGCCATTGACTGCGGCCACTCGTCCACGCATGTGATCGGGTGGAAAAATCTGTAGGATCGTTTGCCGGATCACAACACTTACACTGTCAAAAGCACCCGTCAGCGCCAACATAATGAGCGACAGGTAAAAATTAGTTGAGAAGGCAAATACGATGGTCGCCACACCAAAGCCTAACACGGCCAGCAACATATTTCGCCAGGCATTCTGCGTAGGCGGAAAGCGAGTCATAAACGCCATCGTCAGCAGGGCACCAACCGATGGAGCCGCTCGCAGAAAACCGAGCCCTTCGGCCCCTACATGCAAAATATCTTCGGCAAAAACGGGCAAAATAGCGACGACGCCACCAAACAGGACAGAAAACAGGTCAAGCGAAATGGCATAGAGTACGATCTGGGTTTTGAAGACAAACCGAAATCCTTCTTTCAAACTTTCCCGAAGTCCCAACATCGGTTCGTTGCTTACCGGAACAGGCTTCCGTTTGATCAGAGAAAGCAACAGAAAGCAGAAAACAAACAAGACAATGATTACAATCAGGGTATTATCGAAGCCGAACCAGTTGTAGAAAAAACCGGCCAGACCCGGCCCTACAATAGCCCCCGCCTGCCAGAACGAACTATACCAGGTAGCAGAATTGGCGTATAATTCACGCGGTACCAGAAAAGGTTTTAGCGATGAACTGGCCGGAGAATAAAACCCCTTCGCGGTACCAATCAGCATTAGTACCCCATAAATAGTAGCCAATCGGGCTGTTGTTGATAGCTTGGCAACGACAGATGGCTGAAAAACGAAATATAGAATAACAGAACCCAGGATTATGACCAATAAACTCCATTGCAGAATCCTTTTTTTATCACGCCGGTCGGCCAGGTGCCCCCCAAAGAGCGACAAAATAATGAACGGTATGGCTTCAGCCAGTCCGACCAACCCAAGCATAAGCGGATCGTGGGTGATCTTATACAGCTCATACCCCAGAATCACTTCCTGAATCAGCAACGTGACCGTAATCAGAAAACTGTTCATCACGAAGTAGCGAAATTCGGCAATTCGGAGCGAGGCAAATGTGTCGTTAGGAGAGTGTTGCACCATACTATGGACGGCGAATCGTATGTTTGTCGCCTGATCTTTAGCTTGTCAACCTAAAATAGTAGAATCTGTGTTCCGTACGCGCGTAAAAATTTGCTGCATCAGCAGTCTAGACGAAGCACGACTCGCCATCTGGTTCGGTGCTGACGCACTCGGATTAGTCGGTCAAATGCCTAGTGGCCCCGGTGTAGTACTGGACGAACTGGCCGCCGAAATTGTCCGGGCAGTGCCTCCGCCTATAACCACATTTATGCTAACGAGCGAAACCGCTGTGGATGCCATTATCGCTCATCAGCATCGGGTTAAAGCCAATACGATCCAGCTTGTCGATGCCGTACCGGCCGACACCTATACTCAACTTCACGCGGCACTACCATCGGTTAACGTCGTTCAGGTAATCCATGTGATCGATGAGCAAAATCTGGACGAAGCTTTACAAGCTGTTGACAATGGAGCCGACGCCCTCCTGCTCGACTCGGGCAATCCAAATCTGGCCATTAAGGAATTGGGCGGAACAGGCCGGGTGCATAACTGGCTGGTAAGCCGAAAAATTGTCGAGCAATCGCGGATACCTGTCTTTCTGGCGGGAGGGTTGCACGCCGGTAATGTTCAGCAGGCTCTTGATACTGTCCAGCCATTTGGCCTTGACATCTGTAGTGGTGTTCGAACCAGCGGCCAACTGGACGAACAGAAACTTGACACATTTTTGCGTCAAGTGTGGCGGTAAATTTTTGTGTCCTTACACCCCTATCCAAAACTAAAAAGGCCCACACCAATTGGCGTAGGCCTTTCCTATTGAATTACAGTACAATCACTTATTTGTACACCTCGCTATCGACCTTCGCTTAGGCAATAGCAATCTCCTTTACCTGCTTCTCTTCTTTCACCTCAATTTTGGGCAATTCAACCGTCAGAATCCCATCGGTATAAGCGGCCTTGATAGCATCAGCATTTACCGTTTTAGGCAGGCGGAAACTCCTTTCGAAGGACGTAAATCCGAACTCCTGACGAGTGAATTTTTCTGTATTTTCTTCGCTTTTCACTTCCGACTGATAACCAATCGTCAGTTTATTAGCCTCTACATTTATTTTCAAATCTTCTTTCTTCAGACCAGGAGCAGCTAGCTCCAGAACAAATTCGGTTTCGGTTTCTTTCACATTAACAGCTGGTACATTAGGTGTGGTATTGTGAAACCGATTGATGACCGGACGGTTGTAAAATGGGTTGAAGAATGTAGGAAAGTTGTTATATCGAACTAAGGTTGCCATTGTCTTATTTGGTTTTATTTGGGGTTTCAAGATCAAATACATTCACGTTATGTCAAATGATGTACCAAAGCCCAACAACCAACCAATAACTGACATTATGACCGAAAAAGACAGCTTCCTCTTCCAAAATAAGACATAATGTCATTTTTCAATCCATTTATTATATACACTACGTGCCAATTTGTGCTTACAACCTCTTTTAGCCAGCTAAGTCGATCAGCAACAGGACCATTCCCTTACTTTTAATAACAATCCTACTTGGCTAAGCAGCGAGAATCGGCTAATTTTAGCCGCTCATTGCGAGACTGACTTACCTAAAACTTTATATCTACTTTATATGAAGCGACATTTACTGCCGCTGGTTACCTGTGCATTTTGCGCCAGTTTAACTTTTTCTGCCACTGCCCAGCAAACCGCCGTCGACTACTTTGAAAGTGGCATTACCAAGAGCAAAGCCAATGATTTTACGGGGGCTCTACAAGCCTTTAGTATGGCTATTACCATGAACCCCGAAAACTCGGCCAGCTATTACAACCGGGGACTTGCTAAAGCGAACCTGAAAGATCACCGGGGAGCCATACTAGATTATGACCGTGCCATCGAACTCAATGGGAAAGACGCTCTGGCTTACCTAAGCCGTGGAGTCAGTAAAAGCCGACAGGACGACCATCGGGGCGCCTTACTTGACTTTAGCCGCTCCATCGAATTGAATCCCGATGATCCACAAGCCTATTATAACAGAGGTCTAAGTCGTAGCCGGATTGAACAGTATCGGGGAGCACTGGCCGATTTCAACAAAACGATTGAACTTGACCCTGGCAATGCACAGGCGTATTATGTACGCGGCATAACAAAGCAAAAGTTGGAAGATTTTGCCGGCAGCTTACCTGACTTTACAAAAGTAATCGATCTAACACCGAAACGGGCGCAAGCCTATGCAGGCCGGGGTATTTCCAAAACGGAACTAAATGACTTTACCGGGGCCGTAACCGATCTGAACAAAGCCATCGAGCTTAGCCCGGAAGATGGAGAATCCTATTTTTATCGGGGTTATGCAAAAGGCAAACTAGAGGATTACAAAGGCGCATTACCGGATTATGACAAAGCAATAGGGCTCAAAGCCGACAACTACCGGGCCTATTACGGACGAGGTTTTTGCAAAAGCAAACTAGGCGATCAGAAAGGTGCTGTTCTGGACTTCAACCAGGCCATTGAGATGAATAACGTCAACGCTACTGATGCTAAACTAGTTTACAGTGGTCGTATCAACCGCGCTACGCTGGATAAGCTGCGGGATGTTGTCCAGGAACGGAATAAGATTAATGAGCTGGGAACCGAACGGGCTGAAGCCTATTTTAGCCGGGGTATCAGCAAGAATAAGCAGGGGGATCAAAAATCGGCCATTATCGACCTGAATAAAGCCATTGAACTTAGCCCTACTTACGCCGAAGCGTATTTTAGCCGGGGTCTGATCAAGTCGGCGCAGGGCGACCAACGGGCCGCTATTATGGATTGCAACAGTGCTATCAAGTTGAATCCCCGATACGCTGAGGTGTATTACATCCGGGGCATTATCAAACATAGCCTGGGTGATGAAAATGGCGGTTGTCTGGATCTCTCTAAAGCAGGTGAATTAGGATACAACCCCTCCTACAAAGTTATCAGCGACTATTGCAATTAGGAAGATACACAATGAGTAAGGGGCGACAGAATAATAACTAAATTCTGCTGCCCCTTACCATTGTATGCTGTAAACTTATTTTAATCGCTCCTGAATCAGTGTGACAAGCTGATCAAACCGCTGATTCATTTCCTGCCGTAGACTCCCAATTTCGTGGTCAATTTTTTGATTAACTTCATCGAATCGCAGGTCTACACCAACGAATTTTTGACTGACTTCATCAAATCGTTGATCGACATCAGCAAACTTCTGATTAACACCTGCAAAGTTCTGATTGACTTCATCAAACTTCTGATTGACTTCATCAAATCTCTGATCGACACCAGCAAAGTTTTGATTGACTTCGTCAAATTGCTGGTCAACTCCGTCGAATCGCAGGTTAACCTCATCAAATTTCAGGTCTACCCGGTCAAATTTCTGATCAATCGCAATAAATCCCATCTGCATTTCCTGCCGAAGTTCATTGATCTGCTGTTGTTGCTGATCAAATTGTAACCCCATTTGAACTGTCAGATTGGCAAGTCCTTTAGCAGTCGTATCAGCCTTTTGATCTGCATGGGTGGCAATTTCCAGAATTTGCCCCTGGCCTTCAATAAGCCGATCAATTTTTTGAAGCGATTCAGCCATTAATGGCTCAAGCTGGTCAAGTCGTTGGTTAGGTGTCATGATGTAAAGATAGAAAATCACTTAATCAACGCAAGTTACTTTGTAAGTAAAAAATCAAAAAATACATACAAATAGCTACCCGACTTTTACTAACTCATGTAAACCGATTGATAGCTACTCGAATCGTAAGTGTTTTACTGAATCGCCAGATGATTCAAGCTCGACCAGTGCGTCGATACCGATTTCCAGATGGACATTCACAAACTGACTGGTCACGCGTTTGTCGCTTTCTTCCGTTTTTACGCCTTCGGGAACCAACGGATTATCAGAAACCAGCAATAAGGCTCCGTGCGGAATGGAATTAACAAAGCCAACCGTGAAAATCGTTGCCGTTTCCATATCGATAGCCATCGTTCGGATTTCGCGCAGGTAATCCTTAAACTGCTCATCATGTTCCCAGATACGCCGATTTGTGGTGTATACAGTGCCCGTCCAGTAATCCAGTTCGTATTTCTTAATCGTTGACGAAACGGCTCGTTGTAGTCGGAACGAAGGAAGGGCCGGAATCTCAGGCCGCATGTAGTCGTTACTGGTACCATCCCCCCGAATAGCCGCAATGGGTAAAATCAAATCCCCTATCTGTGTTTTTTTCAAGCCTCCACACTTACCCAGAAACAGGACCGCTTTTGGATTTACAGCCGACAGCAAATCCATCACCGTAGCAGCCATGGCGCTACCCATACCAAAATTGATAATCGTGATATTATTGGCCGTTGCCGTTTGCATAGCTCGACCAATACCAAAAATTTCAACGTCGAATTTCTTCGCAAATAGCTCAACGTAATTGATAAAATTGGTCAGCAAAATATATTCACCGAACTGTTCGATGGGGGTTCCGGTATAACGAGGAAGCCAGTTCTGAACGATTTCTTCTTTTGTTTTCATTGATAAAGGGCGAAAGAGTGAGTGGTCGGGCAGCGTACAAGCGAAAGGAATGGTAAAAAGAATCACTCTTTCGCTCATTCACTCTTTCGCTCTTTCGTAACTTCGTGGTATGGTCCCATTGAACCTGCCAGCCTTTGATTGCAAAACTAAGCAAGTCGAAGGAAAACCGTATATTTTTGACTTGATCCGCCGAAAGTATGTGCGTCTATCGCCCGAAGAGTGGGTTCGTCAGCACGTCATCAATCTGCTGTTAACGCATTATGCCTATCCCAAAGCACTGATCAAAACCGAGGGTGGGCTAACCCTCAACCAGACTCAGAAACGAACTGATATTGTTGTTTTTAACCGGGAAGGCAACCCATTTTTACTGGTTGAGTGTAAAGCGCCCCATATTACATTGACGCAAACCGTTTTCGATCAGATAGCCCGTTATAATCACGTCCATCGGGCACCGTACCTTGTTGTTTCGAATGGACTGATGCATTACTGCTGCTCCGTCAACCACACTACTGCCGAGATTGCCTTTCTGGATGACTTCCCGGCATTTGTTTAGCCATTTCTAACCAATTGCCAAACAAAAATCCCCGTCACCAGATAGGTAACGGGGATTTGTAGAATCCACTATCGCGTACAATTATTGTTGCTTCACCAGCTCGCCCGTTGCCCGGATAGCAATTTCGTCACTAACAACGGCCGTAGGCGCAGTACCCAGCGAGAAATCAGCCCGTTTTACTTCGCCTGTCACTTTAAAACCAGCCTTGGTTTGCTTGTTCTGCGGGTTTGTAACCGGACCATTGATAACGGCATCCAGCGTTACAGGCTTGGTAACACCGTGCATGGTCAGGTCGCCCACCAGTTTGTACTTGTTGCCCGATACTTTGCTGATCGACTTGCTCTTGAACGATAGGGTCGGATATTTAGCAGCATCGAAGAAATCAGGGCTTTTCAGGTGCGTATCCCGACGATCCTGGTTCGTGTTCACGCTGTTTACATCAGCAGTCAGGTCGATTTGCGCGTCTGAGAAATCATCTTTCGATGAATTCATTTTAACGTCGAAGTTGGTGAATTTACCGTCTACTTCGGCCAGCATCATGTGTGTTACGGTGAAGCCCAGGTTTGAGTGAGCTTTGTCGAGCCCCCAGTTTTGAGCGAAAGCGCTCACAGAAGACAATAAGAGAGCTGCAAAAAAAGTTGCCTTTTTCATTGGTTGTAAATGGATGATTAAAAATTGAAAAAAATAAAAAGTAAAGTAGACAAGTGAATTCGTTAGCCGCGAAGCTTATCTAACAACTGGCTTAGGTATACGGCCTCATCTTCAGTGAGTTTGCAACGCTGATGCTGATCCCACTCATTTTGATGTGTATCCAATTGTTTGAGCAACTCAAGCCCTTTTTCAGTAATGACGACATCAACTGCCCGTCGGTCACTGGGGCACTCCGTGCGTAAGACTAATTTTTTAGCAACCAGCTTATCGACCAGCCGGGATGCATTCGACATTTTATCGAGCATACGCTCAGTAATGTCACTCACTTTCACGGGCGAAGGATATTGTCCGCGTAAGATGCGCAACACATTATATTGCTGCAAGGTTAGCCCCGATGGCTTTAGCAATTGGGTCTGAGCCGCTGTTACCCAGTTGCTTGTATAGAACAAGTTCACCATAACCCGATGATAGGGGGTTTTAAATGGTGTTGTTTGCTTGATGTCAGTTTCGATGGACATACCACAAAGATAAAGTATTTGTATTTAATGTAACAACATTAAATACAAATAAATTCATTATTGGTAGGGGATGATTTGAGGAGCCGATAAATCAAAGTCGCGGAACCGCAATGTAGGCACACCTTCAAATACCTGACGGAAGGGTATTGTATTATTGGGTATGTTCGGATAATAGGCTAACCGGATCTGAAAACTATTGAATGTCAGGTTTTCATTTCGGAGCCGAAAGCCAATGCCATATCCTTGGTAAAGCGGTCCGCTCAACAACGGACGATCGGGAAAACTGACAAGCCCAAGGTTAACAAATGTGATAAATGCCACCCGGAAACCAATCAGATTAAGTTTAGAAAACAGAATATTCTCGTAATTAATGAACCACCGCTTGGTGCCAATGAGGGCATCGCTATTTACCCCTATACCGTCAGTATTTATGCCGCTACCCGTACTACCCAACGAGATATATTCATTAGCAAATCGACCGATGCCAGTTGTGTAACGTGTATTGAAGAAATGACGCATATTGCCCCAGTGGCTTTTTACAAGAGGACTGAAGTAGTTGGATTCAAGCGAAAATACGCCCTGCTCAATTGTGTTTGACCGAATGTATCCCCCCAGGCTGACCAATCCATAGAGATACCCCATCTGCCGCACGTAATTGCCCTGCGAAAAATTCAGGCCCATATATTTTCGTCGGCCCAGTTCAGCATCATCAAACCCAGTAATAAGCGCAATTGATTCACCCGTAGGAACGTCCTCAGTACGTCCGAATCCATAAATCAACACATCGCGAACATACTTACGACGCGAATAGCCAACACTGAATAAAGTTGTACGACTGTCCTGGTAAATCTGGTTGGTATCGGCCGTTACCGTAGGACGTCGGCTATAGGAATAATCTGTATTCCGCAGGGCAATAATGAGTCGTGAACGGCCTTTCTTCTCAATATCATTATCGTTTTCCCGGTAAAACAGGCGGAACGAACGGCCAATCCAGATATCGGTATAGTTGTAGGAAAGAGGCACGAAGAGCACCGTATCATTACGCGTAATCAACCGATTATTCACCTGTGTGTGGTTTAACTCAATAGACCCGGCATATTTAGTATCTGGTGTCAGAAAAGGGCGATAAATTTTGGCAGATATCTGTTTAAGGTCGCGTAGATATAACAGATCAGCCTGCGCTGTCAGAAATGTTTTTGCGATGAACGGTACCTTATAGTGTGCCTGATACTCCATCGTTTGGCGGGGGTCGGTACCATTATAGGCTACCTGAGTCCAAAGCTGATGCCCCAGACCTCTGAAATTCAACTGGTTAAACCCAACACTAAAGTTCTGAAAACCACCAAAACCGCCAATGGGCAATAACGACCAAACGTCCTGCGTAATCACATAGACGTCAACAAACTGGCGGCTTCCAGATCGGGGAACGATCAGAATACGGGCATCGTGAAAAATTGACGTGGTTCGTAAGAGCCGCTCATTATCGCGCAACACCGTGGGGTTTACCACATCGCCCTGCTGAAAAAGCAGGTAGGATCGCCGGATGACATGCTCGCGTGTGTTGGTATGCAAACGCCCTCCTAATCGCTCAATCCAGTTTCCGGGTTGGCGAAGTGTATCATACACCGTCTGCCCGAACACGCTCAACCGCCGAATATAGATATTCCCAATAATCCGCCCTTCAAAGGGCTTGAAGGGATTGGTTTCAATCTGATTAACTTCTCCTGTTTTTAAGCGACTGTTGTATACATCCTGAAAAACAGCATCGTATAACTGCCGAGTCAGCCGATGCCGATACATCCGTTCTTTCAGGCGGCTATAAAAAATGCTATCCCGCAGGAGTGAGCTGTCTGTAACGGCCGTCAATTTAATGGCCATCAGCGAGTCGGTAGGCCCATATTGTATCGATTTGGGCTGTAGGCTATCTACCCGAACCCGGTCTGGATTCAACCGGAACCGTGTGCTGTCTGTCCGTTGCCGATTTGTATCCTGCTGCGCCCTTACCTCTACCACATAACCGACAAATAGTATCAGGTACACTGCAAAACAGCGTAGCCTAACTACATATCTATTCGGATATACCTGATACATGGACTGACGAGCTGGCACTTAGAGTATGATGAGCCAAAATAGTTTAATACTGATAACTCCCGATCAAGAACGCTTGAGGCTATATTTCTTAATTATAATGCTATTAAAACCCGATTCAACATACGTACGCAGACAAACCTGTTCAGGTTTCGGATCAACCGTGAACCCAAAAACTGATCTGTTAGTCAACTTAAATCAACTAGTAGCACCCGATCACCCTACCAATTAACCAACTAAGTAGTCAACTGTTTTTGAAGCCAGTAATCTCGCTGACGCTCGGCACCAAACTGAAAATAATGGAAACCCAGTCGCTCGAAGCCCATTTTCTGGTAGAACGCTATGGCCCGTACGTTACGCTCCCATACCCCTAGCCAGACGGATGTATACCCCTGATTACGCGCCCACTCAAGACAGTGATGCATAAGCATACGGCCCTGCCCTTGCCCGAGTTGCGTTTGTAACAGATAAATACGCTGAATTTCGATGGCGTTCCGGTCTTTCATTCGGCGAGGTGGGCGGCCACGGCGGAGCTTGGCATACCCAACCGGGTGTCCATCAGGCGTTTCCATCACAAAGAAAAATGACTTAGGGTCAGCCAACTCAGCTTTCATAATCGGCAACGAAAAGGCCGACTGGATGTATTCCTCAACCAGTTCGGCAGGGTTATATGGCGGTCCAAACGTATCACGCATGGTTACCGCCGACATATCAGTAAGCAGGGCCGTATCGGCCAGCGTAGCAGGGCGGATTGTCAAAGGAATTACGATTAATAGTATACGATGTGCGATTATAGCCCGAAATTCGCTTTATTGTTCATCATTTATTGTTTGGCCGTTGCAAATGCAATTAGTTTATCCCCTTGTACTGGCATCCGGTTCGCCCCGACGGAAGCAACTCATGACCGATGCCGGTTTTTCATTTTCCATCGAAACCCGACCAACCGACGAACTTTTTCCGGCAACCATGCCCGTCGATGAGGTAGCTGAATACCTGGCCTGTGAGAAAGCGACTCAATTCCAGGCTGATTTAGGCAATCGAATCATTCTGTGTGCCGATACGGTCGTTATTCTGGATGATCAGATTCTGAACAAGCCCCAGGATGAAGCCGATGCCCAGCGAATGTTACGTAGCCTGGCTGGTCGCACCCATCGCGTCCGGACGGGCGTTGCGATTCTATCACCTAATAGGCTGGAGTCATTTACAGATGAAACTATTGTGCAGTTTGCCAACTTATCCGACGCCGAAATCGCGTATTACATCCGTACCTGCCACCCCTTCGATAAAGCCGGTTCTTACGGCGCCCAGGATTTCATCGGGCTGGTTGGTATCGAGCGGCTGGAAGGCTCTTTTTATACCGTAATGGGATTGCCTACGCACCGCGTTTATCAGGCATTGAAACGATTTTTAAAGGGTGAAAGTGCGAAATACTGACGCAAGCTACTGTTCGCTCTTTCACTCTTTCGCTCCGATTCGGCGTTCCGATTCACTCTTTATGCATCTCCCTATTGGCCATACTGGCGTTCATTATGAAATTTTCGTCCGGTCGTTTGCTGATTCTAACGGCGACGGCATTGGCGACCTCAACGGCCTTACGGCCAACCTTGATTATCTGAAAGACCTGGGCATTTCGGCCATCTGGCTCATGCCTATTAGTCCATCGCCCAGCTACCATAAATACGATGTTACGGACTATTACAGCATTGACCCGGAATATGGCACGCTGGATGATTTCAAACGACTGATTCGAGAAGCTCACCAGCGGGGTATTGCCATCATTATCGATCTGGTTTTACACCATACCAGCGTGCAGCATCCCTGGTTTCGGGAGGCAGCCAAAGGACCTCAGAACCCCTACTGGAATTTTTACAAATGGCTTCGCCCCAACGAAATCAAGGCGCGCAACCTGGCCACCCGCGATATTACAGCCGACTCCGACGAACGGAATCCCTGGCATTCAGTGCCTGGTGCCAGATACCCCGAGAGATACTACGGGATGTTCTGGCAGGGGATGCCCGACCTGAATTTCGACTACCAACCCGTACGCGACGAAGTTTTTAACATTGTGCGTTACTGGCTCAATGACATCGGTGTAGATGGTTTTCGGCTCGATGCAGCCCGACACCTCTACCGCGATTATGAGGAAACCAAAAATCATGATTTCTGGGAAGAGTTTGGCCGGGAGGTCGAAGCAGCCAAGCCGGGTGCTTATACGGTGGGTGAAGTCTGGACTCGACCCGAACGCATTGCCCCATATTATCGGGGGTTGAAAGCCAACTTCAATTTCGATCTGCGGCTGATGATTGAAGAAATTGTTCGGCAGGAAAACGATACGGAAGATATGATTCAGTTTATGGCGTATGTCCATGCTGCTTTCTGCCATGTAAACCCACAGTTTATCGATGCCCTGATTTTGTCGAACCACGATCAGAACCGGATCGGCAGTTTGCTGAAAGGCAATCCAAACCATCTGAAAGTGGCGGCCAGTCTGCTGCTAACCTTGCCGGGTCTGCCGTATCTGTATTATGGCGAGGAAATTGGCATGCGAGGGGTAAAGCCCGACGAAAATATCCGGGAACCCTTTCTTTGGGATACCCGTGACCGTGACAAACAGCGCACTTACTGGCGACGCGGGCGCTACAGCACTAGCCGCAGCATTCGTCCTCTGGCCCAGCAGAAGGTCGATCCAGACTCGTTGTTCGCCCATTACAAACGACTGATTCATTATCGAAACAGTCATCCGGTGCTGAATAACAACCTGAGCCGGTTAAAGCAATCGGGCATTCGCCAGAAAGGTACAGTTGCCTTTGTCCGCTATCTGGAAAATGGACCACGGGTTCTGATTATTCATAACCTCACCAAAGAACCCATTGATGTTGTGCTTTCACCCGATGAATACTGGTGTCATCAAATCGTGTTTGATACCGTACCAGGTAGTCAATTTAGCAAAGATCGGATTCAGATACCGGCCTATGGGTGCGTAGTACTGGAATAAAGACGATCGCCCTTGTTAACGTAGTTGTACACCAATACCATCACTAATTTATCTAGCCAGCCTGGTTAGATACGCTTAAAAAGTATTCATGAAATTCTATCTTTTTTTTCCACTGCTTTTACTATCCACATCGCTGTTCGGGCAGGAACCATCAGCAAAACAAATTAACCAACACATTCGCTACCTGGCTTCCGACAAGATGCAGGGACGCGGGACCGGTAGCCCCGAGAATGCAAAAGCCGCTCACTACGTTGAAAAACTATTTAAAAAATACAAGCTGGCCCCGTTGGGGTCCGATGGATATTACCAGTCCTTCACGGCCAAAGTCAGGCGGGTCATTGTGCCAGACAGTCTGCGGGACGCCCGAAACGTAATTGGTTTTCTGGACAACAGCGCACCCTATACCATTGTGATTGGGGCCCATTATGACCACCTGGGTTTAGGCCGACAGGGTAGTTCGAAGGATTCGATACCGGAGGGTAAAATTCATAATGGAGCCGACGACAATGCATCGGGCGTAGCCGGACTGCTGGAAATGGCCCGTTACTTCAGCCAAAACCAGGTAAAGGAACCGTATAATTTTCTGTTTATCGCCTTTGGTGCAGAAGAGCTGGGGTTGCAGGGCTCGCGCTATTTTCTGAACAATCCAACGCTACCGCTCGACAAGATGAATTGTATGGTTTGTATGGACATGATTGGCCGCTACAATCCCGAACGAGGTGTGGGTATCGGCGGATATGGCACCAGCGATGCCTGGCCTACTGTTTTTAAGGGCGTTGAGAGCAGCATTAAATTCTTTACGGATCGAGCTGGAAATGGAGGTTCCGACAATGCGGCTTTTTACGCCAAACAGATTCCGGTACTGTTTTTTCATACGGGCGGCCATCCCGATTACCATATGCCTTCCGACGATTCGGAGAAAATTGACATAAACGCTGAAGAAGCCATTCTCCGGCTGGAAATCAAGCTCCTGGAAAATGCCATGCAGTTACCTAAAATGACGTTTACCCCCGTCAAGTAAGGCGGGAGGGAACCCGTCATTTAGTATAAACCTTGTGGATTCCACCGCAATGGCAGCCTTTCCGCCCTACCGTTATGACAAAATACATTCTTTCAATCCTTCTTCTTGCTCCGTTTTATACTAACGCGCAAAACCGTCCGGCAACTCGTCCGAATATCATTTTCATTCTGGCCGACGACCTCGGCTACGGCGATGTAGGTATCAACGGACAGAAACTGATAAAGACGCCCAACATTGATCGACTAGCCCGCGAAGGCATGCAGTTTACGCAGTTCTATGCCGGTACGTCGGTCTGTGCCCCTTCACGGTCATCCCTTTTGACCGGAAAACATACAGGGCATACCTATATCCGAGGCAACAAAAGTGTTGAACCTGAGGGGCAGGAACCCATTGCCGATTCGGTGACGACGGTTGCCGAGTTATTGCAAAAGTCCGGCTATACAACAGCGGCTTTTGGCAAATGGGGCCTTGGCCCGGTTGGCTCTACGGGTGACCCAAACAAACAAGGGTTCGACCGATTTTATGGCTACAACTGCCAGTCTCTAGCCCATCGATATTACCCCGATCATCTCTGGGATAACGCCAAAAAGATTGCGCTACCTGGGAATAAGGATTTACGTGAGGCAAACGAATACGCTCCCGATCTGATTCAGAAACAGGCACTGCGTTTTCTGGATGACCGTGACGGCAAGCAGCCTTTTTTTCTGTTTCTGCCCTACATTTTACCCCACGCTGAATTGTTGGTGCCTAACGATAGCCTTCTGGCTTATTACAAAGGCAAGTTTCCTGAAAAACCATATAAGGGAGCCGACTACGGCCCCGATGCAAAAACAGGTGGTTATACATCGCAGGAGTATCCCCGCGCTACATTTGCAGCTATGGTGGCCCGGTTGGATCTATACGTTGGTCAGGTAATGGCGAAGCTGAAAGAAAAAGGACTCGATCAAAACACGCTGGTCATTTTTACGAGCGACAATGGTCCTCACACCGAAGGCGGAGCCGACCCGGCCTTTTTTAACAGTGGCGGAAATCTGCGCGGTGTCAAGCGGGATTTGTATGAAGGCGGCATCCGGGAACCGTTTTTTGCCCGCTGGCCGGGTACCATTCAATCGGGCTCGAAAAGCGACTACATCGGAGCGTTCTGGGATTTGTTGCCAACGTTCACGCAATTAGCTGATGATCAAACGCCTGTAGGCATTGATGGTCTTTCGTTCGTACCAACACTGACGGGCAAAGGCATACAGAAAAAGCATGATTTTCTGTATTGGGAATTTCACGAAAATGGTGGTCGGCAGGCCGTTCGGCAGGGAAACTGGAAAGCTGTTCGCTTGCAGGCCATCAATAACCCGACTGGTCCGGTCGAATTATATGATCTGAGTAAAGACCCTGCCGAAGCGCATAATCTGGCCGCCCAATACCCCGATAAGGCGAAGGAGCTTAGTCGTCTGATGGCTCAGTCGCACATCGAATCGCCCCTATTCCCGTTTGCGAAACAATAACGCATACAGCCAGGCAGATTCACCCCATTTTCTGGATTGTTCATCCCATTTCGCCCACACGCCTGTCGGTTCCACCTAGTTTTGACCCAAACTTAATTCTATGTGGAACCTTACCTTCCTTCGCCGTTTTGAGCCGCTATTCTTTATTGTCATAGCGATTATTTACGTTGTCCGACGTCTTTTCCAGGAGGTTCACCGGCTCGACCAGATGATTGAACAGGTACAAAGACTTCGATTACCTGCTTCGACAATCTGGCATGACGTGGGGGACTACAATTATATCCTGAATAACAATATTCCCCTGATTGCGGGGGTGTGTTTCTTTCTGGCAGGCTGGTATAGTTTTCATCAGCGGGCCTATCCTCAGCTGAGCTTATCCATTCAGGATCAAAAGGGATGGGTGTCCCTTGCACAGGCTCTTTTACTGCTGTTTGCCAGCGCGTTCAGCTATCATTATCTTAAGCAGTACGTCCGTTTTCGACATGACACCATGCATCAGATCATCGGGCTGAAAGTTTATTCGTTGTACCGAAAACGTACGGTTCTGGCTGATACAATCGGGCTAGGCATTGTTGTACTGGCCTACGAATTGGTTTTCCAGTTCTATTCATTCCTGAACCAGAAAATAGAGCAGGAAACGCAGCGCTATTTACAGCCACTTAGTTACGTGTTTCTGGGCGGAGCTGGTCTGTTTCTGCTCAGTTTTGCATTGGATGGTAACCTCCCTCCTACATTATGGCAATTCCATCTACAGAATACGCTCACCCTACTGACACTATTTATCCAGGTCTATTTCTTGCATATCTATTGTTTCAGGTATATTCTTCCCAATATTCGCAATCCCTCCCCTTCCTTCCCTTACCATCTGCTTATTTATGTCCTGCTTGGTCTGGCAGGGCCACTACTCATCTGGTTTGCTTCGCCCTCCTTCCATTATTTTGGCAATATTGTTCTGTTTCTGCTGGTCAGTTACGTTGGTTCTTTTTCCATCGCCTATCTGCGAGAAACATTTTCGGCTGAAAAAACCGTACTTCAAACACAGATATCTTCGAAAGCTGCCGAACTGGCCAGCCTTCGGGCACAGATCAATCCGCATTTTCTGTTCAATGCCCTCAACAGTCTATATGCTACTGCATTGAAAGAAAATAGCGAAAAAACAGCCGATGGTATTCAGAAATTGGGTGACATGATGCGGTTTATGCTCCAGGAAAATAACCGTGAACGGATTCCTCTAAGCAAAGAGATTGCCTATCTGCAAGATTATATTCAGCTCCAGCGGATGCGGCTGGATGAATCGCACAACATCGAAATTCGGGTGACGATTCAGGAGCCTGAACGAGAGATTTATCTGGCTCCCATGATGCTGGTTCCGTTCGTCGAAAATGCGTTTAAGCATGGCATCAGCCTTCGCTATCCGTCGTGGATTTACACTACCCTCACTCTCGACGCTACCCATCTGTATTTCAAAGTTCATAACTCCCTGCATCCCAAACACGCGAATGATCCCGAAGACGAACAATCGGGATTGGGACTCGACAATGTTCGGAAACGCCTAGAGTTGATTTATCCCGGTCGGCACCAGCTTACCATTCAGCAGTCAGAACAGGACTATTTTGTAGGGCTCACGCTCGTGTTTTGGTAGCCCCTTCTCCTGACTTCCTAAAGATTCTAATATGTAGACCTGTTGTAACGCAGACGTTTCGTCGTTGCGATGGAAGCCTGCAATTTTCAATCAACTAGCGCGGGTTTCCACCCGCGTTACATTTAAATCGCTGATCATCATGAGACAATTCGCTGTTGCCCTACTGTTGATGTTACTGGTTGCCAAAGTCGTGATCGGCCAACCGCTTTCACCAGCCGTTTATTTGGCCCCTGGGAGCACCCATATCGGCTATGCAAGTTGTATTTACAGTTATGCTAAAACAAACCAGGGTAGTGTACGTATGACCAGCCAAAATCAGCACATCGGCGTGGTTATCGAACGAATAAGTAGCTTATTCTATGCGCTGGACTGTACTGATTTTAAATTAATTACCAAAAAACTGGTTCGTTTATCTTCTAAAAAACTAGCCGCTTTTACCAGACAGTACATACCTCACAATCGTCTGGTCTACATTCGGCAACTCATGCGCAAAGGCCACATCGTTACGAGAAACCAGTTTTGGAAGCAAATCCAATATACGCTCTGTCATGAATCGAATATCGCTTTGTTCGTAAAAAAACATAGCGACCGCTTTACCTTTGAACGCCTGTCTGACAAGAACCTTATTCGTGCAGGTCATCAGGTGGAATCAAAATGATTGAACATGCAGTACCGCTGACGCAATGACACTAACCGCAATCGCTATCGACGACGAACCACAGGCGCTGGAAGTGATCCGGCTCCATGCCGCCCGAGTAAATTTTTTGGCCCTCAAAGCCACGTTTACCGACGCGTTCGAAGCTATTACCTGGCTACAGACCCATAAAGTGGACTTGCTCTTTCTGGACATAAAAATGCCCGACATTTCCGGCATTGATGTGGTCAAGTGCCTGTCCAGAGTACCGATGATTATCTTCACAACCGCCTATTCGAGCTATGCCGTTGAAGGGTTCAATCTGGACGCAATCGACTATCTGTTAAAACCGTTTCCACTGACACGGTTTTTGAAAGCCTGCAATAAGGCGCTAGAGTATAAAACCGCACACATCGGCACAGAACCCGCCTTTCTGTTCATCAAAACAGGGTACGACGAAGAAAAGGTTATGCTGGAGGATATTTTATACATCGAAGCCGATGGGAATTACCTGACGTTTGTGCTCAAAGCCCGAAAGCTCCTGAGCCGACAAACCATGACCGAGCTTCAGCAACTCTTGCCTGCGGATCAATTTGTCCGGGTTCATCGTTCCTATCTGATTGCCATTCATAAAATTGATAAAATCGGTCGCCAGGAGCTTACAATAGCAGGCAAACAAATTCCTATCGGGGCTTCCTATGAAGAAGCGGTAGCGGGCATACGCGCCAGAATTACCCAGCAGTGAAATCCGTGCCCCAAATAAATCTGGTAATCAACCGATTACTGAATTTCTTGCAGAGAAGTAGGAGGCAATGCGGTTAATACGATTCGGTTTACCGACATGAGCCTTATCTTTGCCCGATTTTTACCCGTATCAATCGCATGGCCCAATCGCTCAGCGTCCGCCATTTGGTGGGCATCAAAGACCTGACCGAGTCTGATATTCAGCTCATTCTGGAAACGGCCAGTCAGTTTAAGGAAGTCATCAATCGACCGATCAAAAAAGTCCCGTCCCTGCGCGATGTGACGATTGCCAACGTTTTTTTCGAAAATTCGACCCGTACACGACTCTCGTTTGAGTTAGCCGAAAAAAGACTCTCGGCCGATGTGGTCAATTTTTCGGCGTCGGGGAGTTCGGTCAAAAAAGGTGAAACTCTGCTAGATACGGTCAATAACATTCTGGCGATGAAGGTCGATATGGTGGTGATGCGGCACAGCAGCCCCGGCGCTCCTCATTACCTGACCCGGCACATCAAAGCCAATGTCGTCAACGCGGGCGATGGCACCCACGAGCACCCCACCCAAGCCCTGCTCGACTCGTTTTCGATCCGCGAAAAACTGGGCGATGTAGCCGGAAAACGGATTGCGATCATTGGCGATATTACGCACTCCCGCGTAGCGTTATCCAACATTTTCTGTTTGCAGAAACAGGGAGCCGAGGTAATGGTTTGTGGCCCCAAAACACTGATTCCTAAATACATTGAAGCACTAGGCGTAAAAGTCGGGCATGATGTTCGGGCAGCACTGGCCTGGTGCGATGTCGCCAACGTACTACGCATTCAGTTAGAACGGCAGCAAATCAAATATTTTCCTTCACTTCGGGAATATTCGCTGTTTTTTGGCATCTCTAAACAGATGCTCGACGACCTCGACCGACCTATCGTACTGATGCATCCTGGCCCCATCAACCGGGGTGTCGAACTGACTTCTGATGCCGCAGATTCGGCGCACAGCATCATTCTCGACCAGGTCGAAAACGGTGTAGCGGTTCGGATGGCAGTACTGTACCTGCTGGCACAGTTGTAATCGTGTTTTGCATTAAATTTTGATTTAATTCATGTGCTAACGGGCTTATCGCAAAAACGAAATAAGCCTTCTGAGGTTTAAGGGATTACCCAATAATTCCGTCAACAACAAACCTCAGAAATGTCATGAAAACGATCTGTGCTTCGCTCATTTTTGTGAGCTTATCGGTGCCTATAGCGTCAATGTGTTCGGCTAGTCCGGGAATAAACCAGCCCCTCAATAATCCGATCTATTCAAGTCGTAATTACAAGCAGGTGTATTCTTCCAAATGGCAGGACCAGTCAACACTTACGAGCACTACCTGGGCTCATTACAATACCAGAATAGCTGATTACAAACATTCAATAGCTGAAACCAATCTGGCCATTGGTAGCTTAGCTTCCAATGCATCGACGAGTAGCCTCGTCAACCGAAATTATAAAACGCAGCATGAGTCAACCTGGCAATTATCCCCTACACAGGAGAACCATCCTGTGAGAAAGCACCATAAACATCATCACAATACAGTAGGGAGTTAATGGTTGGTCGTGCAGTATGCAAATTCGGTAAGCAGCGTGGCTTTTGAGGCTACGCTGCTTTGTTTTATGGCTATAAATGCGCTAATTCAACCGATTGCTTCTCTTCTTAACTAACAATGGCTGAATGAAACAGTACTCCTCTTTGACAAGCCTATTACTCACTTTCCTGATCGGTCACATTTGTCTGGCTCAGGCCCCGCAGGAAGACCTTTTCAAAAAACTTCAGGAAATCGCCATCATTGAGCAGAAAGTTATGATGCCCATGCGCGATGGCGTCCGGCTCGCTACCGACATTTACCGCCCTAAAACCGACCAAAAAGTCCCAATTATTTTCTCCAAAACGCCCTATAACTTCAACGCCTGGGGCGATGGCGAACAACACCAAAATGCCTACCAGGCAGCGCTGGATGCCGTAAAACGAGGCTACGCGTATGTTGTTCAGAATGAACGTGGTAAGTTTTTCTCCGAAGGCGAATGGGATATTCTTGGCCCGCCCACAACCGATGGGTATGATGCCTTTAGCTGGATGGCCAAACAACCCTGGTCGAATGGCAAGATTGGCACCTACGGCTGCTCATCTACAGCCGAATGGCAAATGGCGGTAGCGGCTCTGGATCACCCAGCACATGCCGCCATGGTTCCGATGGGTTTTGGCGCTGGCGTAGGGCGGGTAGGGTCGTTTTATGAGCAGGGCAACTGGTACCGGGGTGGCGCTCAGCAGATGCTGTTTACAACCTGGCTATACGGCACACAAACCGATGCATTTGCCCGGCCACTCTTCCCCAAAACCGCTACCAGTGAAGACTTAACCCGTGTATCGCGCTTTTATGACTTAGCTCCCGAAATGCCCCGCGTCGATTGGGCGCAAGGCCTGAAGCATTTACCCGTTCAGGACATCATCAAAAATGTGAATGGTCCGAAGGGCGTTTACGAAAAGATGATTGTTCGCAAACCGAACGACCCCGAATGGTATAAAGGAGGTCTGTACCATGATAACATGCCGTTTGGCGTGCCCAGTTACTGGTTCGCATCCTGGTATGATGTTTCTACAGGGCCGAATCTGGCGCTGTTCAATCACGTTCGAAAAAACGCAACCGATCCACAAGTACGCGACAATCAGTATTTAGTAATTGCTCCGACCCTGCATTGCGCTTACAAACGCGCCACCGAAAACACCGTAGTAGGCGAACGTAGTGTTGGCGATGCTCGACTGGACTATGACGGTCTGATTTATGGCTGGTTCGATTATTGGCTCAAAGGTGAGGCCAACGATGTATTGAAAAAGACTCCGCACGTTCGCTACTATACGATGGGTTCGAACAAGTGGCAAACGGCCGATACCTGGCCCCCAGCCAATGCCGAACTGACGACCTATTACCTCTCCAGCAACGGACGAGCCAACAGCTTGTATGGCGATGGCAAACTCAGTCTGAAACCTCTGGGCAAAGACGAAAAACCCGATGCCTTCACATACGATCCGATGTATCCCGTGCCGTCTTACGGCGGTAACGTTTGCTGCGCGGGCAATTCTGTACAGGGTGGCTCGTTCGATCAGCATCAGATGGAAACCCGCCAGGACATTCTGGTCTATACCACCGAACCGTTTGCCGATGGCGTTGAAGTAACGGGATCGATCGAGTCGACACTCTATGTTTCGTCTGATGCGAAAGACACCGATTTTACCGTTAAGTTGATTGATGTATATCCCGACGGCAAAGCTTATAATCTGGACGAAACCATCCTGCGGGCCCGCTACCGCGAAGGGTTCGACAAAGAAGTCTGGATGGACAAAGGGAAAGTTTATAAACTCACCCTAAGCCCGATGTCGACCAGTAATTATTTTGCACCGGGGCATCGGATTCGGGTTGAAATAGCGAGCAGTAATTTTCCCCGATTTGATCGAAACCTTAATACAGGTGGCAATAACTACGACGAAACCAAGGCTGTTGTAGCCCACAATCAAGTGTTCCATTCGGCACAATATCCATCCCAAATCCGTTTACCTATTGTGAAGAAGTAAGACGAACAAATCCGCAAACCATACTGTTCTCTGAACAGTCCATTAGCTCTATTCACACATTCACTCTTTCGAAATTCACTCTTTCGCTCTTTAACAATGAAAGGCTTTCAATTTTCCGACTATATACCGCCCGAGCAGAAAGGAGGCAGCAACTTCGATAAGCTGCTCAATATATTTCAGCAACTACTGCTGATGACCTCCGGCGATGTGGAACAGGCCATGTCGTGGATGAGTCAGCTCGACCGGCAGTATGGCCTCACCGATGATAAGTACGGCATCGGTAACTTCTTCGACGACCTCAAAGAAAAGGGGTATATCACCGACGAAAATCAGGAAGGCCGTATTGTGATGACACCAAAAAGTGAGCAAACCATTCGGCGAAGTGCGCTGGAAGAAATTTTCGGTAAGCTCAAACGCTCCAAATCGGGGGGCAACCACAATACGCCCTATACCGGTACTGGCGACGAACTAAGCAGTGACCTCCGCAGCTACCAGTTTGGCGATACGCTGGAACAGATTTCGATGACCGAATCGATCAAAAATGCGCAGATCAACAGCGGTGTCGAGGAATTTCGATTGATGGAGCGCGATCTGGAGGTTACGGAAAAAGAGCAGAAAACCCAGACATCGACCGTGCTGATGATCGACATTAGCCACTCGATGATTCTGTATGGCGAAGACCGGATTACACCCGCCAAAAAAGTAGCGCTGGCCCTGGTCGAACTGGTTAAACAGAAGTACCCGAAAGACACGCTCGATATTGTCGTTTTCGGCAACGATGCCTGGCAGATTCAGGCGAAAGAGTTGCCCTATCTGGAAGTTGGCCCTTATCATACCAACACCGTAGCCGGACTTGAACTATCGATGGACCTGCTTCGTCGGCGGAAGAACAAGAACAAGCAGATTTTCATGATCACCGACGGCAAACCGACCTGTTTAAAAGAAGGCATCAAATACTACAAAAACTCGTTCGGACTAGACCGAAAAGTAGTTAGTAAAACCCTGACGCTGGCAGCCCAATGTCGCCGGTTGGATATACCGATTACTACGTTCATGATTGCTTCTGACCCCTACTTAAAACAATTCGTGCAGGAATTCACGAAGGTCAATAATGGTCGGGCCTATTACAGCGGCTTACAGGGTCTGGGCAACATGATGTTTGAAGATTTTCAGCGCAACCGCCGGAAAAACATTAAGTAAAGGGCTATCTGATTCACTGCTATTTGGTAATCTTTCTGCCATTCCTCCTATCGCCGGAATGACAGCAAACAAAGTCGGGATTAGAGGCCCGACTTTGTTTTTATCCCCCAATAACCCTATGTCAACCTTTGCTGATCAGGCGATTGCCTATTATAATTCCCTTGCCGCTCCAACGAATCTTCCGGCTAGTGTAGACGTTTTGAATCCCTACCAAACCCCGGATGTACGTCGGATTGTCGAGGAGTTTTACGGCAATTTTTTCAACGACAATCATCCGCGCGTATTTGTATTAGGTATCAATCCGGGTCGGTTTGGTGCGGGCGTAACTGGCATTTCATTTACCACTCCCCAGAACCTGCGTCGCTATTGCCACATTGCCAATACCCTCGCCGACACACCCGAACTATCGAGCCGATTTATTTATCAGGTTGTAGACGCATTTGGCGGAGCTGAGGCTTTTTACGGGCAATTTTTTCTAACCTCACTGTTTCCTCTTGCCCTGACGAAGAGCGGAAAAAACTATAACTTTTACGACGACCGTGCCACCACCAAAGCGCTGTGGCCGATTATTACCGAAACCGTTCGGACACAGATCAACTTTGGATGCGACCGCCGGGTGGCCGTATGCCTGGGAAAGAAAAATGAAACCTATCTGAAACGATTGAACGACGAGCAAGGCTTTTTCGGACGAATCGTAACCCTCGACCACCCACGTTATATTTTGCAGTACAGAACAAAAGATGCACCACTGTATCTGGAAAAATACATCACTACTCTGCACGATTGCCTTCAATAATCCATAAAAAAGCCGATCGGCTATGAATAGCCGATCGACCGATACTTGATATACTAATTGTTTAATGAAATCAGCCCTACACCTTCGTTAATTCCATCGTGTACGTATACGTCTCATCTTTGCCATCGCCATCCAGATCTTCAGACTCCTGGCTCGACAATTTCAATGTATTACCACTTACCGTTGCCGTATAGACCGACGTGTCGGTACCGCTGGTAATTGTCAGTTTAGTTCCGTCCAGTTTCCAGGTCGAATTATCCTCAATTGGATTCACATCATCCGTCGACGTGTTGCATTTGGGCCCTGCTTTACCCGTTATTTTACCACCGCTATTGAACGTGACTACCGTGGTTGTCAGACAATCGACAATGTCGTTGCCGCTGGGGTATAATCTGTAAATACTCAGTAAGTCATTCGTTTTCTGACCATTTCCGAGATCGATAGACGGATCAATTTTATACCCTGAAATCCGCCAGCTTCCTTCTACGGCCGATGTCGACGGAGTCACATTGGTATCACCACCGTTTTTACAGCTACTAAACCATAGGGGCAAAGCGAGTACCAGCGCCCATGCCATCAACCGAATTGCATTCGTATTTTTCATAGTTCATTAATAATGTTTGGGCCAAAAGTAGAAGGGCCTTTAGACGACAGAAAATCATGTTGAGCAAGCGGTCGAGAACGGCTTTAGCACTTATTGAGCGGTCGAAGACATAAAACCGATGCCTTTCCCTACTAGCTCAATCAGGCTATCAACCGCTGCCTGGCTAAAGGTCGGACCCATTGCCTTACGTGTACATCCAGCCTAAACTTGTACATGATGCGTTTCGTTTACAGTGGGGCGGACGCATAATTGCTTTTACAATGGCCACCCCGTAAACGGAAAACCGTATACTGAAGACATTTTATAACTTTACATTCCAAAACTGTCTTCCCCCTCAACAATGCTAATAACAACTACGCCTAATATTGAACACAAACAAATCACAAAATACATTGGCCTGGTCAATGGTGAAGCCATCATTGGTGCCAACCTCGTAAAAGACTTTTTCACCTCTATAAAAGATGTGGTCGGTGGTCATAGCGGGGCCTATGTACAAGCCTTGCGCGAAGCCAAAAGTATTGCCATTAAAGAAATGATTGATCAGGCATCCCGGCTTGGAGCCAATGCCATTATCGGTGTCGATTTAGATTATCAGACTATTGGTAGTAATGGAGCCATGCTTATGGTCAGTGCCAATGGTACTGCTGTAGTCGTCGAATAGTCTGTAATGTGTTTGGAAATACGCCCTGTCCTGCTAAAAATCTCCACTCCCAAGCATAATCCAATCAATCTGCTTATCGGTAAACTATAAAAATCAGATGAAGGTACAGAGTCCTGAGCGTCTATGTACCTTCATCTGATCTTCTATAAGAAAAGGACTTTAAATACCCTATATTTAATTATTAATACATATTTAATTATATTTTATAGATCAATCTGCAACGTTGTATAAAATTTGTAGGTAGTGTTCTGTGTATTTAGCTCACTACGCTATGAAAATGGTCATTATTGGCGGTTGTCATGTCGGCAATTACGCCATACCTCCTCAGCTTGGTTTTGTTCAAAAATGGATAGAGCATGTAGAACATCTGACAGGTGATCCTGTCCAAACCATATGTCATAGTATGGTTAGCCTCAACCAGGTAGCTGATTTGATTACGCAACACAAAGTCGAACTGATGCAGGCCGACCAGATTGTTCTTCAACTAGGCCATTATGAGCTTTCATGGCGCAAATGTTTTCGGGAGATTTTTCAGCAACAACCGTTTACAATAACGCCAAAGCCCTATCAGCCCAAGCCCTTACCAAGCGTTGCCGGAACGGCCCCGACTCCCTATCACCAACAGCTAAAAAATTGGTTCAAAGCGGCCATACTGACCCTGTACAAAGCCCAGAACGGCCAGCTGCCTTATTTAAAGCAGTTCGACCAACGGCTAATGCAAATGCTGGCTTTATTAGCTCCGTACGGCGATAAAGTGATTGTTATGACCCCTTTCCCTAGTTTACACCCTGTAGATCAGTGGCTTCGGCGGGAAAGTATCCCCACTATGTACACGTGTGCTCGGCAAAATGGGTTTCGGCTGGTCGATACGTTTAGCGCCATTCCCCGACAGGCAGCTTATTTTCTAGCCGATGGGGCACACCTGAATGCACAGGGCCATGCGGTCGTTGCGCTTCTTTTGAGCCAACTCCCTGTTTACACGGCCCTCCTGGAAGAAATCAATTGTCTATAATCTATACGAAAGGGCGCTCAAAGGGTCAAAAAATCCCCTGTGAGCGCCCTCTAAGGAAAACATCGCAACCACACTCAGCCAATTACAGGCTTAGTATCGGTCATCATCTTCTTCATCTTCCTCTTCACCAAAGTTTTGGCCTGGATTAAACATCGAGCCAAGTAAATCTTTAAACGACTGGCCAGTATCCATCGCTTTTTTACCAACCAGCGAATGCTCTGCCAAACCATGCAGGGCAAACTCCATCATAAACAGTTTTTCAGGTTTACTCAGCCGGGAATGAAACTGGTCGACAACATCATCCAGACCGTCAATGGTTCGCAAACGAGCCTCGTAGTCGCGGTTACTCAGGTCGTTCAGGATGTCCATCGTGTTACCATCGCCAAACCAGTCTGTTATTTTCTTGTATGGATTGCCCCGCTTGTCTTTTTTAGCTTTCTCCGGATTAGGGAAATACTGCAAAAACTGATTTCGGATGGCCTTACCAATCAGATTCTGCGCCACAATTACCGGGCCCTCTACTTCCCCCTCATACACCAGTTCGACTTTACCACAAATCGCCGGAACAACCCCGTACAGATCAGCTATACGCACATACGTATCGCGTTCGCCATTGAGTAACGCCCGTCGCTCGGCCGATGAAAGAAGATTTTCATAAGCCGAAATAGTCATCCGGGCTGAAACACCGCTCTTCGAATCAACATATTCACTCTCACGGGCTTCCAGGGCTACCTGCTCAATCAAATCAGCGATCAGATCGTTGGTTTTCACCATACCTTTCTGCTCCGTTTTGACAATAGCTTCCTGCATCGTGATTTTCTTCCCAATTTCGATCGATTTCGGATAGTGCGTTACAATCTGTGAATCAATCCGGTCTTTCAAGGGTGTAACAATACTGCCCCGGTTGGTATAATCTTCGGGGTTAGCCGTAAACACGAACTGAATATCGAGCGGCAAACGGAGCTTGAAACCACGTATCTGAATATCACCTTCCTGCAGAATGTTGAATAACGACACCTGAATACGAGCCTGTAAGTCAGGCAATTCGTTAATTACGAAAATACAGCGGTGCGAGCGAGGTATCAGTCCGAAGTGAATCGTCCGTTCATCGGAATAGGGCAATTTGAGCGTAGCAGCTTTGATCGGGTCCACATCGCCAATCAGGTCGGCTACCGATACATCAGGTGTAGCCAGCTTCTCGGTATAACGATCGTTCCGATGAAGCCATGCAATGGGTGTCTGATCGCCTTTTTCAGCAATCAGGTCGACCGAATACCGTGAAATGGGGTTCAGGGGATCATCGTTGAGTTCGGAACCAGCCACCACCGGAATATATTCATCCAGTAAGTTGACCATCATCCGGGCAATCCGGGTTTTAGCCTGTCCACGCAAGCCCAGCAGGTTTATGTGGTGCATGGATAGAATAGCCCGTTCTACATCGGGGATTACTGTATCTTCATACCCCCATATACCCGGAAAAACAACTTCCTTTTCCTTGATTCGCTCAATTAAATTTTCCCGCAACTCCTGCTTGATTGAGCGGGATTCATACCCGGCCGCTTTCAGCTCACCGAGTGTAGTAATGGCCAATAGTTTTGATGATTTCAGATTGCGGTAGTTCATTCTGTTTGTAATGGATAATGTATTATGGACAATGTATAATGAAGGTTAGGAGCCGGGTGGTCATTATTCATTTTACATTATTCATTGTTCATTAAGTCTAACAGGCTTTCGAAAGAAATGGTTTTTGGACGCTTAAAATGACTAATTTTACCAATTATACGCGCCGGGAAGATAAGCCCGTTGCTATCTATGAACTCGACACGAACACGCTTTATTCTCTTTCTTGTACTTATTGGCCTGGTGGGCTGTCGCGTACAAAACAACCCTCCTGAACTTATCAGCATCGCTCCCAAAGAGGCTTTTGTAAGCGATAGTGTTCGATTAAAGGGGTATCAGTTTGGCTCAAATCCGGTTGTAACATTTAGCACCTCCAAGTCGATTGTGACGGCCCCTATCCAAAGTTATGATGACAATACAATCCTCATTCGGGTGCCTACAACTACTCCCGATATAAATCAGGTCAGAGTTCAAACGGATCAGGGTATATCGGATCCACTTCCCTTTACCGTCAAACAACCCCCACCGAGGTTGACCACAGTAACCCCTACCAACGGCTTGCCGGGTACAGTTGTGACCATTACAGGCAATTTTCTTAACCAGATTACCCGCATTCGCTTCGATAACATCGATGCAATTGTAAAAGATAGTACATCAAATCAACTAACAGTTATTGTCCCGCCAAACACGCCACGCGGCCCATCAGCCCTCGCCGTTGAAACAAAAGGGGGCAATCTTACCACAAGATTTATTGTTGCCGGAACCCCACAAATTACCCGGATCAATCCTACACAAGCTAAAGCAGGAACGGCACTGATAGTACAGGGCAAAAATTTAACCGACGGTATTCTAAGTATAAATGGGCTCGTTACGGATAAAGCCGTCACAACGGTCACCGATACAGTAATCCGCACAACGATTCCGGCTACAGCTACCTCTGGCCTGGTGTCGGTTCGGGTTTTCGAAACCCTCGTTGCCACCAGTACCGATTCGCTAAAGATTATTGCACAGCCGTTTATTACCAACCTACTGGCGCGTGACGGCATTGCTGGCGATAAACTCATTATTCAGGGCCTGAATCTATCGAGTGTAACAAGCGTGTCGTTTGGCAGCGTGGTTGTTCCCTTCCGAATTCTTAGCAGTACCCAAATAGAAGCCACCGTACCCGCATTAACTAGTTCGGGCAACGTCACAATTTCGGCCACTAGCGTTGGAGGCACAGCTACGGCTACCGACCCTTTTTTCTTTTACCTGCCTCCTTCGAATCTGTCTTTAACCCCAGCCCGACAATTGAATGGACGCCCGTTAACCGTTTCGGGTAAAAATCTGTATCGGATTACAGACGTGAAAGTGAGCGGTATAGCCGTACCCATTACCAGCCGCAATGAAGGCATCGATTTATTGATTGGCATACCCGACAATGCCGTTAGTGGCTCTGTCACCGTAACCAGCCGGGCGGGTTCGGCATCTGTACCAATCATTATTGTTCAAAAACCAGTGGTTACGAGTTTGCTTCCGGCCAAAGCGAGAGCGGGCGAACGGATTGTCTTAAACGGTGATTTCCTCCAGGATGCACAGATTTATTTTACTGGCTCAGCCAGTCCGGCAGCCGATGGTGGCAAAAATACCGATACCGAACGATGGGTACTGGTTCCTGCCGATGCGCAGGTCGGCCCGTTGCGGATTGTGAACATAGCGGGCGACGTCACAACAACGAGTTCGTTTACCCCCATTCGCCTGGCTACCATCACCGACTTTACGCCCAAAAGTGCAGCAGTTGGAGCCGAAGTTACTATAACAGGGCAAAATCTATCAACGATTACCGCTGTTCGATTCAGTGGAGGGAACTCTGCTCCTGCTACGTTCCGGCTATCGGGCAGTTCGCTCATTGCTACAGTGCCCACTGGAGCTACCACAGGGCAAATCTGTCTCACCAACGATGCAGGTACAAGTTGCACGAGTTCAAACCTTACAGTAACGAAGTAATGTATTGGCAGGCATCGGAAACAGTCGTGCCTACCAATACTAATGGTTACCGATTAACGCTATCAACCAATTGCTTCACGAGGACTTCATTGATTCGTACATAGCTTTCATGGGTCCAGCCAGCAACGTGTGGGGTTAACACGACTCGGTCCGATTGGCGAAGGTAGTTGAAGCTAACCTGTTGATCGGGTGTCAATTTGGCCAGTTTTTCATTTTCCAGAACATCCAGAGTAGCTCCCCGGATTTTGCCACTTTCGAGTCCGCGCACAACAGCTGCCAGCGATACGATTTCGCCCCGAGCTATGTTGTTGAGGTAAAACGGTTTGGCAACCTGCTCAATAAACGCATCATTCACCCACATTCGGGTTTCATCGGTCAGGGGAATATGTAAACTGATTATATCCGCTTCTGCCATAACCTGCACCAGCGTTGCTTCTTCGGCAAATTCATCGCCGTAGTTGGTCAGAAACTTATCGTAAGCCAATACCCGGCATCCGAAACCGCTCAGCCGTTTTGCCGTGGCACGACCGTTGTTCCCATACCCAATTAGCCCGACGGTCAGGCTCCCGAGTTCATAGCCACGGTTTCCTTCGCGATCCCAGATGCCTTGTCGCACCTCCCGATCGGCTTTAAGAATATTGGCTAACAAGGCCAGAAGCATACCTACTGTATGTTCGGCTACCGCGTCCCGATTTCCGGTACCGGCATGAAACACGACAATACCTCGCTTTTCGGCAGCCTCCAGATCAATTAAATCCAGGCCTGCTCCGGCCCGCCCAATAAACCGTAGATTAGGGGCATGGCTCAACAATTCTTGATCGACCGTAGTTTTGCTTCGGATAATCAGTCCTTCAAATGGCTCAAGAGCAGTTATTAATTCAGCACGGCTGATTTTTGGTTGATAATCATATTGAAAGCCAGCTTCAGTGAGCATGGCAAAAAGCGACGGGTGCATCTCGTCGGCAATGAGAATAGATCGTTGACTCTGGAACATCCGGGGTTATTCGTAACTTGCAGCACGCATTAAGTAATTGACAATGAATAATGGATAATGAACATTGAATAATTGTATGGACAACCCATCCAATTCATGCATGACTTGCATTATCTATTAGTCATTTTACATTATTCATTAATTCTTGGCGAAACTACAAAAAGTACATGGAACAACGCCAACCCAACGAATCAAACCAACCCCGCACCAACCCATCAAACGGGTCGAAGTCTGATGCACGTCCTGCCGAAGCTCAGTCGCAGCCATCGACTGAACAACGGCCTGGCCATCAACACCCTAACAACCGTCAGGGTGCTCCTTCCCGAGATAATCGTTCAGGGAACAACACGCCCGACACAGACCCAACTAATCGGCCCGAAAGACCTCAAAAGCCCGTTCAGAATCAGCGTGAGAATCGGCAACAGAACGGGCGGCCAGACGATCAGCGTCAAAAAAACCAGCAGAATCAACGGGAAAATCGGCACGAAAACCGACAACCCAATCCGAATCAGCGGCCTAATGAAGCCCGGCAACGCGACGACAATCGACCCAGTCGGGAGCAAGCGCTTCCCCTGCCCCGCGTACAGGAATCGCTCCTGGGCGAAGCCACACTGCGCGATTTGAACAACCAGCCGAACCAACCGGCCGAACATACCAGTCGTGAAGAACGATTAGTGATTGGCATTTCCCTGGGCGATTATAATGGCATTGGGCCCGAAGTTATTCTGAAGGCGTTACAGTACAACCGATTACAGAAAATCTGTACACCCGTTATTTACGGCTCCATGAGGATTTTGAATCGCTATCGCAATCTGCTCAATTTCAAAGATTGGAATCTGAACGGGGCTCAGTCGATAGGCCAGATCAGCCATAAACTAACCAACGTCATTACATGCTGGCCCGATCAGAATCAGGATATCCAGCCGGGTCACGTAACTCCCGAAGCAGGGCAGGCTGCGTTTGTCTGTCTACAGCGAGCCGTCGATGACCTGAAAGCCGGTAAGTTGGATGCACTCGTAACGGCCCCCATCAACAAGTACAATATTCAGTCGGAAGAATTTAAATTTCCGGGACATACAGAATACCTCGCTCAGGAATTTGACGTTCAGGACAACCTAATGTTTATGGTCAGTGGAACCTTACGCGTTGGGGTCGTAACGGGTCATATCCCGTTGGGGCGGGTTCGCCAGAATATTACGCGGGATCGCATTGCCCAAAAACTTGCTCTGATGATGAAGTCATTACGACAGGATTTTGGCATCGACAGACCCCGAATTGCGGTATTAGGGCTTAACCCACATGCTGGCGAAGAGGGACTGCTGGGAAACGAGGAGCAGGAAATAATTAAACCGCTGCTTGCCGATTTACTGGACAAGGGCGAACTCGTATTTGGTCCCTATCCCGCCGACGGCTTCTTTGGCACAAGGGCTTACAAACACTTTGATGCCGTACTGGCCATGTATCACGATCAGGGACTGATTCCGTTTAAGGCAATTGCTTTCGAAGAAGGGGTCAACTTTACCGCTGGAATGCCCGCAGTCAGAACCTCTCCCGACCACGGCACGGCCTACGATATTGCGGGAAAAAATCTTGCCGATGAAACGTCTATGTTACAGGCTATTTATACCGCCATCGACGTAGCCCGACATCGTAAAGAGTTTATTGAATTGGAGGAAGGCGCACTCAAATAAGTTATGTCGTTTACAGTTTTCGGTTTATAGTTGGCTAACGCAGGAAAGTAAGAACTTGATAGCCAGCTGTAAACCGAAACCTGTAGCCAGAAAACTATATATCGAATGTTAAAATCAATGACTGGCTTCGGTAATGCAACAGTAGAGGCTGGAGGCCTGTCTGTCACGGCTGAAGTTAAAACCCTGAATTCAAAATTCCTGGACATTTACTGTCGAATTCCGCGTCAATTCTCGGATAAAGAAATTGAGCTACGTGCCCTACTAACCCAGCACCTGGAACGTGGTAAGGTAGAGCTTTCCATTAACCTTACCCGAACGAATGTGGTACGGCCGGGTGTAACCATCAATCGCCCGCTGGTTCAGGCTTACGTTAGCGATTTAAAGGAAACGGCCAATACCATGCTTATGAGTATTCCCGACAGCAATATTCTGCAACTAGCTCTCCAGCAGCCCAATGCGTATCTGACTGAGTCGGCCGATCCAGCCGCCGATGCTTCGGACTGGACAACGGTACAGACTGCCGTTCAGGAGGCTATTCGCCGTTGCGATGCCTTTCGGAAACAGGATGGAGCCATGCTCGAAGGCAAGTTCCAGGAGTACATTCAAATTATTACCGATCGGCTGGCCGATGTAGAAGAACAGGATGTCCGACGGATTCCGGCCGTCCGTGATCGAATGCGCAATTCGGTTAAAGAATTGCTCGACAGTGAAACCTTCGATCAGAATCGGTTTGAGCAGGAATTAGTTTACTACGTGGAGAAGTTCGACATATCGGAGGAAAAAGTTCGGCTCAAGAATCACCTGGCCTACTTCCTTGAGGTTCTGATGGGCGAGGAAGCCAATGGCAAGAAACTGAATTTTATCTCCCAGGAAATTGGCCGCGAAATCAATACCATTGGCTCGAAAGCCAACGATGCAGCCATTCAGCGGCTGGTTGTCCAGATGAAAGATGAACTGGAGAAAATTAAGGAGCAGACAATGAATGTAATTTGATATACACTCCCCATAAATTCGCCTACATTCGAAGGTTACCTATTCCTTTCATTGTCCTTTTTCATGTGTAGAACTCGTCTGTTCGGTTTTGGATTGTTAATCTGTTGTTTTCTTTCCAGTTGTACGAAGTACGCTTTTCATTTTATATCACCCGATTATAGGCCTGAACTGTTAAACCAGACTGCTGTAATAACCCCTTATCTATATCAAGGAATTATTCAATCTGGTAATAAGGTCGAGTTGAAAGACTCCTTAAATTATCAGGTTGCTACCTTGCTGGAAGAACAGCTTCCAAAGTATTTGACAGGCATAGAAAACATGCTGCCCATTAGTCTTTCTCCAAAAACTCGCCGTGATCTGGAAAAATATTTATTCAGCGTTCGGCTCGACAATGAGTATAATCTAAAGAAAACAAGACGGGTTAGGGTTCCTGAGCAAATTTGTGAAGAAATCCAGCAGGATGGAAGCCGATTTGTTATCGTGTTTGTCAGTGATGGCTTCTCTCGAACAATGAACAATTACAGTAGTTTAGCCTCATTAGAAAGAGTTACCAAGACAGCATTATCAGCGTCAGCGATGGTTCTTTCACCTTATCGTACAGGTATGACCAGTAGACGGTCTATTCAACCGCATTCTAGTAGCTTGGAATTATTTGTACTAGATGTACTAAAGCAGGAGATTCTGAAATACCAACGGGATAGACTTGATTTACCACCAACGAATCCTTTCACCATCAGACAACATCTAACAGCGCTCTTTTTAGAATAAACACTGGTAATAGCTGTCTAGATCAATCACTATGACTAAGCTCCCTCTTGAATTCTACCAATCCCACGACACGCTTACGTTAGCCCAGTTGTTACTGGGTTGCGAGCTGGTGCATGAATCGGTAGAGGGCACAACGGCGGGTATTATTGTTGAAACAGAGGGGTATCTGACGGGCGACCCGGCCTGTCATGCGTACCGACGGCAAACGATCCGCAATGCTGCCATGTTTGGCCCTTCCGGTACACTCTACGTCTATCAGATTTACAATCACTACAATTGCATCAACGTCGTGACCGGGCCACAAGGCGTGGGTGAAGCGATACTGATTCGGGCTCTTGAACCTACTGAAGGCATTGACCTGATGGGACTTCGGCGAAACGAAGCGTTCAAAACCGGTTTTGCCCGCTACCGCAATAATGTCCTTGACCCAACTACTGCCCAAGGCCAGCGGAATCTGGCAAATGGCCCCAGCAAACTAACCATTGCTATGGGAATTGACCGGGCGCGGGATAATGGAGTATCGCTGACAAACGGGCCTCTCTACATACGCGGCCCCGTGCTACACGACTTCGATATGGTTACAACCACGCGAATCGGTATAACCCACGGGGCCGATTTACCGTATCGATACTACATCAAAGAGAATCCGTTTGTCAGCAAGAAATAATCGGTGACCCTACATATTCACCAGCGCATTGCCACGCAATACGGGCACAACATCGTACAGATCATGCTGGAGGCAGTAGGGAATATCTTTTTGGATACCCAATCGCTGGAGTCTACGGATGTGTGAGGCATTTGCCATGTAGGCCACCAGGTTGTCTTTCCCCTGAGCATACAGCCGCCAGGCCATAATGGCGCTGTCTTCGGCCATGGCATAACTATCTTTCAAGCGGTCGACCAGGGCACCGGCAAAGAGCGTATCTTCCAGATTCACCCGACCCTTCCAGCCTGCACAAAGCACCATGACATCGTAGCCCTCGGTTTTGAGGTAACGCACGATGGCATCCAGGTTCAGAAATGAGCCCACCAGCACTTTCACCGCCGACCGCGATCGGGTGATGGCCAGCGTACCATTGGTGGTCGTCATAGCGATATTAGCGCCCCGAATCCGCTCGTCCATGTAGGTAAACGGAGAATTGTCCAGCTCGAACCCGTCTACCTTACGGGCATTGCGTTCGGCAGCGGCCAGATAGCCGCGCTCCTGTAATTCCTTACATTCCTCGACTGTAGCGACGGGAATAATGCTGTTGACACCATACGCAAAGGCTGTCACCATGCACGAAGTAGCCCGAAATACATCTGCCACTACCACGATGGTATTTTCAACCGTGTGCAGATGGAGTAAATCGGGGGTAAAGCAAACGTCAATTTGTTTCATATTGTCTGAACCTGGATTTATAGGATTTAACTGACCGGCCTTGACTGACTTTCGTTGAAAGCTATCTACTCAATTAAGGTTAGTCTGTTAAATCCTGGAAACCCAGCCGGATCGCCGGAGCGATCATTTTTTAACGAAGGGGAGTTTAACGACCTGGGCTTTGAGAAGCCGATCACGAACTTTTACGAAGATTTCGGTGCCAGGTTTACTAAAAGCGGTTTTGATATAGCCTAAGCCTATGCCTTTACTCAGCGTAGGCGATTGCGTACCCGACGTTACTTCTCCGATTGGGTTGCCGTCGGCATCGGCCAATTCATAATGGCTACGGGGTACACCCCGATCAATCAATTCAAATCCGACGAGCCTGCGTGGAACACCCTGTTCTTTCTGTTCTTTCAGCACATCGGCATCAATGAAGGGGTGCGTAAACTTGGTAACCCAGCCCAGTCCCGCTTCAATGGGTGATGTTTCGTCGGTAATGTCGTTGCCGTAGAGGCAGTAGCCCATTTCGAGCCGGAGCGTATCACGGGCACCCAGACCAATTGGCTTGATACCGAAGGGTTCTCCAGCTTGCATAATGGCGTTCCAGACTGATTCAGCCTGATGGCTGGACACATAAATTTCGAATCCGCCTGCACCCGTATAGCCCGTTGCTGATATAATCACATTGGCGCATCCGGCAAAATCGGCTTTCTCAAATGTATAGTACTCCATCAACGCCAGATCGACTTTTGTAAGTGACTGTAAGGCTTCAGCAGCTTTTGGTCCCTGTACGGCAAACAGACAGGTATCGTCGGAGATGTTGGTCATCGTTACGGCATAATCCGACGCATACTGGCTGATCCAGCTCCAGTCTTTCTCGATGTTGGATGCATTCACGACGAGCATATACTCCTGATCGCTAATCCGATAAACCAACAGATCATCCACTACACCACCCCGGCCGTTGGGCAGGTAGCTGTATTGCACTTTACCATCGTACAGAATACTGGCATCATTGGCCGATACGCGCTGAATCAGATCCAGGGCGCCCTCGCCTTTGAGCACAAACTCGCCCATGTGCGAGACGTCGAAGATCCCGACGCCATTGCGTACGGTGTTGTGTTCTTCCAGATCGGAGGAATAGCGAACGGGCATTTCGTAACCCGCAAACGGTACGATTTTCGCACCTAACTGCTGATGAATGTGATGGAGAGGAACTTGCTTGAGCGACATGTGCGCGGAGGTTATCCGGCAAATTTACAAACAGATCACGGGTTTTAACGAAACTTCCTGCCCGAAGTCAGTGCAGACTGAAATTAACCGGCAAATTATACTTTACCCGAACCTTTTCGCCACGATGGTAACCGGGCGTCCATTTGCCACTCATTTTCTTTACCACTCGTACGGCTTCTTCGTCTAAATCCCGATAAACGCTTTTTATCACCTCATAATCGCATAACGTACCATCTGTACAGACAACAAAACTGACAAAGACACGTCCCTCAGCATTTGCCCGCTGGGCTTTTGTTGGATAATGCAGGTTTTCAGACAAAAACTTTCCTAATCCCGACATGCCGCCCGAAAATTCGGCTTGTTTGAGAACTTCATTGTACTGTACGGTATCTTTTCCCAGGCTTTTAGCCTTACCTGACTGGCAAACGCCTTTGTCGTATTGCTCTTCGTAATAATAAGACCCATCCTCATAGCGCCCAGTCCAGAGGCCTTGCTTGAATCCGTTTTCGTAATTACCTTCCTCGATGAACATCGTGGACGTTGTCGTATCCCGATTTGATTCTTCACGATTTCGGTACGTAACTCTACCATTACCTTCTTTGATCATCTGACTACCCGTAGAATCCCACAGGGCCGTAATCTGTTCAGATTCAGACAGAGGGCTTTCTTTATTGAAAGTTTTTACGTGCTTGATCTGCCCGTTTGCGTACCAGGCCGTCTCTACAGTTTTTTCGTCGACCTTGTCCCCTTTTTCAGCTACCATCCCAGTAGGGTAAAACTCCAGTGAGGGGCCAACAGGCATACTTTTTTCATAATATGCTTCACTGATGCGCTTATTGTCTTCATCAACTACGAGCCGAATTCCTTCCCAATCCTGTTTATAGTTTTGCGTACCAAGGGTATACTGGAATTTGCCCGACGAGTTCTTCTGAGCGTGCTTTTTACGGACGAGCAATAGCCTGAAATACTCATTCCATAGACCATTTTTTCGTTCATACACAACGACATCCCCAGTAGGAATTTGATTGGTATCCAGCGGAGTCATTCGTCTGTAAACGGCCTGGCTGCTATCTGCCGAAAGGGGCTTCCCATCTTTCCCAAAATAGTCGATCCGAACGCCATTACGATACACGAACGGTGTGCTTTTCTTAAACTGAACCGGAATAGTAACGAGCTGCCGGACGGATTTACCAGCTTTAGTAGCGGGTTTCCAGGCTTTAAAAAGATTGAATACCCGCATAGCCTCCCGGTCACAATCGGGCTGAAGGCTCGTTAGGACTTTTATATCCGACACGCTACCATCGGTTTCAACAACACCCGTCAACACTACCCGGCCACCAATACCCAGCGCTTCGGCCTGTATGGGTTTACGCAGATTGGCCTGAATGAAGGACCCAAGATAAGATAGCCCACCTCTGGGTTCGGCTACCGAATCGACTTCAAATGGTTGATAAAATGTTTGCTGAGCAACTAACAAAGACGGGACTAAAAGTAGAAAGAACAGGGATAGATAACGCATAAACGAACGAGAATTACATAGGCGCAAAGTATATCATTACCTCTTTATCACCAAACTTTCCTTCATGTGTTTATAGCAGCTCTCGGTCTACACAGCGTTATTTTTTACCGGCCATGACCAACTTCATACTCAGGATTTGACACGCGCAATCAGCTATCACGTTATCAATTGAGATGCTTATACATGGAATCGCCCGACCTTTACCTGAAAAGCCGGGCGATTCCATGTAACTTGTAAGATCAGACTAAACTAGCCGGGTCGATTTCGTCGAGGTTAGCCCGGTTGGCATTCGTATGGTTGCCGAATCGTTTTTCCAGTTGACGTTGCAATTTACCAACTACGCTGTGGATCAATGCATACCAATTATCGCCCGATTCGTCAGCATATACATCGTTGCCGGGTACACCATATTTAATACCCACATGCTTCTCGTTGCTTCGCTGGTTAGGCTCTACTTTTAAATACACATCGGCCGTGATAACATCGCCCTTGTAGAAACGCTGAAGTTTCGACAGCGAATCCAGTACCGAAACCCGGAGGTCGTCGGTTAATGTAAATCCTACGGCTTCAATGTCCATTCGAACATTATCTAAACTCTGGTCTTGTTGCATAACTTGCTTCGTTTACGTTGAGTAATCTGTTGGGTAAATACCAACGCTCTTTTTATAAATCCCAGCGTCTGTATTTTGTTTGAAGCCCGACTAGTTTGCCAGAAAGACCCTTCGTGCAACTCTCTGACTCACTGAAGTGAAAAATTGATTGGCAGATTATATTTTACCTTAATATTCTGCCCACGCTGGGCCCCTGGTACCCATCGGCCACTCGATGCTTTTACCACACGAACAGCTTCTTCATCGGTTCCGAAGCCGATACCTTTCAGCACCTCAACGTCCTCCACCTCTCCCTCTTTATTGATGACAAAGCTGATAAATACCCGACCCTGTACTTTGGCTCGCTGGGCAGCGGGCGGGTAGTGTAGGGTCTGACTCAAAAATTGCCCGAGTGCAGGCATTCCACCTCTAAACTCAGGTAATTGCTCAGGAACGGAATACTGCACCGTATCTTTCCCAATCGTTCGGGCCTTTCCTTTCTGACAAATCCCTTTATCATAGATTTCCTCATAGAAATAAGAGCCATCGGCATAACGCCCTGTCCAGATACCCTGTTTCAGTCGGTTCTGATAAATCCCCTGTTCAATAAACGATGTCTGTCTGGTCGTGTCGGCGTAAGAACGAACGGTTTCTCTAAATACGGCCAACCCGTTGCCGTCTTTAACCTGCTGATTCCCTGTACTATCCCAATAGGCCGACAAGCGCTCTGGATTCCTGGTACCCAGTGGTGCAGAACTATCAATTTCCCGTACCAGTTTAATTTGTCCAGTTGTATACCAGGCCGTTATCATTCGTTTGGTATCGGCTTCGTCACTCTTTTCAGCCACCAGGCCATTAGGATGATACGTGATGCGGGGCCCTTTTGGTCGCCCGTGCTCGTAATACGTCTGCTCAAGAAGTCGCCCATCGCTGGTCAGGCTAAAGGTCATACCCTGCCACAAGCGCTCAGCATCCTGGTAACCAATTCGATATGTCCGCTGCTTCAGCTTGTTCCCCGACTCGTATTTTTCACGGACAAAGGGTAATCGACGTTCTTCTTTCCAACTTTTGCTCCTTAGTCTGTACAGCACTATATCGTTGGAAGGCAGCCCGTTTGTATCGAGCGGGATCACCTGTCGAAAAGCCGCTTGCGTACTATCGGTTATAAGCTTATCCGCATTATCGAAATAGCTGATACGATTTCCATTTAAGTATGTAAATGGCTCATTCGCCTTGAATACGATGGGCATATTAACGATCTGGCGAACGGGCTTACCACCTTTACTAGCTGGTTTCCAGGCTTTAAACAGGCTAAGTACTCGTATGGCTTCCCGGTCACAATCAGGGCGAAGGCTTGTTAGTACCTTTATATCCGATACGCTGCCGTCAGTTTCAGCAACACCTGTCAGCATGACCCGGCCACCAATACCCAGCGCTTCAGCCTGTATGGGTTTACGCAGATTGGTCTGGATGAAGACATTGAAATAAGCCTGCCCACCTCGGGGTTCGGCTACCGAATCGACTTCGAATAATTGATAGGGCTTTTGCTGGGCAAACAGCAGCGAAGGACAACCAATTAGTAAGAACAAAGTTAGGTAACGCATAAAAAGATGTGGCTATGATATATGCAAACTATACAATCGGCACATGTTCACCAAACTTTCCATCATGTGTTTACAGCAACATTCGCCCGATCGACAGCCGTTCTACGCCAACGGCAATTAAAGCTTCCAGTTGGCTTTCTTTAGCTCCGTCGGCAACTACTTTAACCCCCACTGTCTGGGGTACTTCCCGACGAAACTGCAACGCCGACTCCAGAGAGAAGTCGGTATGAAGGGCGCCCGTTGCGTTTTTAATAAAGTCAGCACCCGCGTCGGCCGCGAGTTTGATCATGTTCCGACGTTGCTCTGTATCCAGCAAGGTCGATTCCAAAATAACGGTGAAGAATTTCTCCTGTGCGTGAACCATAGCCACAAGCTTGGCCAGTTCAATTTTAAGCCAGACTGATGTAGGCGAAAACAAAGCAGAGGTATTCAAAACCACTTCAATCTCATTGGCCCCGTCCTTCAACGCCCAGTCAATTTCGGTTTGCTTGGCTTCGGTACGCTGATACCCAAACGGATAGCCAATCACCGTCGATAGAATAGCCGGATGAGTATCGCCCAATTCCCGGCGGATTTTTTTCACCCAAAAGGGCGCAACGGTCATTCCTGCCATCCCCAACTGAATCACCTCATCAAGCACGTCATATTGCTCGTTGATCGTTACCCCAGGATGCAGCAACGTCCGCTCGATATACGGAAAAAGGTGATTCATAGGATTGTAAAAGAGTGAAAGAGTGAATGGGTGAAAGAGCGAAAAAAGTTTGCGTCAGCATTTCGCTCTTTCACCCATTCACTCTTTCACTCTTTAGTTAAAGTATTTCAACTTCACAACCTCTTTGGGCTCCAGGAAGCGCCATTTGCCACGGGGCAGGTCTTTCTTGGTTAGCCCGGCGTAGGTTGTCCGGTCGAGTTTGGTTACCTGATAGCCAAAGTGTTCGAAAATCCGACGGACAATCCGGTTACGACCCGAGTGGATCTCGATACCGATCACCTGGGCATCGGGCGTTATGATACTCAACGCATCAGGCTTGATGGCACCGTCTTCAAGTTCAATACCGTTACGAATAGCCTCAAAATGCTCCTCGGTCACGGGCTTATCAATTTCAACCTGATAGATTTTACGAATGTTGTTCGATGGGTGCGTCAGTTTATCGGCCAGTTCGCCATCGTTGGTCAGCAGCAGCAGACCCGTTGTGTTACGATCCAGCCGGCCAACGGGATAAATACGGAAATTACCGGCATCGGCTACCAGTTCCATCACCGTTCGCCGATCTTCAGGGTCTTCTGTAGTGGTGATGTAATCCTTAGGCTTATTGAGCAGTACGTACACAAACCGCTCAGGATTCAGGATTTTAGTGCCATATTTTACCGTGTCGCCTTCTTTCACTTTGTAGCCCATTTCGGTCACGACTTTCCCGTTTACCGAAATGTCGCCCCGGGCAATGAGTTCATCCGCTTCCCGACGCGAGCAAACGCCCGAATTGGCAATGTATCGATTGAGCCGGGTAAGGCCCGGACCATCCTGATGTTCTTCCGAATCGCTGCGCTTTGGCCTTGGCTCACTTCCTTTCGGCTTGCCACGACGGTCGTCCGACGATTTCTGGCGAAAGGATGGCTGCTCACGACTTAACTCCCGATCATAGTTTGGTGCCTGGGTATATTTTCCAGTACGTCGATCACTTGACTCTTTGCGTTGCTGACCCGTAAAACGAGAAGAGTCTTCATCGCGATTCCAGGCCTCATCATTACCAGCGCGTCGGCCTTTACCCCGTTGCTCACCAGCATCGAACCGATTTTTAGGTCGGTCGTTATCTGGCCGTTTACCGTCATCTGATCGCTTAAAGCGGGGTTTATCGTCCCGGTCGAAACGAGCCGGACGCTCGGACCGATCGGCATCCTTCGAGAAACGGCTGGTGCGCGGACGCTCGTCATTGCCAAAGCGGTTGTTGCGTGAACCGAATCGTTCGTCGTTCCGGTCTCCGCGTGTATTTCGGTCGAAACGGGGGCGATCACCCTCCGATTCAGTACGGAAACGAGGCCGCTCCCGTTGTTCATCACGAAACCGACGTTCGTTGCCCGATCGATCATTACTACGGTCAAACCGAGCGGGCCCACGACGATTTTCATCGCGTTCATCAAACCGGCGATTTCCTGTATCTCCTGCCCGTTTTGGGCTAAACCGCTTGTCATCGCGGGGGCCTCTGGCTGGCCGATCGGTTGCATCACGGTCAAAACGGGGCCGACGCTCGTCAGAATCGTCCCGACGCCCCCGATCAAAGCGAGGTTTATCATCGCGATCAAACCGGGCAGGCCGCTCATCCCGACGTCGATCGTTGAAGCGACCATCATTCCGATTCCCACGCTCGTTATCACGCGGTGTTGGGTTTTGACTACGTTCCCGACTGAAACGCGGTTTATCATCTCTGTTGTCCTGCCGATCATTGCCTCGGCTAAAGCGTGGCCGATCGCCATCTTGGCTACGGTTGAAACGTGGGGCATCATCCCGACGGCCCATTGAACGACTACCATCACGGTTTTGTCGGGTACTCCGGTCGTTCTTTTCTGAATCCTGATTCATGGAAAAATACAGTAAATCGCCTGTTTGTATAGATAAGCAACACTGATTTTCAGTGTACTGTTCTAGGCAAGTAAAAAATGGGTTACAAATTTAGGTTTTTTCAGGATAACCCCGTAAAACTTCTTTTTCCGAAACGCATTTTATTGAAAAAACAATCCAGAGGAGTGCTTGGTCGTTAGTCGATAGTTGAACGACTCCCTACCGCCAATGTCTACTCCTACCGAAAAACCTCTCTACACGCCCGACCGGCGGACCATTGAGCAAACACTGATGAAACGCTATATGGACTGGCTTTTCATAAAAAAAGGCCTGTACTTCCGCGACTATGATGACCTGTGGGACTGGTCGGTAACTGATCTGGAAGCGTTCTGGGAAAGTATCTGGCAATTTTTTGATGTGCAAAGCCACTCCCCTTATCAGCAGGTACTATTCAGACCGAGTGATGCCGATATGATTGGGGTAGAATGGTTTCGGGGAGCTACGGTTAATTATGCTGAACATATATTTCGGCACAAAGCGACTCATCAGGCAGCAAATCGACCGGCGCTTCTGTTTGGTTCCGAGCAACAGTCGTTAACCGCCATCTCCTGGGCTACACTGGAACGGCAGGTTGCGGCTGTAGCGGCTTATCTGCGACAGGCAGGGGTAGAAAAAGGTGATCGGGTTGTGGCTGTTCTGCCTAACATACCCGAAGCGGTTGTGGCATTTCTGGCAACAAACTCAATCGGAGCCATCTGGTCGAGTTGCTCACCCGATTTTGGAACCGATAGTGTTGTTGACCGATTCTGGCAAATTCAGCCTAAACTACTCATTGCCATCGACAAGTATCAGTACAATGGCAAAGTCATCGATAAGGTTGATGCTATAGGTGACTTAAGCACTCGGCTACCTTCGCTTCAGGAAGTGATCTGGGTTCCTTACCGCACCTCAACGCCAAACGACTGGTTGACTCAACTAACTGACCACACAGTAGGGCGAACGGCCAAGTTTGTCCATTGGCAGGACGTCCTGACCACTCCGGCCCCTGATGGATTGACATTCGAACCCGTACCGTTCGAACATCCCATATGGGTATTGTATTCGTCAGGAACTACCGGCAAACCCAAAGCCATTACCCACAGTGTGGGCGGCTGCCTGCTTGAACACATGAAAGCCCTGGCTTTGCATCAGGATGTTCGTATGGGGGAACGATATTTCTGGTATTCGACGACGGGCTGGATGATGTGGAATTATGCCGTGGGGTCAATGCTGGCAGGAGCTACGCTGGTGCTATACGACGGAGCGGCTGGTTATCCGAATCTGAATGTATTATGGAAACTGGCCGAAACGGCACAAATCAATCACTTCGGAGGAGGAGCCGCCTATTACCTGGCCTGTCTGCGAGCGGATATCCACCCTGGTCAACTTGCCAAACTATCAGCACTACGCACAATCGGATCAACGGGCTCTCCGTTGCCTCCTGAAGGCTTTCGCTGGATCTATACAGCCATTAAGCCAACTATCTGGCTAATCTCGCTCAGTGGTGGCACAGATGTATGTAGTGCGTTTGTGGGCGGCAATCCACTGTTACCCGTATACGAAGGTGAAATCCAGTGCCGGATGCTGGGAGTCCATATCGAAGCGTTCGATGAGCATGCAAAGCCCGTTCGGGAATCGCTGGGCGAAATGGTCATTCTGGAGCCTATGCCCTCCATGCCTATCTATTTCTGGAACGACCCGGATAATGACCGATACCGAAAAAGCTATTTTACCGATTATCCGGGCATCTGGCGACATGGCGATTATATTCAGATTACCAGCCACAACGGCGTAATTATCTATGGCCGTTCCGACGCTACACTTAACCGGGATGGAGTTCGTATTGGCACCAGCGAGATCTACAGCGCGGTAGAAAGCTTACCCGAAATTGCCGACAGCCTGATTGTTGGTCTGGAGCAGCCGGGAGGCCGCTACTTTATGCCTTTGTTTGTCGTTCTTCGCGAAGGGTATGCCCTTACTGACGAGCTGATAGGGCGCATAAAACAAACGCTCAGAAGCCAGTTCAGCCCTCGCCACGTTCCCGATCGGGTGTATTCAATTCGGGAAATCCCCTATACCATCAGCGGTAAAAAGCTGGAAACCCCTATCAAGAAGATTCTTTCGGGGATGGATGCATCACTGGCAACCAGTAAAGACACGCTTCGGAATCCGACCGCCCTGGATCAATTCATCGAGTTTGTTCAATAAGCAGTCAAATTCTCGCGTCTATGCCCGCACCCTGAACGACTTATAAACACTACGACTCCTTTTCAGGCTAGTCGTAATAGGCTTTCGAGTAGAGTTGCTGTATTTTATCCCGGCTTCGTTTTAGTCGCATTTTTACCGTACTCGGATTCAGACTATACAGGTTGGCAATGTCATGTACACTTAGCTCATCTTCGTATTTGAGTTGCAACAACATACGCTCTTTTGTCGAGAGTGTTTTCCAGATTCGGTTCACAAGCTGCGTAGCATCGTCATGCACCGATGCATCTTCTGGTTCTGGAATATTCTGATCTAGCTCCTCTTCAACCGTAATAAAATTCATCCGTTTCGCCAATCGGATTTGATCAGAGCAATAGTTAAATGAAATAGCGTACAGCCAGGTTGAGAAGCTCGACCGCTCCTGAAAGGCCTCCAGCCGATGAAATACTTTCAGAAATATGTCGTGGGTGAAATCTTCGGCCTTTAGTGGGTCCTTTGTCATAGACAGACAACGTCTATAGACCTTGTTGACATACCGTTTATACAATATCTCAAAACAGTGGTTAGGCTGACTCGACAGATACTGACGAATCATATCCTCATCGCTGATCAGATCAGTCATAATACAATAAATTATCTCTATGGGTTAGGGCGTAATGCCATTGAAAAGTTACGTTAAAACGCACATACTTAAGCCCTTGCTTTTTTAAAAATATATTAAAAGGTAGGTGACCTAAAATATATTTAATCGTACCCTTTTATAATACAATACTATGTTACCAAATACACCATTAAAAATATATTTAGTAACCACCAATTATAAACAAAAGATCAGCTAGCGCTTATATAATAGTCACAATAAACAATAATGTATATACTAAATATTTCTCGAATTTGCTTATTAGCCTTAACAGCGCGTTACACATAGACAAAAAACAAGTGGTAAAAAAGGAGGGCTAAACGGGTAGTATCAGGAAACTATAAAGCCAAAAGCGGGTATTAAGACGGCTTCCCTCTCAATACCCGCATGATGTAAAAAATGTATGTATTCTCTAGTTTCGTAGTGCCTTACCGCCAGTCAGCAGACTCTGAATCCGTTCCAGCGTTTTCTTTTCACCTGTTAACGATAGGAAAGCCTCCCGCTCCAGATCGAGCAGATATTGCTCCGAAACCGTCTGTGGTGTACTCAAATCGCCCCCGCAGATAACATAGGCCAGTTTATCGGCAATTTTCCGATCATGGTCTGAAATATACCGTCCCATGTGCATGGCCGTAATCCCTGCTTTGAACAAAGCAATACCCGTTTTTCCCTGTACTTTAATATCCGTTCGGGGCTTGGGCTGTGTGTATCCATTCTCGGCCAGTTCAATAGCGGCCTGTTTCGCTTCGGCCAGCAAACGACTCCGGTTCAACACAATCTGGTCCGTTGAGCGGAGGTAGTTCATTTCGCGGGCCTCCTGCGCTGAAGTCGACACTTTTGCCGTTGCGATGTTCATGAACACATTTTGCACGATGTTTAGCTCGGGGTCACCAGTCTGGTAAAGATCCGATGCACGGGCAGCCATTTCTTTAGTTCCACCACCCGCCGGAATCAGACCGACCCCTACTTCAACCAAGCCAATGTAACTTTCGGCATGGGCCACTACCCGGTCGGCATGAAGTACGGCTTCGCAGCCACCGCCCAGGGTTAAGGTATGGGGAGCCACAACAACCGGAATGGATGAATACCGAAGGCGGGTAATGAGCTTCTGGAACTGCGCAATCATCAGATTGACCTCATCGAACTCCTGCTCGACGGCAAACATGAATAGTGTAGCCAGGTTGGCGCCTGCCGAAAATGCTTCGGTTGAATCGTTGCCTACAACCAGTCCCCGGAAGTCTTTCTCAGCCAGCGAAATACCTTTGTTCAGCGCTTCAGAAACCTCCTGCCCAAAGGTGTTCATCTTGCTGCGGAATTCGACGTTCAGAATGCCGTCGCCCAGATCAACAATATTCGCTCCAGCATTTTTCCAGACGATATTGTTACTAAGATTTTCCAGAATGGTAAACGCTTCGGTACCCGGAATTACCTTGTAGCTTTTCGTCGGAATGTCGTAATACTTCCGTTTGCCGTTTTCTACTTTGTAGAATTGATCGAAACCCGCATCGAGCATATCGTAGACCCATTGGGCGGGCTTCTGACCAAATGATTCGATCAGTTCGACGCCCTTCTTCACGCCAATGGCGTCCCAGGTTTCAAACAAGCCCATTTGCCAGCCAAATCCAGCGGTAATAGCGGCATCGATGCGGTAGAGTTCGTCCGAAATTTCGGGAATGCGGTAGGTAGCATAGCGGAATCCATCGGCAAAAGTACGCCGGTAAAATTCGCCTGCTTTATCTTTCCCGGCAATCAGAACCGGAAACCGATTCTTCAGGTTATCGATCGCTTTGGTACTTTCGAGCGTCGCGAATTTGACCTTTTCCGAGGGCTTGTATTCAAAGGTTTTCAGATCGAGGGCCAGAATCAGCGTCTGCCCTTTTTCGTCTTTTGTCTTCTTATAATACCCCTGCCCGGTTTTGTCGCCAAGCCACTTATTTTCCATCAGTTTCTTCACCGATGCGGGCAATTCGAACGACGCTCTCGACTCGTCGTGTTCCATTTTGACGAGATTACTGGCTACGTTGACGGTCGTATCCAGCCCTACTACATCCGACAGACGGAACGTTCCCGATTTTGGACGGCCCACCACCGGCCCGGTCAGCTTATCAACCTCTTCGACCGACAGACCCAGTTCTTCGGCTACCCGAATGGTTTGAATCAATGATTGAATCCCGAGCCGATTGGCAATGAAGCCGGGGGTATCTTTACATAAAACGGTCGTCTTCCCCAGATACAAATCGCCGTAGTTCATCAGAAAATCAACCACTGCGGGGTCGGTATCAGGACCGGGGATGATTTCCAGTAAACGTAAATACCGGGGCGGGTTAAAGAAGTGAGTACCACAGAAATTCCGACGAAAATCTTCGCTACGCCCTTCGGCCAGCAGCTGCATTGGAATCCCAGATGTGTTGGATGTAATTAGGGTACCTGGTTTCCGAAACTGTTCAACACGTCCGTAGACCGACCGTTTAATATCCAGCCGTTCTACAACCACTTCAATCACCCAGTCGTAGGCCCCTATTTCTTTCAGGTTATCATCGAAATTACCCAGTTTGATCCGGTCGGCAAATTTGGGGCTATACAGCGAAGCGGGGCTGGCTTTCAGCATCGCCTGAAACGAGTCGTTCACGATTCGGTTCCGAACGGCCGGACTAGCCGTAGTTAAGCCTTTGGCCTGTTCTGCTTCGCTAGGTTCTTTCGGCACGATGTCTAACAGGAGCACATCAACGCCAATGTTGGCAAAATGAGCCGCAATACGCGAGCCCATAATACCCGAGCCCAGCACAGCCACGCGCCGGATCGTGCGATTTTTGGTCTGAAGGGACCTCCCCTCCGATTTGGTTTTTTCTAAGGTAGTTTCCATGGTTTAGTTTAACGCAAATAGAATAGGCTGAACCCATCTGACAGAATGCGTTCAGCCTTAATTGACAGTAGGTTAGTCCAGAGAAAGTTCTTCGGATTCAGTTGTTTTGATGCGGGTATTTTCGTCTTCCACCATCTGGATAATATCTTTCATGACCTCAAAAAAGATAACCAGTTTATCCAGTGGGATTTTCTCGCGAACCATATTATTGAACAGGATGACCCCATCGCGGGCGAGTTCGCGCTTGGCTTTACCTTCTTCAGTCAGAAAAATTCGGACAAACCGCTTATCGGTTTCGTCTACTTCCCGACGAATCAGGCCCCGTTCTTCCAGACTTTTCAGCATTCGTACCAACGAACGGGGTTCCATGCCTAGCGTCGGGCCAATTTTGGTAGCGGGCGTACCTTCTTCCAGGTCGATGTTGAGCAGCACATACCCTATCGCCATGGTGATGTCGTAGCGGGCTGCATAGGCGTTGTACATGCGTGAAATGGCATGCCAGCCCCATTTTATATGAAAATCAACGGTTTTCTCCTTCTTCATGGTCGATGTCGTCCTATCCCTTCTGGACGTAAATCTACCAATTTTTACCAAAAATAGTATGCATGCATACGGATTTTATAAAATAGATGGCTGCCTTTTAATGCATTCGTGGAGTCGTGTAGCCGCTCAAACAGGCTATACAACTCCACGAATGGATCAGTCAACTACTCTGCCAGCAATTTATCGATAAGCCGATTGAACTCTTCGACGTACTGGTCGTAGTATTTGCCGGTACCGGGGCCTGAGAAACCTGTATGGATGTGACGTACCTGACCTTTTTTGTCGATGAAGATGGTTGTCGGGAAAGCCACAACCGCATTCAGATCGGGCAACGCTTTTGACGCCTGAATCTTATCGTTGGTTCCAGCCAGTACAATAGGATAATCAATTTTGAACCGTTGTTTCATCCGCTCAATTTTTGGCCCCGACTCGGCCATATCTGGCGAACGCTCGAACGATAAGCCTAGAATTTCAACCCCACGGGATTTATTCTTTTTAAACCAGGGGCTCATAAAGTTCGTCTCGTCCATACAGTTGGGGCACCACGAACCCATGATCTGTACAATAGTCACTTTCCCTTTAAAACGCGGGTCTGTCAGCGAAACGACATTCCCATTCGGTTCGGGGAACGAGGCTTTGAGTGTCTTTGAGCCAGGTTTCAGGTAGGTTAGTTTAGCAGGGTCGGGTAAGTCTGCTTTGGGATCGAAGCGAGCTACCCAGGCCTCATATCCCGAAATACCAGCCCATAAGCCGCCCTTGAGGGTTTTAGTAGCTGGATCGTGTTTCGCTTTAAACAAGTACACGTGCGACCCATCGAAGCAGGACAAAAACAGGCTATCCCCCACTACATTGCCTTCCAGATACCGATAATCGCCCGTGGGTGTCAGGAATGTCCCCGTCAGCCGATTCCCTTTCTGATCGAAAATACCGACCGCGTTAACAGTATCGACCTTGCCCGTTTCGCTGCCGAAATCCGTAGCCCATTTGCCTGTAACGTTTGTCGATGCCGACCGACCTGCTGATTCGCCCTCTGGTACGAACCGATACGTCTTTCCATACTCGGCTTCGAACGGCAAGGTTTGTAGAGGTTGTCCGACTCGTTTTCGACGATACGTCCCCCGGAGCGTATTACCATCTATCTTTGCAACCAGTTCCGACTCAAACAGGGCATTCGGTATGCGGATCGAATCGCCCTGTACGGTAGCTGCATCCAGTGGCAATCGTTCATTGCCGTTTAGAGCGAACACGGTGTATGTATTGGTAGCAGAACCGGGCTGAATCGACAGGCCAAATGGCAGATCGCCACCTTTGGTTTTGAGCACAGCCCGATATTGGCCCGGTTTGACGGAAGATACCTGCCCGAAACCGACCGTAATAAACGAGATAAATAAGCAGACTATGATTCCAACTCTACCAGCTTTGTGATTCATAGAATTTGTGAGATAGCTCCTGTTTGATAGCTTTGTACGTTGTCATTCCTCGCAACGTGTTATCCTCTAAAATAGTTGTTATCGGGCTGCGTTCACACCAAATTCCTTGAAATGCGTTTTCTTTTCACTTTTTTATCCTGTATTTTGTCTGGAACCTTATTTGGGCAGTATCAAAATCGTCCAGTAGCGCTAACGGATAGAAACGATAAAACAACAACGGGCTTTATTCATTTTTACGACTGGGATAAAAGCCCAGGATACATTGAGTTTGGGCGCGACTCACTGAGTTACTACACGCGGATTCAGGCCAAAGACATACAAAAACTGACTATCAACGATGGTCCTGTCTATGAAGGCTTGTACTTAAAAATGCCTTATTATGTTAAGACCCCGATAAGCGTGGGCGAACGTATTTATGAGCGTGTCGACTCCACCTATTATTTGTCTGAACTGCTGCTGGATAGTCAGTCGATCAAACTATACCGAATCTTCGACGCGAACGCTACCGCTCGATTTGTGATAGCCAAGTATGACTCGCTGGCCCTGTTGCACAACATTACGATCCCATTAATTAAAGGCCCAATGCTTTACACCTACAACGATCCGGCCTATCGAAAACAACTTAGGGAGCTTTTATATGAATGTCCAACGTTACGTACAGATGCCGCTCAGTACACAGAGTCCAGCATTATTAAGCTTCTTAAAGAGTATCTGACATTTTGCCGGATAGATTCTAAAATATACCTGGAGCAAAAAAAATGGAGCAAACCCATTGTCGGCGTCGGTGGGTTTGGCTCTATCTGGCAAACAAAGTATCAACGTACTGTTGGCTATGGCGTAACCGCTCAAATCCTTTTTCCAAGGCAATTTCATAATGTCTTTGCGGTGATTGACCTAGGTAATGTCCGCCAGACGACGTTTACCGGCGACGAAAATGTTTACCAAATTGGACTCTACGCCGGGCGTTATTTTGGCAAAAAAGCGATTCAGGCTAAACTTTATACAGGTTTATCCACCGTTTTAGGTTTATTCGATACGGGGGCTGGAATAAGTTATAAGAAAATGCTTTCGGCCGAAATTCGGTACTCCCCTCTTATGAACAAGATTTACGACAGCTTTCTTCAGGTAACTCCTCTGATTAACCTGAGGGCAGTTGTTCCGCTTAGCCGTTGAACCAACGAATCGAACCATTAGTAGCCCTGATCAAACAGGGATTATAAATGACGAATTACCACGAACCTGTTTTATTACAAGCCTGCATCAATGGGCTGAATTTACAAGCCAACGGCACCTATGTCGACGTCACCTTTGGTGGTGGTGGACACAGTCGTGCCATTTTACAGCAGCTCGAAGGAGGCCGCCTGTTTGGATTTGACCAGGACCCGGACGCCCGCGCCAATGCACAGGCGCTTAATGATCCACGACTGACGTTTGTAGCGGCTAATTTCCGTAACATCAAACGATATTTGCGACTTTACAAGGCCGAGCAGGTCGATGGGATTCTGGCCGATCTGGGCATCTCGTCGCACCAGATCGACACACCCGAACGAGGATTCTCGACCCGTTTCGACGCCGACCTCGATATGCGAATGAACCAGCATGCCGACCGGACGGCCCGCGATGTGGTCAATACGTATCCAGAAGCTGACCTTCACCGCATTCTGGGTATGTATGGCGAGATTACCAACGCCCGTACAGCAGCCAGTGCAATTGTGTCGGCCCGATCAAACCGACCGTTGAAAACGGTAAACGATCTGAAAGCGGCCTTGCAACGACTGGCACCACGCGGTAAAGAGAACAAGTATTTTGCACAGGTTTTTCAGGCATTACGCATCGAAGTAAACGAAGAACTACAGGTGCTGGAGGAATTTCTGGAGCAAGTACCGGAAATTTTGAAACCGGGTGGTCGGCTGGTAGTCATGTCGTATCATTCATTGGAAGACCGGCTGGTGAAGAATTTCATCAACAAAGGAAAATTTCAGGGCGAGGTAGAGAAAGATTTATTTGGCAATGAAATCAAGCCGTTGCAGTCTGTTACCCGCAAACCTGTTGAAGCCACACCCGATGAAATCGCCCGTAATCCACGCGCTCGTAGCGCCAAATTGCGTATTGCTGAAAAGATTTAGCCGTTGCTTGCCTTTGTGACGTCAGGTTTAAGAACCTGACGCGTGCGGTTTCTCAAAACCGAACGGTTCGTCTGACGCGGTTTTGAGAATCTGACCTCACCCTAACTGGGTACAACGCAGTACATTGACTATTACAAGACAACGTCTTATGTAACGCGGGTGGTAACCCGCGATGTTGGCTAAAAATCGCGGGTTGCCACCCGCATTACGTATGAAACTAGTCTATTCCGGCCTTTTCGCGCTACTGCTGCAGTCGGCTTTTGCCCAAACAGCGCCACCACGACTCATTGTTCGTGGCGACGACATGGGTTATTCGCACGCGGGTAACGAAGCGCTGATCAAGTGTTTTAATGAAGGAATCGAAACGTCGATTGAGGTTATTGTTCCGTCGCCCTGGTTTCCAGAAGCCGTTAAGATCCTGGCCGAAAACCCGACGGTCGATGTAGGCATTCACCTGGCCATCACCAGCGAATGGGATAACGTCAAATGGCGGCCCGTATCCGATTGCCCGAGCCTGCGCGATGCCGACGGGTATTTCTATCCGATGGTTCGCCCGAATAAAAACTACCCCAAACGTTCGATTGTCGAAAACGACTGGCAGTTGGCCGACATTGAGAAAGAGTTTCGTGCCCAGATCGAATTAGCGCTCAAGAAAATCCCGCGTATCAGCCATTTTTCCAGCCATATGGGCTGTTCGGATATGAGCGCTGAAGTAAGTGCATTGACCCAGAAACTAGCCAAAGAGTATAAGATCAACATCGTTCCCAAAGATTTTGGCGTCCAGAACGTAGGCTATATTGGCCCACACGCCACTTCGCAGGAGAAAATCGACAGCTTTAGCAAAATGCTCGAAAGCCTGGAAGCGGGTAAAACCTATCTATTTGTCGACCACCCCGGACTCGATACGCCCGAAGTACGTGCCATTCACCATATCGGCTATGAACAGGTAGCCGTCGACCGCCAGGGCGTAACCGATACCTGGACCGACCCACGCGTAAAAGCCCTGATCAAAACCAAAGGAATCCAGCTCATTAGCTACAAGGACCTAGCCAAGTAATGATAGAATGATTGAATTGTTGAATGATTGAATAACTGACACAATCCCATTCAACGATTCAATCATTCTATCATTCAACATTAATTTACGCCCACACTTTTGTGCCTTCGGTGCAGTTTCGGCACATGTCGATTTCGGAACGGGAGCGGAGCAGTGTCTGGCGAAAATCCTGATAAGCTGGTCCCTGCCAGAGATCGGCGAAGGACTGGGTTTGCAGGTCACCAAGTCGGTGGTGCGCATCTTTGTCGAAACAACAGGGCACTACGAGCCCATCCCAGGTTATGACGCAGGAATGCCACATTTTCCAGCAATGGTCACCAAAGCCATTTTTGATACGATACGTACCATCCGTTTGTTGGGCATACCGACTGTACTGATCCAGCGTCGGGATTAGGTCAGAGCCCTGTTCGTAATCGTAAATCTGAGCCGTTTTCAGGCCAACTTCATCTACGCCCAGCTCGCGGGCTAGTTTTTTAACTTCGGCAATCTGATGCTGATTGGGTTTTACGACCAGAAACTGAAATACGACGTGTGGTGTACGTGATTTCAGCTCTTTCTTCCAGCGTAGGATGTTCTTTGTACCTTCCAGTACTTTTTCCAGCTTTCCCCCAACCCGATACTGCTGATACACTTCCTGGGTGGTGCCATCGATGGAAATAATCAGCCGATCCAGCCCCGATTCGACTGTTTTACGGGCATTGGCATCCGTCAGGTAATGGGCATTGGTGCTGGTAGCCGTGTAAATATTTCGGTCGGTGGCATATCGTACCAGATCCAGAAATTGCGGATGCAGGTACGGTTCCCCCTGAAAGTAAAAGATCAGATAAAGCAGGGTTTCGTGCAGTTCATCGATGGTCCGTTTGTAAAGGTCTTCACCAAGCATACCTGTTGGCCGGGTAAACGAACGCAATCCACTGGGACATTCCGGACAGCGCAGATTGCAGGACGTAGTCGGTTCAAAAGACACCGACATGGGCAAACCCCGTTGCTGTGGTCGGCCGGTTTTCCGGGCAATATAATAACTCGACAATACCTTAAGCGCATTGGCCACCCGCTTAGGTGTGAGCTTGGACGCGAAATTAAAGCCGTCGGTCAGGTTGCGATTCATGTAGTAAGGCCCTCTCAGGCCACAGCGTAACCCGTAAATGGTCGTTTATAAGGGGCTTGAAACGCTAACACTATATCACTTTTGGCAACACCGCGTCGTTCAAGTTCACCGACTAGATCAAAGTCCGTGGCGTCTTCCTGCACCCAAATTTTACCATCCCGAATATCAATGTGAAAAATAGGGTAATAAACCCGACGGCCATTTTCCCAGCCAATCGTCAAAATTTGGTAATGATCGCGTTGCGTATCCAGAATCAGTTGTTCTTCGACCTCATCATGAATGGCTCCTACCGATGGCATCCTAGCATATGACTCCAACAAGTCAACTATAATATCGCGATAAGCATTTACCGGGTTATCCATTGCACAATGCGTTTCATTGGTATATCATACACGAGTAATGAAATCAATTCGTCTTCTAATAGTTCAGCAATCAACGATTTTTGAAAGAACGTTTCATAGACATCTACATCAACAGCCAAATAAAGTTTGCGCTGAACACCTTCTTTCTTCAATCCTCTCCGATAGACGTCATACTGGCCTTTTGCTTCATAAAAATCATTCAGCTTCGATTTACCAATGAAGCTCTTGATTTCTACAACAATTTTTTCATGTCCAAGCTCAGCAGCAAGCATCTGCTCGGCAGCTAAATCGACCTCCAGTCGTAAGCCCCCTGATTTTAAAACAAATGGGTCATGGGTAATTATCCAGCCATCTGCCTCAAGAGCCTCCCGAACGAGCTCATGAAATAAATCACGCGCCATTTTGTCCTATAAGAGCGAGTTTACAAAATTAAAGCCGTCCGGTCAGGTTGCGATCATGTAGTAAAGGTACAACTCCCCTGCCAACAATCAGGCAGCAGCCGCCATCATGGTCATGTATAGGTTGGCACCGTATCCACAGGCTAACAGAAGTGTAATCGAGTCGGTATTTAAGGCTGGGGTAAAAGTTTCGGCAAAGTCAACGCCGTAATTATAAGCCAGTTTGTTCCACCGAAATTTGGGAATCAGTTGTATCAACTCCATATGCTGCTCATCTTCGAGCACAAACCGAAAGTCCCAGAAACCTTTGCTTTTTAATCGATAATTTTTCGTGATCCCTGATTGCTCCTCTAAACGAATCAGGATATGCCCCTGCCAATTAAAGGTAATATCCCCTTTATCGACACCATTGATCAGCAAATCGAAGGCCGAATGCCAGAAATTTCGTGGCTTAATGGTGATCTGATCATGCTTTAGGCTGGCGGTACCACTACTCGAAAACCAGTTTTCGTATTGAAAGTGTGTGATTAATACCTCCTTGTTGTCGATGAGGTCGAAGCTGCCGTTACTGGCGGTTGATGAAAGTTGATAGTTCACTGTAAAAAGGGAAGAGTTTAGAAGTTGTTTGAGTTAGTCAACTTACAGCGTTTTACCCAGGTAGGGTGAGGGCAGATTCTCAAAACCGAACGGTTGGTCTGACTCGGTTTTGAGAAACCGCACACGTCAGGTTTAAAAACCTGACGCCACTAAATCAAACAGCTTCTTACCGAAAGACTTTTTTTAGATCAATTGAAATAGCGTTGGTCGGGTCAGTAAGTACATCGTTATGGAAGACCAGTTCGTCGGCATTAGGCTGGAGAATAACTACTGTCCGAAATAAAGGTTGCACAAGCCAGTATGACTTCGTTCCCGCAGCAAAATATTCCTTCGCTTTTGCCGTCAACTCCGTATCGGATTGCGATGGCGACACGATTTCGATCACGGTCAATGGTACGTTACTTTCCTTAATCTCATCCTGCTGCCAGTTGGAGATTTCGGCCGGAAAAATGCTTAAATCGGGTACCAATGGCGGATTGGGTGGAGCAAGCGACTGTTCGCTCCGAACATCAAATTGGTCTTCGTAATGGACAAGTATCTCTGAGCCAAGTCTGATTTGCAGTCTTGAATGGTTTTTACTAGGCATAGGCTTTCCGCGCTCAATTTCATAGGTTGAGCGGGTGACGTCCTCTTCTACCTGTTCTGCTGCTATAACCGCTTCCATAATTTGTGACATATTCTTGCGCGAAAGATACAATAAATCAAGCCCATTAAAGCGACTAATTTTACCAATATGCCTACTTACTCAATTAGCACTGCTCTAACTGGATTAATTAACACTGCATTCTGCAATATACCAACCGCAACGGTTTCGATCAAGCGCTTGCCACTCGCCAGATCCGACACCCCGCTTCGTCAAAAACCACTTCGCTTTCAGGCAATTCTGGTATTTCATCAGGTAGATTGCCGGTCATAGAAGCCGCGAAAATGTATTCCGATGGGGTGGATTCGCCAACTACGCTGGTATGCTTCCAGGCAATATAGTCAGACTCGCCAGGAGGAACCAGCCATTCTGTTTCTCGGCCTACAATCTCTGCCCAAATGCTTTCAGCAAACGCACGTATGTGTAGAATGGCCTCAAACTGCTCAGCGTTTTGTCCCCATCTGAATGGCGTGTGCGTTACTTTATCGGTTTGTCGATCATCGCCAATCTGGAAAACATACAACTTACTGTACTCTTCGTTTTCACCCCGTTGCTCGTGCAGATTCCGTACCTCAAACCCCATACCGACATAACTTGGCATATCGGTCAGAAACAGGGCCGTGAAGTAGCGAAACAGATTGCCGGTTCGATAAAACTCATCGAAACGGGGGTCGTCCTTATCCGCTGTCATAACGGTGAAATTGGGAGCGAACCGACGGGTTTTCAGGTAGGTATAGTAGTCGAAAAATTGGCGCTTGAACTCCTCCGACCCAACCACCATCGACTGCAAATCACCCAGCGTCGAATCGGCTTCGATGGCTTCCAGGTGATCGAGTTCGTTTCCATACCCCATTGTATCGGGCGGGGCCAGAAACGTTTCGGCAAAGAAGCCGTAATAGGGTACTCCATTGGCCTGCACGTATTTTTTGATGGCTCGCAGGGGGTCGTAATAGGCATCCACTTCGGCCGGAACACCCGTAGGGCGCATCTGTACGTGGGCCATATCACCCCGCATGAAGTCAAAATTGTACGTCCGCTGGCAATCGTACACTTTCCGGCAGATGTAGTCCCAGGCCGGTTTGTTTGGCTGGTCGAAGTCCAGCTCCCAATGCTGATTGTTATCCTTCGACTCATAGAACCGATACCGGGCCAAGGGTCCAAATACGCGCGACATAGCCTCGGGTTTATCAAATGCGTACTGATACCAGGTCTGTCCGAAATCGTCAATCACGTAGTCATTGGGATCAATGTGTATGCCCCGATACGGTGGAGCCATGGTCATCGGCAACGTCTCATATCCCTGTGCAACCAGATGTTTAATCAGCGCCAGTCGTCGCCGGAGTCGCCCGCCGTAATCATGTGGATGTCCAAATAGCATTCTCAGCCGCTGGTTGTCCGTCAGAACTGCCAGATCGGTCGAGAAAAAAGCATCTTTGGCAAACGCCAGCGGAGATCCATCAGCCGATCCATGAAATTTCAGGAACTGCCAGATCGACTCTTCTACACAGCGGTGGATGAAGCCTGAATGATCGGCAAGTGTATCAGGATGCCCTCCTTTTACGTCGCGCTGTACCCACTCAAACAAGCTCGGACAGGCCAGTACCATCTCCGAAAATCGGTCGGTATGAGGTATCACATCCATGCCCACCGTACGGCCCATGGCATGAAGCAGGTTGACAACGACCTTAAGCTGTTTTTCGACCGAATCGAGGGCGGGCACCAGCCGGGCCAGTTCAACATCGAAAAATTCGGGATTGATTTCCCAGCTTACCATGCCATATAGACTACCCACCACACCGGGTTCCCAGATCGGCAGCAAATGGATACTGTCGTGGCTGGCAGATAGCGTCAATGTATAATTGATCAGCTTCCAGAACGAGCCGATGGTACGTACATTGACGCCAACCATATTGCTCCGTTTGAGCCATGACCCATCCGTGTTTCCCCTGGCAGGACTATCAATGGTTTCGTTCGGATTTAACGCCCGCCGTAGAATGTCGTTCCCCAATCGTTTATGCAGTATATCAAGGGTTTGATAGACTGAAAACTGGACAGCCGTTTGTGGTAAAAGGCTTGAAATAAACGACATACGCCCAGACTCATAGGCGTCGGTATGCAACCTATACTGCTGCTCCCAGCGAGCTTGACTAGTGGCGATTGAGTTCGGCATAGGGCAAATGTAAACGCACTTTTTTGAAAACCAAATGCCGATCGTTTGTGTCAAAAAGACACGTAGCGGTACATTTTGTACGTACCCGGTTACGCGTACCGATTTGTTTTCACGTCTGGGCTATCTAATACGTCCGTAGTACTTTTAGCCGATGGTTTTTATTGACACGTATATGCGGATTACTGATCAGGTGAAATAAGATACCACTCAGCACCAGCGAGCCTACTACGGGCAATGTATTGCTGTAAAAGCCTCGGTTATTGACAACATCCGCCAGCAGATAAACCCCTCCGGCAATAGGAAATAGAGTTCCGGCGGCTGTTATGAATGGAATCCGACGGTGTAGCAAAATAGTCTTCACTTCATCGAGCCGAAACGTTACAGGCTCATCCCGATTCATCACCTCATTGGCCATCAAAATGCTGAACGTACTATCGGTAACATCGTATAACTCTTCGCGGTACTTTTCTCCCCTGGCCTTAAAATGCAGCTCATCACCAATGAAATAGCGGTAACGCCTGAAGCCACCGATCGCATGGTTTACATCGAACGCCAGATAGCGCGAAGGACGGATCAGGGCCGAATAGGAAGTACCTCGTCGCTGTAAGAGTTGTTCAGTAGTGAGGGTATCCTGTGGCTGGGCAACGGCAATCGACGTTGACAGACCCAAAGCCAGGAACAGATAATAACGGAGCAGCATAGCGGTATCGAAACAAATCAGGTGGTTACGTAATAAAACGCAAACTACTGGTTTTGTTTCTTAAAAAATAGTTAAGATGAACCAATAAACATCTCTGATGCTTTGATGGCATAGAGTCCAGAAACCGAACAACCGTTTAAATCATTGTCAGACGTGGTAGCAACGGTTGGGATGATTTCGCCGTAAACTGCCTGGCCCTTTCGGCTCTCCCTTGACTACTCCTGACTTTTCCTCAACTTTGCGGCCATGATTACTGCCCCTCAACTCCGAACATTTACCGAACAGGTTTTTATTGCCATTGGCTGTTCTGAAACCGATGCCCGATTAGCCGCCGATGTACTGGTCAGTGCCGATTTACGGGGTGTCGATTCACACGGTGTGGCTCGTTTGCCAGGTTACGTCCGCCTATACGATCATGGGCGCATAAACCCAAACCCGCACATCCATGTTGTCCACGAAACGCCCTCAACCGCTGTTGTCGATGGAGATCGGGGGCTTGGCCTTGTCGTTGGCCCCTGGGCTATGCAGGTAGCCATCGAAAAAGCCCGCACCGCCGGAACAGGCTGGGTAGCGGTACGAAACTCCAATCACTTCGGCATAGCGGGTTATCACGCTCTACTCGCTACCGAACACGACATGATTGGACAGGCCATGACCCATGCAGCCCCGCTGGTAGCTCCGACGTTTTCACTGGACAAACTCCTGGGAACCAACCCAATTGCAGTCGCTATTCCGGCGGCTACCGAACCGACATTTCTGGCCGATTTTGCCTCCACAGCCGTTGCCTATGGTAAGCTCGAAATTTTACAGCGCAAAGGGCAGGATATTCCCCTGGGCTGGGCCCAAAACGCAGAAGGCCAACCCACTACCGATGCCAATGCGATCCGTAATGGTGGAGCTTTACTTCCTCTTGGTACCGATCGCGAACATGGTTCACATAAAGGATACGGTCTGGGGGCTATTGTCGATATTTTTTCGGGTGTGCTTTCGGGCGCTAATTATGGGCCCTGGGTGCCGCCGTTTGCGACAGCCGGATTTATGCAGGCCAATGAAGGTGTAGGCATGGGTACCGGGCATTTTTTCGGCGCTATGCGAATCGATGCATTCCGGCCTGCCGATGAATTCAAAGCCCATATGGATACCTGGATTCAACGATTCCGGCAGGCTAAAGCCGTTGAAGGGCAACAGGTTCTGATTCCGGGCGACCCCGAACGGTTGATGGAAGCGGAACGACTGGCGAACGGCATCCCCCTGCTGGAACCCGTTATCAAAAGCCTGGAAGAAATCGGCGACCGATTTGGCGTGAAATTGTAAGGTCGTGGTGCGGCAGACCAATCTGCCATCCACACAGTTAGTGTTTTAACAAATCGGGCAGGATGTCCGCGTTACTATGAACTATCGAAAACTAGGAAAAACCGGTTTTAGTATTTCCGAAATTAGTCTGGGTACCTGGCAGGTTGGAGGCAAATGGGGCGACCCGTTTAGCCATGACAATGCTGACCAGATTTTGAATGCAGCCATTGATGCCGGGATTAATTTCATTGATACGGCCGATGTATATGGCGATGGGGAAAGTGAGAAAGCCGTTGGCCGGCTAGTCCGTTCACGTTCTGAGCGAATTTATGTAGCGACTAAGTGTGGCCGACGACTACAACCGCATACGAATGAGGCTTACCAGCCAAAGACACTGCGGAAATTTGTTGAGGATAGCCTGCAAAATATGGGGCTTGACACCCTCGACCTCATTCAGTTGCATTGTCCACCAACCGAAGTCTTCTACCGCCCCGAAATTTTTGAGTTGTTTGATCGGCTCAAAGACGAGGGAAAGATTCAGAACCTGGGGGTAAGCGTGGAGAAGGTAGAGGAAGGGCTTAAAGCAATTGAGTTTCCGAACGTAACCACCGTCCAGATTATTTTCAATATGTTTCGCCAGCGTCCGGCCGAGTTGTTTTTTCAGGAAGCCAGCCGACGGAATATAGGCATCATTGTTCGGGTACCGCTTGCCAGTGGCCTATTGACGGGCACCTACAGCGCCAATACCGCTTTCTCACCTACCGATCATCGCACATTCAACCGGGAAGGGGCCGCATTCGATAAAGGGGAAACATTTTCTGGTGTAGACTATGAAACGGGTTTAGCCGCCGTCGATGAACTAAAGACTGTTTTTCCGGGTGAAGCCAACCTGGCTCCAGATGCGCTACGCTGGATTTTAACCTTCGATGCAGTAAGCTGCATTATTCCAGGAGCTTCTAAACCAGCCCATCTAACATCCAATTTACAGGCGCAGGAACGCCCTGCCCCAACACCTGAACAGATGGCGGCCGTAAAACGGATTTACGACGAACGGATCAAAAATCCAGTCCATTATCTGTGGTAGAAATGGGTTCGAACGTTTGTGGTTGGCGAATGCACAAATGCTACGTCAACCACAAACGCTTACCACTACTAACTACTTCCCGAAGTAAACCTGAAAGCCAAGAGTAATATTTAAGGCTTTGGGCACATTGGGCGTCAAGGCGTTGGGCGTTCCGACCAGCAAGGTGTTCAGCGCAGCTCCCTGCCCCCCGGTATAGGTAAGGCCCAGATCGAAGCTAACCGACCGATTGATGAAGAAGGCCACTCCACCCGTAAAACTATAGAGAGCATCTGTGCTTGAATCAGAATTACCCCCGTTGAACGATGACGATGAGTTAATGACTCCAACCGATGCGCCCAAAAAGGGTTTGATCTGGGAGGAGCCAATGTAATACCGTAAAAACGGCGCTATCCCGATCTGAGTGGCCCGTGTACCGTTTGAGCTTACGTTTAGAAATGGGATACCAGCCCCTAACGCCAGGCCATCTCCTACAAACCAGCCATACGTTGGCTGAAGACTAATAATCGTTCCAGAGCCACCAGATGTTGGAATAGTGATATTCCCTACATTAACGCCCATCAATCGGCCACCGCGTTCGGTTTGGGCCATTGCACTCGAAACGCCAAAAACCAACAGTGTAAGTGTGATAAAAAAAGCTTTCATGGTATATATACGTTTATCGTTAATACCATGACTAATTAGCCACCGATTTGGTTGTAAACTTTTATCGTTTCAATGAAAAATTTTTGATCAACTCACGTAATGATTAGAGCCGACTGACGTAATGTGGGCGGAAACCCGCAATTTTCAACCAAAGAGCGCGGGTTTCCGCCCGCGTTACTCAACAACCGATCAGGTATCCTGCTTTTGAGCTAATCGTTTTTTATACTGATCGACATCAACGGGGCTACCGAAAATAAAAAACCACTTTCGTCGAAAACCTCTAGCCGATTTAACATCACGAATAATATCCAGCACCTCATGAAAATTGATGTGCAATGGATTGGCTTTCTGACCAATATTGGTCGTAATACCATAGATAGGCGGCTCTTCCTCAGGCTGGTAGGTACCCAACAGACGATCCCAGATAATGAACGTAGCCCCAAAGTTTTTATCGATATATTTTTCCTGAGAGCCGTGATGCACCCGATGATTCGACGGAGTCGCAAAAATGTATTCTACCCAGGCTGGTAATCGACGGATATATTCGGTATGCACCCAGAACTGAAACAAAACGGCCAGTTGGTTCGTGAGAAAGAAAATAATCGGGTGGAACCCAAGTAAGGCAACGGGCAGAAGAAAGATAATTTTCAGATACTGAATCCAGCTCAGCCGAAATGAAACACTCAGATTATAGTGCTCACCCGAGTGATGAACAACGTGCGTAGCCCACCAGAAACGCTGCCCGTGTGATACCCGATGCGCCCAATAACTAAAGAAGTCAAAGATGATGTAGCAGGGAATGAGCGTCCACCATTGCAACGCCATCCGCCAGGGCAGTTGATTGTAGAGCCACACCACACCATACAGCAGAACAAGTTTAATGACAACTCCAATAGCCACCGACCCTAATCCAACCAGAATGGACCCGATGGTTTCCCATTTTTCATAATAAGGCTTTTCCTGAATATATGAAATGATCATCTCGGCGGCTGTCAGCACAACCATGATCGGCACCGCCCATAAAATAAGATTAGGTGTCCCCTCATCCAGCCGCCAGAGTTGGTCTAAAGCAATGGGAGGGGCACCAAATAATGCATTGAACATAATAACGTTTGATTTTCAAGGCGTTGAGTATATTGACAGCTACTGTATCTCTAGCATGAAAGACTGTCTGTCGATTGGCATTAGCCACGACAATCTTACCTGTCTTGAGGCCGGTTACTGTTCAGAGTCCCTATCAGCGGTTGCAAAATGATGCGGGTTTACATAACCCAGGGTATCATCATTCAAACGAACCTGTTGCCAGTCGGGACCACTGCCAAACAAATCGGTTTGGAACCAGGCAATTTCCCCTTTTCTGATCTGGCCACCACCGCGTTTCGTTGGGTCAGTTGGTTTCTGCACCCATTCGGTATCCTGAATAGCTTGCTGAGGTATATCGAACCCCTCCGCTTTGGGAGAAGCCTTGCAGCTAATTTTTGTTGTGTTATCCATGACAAAACAGTGATTTAGGGTAAGAAAATGAGTTAAAAGCCTATTCGTACAGGTTATTGCTTATTCGTAGCGCCATCGAGACGATCTTCGGCTCGGTCAAACGCATTCCCTACTTTACGCCCTGCCTGCTTAAAGCCTGCCTTAATATCCTGCCAGGCTTCCTGAGTGGCATTCTGCGCTTTATCGATGTCTCGGTCAAGCTCTTCCCGTTCGGTTTTCAATTTGTCTAGTTGCTGTTTCATCGTCTTTTGGGCCTTGTCGCTTTTGTTCTCCAGTTTGTTTTGTAACGCATCAATTTCCTGATCAAGCTTATCGCGTTGAGTTTTCAAATCAGCGACAGCTTCATCACGTTCCTGAAGAAACCTAGCCTCTGTCTGATTGGCCTCATCCTGCATAGTAGTGCCAATGGAATCATCAGTTTGCTCTATCGCTTCTTCTGTACGGGATCGATTGGAGTCCGTATTACATCCCTGAATGGAACCAATCGAAACGACGATTAACGACATCAACAGCAGCCGTCTACCAGATTGTGTGGTCTTTTTCATAACGTTGATATAGGTATGATTTCCGACAAAGGAGCCCATTCCCCCTTAGAACGGCCTTAAGCTGATCTTAGAAAGTTCTTATAGACCAATTATGATATACTGATTCAACATGCTACCCTAATTTTCAGAGGGTTACGAAAGGCCTAAAAAAAACGCCCTTCCGATTCGGGCTAATACAGTAGCCTCAAATCAGAAGGGCGGTTAATCAGGGCATCCGTTTTAGGGTTCAGGACACCTCAGTAGTACTCAATAATGCTATCTATCGTTTGCCTAGCAATACTTTCTTGAACGTTCCGTCGGAGCCAAACAACAGTAAAGCGTGTTTTTTGTCCGACGTCAGAATGGCTACAATATAATCGCTGGATTTAGCATCCTGAACGACTTTTTCAATCGTTGCCCCAGCATAGTTTGTGTTGATGTAGGTTGTAATAGCCGCTGGCAGACTCGACACCGCCACTGTTGTTGCTATTGGGCCCGTTGGTTTCGGATGATGTAACGAATCGCCTTTAGGGTGGTTCAGCGAATCACCTTTGGGATGATGCAATGAATCTCCCGGCATGTGATGGGTTGAATCACGGTGACCACGCTTGCGAGCGTCAGCTTCTTTCACAAATGTACCATCGGCTTTGAATACCAGCAGCTTAAGTATATTATTCTGTACAATAGCCACGGCATAATCGCCACTCGAATCCTTCAGAGCTTCTTTAATGGTTGCTCCAGCATAATTTGTCGTAATATACGTAGTGATAGCAGTAGGCAAACTAGCGGCATCAACCACCGTAACGCTATGAGGTCCCGTTGCCGACGAACTGGTTGTTGCGGTGGTCCGGGCCGATGCATCCGTATCGGTGGGATCAACCGATGTCTTGTTACAGCTACTCATCCCCACAGCTAAAGCAGCCACAAAACTGAACACAAGCAATGTTTTCATTTTGGAAGTCATTAGGTTTTGTTAAAAAAATTAAATTGAAAAATAAGGTGTAGCCCGATTCGTTTGCCGGTACTATTCTGCCGTACGTGCAACGTATATTCACCGTTGCAAAGCCGATCAAAAAATCTGAGCCGCAAAACCGTAACGCTAGTGCGCCACCATATAAGCAAACAGATTAATCCATTGGCCTACAAATACTTACCTGCAAACCAGTACTTGGTTTATTTTAGCAAGCCTACCAATTCAGGTCGATTAAAAGGTGATGAAAGCCAGGGCTTTAGAATCGACAGTCGATGAACTTTATCAATAGTGACTATTTGCGTATAAATTTTTACGTATAAAGCGTTTTATTTGCATAATGCTTTAGTCGCCAATATACTATTTGGCTGCCGACCTGATTATAAATAGATTGTTCTATGAAAAAACAAAATACCCGCCAATCGCAGTCACAAACACTCAATGGAATGACGCAGTCGCAGGGGCAGACCAGCGTTAATTTCTCGTTTTCAGACTACCAGACCGAGAATTTTTTTGATGAGATGTTCACCAGCGAAACGCAGGTGCGAGCCGGGTATGTACCTTTTCAGCAACGCGTTGAGCAATTAACCCGCGAAGATTTTATTGGACGACAGCTTGCGGCCGAGCGTGCCCTGATGAGTATGGGTATTACCTTCAACGTGTATTCGCAGGGAGAGGGTACAGAACGGATTATGCCCATCGACATTATTCCGCGTGTGATTGAATCGGCCGAATGGAATCGGCTCGAAGCTGGTCTCATTCAGCGAATTAAGGCCATCAATATGTTTCTGGACGACGTGTACAATGAACAGCGTATCCTGAACGATGGTGTTGTGCCCCGCGACCTTATCGAGTCCAGCAAGTCGTTTTTGCCGGGGTGCCTGGGTGTACGTCCTCCCAAAGGAATCTGGTGTCATATTACAGGCACCGACCTGATCCGGGGTGACGATGGGCAATTTATGGTGCTGGAAGATAACCTTCGCTGCCCATCCGGCGTATCGTATATGCTTGAAAACCGGGAGCTTATTAAGCAAACCTTCCCGGAAGTACTGACCCAGACGGGCGTTCGGCCCGTATCGGATTACCCAACCCGGTTGCTTCAGATGTTGCAGTTCATTGCCGACCGGCCCAATCCAACTGTGGTTGTTCTAACCCCCGGCATTTATAACTCGGCCTACTTCGAGCACTCGTATCTGGCTCAGCAAATGGGCGTTGAGTTGGTTGAAGCCCGCGATTTGGTTGTATCGGGTGGCTATGTGAAAATGCGTACCACCAAAGGCTTCCAGATTGTCGACGTTATTTACCGACGTATTGATGATACCTTCCTCGATCCGCTGGCCTTCAATCCTGAGTCGATGATTGGAGTACCCGGTATTTTCGAGGTATATAAACGGGGGCGGGTGGCATTGGCCAATGCTCCAGGAACGGGCGTCGCTGACGACAAGGTAATTTATGCCTACGTGCCCCGAATCATCCAGTATTACCTGGGCGAAGAGCCAATCATTCCCAACGTCCGAACCTACATCTGCCGGGAGGAAGAAGATTGCCAGTATGTGCTGGACAATATCGAACAATTAGTGGTTAAAGAAGCCAATGAAGCAGGGGGTTATGGTATGTTGATTGGCCCCAAAGCCTCTTCCGAAGATCACGAGTTGTTCCGGCAGAAAATTAAGGCCAATCCCCGAAACTATATTGCCCAGCCAACTATTTCACTTTCGCGTGTGCCCTGCCTGGTGGGTGATCATGCCGAAGGCCGTCACGTCGATCTGCGCCCTTATATCCTCTACGGCGACAATGTCAACGTGATACCGGGCGGCCTGACGCGGGTTGCTTTACGAAAAGGCTCGCTAGTGGTTAACTCCTCGCAGGGCGGTGGCGGTAAAGATACCTGGGTGTTGTATTAACATTTACAGAATTTTATTTACGATTTACGGTGGCCGACGCATTAGATTTTTATGCGTTAGCCACCGTAAATCGTATACGGTAAACCATAAACTGTATACTGTAAACTTCTTACCTTTACGACCCAACTAGCGCATGAACCACTTTGCCTGATTTAAGCATCATTATTGTCAATTATAAAACCCCCCAACTCATTCTCAACTGTTTAGCCTCAGTATATGAGTTCACAACCGGGGTCAGTTTTGAAATACTTATTGTCGATAACCAGTCGAACGACAACAGTCAGACGATCATACAGTCGGTGTACCCTGATGTCCGCTGGTTCCAGACAGGCTATAATGCGGGATTTTCGCGAGCCAACAACAAGGGTATTGACGAGGCAAACGGCCGCTACATTCTTCTGCTTAACTCAGATACGCTTCTGATCGACAACGTGCTGGCTCACTGCGTTCAGGTACTTGACAGCCGCCCCGACGTAGCGGCTGTGAGCGCCATGCAGCTTATGGCGAACCGACAGCTTCGCCCAAACCTGTACACTACTTTCGGGCAGATGCGCCGGGCGTTTTACATTTTGCCGGGTGGGGTAGCGTCAGAGAAGTTCCTCTACCGACTCATGCCCGACCCACAATTTAGCGATCCTGATCAGGTCGAATGGTTATCAGGCGCATTTCTGATGACACGCAAGTCGGTGATTGAACGGGCCGGCAAATTAGATGAAAATTTTTTCATGTACGGCGAAGATGTCGAATGGGGGTATCGGCTTGGCCAGCAGGGAAAACTGCTTTTGCTGCACAATGAGAAGTTCATCCACCTCGAATATGGCAGTAGCGAAGACAATCAGCAGCATATAGTTACGCACATCAACCGATTCAAACCGCAGGTCCAGGTGTCGCAGTTGCTTTGGGTTCGTAAGCAGTATGGCGTTGGAGCCTATCTGGTTCTCATTCTGCATTACATCCTGATGATTCCGGTTGTCTTTATCTGGAAAATGGCCGTCAATATCCGGGATCGTCGTGCGCCCTGGGCCGAAATGAGTAGCCAGTGGGCATACACGAAAAATGTTGGCATTTTTCTTCGTTTCTTCTGGAAAACACTCGTTAACCGTCCGGGCTTTTATAAGGTCTAGCAGCTCATCAACAGCGTCTTTCCCTGCGTTTCACAGATCTGAAGCGCGAAGAAATTAGCGTGCATATACCAGTCAAAATCAATCGAATCAGAAGAATACGCTTTTAATCGATTGCAACGTTGTAGGTGAGGAATGCAAACATCTACATCTATGCGATTCGTTTACAGTATTGGAATTTGGGGGCTATTGCTGGGGGCCATACTATGCCCTACGATCAGTCAGGCTTCCCACGTGCGGGCGGGAGAAATTACGACGAAACGCATTTCGCAAACTTCACTTACCTACCTGATCACCTTTACAGCTTATTACGACGAAACGCCTGCCGGAAAGCAAGCGGCCAACCTGGCAGAGCCTTATACGTTTTGTTTCGGCGATGGCAATACCCTCTCTGTCAAAAGAAGCAGCCGTGTATACATCAACAGTCAAACCTCGTCGGTCAACTCGTATACGGCTATCCATACGTATTCAGGACCAGGCACGTATACCATTGGGATAACTGTCCCCCTTCGGAACCGAAATACCAACAACCTGCCAGCCCCTTCAGACGCAATCCGCTTTTTTGTCTCGACAACGATCCTGATCAATGCTGCTCTGCTGACCAACTCCACGCCCATCATGCTCAACCCACCCCTGGACTCGGGGCGAGTGGGCCAGAAGTTCTGCCACAACCCGGCCGCCTTCGATGCCGACGGAGACAGCCTTGCCTACCGACTCAGTGTACCACAAACATCCTTGACTGATGATGGCTGTATAGGCAGGGCTATAACGGGATACCAGGACCCAACCAGATTCAGCACATCAAGTGAAAGTGGAGGAACGCCCACCTTTTCGATCAACCCCATCACCGGCGAGTTGTGCTGGGATGCCCCCGGCGAAGCCGGACAGTTCAACTTCGCCTTCATCATCGAAGAA
>NZ_MKUD01000002.1:0-111209 GCF_001898575.1 Spirosoma sp. 48-14
AGTTATGGGCAGTAGATGGTACTATGCATTACAAACTACCGGAACGGTTGCCGACTGGGATGAATGGTCGGAAACGGGGTCGACTGAGCCAATGGTAGTCGCTCTCGTATGTTTGCCTGAGTTGTTACGAAAGGGGATAAAACCGACCTTGGCTGACGGAAAGGGATAGTAAACGAGTTTTGGGGAACAAATCGTTAAACATTTTGAACGATACGCTCTCGTGGACGACCTCACTCACATTGACGACAATGAGTGCTTAAAAATAAGTATTTGCGACTTTGGGACTCAGCAGTCAACAGCTATCCCCATTTTAAACCATGGGAGCAATCCATTCAAGTAAAAGTATCGGGAGGGATTTGGCTGGACGTTTCGCACAAACCTGCGAATAAAAGTTAGGTACTCAAAATATTACAAGAACCCTACGGCATCAAAGAAGCCGCTCGTTTTCAGGCAAAATCCAATGACGAGAACGGTGTTTTTGAAGTTTTGGAGAAAGTAGCTGGAACTTCGTCCCCTCAATTCTTGCTTTTGACATTATTAACTTTTTGCATAAATAAATGACTAAAAAAGAAGGGATCTACGCCATATTCGACACCGCAAAGGGCGAAATTACCGTAGAATTATTGTACGAAAAATGCCCCATGACAGTAACCAATTTTGTAGGATTGGCTGAGGGAACAATTGAAAACAATGCCAGACCATTGGGGCAACCGTTTTACGACGGGCTTAAATTTCACGCTGTCATCAGCGATTTTATGATTCAGGGGGGCGACCCAAAAGGCACTGGTTCTGGCGGCCCAGGCTACCTTTTTCCTGACGAAATTGATGCCACATTACGCCACGACCGCCCAGGCGTATTATCGATGGCAAACGCTGGTCCAGGCACCAACGGGAGTCCTGACACCAACGGTAGCCAGTTTTTTATCACGCACTTGCCCTTACCTTGGCTCGACGGCAGACACACCGTTTTTGGTTTCGTAATAGATGGACAAGAAGTGGTCAATCAAATGAAAACCAACGATGGTATTAATGCCGTAAAAATTGTTCGTCAAGGCGAAAAAGCCCAAGCTTTTAAGGCCGACAAGGCTTCACTAGATGCCCACATTGGCCAAATTGTGAAAAAACGAAATGAAGCAGAAAAAGCAGACTTAGAAACATTTAAACAGTGGGTGTTGGCCAACTACCCAGGGGCACAATTTACACCATCAGGAGTAGGTTACCTAATCGCCAGATACAAAGAAGGGGTTAAAGCAGGTCAAACAGTTTGTATACATTATCGTATATCTCTCCAGAACGGTCAGATTATTGATTCATCATACGATAGAGGGGTCCCTGTTCAAATTATAGTAGGTTCTGGCAGTTTGATAAAAGGATTGGAGGAAGGAATTGCTTTAATGAGAAAAGGAGAGAGTGGCAAACTTTTTATTCCTTATCAACTTGGCTATGGGCAAAATGGTAGCGGACCAGTCCCCGCCAAAGCTAACCTTATATATGATGTAGAATTAGTGTCTGTCTAGTAACAAATCTTGCACCCATATAAGACACAAAAGAAAAACTAATCCTTTATGAGGTTGAACTTTGGGTATTTTAAAAAAGGTACAAAAATCGTCACTACTTGGTTGTAGTAAGTTCAATCCGTCATTGAGTAGCAACAGCCAATTCTCAACGATTTCCCCAAAAGTGACAATAAAATGCATTAATTATCAGCGCTATACGTAATTAAATAGGTTTGTAATCGGTCAATGGCGGATTGGAGTTTAGCCGTCGACCGTTCGTAATCGGGGTGTATACTAAGGGACTGCCAGCGCCTGCTTTAACAAAGAAGAGGCTCAACCGTTTATTCTTTCAGGACAAACTGACTGCCATGCCGGAAGTAGCGACTAAAAAACGTCTGTAAATCGGGAAACGTGTTGCCTCATTTTCCGGTTGAAAAAGTACCCATATCCTTTGCTTAAAAAGTGATCGCATCACATTGTTTATGAACTTAGCACAGCGCTACCAGCAGGTACGGGCGCGTAGCGAAGCCATTTGTCAGGGGCTTCAAGCCGAAGATTTTGTCGTTCAACCCATTGTAGAGGTTAGCCCGCCCAAATGGCACTTAGGTCACACTACCTGGTTTTGGGAAACGTTTGTGCTGCTTCCTAACGTAGCAGGTTACTCGGTGTTCAATAGCCAGTACAATTACGTTTTCAACAGTTACTACGAAACCGTTGGCGCACGGGTTGTCCGCACAGATCGCGGAAACCTCTCCCGGCCTTCGGTAGCCGATGTGCAGGCGTACCGATCCTATGTCGACACCGCCATGATTCGTTTTCTGACGGAGCAAAGCCCATTGTCAGACGCCTTACAAGCTACTACCCTGCTTGGCCTGAATCATGAAGAACAGCACCAGGAACTATTGATTACCGATATCAAATACATACTGGGCAATAACCCTTTACTTCCTGCTTATCCGACGGATTATCCAAAACCCGATGTACCTACGATTACGACTGAATCCTGGGTTAGCTTTTCGGAAGGCGTTTACGAAATCGGAGCGACTGGAGAGGGTTTTTGTTTCGATAATGAATTGAACCGCCATAAAGTGTACCTGGCTCCCTATCAGATTCGCCAGGAACTGGTTAGCAATCAGGAGTATCTGGCTTTTATCCGGGCGGGTGGATATCAGGATTTTCGCAACTGGCATGCCGAAGGTTGGGAGTGGGTCAAATCAAATGCGGTAAAAGCCCCTCTGTACTGGTATCAACTGGATAATGAATGGTATCAGTACACATCCAGCGGTCTTATACCCCTGATTATGAATCAGCCGGTTTGTCACATCAGTTATTACGAGGCCTGGGCGTATGCGCAGTGGCGGGGGGCTCGCCTGCCCACCGAAGCCGAGTGGGAAGTAGCACAGGATCGACTGGGATGGGGCTCCCGTTGGGAGTGGACCGAAAGTGCCTATTTACCTTATCCCGGTTTCACGAAGGCTGAGGGAGCCATCGGTGAATACAATGGAAAATTCATGGTCAATCAGATGGTACTTCGGGGAGCATCCGAAGCCACTACTCCTGGACACAGCCGCCCCACTTACCGAAATTTTTTCCATGCACCCTTACGTTGGCAATTTACAGGTATTCGGCTGGCCCGGTCCTGCTAATCAACAGAATCGGCCACAATTGAAGACTCAACGCTTTGCAATGGGTAACCTGGCAACGCCCGATACGTTTTGAAAGATATGAATGAAATACTGGTTGATAGTACATTCCGACAGGATGTACTTAAGGGACTGACTGCCGCCCACAAATACCTCCTGCCAAAATATTTTTATGATGCCAATGGAGATGCGTTGTTTCAACAGATTATGCGTTGCCCAGAGTACTACCTGACCCGGGCTGAGACCGAAATTCTCGTACTGCAAAGTACGCAAATCCTGCAACGCTGCCTGGATAGAAAACAGTCATTCGACATCGTTGAACTAGGGGCGGGCGATGGGTCCAAAACGATCTTCCTGTTAAAAGAAGCGCTGCGGATGCATGGTAGCCAACACTATTACCCAATCGATATTTCGCCTGACATTCTTTCGTATCTGGAACAAACACTTAGTCCTAAGCTCCCCAGTATGCAGATTAGTAGTATGCCCGGCGATTATTTTACTCAACTGGAGCAACTACAAACGATTTCAGACCAGTCCAAACTGGTCCTGTTTTTAGGCGGAACCATTGGCAATATGCTTCCTGATGAAGCACTCCAGTTTTTTAAGCAGCTTAAATCATTTTTACGGGCAGGCGACCACCTACTCGTTGGCTTCGACCTCAAAAAAAATCCCCAGACAATCCTGAATGCCTATAATGATGCGGGCGGGTTAACTAAAGCATTCAATCTTAACCTGTTGCATCGTATCAACCGGGAATTGGGTGCTGATTTCAACCCCGATCAGTTTACCCACTATCCGATGTACGACCCTGTAACGGGCAGTTGCAAAAGCTACCTGATAAGTACTCGACCTCAGCAGGTGAGATTCGACGAGGGTAGGGTGATCAAGTTTGATCAAGACGAACCCATTTACATGGAGGTCTCTCAGAAATACAGTCTGGCGGAAATTCACCAACTGGCATTACAAGCAGGGTTTGAGCAGGTCGACGCTTTTTTTGACTGCCGACACCAGTTTACAGATGTTCTCTGGCATATTGCTCCTGGCTCGATGTAATGCTCATTAGCCTCATTCATGCCTGCATTCAGCACAATACATACTGACTTATGAGTAAATAGTCAATACAGGAGGCAATCAAAAGCCGATCCAGATAAGTCCTGGATCGGCTTTTGATTGTCGTGCTGACAGATATTAGTTCAGCGAGATAACGCGATTGGGGGTGGTGGGCTGCGGAGTCGATACAGTCACAGTGTGGGTCGTTACCTCACGACCGTTCGTAATCGCAACCTGATACTCGCCATCAGGTAATTCACTCACACTCAAACGGCTACGGTAAGTGTTCTCGTTTTTACCCAGGTGGTAGCTATACAGCACCTGACCAGCATGGTTGGTCAACTTAATGTCGGCCGTGCTGCCTTTCTGCTTATCCAGTGCGATACTGATTTTACCACTGTTGGTGGTGTATACTGCCGACTGATACGAGGCCGTTTTGTCGGGATTGGTTCCGGGGTTGGTTTCAGCAAAGCTGGCAGCCGATGTAACGATACCCAGGGTAAGAGCGAAAGCGAAAGATTTGATGAGGGTTTTCATTGTAGTATGTTGTTTATGTTATTGTTCGAAGCAGGTCGGGTTGTTGTCCCGATTGGTTGCACCAAAGTTATGGGCAGTAGATGGTACTATGCATTACAAACTACCGGAACGGTTGCCGACTGGGATGAATGGTCGGAAACGGGGTCGACTGAGCCAATGGTAGTAGCAGAATAGACATGTAGAGCAACTCCGGCCCGCTTACAAGTGACGATTACTGGCCAGCACTCCTACTTTTTGAGAGGCAAACCCCCGTTAAACTTTTATTAAAAACCAACCCATTCGCATATCTTCTATGTTTACCAATCAGCCAATTCGCTCCACATATTCGGACAAACGATTCAGAAAGCAATTAGCCATAATCAGTAACGAACGACTCTATGCAGTACCGAACGCCCATTTCATCACTGGAACCGTTACGCAAAAAGTGGACTCGTGATGACGTTAAACACCTGCTTAAGCGAACCATGTTTGGCGCAAAGCCCGATGATGTTGCCCACTTTCAATCGCTCTCCGTTCGAAAAGCCATTGATGAACTATTATCCAGCGAACCTACTCCGGCTCCCCCCGTCAACAACTATAATGACGATAAATTTGTCGACGACGAAATCATGCCTGGTGAAACCTGGGTAACTTCTATCAACTATGATGGACAGAATGATGGCCGACGCAAAAACTCTTTCCGAGCATGGTGGCTAGGATTGATGCTGAATCAGAACCGGAACTTACGTGAAAAGATGGTCCTGTTCTGGCGTAACCATCTCGCCACGGAGATAAATAAATCCGGCAATGCACTACTGTGTTATCGGAATAACTCTCTTATACGAACGTATGCCCTTGGTAACTTCAAAGAACTGGTTAAAGCAATGACCAAAGATCCGGCCATGCTGATTTATCTTAATGGGGCATCTAACAACAAAAAAGCGCCGGACGAAAATTATGCCCGCGAGCTGCAGGAACTATTTACCGTAGGTAAAGGGCCAGGCTCTCACTATACCGAAGCCGACGTAAAGGCCGCAGCCAGAGTACTAACAGGCTTTCGCAACGATACCACTACCCACGTCAGTCTGTTTGACCCTGGGCGTCATGATAGCAGCGACAAGGTTTTCTCGGAGTTCTATCAGCATACAACCATCAAGGGCCGACGTGGCCCCGAAGGCGAACAGGAGTTGGATGATTTGCTCGCGATGATTTTTGCCCAGGAGGAAGTGGCCCGATTCATTTGCCGAAAGCTGTATCGCTTTTTTGTGTATCACCAGATTGACGCTGACACCGAAGAGCAGATCATTACCCCCCTGGCGACAACCTTTCGGGCCGCTAACTACGAAATCAAACCTGTATTACGACTACTGCTGAGCAGTCAGCATTTTTTCGACGCAGCCAATCGTGGAGCGCTTATAAAAAGCCCGATTGATTTCACAGTGGGCTTATGCCGTGAATACAATGTCAGCTTCCCCGACAGTTCTGCCTATCCAGATCAGTATGGCTTGTGGCAAGCGATTCAGAACCAAACCGCGTCCATGCAGCAAACCATCGGTGATCCTCCCAACGTGGCAGGCTGGCCAGCTTACTATCAGGAACCCTTATTCGATAAGCTCTGGATTAGCTCAGACACGCTGCCTAAGCGGAACGTATTTACCGATAGCATGATAAACGGCAGTATTGGACGAAATGGCAAAAACTTGCAGATTGATGTTATTGCGTTTACCCAATCGCTCCCGAATCCAGCCAATCCCGACGCGCTCATTGAGGACGCTACACGCCAATTATACGCCGTTGAATTACCTGACAAGGATAGGCAATACATCAAAACCAGCATTTTACTATCTGGTTTACAGAGTGGAATGTCGGATCATTACTGGACACAGGCCTGGCAAAATCTTACTACGAATCCGGAAGATGCTGCCAACAAAACGAATGTTACGCGAAAGCTGAAGAGCCTTTATAAGTATTTGATGAACCTCCCTCAATATCAACTTTTCTAATCGTGAAGGAGAGGGTTAGTCCGGTATCCTCTTCATAAATCTATCGAACTCATGCAACGTCGAGACTTCATAAAAAATGTAGCGATTGCGGGGGTCATTGCCCCACAGTTCATTAATGGTTTCTCCATTCGGGCTTTGGCACAGGCCCCATTGATACCTGTCCATAAAGAGGTTTTGTCAAATGATCGAGTCCTGGTGCTGATTCAGCTTAATGGCGGCAATGACGGTCTCAACACAGTTATACCACTCGATCAATATGGTGCCTATCAGGCGGCCCGGCCTAACATTGCTTTACCTCAGGACAAAATATTGAAACTGAATGGATTCGACACAACAGGTGTACATCCAGCATTAAGCGAATTTACCCAACTGTTCAATGACGGAAAAGCCGGGATCGTGCAGGCAGTCAGTTATCCAAAACCCAATTTTTCTCATTTCAGAGCTACAGATATCTGGATGACAGGTTCGGATGCCGATAAAATTCTAACGACCGGATGGGCTGGCCGTTATCTGAGCGACACCTTTCCGGGTTTCCCCGACAAATACCCGAACGATAGTATGCCTGACCCACTGGCTATCCAGATAGGGTCAGTTATTGCTCCAGCATTTCAAGGCCCAACTTTCTCGATGGGAATAGCGATTAGCAACCCCACCAATTTCTACAATCTCATTGACGATAAGACAGCGGTTTCAACAGACAGTCGATGGGGAGAGCAGCTAGCCTATCTCGAAAAAGTTTCGCAGAAGACTGATCAATATTCAGATGTGATCAGGAAAGCGGCCCAAAAAGTCACAAAGCAATCGGACAAATACCCTTCGGCGGGGAAAAATCCACTAGCTGATCAGTTGAAGATTGTTGCCCGATTAATTGCTGGCGGTTTGCAAACAAAAGTATACTTAGTGAGTATGAGTGGTTTTGATACCCACGCCCGGCAAACCGAACCAACCGATACAACAACCGGGACACATGCTCAACTACTTCGGCGAGTTTCGGAAGCGATCGGGGCATTTATGGATGACCTGAATGGGCTTACTGTTGCCGATCGGGTGATGGGGATGACGTTTTCTGAATTCGGACGGCGTGTAAAATCAAATGCTAGTGGCGGAACCGATCATGGTTCGGCTGCCCCCGTACTTTACTTTGGAAATTCCATTAAAGCAGGTGTGATTGGTACAAACCCGCAAATTCCAGCTACTGCCACGGTAAATGATAACATTGCTTTACAGCATGATTTCCGATCGGTTTACGCAACGGTGCTACAGCAATGGCTCGGCTTGCCAGCCTCGCAGCTACAGACCGTTTTGATGGAATCGTTTCCGATTCTTCCGATGGTATAAACCCACTATTATTCATTACCGGGTGAGTAACCCTGCATCCAGTACAAATTGAGACCCTGTAACATACCGGGCTTTGTCGGATGCCAGATAGAGGACCATCGCCGATACATCTTCGGGCTCTACCCAGGGAACAGGTAATAGGTTACCAGCCGACCGTTCGGCAATTTCCTGGGTGGTGGTCCCTTCCAGCTCGGCCAGGCCGTCGTTCATGGGCGTATTGACACCCGTGGGGTGAATGGAGTTGACCCGTATGTTGTGCGGAGCGAGTTCAATGGCCCAGGACTTGGTCAACCCTACCAGCCCCCATTTCGATGCCGCATAGTGACTAAGCCGATTCATACCCCGCAGACCCGCAATGGATGAATTGTTGATAATAACCCCTGATTGCTGCTGAATCATCACCGGAATAACCCGACGGGCAGCTAACCAGGCCCCTTTCAGGTTGATGTCGATCATAGCATCCCACTCGTCTTCGGGTAATTCATGAGCCAGACCATACGCACAAATACCAGCGTTGTTGAACAGAATATCGATACGGCCAAATCGGGCAAGGGCCGCATCGACCGCGCGAACAATATCCTCATCGCGCCGAACATCGCCCTGAGCGGTCAGGCATTGAGAGCCGAGCGTTTCTACTTCCCGTTTCAGGCTATCCAGCTCACTTTCCGAGCCGAGCGCGTAGCCCGGATACGCCATCGGTTTAGCCAGATCGAACGCTACAATGCTGGCCCCTTCGCCAGCCAACGCCAGCGCTACGGCCCTACCCTGCCCGTGAGCGGCTCCAGTAATGAATGCCACTTTATTCTGAAAATCAGCCATCAGGATTCTGCGTGAATAGAGCCGGTTAACGGCAGATAAGGATACAGGTACTCGTCAATATTGACTTCCAGTACATTGTTGAATAAGTTGGTTGCAATCATCTGTCCTGCAAAAGCAACCAGAATCACCAGTTGGGACTCAGAATAGCGTTCGCCCATTGGTGCATACAGTTCGTCGGAAATGTCGCCTTTGTTTTGAGCAATGGCACTGCCAAAGTCTATCACCGCCTGTTCATGAGCCGTTAGCGTCAGGTTTTCGGGCTGTTCGCCGTTGTCGATAATGATCCGGCGGAAAAACGTCGTACACAATGGACAGTTAGACCCTTCGGAGATGGCATGGGCATAGAGATAAGCCAGCCGAGGGCCAAGAATCTTCTTAACCTCTTCGTAGAGCGGATACCATTGCATATACACCTGAAACGCCAGTAGTGAGCGTCCCAGCGTGGCTTTCATATTCGTAATTCGACTACCCGGATAGTCACTAACGTGTGCCTCAAAAGCCTCCTGAACGTCGGGAGTAGCTTCTGCACTGGGCAAAGGAGTAATTCGGGGCATACACTGACTGGTTAAAGATATATGATAAACCTCACATGGTTTACAATCGGCTCAATCGTTCAGCAGCTTCCTGAAGAATGGCATCGTCTTTAGCGAAGCAGAACCGGAGTACTTTATAATCGTTCTTCTGGTGGTAAAATACCGAAACCGGAATGGCAGCAACCCGAATCTCTTTCGTGAGCCGAATGGCTAGTTCATAATCCGATTCATCGGTGATGGCTTGATAGGAAACCGTCTGAAAAAAGCTGCCTTCGGCGGGGGTAAATGTAAAGCGGGAGCCTTTCAGCCCGTCCAGGAATACATCGCGTTTGCGTTGGTAAAAATCGGGGAGCTGCTGATAATGTGCAGGATTGCTCAAGTAGTCGGCCAGCGCATACTGAATCGGTGTAACCGTACTAAAGGTTAGATACTGGTGAATCTTTCTGAACTCCGTGGTCAGCTCAGCCGGAGCCAGGCAGTAGCCAATTTTCCAACCCGTGATGTGAAAGGTTTTCCCAAACGAGCCTACCACAAACGTGCGCTCCTGAAGCTCAGGGTGGGTCATGAGCGAGTGATGAGTCCGGCCATCGAACAGGATGTGTTCATACACTTCATCGCTCATGAGCCAGATAGGTCGGTCCCGAATCAACTCGGCCAGTTGATTCAGGTCATCTGTTGTCCAGGTGTAGCCGGTTGGGTTGTGGGGGGTATTGACCAGGATCATCCGGGTTTTAGCCGTTATTTTCTGACGAACGGCATCCCAGTCAACCGCATACTGGGGCGGAGTGAGGGTTACATACACAGGTATGCCTCCGTTGAGTTCAATGGCCGGTACGTAACTGTCGTAGGCTGGTTCCAGAACGATCACCTCGTCGCCCGGACGCACAACGGATGCGATAGCCGCAAAAATGGCTTCGGTTGCGCCCGATGTGACGGTGATTTCCGTATCAGGGTCATAGGCTACTTTATACTGTTCGAAGGTTTTTTGGGCCAGTGCTTCACGTAGTGCCGGAACGCCTGTCATGGGTGCATACTGGTTGAACCCTTTTCGCAGGTACGTTTCTACCAACCCAACCAGCTCGGGGGAGCAGTCGAAGCCCGGAAACCCCTGCGACAAATTGATGGCTCCTACCTCAGAAGCCAGCTTCGACATGACCGTAAAAATCGTGGTGCCAACATGAGGGAGCTTCGAGGTCAAACGCGTTGCAATAGATGAATGCATAGGTACGAATCGGTCAGTACGACAACAGACCAGTTAAAGAAATCTTGTCAATATACGGTTCTAATTCATTTGTATGATCCAGAACGCGCAGCAATTCGACATCGTATCGTCGCTGACAAATCCACATTTCAACAAAAAACGCATTGACCGCATACAAATGCAGCCAGAATCCGGGAATCCGACGCGCTTCGATCAACTTTCCATGTCGCCAGATCAGGTTTAACTGATCTTCATAAGGCAGTTGGTGAAAGTATGCTGCTCCCTCATGATTTTGTCCCGTATACATACAAAAGTTTCAGCGTGTGTTCGGGTTGATCAATGCGTTTCAATATACGCTTCACTTAGAGTGCGAACGACCTGGGCAATGGCATCCATATCGATTGATTGATCGAAGTTGTCATCCAGGAAATGGTAGGCTATCTGGCGGTCGGGACCAATAACATATAGAGCAGGCGTAAACGCTTCTTCCGAAATACCCGAAATACGCTCCCAAACCGGGTCATCTTCACTGTATACACCAAACCGCTGGGCTACAGCCGATTCGGCATCAAAGGCTACCCGAAAGTCCAGGTCCGGTATCTGACGAGCCAGCACTTTGGGCGATTCATTGGAAAATACCACTAATTCGGCATCCTCGCTCAACAACCGCTGATGGAGCCGAACCAGCGATTCGAGATACGGCTTGGCATACCGTCCCCAGCAGGGGCAATAAAAACTGACAACGAGTGGACGTGTACCGACCAGATCGAAAATTGATGTAGCCTGCTCAGTCAGTTTCTGACCAAACACCGAAACACGCCAATCGTTGGCCGCTCCGGTCAGGCTAAAAAAAGGAGCCAGATCACCCGTCAGCAGTGGGCTTTTACGGGCAGTTTTCGGTCGGTTGAGCGCGCTGGTTACGCTTCGGATGTGGCCCAGTTCGTTTTCAAATTCAAGAGTCATCGCTGTCATTAGTTTAGTCAGTGTGCTGTGAGCTATATAGTCAGTTAAGAAATGGCCTGTTGTCCATACACCAGGCGTAGGTATCGTTTTTGCACCATGGAGAAATAGGCCCATAGCGACAAAGCACCGATGTAGGCCAGTACAATCAGCATCGGATCGCCCAGTACGGCATAGAAGCCCAGCCACAGTATGGCCACTCGCCCAATTTCGAGGTACAGAACCCACTGCCGCTGTTCAAGTAGTGCTCCACAGTTGATTAGCGTAAGTAGAATAAACAGGGCCGTCAGAAACTGAAGGTAACCCGGTATGGAGGCTTCAAACAGTAGAAAAACAAATAGTATAAGCAGTGTACTGGCCAGTTGCCCAACCACATATCCGCGAAACCGTCGACTTTGGGGGTTTACAGCCGAGCGGCTCAGTGCATCAGTCGATAAAAACCGTTCTTCCAGTTCAGTCCGAATGCCTGGGTCGATCAAATCGGGCCGCCCAAAAATGACTTTTAGTTTCGCCGACCAGCCGGTTGCGCGGTAAGCAGCCACAAACACTTCGAGCAAACCATGAAAATGCTGCCACAAAAAGCTATGGGTATCCAGTGGCTTGGTCAGTCCATATACAGGCTCCGCTTTCTCTTCAATAAAAGTACCAAAGAGTTTATCCCAGATAATCAGCACATCACCATAGTTTTTATCCAGGTATTCGGGGTTACTGGCATGATGAACACGGTGGTGCGAAGGCGTTACGAATACATATTCGAGCCAGCCCAGTTTGCCTATCGTACGGGTGTGAACAAAAAACGGATACAGCCCATGTACCAGCAAAATAATTGTGATCATCTCGGCCGGAAACCCGATGATGGGCAAAACAGACCAGAACAGTGTACGAACAGCCGCCTGAAACACCGTAATCCGGGCCGAAACAGTATAATTAAAATCGTCGCTCTGATGATGTACGACATGTACGGCCCAAAACACATTCATCTCATGCGCCAGCCGATGATACCAGTACCACACAAAATCCGTTGCAATCAATAGACCGATCCAGGTCCAGATACTGGCCTTAATATCGAACAGGGCATAATGTCGGTGCAGGTAATCATACACGAAGTAAAATAATCCAACCGTAAAGCTATCGAGCAACCGTTCGGCAATACCCACGTTCAGATTAGCGACCGAATTCGTAAACCGGAAGTAGTTCTTTTTCTGAATCTTCGATACGATGTATTCCAGACCTATAAAAAACAGGAACAGGGGAATGGCAAAAGCAAGCCAATTCATGATTGTAATCGTTTATCGTCGGTGATGAGTCGATGATTTCCACAACTCGCCAAAACGGAAAAATTATTTGAGAATTTTTGCGCCCAGGATATGGTAGAAAGGCGTTTTGCTGGCGGCATGTTTCGGCTGATACTCACCCGTAATGATGGGAATATACATCACCCGACGTCGGCTTTCGGCACCCAGATTCGGCGATTGTTCGACGCGGTGCCAAAGACTGCCATTGTGGATGGTTAAATCACCCGCTTCAATATCAAATCCAACTTCGCGTCGGTCGGGTCGGTGATCAATAAATTGCCGCTTACGGAAGAGCGTCATCAGGGTATTTTGCCGATGCGTACCCGGTAAAACCCGTAATCCGCCATTACTTCTGGGGCAATCATCCAGATGAAGACCCACATTCAGCATGGGCCGGATTCGGTGACCCAGAAACAGATCGCGAGGACTATCGGTATGCCAGCCCATTCTGGAAAAATTGCTCTCAGGGGTACGAACGTAATGATTCACCACCAGACCATCTTTTTCTTCTTCGCTGATTCGCCCTTCGTAGGGTTGCAAAAGCGTTGTTAATGCCTGCAATTCAGGGCTTTGCAGAAAGCGGCTCAATACAGGGCTAAATAGAGAGGTAAAGGCAAATCGTTGCACAATAAGCTGCCCATTTTCATCTCGGCCATATTTGATCGGGGTTCCATTGATCTTATCCACGTTCTCGGCAATCCAGTTAGCCTCAATACGCTGCAACTCGTGGATAAAAAGCCGTACGGTGTCCCGACTGACAAAGTTCTTGATGTGGAGGAAGCCATTTTTCGAAAAAGAAGCCACTTGCTCGGCCGTCAGACCGTCGATCGTTTGCGTAGAAATTAGCGGTTCGTTAAGTACCATTGGTGTTCGTGTTTTTCGATTTACTATTTAATATATAGAATTAGTATAGTAAATCAATTAATGAAAAGCAAACTGAGCGTTTGCTGAAAAAATTTGGTAAGTAAAACTACTTTATTGAAAACAGAACAGTAAAAAGTGTCTCAATGACATCTTTTGCCATCAATCTTCAATTCAATTGTTCAAGTCAATGAATTCTTTATTGGTTATCAGCGGATTGACTGAGCCTAGTTTCAAATTCGACCGCTTATCTATCGATAATCCTCTTTATTGATAGACAAAGGTGAATAACCAAATTTATAATTCCAAATATTTTATGAATGATTGCTATGAAGAAAGTAGATAGCTTAAATTTAACCCTTTCTTAATGTATAATTAAGAAAGAAAATTTTGTCTTTTTCAAATAATAAACCTACAACCAACTCTCTTATTCTGATGAAACACAGTTTATCGATGAAGGGTGGCACCTGTTGCCTTCTGCTTTGGGTTATTTTCCTGATTAGTCAGGTAGCCCAAGCTCAGGACCGCCGGGTGACAGGCCGAGTCATCTCGGCAAAGGATCAGCAACCCATTCCAGGTGTGAACATTTTGGTGCGGGATTCACAATTAGGCACCACAACCGACGGCAACGGGAATTTCACGTTGAATGTAGGGCCTAACGCAACACTGGTTTTCAGCGCGATCGGCTTTGCCGGGCAAACACAGGCAATTGGCAATCAGACGCAATTGACCATCACACTCCAGGAAGCCGAACAGAATCTGGGTGAGGTCGTCGTAACAGCACTGGGGATTAAGAAAGAAGCCAAGCGGCTAGGCTATGCCACCGCCACTGTATCCCCCGACCAAATTACGACAAACCGGACGGTTAACTTTATGAACGCCCTACAAGGCAAAATTGCCGGGGTTAACATTTCGAGCCTGGGTACAGGCGCAGCCGGTACGAGTAAAATCCGTATTCGTGGCCAATCGTCGTTCTCAGGCCAGAACAACCCACTTATCGTTGTCAATGGGGTGCCCATCGACAATACGAACTTTGGGCAAAACAACGGTAACGTGGGTGGCGACAACTCATTAGCCAGCCGCGACCGGAACTACTCCGACGGTGGTGATGGGCTTTCATCGATCAACCCCGATGACATTGAAGGCATGACGGTTCTGAAAGGGGGAACGGCAGCTGCACTTTACGGCTCACGGGCCAAAGACGGAGCCATTCTGATTACGACCAAAACGAAAGGAGCCAGTCAGGGTATTGGGGTGAGCTACAATACGAACTTCACCACCGACCGTCCGCTCGATTATACCGATTATCAGTATGAATATGGCCAGGGGGAGTATGGTATTCGGCCAACAGCCCCCAACCCGACATCGGGCGTTTGGAGTTTTGGCGAGAAATTTGCCGGGCAGACCCAGGTTCTGTTTGGTGGTGTAACGGTTCCCTACGAGCCCGTTCGTAATCGCATCAATAAGTTTTACCGCGACGGTTCTACCTGGACCAACTCGATAGCAGTATCGTCGAGCAGTGAGAAAGGCGGTTTTAATCTGTCGTTATCGAATACGGACAACAAAGGGATTACGCCCAACAACTCATTCAATCGGAAAACGCTCAATCTGGGTTTCAGCTACAACCTATCATCGCGGCTGACCGTAACGGGAACTATGAACTACTCGAACGAGTACAACAAGAACCCACCCCAGATTGCCCAGCAGGACAACAGTACGCCAACGGTTATCTACACCCTGGCAAACTCGATGCCGCTCGACGTACTGGAAGCCAACCAGATTAACCCGGCAACTGGTAATGAGTTCATTTACTCGCGTTTCATGAACCGCACCAACCCGTATTTCGTCCTGAATTACAAGTTCGAAAACATCCGCCGGGATCGTCTGTTCGGTAACGTATCGGCCCGGTATAACGTAACCGACTGGCTGTATGTGCAGGGGCGTGTTGGGCAGGATTACTGGTCGCGCGATCAGGATTATAACTTCCCAACCGGACAGGCTTCTCTAGCCGCAGCTCCGGCCGGTTATGTGAATGGTGCTTACGTGCAGGAAGTTCGTCGATTCCGCGAGCTGAACACCGACTTTTTGATTGGTGCTAATCGTAAATTCGGCTCAATCGGCGTTGACCTCACGCTTGGCGGCAACCAACTCTACCGTCGGAGTGATCTGAATAGTACGATGGTGACCGATTTCGTTATTCGTGGGTTGTATGTGCCGCAAAACGGTCGTTTAAAAGATCCTACCTACGGACTTAGCGAACGGAAAGTTAATTCGCTGTATGGAGCTGCTGAATTTTCGTACAAAGACTTCCTGTATCTGAACGGAACGGTTCGTAATGACTGGTTCTCGACACTGGCTCCGGCGAACCGCAGCATTCTGTATCCGTCGGTAACGAGCAGTTTTGTTTTTTCGCAGGCCTTCAACAACCTGCCAGCCTGGTTGAACTTTGGTAAGCTTCGGGCAGCTTATGCCGAAGTTGGTAGCGACGGCGACGTATCTCCTTACTCGAACAACCTGTTCTACTCGATCAACTCAGCCACCTTTGCGGGTCAACCAGTCGGCAATATCACGTCCAGCACTATTCCCAGCTCTACGCTACGCCCAAGCCGCACGGCCGAAACCGAGTTTGGTCTGGAACTGAAGCTGCTTAACAACCGAATCGCCCTCGACATGGCTTACTACAACAAAGTTACCAGCGATCAGATTGTAGCGGCTCAGGCATCGGATGCATCGGGCTATACGACGAAGCTGATCAACAGTGGCGAAAGCCGGAACCGTGGGGTGGAAATGTTGCTTACCTTATCGCCAGTACGGACCAAAAATTTCTTCTGGGATGTCATCCTGAACGGCTCGTACAACGAAACCAAATTGCTGCGCCTTTTGACCGACTCACCTGGTGAATCGATCGTGGTTGGTAATGGGATTTACGTAGGCGAACTTCGGCAGGTGGTAGGCCAGCCTTTAGGCCAGTTATATACCTATGGCTATGCACGAGATGCACAGGGCCGTATTATCCATGGTGGCGACGGCTTACCGAACCGTACTGCTACCTCGCTCTCGTTTGGCTCGGCTATTCCAAAATACGTTGGTGGTATTACCAACACCTTCAACTATAAAGGTATTAACCTGTCATTCCTGATCGACTTCAAACTGGGTGGTAAAATGATCTCGGGTACAAACCTGAATGCGTTCCGGCATGGCTTACAGAAAGAAACCCTGGTTGGTCGCGGAGAAGCCGACAATAAAATGGTGGGCGTAGGGGTTAACGAAAAAGGTGAAACAAACGCTGTTCGGGCATTTGTACAAGACTACTACTCGGTTGGCCGTACAAAGAGCCTGGGCGAGCAGGTGGTGTATGATGCCGGTTTCTGGAAACTCCGCCAGATCAGCCTCGGGTACGATTTCACTCATTTCCTACCCAAATCGCTGTTCATCAAAGGCATTCGGGTAAGCGCTATCGCCAACAACGTAGCCATTCTGAAGAAATGGGTGCCCAATATCGATCCCGAACAATTCGGCTTTAGCTCCGATAACCTGGTTGGTCTGGAGTCAACGGGTCTGCCCACCACACGCAGTATCGGCTTTAACCTGAACGTTAAATTCTAAAAGCGTTTACGGTCTTTGGTTTACAGTACTCGACTGTGTAAAGCGGTCTTGCATCAGCCACCGAAACCCGTAAATTGACAACTCTTTTATCATGAAAAAGACATTTCTCTATACCCCACTAATCGCAGCATTGATTGGCTTGAGTAGCTGCGATAAAGGGTTCGATCAGTTGAATATCAACCCAACGGCGGCTACGTCGTTAAATCCGACGTTTACGTTTAACAACGCTATCATCAATACGTCGTTTCCGGGCTCTACACTAATCTTTGAAGAGGGCATCGTCCAGCAGATTTTTACCCCTAACTCAGGTATCAATTCGGGCGGAAACTTCAACATCGACAACCGAGGGCCCACGGGCAACAATGGTGGTTTGTGGCGTCAGTATTACCAGAATAATATTCGGTATCTGATTGATGTCATTACTCAAACCAAGTCGGATGCCAATCGGACCAACCTGTACAACATGGTCCGTATCTGGAAAGCGTATTCGTTTATGGTACTTACTGATACCTATGGCGACATCCCGTACACGGAAGCTGGCCTTGGGTATCTGTCGCAAAACACGACGCCCAAATACGACACGCAGGAGAGTATTTACAACGACATCATTAAGGAGCTTACCGAAGCGTCGGCTGCGCTCGACGCGTCGAAAACGATCGAGACAGGAGAGGTTATGTATGCCGGTAACATTGCCAAATGGAAAAAGTTTGGCTATTCGGTCTTGCTGCGGGCTGGTATGCGGTTATCAAAAATAAACCCAACGCTGGCTCAATCGACTGTTCAGAAGGCCGTAGCGGGAGGTTTGATGCAGTCAAATGCCGACAATGCGGTTGTGAAGAATGATGCAAACTACAAAAATGGCGTTGGTAATACACTGACGTCTACGGAAGCAGCAAACTTTTATCTGACCAAGAATTTTGTCGATTACCTCAAATCGACTTCTGATCCACGATTGACTTCAATAGCCGTTCGGTACGTTGGAGCTAAAAGTGGTCCCGAACAGACAGCCGCTAAGGCCAGTAAAGATCCAGCCGTCCAGATCGGGATGCCAATGGGCTATGATAACGGTACGATTCCAGCGCGTGTTGCGACCGATGGCCTGGCGAGTTTTTACGATTATTCGCAGCTAGACCGTACGCGAATGGGCAAATTTGACGCCCCCTGCTACCTGGTTACCTACGCGCAAACGCAACTGCTGCTGGCCGAAGCCGCTCAACGGGGTTGGACAACCGGCAACCCGGCTGATTTTTATACGGCGGCTGTAACAGCGGATATGCAGCGGTTAGGTGATTATGATGCCACTTCACTGGTACCTACGGCTGCGATTACGGCTTATCTGCAACAGAATCCATATGTTGCCGCTACGGGTCTGGAGCAAATCAATACTCAGTACTGGATTGCGTCGCTGCTAAATGGCCCTGAAGCGTTTGCCAACTTCCGGCGGAGTGGTTATCCGAAGCTAACCCCCAACCCCTACCCTGGTAAGGAAATCAAAGGGAGCTTCATTAATCGCCTGTCGTATCCTGACTCCGAAGCCTCGGTAAATCTGGCCAAGCTAACCGAAGCTATCAACCGCCAGGGGCCCGATAATCTGGACACCCGCGTTTGGTGGGACAAACAATAAGTAAAAAGCGAAACGAGGGCGAACGTCCTCGTTTCGCTTTTTAATAGCCCATTATTTGCTCATCGGCATAGCACCATAACCACCGCTCCCCCGGTTCGGCCGATGCAACAACCGGATGGTCCGTCCGGTGAAAATGTTTTGTAGCGTGTTTGTTCGGCGATGAATCGCAGCAGAGCGTAACCCCGCACGTCTGGCAAGTTCGCAGGTGAACCCACGAACTCCCCGTCCTGACGCATTCTTCACAGAAATACTCTTGTGCAGTACGTACTTCGGTCAACGAGGCAATATGACTGCAAATTGTTTGTTTGAGCATAAGGGTGGTGGTAATGAACAATGGATAATGTAGAATGAACAATGAGTAAATGCCTTTGGTGAATCATTGTTCATTCTACATTATCCATTGTTCATTTTTTAGTTTTCTGCCAGGTATTTATGGACGAAGCTGACGGCCATTGCCCCTTCGCCTACAGCCGATGCGACCCGGTTCATGGCGCCCGACCGAACATCGCCAGCCGCAAAGATGCCCGCACTGCACGTTTCAAGCACATACGGCTCCCGACCATGTTTCCAGACTTTTTTAAAATCGGCATAGCGAGCCAGGTCGCGACCAGTGGCAATGAAGCCTTTGTCGTCTTTGATGATATTCATCTCAATCCAATCGGTAAACGGTTTTGTACCGATGAAGATAAATAGTCCGGCTGCGGGTACTGTTGTACGCTCTTTGGAGTTCATATTCTCCAGTACCAGACACTCCAGTTGCTCCTTGCCTAATCCTTCGACCACTTCTGTGCAGCCCACCACTCTGATATTTGGCGTATTAGCTATCTGATCGATCAGATATTGCGACATCGTTTCGGTCAGGTCGGGGCGACGGACACAAATCACCACTTCCGAAGCCGTTCGGGATAAATACATGGCCCCCTGCCCTGCCGAATTGCCACCGCCCACTATGTAAACAGGTTTGCCTTTGAACGCATATGCTTCGGTCGTAGCGGCCCCATAATACACGCCAGCCCCGGTGAACTTGTCCAGACTTTCGTTTTCCAGTTTATGATACGCCACGCCCGTACTCAGTAGAATGGCCCTAGCCACCACCTCACTCCCATCCGCCATTTTGATATGCTTGTACTGCTCCCCCTGCGATCTGATGGAAACAACTTCCTGCGGAGCCAGAAATTCCACGCCAAACCGTTGCGCCTGACTGATAGCCCGTCGGGTTAGATCAGCTCCGCTCAGGCCATTCGGGAAACCCAGGTAATTTTCGATTCGTGAACTGGTTCCAGCCTGCCCTCCCGGTGCCCGCTTATCGATCAGAATGGTACGCAAACCTTCCGAACCACCATACACAGCAGCTGCCAAACCAGCCGGACCAGCACCAATAATGGCCAGATCGTATAAACTCTGGGATGCTTTTGGCTTCAGGCCTAGTTTTTCACCCACATCACTCAAAGAAGGCCTTGCTAATGCCGTTCCATCTTCCATAACAATAACAGGAAGTTGATCATGACTTAAGCCATGTAGATCGAGTAATTCCTGCGCCTGCGCATCCGCTTCAATATCGAGCCACTGATAAGGAAACAGATTACCCGCCAGAAAATCTTTTAATTCGTGCGACCGAGGTGAAAACTGATAACCAACCAGTTTCAGTCCTTCGAAAGCTGGTCGATAATCGGATTGCCAGTCATCCAGCAGATCATCCAGTACTGGGTAGAGTTTTTCTTCGGGAGGGTCCCAGGGTTTCGCAATGTAGTAATCCAGTTGCACCTCGTTAATGGCCCGGATAGCCGCTTCTATGTCGGAATAGGCCGTGAGCAACACCCGCTTGGCGTTTGGAAACAACGTACGAGCCTGCGCCAGAAATTCAACGCCAGTCATGTCGGGCATCCGTTGGTCCGATAAAAACAGGGCTACCTCTTCGCCTTTTTTCTTCAGATCGGGCAATGACTCCAGCGCTTCGCGAGCCGAACTGGTCGAAAGGATACGGTATTTTTTTCGGTACTGTTTTCGCAGGTCATACTGAATAGCCTGCAATACCTGTTGATCGTCGTCGATAGAGAAAATGATGGGTAGTTTCATGGGTAAAGAGCGAAAGAGTTATCAATGATTGAGTGATTGAATTGTTGAATAAAAAAAGCTTGCGCCAGCTATTCAATCACTCAATCATTCAATCATTGAACAGGCAGGCAAACACTGAATTCGGTTCGGCCCGGTGCCGACTGGACCTTGATGGAGCCGTTATGATGTTTCACAATGCCCTGTACAATATCAAGACCAAGCCCAGTACCTTTGCCAATTTCTTTGGTTGTAAAAAAAGGTTCGAATATCTTATCCTGAATATCGGCCGGAATCCCGCTACCGTTATCGACAATCCTGGTGAGCACAAAATCCAGTCCGTTGGCCTGGTGATCGGGCTGGCTGCTGATCTCGATTTGCCCGCCCTCAGATAGCGCATCAACGGCGTTGTCGATCAGATTGGTCCATACCTGATTCAGTTCACCCGGCCAGCCACACACAGCGGGCAAGTGATCGGGCAGGTTGAGATTAACGGTAATGTGTTTGCTCTTGACTTTGTGATTCAGGAGCGTAAGCGTATTGCGAATCCCTTCGGCCAGTTGAACCGATTCTTTGCCTACCCCCCGATCCATATGGGTGTAATTTTTTATGGAGCCCACCAGCGTAGAAATGCGTCGGGATGCTTCGCTGATGTCGAACACAAGATTTTCAGTAACGAGGTTATTGACCAACCAGTTAACGACTCCACCCAGGTTCGACTCCCCAATTTTATCCAGAATCCAATCCAGATCTGTTACCGAAAAGCAGTATTCGACTAGTGGCCCGACCAGGTCCAGTGAATCATCAACGCCATGATCGTCGAGCCAGTCGGTCAGTTCATCTTCCAGACTACTACGTTCCAGCAAGGTTAGCGGTGCCGACGCGCCTTTAGCCAGGCATGCATCCAGCTTCCCGAAAAAAACCGTGTTGATCGAGTCAACCTGCTCGTTGGTAAGCCTTAGGTTCATGATCGTTTTAAAGGCTTCTGGCGTTGCCCGCAAGTGCGCTTTCAAGGTTTCGGCCGACCGAACCACGGCTGCAACTGGGTTATTCAGTTCATGGGCAAGTCCCGCCGACAATCGACCGAGCGAAGCCATTTTCTCATTTTGCTGGGTCAGCTTGGTAAAATCCCGAACCCGCGTGGTCATCTGATGGACCAACACTTCGGTAAGTTCATAGCAGGCCCCAATTAATGCCTGAAGATGATCGCGATGCAGTTGAAGGATTCGCGAGCCTTTATCCGCAATCAATCGGTTCGGGATGCTCTTCATGCGTGAAAATGGCAACACCCCAAGAATAGCATGCTGTTCGTAAACAATCAGTTCATCACCCGATCCATTGGCCGCAGTTTCGACCCGAATGCGCCCTTCGAGTAGCAAGATCAGGAAATCAACCGGCTCACCGGGTTTATACAGAATCGTTTCGTCGGGAAATGGGACGACTTCAGCGCGTTCGATTACCCATTGCAACTGATCGTCAGGTACGGATTCAAACGCTGGAAACTGGCGAAGATTCTCTAACAGACTCATATCGACTGGCGTTGATGGCTACACAACATCACAACGTTTGGCAAGTCAGTCAGGTAACGAATTGTTCGTCCGATTGGTTACCTAATAGCCATTGGTTGCGATTTTCCTGAAAATTGCAGATTTTTTGGTAAGAAAACTTCACTGTACCGCAAATGCGACTGACTTTGTTTGCTCTTTGCCTGATGGCATTCTCCTTTCGTCCTGACAAACCGGCCTACCGACTTTATACATCCACGCTGAAAACAACGACCTACGCCAAGCTTCTTCACCAGGCTACCGAGGCTGATGTGGTTCTGTTTGGCGAGTTGCATAACAACCCCATCTGCCACTGGCTCGAACTTCAACTCACCAAAGACATACAGGCCGCTAAGAAAGGTAGTTTAGTCCTCGGCGCTGAAATGTTCGAAACCGACAATCAGACCGCCCTCAGCGATTATATTCAGGCCAAAACGACAGCCAAAGAACTCGCTGCACAAACCCGGCTCTGGCCAAATTTCACGACTGACTATAAACCAATTACCGATTTTGCCCGCGAGCAACATATTCCGTTCATCGCCACCAATGTACCCCGCGTTTATGCCCGACTGGTGTCTCGGCAGGGGCTATCAGCTCTCGACACGCTTTCGGCCGATGCCAAACGCCAGATAGCCCCTTTGCCCTTGACCGTTGATCTTACGTTGCCCGGTTACCAGGCTATGATCGATATGATGGGCAATGCGTCGCACAGTGGAGTGACCAATCCACAGACAACGACCAGCAGCAAAGCGCCCAGCGATATGGCCGCCAATTTCGCCCGCGCCCAGGCAATTAAGGATGCAACCATGGCCCATTTTATTCTGCAAAACCACACAGCAGGCCAGACATTCCTGCATTTCAATGGCGATTACCATTCCAAAAACTTCGAGGGTATTGTCTGGTATCTCCGACAGCAAAAGCCAAATCTGAAAATCATGACAATTTCCTCCGCCGAAGTGCTTGATGTTAATCATCCAGATGCCGGAAATCGAGACCTGGCTGATTTTCTGATTGCCATACCTACCGACATGACCAAGACCTATTAAGTGCAGCAATCCTGTCAGTTAATAAGTTTTTAAGATGCCTGGCTTCGTTTCTGGTTCTTTCTTAAGACCGGACAAGACAAAACCATGCTTAAAGACTTGTTCAACCTACGTGGTAAAAATGTGCTGATAACAGGATCTAGTCAGGGCATAGGTAAAGCGATTGCACTGGCGATGGCTGAATTTGGAGCTAATGTGGTGGTACACAACCGAAAAGGAGACCAGGAAGCCTGGCAGGTATCAGAACAAATTCGAGAGCAGGGTGTGAAAGGTGATGTCATTGGCGTCGATCTGGGGCAGCCCAATGCAGTAGACAACCTATTTCGGCAAGTAACAGGCTTGGTAGGCCACATCGATATTCTAGTCCTTAACGCATCAGTACAGATTCCGAAGGTCTGGGAAGAAATCTCAGTAGATGAATTCGATGCCCAGGTCAGTGCAAACTGGAAATCGACCGTTCTGATGATGCAACGATTTGCACCGGGTATGACTGAGAGGGGCTGGGGCCGTATACTGACCATTGGCAGCGTACAGGAGCTAAAGCCCCATCCGGCCATGGTGGTTTACGCTGGCACCAAAGCGGCCATAGCCAATACCGTTCGAAATTTGGCTCTTCAATTAGCCGACAAAGGCGTTACGGTCAATAACCTCTCACCAGGCGTCATCGAAACTCCTCGTACAGACGACCCGATCCCGCCCATCCCTGACCAGATCAGCCAACGCATGAGTATACCCGTCGGCTTTGAAGGCCAACCTAACGACCTTGCCGGTATGGCTGTTCTACTTTGTTCACAGGCAGGCCGATACATTACTGGTCAAACTATTTTTGTCGATGGAGGGATGGGGCTTTAGTTTTACTAATTGAATTGCTGAATGAAAAAGCTTGCGTCAGCTATTCAACAATTCAATCATTCAGCAATTCAATCCGTAAATACTCCCCTACCAGTGCCCAGCTATGGGCTTCACAATACCAGCGCATCTGAACGATAGAGCGATTAGCGAACCGACGAAGCCACGGTTGTTGATACGCGGTTAATAAACCGGCAATGAAAAAGTGGAAAGTTTTGATGTCTGACTCGATTGTAGCCAACGAAATAGATGGCCGTGGTTCCCCCAGCCGTTGCAACGCAGTAGCCAGCATACACTGTTCCACTGTATTGGTAGCCTGCTTCAATTCCTGATAGGCATCATCAATCAGCTGTTCATGAATGGAGGCCAGTCCGGGAATTGAAAAAGCAGCCACCAGCCGGGCTATATGATAGATAATCAGCGATGTACGGGCGTAGTGGGGAGCGCATTGAAAGGGTTCGGCTTTATAGCGCCCCGTCTCTACGATGGAGCGCAGATAATATAGGGAGTCCGTATCGTGCTGATTAAGCGGTAAGTTGTAGCGATAAATGCAGTAGAGCATATTACTCAATGCACAGGCATCAAAATCGACGCCCATATTTTTACCAAACCAGGTCGAATAAGCCCGTAGATGCCGATAATCGGGAAAGGTGTTTCGAATCTGATGGCGCTGGCTTCCATTAGCGTGTTGGCTGAGTTTGTCTTTTAACCACAGCCTATCAGCCAATGACGGCTCACTCGTCAGGAAAACCATAGCCGTATCGTCGATATCATCGGGAATACGAAAGTGTTCAAACCGCCGAAACAGATAGCCATTAGGGAAATGCCGGGACGGTTGCGTTGGCCAGAAGTTATACGTATTGAGTCCGTCCTTGTTGCGAAAAAGCGGATAAGCCATTTGCGCTCGCCCGGCCATCTGATCGATCAGTTGCTGGCACGCGAGTGACACCCTCTGTCGCAGGTTTTGCAGCGTAAAAATCGTAATGGCCGTAAAAAAAACATTCGTATCAGACCGATGATAGCCTAATTGATCATTCCGGCGAATGGCGGGAAACAGGCCATCATCACCCTGCAAACTGGCGATATGCCGGATAATAAAATCGATTGAAAGGGCAGCCATAGTTTTGGTAAAAGTACTGTTTCATGTGTTCTCTTTTTCCAGATTAAGGTTAGATATTTGTCCACTTATCCAGTGAACTACTCAATGCCAAACCTCATTTTATTCGACGATCCGGTTATCCGAACCGCCCTGCTACCTTTCACATTCACCCGGCCGGTAGCCGACATCCGTGTTGGTATTCTGACAATAGCCGAGAAGTGGGCAAGTCGTTTATCGGTTACTGCTTCTTTCCTGACAGAACCTTACCTTCAAACGAAATACCCGTCCATTTCCGGTTCTGATAATGTATACATCAACGGAGCCATATGCCCTACCGATGCGCTGACGAACGCTGTCAAACAGTTGGCAATGGGTGAGAGTCTGGTAGCATCTGATGGATTAGTACTGGCTTTACGTACAGATCAGACCCTGTCGTTTCATGACAGCCTGACCCATTTGGCGCAGCAGACCACCGTTTTTGATGAACATGTGCCAACCATGCGCTACCTATGGAGCCTTATTGCGGCCAATGGGAATCAAATAAGTGTCGACTTTGCCCTTCTGACTGCTGGACGAAAATCAAAGCCTATCACCGACCCCTTCACCCATTGCTATGCTCCCGAAAACGTATTTATTGAAGAGGGTGCCGTCATACGGGCCGCTACCTTAAATGCCGAAGATGGTCCTATATATATTGGTCGGAATGCCATCATAAGCGAAGGAAGTATTCTGATTGGCCCCTGCGCCTTTGGCGAAGGCACGATGGTTCATTATAATAGTAAAATGCGTAAGAACACCAGTGCTGGCCCTTACTGCAAAGTAGGGGGCGAAATAGGTAATTCGATCTTGTTTGGCAATAGCGGCAAAGGTCATGAAGGCTATCTGGGTGATTCTGTTGTTGGCGAATGGTGTAATCTGGGGGCGGGCACCAATACATCGAACCTCAAAAACGACTATACAACCGTTAAGTTGCATAGTTATTCGACCAATGGTCTGGTCGATACAGGCCGACAGTTCTGCGGGCTCATGATGGGCGATTTCACCAAAGCCGGTATCGGCACCCTGTTTAATACAGGAACTGTGGTGGGCGTTAACGTAAATGTATTTGGTAGTGGGCTACCTCCAAAATACCTGGCTTCATTCTCTTGGGGTGGTGCCATCAATGGCTTTACAACCTACCGACTTGAGAAGGCCCTTCAGGTAGCTGCGGAAGCATTCAAACGACGCAATAAAGAATTTGATGAAGTAGAAGAAGGTATTCTGAGAGAAGTTTTCAGACTCGAACGAACCCGACCGATCGACCCCTCAGCATCCTTTGATCTATAGGTACTTTATGTCCTGACCAATCTGTTCAGGACATAAAGTATTCCCAATTACGTTGATTTATGCAATTTTCCGAAATAATCGGTCAGGACGAGACCAAACAGTTGCTGCTTCGGGCGGTCCAGACCAATCACCTGGCGCACGCGTTGCTGTTCGATGGCCCGGAAGGAAGTGCCAACCTGGCCCTTGCCCTGGCGCTGGCGCAGTATGTTAACTGCGAGGACCGGCAGGCAGACGATTCATGCGGACGGTGTGCATCATGCATAAAAACCCAGAAACTCGTTCACCCTGATCTGCACATGGTATTCCCGGTCGCGAATCTGGCGAAGGGAAAAACGTCTGAAGCTTATCTGACCGACTGGCGCTCATTTTTGCTCGAATCGCCTTATCGTACCCTACCCAACTGGCTCGAATCCGTAAACGCTGATAATAAGCAGGGGAACATTTCGGCCGAAGAAGCCCGTACTATTTTACAGAAGCTGTCGCTGAAAGCCTACGAAGGGGCCTATAAAATTATGCTCATCTGGCTTCCCGAACTGATGAATACGTCGTCGGCCAATGCGTTGCTGAAAGTGCTAGAAGAGCCCCCCGCCCAAACGCTGTTTTTGCTGGTGACTAACCAGCCCGACAAACTGCTCATTACGATTCTGTCGCGAACACAACGGGTAGCTATTCGGGCCTTTACGGATGAAGAAGTAGCCACCTACCTACGCCAGCATCTGAATTTCGACGAAACCACTGCCCGACGGCTGGCTTACCTGGCAGATGGAAATCTGGCCGAAGCGCTGACTCGTAGCAAGCAGGACACCGCATCCGTTGAGCAGCACAACTGGTTTGCCGAATGGATGCGTACCTGCTATCGGCAGGACTTGATTGAACTGGTTAAACAGGCCGACCAGTTTGACGGTTTCAGTAAAGAGAAGCAGAAAGGGCTGTTGGAATACAGTATCCGGCTCTACCGTGATCTGTTCCTTTGGCAACAGGGGGCTGCCGAACTGTTACGATTACCCGACAATGAGATGGCTTTTGTTAAGAACTTTGCTAAAATACTGACGACCAACCATATCGAACGCATTGTCAACGACCTGAATGAAGCGACCTATCATCTTGAACGGAATGCCCGCGCCAAAATGATTATGCTCGATATGTCGCTTACGTTCAGCCGATTAATTAAAACAAAGCTGTAGTACAATAAAGTTTTTTTTACCCAGCCATATACCCCCTACTTTATATCTGTGCAACGTTATAACTTTACAGCTCCAGCATGAAGCCTCGTACATCTAAGCCCAAGAAACTGATCGGCATGACGGACCTTGTCGATTTTCCAGATCTGGAGCTTATGAATGTGCAGGCAAAAATTGATACTGGTGCTTATACATCATCACTACACTGCAAAAAAGTCCGTCTGATTAAATCGGGGACACAAACAAAATTGCGTTTTTCGCTCATTGGCAAAACAGGCGAGCCCCATCGGGAGTTTTACAGCGACCAGTTCAGCCAACGTATGATTCGCAATTCGTTCGGAGTCGCCGAAAAACGGTACGTTATTAAAACTCGCATTATACTCTTTGGGCGCACCATCCGGGCGGAGTTTACCCTCGCCGACCGTGAAAATCTAAAAAACCCAGTACTGCTGGGTCGGAAACTACTTCGCAATCGATTCATCGTTGATGTCTCGCAAAAAAATCTCTCTTATCAAGCTAAGCAACAGTCTATGGTTATCAGCCAGTAGCCACTAGTCCCCTGCTACACATTCTAACTGGCTGTCGACTGACAACTTTCGACGACTGATTATCGACTTTCTCACGTTTATGCGTATTGCCATATTATCGGCTAAGCCCGATTTATACTCAACACAACGCCTTCTTGACGCCATTCACGAGCGGGGCCACGAAGGCTGCATCATTAACCATCTGAACTGTCAGATGATGATTGAAGGGGGCCGTCCATCGGTCTTATATGAGGGCGAAGAACTTTCTTCCTTCGATGCCATCGTACCTCGTATCGGTGCTTCGGTAACCGATTATGGGTGCGCCGTTGTTCGGCAGTTTGAAATGATGAACGTCTTCACAACGGGCAAATCGCAGGCCATCATGCGATCGCGGAATAAGCTGCGCAGCTTACAGGTGCTTTCAAAAGCGGGCGTAGGTCTACCCAAAACCATGTTTGCCAACCATCCTAAAAATGGCGACGTTACCCAGCTCATCAAGCTCGTAGGTGGCCCTCCCGTCGTTATCAAACTGCTGGAAGGCACCCAGGGCATTGGCGTTGTCCTGGCCGAGAGTATTAAAACCGCCAAATCGACCATCGAAGCCTTTTACGGCCTGAAAAAGAACGTACTGGTGCAGGAGTTCATCGCCGAAGCTAAAGGGTCTGACATCAGAGCGTTTGTGGTAGGAAGCCGAGTGGTAGGGGCTATCAAACGGCAGGGACTCGACGGCGAATTTCGTTCCAATCTGCATCGAGGTGGCAATGCCGTATCGATACAACTTACTGCCGATGAAGAACAAACAGCCATCTCAGCAGCCCGCGCACTGGGGTTGAAAGTAGCAGGCGTTGATATGTTACCTTCCGAACGCGGCCCTCTCGTACTGGAAGTTAACTCGTCACCTGGTCTGGAAGGCATCGAAACAGCTACGGGCGTCGACATTGCCGCCGAGATCATTACCTATATCGAAGAAAAAATCAAAGCCGACGAAGGTGACACGGTGGGAGTATGATAAAAAAGAGTGAAAGAGTGAAAGAGCGAAAGAGTGGCTTACGCATACTATATTCGCCCATTCACTCTTTCGCTCTTTCACTCTTTAAATATGCCTGCTCTTGACCCTGATCTGAAAAAAGCGATTGTCCGAATGCCGGGTGCGGAAAAAGACAAACTGCTTCTGCGGCTCATCACCAAAGATGCTGTACTGACCGAACGGCTTCAGTTTGAATTGGTTGAGGGGGGAAAAACCATCGATGAACGACGGTCACTAATCCGAGACTTTATCGACCGAACGGCTAAGCTCCACGCAGATACGGCTGGCTGGCTTATGATGGACATGCGGACGGCCAGTGGCTACATTAGTCGCCATCTGAAGGTTACGAAAGACAAATACGGTGAGGTCGAGTTAATGCTGTATATGCTCAATACGTTTTATGAGCACAATGCCCATTTGCTCCAGAAATACAATTCACGCACCGATAAAGCCGCTGAGTACATCGCCAAACGAGCCGAACAAGTCTTAAAAAAAGTCGTTAAGCTCGACCCTGACTATTACATCGAATTTGCCGACGACATCAATAGGTTACTCAGTTGGGTACATTACACGGCACCAGCACATTATGCCCGGCAGTTGGGCTTGCCGAAGGAGTGGGATCTGTGAATAAACAGATGCCCCTTAAACCCTATGATTGAACATAGGGTTGTAGAGTTGACCATTCCATTCACACGTGTATGCAACAAACGGTTTTAATTACAGGAGGTACTGGCACCATTGGTCGACGGCTCACTCAGCTATTACAAGCGCAGGGGTATCAGGTAGCCTTACTAAGCCATTCCGCTAAAACCCTTCCCGGTCTGAAAGTTTACCAATGGGACATCGAAAAAGGGGAGATCGCTTTAGAGGCCATTCAAACGGCAGATCACATCGTTCACCTGGCTGGCGAAGGCATTGCCGATGGGCGGTGGACAGACAGCCGAAAAGAAAAAATCCTGAACAGTCGCACCCAATCGACGGATTTACTGGCAAAGGTGTTGGCCGAAAACGATCACCATGTCAAGTCATTTATCGGGGCGTCGGCCATAGGCTTTTATGGGGGTGATACCAGCGATCGTCCCCTGACTGAAACCAGCGAAGGAGGTTCCGACTTCTTAGCGCAAGTGGTACGTGCCTGGGAACGATCAGAAATGCAAATTGCATCGCTTGGTATTCGGACGGTGTTGTTACGAACAGGCGTCGTACTAACAGCAGACGGGGGAGCCTTACCGAAAATCGCTCAACCGATTCGTTTAGGAGCTGGTGCACCAATTGGCTCAGGGCAGCAATATATCGCCTGGATTCATCTGGACGATATGTGCCGAATGTACACACAAGCCCTGACCGATACAACTTGGCAGGGTATTTACAATGCAGTGGCCCCGAATCCGGTCACGAACGAAACACTCACCAAAGCAATCGCCGATGTGCTGCATCGTCCGCTCATACTACCCAATATTCCGGAGTTCACCATCAAGCTACTCTATGGCGAAATGGCCATTGTAGTAACCGGCGGAAATTACGTTCTAAATAAGCGCATCGCCGACGAAACGACCTTCACCTATCAATATGCTGATTTGAAAACGGCACTGGAGGATTTGTTAACGTAGCGCGGGCGGAAGCCCGTGCAGTCGTATTTCAACATAAGTAAGTCTACGACTGCACGGGCTTCCGCCCACGTTACAGACTAACTCCACTCCCGGTCGGCCGAATCGCGGGTATTCCAGGAGTCGGTTGGGGCAAACCAGGTGGCTCCTTTCTTCAGGAATTTTTTAGCGACTTCTTCGTTCAGTTCGACGCCCAAACCGGGTTTTTCGGGTACGCGGACAAAGCCTTTCTCAACGATGGGCTTCATACCCGTTACCAGATCTTCCCAGCCGGCCACATCAACGCCGTGGTGTTCCAGCGCAACAAAGTTTTCGGTAGCGGCTGCACAGTGTACGTTGGCCATCATCGAGATGGGCGAACCGGCAAAGTGCATGGCCATTGGAATTCCGGCTTCTTCGGCGTAATCACCAATTTTTTTCGTTTCCAGCAAACCACCCGACGATGCCAGATCGGGGTGAATCATATCAACAGCCCGTGCATCAATCAATTTCTTAAAGCCTTCCTTCAGATAAATGTCTTCACCTGTTAAGGTTGGGGTGTCAATCGCATCCGAAATCTGTTTCCATTGGTCGGTATAAAACCAGGGGACAAGGTCTTCCAGCCAGGCCAACCGGAAAGGTTCAACGGCTTTACCGATTTGAATAGCCGTATTCACGTCGAAATGACCAAAGTGATCGGCAGCTAATGGCGTGTCGTAGCCGACAATCTCGCGTACTTTTCCAACGTGTTCGGCCAGTCGATCCAGCCCTTTTTTGGTAACCTGAATTCGGGTGAAAGGGTGCTTCGTATTGGCGTAATTTCCCAGCTTACCAGGTTCGGCATCGCTCCACTGGCGCTTCACACTCCAGTTATTTGCGTTCACGAGCATACCCGGCTGATCGGCCAGCATACCGATACCAAAATCCATTTTCAGAAATGTGTAGCCCTGATCCCGGCGTTTCTTCATATTCTGAGCAAAGCCTTCGTAGGTGTCGGCTTCGGGTGTATCGGCATATAGGCGAATAAAATCACGGTATTTGCCACCCAGCAATTGATAGGCTGGAACGTTATAGGCTTTACCAGCCAAATCCCAGAGCGCCATTTCAACGCCACAGACACCACCGGCAGCCCGGCTTTGCCCACCAAATTGTTTGACCTGCTTAAAAATCTGCTCAACGTTGCAGGGGTTCTTGCCTAACAGTCGGCTCTTCAGCATGAGGGCGTAGTTAGCGCTGGCTCCATCACGCACCTCGCCCCAGCCAACTAATCCCTGATTCGTATCAATTCGGATGATTGGGCTGGTAAACGGAACGCCTTGCAGTACGGCAATGCGCATATCGGTAATCTTCAACTCGGCAGGCTTCGAGTCACGATTTACCTTCTGAGTAATAAACTCCAGTTCCTGATCGACAACATGCGGGCCACCAAGTTTGTCGAACATCATACCAAGAGATAGGCCACCTAATCCGGCGTTTCGGATAAAATCACGGCGGTCAGATGCGTTGCCGGACGACGACAACCGGGAGAAAATGTTTTTCATGGGAAAAAGTCAGGGTGTTATAGCGATTCAGTCATAAAATGACTCAATGGCAGTAATTTACTTATTACAGTGCCTTTTATGTGTAGAATAGTCTTAAACCCTTCTTTTTTCATATGAATAAACTGGCTTTACGTAAAACAATGGTAAAGAGATCGTTACTTACCGTAAGCGCCATCGTTACCTTATGCATTTCAGGCCAGGCCCAGCGCATTGGCTCGTCGGCCGAATACGTTACGGCACTAACCGCCAACTGGAAAGGTGAGCGGTTTGCCGATGGCCGTCCGAAAGTACCTGACATTGTACTGGAACGATTACAGAACTGTACGCTGGAGCAAATCTGGGGGTATCTGGGCAATAAAGGGTATCGGAATCAGGTCGAAAAGAACTGGGTTATTCTGAAACCCGGCGAAACCATGACGGGTCGGGTTGTAACGGCACAATTCATGCCTACCCGCCCCGACCTCGACAGTCTGGTTCGCGCCCAGGGCAAGGCCGAAGGACGTTCGCAAAAAGGAGGCATCAATATCTGGCCAATCGACATCTTGACCAAAGGCGATATTTACGTAGCGGATGGCTATGGTAAAATAAAAGACGGCACCTTAATTGGTTCGAGCCTCGGAAACGCTATTTATGGCAAAACAGGCAAAGGCGTTATCTTTTACGGTTCTATACGCGATATGCAGGAATTGAAGGATACCCAGGGCTTCAACGCCTGGGTAAAAGGGCATGATCCTTCGTATATTAAGGATATGACCCCTACTTCTATCAACGCCCCCATTCGGATTGGTGAAGTCACTGTTCTTCCCGGCGATGTGGTTTTCGCGAATGAATATGGTGTCGTGTTTATTCCGGCACACCTGGTCGAAGGGCTGGTCTCAGCTTCCGAAATGACAGCCCTACGGGACGAGTTTGAACGATATCTTCTCCAGCAAAGCAAATACCCTTCCGGCGAAATCCACGGCGACTGGTCGGAAAAAATCAAAGGCGAGTTCAGAACCTGGGTTGGAAAATACCCCAAGAAGCTAGCCGTTACACAGAAAGACATAGAAGCCTATCTAGCCAAAGAAGGGCACAAATAAGCCATCTCTCCATCGAAACGGTCATCTACTGTGTAAAGCTTATTTTTGCGCAGGAGATGACCGTTTCAGCATCCAGTCTATTATCTGATACCTAAAAAGTTGATTCAATAATGAACTTCCGCCTTGTCAGCGTTTTGTCGCTTCTTATTATCTATTGCCTTTCGAACGCCCTGTTTGGCCAAACACTTCCAAAAGATGAGCTTCTGTTTTTAACCTCTGAATGGAAAGGCGATCGTTTCCCCGATGGACGACCCAAAATTTCCGATGCATTAATTGAACGCGCCAAACATATTGGTATCGACGATGCCTGGACCGTACTGAAAAACGAGGGGTACGTCAATCAATTCGAAGGAGGTTGGAAACTGATTCATAACGATGTACCCGTGGTCGGTCGCGCTGTTACAGCCATGTTTATGCCCAGTCGACCCGATGTCGAGAAGAATATTAAAGAGCGAGGCATCAGCAAACAGGGCCGCAAAGGGAATACCAATGCCTGGCCAATTGAAACCCTAACCAAAGGAGATGTGTACGTGGCCGATGCATTTGGTAAAATCGGCGGAGGTACTCTTATGGGTGCTACCTTGGGAAACGCCATTTTCAGTAAGACCGGCAATGGCGTTGTATTTCATGGTGCTGCCCGCGATTTACAGGAACTGGAAAACATTAAAGGCTTCAACGCCTTTGTTCGTGATTTCCACCCGTCTTTTCTGGAAGAAATGGTACTTATGGGCTTGAATACGCCTATCCGTATAGGCAGTGCAATGGTGCTGCCGGGCGATCTGGTTATTGCCCAACGCGAGGGAGTTTTGTTTGTGCCAGCGCATATGGCCGAACAGGTGATCAGCACCTGTGAATTTGTTGTTCGTAAAGACCAGTTTGGTTTTGAAGTTGTTAAGTCAGGGCGGTATACTACAGGGCAGATTGACAGCCAATGGACTGATGAAATCAAAACCGAATTCCTGACATGGCTCAGCAGGCACCCCGAGTTAGGTACTATGAGCCGAGCCGAGCTTGACAAAATGATGAGCAAGCGAACCTGGTAATTCAGATTCTACCTGCTCCTGCGCAGCTACTGACCCCTACTATAACCAACTGATTGTTAGGGCAGTTACAGTACTTACAAAATCAACGGATTACAGTAGTTTTTTTACGAATCACGTATTAAAAAAGCCTGAGGTTAATCTCAGGCTTTTTTAATGTTATTCATTCATCATCTGAACGAACTGATCGAACAGATATCGTGAGTCGTGTGGACCAGGCGACGATTCGGGGTGGTATTGCACCGAAAAGGCCGGCTTGTCTTTACGACGGATTCCCTCGATAGTTTTATCGTTCAGATTAATGTGCGTCAACTCAACGTTTGCAGTATCCATCACTTCCTCTGCTTTCACAGCAAAGCCATGGTTTTGAGATGTAACCTCACAATGGCCCGTAATCAAGTTTTTAACGGGGTGATTCAGCCCACGGTGGCCATTGTGCATTTTATAGGTTGAAATGCCGCTGGCCAATGATAGGATCTGGTGGCCCAGGCAAATACCAAACAAAGGCTTATCCGTTTCCAGCGCCTGCTTTACTGTCTCGACAGCATACGGCATAGCAGCTGGGTCACCAGGACCATTAGCAATAAAATAACCGTTTGGCTTCCAGGCTGCTAATTCTTCGTGTGGAGTACGGGCTGGAAACACTTTGCAGAATACACCCCGTTCGTTGAAATTGCTGATAATACTGCGCTTAACGCCTAAATCCAATACGGCTACCCGAAGTTTGGCTTCTGGGTCGCCCTGTTCATACGCTTCTTGCGTACATACTTCCGAGGATAGCTCCAGACCGGCCATGTCAGGTACTTTTTGGAGTTCGGCCAGTAGAAGCGCCGGATCTAGAATCTCCGAAGAAATGATGCAATTCATTACCCCTTTGGATCGAATGTAGCGCACCAGCTGACGAGTATCTACCCCGTGAATCCCCACAATATTAGCCCGTTCGAAATACTCCTGCAGCGACCCGTCGGCGGTGTAACGTGAATGAATATTCGAGAAGAAGTTACACACCATGCCCCGGATTTTCACTCCGTTCGACTCTTGCTCGGCATTGTTTAACACACCGTAATTGCCAATATGTGAGGTGGTGTTGATAATGACCTGGCCATAGTAGGAGGGATCAGTGTAAATCTCCTGGTAGCCGGTCATGCCGGTATTGAAGCAGATTTCGCCGGCGGCTGTCCCGATTTTACCCAGCGCCAGACCGCGATATACGCTTCCATCCTGTAAAACCAACAATGCTTCAGGTTGCTTCGTATGTTTCATGTATGCGTTTGAGCTTGAAATATTAAAAAAAAGGGCTAACCGTTGAGGTTAACCCATTTCCATATGACGTGTTTCTGAATCACTATTCTTCGGCTTCTTTACCACCTTTCAAACGATCCTGTAATGCTGCCAGTTCATCCCATTTGCCATCGCGGGCCAGAGCTGCCTGTTCATTCCAGGTTGTAGCGTCATGCACATTGAAACGAGGACCAGCATCAACCAATACTTGTTGAACAGCTTCGTCTTGTGCGTCGGCCAACTGCGCAAAGGTAGTAATACCTGCGTTATTCAGCAACTCAGCGATTTTAGGGCCAATGCCTTCAATCTTGGTAAGATCATCGCCCGATGGGGCGGCAGCAACCGGAGCTTCTTCGGCTGGCGCTTCTGTTGCAGGAGTTGCTTCAGCATCTGTTGCAGCAACAGCCTGACGTGGACTTCCGCTCCGACGGCTCCGACGAGTTTTGGTTGTTGCAGCGGTTTTCTCAGCGGCAGCAGCAATCAGCAGCTCATTGAAATCAACCAGTTCGATCAGACAGGTCTCAGCATTATCGCCCAGACGGCTACCCAATTTAATAATCCGGGTATAACCACCAGGACGGCTGGCGATTTTGTCAGCAACCGTACCGAATAATTCTTTGATGGTCTCTTTATTGTGGAGTGTCTGAAAGATCACCCGACGATTCTGATAAGTATCGTCTTTTGCTCGCGTCAGAATAGGCTCTACGAATTTGCGAAGTTCTTTCGCCTTTGCAACCGTCGTTTCAATACGCTTGTGCATAATCAGCGATGTCGCTAGATTTTGTAACAGCGCTTCGCGGTGCGAATGTGTCCGGCCTAAGTGATTATCTTTTTTACCGTGTCTCATTTTCTTGGAGAAGGGAGAAGGGAGGAGGGAGAAGGGAGGAGCTTTGCTCCTTTTCCCTTTTCCTTTTTCCCTTCTCCTTAGGTTTTAATCTTCGTCTAATCTGTATTTGCTGACATCCATCCCGAATGTCAAGTTTTTCTCTGCTACCAGTTGCTCCAGCTCCGTAAGCGACTTCTTCCCGAAGTTGCGGAACTTCATCATATCCGAAATTTCTAACCGAACCAGATCGCCCAGCGTCCGTACATCTGCCGACTTTAAGCAGTTGTAAGCACGTACCGACAGATCAAGGTCGGCCAGCGAGGTTTTCAGCAATTTCCGCATATGCAGAACTTCTTCGTCTACTACGTTTTCTTCTTCTGGCTTAGCCGTTTCAAACGTCATGGTCTGATCCGAGAACAGCATGAAGTGCTGAATCAGAATCTTGGCGGCTTCCTGCAATGCAATTTCAGGGTGTACCGAACCATCTGTTTCAATGTCTAAAAGAAGGCGCTCATAGTCCGTTTTTTGCTCTACCCGTGTGTTATCAACACCATATTTCACGTTTTTGATTGGCGTGTAAATGGCATCAATTGGGATATGACCAAATGGCAGCTCATTAGCCCGTGGTTCGTCAGCCGGAACATACCCACGGCCTTTTTCCACGATAATTTCCATCTCAAAATCCCGCGTATCATCGATATGGCAGATTTCCAGTTCAGGATTCAGCACTTCGAACGATGGCGAGAATTTCGATATATCACCAGCTTTCAGAACTGGCTGTTTCTTGATGTTTACGGTAATTTTGTTGTCAACCATGTCCGAAATCTTTTTGAACCGAACCATTTTCAGGTTCAGGATAATTTCGGTCACGTCTTCAACTACGCCCTCAATTGAAGAAAACTCATGCAACACACCGGGGAATTTTACGCTTGTAATGGCGTATCCTTCCAGCGATGACAGCAGAATGCGACGAAGCGCATTGCCGATGGTTACACCGTATCCTTTTTCAAGGGGTTTGAATTCAAACGCCCCGTGAAAGTCGTCAGCTTTCTCCACTACGACTTTGTCGGGCATCTGGAACGCTAATATGGACATACGTTTCGTATTTTTTAAGCAGTTCTCTGCCTGGCGTGAAGACTAAACTAGTTTGGACTCAGGTTTATGATTTGCGGTGGGACTACGAACGAAAACTGCGTGGACCAACCGTAAATCATAAACCCAAAACCATTTATTACTTCGAATACAATTCGACGATGGCCTGCTCGTTGAAGTTTTCAGGAATCTGGTCACGCTCAGGGTAGCTGATAAACTTACCCGTCATTTGCTGTGCATCCCACTCAACCCAGTTATACCGCTTTGTATTCCGAGCAGTTAAGCTACCGGCAATTGCTTCAAGTGACTTCGATTTCTCACGAACGCCGATCAATTGGCCGGGTTTCAGCGAGTAAGAAGGAATATTTACTACTTCGCCATCCACAACAATATGTTTGTGTGATACCAATTGACGAGCAGCCCGACGTGATGAAGCGATACCCAACCGATAAACCGTGTTATCTAAACGGGCTTCGCATAATTTGAGGAGGTTTTCACCCGTGATACCCTCACGAACCTGTGCACGGTGGAACAAAGCCCGGAACTGACGTTCCAGAATACCGTACGTATACTTAACTTTTTGTTTTTCAGTTAATTGGAGCGCATATTCAGACTGTTTCCGTTTGCGACCCCGACCGTGCATACCCGGTCCGTAATTTTTTTTCTGGAGCGCTTTGCTCGGACCCATGATGGGTTCGTTGAACTTGCGCGAAATTTTGGCTTTTGGCCCAATGTAACGTGCCATTCTTCAATGAATGAATAATTGTGAAACATTGGACAGACACAACCGAATGTCGCCTGTCCCTATTCATGTCATCCGTATTATACGCGACGACGTTTTGGCGGCCGGCACCCATTGTGCGGCAGCGGGGTAATATCCCGGATAGTCGTTACTTCGATACCCGAGTTTTGGATGGTGCGAATTGCCGACTCACGACCGGAGCCTGGACCTTTCACAAACACTTCTGCTTTACGCATTCCCAGATCGTGGGCAACAGCGGCACAGTTCTGCGCGGCCATTTGTGCTGCATAAGGGGTATTTTTCTTCGAGCCACGGAAGCCCATTTTACCCGCTGAAGACCAGGAGATAACCTGACCGTTCATGTTTGTAAGAGAAATGATGATGTTGTTAAACGTAGCCCGGATATGTACCTGACCTACGGGTTCAACCACTACCACCCGCTTTTTCGCTTTGTCTTTGCGTTTTGCTTGAGCCATTGTTTTTAGGTAATCGTCAATATGTCATCGAAGCTCATTACTTGCCATCTCCGAAGGAAATGACGCCAAATGGTCTGAATGACGATGAGCGACCAATTAATTATTTCGTTACTTTTTTCTTGTTGGCAACAGTCTTCCGTTTTCCTTTCCGGGTACGGGAGTTGTTTTTCGTATGCTGACCACGAACGGGCAAGCCTTTCCGGTGACGCAGACCTCGGTAGCAGCCGATATCCATCAATCGCTTGATGCTCAACTGCACTTCCGAACGTAGCTGACCTTCTACTTTGTATTCGTTCGAAATCGCATTCCGAACAGCACTAGCTTCAGCATCTGTCCATTCACTGGCTTTCTTATCAACGCTGATACCTGCGTCGGTCAGAATCTTTTTTGCCCGGCTCCGACCAATGCCGAAGATGTATGTCAGCGCGATCTCACCACGCTTCTTGTCTGGAATATCAACACCTGCAATACGTGCCATTCTTAGCCTTGTCTTTGTTTGTAACGGGGATTCTTTTTGTTGATCACGTACAGTTTCCCTTTCCGACGGATCACTTTGCAGTCTTCGCTGCGCTTCTTGATTGACGCTTTAACTTTCATGATAAAAGTTTTCAGTTTACTGGTTTTCAGGTTTCAGTTTATAGTTCAGTCAGGCACTTTAGCATAACCGAAAACAGTAAACTGAAACCTGAAAACTTATTTATACCTATACACAATCCTCGCCTTACTCAAATCGTAAGGCGACATTTCCAACTTTACGCGATCACCAGGTAAAATTTTGATGTAGTTCATCCGCATTTTACCGGAGATGTGAGCAATTACCTCGTGCTTATTTGCCAGTTCGACCCGGAACATCGCATTCGATAAGGCTTCCAAAATAACGCCGTCCTGTTCTATAGAATTCTGTTTTGCCATATTCGCTTAAGCTACCATCAGTTCGGAAGTTTCGATCATCAGGCTTGTATTCGCGGTGACTGCTTCAATGTATTCAAAGGTTGTCAGAATCTCTGCTTTCCCCTTTCGTACAGCTACTGTGTGTTCAAAGTGTGCAGAAGGTTTACGATCAACAGTCCGAATAGTCCAGCCATCACGTTCTTGTACAACTCCCTTTTTGCCGAAGTTGATCATAGGCTCAATTGCCAGAATCATGCCTTCATACAACTTAGGCCCTTGACCGCGCTTGCCATAATTAGGGACTTCAGGAGCTTCATGTAAGTTCTGACCAACGCCATGACCTACGAGTTCCCGAACGACCGAATAACCGAATTTCTCTGTATACGTCTGGATAGCATACCCAATGTCGCCTACCCGATTCCCTTCAATCGCTTTTTCAACGCCGATATAAAGAGACTCCTTCGTTCTTGCCAACAACCGACGAGTGGCCGGGGTCACATTACCGACAGGATACGTGTAGGCACTATCGCTATGGTAGCCATTTAGCTTTACACCGCAATCGATGGAAACGATATCACCGTCTCGAAGTTCGTAGCGGCTTGGAAAACCATGAACCACCACATCATTGACGGAAATACAGAGCGAAGCCGGAAACTTATTATATCCTAAGAATGAAGGTGTGCCACCATTATCCTTAATAAACGTTTCTGCGACCTTATCCAGTTCCTTCGTTTGAACACCAGGTCGGATAAGTTTTGCCACTTCAGCATGTGCTTTTCCCAGAACCTGTGCACTGATTTTCATCAAAGCGATTTCTTCTTCGCTTCGAATGTAAATCATCTTGTCCTTTTTGTCAGAACCAGCCATTTCAATTAAGCGGCTACCGTTTCATTAGTACGCCCCTGTACACGGCCTGATTTCATCAAACCTTCGTAGCGACGCATGAGCAGATAGCTTTCTACTTGTTGCAGCGTATCCAATACAACACCAACCATAATTAACAACGATGTGCCGCCGAAGAACTGAGCAAACCCGCTGGTCATACCCAACAGATTGGCGATAGCTGGTAGGATAGCTACAATGGCCAACATAACAGCACCAGGTAGCGTGATCCGATCAAGAACGGTACCGATATAATCTGAGGTTTGGACACCTGGCTTTACACCGGGTATGAAACCACCACTCCGCTTCATATCATCAGCAATCTGTGTCGGGTTAACCGAGATAGCTGTGTAGAAGAACGTAAAGATGATAATCAGCAAACCAAACAGAACGTTGTATTGCCAGGTTGTATAGCTTTGGAAAGCGTTTTGCACACTCGCAGCAAAATCACTTTTCTCCGCAAACAGACCTGCTACGTATGTTGGTATAAACATCAGTGCCTGAGCAAAAATAATTGGCATTACACCCGCAGCATTCAACTTTAAAGGCAAATACTGACGTTGGCCGCCAACCACTTTATTCCCGATGACCTGCTTGGCATACTGAATCGGAATCCGACGTACAGCCTGGGTCAAGACCACCGCACCCATCACAACGAAATAGAGGGCAACCAATTCCAGAACAAAAATCAGGATACCAGCAGAGCCTCTTGATTGCTGCTCACCAATAATGGCACCTGGAAGCCGCGATACAATCCCGATCATTATGATCATAGAGATCCCGTTTCCAATTCCTTTATCAGTGATCCGCTCGCCCAACCACATACAGAAAATTGTACCAGCAGTTAGAACAAACAGAGACGAGATGGTAAATAACCCTCGATCAATTAATAAAGCTTCTGCCGGAATAGTGGTACGGACATACGTGATGGCCTGAACAGCCGTCACACCAATCGTAAGTACCCGCGTGATTTGGTTCAGCCGCTTACGACCCGATTCGCCTTCCTTCTGCATTTTCTGGAAGTAGGGAAGAGCCAGCGTTAGAAGCTGAATTGCAATCGAGGCCGAGATATACGGCATGATCCCAAGCGCAAAAATGGACGCTTTACTAAAAGCACCACCCAGGAAAGTATCCAGCAAACCGAGTAAACCCTGCGGATTTAGGTTCAGTTTTTGGGGATCTACACCCGGCAGTACGATAGCCGTGCCAAGACGGAACGCTGTAATAAACAACAGCGTGTTGAGGATTCGACTCCGCAACTCGTCAATTGCAAAAATATTTTTAAACGTGGTGATGAGTCGGTTCATAAAAGTAGGTCGACTGTTGCCGTGCTACGACTTAGTTAGCTGCTTCCTCGTTCGCTTCTTTAACTGGCACAATGGCCTTTCCCCCTGCTTTCTCGATGGCTTCTTTAGCACTGGCAGAGAAAGCGTGCGCATGGATTTCAACAGCACTGGTCAATTCACCACGGCTCAGTACTTTAACCAGATCTTTCTTGCTCACCAGCCCATGCTGAAGCAGAAAATTCAGGTCAACTACAGTTGCCTTGGTTTCATCAACGAGTGTCTGGATACTATCCAGATTGAGGGGTTTGTATTCGACGCGGTTGATGTTCTTAAAGCCGAATTTCGGAACACGACGTTGTAGGGGCATCTGACCACCTTCGAAGTGCATTTTACGGCTATAACCTGAGCGTGATTGCGCCCCTTTGTGACCACGGGTGGAGGTCCCACCCATACCTGATCCTTGACCGCGCCCGACTCGCTTGCGCTCCCTAACGGAACCTTTTGCCGGTGTAAGGTTGCTTAAATTCATTGGTTTATTTGTAAAAAGTGATTCTTTTGGCTATCCGTAGCCGCTTTGGTGTTACAAAAAGCGGGCCGAAAACCAAAAGAATCGCAAAGGTACTTAAATTTCTTCAATTTTCACCAGGTGCTGCACCTTATTGATTGCACCTTTCAACGCGTCGGTATATTCCAGTTCAACACTGCGGTTGATCTTGCCCAAGCCTAACGACTTAATAGCATTTTTCTGGGATAACGGCCGCTTAATGGTGCTGCTGACCTGCGTGATGCGTACTCGTGCCATGTCTGTTGCTCCTTTTAAATTAACCGTTAAATACTTTCGCCAAGCTAACCTGACGCTGGAAAGCTACCTGATGCGGCAAGCGCATTTTCAGCAGAGCATCCAGCGTAGCTTTTACTACGTTGTGCGGGTTCGACGACCCTTTCGATTTTGCCAGAATGTCGTGTACGCCAGCCGATTCAAGAACGGCACGCATAGCACCACCGGCAATAACGCCTGTACCAGGAGCGGCTGGTTTCAGCAGGACAAAGCCACCGCTAAACTTACCTTCCATTTCGTGAGGAACCGTGCGCTTCAGAAGGGGAACCTGTACCAGGTTTTTCTTTGCGTCTTCTACGCCTTTGGCAATAGCGTCGGTTACTTCATTAGCCTTACCTAGTCCGTATCCTACTACGCCGTTACCATCGCCAACGACAACAATTGCCGAGAAGCTGAACCGGCGACCACCTTTTACCACCTTCGCTACGCGGTTGATGGCTACCACCCGTTCTTTCAGGTCGGCTTCGTTGAATTTTGTCGGTCTTGCTGAATTAATATTCATCGCTTAGAACTTAAGGCCACCCTCGCGGGCTGCATCGGCCAGTGCTTTTACTTTACCGTGATATAAGTAGCCGTTACGGTCGAACACAGCCGTGCTAATGTTCTGAGCAACTGCTTTCTCGGCCAGGCGCTGGCCTACTTTTTTCGCCGTTTCGATTGTATTTCCTTCGGCTTCGCTTTTCAATTCAACCGATGAGGCAAATGCAAGTGTACGACCTGCAAGATCATCAATTAATTGAGCGTAGATCGCTTTGTTAGAGCGGAACACCGACAGGCGAGGACGTTCTGCCGTACCCGATACTTTTGCCCGGATACCGTACTTGATCCGCTGTCTTCTTTCTTGTTTATTCGTTGCCATGTTATTTGATTCCGACCAAATAGGCTGTTTTTAATTGACAGTAAGTTGTCATTTACTTGCCATAATTGTCATTTGGTAAAGCCATAAAAACAAGGAATGACTATCAAATGACAATTGAATGACAATAAATAACTTATTTCTTCGACGAAGTTTTACCAGCTTTCCGGCGAACTTGCTCACCAATAAAGCGGATACCTTTGCCTTTGTAAGGCTCAACTTTACGCAACGAACGGATTTTAGCCGCTACATCGCCAAGCAGTTGTTTATCTGAACCTTCCAGGTACACTTTTGGGTTCTGACCTTTTTCGGTTACGGCCGTTACCTTGATTTCACTTGGAACAGCTACGTACACATTGTGTGAATAGCCTAGTTGAAGCTCAAGAACGTTATTCGTAACGGCTGCTTTATAACCTACCCCGATAATTTCGAGGTCCAGTTTAAAGCCCGTGCTAACACCGGTTACCATATTGTTGACCAGCGAGCGGTACAGACCATGCATCGCCTTATGGCGCTTCTGATCGGTTGGGCGCGATACTTGAATTTGGCCTTCTTCGACTGCTACCGAAATGTCCGGGTCAACCGATTGGGTCAGGGTGCCTTTAGGCCCTTTTACCGTCACGACGTTTTGGGCGTCGACGGACAACGTAACGTTGCTGGGCAGGGCGATGGGTTTCTTACCTATACGTGACATCGTTCAGTTCGGATTAATAGACGTAACACAATACCTCTCCACCAACGTTCAGCGTTTTGGCTTCTTTATCCGTCATTACGCCTTTCGAAGTTGAAAGGATAGCGACACCAAGGCCATTCAGGATACGTGGCAGGTTATCGGCTCCCCGGTATTGACGCAGACCTGGGCGGCTGATACGTTGCAGGTCAACGATAGCGGATTGCTTCGTTGTTGGGTTGTACTTGAGCGCAATTTTGATAGTGCCCTGTGCTGTGCTATCATCGAACTTATAGTTCTGGATGTAGCCTTTGTCGTACAACACTTTGGTAATTTCTTTCTTTATATTGGAAGCAGGAATTTCCACAACCCGGTGCTTTGCCCGGATAGCGTTTCTGACGCGTGTCAGGTAATCTGCTATTGGATCTGTATTCATTCTAAGCGTTGCGTTACTTGCAAACCCCTGCTTTTCAGGAAAGTTCGCAAAATTACGGAAACTGAATTACAAATTGAAATGGAGTCTGGAACTACCAGCTTGCCTTTGTTACACCTGGAATCTTACCTGCCGATGCCATCTCGCGGAACGTAACCCGAGAGATACCAAACTTGCGCATGTATCCCCGAGGACGGCCGGTCAGTTTGCAACGGTTGTGCAGACGAACTGGCGATGCGTTTTTGGGCAGCTTGTCCAGACCGATGTAATCACCAGCCTCTTTCAGTGCCTTACGCTTTGCAGCATACTTGGCAACTAACGCTTCGCGTTTCCGTTCCCGTGCTTTGATTGATTCTTTTGCCATTGTTTTAGCCTTTGTGTCGGTTATTATTTACCACTTTTAGCAAACGGCATTCCCATTGCTTTCAGCAGCTCGTAGCTCTCATTATCGGTGTTGGCTGTCGTCACAAACGTGATGTCCATCCCCGAAATACGGGCTACTTTATCGATGCTGATTTCAGGGAAGATAATCTGTTCCTGCACGCCGAACGTATAGTTACCGCGACCATCGAACCCTTTATCGCTGATGCCTTTGAAGTCACGAACCCGGGGTAACGACACCGTCGTCAGCCGGTCAAGGAATTCATACATCCGCTCACCACGCAGCGTTACTTTCGCACCGATCGGCATTTTCTCCCGAAGCTTGAAGTTCGAGACCGCCTTTTTCGACAACGTCGCAACGGCTTTCTGACCAGTGATCTGCGTTAGTTCGTCAACACCTACGTCTACCAATTTTTTATCAGCGACGGCGGCTCCGATACCTTTATTGATGACAATTTTGCTCAGACGCGGTACTTGCATAACCGACTTATACTGGAATTTGTCTTTCAACTGAGGCATTACCTCATTTAAATATTTCTCTTTCAGTCTTGGCGTTGCCATTTTCTTAGACCTGCTTAAAGTTATTTACGAACGTCAGGGATGAAGTTGCCCGTCTTCTTTGAATAGCGTTGCAACTTGCCCTTGTCGTTCAACTTACGACCTGTGCGGGTAGGTTCGCCGGTAGCAGGGTCAACCAGTTTCAGATTGCTGATATGGATTGATCCTTCCGTTTTTTCCAGACTTCCCTGTGGGTTCGAAGCCGTTGGTTTCAGGTGTTTGGTAATCATAGCGACGCCCTCAACCCGAGCACGATCTTTTTCTACGATTACTTCTTTCACTACTCCACGCTGGCCTTTCGAGTTACCGCCAATCACCAGAACAGTATCACCCGTTTTGATGTGGAATTTGTGTTTCGGTAGCGTTACTTTCTTTTCCATTTCTTACAGTACCTCTGGGGCTAACGATACGATTTTCATAAATTGCTTCTCACGCAATTCGCGGGCTACAGGCCCAAAAATCCGGGTACCACGTGGCTCATCGTTGTTGTTGAGCAACACGGCTGCATTGTCTTCGAAGCGGATGTACGAACCGTCTTTACGGCGTACTTCTTTTTTCGTCCGAACAACTACGGCTTTCGACACTGTACCTTTTTTCATACTGCTGGACGACAGGGCCTGCTTTACTGTCACGACAATCTTGTCACCGACTGATGCATACCGCTTGCCTGTACCGCCCAGAACGCGGATAACCAGCACTTCTTTGGCGCCACTGTTATCGGCTACTCCTAATCTTGATTCTTGCTGTACCATGGCTTACTTCGCCTTCTCGATGATTTCGACTAATCTCCAACGCTTATTTTTGCTCAATGGGCGGGTTTCCATAACGCGAACGATATCGCCGATTCCACACGCATTGTTCTCATCATGAACCGTCAGTTTCTTCGTTTTATTCTGAAACTTGTGGTACAAAGGGTGTTTCACCTTGCGGTCGATCGCAACAGTGATGGTTTTCTGCATCTTGTTGCTGGTCACCCGTCCGATACGCTCTTTCCGAGCGTTGCGCTCCGAAGCCGAACCAGCTTCGCTCGCTGCTGGAGCGGCTGCTGTTGGCTGTTCTGTTATAGCTGCCGCTGGCGTAGTTACTTCTTCCTGCGGTGCTGGTGCTTGTTGCTCTTCCATCGTCGTGTCTTATTAGGCTTGCCGCGATTTAGCTGTCAGTTCCGTGTTCAGGCGAGCAATCCGTTTACGGCTCTCGCGGATACGCATTGGATTCTCGACAGGAGATACAGCATGCGCAAACTTCAATTTCAGCAGTCGGTCCTGTTCAGCACCAATCTCGGTACGAAGCTGCTCAACCGACAATCCTTTTAAATCTTCTTTTTTCATTTTGTTCGTCGCTTGGGGTATTATTCAGCGGTTTGCTCCTGATAATCGCGCCGAACCACAAATTTGGTCCGAACGGGCAGCTTTTGAGCGGCCAGACGCAGGGCTTCCATACCCGTTGCCAGATCGACACCCGTCGCTTCGAACATAATCGTGCCGGGTTTTACAACGGCTACCCAGTATTCGGGAGCACCTTTACCTTTACCCATCCGTACTTCGGCTGGCTTCTTGGTAATTGGCTTATCGGGGAAAATACGAATCCAAACCTGGCCTTCGCGTTTCATCGCCCGCGTTACGGAGATACGAGCCGCTTCAATCTGGCGAGCCGTAATACGACCTGGTTCCAGCGATTTGATAGCGAACGTACCGAAGGAAATCTCATGACCGCGTGATGCGATACCAGGAATCCGTCCTTTATGTTGTTTGCGGAATTTTGTTCTTTTTGGCTGTAACATCTTTCTGAAGAAGTTTACAGTTTTCGGTCTTCGGTTTTCGGTTTTTACGTTAGCCGATCGTACATCAGCCCACCGTAAACTGTAAACCGTAAACTAAAAACTCGTTTATCGTTTCTGTCCTCCACGGCCACCACGGTCATTACCTCCGCGGCCACCACGACCACCCCGATCGTTATTATCGCGATCACCACGGTTGCGGCCACCACGACCACCCCGATCGTTACCATCACGGTCACCACGAGGGCCACGGCGATCTCCGCGATCGTTAGAAGAGGCAGAACGCTCACCGGCTTGTGCCTGGCTCATCATGGCTGCTGGCGACAGATCACGCTTACCGTAGACTTCGCCTTTGAAAATCCACACTTTGATGCCGATTTTACCGTATACCGTCTGGGCTTCAGAGATCGCGTAGTCGATGTCGGCACGGAGCGTATGAAGAGGTACACGACCTTCTTTGTATTGCTCAGAACGGGCAATTTCAGCACCACCTAAACGACCAGACACTTTCACTTTGATACCTTGAGCACCAACGCGAAGCGCCGACTGGATGGCTTGCTTCATGGCACGACGGAACGAAATACGAGCCTGTAACTGTTGAGCGATGGCTTCACCAACCAGTTTGGCATCAATTTCTGGCCGTTTGATCTCGAAGATATTGATCTGGACATCTTTGCCCGTAATCTTCTTCAATTCTTCTTTGATCTTATCGACTTCTCCGCCCCCTTTACCAATCACAATACCCGGACGGGCTGTGTGGATTGTGAGCGTTACACGCTTCAGCGTACGTTCGATAACTACCCGAGCAATGGCTCCTTTCGGAATACGGGCGGCTACGTATTTCCGGATTTTTTCGTCTTCAACGAGTTTATCCGAAAACTCTTTTCCACCGTACCAGCTCGATTCCCAGCCCCGAACAATACCAAGTCGCAGGCCAACTGGATTTATTTTTTGTCCCATTTCTTCTTATTGTTCGTTTTCAGGGGTTTCTGCTTCTGCCGATTGCAACAGGGATTGAGCTGCGCTATCAACTACGATTGTAATGTGGTTCGAGCGCTTCCGAATCCGGTGGCCACGGCCTTGAGGAGCTGGGCGAAGGCGCTTCAGCATAGGACCGCCATCAACAAAAACCGTTTTCACGTACAGATCAGCGTCTTCAATCCGCTCATCTTCATTTTTCTGCTGCCAGTTGGCAACGGCCGACAAAAGCACTTTCTGCAATACGGCGGCACCAGCCTGTGGCTGATATTTTAATAGACCCAACGCCCGGCTAACGCGCTGACCACGAATCAGGTCGGCTATTAACCGCATCTTACGGGGTGACGTGGGCACATCTCTAAGTCTTGCTACTGCTTCCATGTTTTTTTATGGCTCGGAGCGAGGTGCTTGGGGTTTCTATTGCCCTGCACCGGGCTCCCTGCTAGTTTATCGTTTGCCCTTGTCTTTCTTTGCGGTGTGCCCCCGGAAATTGCGGGTTGGTGAAAACTCGCCAAGCTTGTGACCTACCATGTTTTCCGTTACGTAAACCGGGATAAACTTGTTACCGTTGTGAACGGCGAAGGTGTGGCCTACGAAATCTGGCGAAATCATCGAGCGACGCGACCAGGTTTTGATGACCGATTTCTTGCCCGATTCATTCTGTGCCTGTACTTTATTATCCAGGCGGAAATCAATATATGGGCCTTTTTTAAGTGAACGTGCCATTGTTATCTGTTACTTTTTGCGTCGGCTAATAATCATGCTTTCAGATGCCTTGTTGCGGTTACGGGTCTTCTGACCTTTCGCAAACTGGCCGTTGCGTGAACGTGGGTGTCCACCGGAAGCCCGGCCTTCACCACCACCCATTGGGTGATCGACGGGGTTCATAACCACAGCCCGAACGCGTGGACGACGACCTAACCAACGGTTCCGGCCCGCTTTACCCGTTACGACGTTCATGTGATCTGGGTTAGATACCGAACCAACAGTTGCCATACCAGCGCTTAGTACACGGCGGGTTTCACCCGATGGCAGACGCAGAATTGCATACTTATCTTCACGACCTACCAATTGTGCGTAGGTACCCGCCGAGCGGGCCATCGATCCACCTTTACCAGGTGTCAGTTCGATGTTGTGGACGATCGTACCAAGTGGCATTTCAGATAGCGGCAGTGCATTCCCTACATCAGGAGTAGAGCCAGTGCCCGACGTGATTTTCTGACCAACAGTGATTCCCTGAGGGGCGATAATGTAGCGCTTCTCACCATCGGCATATTGTACCAGCGAGATGCGGGCCGAACGGTTTGGATCGTATTCTACAGTCAAAACTTCGGCTGATTGGCCGACTTTGTCGCGCTTGAAGTCAATAATACGGTAATGCCGTTTATGACCGCCACCTATGTAGCGCATAGTGCGGTGACCTTCGTTGTTCCGGCCACCGGTTTTTCTGAGGGGCTCCAGCAGGCTTTTTTCCGGCTTGGAGGTGGTGATTTCCGCAAAATCGGGTGCCACGCGAAAACGTGTACTCGGTGTTACGGGTCTTAGTTTTTTAACTCCCATGACTGATTAAGTGATAGAGCAAGGCTCGGTTTACAGGTCAGCGTAAATGTCAATTACTTCGCCCTCTGCAACCGTTACGATTGCTTTTTTCGTTGTAGGGGTTTTACCCGATACAATGCGTCCGTTGATGTTTTTGCTGCGACGCTTTCCGAAAGTCCGGATGGTGTTGACAGCCTCAACGTTAACGCCATACATTTTCTCGATGGCTTTGCCGATTTCGAGTTTGTTGGCTTTCAGATCAACCTCAAAAGCATACTTCCCCTGCTTGTTAAGGCCCGTCATTTTTTCAGTGACGATTGGTCGTTTCAGTACGCTCATGATTATTTCTCAAACAAGGTTTGGATGGTTGACAGCGCTTCTTCACTGATGAGCAGTTGATCGGCATTCATCAGATCGTACGTATTTACCTGTGCAGCGGTCGTTACTTTCGCCTTTTGAACATTCCGGCTCGACAAAACTACATTCGTATTTACGTCTGGCAGAATCAGGAGCGTTTTGCGGCCAGATACGTTCAGATCATTCAGGAACTGAATGTAATCTTTGGTGCGGGGAGCCTCCAGAGAGATGCTGTCAATCACTGAAATGCTGTTCGCCCGAGCTTTAACGGCATAAGCCGACTGGCGAGCCAGCGATTTTACTTTTTTGTTCAGCTTAAAGCTATAGTCACGGGGACGTGGACCGAAAACGGTACCACCACCCACGAAAACAGGTGATTTGGCGCTACCTGCACGGGCTCCGCCTGTACCTTTTTGTTTCTTCAGCTTACGGGTTGAACGGGCAACTTCAGCACGTTCTTTTGCTTTGTGGGTTCCCTGACGCTGGTTGGCCAGGTACTGTTTCACGTCGAGGTAAATCGCGTGTTGGTTCGGCTCAATACCGAAGATCTCTTCCGAAAGGGTGACCTTTTTGCCTGTGTCTTCGCCCTTGCTGTTATATACGATTACTTCCATGGCCTACTTCTCGATAATAACGTATGAATTTTTAGCTCCGGGAACTGAACCGCTGATAACAATCAGATTTTGCTCAGGCAGAATACGCAGAACACGCAGGTTTTGCACCGTTACGCGGTTGCCGCCCATACGGCCGGCCATACGAAGACCTTTGAACACGCGCGATGGGAACGAACAGGCACCAATCGAACCTGGGTGACGACCCCGGTTGTGCTGACCGTGCGTTTGACCGCCCACACCACCGAATCCGTGACGTTTCACAACGCCCTGGAAACCACGACCTTTTGCTGTTCCAACTACATCAACGAAGTCAGATTCAGTAAAGACATCGGCTACCGTAAGTGTATCGCCCAGATTCAGCTCCTGAGTGAATTCTTTAAATTCAACCAGTTTGCGCTTAGGCGTGGTACCCGCTTTTTTGAAGTGGCCCAACTCCGGCTTGTTGCTGTGCTTTTCTTTCTTTTCGCCATAACCAAGCTGCACAGCTTTGTAGCCATCTTTTTCGATGCTACGAACTTGTGTTACAACACAGGGACCCGTTTCAATGACTGTACATGCCAGAGCCTGCCCGTCCGCATTGTACACACTGGTCATCCCGATTTTCTTGCCAATTAAACCAGACATTTGTGTTTGTTTAAAGTAAGCAGGTAAAATTTAGATACGCTTTTCCAACTCGGACCTTCCGAATCGGGCCGCAAAATTAGAGAAATAATCAGACGAATCCTATATCTGCCTAAAAATCAGCCCCAGAAACAACAAAAAAGGTCGGGCGCACTGCACCTGACCTTTCACGGGCATACAAAAACTTGGCTAGCAAGGCTTGTTTGCCCAAAAGTCAGGTATGGTTTCCGCAGTACGGACCTTCACCCTCGTATGTTGTTGATTTGTGTATTCGAGTTTGGGAGTGCAAAATTAGTAAATAGTTATGAGAAATAGAAAATTTATTTTAAAGAAGTTTTGATAGCTTTTTGATCGAGCCATTCCATCCAATCTTTGGCCACGGCCTCGCCATTATATTCTTTATCAATAATTTGTCCGGTTGAATCGCGTTTGAGTTTAAAAAACTGATGATCGTGGTCGTGGTAAGCTTTCAGGGTAAGGTTTGTTTTGCCCTTCTCAATAAATTCCAACGGCAGGTAGTCAAGTCCTGGAGCTATTTCTTTGTCGGCCGTACCATAAGCAATATATAAAGGAACACTGATGCGTAACAGGTTATCCAGGTTGCGGATCGAAAATGATTTCCAGGCCCGGTATGTATCGCCGGGTGAATTGGTCAGGGCGGTGGGGTGTTTCTGGATGTCGGCCCACCAGGCGTATAGGGATTCAATCTGTTTTTGGCCTTCTTCAGGGCTTATCTCTCCTTTATCAATCTGTTGGCGTGTTGAATAAATTGGATTTTCGAACCGTCGGCCACTATGACCCGAAAACAGGATAGTATGGGTTATATGCCGATTGTAATTCGCAACCAGATCCGCTCCAACTGTAAACCCTTCTGAGCCGCCACAGAATACTACTTTGTGTGTATCGACCCAAGGTTGTTTGATGAGGTAATTGATGACCCGGTTACACTGGGCTACGTATCGTTCGCGGTAGTTATTCTCGATATATTTCTGACTGATAAACTCGGGTGTAACATTTCCTGTACGCATTGCTTTCTGGTAGTTGTCCAGAAATTGCTGTGTAGCCACCAGACGAACACCTGGTTTTTGCACCATAACAAAATGGTACGAGTCTTTATATGTCCGAAAATGAAACGAAGAAGCTATAATATAGTACTTGCCACTATCCTGGACAATGAGCGGCATGGGTTGAGAACCCTGTCGGAATAAGAATAGTGGCTTTTTAACCTTTAGATCTTCCTTCGTGCCAAAAACGATAAATGTTGTGGTGTCTTTGCCATCGGGCAAATGGAATACCTGACATAGATCGTCAAGCCGGTTCGTCTGTGCGTAGGTTTGGCTAATCGACCATAGGGAGAAAAAAAATAACCATCGCTTCATAATACCTGATTTTAAGTCTGACAAAGCAGTGCATTTTTCTAACTAGGCAGTAAGCTTTTAACATTTATTGCGAATTTTTAACAAATGCCTTTGTTTGGTCGCTACGCAACCTGGGGGATTTTAACGTTGTTTAGTTTGCTATAAACCTTTCGTCGCTATGCGACTATACCTTGGATTGAAGGGTGATTAACCATTTATGGCTATGGCTTTCGATTCCATAGCCAAATAAAAATTAGCGATAACGGTGCGTGATTGTCCGGTAATCTGCGTTATTTCGCAGAGAGTCAAGTTAGTTCATCTGAATGGTAGGTATTATAATGGGTAGCCTTTCGGACCGCAAGGTGATGCAGGAGGCTGCCGACATCCTGAATGAGTTGGGAGTATCGTGGGAAATGGATATTGTTTCGGCCCATCGGACGCCCGAAAAAATGGTCGAGTATGCAAAGACGGCCCGTAATCGGGGAATTAAGGTAATTATTGCTGGTGCAGGCGGGGCCGCTCACCTACCCGGAATGGTTGCGTCGCTGACTACGTTACCCGTCATCGGCGTTCCTGTCAAATCAAGTAATTCCATCGATGGTTGGGATTCGGTCTTGTCTATCCTACAAATGCCCGGCGGTGTACCTGTGGCAACTATGGCACTCGATGGCGCCCGTAATGCCGGGATTCTGGCGGCTCAGATCGTCGGGACGTTTGACGATACCGTTGCCGAAAAATTAAGTCAGTTTAAAGAAGGTCTGAAGGAAAAGGTCGCCCAGATGAGTTCTGACTTAGCCAATAGTGCGAAATGAGTTGAATCTGCTACTTTACGTTATTCACTACCTGTAATTAAGTAAACCATGGCAACGGAAAGCCAACAATCCAATCCACGTCCAGCCGCAAACTCCAATTTGCCAGCCATCACGCTTGTCGTGCTGGTAGGGCTGATTGCTGCTTTGCTATACATCGGTTACGACTATATTACAGACGACACGAACGGTTCGGATGAACTGACGAACGTAGCCCTCGATACCACGTCGCAGCAACCACTGGCGCAGAACGACCCCGACATGCTGATGTCGCCTGAAGAGGTAGATACATCATCGCAGCCGGCACCAGTCGACTTATCACAGGCAACACCCCCTGACGATGCCCCCGAAGCGAATGCCAATGCGGAGGAGGTCGCGGAAGATAACCGGGAAACAACGGATGGAAAACCAGCACCTGGAGATAAGCCGGAAGCCGTAAAGCCTGCTGAAAAACCTAAAGTGGAGAAGCCTGTCGAGAAGCCGAAGGAGGAGAAACCTAAAGCGGAAGAGGTAATCGAAAAGCCAAAGATCAAGCCAGGCGGGGTAACGAGTACGTATACAGTAGGTTCAGGTGAAACGTTTTATGGGGTCGCCAATCGGTACAATATGAAAATCAGCACGCTGAAAGAAATGAATCCGGGCGTGTCGGAAAGTGATGTCAAAGCAGGGATTACTAAACTGAATGTGAAAGTGATGGCCGTTCACACCGTTGGGCCGGGCGATGTACTACGTGTTGTCGCTGAAAAGTATGGGGTTAGCAAAGAGGCTATCATGCGAGCTAATAAACGCACAAAAGATATAGCAACCCGTGGTGAAAAACTGATTATTCCATTCCCCGATAAACAGTAAAACAGTGATAGGAGTGAGAAGTGAGGAGTGAGAATGGCTGACGCAAGAAAAAAAACATGCGTCAGCCATTCTCACTCCTCACTTCTCACTCCTATCACTGTTTTTCATACACCAATCCCATCGTAAAGCGGAAATCGTTGTTCTGCCGACCCGGTACAACCAGGCTTTCATAGGCGTTGGCAACCGTCGAACGCAGACTGATCACTTTTGTGAATTGAAATTGAACACTCACGCTGGCGTTCCACCGAACGTTATATTGCCCCAAAGCGGGCTGATAATAGGCTGTATGGGTTACTTTAAAACGGTCGTTATCAAACGAATACTCACCAAACAGCCGGGTTGAATTTCGGAAGATGTTTATGTCAGCCAGCTCGATAAAATCCGTATACTCCTGCATAAGCACATCGGTAATCGAAATATATGCCCGCTTTCGGTTCAGAAGTTTATAACCCATCCCGGCGGCCACTGTCCAACGGTGGTTGATTTGCCTCAAATTGCTTCGTTCGTAGGATCCAAAGGCAAGATAATATAGCCGCTTTTCATGCCGAAACGTTGTACGAAAATCGCCAAACCATTCTCGTTCTGCCAGGATGCCGCTTTGCTGACCATATACAAATGAGGGGTTGCTCGACAGCTTGAAGTAATTACTAAGCTGATAATCGAAGGAGCCGGTCAGTTGAAGTAAAGTCCGATTGACGTTACCTGCGGTAATGGTACCATCGGCAGTCAGTCGATACCGGAAGATCGGATCGGGCGGCTTTACTACGGTATCCTGGTGTACTGTGGCTGCGTTGGTTGTCGTTGAGTCAGTACTGGTAGCGTTCGTTTTGGTTGAATCAGCGGTAGGCATTGAAGGTCGTAATGGGTCAGGTTGTTCAACGATCTGACCTATTGCGGGCGAACAGACGCACAGAAAACCGATAAAAAAGAGCCATAACGGGGTGTATTTCACAGAAAGAGGTATTGGTGAGGTCGCAACTTAGAAAAAAAGAGCTTATTTGGCAGGTGTCAAACGACTCAATTTATCCTATAGCCCAATTAACTGACCGTACCATGACCCGCTGGGGGATTTTAGGGCCGGGCCGTATTGCCCACAAATTTGCACAGGATTTACTTACAGTGCCTGATGCCCAACTCTATGCCGTTGCCTCCTCCGACCGGCAACGGGCGGCTGAATTTGCTGAAGCTTATTCTATCCCACATGCTTTTGGCTCATACGAAGAGCTGCTAACACTGCCAGATCTAGACGTAGTTTATGTGGCCACGCCCCATGTCAAACATCATGAAAATGTAATGATGCTGCTGAATGGGGGTATAGCTGTATTGGGCGAGAAACCTTTCGCAATGAATGGCGAACAGGTTGGGGGAATGGTTGAAGCGGCCCGTTCGAAAGGTGTATTTCTGATGGAAGCGCTTTGGAGCCGCTTTATGCCTGGTATTGTGTTTGCATTGGATCTGGTTAAATCGGGGGCCATAGGGAAAGTCGTTTCGGTAAAAGCTGATTTTGGCTTTAAAGCTCCATTTTTACCCGAAAAACGCTTGTTCAATAAAGCGCTTGGTGGCGGTTCTCTGCTCGATATCGGTATTTACCCCTTGTTTTTGTCATATCTAATTTTAGGGAAGCCAACTACTGTTAAGGCATCGGCAACGTTCAGTTCCACAGGTGTTGACGAACAATGTGGTATGGTGCTGACCTATGCCGACGGACAGGTGGCTTTACTGGATAGCTGCCTGCTGGCGGCTACGGATTGTCTGGGGATCATCCAAGGTGAAACGGGACAGATTCGGATTCACAGTCGATTCCATGAAACAAAAGGCATTACCCTGAATCGGGAAGATGGCACATCAGAAACATTCGCTTTCGAGCGGGATACTCACGGGTACGATTATGAAGCCAAACACGTGATGAGCTGCCTGGCTGAAGGGAAAAAGGAAAGCCCACTCTGGTCGCTCGACGATAGCCTAAACCTCATGCAACTACTGGATGCGGTTCGAGCCGAAGCAGGAATTGTCTATTAAAGAATACAGTAAAATGGATAATGAACACTGAATGATGAAGAACGACTGGTAGAACGTACTTACCTTTGTCCTGTATTCATCGTTCATTATCCATTATTCATTGTTGAATGGACCGCTATGCACAGCGCGGGGTATCCGCCAGTAAAGAAGACGTTCATAACGCGATTGCCCAGCTCGATAAGGGCCTTTTCCCAAAAGCGTTTTGTAAAATCGTACCCGACACACTTGCGGGTGATCCGGCCTTTTGTACCATTATGCATGCGGATGGGGCGGGCACAAAATCGTCACTGGCTTATCTGTACTGGCGTGAAACGGGCGATCTGAATGTCTGGAAAGGCATTGCTCAGGATGCCGTGGTGATGAATACCGACGACCTTATTTGTGTAGGTGCTACTGGTCCCATGCTCCTTTCTTCGACCATTGGGCGGAATAAAAACCTGATACCGGGTGAAGTCATCGCCGAAATCATAAACGGTACCGAAGAAGTGCTTCAGATGCTACGTGAGCATGGTATCGAGATTTACAGTACGGGGGGCGAAACGGCCGATGTGGGTGATCTGGTTCGTACGGTTATTGTGGACAGTACGGTTATTGCCCGCATGCGACGCGATCAGGTCATCAGCAACGACCGCATTCAGGCGGGCGATGTCATTGTTGGACTAGCTTCGTTTGGGCAGGCAACCTACGAAACGAGTTATAATGGAGGCATGGGCAGTAATGGCCTGACTTCCGCCCGACATGATGTGTTGGCCCATTACCTGGCCGATAAATATGCTGAGAGTTTCGATCCGGCCGTTGATCGCAACCTGATTTATAGCGGCTCCAAAAAACTGACGGACACTATTGACATCGCTACTACTGATTCGCAGATAGTACACCCCACCGTTGGGCAACTAATTCTTTCGCCCACCCGTACCTATGCCCCCGTAGCCAAAGTCCTGCTGGATGAGCTTCGGCAGCAGATTCACGGTATGGTTCACTGTTCGGGAGGAGCCCAGACGAAGGTGCTTCACTTTGTCGATAACCTGCATATCATCAAGGACAATCTATTTCCTATTCCTCCTTTGTTTCAATTGATCCAAAGCGAAAGTGGAACAGCCTGGCAGGAAATGTATAAGGTGTTCAACATGGGGCATCGGCTGGAGGTTTATTTGCCGGAAGAATACGCCCAGCGTGTCATTGAGATTGCGCAATCGTTTGGTATTGATGCGCAGCTAATCGGGCATGTAGAATCCTACGAAGGCAAGCGAGTGACCATTAAGAGCGAAGTCGGTGAATTTGTGTACTAAGTGACTTATTCCTGTTTTGCGGTCAAATAGGCGAATTCGCTAAATAGTCCGCATACATGGGAAAACAATATACGGTTGCTGTGTTGCTGGGGTTGCTTATTGGGCAAATGGCAATGGCTCAAACGGCCCCGTTTACAGGTGCATGGAGTTTTGAAGGAAATGATAACGGAAGCTCGTCAAATCCATTGATAGCTGTTTCGTCAGTCAGCTATACGGGCGTCAATAAGATAGCGATTAATCCCTACACCAGCGGCTATGTGAACTTGGGTGTCAACATACAGAACTGGTCCACATCATTATGTAATCAAACCGAGTATGTTCAATTTTCGGTGCAGCCTCAGGGAACCGCTCACGTCACTCTAGCATCCCTTTCATTTGCCTTTTCTCGCTCTGCTCAGGGTCCTCAACAGATCTATGTTCGATCAAGTGCCGATGGGTTTGCTAGTGATATTTACACCAATACAACCTCTACGTCTTATCAAACGGCTTCAATTACGCTCAATGGTGCGAACTTTATCAATCAATCGTCGGCTATTACCTTTCGCATTTATGCTTGTCAGCCAGCTGCTGGTGGAGGTACACTCAAGTTGGATGAAATTCAGATAAATGGTTCATCGTTGCCCGTTACGCTACTTTCATTCACGGCCAAGTCCGATGGCGACCGGGTTCAACTGGCCTGGGCAACTACCTCTGAGTATAATGCCGATACGTTTGTTGTGGAACGAAGCAGCGATTTGGGTGAGTATAAACTAATTGGGCAAGTAGCGGCCAAAGGGACTACGAGCGAGCGACAGAGTTACAGCCTGATTGATAGCGATCCACTCCCCGGAATCAACTACTATCGGTTAAAGCAAGTTGATTTCGACGGGACGATTCATGTCTATAAGCCAATATCAGCCATTATTCAGGTGAGTGAACCCGTTATTTCGGTGTTCCCTAATCCTGCTAATCCCGACCGTATTCATCTGCGCTTGTGGAACGCCGACGGAGCTACCGTACGCCTGGTGACTCGTACTGGACAAGCTATTGCCGGTCGATTGGAATACCAATCTGGTGAGGCCGATTTTATTGTCGAGCGGCCGCTATCAGCAGGGTTGTACTGGCTCGACATACAGACGAATAGTCAACGGAAAGTGATTCAGGTGATGGTGCGCTAGCGATAAGCAACTCCCCGAAAGTTTTGAATTTTCGGGGAGTTGACGATTATACTAACTCAGGCTCGGCTTCAACTGCTTTAACCTCAACTCGTGGCGGTAGCAATTTGTACAATACAGGCGTTACTACACGAGAAAGTAAGGTGCTGGAAATGAGCCCGCCGATAAGTACCCAGGCTAGTGGCGAATACAGCGGATTTCCTTCGATAGCGAGTGGTATTAAGCCGCCAATGGCAGTCAGTGAGGTTAAGACAATCGGCACAAATCGAATTTCGCCTGCTTCCTGAATCGCATCTATGAGCGACATGCCTTCTTCGCGTAGATGGTTGGTGAAATCGACCAGCAGAATCGAGTTTTTGACTTCGATACCGATTAAGGCGATCAGGCCGATAACCGCTACAAACGAGAACGGATTGCCGGTAAAATACAGCGCCAGCACCGCTCCAATAACGCCTAATGGAATCACCGACAAGACAATCAGTGTACTCTTGAAGGTGCCGAACTCTAATACCAGTACGGCAATAAATCCGAAGATAGTTATCAGGATAATTGTGCCTAACCCACCGAACGATTTCTCCCGGCTTTCGAGTTCGCCTGCCGCTTTGTAGGTAAAGCCACTGGGAAACTTCATCTTGTCCAGTTTTGCCAGCACATCGTTGAAGACATTATCGACCAGATAGCCCGTTTTTACAAAACCCGTAATGGTTACGTAGCGGTCTTTGTCGTAGTGACGAATCTGGTTCATGCTACTCTCAAACTCCAGATCGGCAATTTGGCGAAGGGGTACGGCTGATCCCGTTAGTGTGTTGACGTACAGATCGCTCAAAACGCGTTGATCGGCCACTTTGCCTTTGGGGAGCGTCACATTAATAGTATAATCGTCGCCGTTGGGTTCCTTAAATGTACCTACATTCAGACCAGCAATGGACAGCCGGATCGTACGGTTAACATCGGCAATCGAAATCCCTAATAAACCGGCTTTTTCTTTGTTGATACGTACGCGTAAATCCGTTTTCTGATTGGAAAGAGGGTTATTGACGTAAATCAGGCCGGGGGTTTGTTTGAAAGCCGCTTCTACGCGTGATACCATTACTTTTAGCGTATCGAGGTTTTCTCCAAATACACGGACAGCAACGGGCGCTTCCTGGTCGGGGCCTTGCTCGAAATCCTTTACTTCAATCTTGGCATTGGGGTAATATTTAAACCGCTCACGTAGCTTATCGATCAATACACGCTTTTCGGCTGGCTCAAGATCGACCAGCTGAACATAAAACTGAGCGTAATTAGGCGATTCATTACGCTGAATAACGTTATAATAAATCCGGGGCTGACCACGGCCTACATTCGTTGTGATATACTTGACCTCTGGTTCGCGTTTCAATTCACCTTCTACGTAGCGAGCGACCCGGTCGGTTTCTGACAGGCTAGTGCCATCGGACGTTTCAATATTGATCAGAAACTGAGGCTTTTCCGAAGCGGGAAACAGGGCAAATCCAACCATCTTGAACATGGATAAGGCCCCGGTAAATAACACACCCGCAACCAGCAACGTAACGACCGGATGGCGTAAACCCCAGTGCAACAAACGACTATACGACCCGCTGATGAGTTTTTTCAGTGCCCGCATAAAGATGTTACCTTCGGGGTTATGTTCTTCTTTCAAAATCCGGCTCGATAGAAAGGGAACAATAGTCAGCGAAACAAACAGCGATGCCAGAATGGTAGTGACAACGGCCATCGGCAGCGAACGAATGAAATCGCCGGAGGCTTCGGGCAGGAAAAGAAGCGGTAGAAATGCCAGAATCAGCGTTGTTGTACAGCCAATTACGGCCAGGGTAATCTGACTGGTGGCTTTAATAGCGGCTTCGCGTTTGGAATAGCCCTCACGGAGATAACGTTCAATATTTTCGACGACGACGATTGAATCATCGACCAGGATGCCCAAAGCCACAATAAGCCCAACAATGCTTAACTGGTTGATACTAAAGCCTAATAGGTCGAGGCCAGCCAGCCCAATTGCCAATGACAGTGGAATCGAAATCATGACCACTATGGCTGCCCGGAATCCCAGCGGCAATAAGGTAAGTGATACCAGTAGAATAGCCAGTCCAAAATCCTGTACGAAATGATCGAGCCGTTTGTTGACACTGACCGTCTGGTCGAAGTTTTTAACAAGTGTGATATGGGGAGGTAGCGTCTTTGCAAATCGGTCAATAACTGGGTTTAATAGTTGACCTACTTTGGCAATATTTTCCCCCGTTTTTTGTCCAGCCGTTACCAATACCGCCCGATGGCCATTGAGTCGGGTAAGGTAGGTTTCGTCTTCGTAATTAAAATCAACATCGGCAACATCGCGCAGGTAAATGATTTTCTGCCCATTGGTCGATACAATCGTATTTCTAATTTCGTCGAGCGACTGATAATCACCTGATGTTTTAACGTTGAATTTTCGCGTTCCAGCCTGAATATTTCCACCCGGAATATTTAAGTTCTCGGCCTGCAAGGCACCCAGTACGCGGTTGACGGCTATGCCGTTTTGGGCCATTTTCTCGATATTGAGCGATACCCGGACAACCGATGCCGGATAACCCCAATCTTCAGCGTTTTTGAGGCTTTTGATTTTTTCAAATTCCTTTTTCAGCTTGTCGGCATAGTCGCCCAGTTCTTTTGTAGAAGCCACTTCCGATAAAAGTGCGACCTGGACAATATTGACATCGGTGGGCGAAAATTTCTTGATGTCGATTCGGTAGATGTCGGAAGGAAGTTCGCTCTTAAGTGCATTTACTTCCCGAATTATTTCCTGGTATTTTTCGTCAGGATCAACGCCGTAATCATATTCAATCCGAAATACGGCTAAGCCATCGTCTACGTTGGTAATAACGTGACCCATATCTTCCAGCGAATTAAAACGTGCTTCGCCTGGGTCCACGACTAGTTTCTCCATATCGAGGGCGTCGGTACCTGGATAAATGACCGCTACAATGTAGGTGGGGGCCGTAAATTCAGGGTCTTCGCCCCGAGGCATGTTCAGTAGTGAGTTAATGCCGAGTGCAGCTACGCCTAGAAACAGCACTAGCATAAACTGCCAGTTTTTGACGGAAAATTGAGACAGCATAATGTATAATGATTAATGGAAAATGAATAATGGTCTTGCAGATTGAAAGCTAATTCGTGAGGATATCGATATAGCTCATGGTTATACCGTCTGCACTAGCCATTACAAATTCTCTTTAGTTGTTTTTAAAATTGAGATCAGCAAACGCATTAATTCATTATTATCTGCATTCAAAGATGAAAACATGGCTTCGTCTATATAATCAGTAGCTTCCAATAAGCGGAGCCAGTATCTGGTTTCTTTAGCTTCCTTAAGTGAAATTCCAAGCTTTGAGGCAAATTCTTTTTTAGTATAAGCGACATCTGCTTCTTCTGCATTGGCCCCAATTGCTGTACCACTTCTTAGAATTTGCTTAGCTAGAGGAGCGATATCAATGTGTTTGCTAAGAAGCCATTTATGAAGCCTAATAATTCGAATAGCAAAAGCGAATGATTTTTCAAGAATTGCATTTGGCTTGGATTCATAAGCTACTCCCGGCTCAAAAACCCAGAATTCACTATTTTGCTCTTCCATGAAATTCAGAATTTATTATCCATTCTGCATTATTCATTTTTCATTCTTTCACCACCACATTTGATTCTTCGGTTAGGTAGGCTGAGCCAGCCGTGACCACATCCTTCACTCCGGCCAATCCATTAGTGAGTAGTACCTTATCCCCGTCCAGAAAGCCAATCTGGACGGGTGTCTTTCGGACGTGCAGCGGTCCGGCACCCCGGTTGTCATCGGCCAGCACATATACGAACCCCTCCTTTCCGTTACCTTCTACAATGGCTTCGACGGGAACAAGTGCATAGCTGCGGTTCTGGGCAGGTACAAGCGTTACTTTGCCAAATAGACCCGGAGCCAGTTTTGCACCACCCGCGTTGATGCTGATCTTAACTTCATACAACTTGTTAACTGGATCGGCAGCCTGGGCCAGTTCACTCACGGTGCCTGTAAACGTTCGATCTGGGTAGGCGTCGAGTTTGATGCTGGCTTTGTTTCCGATCCGAAGTCGTGCCCAATCTTTATCGGATACACCCACGCGCACAACCCAGTCACCGGGTCGGTTCGATGAAATCAGATAAATGGGAGCGCCTGGAGCGGTTATCTCTCCTGTATTAGCGATTTTACGGGTAACAGTTCCATCGACCGTTGAGCGGATTTGGGCATAATTCTGGTTGAACTGCGCAATGGTCAGATTTTGCTTTGCTACGCTCTGGCCAGTTGTGGCATTCTGAAGCTGCTCAAGCGTGGCGGCTGTGTCGGCATACAGGCTTTTTACCCGGCTCAGATCACGTTCTGCTTTTTCGGTAGCCAGTTGGGCTTGATTGACCTGGGCATTGATTTCAGTCAGATCGAGGGTCGCCAGTAATTGACCTTTACGGACAGTTTGTCCTTCATCCACGTACATACGATTGATAATACCGCCGATTTTGAACGATAACCGGGCTTCCTGGTCAGAAGAGACCAATCCTGAAGCAATAACAGGTTCAGCGCGGACCACAGTACTTACGGGAGAGAGTTTGATAGGAACGACTGTTTCGTCGGTTTTTTCGGCTTGTTTGTTTTCGGCTTTCGTACCACACGCCCATAGCGCAATGGCGAGTAGGATTGATAGGAGAATTTGGGAGAATTTCATATGCTTTCTTATTTACCAGGACACTTTTGCTAAGTTGTATTTGTTTACAGTTGTAATGCGCTCAGCTATGAACCAACTCATCACCATACACCCGGATATCCAGAGTGGAACACCTGTGTTTTTCAATACACGGGTTCCAGTCAAGAACTTGTTCGATTATGTGAAGGGAGGACATACAATTGCTGAGTTTATTGATGATTTCCCTTCGGTGAGGTTTGAGCAGGCTTTAGCAGTGCTGGATTTGGCCGAATCGACCGTAACACTTAACGCACCTGTCCGTGTTCAAACTTCTTCTCGACGAAAACCTGCCCAAAAAACTTAAGTACCGTTTTGGTGAAGGTTTTGATGTAAAAACCGTTCCTGAGTTGGGCTGGCAATCGCTTCAGAATAGTGAACTACTCCGAGCGATGAGCCAGGAAGAACTTGAATTCCTGATTACAGCCGATAAAAACTTGAGCTATCAACAAAACTATCGCAAGTGGAACGTAAAACTGATTGTGCTAAATACGGTTGACAATCGGTACAAAAGCGTTCTTCCATTTGTCGATAAAATCAAGGAACTTTTCAAGCAGAACACGATTCAAGACTATAACTGGATCGACTAGTAAGTAGACTTGGTCAACCCGAAGGTTTGGCCGAAAGTACAGCAGGGGGTAATGCGTTCATAAGCGAGGCCATTTTTAGAATTGAGTTGGTCAATTACTGACGGCTACCGCCCGGTCGAGGGCAGCGCGTTTGACAAGGACGTCCATACGAGCCAGCGAGTGTTGTAGCTGGGCCGTTTGGCGATCATTCTGGTAGCGGATGTACTCAATCAATAGCGATTGGCCGTTGCGGTATTTACTGTCGATAACCCGGAACGTCTGATCGGCATTGAGCACACCACTTTGCGTAGCTGTCAGGCTTTCAGTAGCCGCATTCAGGTCGTAATAGGCTTGTAAGACCTGCAACTGGATTTGTCGCTGCACTTCGGCGAGTTTAGTTTGTAGCGCGTCGGTCTGAATTTTAGCCTGCTGAATCTTCGAGCGTTTTTCGTAGCCCTTAAACAAATCCCATTGCAAGCCAACCTGCGCCACTAGATACGCCTGATTCTGAAAGGTGTAGCCAAATCCCTGAAAGCCCGTATTGCCACCGACATATACATTCGGAATTTTAGCATTGGCCTCATTGAGCTTTACCGCCGTTCGGGCAGCATCCAGCGATCCATTCAATTGAATCAGTTCTTGCCGACCACGGAGGGCCGTTTGTTGTAAGTCAGCCAAATTTTCCTTCGACTCAGGCAGGATTTTTGTAAGCGATGAATCGACATCGATTACCGCGTTCAACTCCCGGTTCAGCAGGAAGTTGAAATAGGCTTTGGCCGTTTCGCGATTTTTTTGCGCTACGGCTAGTTGCTGATCGACTTTACTGATTTCGTAGCGAGCTGAGGTTAACACTTCTTTTGTGGCTACATTATTGGCAATCAGTTTCTCATTCAGGCGGGCCAGTTCAGTCAGAACTTTGTTTGAGTTCTCGTAAATCCGAATAGCATCGAGCGTTTGCAGGTACTGATAGTAAGCCGTAGCGATATTATATCGAAGTTCATTCTCAACCACACGCTTACGAGCCTCCTGAGCTGAAAGCAGTTGTTTCTGAATGAGGTAGTTGTACTGAATATCCGTGTTGAAAATCGCGTAGCTGATCGTGAGCTTGGTATCGTGGAAATTATTGGGAGCCAATAACTGATTGACATTCTCAATATTGGTCGGGAATCGATCAGCGCCTATAATCTGGTTCAGCGTTTTATACGCCGGATTAAGCAGATCCCCTACCGGAAACTCCAGCCGTCGGCCACCAGCTGCCAGCGAATAAGTAGGATTGAACGCAACACGCGGATAAAAGAGAGAACGAGCCTGATGCAAAGACTCGGTGACACGGCTGATCTCCAGCGATTCCTGCCGAAGTCCCAGATTGTTAGCCACACCTTCCCGAATGTAGTTTTCCAGAATCGGTGATACGCTCGGTGGAGCAGGCTGCGCTGACATAGATAGGGGAAGCAGCAGAGTCAGATAGCGAATGTGTTTAAGTATGAGTATCATAATCGCCTATCAATTAATGAACAGTGTTTAGTATAATGTCAAAAAAATATCAAAGACCAGTTTCAAGCGTTTTGATGAACAGAAGGAAAGACTCCTCCATGAGGGGTATGACCCGATCGTCTCCAAACATACTTAACCGTCGACGCAGAAACAGGGCCACTATGCCATGTACCATACTCCAGATCATCAGACTTGCCTGCTCAGCATCGTTATGTTTAAGTAACCCCATATCGATACAGGCCTGCACCACATTTTGCAGTACTAAGAAAGCATGATGGCCATCTTCCCATACATCGTTCCGACAGTCCAGGGTGTCGATAGGAGCCGTCATAATGAACATCAAATCATACAATTCTGGATTGGCGACCGCAAATTTCAGGTACAGACGTCCCATTTCAACCAGTTTATCGAACGGGTTTTCGATCTGGGCAATCGGAGCAAACTCCTGAATAAGCTTTGTAAAAGCAGCCTGATGTAAAGCAAAGAACAGTTCGTTCTTGTCTTTATAGTAAAGGTAAATCGTGGCAGGGCTATATTCTATTTCATCGGCAATGTTGCGAATGCTTACCTTTTCGTAGCCGTTAGCCAGAAATAATTTCTGGGCAGCTTCTAAAATCAGCTTCCGCATTTCCTCCCGTTCCCGCTCCTTGCGCTCTACAATTCCCATTGCTTTGTTTTATTAACAATGCAAACTTACTGAACAGTGTTTAGCAAACAAACGATGATCAGATTTTTTTGATTTTGTTGATCAAACGGTCGATAAGTTGAACCAGAGAATCAGCGATTCCTAAGAACTACTACAGGCAATAGAAGTTACTGTTAGTCAGGTAACGTTATAATAAATTCCGTAAACACTCCGGACTCGGTCTCCACGCGTAATGCACCCCCATGACCTTTCGATACGATGTCGTAACTAAGTGATAAGCCAAGACCCGTTCCTTCGCCAGTAGGTTTAGTAGTAAAAAAAGGCTGAAAGATTTTATTCCGAACCTCATCAGGAATGCCAATGCCATTGTCTTTTATCCGAATGACCAGCTGTTCATGATCCTGAGCTGTTTGTACGGAAACGGTGGGGACGAAGCCAGCGGTAGATTTACTTTTTTCCTGAACCGCATAAAACGCATTATTAAACAGGTTGACTAGCACACGCCCAATGTCCTCTGGAACCAGTTTAATTGTTGGTAGATTGGGGGCGAAGTCAGTAACCAATTGGGCATTAAAGCCCTTGTCTTTCGCCCGGATACCATGATAGGCCAGCCGGAGGTATTCATCCACAAGACTGTTTAGGTCGGTTGGCTGTTTCTGTCCTGAGCTGGCCCGGCTGTGCTGAAGCATTCCACGAACAATGCTGGCGGCTCGTTTGCCATGATCACTGATTTTCTGAACATTTTGACTCAGATCGCTGAGTAAATCGGTTTCTAATCCCTCATCACGCTCATCGATAGGCTTTTCTCGCTCCTCGTTCAATTCCTCGACTAATTCGACCGATACTTCGGCAAAGTTGTTCACGAAGTTGAGTGGATTCTGAATTTCATGCGCAATGCCTGCCGTAAGTTCACCCAGCGAAGCCAGCTTTTCCCGCTGAACGAGTTGGTCCTGGGTAGTCTTTAATTCGTCAAGCGACCTATGGAGTTCGGCGGTTCGTTTCTGAACCTGTTCTTCGAGTAGTTCGTTCTGACGGGCCAGAATCTGTTGCTTTTCCTGCTCCTGTGCCAGCGTCCGGGCCGACAGTTGTTCAACTTCGCGCAGGTTGTCGCCCAAGGCTTTGTAGGTCCGGGTATAATCGCGCACCAGCGAAAGCGACAGCCCAACTGGAATACTGAACATAGCTACCGCGCTAAGCGCAATATCAATTGCCATCATGTATTCCATATTAAAATGGGTAGCACTTTCCAAAATACCAGCACTTACGGAGAACACGATAATCAGCAGAAAACAATATAAAGCCGTCTTAAGCGAGTTCCAGGGTAGTCTGGCGTCGGCATCCTTGCTTTTTCGGCCTTTCCAGCTAACCCGTATGTAGTCGATAATAACCAGAATGAATGGAATACCAACGAGTTCATCCTGCGGAGCCCCTACGAAAAGGCGGTACACCTGAGTAGCCGCTACCACAAAAACCACTGTGTAATAGATCCAGGTACGTCGTAAATGCAGATACTGATAAACAGCCGTGAGCAGTAAGACAAAACCCGCGTGAAGGCTTAAATCGCTGATCATATCGGTAATAGAAATATACGTAAGCGTACCGATGTAATTGTCCAGCTCAGGTGTAGCAAAAATCAACGTAAAAAAAAGCATGGTCCAGGCCAGGGTTCGGTTTATGGACTGGTTCCGATTGGCGCGATAGAACAAAAAGTGCAGGAGTGCCAGAATGGCAAAAACGCCCGTAAAACACCCATTGAGTATCGACGTCCAGTGCGCTTCGCTAACCAGTGTATTGCCAGCCTGGTCGGCGGGTAAAATATCAATTCTGATTAGGTCTACGTCAGTTGCTGGCTGAACAACCGGATCTTGCCGAATCTGGTAACGCACAGCCAGCATATGCCGGTTGGTATCGGCCAACTGAAGCGGGATGAACTGAACCAATCGCTGCGACTCTCCGGAATCGAAGCGAGGTGGTTTAAGTACTGCTAACAACCGCCCATCGAGGTAAATTTCGGAGGCACCGAATTGTTGGACGACTAGCTGAAATGCATGATTGCGGCTCTTCGGGCGAGCAGTAATGACCTGGCGAAACCATGCTTTGTTGCCCGGCCATATATCTTTACTAAGTTTAGTAGCATCAATATCAACTAAAACCTTCCACTGACGATCGTTGTATGCAGAATCAGCCCAGCGAAGATTATCGCCCGACTTAAAACGCCATTTCGATCGCTTTACGTCATCGTCACCACGCGTAATACGGATGCCTTGTCCGAAAGTTATGTTCGTGATCAGACACGCATAAATCAACCAAAGTAATCGCCGGTTCATTGGATTAGGAATGCCTATTCGTTTGTTTTGCTAAAGGTGGGCTATTTGGCCTGTCAATTGGTTAATAGGCCGCGCAATAGGATAAAGAAAAGTAAGCCAAAATCGGGAGTAAACTAATCTTTAGCGCTGATTTGTTATCTAAGTATAAAAAGCATACTCCATTGAAAACAGGTAAACAAATCGGTTTCTCGCTAGCTATACTATTCACGCTGGTCGCATCAGTGGTGGCTTATGCCCAACCGAAAGGGTATAATATTGGCGATGCCATAAGTGATTTTCGCTTAAAAAATATAGATGGCCGAACTATTTCACTGGCCGACTACCGTTCGCAAAAAGGGCTGATTGTTGTGTTTACCAGTAATCATTGCCCCTTTGCGAAAGCTTACGAAGATCGAATTATTGGTCTGGATCGAAAATTTGCTTCGCAAGGCTATCCTGTTCTGGCTATTATGCCCAATGATCCGACTGCGTATGATGAAGATTCGTTTGGCAATATGAAAGCACGTGCTCAGGAAAAAAGCTACGGATTTGCCTATGTGATCGACGAGACGCAGAACGTGGCCCACGCTTTTGGAGCCGCCCGTACTCCACAAGTGTATGTATTGAACCAGAAAAATGGCCAGTTTTTCCTGGAGTATGTAGGTACCATTGACGACAATCCGCAGGATAGTACGAGTGTGCAACGTCGATATGTCGATGAGGCTGTTAGTAGCCTGCTGGCAGGCAAGCCTGTACAATCGCCGATTACAAAGCCGATTGGCTGCGCAATTAACTGGAAGTAGACTAACCTTGTTGCAGATCGTTGTAAGCCCTTTCCTCTACCTCTCTCTGCTTGCTTTCCTCCTTTTCTGGCACATCGTTTGTCAAACTGGTTTGTGAAATCAAACTACACAAACTACTATGAAAAAGCCCGTATTGATTTTTACGCAAATCAGACATGTAGCAGGTACACTACTCCTTGTTGCCTCGTTGGCACTATTGCAAGCTTGCGGTTCCGACGGCAAAAAAGAATCCCGTACCGAAGATGCCTTGGAAAAAACAGGCGATGCGATTTCGGCTGATACTAAGGATGCTACTGAAGGAGCCAAAGAAGATTTGAAAGAAGCTGGCGACAAGGCTAAAGACAAATCGGAAGAGATAAGCGCTGATTTTAAGCGTGAACGGGATGAGGCTGTTGCCAAAATGGAAGTTCAGAAAGAAAAATTAGATGCCAAAATTGATGAATTAAAAGCGAAAGCCGACAAGCAAAGTGATAAGGCAAAGGCAGAGACTGAGCGGCAAAAAGCAAAGCTGGAAGAGGAGCGTAAAGAGCTTTCGGCAGACATCGATAATGCCAAAAATGCAACGGCTGACGCCTGGCAGGATGTAAAAAAGGGCTTTAAGCGGGCTGGACGCGATATTGGCGATGCCTTCGATAAAGCCGGAGAAAAACTCAAGAAAGATTAATCCAATAGAATAAAATTACATAAACGGTGCCAACTCACTCAAAAGTTGGCACCGTTTATGCTTTGTGGGGTGTAGAATCCGCTCCTCAGTTTTGAGGATAGTTATACAGTTACTACTTGTATTCCAGCGAGGAAAACTGTTATTTTGCGGGCTAAATTGTCTGTTAAAAGCGAAATGTCTGTCATTAATAAGATCAGAGAACGTTCAGGGTTAGCCGTCGGTATTATTGCCGTGAGTCTGATTCTGTTTATTGTGGGTGGTGATTTGCTCGGCGGTCGGAGTTTACTGTTCGGGGGAGACCAACAGAAAGTGGGTGAGATTGCTGGACAATCAATTGATTATCAGGATTTCAACGCTAAAGTAGACGAGTTACGGGCGCAGTATGAACAACAAACAGGTCGTGCTCCGGCGGACCAAGACATGACTCAGATTCGGGAACAAGCCTGGAATCAGCTTCTGTTTGACATAGCCTACCAGAAAGAATTCGACAAGCTAGGCCTGAAAGTATCATCCGAAGAACTCGTCGATATGGTGCAGGGTAACAACATCAGTCCCGCCGTTCGTCAGGCATTTACAAATCCGCAAACGGGCGTCTTCGACAAAAGCTCGATCATCAGCTACCTAAAAGGGCTAAAAAACCTACCTCCTCAGCAGCAGGCTGCCTGGGCTAGCTTTGAGAAAAACCTAAGTTCGGATCGGCTTCGGGAAAAATACGAAGGTCTGATGCGGCTGTCGGTATTTGCGACTACGGCCGAAGCACAAAAAGAATATCAGGCTCAGAACACGAAAGCCAACGTAAAATTCCTATTCGTACCCTACTACACGATTAACGATACGACCGTGAAAGTGACGGATTCGCAATTGGAAGAATACCTCAATAAGCACAAAGACGATTACCCTGGTTCGGACAGCCGTTCAATTCAGTACGTAACCTTCTCTGTCGCTCCATCGAAAGAAGACAGCGCTACACTGTATAACGAAATTAAATCGCTGGCTCGTGGCCTCGGCGCTGCCCAAAACGACTCGACGTTTGCCCAACAAAACAGTGATGTCCGGGTACCGCTTTATTTGACGGCAGGCGAGATGCCGGAACAACTACGGGCTTCGATTCCAACGTTTGCACCGGGTGGTATTTATGGTCCGTTCCGCGAAGGCAATACGTACTTTATCTATAAGTATGGCGGCTCGAAAAAAGATACCAACTTCACGGCCCGTGCCAGCCACATCCTGATTCAGACTAAAGGCCTGGCCGATTCAGCAAAAGCAGATGCACGTCGTCGGGCCGAAGGTATCCTGAAACAAATTCAGGGTGGCGCCAGCTTTGAGGCCCTGGCACAAACGAACAGCCAGGATGGTTCGGCACAGGCAGGTGGCGATCTGGGCTATTTCAAAAATAATGGCCAGATGGTAAAACCCTTCGAAGCGGCTGTATTTGGCGCCACATCGGCTGGTCTGATCCCTCGTCTGGTTGAAACCGAATTTGGTTACCACATCATCAAAGTGACCGAGCCTAAATCGAATGTATTATATCGGGTAGCGGCTATCGGCAAAACCATTGCCCCAAGCCAAACCACGCGCGACGAAGCCCTTCGGAAAGCCGATCAGTTTGCTGCCGATGTACATACCAAAGCGGAATTTGATGCGAAGGTTAAAGAAGATAAATCGCTGGTAATTGCTACTGCCGATCGGATTCCGGAAGGAGCTGCACAGATCAATGCCCTGACAGGTCAGGAAGTACGTCAGATCGTTCGCTGGGCATACAATGACAAAACCGATATTGGTGATGTATCGGAGCCGTTTGAAGTAGGTGACCAGTATGTAATTGCTGTGCTGACCAACAAAACGGATAAAGACAAAGTAACTATCGACGACTATCGGAACGAACTGACGGCTAAAGTCCGGAATGAACTAAAAGCGCAGCAGATCATCAGCAAGTTGGGTAATGCTACAGGTGAACTCGATGCCATTGCAGAGAAGTATGGTTCGGGGGCGCTGGTCGAAACCGCCGACGATGTCAATCTGGCTACTGGTTTCCTTCGCAGTGCTGGTGTCGATCCAGTTGCTCTGGGTAAAGCTTTTGGTCTGAAACCCGGCAAACGTACGAAGCCCTTTGCTGGTGAAGGCGGTGTGCTGGTCATGGAAACAACCTCGTTAACTCCTGCTCCGGCCGTTGCGGACTATACTATGTATAAGACTCAAATTCAGCAAAATAACTCGTCTCGTATTGGCTTCTACATCAACGAGGCCATTAAGGAGGCTGCTAAAGTTGAAGACCGCCGGGCCAAGTTCTATTAATAATAGACTTGATAAACGAAAAGCCACCGCTCAAACGGTGGCTTTTTTTATTGGTAATGGCTCGTCCTGAAATAAAGATTTTAGTAGTGACAGGTCGTCTACCAAGGCCAAACGCTGAATATCCACTGTGGGCTCAGACAAATTTCAGGAAGTTATTCAAGCTCACAATAGAGTTCAGTTATCAGGCAATTCAGGTTTGCACTTTTTAACTGGACAGTATGTACCGACGATAGTTACTGGGGGTATCGTGATAATAGCGCTTAAATAGCTTGTTCAAATGGCATACATCGGCAAAACCAAACTCATCGGCGATCTGAGAAATAGTCATTGCACTTAAGCTCAATCTCGTTTCAACGCGTTTGAGTTTATATCGGATAATGTATTGCTGAATCGATTCGCCTACATGCTCTTTAAAGAGTGCTCCTAAATGCCCAGGTGAGTAATTAAACACATCGGCAATTTTGTCCATCCGTAGCGAATCAGGCTCGGTTATATGCTGACAAACATAGTTGACAATACGCTGTATCAAATCCAGGGAGGTAGATGATCTTGCTGTTGTTGCTAACGACTGCTGAGCAAGCTGGCGATCTATCAAACTCAAAATGGTTTGCATTAAAGAGTCTACGATGAGATTAGATGTTATTTCACGTGCTTCCTGCTGCTCTGCCAAAACGATCTCCATTAAGGCCATTAACTTGCGGGGCGATAGCGAGTCAGTGAACAATTTTCCAAAATCGGAAGGCGTATTCTCCTGAATATGACACCAACGATATGAACTACCAGCGATTAAGCCAGCCAGATAAGACGGCGTGAATGAAAGGCTGTAAAAACGGGTTCTTTGCTGCACAATAAAACCATGGTAATCGGCAGGGCACAGCCAAAACAGATCGCCTGCCTGATAAGCAAACTGATTCCCATTTATCAGATGGTATCCACTGCCAGCCTGGACCCCTATCAGTTCATAGTGGGTATGCTCATGCACCGGAATATAACCATCGTCTAGGATAAGCTGCTGAATACGTAATGGTTCCTGTACTATGAAACGTTTCATAACGAATAGGCCTTAATCATGGTTAGTTATAGAGGTATATAGTCTATTACGAACATAGTGCCAATCTGCGCTAAAGCCACTAACACACTTATTTTCAATCACTTGACACACAATAGGCTTCTCCAAAATAATAGAGCCTCCAATATATTGGAGCACACCATTGGAGTTGCAATACCTCGTATCTTTACTGTCAATCAATTAGAATTGATATGGCTTATGTTTCTGAACCGACCCGCCTACCCACACTCCTTATTGTGGAAGATGAATTTCTAATTGCTCATGACCTAAAACGGATTCTGATAAAAGCAGGCTACCAGGTAGTAGGCATAGCTGGGTCAGTCGATGAAGCCCAGCACATTATTAGAGATCAACGGCCTGATATTGTCCTGCTCGATATTTTCCTGAAAGGCCATAAAACGGGGATCGATCTGGCGCATTGGCTTAATGATCAGTCCATTCCATTCGTTTTCTTATCCGCAAATTTGACAGATCATCTGCTGGAAGCGGCCAAAAAAACCCAGCCTTTCGGCTTTTTGACCAAGCCCTTTCGGGAGAAAGATGTCTTAACAGCATTGGAAATCGCCCGTTATCGGCACGCGCATAGTGAAGAAGCTAAACTTCGGCAGCAACAGACGATCCAGATTGCGGTAAACAATGCCATTGTTACCATTCAGGATCGGGAACAGTTATGCCTCGCCATAGCCGATCAGATTAATCGCCTTGTCCCATTCTCGTTCCTAAACCTGCGGATTGGGCTGCCCGACGAAGTGTCTTTTTATTGGCTTATGCTTGAAAAAACAGCATCCAATACATTTACACGGGTCAATCTGGCCGCCTTATTGCAGGAAGATTCAACTGAATTGCTTGAAAAATTAGACCGGGAAGCGCCCGATCAACTGGGTGAGCTAAGAGGCATATTTACAGGCGAAGCGTTTGACCAGCTTTGTGCATCCTACATCACTGCTCGATCCTGCCGGGATCATTTCGGAGTACGCTCATTGGCGCTGTTTCCAATTCAATTGAATCGAAACTCACTAACGACCATCATCCTCTCCAGTACAGAGCCAGATGGATTTACAACGAAAGACTATCAGGCTGTTGATCTTATCATCCCTCAGATTGCCCTGGCCCTGGACAACCTTCTGGCGTATGAAGAGCTGGCAGCCCGGCAACAGATCAAAGCCATTGAACTAGCGATCGTTAATGCCTTCCGAAATGGAATCGATATAGGGGCCATATTAGCCCAGGTTGCGCAGTCGATAAACGAACTCCTTCCCGCCGATCTGGTTGGTATTTACCAGCTCGGACGACAGACGACCTCTGTAAATCTTGATAGTACGGTGCAAAAGGTAAATGGTGTTTTTATGCCGACCGACGATCATCTGATAATCCCATTTCCTGCAACCACTAACACAGTTGATCAACGTGATGCCCGTTCGTGGCTGATTAAGCCAGCTCTAAATGTAGGTGTTCAGTTCACCGATACGCTACCTGACCATACACTTTACCCTAAAACGCTGGGCTTACAGTCGTCGTTAAACGTACCTATTTTCATTAAAGATCAGCTTATTGCATCACTTGTACTTGCCAGTAAAGCTGCCTTTGCGTTTACCTATAAGGACCTCCGCATTATGCAGGACATCAGCGTTCAGATGGGATTAGCCCTGGAAAACTTACTGGCTTTTGAACGAATCAAAGTGCTAAGCGAACAGCTGGAACAAGAGAAAACCTACCTGACCGAAGAGATCAAAACTCGCTACAACTTTGAGGAAATTATTGGAGTTGGGCCAGCCATGCAAGCTGTTTTTACGAGTATAGGCCAGGTAGCGCCAACCGATGCCACGGTACTGATTATGGGTGAAACCGGAACAGGTAAGGAATTGGTAGCCAGAGCTGTACATAACTTGTCAACCCGGAAGGCCCGAACCATCGTCAAAATAAATTGTGCTGCATTGCCCGCGCAACTCATTGAATCCGAATTATTTGGCCATGAGCGAGGAAGTTTTACCGGAGCTACCGAAAAGCGAATTGGGAAGTTTGAATTAGCCAACGGCGGGACGTTGTTTCTGGACGAGATTGGTGAATTACCTCTCGAATTACAGGCCAAACTACTTCGGGCTATTCAGGAAAAGGAGATCGAACGAATCGGGGGTAAAGGAACGATTCGGATCGATACTCGAATTATTGCCGCTACAAATCGAAATTTACAGCAGGAAGTAGCACAGGGCCGGTTTCGGTCCGATCTGTATTATCGATTGAACGTGTTCCCAATTGTGATACCTCCTCTGCGCGAACGGCCGGACGATATTCGGCCACTAGCGATGCACTTTCTCCGCCGGATCAGTAAAAAACTAGGCAAATCGCTATCGAGTATTGCCAATGATTCCCTGGCGCAATTGCTATCCTATAGCTGGCCGGGTAACATCCGGGAACTGGAACACGTACTGGAGCGGGCAGCCATTCTCTCATCAACCTCCACCCTGTACCTGGCCGAACCCCTACGATCGACTCCATTAACTGTTTTGCCTATAAATACGAACCCATCGACTGATGTGCAACCGATTGACGAAACCATGCGTACGGCTATTATGGCGGCACTGGCTAAGTCGGGTTACCGAATTCGTGGAATTGGGGGCGCAGCCGAATTGCTCAATTTAAAGCCTACAACGCTGGAAGCACGCATGAAGAAACTACATATTAGCTCCTCTCCAAAATCGGATTAAGCTAGAAAGTAGGGGGCGTCATAACGATCAGACAAACTTATTAACGCCCTGTACCGGGTTAAACTGCAACTCAATATGAACGCCCTGATCCTGATAAATGATTAATTCACCATCAATCTGCTGACTTAACCCGCGCATCATGGTCATACCTAAAGTGTCGCTGTGGCCAATATCTAATCCAGCTGGCAGCCCTACACCATTGTCGCTGATGGTTAATTGATAAGCGTATCCCGCTGTCTCCCGAAGTGATACAGCTATACGCCCTGGCTGCTTATTCGGAAATGCATACTTCAGGGAATTCGTGACCGCTTCATTCAGAATCAGGCCGATGGGAATAGCCAGGGCGATGTCCAGTTGAACAGAAGCCACATCCAATTGAGCCTGTACAGAAGCCTCCTGCGTAAATGAATCGATCAGGTAGTCAACGATTTCTTCCACAAACTCGGGCATGTTCACCTGTGCCAGATTTTCGGACTGATAGAGCCGCTGATGAATCAACGCCATTGCCTGCACCCGGTTTTGGCTATCCCGAATTGCCATCAGGGCTTTGGGGTCCTGTAGAAAATCGGATTGCGCATTAAGCATACTGGAAATGATTTGCAGGTTATTTTTAACCCGGTGGTGAATTTCTTTTAGCATCCACTCCTTCTCGTCCAGCAGTTTTTCTTTTTCCAGCAGGATCTGCACCAACGACTCGTTTTTGAGGTTGATCTCAACTTGTTTGGCTTCCAGCAGTTGGTTACTACGGCGTTTGAGCCGATACCGATTATAACTCAACCCGAGCAACAGGACCAGTAAAATAGCGCCTATAATGATGCTGTTTCGTTGCAGATCACTTTCCCGTATTCGGGCCTGCTGAAGTTGATTCTGCCGGGTTAGCAAAGCAATATCCTGCTCTTTTTTACGGGTATTGTACTGAATTTCCAAATTGGCAATCTGCTGACTTTTCTTTTCGTTAAAGATCGAATCGCTTAAAGACTTGTACTTTTGGAAATGATCGATGGCCGCTACGTAGTTGTGCTGGGCAGAATCGATTTTGAATAATTGTAGATGAACACTAGGCGTTCCCCGCGTCATACCAACCTGTTTTAACATACTCAAGGCTCGATTCAGGTATTCGCGGGCTTTATCATAGTTTTTAACAATGCCATAAAATGTACCGATCTTGATATAAGAAGCTATGGTCGAATTATCAGGTATCTTACCTGCGTGTATCGACGCCATTTTAATATAGTACGTTTCGGCCAGGGTGTAATTTTTGAGAGCCAAATGACACTCGGCCAGCGTCATATAGGCATAGAACCATTCTGCAGATCGATTAGCAAGCGGATACTGTCGTAGAATCTGAGAATAATAGGCTAAAGCTGCTGCTGGACTTTCATGAACAATTTGCAGACTGCACAGGCTATGCGCAATGACATGCACCATAGAGATAACATTGGCTTCGCCAAACAAGACCAACGCTTTCTTGTAGTACGGAATAGCCGTTTTCCACTGTTTCAGCTCATCATACAAGACGGCCAGATTTAAATTAAAGCTACCCAAATACAGGCTATCGTGCGTAGTTTGTGCACTTTCTATGGTCAGTAGGGCATACTTCAGCGCCTTATCGTAGTTGTTAAGCCCGTGATAAATCGAAGCCAGCAGGTCGTAGGTATAGTGGAGATATGGATAATGAATGGATCGATACAGCGCCAATACCTGAAACAACTCCTGCTCCGCCAATGCCGAATTACCTTGCAGGACGTGCATATCGGCAATGGTTTTGAGCATATAGGCCTGCTTATCAACCTGACCTAATTGCCGATACAACTGCCTGGCCTGCTCATAGCATTGTACCTTCCGAGGTAGACCTTCGCTATCACGCTCGTAAACTTGGCCCAGAAAATACCAGGTTGCAGCCTGGTCTGCCTTAGCCCCTTGCTGGGTATAATATGCCAATACACTCCGAAGCCATTGTTCGGCCCGTTTCCGATCGCCCTGAATCGCTTCAATTCGCCCCAGAACGCAGGTGCTTTGCATTTGACCAACCCTAAAATGCAACTGCTGACTTAGTTTCTCGGCCTGTTTTCCGTAGGCATACGCATTTCCTAAATCGCTGTCAAACTCTTCGTGCCGGGTGATCAGATCGCTACTCAGCACCAGTAGTAGCTTAATCCGATTCGTATCCTGCCGACTTGCCGATAATAACGCGTTCAGACTATCAATCGATTTTTGAGGCAGTAAGGGAAACAGGGGTTCGGCCCAAGTAATAGAGGTTGTGACAAACAGGGCAAAAAAGAAGAGGAGGCAACGCTTCATAGCCAATCAACAGATAAACCGGCTTTAGCCAGTTTCTTCTTCTAAAGATAAGGCTATCGAAACGGTATTGATACAATAAAGGGAACAGGAGACCATGTATAGCCTACCTGTTCCCTTTTCAGAAAATCACGTTAGAACGTTACTTGAGGTGAGCCCGTAACATCCAGGCAATTTTCTCATGCTTTTCCATCAGCCCCGTTATATAGTCGCTGGTTCCGGCATCCTTATGAGCCTCCTGAAAATCAGCGATATTCCCGCGGAGAAACACGATGATGCTTTCATGATCGCTCAGTAATTTTTCAATCCAGCTCCGGCTTGTATTGCCTTCAGCCTCCTGCTCGGTCAGATGCGTTAACTGCAGAAAGTTTTTCAACGTAGCGGGCGCATAATGATCCAACTGACGAATCCGCTCGGCTACGTCGTCAACAATCTCGGCCGACTGCTTGTACAGCTCTTCGAAGTACAGATGCACCGAATGAAAGTCCATGCCTTCCAGATTCCAGTGGGCATTGAGTGTTTTAGTGTAGAGTACAAATTCGTCGGCCAGCAATTTGCTCAACTGATGGGCCACAACCTCTCGGTTTTGGGCGCTAATGCCAATGATGGTTTCCATAAGGTTAAAAATGAACAGAGGGGAGTTTATAAAATACGCTTTACTTTAGCTAATACGTTCGGCCAGGTATGCGGCTACTTCGGCCAGTCGATTCGAAAAGCCCCATTCATTGTCGTACCAGGCTGCTACCGATAGTAAATTACCTTCTTTGGCAGTGAGCGGCAGATCAATGATCGATGAGTGCGGATCAGCAACAATTCGCGACGAAGCCCACTGATCTTCCAGTACATCCAGCACACCGTGTAAAGGCCCTTCGGCAGCAGCTTTGCGGAATGCATCATTCACTTCCTGTACCGAACAGTCTTTTTCGGTAATCAGATTTAATTCAGCGATACTGCCGGTCCGGGTAGGTACTCGATAGGCTTTACCCGTGATTTTAAGGTCTTTCCAGATAAACTGTAAGGCCCGTGCTGCTCCCGACGAAGAGGGAATAATATTTTCGGCGGCCGCCCACGAATCGCGCCGGTCTTTCATCGGCTGATCGGTCAACGACTGCGTGTTCGTGTAGGAATGTACCGTCGAAAAAAGACCGTACTGAATCCCGAAGTTTTCGGAAATCACTTTGACAACCGCTGCCAGTGCATTGGTCGTGCAGCTTCCCATGCTGATCAGTTTATGCTGTTCAGGATCGAACGTTTCCAGATTGATCCCTTTCAATAAAACGGCATCGCAATCGGCCAGGGTTTTACTTGGCGCACTGATAAGTACATACTTTGCCCCCCGGTCAATATGCACCTGAGCACCAGCCCGTGTTGTAGCTCTGCCCGTACAATCCACCACCAGATCAACGCCAAGGGCTTTCCAGTCGGGCACCTCTTTAGCCGAATTGATATACGGAATGGTTTGGTCGCCAATGGATAGGCTTCCCTCCTTTCCTGATACGGGCTCATGCCAGCGACCATAGTTGGTATCGACCGCAAACAAGGCTGCCAGCGTTGGCTCGTCGCGAATGTCGGCGATAGCGGTCGGAACAAACAATTTTTTCTGAAGCCCGATGCGTAGAAACTGCCGCCCAATGCGGCCAAATCCGTACAAACCAATGGTTGTCATAAGAATTGATTGAGTGAAATGACTGATTATGAACCTATATAAGCTTTAATTCGACTTTGCCCCTCGAGAGGAAAATCAAGCTAATTATAGGTTGATAACGGAAAGTGCAACTAAGTTGGTTCTTAGAATCGGTACCGTACGCAGATCTTACAACGACTTCAGTACAGGGAGCGTCTTTTCAATTTTCGCTCTCGATCCTTCATACTGTTTGGGTAGTTTCAGGTTATTTCCCAGCTCATCCAGTGGTTCATCGACCGTAAAGCCTGGGTTATCGGTAGCGATCTCGAAGAGTACGCCACCTGGCTCGCGGAAATACAGCGAGAAAAAATAATCGCGGTCGATCTTCGGGGTTATCTGCAAGCCACTTTCCAGAATTTTCTCCCGAAACTCCATCTGAATGGCATCATTCGCCACCCGAAACGCTACATGATGATTGGTTCCGGCGGCATTCCGGCCTGCGCGTCCTTCAGGTTCTTCCAGCAAATCGACAATCGAGGCCTCTGGTACGGCATCCGTCTGGAAACGATAACGGTTTCCGTCCTGTGCTACCAACCGATACCCAAAAATATCGGTCAGTACCCTGGCCGTTGCCTCTATTTTCTGTAAGGTCAGTGTAACGCTGTGAAAACCACGCAGTGCCATATCCGATTTGATAGCTTCCGTTTCCCAACCCATTCGGTGGTCGAACTGCTTCGGTACGATCAGAGCAATGGACAATCCATCAGGGTCAGTAAAAGAGAGGTATTGTTCGCCAAACCGTTCAGCCAGTTCACCCGCTCCAACACCCAGCTCGTTAAACCGGCCCAGCCAGTTATCCAGGCTATCGGCCGGTACCGAATACCCGATTTCGGTTGCCATGCCAATACCGTTCCGCCCCGGTCCAATGCCTTCCCACGGAAAAAAAGTCAGAATGGTTCCAGGCGATCCACCTTCATCACCGTAATAAAAATGGTAGGTACTGGGATCATCGAAATTGACCGTTTTTTTGACCAGCCGAAGACCGAGTACATGCGTATAAAAATCATAATTACGCTGAGCGTTGTTGGCAATGGCCGTAATGTGATGCAGGCCCAGAATAGATTCGTTCATGGTAAAGAGGTTAGACGTTCAGGAAGTGGATAGAAAACCACCCTGGTAAAACTATACATCGGCAGGCCCTGATTGCGTACACAACCAAACCCTGCCGATGTTCCAGTCGATTAGGAATTGATGAAAGCCAGAATATCGGCGTTGATCGTAGCTGCTTCGGTGGTTGGCATACCGTGTGGGAAACCTGGATACGTAATCAGCTTACCGTTTTTCAGCAGTTTGGCGGCTTTTAACGCTGTGATCTGATACGGCACAATCTGGTCGTCTTCGCCATGAAGTACCAACACAGGCACATCTACACTTTTCAGGTCTTCGGTAAAATCACTTTCCGAAAAGGCCTTCACGCATTCGTAATGGGCCAGAATACTACCCATCATGCCCTGCCGCCACCAGTTGTCGCGAATGCCCTGTTTTTCAACGGCTCCTTCGCGATTATAGCCATAGAATGGAATCGAGAAATCCCGGAAATACTGCTGACGTTGGGTTGCCGTCAACTGCCGGATTTCATCAAAAATGCTTATAGGAACGCCATCCGGGTTGTTCTCGTTCTGAACCATGATCGGCGTCACGGCACTTACCAGAACGGCTTTGGCTACCCGGCCCTTCCCATATTTGTTTACGTAGTGGATCACCTCGCCACCACCCGTCGAATGCCCGATGTGGATAGCATCTTTCAAATCCAGCGCTTCGACCAATTGAGCGACATCCGAAGCGTAGGTTGCCATTTCGTGCCCACCCGACGTTTGACTAGAGCGGCCGTGCCCCCGGCGGTCATGCGCGATAACCCGAAACCCATGTTGTAAGAAAAACATCATCTGGGCATCCCAATCATCGCTCGATAAGGGCCATCCATGATGAAAAACAATCGGCTGACCGGTGCCCCAATCCTTATAGAATAGATCTGTACCGTCTTTTAATGTTAAAAAGCTCATGTTGTTATTGGTTAAAATTGACAACACAAACCTACTTCACCAGCACGGGTCGGTCGCGGTAAGAATCGAAGGTTGTACGGTAATTTGACAGGTTTCTTCGCGAATGTCGTTTAGGTAAGCCTGGCTCTATCACTGCCTCACGCTTTTAAGCGCTCGACTAACTCCCGACGATAAGTCAGTCCTACGGGCAGGGCCGTCTCGCCGATAAATACCTCGTTGCCACTCATCCGGTGTATTTTAGCTAGCGGAACCAGATAGGATTTATGAACCCGGATAAATTGATCGGAGGGTAATCGACGCTCCACTTCGGTCATGGTCATGGACGTTACGTAAACCTGTTGGGCCGTAAAAAGCTTGACGTAGTTTCCCCAGCTCTGAATATACTCCAGGCTACTATACGCAATACGAACCCAGTCGGCATCTACTTTTACCATCAACGATTGTTCGGGAACAGCCTGGAGTTGAACCGATTGTTTTTCTCCCTCTACTGTTATGACCTTGTCAATTGCTTTCAGAAATCGGGGAAATTCGATGGGTTTCAACAAGTAATCAACCACACCATAGTCGTAGCTCTCCAGCGCAAACTCCGAATAGGCGGTTGTAAGGATGACTCGGGGCGGATTGGCTAAGGTTTGCAGGAGTTGTAAGCCGTTTATTTGCGGCATGTTAATATCCAGAAACAACAAATCGACCGGATGGCGGTGCAAAAAATTAATCGCTTCCAGAGCATCGTAACAATTACCCACCAGCGTCAACTGATCGACTTGCCCGATGTAGTGCTGCAATACATAGTGTGCAGCCTGTTCGTCATCAATAAGTAAACACCGCAACGGGTTGGGCATCGGCTCGGGTGGCTAGCTGGATTTCTAACAGGGTAATATATCGGTCGGACTCCTGAGTTAAGGCCAACTGGTATTTTTCGGGATACAGCATATCGAGTCGTTGGCGGGTATTCTGTAAACCCAGGCCGGTAGATGTACCGTTTAGCTTGTGGCATGACAGCGAGTTTTCAATAGATAGCCGTAGCCGGTTATTCCGCAATTGCAGAGCAACATGAACAAAACACCCTTTAATATCGCCCGTACCGTGTTTAAACGCATTTTCGACCAGCGGCATCAACAGGAGTGGTGCCAACTGGAAGGTTTGCAGTTCATAGTTGTCAGTGGGGTACTCATAGCTAATCTGGCAACGTTTCCCCAGCCGCTCCTGCTCCAGCGTAACGTAGCTGGTAATGAACTCGATCTCCTGCTGCAGCGATACCCACGACCGGCGGCTGCTCTCGACCTGATACCGCATCAGCTTCGATAACTGCATTAGCAAATCCGGCATTCGTCCGGGTTCGTGCAGACTGATTCCGTAGAGGTTATTAAGCGTATTAAAAAAGAAATGCGGATTAAGCTGGGCGTGCAAAAATCGAATTTGTTCGTCCTGATGTAGCAACTGGTCGGTATGGCGCTGCTGTTGCTGCTGATAAAATCGCTGAATCAGAAATACACCAACAAGCACCATCAGGCTGACCAGGTAGGTAGCAAGCAGAAAAAGTCCCGTTTCGCGCCATTCCTCAATGGGGCAAGACTCTGGGTAAAGCCAGTGATTTACGCCGTATACCAGAAAACTCCCTACCACCAGTGCCGGAACCGTCCACAAAATGTATTGCCTGATCTGTTGCTTAAACAACAGGGGGAACAAGACAAAGCGGTGAAACTGAGCCTGTCCATACAGCGTCAGGAAAAAGAGCAGTGCCCGCCCCAGGTCGTTCCAGGAAGTGAGCCGGTTCCAGGAATTCAGCGACATCAGAATAAACAGAAACACAAAGGCCAGTACTTCCCGCAGCCAGACTTTTTGCTTTCCGTTCTTATTAAACCAACCCATCCTTCTTCGCGATTTTTAAACAAAACAACCGAATGTTGGCCGACATTCCAATTGAAAATGACCAATCGAATACGTCATCCAAAAGCACACGTTTGTCATTTTTAGTAGGATGATGCCAGAGGCAGAATCGTACTTTGTGCCCAGATGACCAGCAATAGGCTATCTGTGTAGTATTGATGAACACTCTACGATTCTATTTTATCCTTTCTTTTCTGTCGATAATAATTCAGGGAAAAAGTCAGCAGTTGCCACCCAATCCAGCAAGTCCGACCACCAAAGGGCAGCTATCAGGCATGTTGACCGACTCCACCACCCGTCAGCCAGTGCCCTTTGCAACCGTAGCGCTCCTGACAGCAACTGGAACGATTATAACGGGTCAAACCACTACCGAAACAGGCCATTTCACGTTTACCGGGCTGGCAATCGGGACCTACGCTGTCCAGATCTCTTACGTCGGCTACCAACCCCGAACTCTAATAGGGATTACAATTTTGGCCAGCCAACCTACGCGGGACTTAGGGACCATCCTGCTGCGATCCGAAAGCCGCCAACTAAACGAGGTTCGGGTAACGACGCAGAAAGCCTTGATTGAAGAAAAATCTGACCGGCTCGTCTATAACGCAGGCAGCGACATTACCAACAAAGGCGGTACAGCCGTCGATGTGTTACGCAAGGCACCCATGCTTACCGTCGATGTATCCGGAAACGTTCAGATTCGGGGAAGTTCCAGTATCAAGGTGTTACTGAATGGCCGGCCATCGGGCTTGCTGGCCCGCAATCTGAGTGAAGCGCTGAAGATGATTCCGGCCAATACGATTCAGTCGGTTGAAGTGATTACCAGTCCGGCGGCCCGCTACGATGCCGAAGGCGCTGGCGGAGTCATTAACATCATCACCAAAAAACAGTTGAAAGGCTCCAACGGTAGTCTGGACGTAACGGCGGGCAATTATATTCAGTCGCTGGGTGGCAGCTATGGGTTTAAACGGGAAAAATTTGGCCTGACGTTTTCGGGTAATACTAATGCCGAACGCGAAAAGAGTATTATTGAAACAACCCGTACGTCACTGGTAAACGGCCAACCAGCCGGAGAGTTATTTCAGCGAATTAGCGCCAACAACATCCACCCAGGCTGGTTTGGCGATCTGGGCATGGAGTATGCCTTCGATACACTGAACCGGGTTAATCTGTCGGTTAGTAGCTGGGGGGGCGCCTGGCCCACGTCCAACACTGGCTATTATCGGTTTCGGAACACCGAAAATCAGATTAGCCAGGAATACAAACAGGTAGTCGATCAACAGAATCCCTTTGGCAATATTGAATGGAACCTGGGCTATACCCGCACCTTTCACAAACCGAAGCAGGAACTCAGTGTGCTGGGCCAGTATAGCTACACCTTCGATAATTCCCGCTACGCCAGCGATCAGTTTAGCCTGACCGATCAGCCTCTGTATCGGGAGACGAGCACCAACCGCAGTCATAACCCTCAGTGGACTTGGCAGATCGATTATGTTCATCCGTTTTCGCGCAATGGGCAGCAGGTGTTTGAGGTAGGAGCTAAAATGGTCCGTCGGGATGTCAGCAGTACTTATGAGGTCTACACTAGCCAACCAGAAAATATAGCTCTTCTAAATCTCAGCACCGACCGATCCAATACGTTCACCTATGACCAGCAGGTGGCTGCGGGCTATGCTTCACTCAAACTAGCGAACCGAACACACTGGACGCTTCAACTGGGCACCCGGCTGGAAAACACCAGCATGAGCGGTCAGTTTGCTCATACCATTTCTCCGTTTCGGGTGCAGTTCAACAACTTCATCCCCAGTATCATTCTGTCAAAACAGCTCACCGAACAGCAATCGGTTAAAGTGACCTACACCCAACGGATTTCCCGCCCTATGATCTGGGATCTGAATCCGTATGTTAATGCCAGCGACCCAAAAAACCGGATGGCAGGTAATCCGCAGCTTCGCCCGGAACTGGCGCATCTGGCCGAAATTTCATACAGTTTAACGACCCCAAAAGGCACCTACCTCAACCTGGCACTGTACCGCCGACAAACCGATAATTCCATCGAAGATGTGCGGACCGTCGATACGGCAGGGGTATCATTGACTACCCGGCAGAATGTAGCCCGCAATGAGCGGACGGGATTAAACGTAAATGCGTCCGGGCAACTGGGTCGAAACTGGAAACTAAACGGTGGGGGTGAGTTTTATTACGCCCATTTCAGCAGTCCGGCTTTACAGGTGCAGAACTCCGGCTGGCTCTGGCAATTCACGCTGAATCTGGCTTACCAGTTACCACGCCAATTCACCGTGCAGGCCAATGGTATTTACAGTACGGGCTGGGTGCTGTTGCAGGGAAAAAATTCGGCCTGGTACGATTACAGCCTGGCGGTTCGGAAAGAATTCTGGGATAAAAAAGCTAGTCTGACGCTGGGCGTCAACAATCCATTTACTTATCCCTTCCGTCAGCAGAACGATTCGCAGTCGAGTACATTCCGGGCCCATACTGCCAATCAATATTTCACTCGTTCGGTCAAATTGACCTTTAGCTGGCAGTTTGGGCAGATCCGCACCAGCCACGATGAACCCGTCCGAAAAATAACCAACGACGATGCCCGCGCGAAATAAGCGTCGTCCTAAACAGTACAACAGTTAGTCTAACCAATTCATACAATGCAATTTACACAATCGACTTCGCCTACATCCTGGAAAGTGAACAGTGCCACGTTATGGTTACGCCTGGGCTTAGGCATCGCCATGATCCCCCACGGTTACGACAAACTGACCCACTTTGCTGACTACCAAGGCTCGTTTATGAGTTTTCTGGGCCTGAGCCATTCGGTCTCGCTGGCGCTGGCTATCGGTGCAGAGTTCTTCTGCTCTATTCTGCTGATGTTGGGATTATTGACACGCCCGGCACTGATTCCTCTGATTATTACCGCAATAGTCATTGTTTTTGTTGCACACGAAGGCGATATAGCAGGCGATGGGTCGGCGGGGTTTCTATTACTGGTTGGTTACCTAACCTGCCTATTACTTGGTCCCGGAGCATTCAGTTTAGATGCTACTATCTCTAAACAACGAACTTTATCCTGAACGATCGCCGAAGCCTTTCTACTGTAAACATAGTGGCTGTTGTAAAAACTAATTGGCTATATTCCAACTATCTTTTTAAGAATTAACTTTTCCAATGAGCACTGCTACTGACGTTTCTTATCAATACATCATTGATGAACTCAATAAAAGGTCAATCAAGCATGATATTCACAATTTTAACTCAGGTGCGAGAATAATTGATATTTGGTATAATGCCCGTTTCTACGTTATTCAAATTGACTTGGAAGCAATAGGGTTTTCGGAGGTTACAGAGGCTAATCCCGGCTTCGATAATAGCCCAGATGAGTTGTTTTATACTTCTGAGGATGTTCTAGCATATTTTAAGTATTTACTTTCCTAGGGTGCTAACAACATTGAAGGCTCCTCCGACTTTTGCAACCACCACCATAATTATGGTTCATGCTTTAGCCTTGCCTGCGCCAGTACTCCCGGCTCCAGACCCGGCGGAAAGGCCATTTACGGGTAGTCAGCGCAATGGGCAGGTAAGCATGAGCCTGTTTCGTTGTCTGCTGATAATAGGAATCATCATCGGTCAGTACCAACGACTCGTACATATCATCGGCCTTAACGGTTAAATCGGCAAAGGGTAATTCAGGACGCCAGTCTGGGTATTCTACTGCCAACCTGGTTTTTAATAAGGAGCCCGAAGGCAAGGGTTGTTCCGGCTGCGGTGTAGGCTGAAACTGCTCCTGAGCCACGTTCAATGCGTAGGCCAGGTACGCTTTAAGCAACTTAGGCCCCTCATTGGCCGTATCAGCCACGTTTAGTTGGTCGGGCCACAGGCTCGTAATCACGTAAATTCGTTCACGGGCTCGTGTAACCGCCACATTCAATCGGTTTTCTCCTCCGCGTGCATTCAGACTACCAAAATTTGTCGATACACGGCCGCGTTCGTCGGGCGCATAACCCATGGAGAAGATAATAATATCGCGCTCGTCGCCCTGTACATTCTCTATATTTTTGACAAACAGATGTGACGCGGTGTTAGAAGGTAACGCGGAGGAGTGTCCATCCGACAGTTTGTCCGCGTTACTTTCCAGCATATCCTGAATTAGCTGCTGTTGTGGGTAGTTAAAGGTGACAACGCCAATGGATCGACCCGGCATTTCGGTTTGCAATTGCTCCAGAAGTTGTACAACCGCTTCGGCCTCAACGGGATTGGTATTCTGCTGCCAGATACCTTTTACATTCCGATAGCGGATGGCAGGTTCATGCTGGTTAACCTCCTCAAAATGGGGCAATAGCGAAAGTCTGTTCTGATAAAAATGCTCGTTCGAAAAACTGATCAAATCGAGTGAGCGACTGCGGTAGTGCTCCGTTAACGATACCTGCGGCAATTGCTGCGCGGCCAGTTCGAGCAAGGACTCAACCTCCAGTGCCACGGGCGTTTCTTCTTCCTGCTCGTTTTCGTCCAGGCGAGTTCGGTACAGATCGCTGGGGCGAAGCTGCTGATTATCGCCCGTTACAACTACCTGTTTGCCCCGTACAATGGCCGGAATACCGTTTTCGGCAAAACACTGCGAAGCTTCATCAAAAATCACCAGATCGAACAAGCCTTCCTGCAACGGAAACATCGCGGATACCGACTCGGGCGAAGCCAGCCAACAAGGTACCAGCTTAAACACTTCATCGGCAAAGGATTCCATCAACTTCCGAACAGGCCAAACATTCCGCTTCTTGGTAGTCTGATGAAGCAAATCGCGGTAAGTAACCACGTTATTCAATCGATTGAACGTCAGGTTTCGATAGGTTTGCTCACGAAGTTTCACCAGCAAAATATCGCGGCTGAGCGCTTGCTTTCGCTGAATACTTTCCTGCAAAGCCTGCTCCCATTGTGCCATTTTGAGCGACGATACGCTCCGCAGCTCTGGGTATAGCCCCTCAAGGTGATCGAGCCAGGCCCGGCGTAAGCTTTTATCAAATGCCTGTGTCCAGTCTGCCGGATTTAGGGCTTGTAGGCGTTCCATAACGAGTTGCTCCGCTTCCGAAAAACCTTCCTTTAACCGATCGGCTTCGATAAGCAAATCGAAATCATGCCGAAGCGCTTGACGCAGATTGGTAGCGAATGCATCATCCTGCCAGATTCGTTCGAGTTGATTGCTGGTCAGATAGACCGATGAGGTCGTACGTTGCTGCTCTATAGTTGCTGAAAGTGTCAGAAACAGCTTAACCAGTTCCGCAAATCGCTCATGCGTTTGCCAGCCGGATTCGGGCAGTTGCCGAAGTGGCTCAATCGCCCCTAGCCGTTCTACTACATGCTGCGCCCGACGCAGAAGACGCAAACTTTCCGGAGCTTCCGACAAGGGCAAACCCGCCAGCAACGTATTGGCTTCATGACGGACAGCTTCTAACCGTATGCGTTTATCGACTTTTACAGCCAATGTCTGTAAAGACGATTCCGATACATCCAGCGAATTGGCCGAAAGTACAGTCTGTAACTGGGTTTTACCCGCATTCGTCAACTGCCACCATTGCCAACTCATCCACGACGACCGAGCCGTGATCGCTTCGGCCAGGAGCGTACGGAAAGCACGTAAATCGGGGGTTGGGATTGATAACTCCGGCCCTGGACTTTCCAGTGTTTCGTCCCAGGCCTTCGCCAGTTGTTCCAGCTTTGTTTCGTCGGTAGTCAGAGCCAGATGGCCGGGCGTTCGTCTTAACTGCTGTATAACCTCCCAAAGCTGGGTGGCATCGTCCGTATCGAGCAAGGCCAGCAGGGCGGTTAATTCCCAATCGTGGGCCAGCCAATCTGCTAGTTGACTCAGGGAGAGCGATTGACCGACTAATTGACTCGTCTGTTGATTCGCCGTCTCACGCAGTTGTACCCATCGAACAATCGCCTGATCTGCTTTCCCTAAATCGGCATTGGAAAAGGCTGCGAAGCTCACCCGCTCCTTCCACAGATGCTCAGCACCTAATCGTTGTTGGTAAGCGGCAAAATCGGCAAGCCGCCGAACATAGTTATCCACATTAGACAAGTGAAATTGTGGATAACTATCACTTAAATCCACACTAAGCGCATCCGAATCGGTAGTCAGGTAGAGTTCTTTGGCCGAAACACCGCACTCGCTGGTATCGAACAGGGCTTTTTTAAAGGTTTCCAGCTCAGCGACTGTTTCATCGATACGCCGACTTTCCACCTCGAAATCGCGTTCGAGCAACACCGCGTTCAGGCTGTTATTCTGCTGTCGATACTCATCCAGACGGTTAATCTGTTCGGCAATTTGTGCGTATAAAGCGCGTCGATCATCCTGAAAATCATGGATCAGAGCTAAAAACGGCTCCATACCTACCTGACGCAATCGTTCCTGCACCACATCAAGCGCTGCCCGTTTCTGACAAACCAGCAACACGCGCTTTCCCGAAGCGGCCGCGTCGGCCATCAGATTGGCAATGAGTTGCGACTTACCCGTACCCGGTGGCCCCTGCACAACCAGACCATGCCCCGCCTTCACCGCCCGCAAAGCCGCTTCCTGCGACGCATCCATAGGCAGGGGAGTGTGGATGGATTTTTCTTTAAGGAGCGGGGAGTACGGGGAGTAGGGAGTGAGAAGTGAGGAGTTGCTGACGCGTATAGTACCGTCGGATGGCTCCTCACTCCTCACTCCTCGCTCCTCATAACTAATTAATTCCTCATAATCGGGTACCAGAAACGAGCCTGCCTGTGGAAAAATACCCAGCACCGCTTCCGGAAAGAGCTTCAGTTCACCCGTTCGTTCGAGCTGCGTTAAATCTTTACCCGATTGTTTGTTGAAAAAATGGAGCGAATCCGTGAATAACTCCTGGTTGAAATTGATTTCGAGCGGAGTGGTTTTGAGCCACTCGTAGAGTTGCGTTCGGAAAACAAGCGGGTCGCGGTCAAACTCATCAAATGTTTTTTCAACCACTTCGTCGGGCACCTTCACCTGGTTAAACTGCCCATAAGCCAGTGCCAGGGTTGGATTCAAAAACGCCAGCTCATCGCCCCGCCGGGTAAGTTTCCAGAATTTACCCTGTTGCTCAATTTGTACTGGAAAAAACAAAAGTGGCCCATGAATGACAGTATCGTCCAGAAATTTGCCTTTTACGAACGGCCAGCCTACATACAAATCTTCGGTTCCGCGCTCTTCTTCAATAAAGCGGGCGGTTCGGGCAATCCGGCGAAGCTTCCGGCTTACTTCGTTACTCCGCTCCTGACGAGGGTCCAGTACGTCGCAGAGTGCAATGGCAGGCTTTCGGCCAATGAGATCAGCGATGGTGGAAAAGGAAGGCTTGTTAAGCAGAAAATCCGTTTCCTGTAAATCCAGAAACTGCCCAGCGGGTAAACTGGTTAGAAGCAACGAGCGGTTACGGCTACTCAGGTTGGTTAAACGTCGGCGAAACGTGCGAAGAACGGTTTGTGACGGAATATTCACTGCGATTTTGACAGGATTTGCAAGATTGTCAGGTTAATAACGCTCCGCAAGGTAAAAAATCCTATCAATCCCAAAAATCCTGTCAAACAACCCGGCTCATTGGTCGATACGCCGTTTTCGCAGGCGTCGCTGTTGCAACGGGAGGTTTAGCATTTTTCGATTTTTTCTTCCGACGGCCCCACCAGATGATAAAGCCCGAAACGGGCAGACTGGCACATACGAGACTGGCACAAAACGCCAGAATTTTTCCGGGTAAACTCAATATAGCTCCGGTATGAATATCGTAGTTCATCCGGCGGAGTTTATCCCCAAATCCGGCTTTAACATAGGGTCCGGAATAAGGGCCGCCCATATCCAGCGGTTTCAGCGTCTGTTGGTCGAAGGTGTAATAATCGAGCTTGTAATACGTGCCCGGTTCGTAATTGACGTACGCAAAAATCGACTCTGACGGTTTCTCAGGACAGGAAATATAGATTCCGGCAGTAGCAGGTTTACGAACCGATAAGCGCTGCCAGACAGCATCAAGTGGCGAGTTGGCCAGTTGGGAAGCCGTTGTATCGGACAAAGGAATTTGAAACGCTGGCAGAGCTTTTCCTCCTGTTGTCGCCCAATAAACCGACTTCGAAAACCATTGTAGGCCAAAAACCAGGCCCGTCAATGCTAGTATCAACGCGAATACAAGCGCATAAAAACCTGGCACATTATGCAGATCGTAATTGACCCGTCGCCACTGTGCTTTCCATTTAATGGTAAAGCTCTTTTGTCGATTCGTCCTGTTGAGATTTTTCGGCCACCAAAGTACCATCCCTGTAATTAATAGGATCGTAAAAACCAACGTTCCGTAGGCAACAACTGGCTGACCGATGGATTCAGGTAACCACAGATAGTAATGACCGTGTAGAATGAAGTGAAAAAAGTCCGTCTCTTCGTCCGTTATGTGAAGCAATTTTCCGGTAGAAGGATTTAGATACACCTGATAGAAATAATCAGGGGCGGCCCCGTAAAACGAGACAATCGCACTTCGGCCCACACCTCCATAGGTGACGGCTTTAGCCAGCTTCCCCTTGATTTCTTTCTCGGCGATAGCTTTCAATCGGGAAGGCGGCAACGTCGCTCGATTATTGGCTACCTCCACAAATTGATAAGGCCGTAGAACCGTCTTGATTTCCTGTTCGAAAGCCAGAATACAGCCCGTAATCGCCACAATAAACACCAGCCCCCCCGACGCTAGTCCGAGCCAAAGGTGTAGTTTTCCAACCAGTTTTTTTGCCGTCATTGTCAGGTATACCGTAATTATCAGCTCTTAATCAAGACTCTTTTAACTCCTCCCCTGAAAGCTGGGGAGGAGTTTGAGAAATAAGCTATTTAAAATTTATATCCCAGGCTCAGTCGGAAATTGCGGGGAGCCTGCGCCTGCCAATAGTAGGCATTGCTCCATGAATAGTAGGCACCCGAATAGATATAGGCATCGAACAGGTTATTCACATTCAGCGCTACATTGAAGGGGCCAGTTTGCCAGGAAATAGCCGCATCAGCCTGGAACGAATTAGGCAACGTAGGATTCTTATCCACAGCATCCGAAAACCAGCCGTAGCGGTCAAGCTGCCATTGGTATCCCAGCGAAAGGCCAAGTCCCTGCACCGCACCTTTTTGTACCCGATACGACAACCAGGCATTAGTAACGTGTTTGCTAAAACCCGGAACTGGCAGATTCACATTTTTGGCTTCGGTATCCTTCGTAATTTTCGAATCTGTGTACGCATAATTGGCAATCAGATTCAGGCCCGATACGATTTCACCCCGGATGTCGAACTCAACCCCACTCGTTTGTGTCTGTCCAAGCTGAATCGAAAAATTCGGGTTGGTCGGATCAGTTGTCAGGACGTTATTTTTTGTGATTTTGTACGCCGAAATGGTCGAGTTCCAGCGGCCACCAGCCCAGTCTTTCTTCAAGCCAATTTCGGTGTTGTTACCCGTGATAGGCTTAAACGCATTCCCTTGTCGATCGGCCCCTGCCTGCGGAACAAATGCCTGATCGTAGAGTGCGTAAACAGACGTTTGCCTGTTCAGCGAAACACTCAGTCCAACCCGTGGTGTCGCTTTGGTAACATCCGTACCCGAACCGTATTGGCTGTCTTTTGTCGATGTAATCCGACCAGCCAGCGTCAGACGAACTTTATCCTGCAAAAACCGGAGCTCGTCCTGCACATAGAGTCCGCTGTATGACTGGCTCAGCACGTTGGCTCCTGCCCGGTTGATCAGGCTTTGCGAACGATCGAACCGGGGTAGTAAATTGGTGGGCAAGTAGTAGTTAGATGTATTCGCGTTGAAGACAAAATCTTTATCGTAAAGCGGAAAACTCTGGCCCCAGTCGGCAGAATATTTTTTGCTCCCTAAATCCAGACCTGCCAGAATACGGTGTGTAACAGGTCCCGTTGTTACATCACCATTCACAAAAACCTGCGCGAACTTTCCCTGGTTAGCCGCATCCCAGATACTGACACGCCGGTAAATATTACCATTGGCCTTAGCCGAATCGGCCCACATCGAGCTACCAAGCTGTGTTGAATTAAAGTAAGCCAACTGCCCCGTCAGTTTCCAGTTTGAGCTAAGCTGATGCTCCAGAATCAGGAAAGAGCTATGATCATTTATTTTCGTCGGATCGAGGTTGGCCGAGGCCAGTGAAATATTCCGGGGATAAACACCCAATCCCGTACCCGAAAAAACATACGCTGAACCAATCACCGACATCTGCGAAAATTGATAGGTGTATTCAGCCGTGATGGATGTTTTATCGCTCAGTTTATACTTCAGAACGGGCGCAATGGTGTATCGGTTGTTGTATTCAAAATCGCGGAACGAGCCTTTCGACTGACCCATGATGTTCAGGCGATAGAGCAGATTCCCATCCTGGCTTAGTTTCCCGTCCAGATCGAGCGTAGCCCGGTACGTATCGAAGCTACCCGTTGTCATGGCAAATTCGCCCTTCGTAAAACCAGTCGGTTTCTTGGTCACAACGTTATAAAAACCGCTCGGCTCGCCATTCGCCATCATGAAACCAGCCGGACCTTTCACAAATTCGATCCGCTCCACCATCGACATATCTTCGGCAAGTGGCCCCCAGGTCGATTCCACGTTCATCCCATTGCGGAAGGGCGCTACCCGCGAACCCCGCATGTTCAAACGAGCGTAGTTATCCCAGTGCTCCATGCGCGTAACCCCACTCACGTTGCGAGAAACCCCTTCCAGCATATCGAAAATCTGCTGGTCGGCAATCAGTTGGCGATTTATTACCTGCACATTCTGAGGCAGTTCGATCAGGGGCGTCTTAATCCGAAGGCTACTCGATGGAATATCAGCTTTATAGGAGTTTTTCCCCTCAACCGTCACTTCCTGAAGGGATTCGGCCGTTTCCAGCAATGTCAGATCCGTCAGGCGGGTTGTTTCGCCTGCAACCACATTTACCGTCTGTCGAACCCGCCCATGCCCTATACGGCTGATAACGATGGTTTGCTCACCGGCTGGAACCCGCTCGAGAACAAACTCGCCCTGATCATTTGTCGTAGTACCCACCCGACTATTCGTCAGGCGTACCGTTGCATGAGCTAGTGGTTGTGCCTGCGCTGTTATGATCCGTCCGGTAATGGTTCCGACTGACTGAGCATAACTAACTGTATGTAAAAAAGCCCCCCATAGCAATAGGGTAGCTGTTAAGAAATAACGTAACGTAGAATCTTTGGCTTCCATTTTATTTAGACTAATTCTAAAACAAAAGTAAAAGCCGTTCTGTAATACGCATCCTACGACCCTAAAAATTTATGAAACTTCTTTGTTTTATTATTTTTTACATAAAAAAGCGGCCTACAGGGTCATCCTACAGGCCGCTTTTAGATTTCAGCTAAGGCGTATTATTCTTTTTTCTCAGGTATGAGCCATGATGCAAGAACGCTTATGCTTAGTATGCCGATAATAACATATAACGAGTAAACAGGCTTGAAGCCCTGCTCCTTCAGCCAGTGTTCGGCCAGCATTTTTGCCCCAATAAAAGTCAATAGAAAAGCCAGACCGATTTTAAGGAAGCGGAACTGGCTCATAATGCTCGACAAGAAGAAGAACATAGAACGCAGGCCCATGATGGCGAATACATTGGAGAAGAAAACGATATACGGGTCTTTTGTAATCGAGAAAATAGCCGGAATGGAATCGACCGCAAAGACCAGATCGGTAAACGCAATCACGATCACGATAATGAATAGCGGAGTGACAAATAACTTTTGATCCGACTTCCGGCGAATGAAAAAATTATCGGTTACATTCCGATTATACACATTCAGGTATTTGCTGACAAACCGTACAACCGGATGTTTGGCTGGTTCAATCTTTTCATCTTCTTCTTTCTGAAAGAACAGTTGAACACCCGTATACACCAGAAAGGCGCCGAACAGGTACATGATCCATTCGAACCGTTGAATCAGCGCCGACCCTACGAAGATGAAAACGAATCGTAGAATAATGGCACCCAGAATACCCCAAACCAGAATTTTCTTGTAATAGCGCTCCCGAACGCCAAACGAAGTAAAGATCAGGATGAAGACAAAGATGTTATCGGCCGATAGTGAGTACTCGACCAGATAGCCGGTGATGTACTCCAATGCCATGTTGTCCTGAAAGCGAGCTAAACTGGCAGCAAAATTGCCGGGAACAAACTCAACATGGTCGGCATAGCTATCCCGTACCTCTTTCAGACGGGCAAATGTGTCGATACCATGAACCAGGTAGCCGTAGTTTTTCAGGAAAATGTAGAAAGCAACGGATAACGCCACCCAGATCGCACTCCAGATAGCGGCTTCTTTAAACTGAACGACATGACTTTGGCGCTTCGAAAATATGCCCAGGTCCAACGCCATGATAAAAAGAACGAAAGCTGCAAAGGCAAGAAAAAATACGGTTTCGCTTGAAAACATAAGTTGAAAGTATACAGGCAATTAAGCCCCTAAAGCAGACAGGCTGCTGGATAAACAACAAATCTACACTCAATATGACTAAGGAAGCTGCTTCAATTGTCAAATTTATTGGTATCGTAATGTTCTGCTTTTAATTTTGCCCCCATGTTCAATAACAAAAAAGTAGTTGTGGTGATGCCAGCCTACCGGGCAGCACTAACACTGGAACGTACCTACCGCGAAATTCCACTTGATCTGGTCGACGATGTTATCCTGGTCGATGATGCCAGTCCTGATAATACGGTCGAAGTAGCTCGTAGCCTAGGCATCAGGCATGTGATCCGCCATGATAAAAACAAAGGCTACGGCGGTAACCAGAAGACCTGCTACGCAAAAGCAATTGAGTTAGGTGCCGATATTGTAATCATGGTACACCCTGATTATCAATACACTCCTTTGCTGATACCGGCCATGACAAGTATCATCGGGAATGACTTGTATCCAGTCGTCTTTGCTTCTCGTATATTAGGAAAAGGGGCACTGAAAGGGGGCATGCCCATGTACAAGTATATAGCGAACCGATTCCTGACGTTTACCCAAAATCTGCTGATGAACCAGAAGTTGTCGGAATACCATACGGGCTATCGGGCTTTCTCGGGTGAGGTATTACGAAGTCTGGATTTTACGCACAACTCCGACGATTTCATCTTCGACAACGAGATGATCGCGCAGATTTTCTACAAGGGTTACGAAATCGGTGAGGTAACCTGCCCAACCAAATATTTTGACGAAGCGTCTTCGATCAACTTCAAGCGTAGTTCGATCTACGGACTTGGGGTTTTACGGACATCGCTCCTTTACTGCTTCACCAAGCTGGGCATTACCCACTGGAAGATTTTAAAGTAATACATAAATGAATAATGGATAATGCAGAATGAATAATGATACCAGACTGGCAGTCATTGTTCATTCTGCATTATCCATTATTCATTTATTACAGGTGAATCGCTTCGCCGTAAGCTGCTTCGGTAGCATCTTTAATCGCTTCCGACATAGTTGGGTGTGGGTGAACGGCTTTCAGAATCTCTTCGCCAGTGGTTTCCAGCTTACGAGCGGCCACGACTTCGGCAATCATTTCGGTTACGTTGTTACCGATGAAGTGAGCGCCCAGGAATTCGCCGTATTTGGCATCAAAAATCACCTTCACAAACCCTTCGGGAGTACCGGCCGCTTTGGCTTTACCCGACGCTGAGAACGGGAATTTACCGACTTTCAGCTCATACCCGGCTTCGCGGGCCGCTTTCTCGGTATATCCTACCGAAGCAATTTCGGGGGTGCAGTACGTACAACCCGGAATATTATTGTAGTTGAGCGGCTCAACGTGCGGCAGGCCAGCAATTTTTTCCACACAAATGATGGCTTCGGCTGAAGCTACGTGCGCCAGCGCCTGTCCTTTTGTACAGTCGCCAATGGCGTAATAGCCATCTACGTTAGTCCGGTAATAATCGTCTGTTACAATTTTACCCCGATCTACCGAAATACCCGTTTCTTCGAGGCCAATGTTTTCGATGTTCGCCACTACTCCTGCCGCCGACAGAACAATATCGACGTCGAAGGTTTTCTCGCCATCGGGTGTTTTCACAAACACTTTGCAACCATTGCCGCTGGTATCGACTTTCGTTACTTCAGACTTCGTATAGATATCGATGCCAATTTTTTTGTATTGCTTGGCCAGTTCTTTCGAGATGTCTTCGTCTTCAACCGGAACCACGTTCGGCAGGAATTCAACGATGGTCACTTTCGTACCCATGCTGGCGTATACATAGGCAAACTCAACGCCGATAGCTCCTGAACCAATCACCAGCATCGAGTCGGGCCGTTTTTCCAGCGACATGGCTTTCCGGTATTCAATCACTTTTGTGCCATCGATAGGGACGCTTGGCAATTGACGAGCCCGCCCGCCAGTGGCAATAATGATGTGTTTGGCTTCATATTCGGTCACTTTCCCATCGGCAGACGTCACGTCGATTTTCTTGCCGGGTTTTACTTTTCCGTTGCCAAAGATCACATCAATTTTATTCTTTTTCATCAGGAACTGTACGCCTTTGCTCATGCTTTCGGCTACACCCCGGCTCCGCTTGATCACAGCACTAAAATCGGGTTTCGACTCACCCGAAATCGTGATGCCATAATCGGCAGAGTGCTTGATATATTCAAAAACCTGCGCCGATTTCAGCAGAGCTTTGGTAGGGATACACCCCCAGTTCAAACAAATACCACCTAAGCTTTCGCGCTCGATGACGGCGGTTTTTAATCCCAACTGCGACGCGCGAATGGCAGCTACATAGCCGCCCGGCCCGCTACCCACAACGATTACATCGTACTGTGAAGCCATTATCTATGAATGAATAATGTAGAATGATTAATGAAATGCTCTTATCAAGCAAACGCAAAGGTAGGGCGAAAAGTTGATACGGGAATTACCTTGCTGATTTAGGGCTATTCATCATTGGTAAACGGTAGGTATTGGCCCGAAACCCTGGCCCACACAGTTTTGTTCTATCTTTGTATGTTGAATGATAGCACAGTGATACACAGAGGCCCATTGAGATGGACAGACGTTTTCTGTATTCTCTTTGTTTTTACCGTGTATCTCTTTGCTATCACTACTTTTAAAACGTTTACGACAAGTTCATGACAACTGACCAGTTGACCGACTTGAGAGCCAGAGTAGAGGCTCTGAGGGGGTATCTTTGACTACGATTCCAAGAAAGAACAATTAGCTGAACTCGAACAGCAAACCTTCCAGCCCGAATTCTGGAATGATGCCGCCCGTGCCGAAGGGGTAATGAAACAGGTTCGTGGCCTGAAAGGCTGGATCACTGGTTTCGAAAACCTGAACAGCCAATTCGGTGACCTCGAAACCCTCTTCGAATTTTACGAAGCCGGTGAAGTGACTGAAGAGGAAGTCGATGAGGAAGGTAAAAAGGTAAAAGCCACGCTGGAAGACCTTGAACTCAAAAAAATGCTCGGCAACGAAGAAGATCAGCTTAGTGCTGTACTCGAAATCAATGCCGGAGCGGGTGGTACTGAAAGCCAGGACTGGGCCGACATGCTGTACCGGATGTATATGCGTTGGGCCGAAAAACACGGCTATAGCCTGAAGCAAGTCGACTACCAGGAAGGTGATACGGCAGGAATCAAGTCGGCTACCATTGAGGTCGACGGGCCGCTGGCGTATGGTTTTCTGAAATCCGAAAATGGCGTTCACCGACTCGTTCGGGTGTCGCCTTTCGATTCCAATGCGCGTCGGCATACTTCATTTGCCTCTGTTTTTGCCTACCCACTGGTCGATGATACCATCCAGATCGACGTTAACCCAGCTGATATTGACTGGGATACGTTCCGGTCGGGTGGTGCAGGTGGCCAGAACGTCAACAAGGTTGAGACGGCCGTTCGCTTGCGGCACCGACCATCGGGGCTTATTATCGAATGTCAACAGGAACGCAGCCAATTGCAGAACAAAGAAGTAGCTATGCGTCTGCTGAAATCGAAGTTGTACGAGATTGAGGTTCAGAAACGTAATGCCGCTCGTGCCGAAGTCGAAGCCGGAAAACAGAAAATAGAATGGGGCTCACAGATTCGTTCGTATGTTCTGGATGACCGGCGGGTAAAAGATCACCGTACGGGCTATCAAACATCGAATACCGACGCGGTGCTTGATGGCGATTTAGACCCGTTCATTAAGGCGTTTTTGCTAGAACAGGAAGTCTGAACCGGAAACAAGATTTTGGCGATTAAACTGACTTCTTAATTTTTTTGATTATGAAGGGGCATTGAGTTTCAGAACTTGATGCCCTTTGTTTTTTAAACCCTATTTTGCATCAATCTGTTGAGTAGGCAAATTCTTCACTACCATGAAAACGATATTGATTACGGGTGCATCGGGTGGGCTGGGCCAGGATGTAGTGGCTTATTTACACGAACAGGGTTATTCTATTTTGGCAACGGTTGGCTCAGACCGTCATCTGGATGCGTTCAAGGACTTACCGAATGTGACTACCAGCAGGCTAAATGTGGTTGATGAAAAAAGTGTAGCTGATTACGTAGCTACCCATCTGTCCGTTGATATCCAGGCAGCTATTTTGCTGGTAGGTGGTTTTGCGATGGGCAATCTTCAGGAAACAACGCCCGATCTGATTCAACAGATGGTTGACATCAATTTTTTGTCGGCTTTCAATCTAGTCAAGCCGCTAATGAGCCGATTCGAAGCACAGGGCGGAGGTCAGTTTATCTTGATCGGTGCACGCCCGGCGCTTCGGCCGACCGACGGTAAAAATGTAGTAGCCTATGCCCTCGGCAAATCCCTGATTTTTCAGTTGGCTGACCTGATTAATGCCGATGGGAAATCCAAAGGTATCACCGCATCCGTACTTGTACCAAGCACCATCGACACGCCCACTAATCGGGATGCAATGCCCGATGCTGACGCCAGCCAATGGGTTCCGGCCCACAACATTGCCGAGACAATTGGATTTCTGCTCAGCGATACGGGCCAGATGATGCGCGAAACGGTTATCAAACTCTACAACAAAGCCTGATTGCCAGAACCGGCCGGGCGAAAACTACTTTACACCAGCTATGCTAAAACTGATGTTTTTTGTCGCCCCGCTCCTATTGACCTCCCTACTACCTATCCCGGAACCTACTCAGATGAACCCATCCACTACGCTGGCTGCATATTCCTTTTTGTCGCTTGGTGATTCGTATACCATTGGCGAAAGTGTTGGTGAAGCGGATCGTTGGAGCGTTCAACTGGCTGGCCTCTTACGCAAAGAAGGAATTGATGTAGCCAACCCAACCATTATTGCTCGCACCGGATGGACAACTGCCGAACTCCAGGAGGCTATTAAAGCCAGTGGCAATCAGAAAACATACAGTCTGGTTTCACTGCTTATCGGCGTCAATAACCAATACCGAGGACAAAGCCAGGAGCGTTATCGGATCGAGTTTCGGGAGTTGCTCCAGACAGCCATCCATTTTGCGGGCGGAAAAGCCGCACATGTATTTGTACTATCGATTCCAGATTGGGGAGCCTCGCCATTTGCTGCGGGACGAGACAACGCTAAAATTGCTCAGGAGATTGATCAGTTCAATACAATTGCCAAAGAGGAATGTCAGAAAGTCCATATCTCTTTTGTCGATATTACACCTTTAACTCGCTCGGCGGCTGGCGATGCCACGCAATTTGCCTCGGATGGACTGCATTATTCGGGCAAGCAAATGAAGCAGTGGGCCGAAAAAGCATTATCTATAGCTAGAGACCTATTGAAGAAATAGAATCGTCTATCTGGAAAAACCTTTGCAGACTGGCTACAAATCACTGATTTCTGTCCGCGTTACGGCAAGCCTGGCCTTATGCTGCCACAGCCACTTTCGGGGTATTAAATTTCTTTTTGTAATACGCCACTGTTCGGCCAATGAGCATACCTCCAACAACGCTAGGGACAATCCAGCCAGCAGTATACATCCATTCGGGCGCATTAGAAGGTAGCAGGCGAGGCAAATTCGTTACTAGAGCCGCCGTAAATGTAGCAATATACGAGCCCCCCATACGAGTAAAATGCTGAAAAAACCAATGCATTTTCTCGATAGGTTTCGCCATAAACTGTAGATCCCGTCCGGCAAATACCAAGGTCAGAGTTCCGAAGAATGAGAATAAAATGGGAAAGAACGAAGCCCCTCGTGTCAGTAATAAATACCCCCCAAAACCGATCATAGCGAAGCTAACAACTAGAGTGACCCATGTGAGCCCTTTATCGAAAGAAGTAGGACCTGCCTTTTTCTGTTTCGTAGCCCGCCAGCCCGTCATACTCAGATAAAAACTGAACACAGCGATACCTGTCAGAAACAACCGCATCATTTTAAAGGGTTGTAAACCGCACAGAAGCAAGGCTGTAATGGCAACAGTTATCATGCAATAGACATAGACGAGTCCGGCACGATTGTGCAGGCGGCCTCCTTTTTTAGCAATCATCGGAATCAGACCAACCAGTAGCGCAATTGAACCTGTAGCAACGTGAACTATAAGCAGTGAGCTGAGGAGCGTTTTCATGACCGTTTTCGGTTTGTTGTTCGTTGAGACAAACCTACAAGAGCCAGGCATTTAACTAGTGAAAATAGGGGTAAACAGCATCATTAGGGATGTTTGGTAAGCCTACTACGCATCAGGGACGAATGGTGGGGTATTTTACAAGGATTTCAGTTCGGCGACCAGCGTTTCGTTATACTGGCGTGCCACCGGAATCTGGAACTGACCGCCAAGGATATGCAGCTTATAGCCCTGTGCATTACCTGTTACGCGCTCAACCCGATTTAAATTAACGACATACGACCGATGGCACCGAACAATATGGGGTTGTGCAATCTGCTTTTCCAGACGACTCAGGCTACTCCGAAGTAGAGGTTTTGCAATGTGGTTATTTTTGAGGTAAACAACGGTGCAGTAATTATCGCTCGATTCGATGTATAGCAGTTCACTGGCAGCTAGTATCAGGTTATCTTTTTCGTTTTCCGCCACCAAGGTTAGTGAATGTGCTATTTGTGGAATCACTCCCACTTCCGTCTCCTTTTGCCCTGGTTGCTCATCAGCAGATAGACTATGGATGGGCAATGTAGCAGCGGCCTGACTATATTTTTTAAGTTGCCGAATGTAATTGAGCGACACCAACCCCACGACCGGAAAAATCCCAACCGAAAACGTTATTAAAATGGCTCCAAACCAGCTCATGCCGCTATGGCCAGTAGCCCCTAACAGCGTTCCTAAATAAAACTGGTTGGCAATGGCAATGAGCAGAATGTTAGCAATAACGAAGATAATTTCCCGGCCTACGGTCCACTGTTCTTCGCTGAATGGCTTGGGAAATAACCGTCGCCAGACAATAAAATTGAAGGCTGTGACAAGAAAAGTTACCAACCCAAACCCAGCAATTTTAAGGTCCTTGTTTGGCGTATCCCAGTTGTTAATACCAAACGGCTGAAAAATCCATAAAAACAGACCGACAAACAGGCCAATGAGGGCTGCCTTTTGCAACTCCCGGCCCGGCGAGTCCTCAGATGGGTAAGGCTGATTGAGGAATCGGAACATAGTAAGGGTTAAAACAGACGCCAGCCCGCAATCTGTTCGATAAACTGGGAAAGCACAGGTGGGTACACAATAATCATAAACAACACCCCAAACAACGCCCCGTAGAAGTGTGCATCATGATTGATGGCACTCAGGCCTCTGCGCGATTCATAGTAAGAATAGGCCAGATATAAAGGGCCGAAAATGAAGCCGGGAATTCCAATCGGGATAAAAAACAGGTAGATGGGGTTTAGTGGCCTGAACAGGATACCAGCAAAAATAATGGCCGATACTCCGCCCGAAGCCCCAAGCGAGTTATAATTTGGGTTGTTGCGGTTCTTGAGCAGCGTCGGAATATCCGAAACTATAATGGCTACCAAATAAAATCCGATCAGATAAATAGGACCACTCCCACCAAACAATGCATAAAAAACCTGCTCGATAAAGCCACCAAAAAAATAGAAGCTGAGCATGTTAAAGATTAGGTGGCCCCAATCGGCATGTAAAAAACCGGAGGTGATGAGCCGATAGTATTGCCCTCGGTGCACCACCTGGTACGGATTCATAACCCAGCGGTCCATCAGGCTGTAATCTCTCCAGGCCATCATACTGATGATGACTGTAGCCACAATGATTAATAGCGTAATACTCATAAGTTATATAGATGTATAGTGTATGATACATAATGCAAACTACATCCTATATCATACGTCATACATAATTTCAGCTTTCTCTCTCGACCAGTTGTCGGGTAAATTGAATTAACACATTTTTTCGGTCCGTGTCCGCTTTCACCTGATCGAAATTAGCAAACCCACAGGCAAAATAGTCATTAATACGGGCTTCGGTCTGCTGACGGATACCCAATTGGTCGTAAATAGCGGTTATCGCTTTCACTTTTTCACGCTTATCGAATTCGGTTTTCGCAAGCCAGCCCGTCAGTTCATCCAGCAGCGGCCCTTTTGCCTGTTGTAAGGCCTCAATGAGTAGAAACGTTTTTTTATTAGCGATAATATCCCCACCTACCTGTTTACCGAACTTCGCCGGGTCGCCATATACGTCCAGCAGATCATCTTTTAACTGAAAACCAATGCCAATGTTCATACCGCCTTCATAAAGATGTTGAGTCGTCTCAGCATCAGCCCCGGCAATCAATCCCCCCAATTCAAGCGCATATCCAAGCAGGACAGACGTTTTCAGACGGATCATATCGATGTATTCGGACTCGGTTACGTCCCAGCGCGTTTCAAAATTCATATCCATCTGCTGACCTTCACACACTTCGGCGGCTGTTCGGCTAAACCGCTCCAGGGCCGGTTTAAGTCGGTCGGGCTCTACAGCGAGCAACAATTGGTAGGCATTGACAAGCATGACATCGCCCGATAGGATGGCCACATTTCCGTTCCATTTTTCATGAACGGTAGGCTGTCCCCGACGCAAGGGGGCCTGGTCCATAATGTCGTCGTGCATGAGCGTGAAGTTGTGAAATACTTCCACGCCCAGCGCAGGCCGAACGGCTTTTCGCCAGTCGTCGGTAAACAGAGAAGCAGCCATCAGAGTCAGCAGCGGGCGCATCCGCTTGCCGCCAAGGCTCATAATGTACCGAATCGGGTCGTAGAGTTCAGGCGGGTATTGCCCATATTGAAGGGTTTGTAGTTCGACTTGAAGGGCATCAACAAAAATTGCTGGACTCATTCGGGTGGGGCAGGGTCAGTTCTGCTAAGTGAGAGGCCAAAAATAAGCAAAAGCCCTCAAAACCCTAACGTCCAATCATTCGGCGGTAACTTCGCTGGTGTGGTGTAATGATCACAAATACCAACCGCCCCATGACTACAAAATAACCGTCATTTTTGCCCGTATTGCCGCGTATTTCACCAGGCAGGTTCAGCGTTGTTCCCAGTTCGGCACGTCGGTCAGCCAAAGCAGCTCCTAACGCACTCATGCCCGTTTTGTCTCGATAGAACGAACTGACATCATCCAGATAATCGCTCAGCACGTGCGTATACGTGCCTTCCAGATTGACTCGAAAACGTTCGGTCGCCATCAGGGGTATGCCCAGCCCATACCGAACAATGCCCGCCAGCCGATTATAGCCTATTCCCTCCGTTTGCAGTGGTGCTAAACTTACTGACTGGCCCTGATAAATGGCCTTGGGCGTCATATAGGTTAGTCCGCCACCTACCAGTGCGTAAGGAATAGTGGCCCGGTATGGGTCATCGATGGGCCAGAAGTCCACCTGCACCCCGCCCCAGACATCAGGATTCAAGCTTTGAAACGACAGGTTATTGTAGTAATTGCGGGTGTATTTCTGTTTGGCGTAGATATAATATAACTGAGCCTCGATCCGATAGGAAAGTCGGGTCGAGGCTCGGTACGAAGCAGCCAGATTAAACGCACCACCGAGTTGCAGATGAGCCAGATTACCAAACTGAGCCAGATCGCCTGTATAGTGGGTGATGCCTGCACCAGCATGAAGTAGCCAGGTCCCAGGTTGTTCTTTCCAGATTCTGGAGCGTTGCGCCAGCGATATGTTTATACAAAAAAGACAGGCCGTTACCCAAAGAATATATCGTAGATACGTCACAAAGGCAGGTCGTTACAATGACAACCATGTGACGAATTAAACCAACAAAGGTAACTTAAGATCGGTTTTACAACTCTCCAATATCCTCGTTCCAGAGGGTTGGTTTTTCAGCGATGAACTGCTCCATCATTTCCACACATTCCGGCAAATCGAGGTCAATGACTTCAACGCCATGCTGTTCCATGAATTCACGTGCTCCGGGAAACGTCCGCGACTCACCGACAATCACTTTCGGAATCTTAAACTGCACAATGGTTCCTGCGCACATGTAGCAGGGCATCAGCGTCGAATAAATAACGGTATCCTTGAACGAACCAACGCGCCCTGCATTGTTCAGGCAGTCCATTTCGCCATGCAGAATCGGGTTGTCTTCCTGTACCCGTTTGTTGTGCCCCGATGCGACCAGTACACCATTTTTCACGAGTGACGATCCGATCGGAATTCCGCCTTCACTTAAACTTTTTCGGGCCTGACGAATGGCCTCCTGCATAAATTCGTCCATAAGTTCTAGGTTTTCGGTTTATGATGTACAGTGGCTACCGCATGAATTAATTTGGTGTCAGTCACGGTATACCAAACTACAACAATTTCATCGTCTCGTAATCGCCAACATGCTTTAAATAGAGGAAATTAAGTAAAAGGCCGTTAACGTTCGTAATCAGTTTATGGGATTCAGGAATCGTAGCTACTACACTGACGATGCGTTCGTGTTCCGACTGGCTTCCCATGTTTTTATGATGGAACGACATGATTTCTTCCCGCGTCATTTCGCGCTCGACATAGAAAAAATGCATGCCCTCGTCGCTGGTGCCTGTACTTGGATACCAAACGCGTGGATTCAATTTGGTTAGTTCGCTGGCCGTTACGGTCAGGCCCACTTCTTCTCCAATCTCACGGGCAGCCACATCATCGGCGGCATCGCTGGCATCGACCATACCGGCCGGGTGTTCATAGATCTGAGAACCATCAGCAATGCGCCGTTGCTTGACCAGTACGACAAACTTTTCCTTCGTCTCTTTGTCGATCAGGCAGACCAGCATAGAAGCAGCATGCCCTTTCAGAAACAGCGCAGGTGGAATTTTATCTCCTTCAGGCGTATCGGCATCTACTTCGAGCATGGCAAACAATACTTCGCCATTATGCCGCCTACGAATGTAGAAATCGTTGATCGTATTGATTTTCATCCCATTCGCTTCCATCTGGCTTTTCCAGTAGCGAAACTTATGGGCTTCTTCTAGCGCTTCAATCGTTTGGTTATCGCTCATATCCATTGGTTAATAGTCAGCAAAAATAAACCGCTAAGGCGCAATAGACGCAAAGAATTATTGATAGGCAATTCTTTGCGTCTATTGCGCCTTAGCGGTTTGCAAACTAATTCAGCGCAGGCATCTATTTGATTTTGAGCCGAATTTTTCCGTTTGAAATCGCGATTTCGTCTTTCTTATCCTGCTTTTTATAGCCGTTTCCTTCGGGGTCAATGTCAGAATCATAGCCAGATGCTTTGGTGATAGCTTTATCTTCCATTTTACTCATCAGCCGACCAACGCCCCCAAACACCGTAGCGGATGCTTTCTCTTTCCAGTAGGTTCCGGCCAGTTTACCCGAAAAAGTAGCTTCCAGTGTTCCATCGGCCGCCTTAGTGACCACAACCGTCTCGTCATTGTTCTGTGAATCGCCTACATGGTACTCCATGCGGGGCTCACGCGTTTCTTCGATGTAGCGGATAGCGGCAATGCCTTTATACTTTTCCAGCCCTTCGTATTTTTTCCTATACTCTTTCCGATAAGGGTCACGGGCATCAACCACCACGTATGTACCGGGTTCAAGCGCATCCTCACCATTGAAACTTCCTAGCCAGATACGGAGTGATTTATCTGGCTTGACGGTATTAGCGGTTATCCACCAGTAGTTACCGATTCTGATCCGACGTGGTTGCGTCGTAAAGTCCTTTCCATCAACTTGAGCAGTCAGGGTATTGTCGTTTGCAATCTGGCCAAATGAGGCTGTCGCTGTTAAGAGTAGGCTAAAAAAAAGTAAGCGCATAAGGGTATGTATCTAAGACAAGTAACAGTTGTAAACTTATTGAAATAAATACTACGATGCTATTTCGCTTGATTGTTCGGTCAATGACTTTAGTCGCCCCATTTTTTACCGGATTATTAGGGCATTGCTAACGGGTCGTTCGCCGGTATGAATCCACTGCTTGCTATCGGACGGATAGTTGACCACACCCTGATTCCCCTTACCTACCGTCCTGATCCAGAGTGTGGTAGACCCTCCCCCGTCGAAATTAATGGCATCACGACAACCCAGCCAGCGCATAAGGCTCGTCAGTTCATGCAGGTTCATGCCTTGTGCATTGGCGTTACGCCCATCGACTGTTGCCAGAACAAGCCGTTTACGTGGCCCAATGCACAGACAGGTACGGGGATGGCGGTTATCGTTGAAGGCATTCGCCAGTAGCTTATGCGGTTCACCGTTTTGCAGCAAAAGCGGTCCGGTCGTCATCACATGTTCGTCCGAAAGCTGACGATCCCAGCCGGGTTTATCTCCACCAAAAACAATCTTTACCCGGTTATTATGAATGACAATAGCGGCCTGCTGGTGTTCAATGAGAGACTTTCCCGTCACCCGCGTCGTATCCATCAGTTTCCCATCCACTTTTATCAAATCGACCGAGCCACCGTTTTTGGTATCGAAGAAGGTGCCATTCAGGGCAACCAACGCGCCAAATTGCTCACCAAACCAGCTTGTGGGTTTTAGGCTGCCCCCCGCCGAGGCCAGTGCCACCGTCGGGCGTCGACGTCGGTTTTTTAGTACGACCAGATTGACATTCTGTTTGGACCCGAACAAACTATCGAAATGAGCTTCCTGCCAAACAACTTGTCGGGTTATACGAGTTGTTCGCCAGTTCGCTTTTTTGACTTGTATCGAATCGGGCGTTGGTTGCGCATAGGATGCAATCGCTATAAACCCAACTAGTATCAGCATTACACAGTTTCTCATGACTGAGCGGTTAAAACAAATAGAACCGTTTAAAATAGAACACGGATTTTTATGATGATTATGATCTTAATGAATCATAACGATCATAAAAATCCGTGTTCTATTTTAAACGGTTTATTAAGCTTGTATTATTTCTGCGATAATCCCTGTGCCTCAGGGCCTACATACCGCTCAAAGAATTCATAAATACGCAGCAGCCGATCAATTCGCTGACGAACGTTACCAGAGCGGCTCAACTCATGGGTAGCACCGGGCATACGAACATACTCAACCGGGCGACCGAGTATTTTCAGGCTTTTGTACATCATCTCGCTCTGAATTGCTCCCGTCCGAAGGTCGTTTTCACCATGCTTGATAAGTAATGGCGTTTTGATGTTTTGCACAAATGTATAGGGAGAGTTGGCATCCAGAACCTTGGCCTCGGGTGTCCAGGGGTAGGCGAAATAATTGGGAACCAACCGCCAGGCATTGCCTTCGCCCAAAAAGGTTGTGAGGTCATAAACACCCCGTTGCGCAAAAGCGGCTTTAAATCGGTTATCGTGACCAACAATCCAGGCTGTCAGATAGCCCGCATACGAACCACCCGTAATCACCTGACGACTGGTATCGACCCAGGCTTCTTTGGCAGCAGCGCTTTCGGCCGCCAGTACATCTTCAGCAGGGCCGGTCCCCCAGTCTTTGATATTAGCCCGTTGGAAAGCGATGCCGTACCCACCCGAACCGCGCGGATTGGCATACACGACACCATAGCCCTGCGAACACATGTACTGAAACTCGTGCCACATAGACGCTTCGCCTGGTCCCCACATGGCCGTGGGGCCACCGTGCATATTGAGCAGAAGCGGGTATTTTTTAGAAGCCTCAAAAAAAGTGGGCTTCATAATCCAGTAGTCGACCGTTTGGCCCAGCGAATTCTTGTACGTATGTTTTTCAGGAAAACTAAGCTGGCGTTGGGCGACCCAATCGTTGTGATTGCTCAGTTTCGTTTGTGACTTAGCCGACGCATCGGCAACGTACAGTTCGGAGGGGTTAGACACTTCGGTTTTTGCCAGAACTACCTGATTATTGGCGGCATCGAAAGCGGTAACACCTGTTTCAAAATCGGTTAATTGCGTTACCTGCCGGGTTGCCGGGTCAAGCTTATACAGCGGAATGCCACCGTTAGACGAAGCGGTAAAATAGATCGCATAGCTGGAAGTGGTCTTTTTGCCTTTTGCAGCGGTAGCTACTTCAGTCCATACCAGATTACCAGCCGCCCGGTCGAACGTAACGAGTTGAGGGTTTGAAGCCGTTGGGCCGTTCAAGGTGGCCAGCCCGATTTGCGGGAAATTAACCCCTTCTGACGGACTAACCAGAAAAGCCAGTTGTTTGCCATCGGGAGAAATTTCAGGGGCACCGTAGCTCTTACCGGCTTCGCTCAATACGGCTGTTACCTTACCCGAACCATCGGCAGGAACAAA
>NZ_MKUD01000002.1:111231-296914 GCF_001898575.1 Spirosoma sp. 48-14
AGTAAGCCCTGCCCATTGGGAAGCCAATTTGCCGCCTGATAGGATTCAAATCCCCGCGTCAGTGGTTTCGGTTTGGCATTTTCGGCTACGTCTGTAATGTACAGATGCTGGAACGTGATGTCGGGTTCGGTCGTGGCTTCACCCTGAAAATTGAGCCGATTAATGACTTTGGCTTTTTTATCTTCTACGTCCTTTGCCAGATAGGCCCGAATTTCGGCCAATGAACCATCTGGGTTGGGCTTTATTTTCTTATCGACCTTTACGAAATCGTTATTGGCAAAACCAGGCTTTTCCAACGACCAGGATGGCCCGCCTTTATCGGGGTTTAGCAGCGAATCGGTGAGCATCTGGTTCATGGTTACGCCCCCTGTAAACACAATTCGTTTACCATCCGGCGACCACAGCGGATTAGATGCGCCGTAGTTGCTATTGGTCAGTTGCCAGGCTTCACCCCCATCTAGCGGCATAATAAAAATCTGGCTTTTGCCTTTCACCGTCCGAACAAACGCCAGTCGCTTACCGTCGGGTGCCCAAACCGCCTGACGAGCTGATTCGGCTCCATGCGTTAGGGCACGGCTGTCGCCGGGTTTCAGGCTGGTCAGATAGATATGGGTCTTGTAGTCGTATTCTTCCGGGCGAGCATCCGCTTTCTGATCGGAGTTCGGCTCAATGGTCGTGATCGTGTAAACGGCCTGTTTGCCATCGGGCGATAATTCAATGCCACCCACCTGTTTGATGCGGGTCAGGTCGGTAACGGTAACCTTCGATTTTGTTTGGGCAACAGCAATCTGCGCCGAAATGGCGGTAAAGAGGAGGATTCGTTTTAACATAGTTTGTTTATGAAAGGAGCGGTAAATAGCGTTCGCGGATAATGTTGACGTGGTGTTTCGCATGGCCGACCAGCACGAACCCCAGCGCTACTACGGATATGGTCCGGTGAAAGCAAACACCCGTTCTCAGAAGCATTTCATTGTCGAAACTCTTGAAGAGAGCAATACTCGACTGTCGCACCAAGGCATATTCTTCATACAAATCGGCAATGGTCCGGTGGCTGGCGTTGGCGGTTTGCCCAAACAGCTCTTCGTCGTAACCAGGCAGTTCGGTCTTGTCATTGCGGGCAAAGCGAAGCGCTCGGTAGGTCATAATGCGTTCGTTGTCGATGATGTGTTGCAGGATATCGGTGACCATCCACTTGCCCGGTGCATACCGACGGTCACCAAGCGCTTCGAGCTTATAAGCCGGAATCAGACTTTCAAACGAAGCCGACTGGGTAAGGGCATCAATAAGAAAAACGTTATCGGCCAGGTTGATATACCGATCAAAAAAATCGGGCATTACCGGAATTTCAGACTTAGTCATAATCAGGTTGGAACGGTTAAAACACAAACTCCCCGAAAGTACTAAACTTTCGGGGAGTTTACATGGCTGAGTTTACGTTACCATCAATGGTACGACCCCGATGGGGCCGAATGTCTATAGAAACAATTACCGCTATAAACCTTCGACCCCATCGGGGTCGCACATAACCGTTTCCTATATCTTTTCAGCTATGACACCAAGAAGCTTTATTTCTTTTTGGCCGTTGCTGGTTTAGGGGGTACGGCCGTGCCTGCTAATTCGCTTACTAAACGGTCGGCTTTGTAGATGTATTTAAGGGCAGCAACGATGCCTCCCGTATGTACGGAAATGGTCCGGTTAGCGTCGGGAACGAAAATAAACTCACCCGGTAAGCTTTCCATATTGCCATCGAATGCCAGGCCAACTGCTTCCCGATTTTTATTGATCATCGGGCTACCAGAATTACCACCAATAATATCGTTTGTCGAAATAAAGCACATGGGCTGTTTGAGCAACTCCATCGGTGGGGTTTTCCAGCGGGCAGGCAAATCCCAGGGCGCTTTGTCGGCAAACGAATAGTTTCGGTCGTATAGCCCGGCAAAGGTGGTCATAATTGGGGCTTTGGTGCCGTTGTAATTATAGGATTTAACCACCCCGTCGTTGATCCGAAGCGAAAACGTAGCATCGGGAGGTACAGCCGTTCCGTACACATCATACAACATTCGACCCAACTGGCCCCGCAACACTTCCTGACGCTGACTGATTTGCCGGGCCTGAAGGGCGGCTGTCCGGTAACGTGGGAAGCCAATCTTTGCCAATGCCAGCATGGGGTCGTTCGAAGCCGCAGCTGCATTCGGACGCGTCGCTAACTCACTAATAAAAGCCGGGTCAAGCAGTTTTGTGTTTTTGAACAGGTAAGCGGCTGCTTCCTTCGGTGTTCGGGATTTACCATCGGAGCCGGTCAAGGCCAATTTCACATACGGATCATCGTTACCCAGGGCCTGTTGCGCTTCTGAAAGATGAGCCGCCAGATACGCCTGGTCCAGCGTCAGATTTTTTATCGTCGGGACAACCATCAACGGTCTTGCCCGTTCGGCGTCCTGCGGCCTCGTTGCCAGAATCTCGCTGAATTGAGTTACCAGATTGGCAAAGGTCATCAGTTCACCCATGGTCTGTTCGCTAGGGCCGAGATAGCTGGCATCCTTGAATACACTTCGAAGCTGGGCCGTATTCGACGCGATCTCATCCCAGGTTTTCAGTTGGTCGGCCGGAAGGTTTTTGGCTTTTGCGGCTGCCTTAAACTGATTTTCGAATACCGCCTTCCGACCGAGAAGGCTCGCATCCTGTAAGCCTTCGAGCTGGCCGCCATAGGCTTTCAGGCTATTTTCCAGGCTAAAAATTTCGTTCAGTACGCTATCACTCTTGGCCGTTGCATTATAAGCCTGCAACGCGGCCGAACGATTACGGAGTAGTTGAATTGTAGCCGGGGTCTGTAAGTCGCGGTCAAATTCGAGTTCAGCAACGGTTTTGAGTCGTTCGGTATGACCGGGGTTCCCAATCACAAAAATAGGTTCACCATCCCGGACGCCGTTGGGGTTAAACTTAAAGTAATGCGCGGTTTGCAGGGGCTTACCATTATCATATACCCGGAAAAACGAACAGTCGAGGGCATAGCGAGGATACGTAAAGTTGTCGTAATCGCCACCGAAAAAGCCAAGCTGCAATTCGGGCATGAACACCAGCCGGACGTCTGTATACCGTTTGAACCCGTAGAGCGAATACCGGCCGCCGTTGTAGAACGTAATGGTTTGCAGCTCCAGCCCTTTCCAGCCTTCTTTCTGATTGTACTCCTGCTTAATGTCGGAAAAGACCTGTTCACGAGCCTGCAACTGTGCCTGCTCCGAATTGGCAGTATTCATCGCGTCTTGCACCCGTTTGGTGATGTCCTCAATTTTCACCAACTGATCGACGAACAAACCGTCTACTTTTCGCTCTTCGGCTGCTGTTTTTGCCCAGAATCCGGTCGCATTCAGGTCTTCGCCTTTACGCGTAACGCCCGTTCCCGACTCGCGGGCACAGTGGTGATTGGTCATGACCAGACCATTGGCCGATACAAACGAGGCCGAGCAGTAATCGGCAAATCGCAGCGAAGCAAGTCGGGCTTCATCGAACCATTGCTGATCGGCTTTGAAGTTGTAGGTTTTCTGAAAAAAGTCGGAGGGTGGATTGTCAAACGTCCACATCTTGCCCAAATCGAGCGGCCCTCCTTTAGTGGTGTCAGATATGGATTGGGCAGGCAACGAAGCCGCCAGAAAAACCAGGGCATTTGCCAGTACAAAGGTTCGTAATAAGGTCAGATAGCGCATGGACGTAAATGTCAAACGATTAATTACAAAACGCGAATATGCGACAAACGTTTGGTTATCGACGTTAATCTGTATGGGCCCGGCAACTTTAACCGAAGATTAATGAAGAGACCTTAATCGATTGTATCAGCACATGATCTAACCAATGATTTTACACAAAAAGGATGTAAAGCTATGAAAACGTTAAAATGGTTTGGATACGTAACAGCGTGTGTACTGGCTCTGGCGGTCAGTAGCTGCACCACTTATTATAGTCGGCCAAATTATAGTTACGGCCGTCCGTATGGCTACCACCGCCATCATGCCCCTCCTCCACCACCCCGACCCTACGGTGGTAACTATGGGTATGGACGCCCTGGGTGGTAATTTGACTAGTTTGTGCGGTATAAATGAAAAGGTAGTCACTGATCAATGTGGCTACCTTTTCATTTATAGATGTTTAGGGAACTTTATAGGGGCAATACGTCTTTTGTATCATGTGTTTCCTACTAACGTCTAGGTAACCGCCATTCACTATACCGTAATTGTACTTCATGGACCTTAAAGTTCTACTGTCTGGTATTGTCTTTTGTTGCTGGCTGCAACCTGTTTTCGCTCAAACGTTACCTCCCCAAAATACAGTTAAGCTTGGCAAAATGCGAGGTAGCCTTTACTTCACCTGGGGTTATAATCGTGAATCGTATTCCCGTAGCACCATCCACTTTCGCAATACGACCACCGATAATTACGATTTTACATTTATAAAAGCCAGCGCACACGACCGGGCCGATATGAAAGACTTTTACCGGCTTGATAACCTGACGGTTCCCCAGTACGACATGAACCTCGGCTATTTTTTTAACGACAAACACGACCTGGGCATTGAACTAAGCTGGGACCACCTGAAATACATCGTGACCGACAATCAGGTTATCCATGTGCAGGGTCAGATACGTGGCCATCAGATCGATAAAGACACGCTCGTTACGCCCGATTTTGTGCATTTACAACACACCAACGGCAACAATTACCTGATGCTCAACCTGGTAAAACGTCATAAACTCTGGCAGAGTAAACATCTTCAACTGAGTGCGATCGGTAAGGTCGGTGGTGGAGCCCTTATTTCGTACACCATTTCGACCATACTGGGCAATCAGCAGGAAGGGCCGTTTCATTTTCATGGCGTCGTAGCGGCCATGAGTGGTGGTTTAAAACTGGATATCTTCCGGTATTTTTTCCTGCAAACCGACGTTCAGGGGGCCTGGGCCGACTATACCAATACCCGGCTGGGTGCAGATCAGCAGGGATTGGCCACGCATCATTTCTATTCGTTGCAATACAAATATGCCTTTGGATTCAATTTCCCGCTCGGTAAACGGTAGTGTCTAACGTTCGTCAAAATATGTGCTGAGCCACGATTGTATTGCGGACCAGCACATAAAAATAGCCTTTAGCTCATTTCGTTGTGTGCCATTATTTCCTGTCCTACTTTATCGTCTTTCCGGACAAACGGGCGGATAATGATACGCGTACCTCGTTGGTACGTGAATAATCGGTATATCCAATTGCTGAATACAATCAATTTGCTGCGGAATCCGACCAGATACCAGATATGCACGAACAACCAGGCCATCCAGGCAATAAACCCACCCAGGTGTAGCTTACCAGGCAAATCGGCTACAGCCCGACTACGACCCACAATGGCCAGTGAGCCTTTGTCGAAGTATTCGAAAGGTGTCGTTGGCTCGTTTTTCATCAGGTGTTTTAGGTTTTTAGCCAAGTGTTTGCCCTGTTGAATGGCTGGCTGCGCTACGCCAGGATGCCCTTTTGGGTAGTCGTTCAACTTCATAAAGGCAATATCGCCAATAGCAAATACATCGGTCAGCCCCTGAACCCGGTTGATCGGATCGACCAGAATACGGCCTTTCTCAATCGAATCGGCCGGAATCCCATCCATGAGCGCCCCAGTAACACCAGCCGCCCAAACGAGCGTTTGCGTCTTGATTTGTTCGCCACTTTTAAACGTTACCGTTTCCCCATCGTACGAATCAACCAGCGTATTCAGCTTGACAATAACACCCAAATCTTCCAGATAGCGCTGTGCTTTTTGCCCGGCTTCGTCCGACATGGGAGGTAACACTTTACCAAGCCCTTCGACCACAATGATGTTCATCTCACTGAAATCCAGACCCGGATAATCGCAAGGAAGTACATGTTTACGCATCTCGGCCAGAGAACCAGCCATTTCAACTCCCGTTGGTCCAGCCCCCGCAATGACAAAGGTTAACAAACTTCTCCGTTCTTCGGGGTCGGTAGTGACGCTGGCCTGTTCAAAACATTGTAAAAACTGACTTCGAACGTTGAGGGCTTCGGGGATGGTTTTTAGCGGAAACGAATATTTCTGAATCTGCTCGTTGCCGAAAAAATTCGACTTGGCCCCTGTCGCAATGACCAGATAATCGTAATGCAGGTCGCCAATGAGAGTGGTTATGGTTTTTGTAGTAGGATCAATTTTGCTGACCCGTACCATCCGATAATGAAAGTCGTCGTAGCCGTCAAACATCTTTCGGAATGGTTCGGCAATGGCATCGGGCTCCAGACCGGCCGTAGCTACCTGATACAGCAATGGCCAGAAACCGTTGTAATTCTGTTTGTCGAACAGCACCACCTGCACGTCGGCATCGCGCAGCGCTTTGGCTAAGTTCATACCGCCAAAGCCGCCCCCAATGATGACAACGCGCGGTTTTGACGTATCGGGTATATTGAGCGAAAGTTTATCAAACGTAAGCATAGCTATTCAGGTGTTTACACGACAGGTGCCGCCGGTTGTATTACCGTTCTTACCGTTCTTTTGTTTAGTAATCGACTAAAAAACAGCCGTATGGATTCTCTCGAAGCACCTGTTCTTTCTCACTTGTATAACATAATTTAGCCATATAAACGTTTTACATTTTACAGACTCAGCGCTCGTTAGCTCATTTTGTTTGCTTTACTCATTTAGTCGTTTGGTCAATGCCCATACGTTTCCAAAGTCTGCTTATTCTTTTCCTGTTCCCCTGTCATTTATTCGCTCAGTCGGGCAATCGATTTACGGTTAGCGGCTATGTGCGTGAGTCGGGCAGTCTGGAGGCCCTGATCGGTGTTAATGTGTATTTGCCAGGCACAACCACAGGCACTACAACCAACACCTACGGCTTTTACTCACTGACATTACCCGCTCAGGATAGCATACGTCTGGCTTACTCCTTTGTCGGCTACGAAACAGTGGCCTATACGATCAGTCTACGAACAAACAAAACACAGAATATTCTGCTGGCACCCGGCCAGGCACTGTCGGAGGTGAATGTGAAAGCAAGTAGCACCGTAGAGAAAGTAAGCGAAAGCCCGCGCATGAGCACCATCGACGTTCCCGTAGCTCAAATCAAGAAAATACCCGCTTTCCTGGGCGAGAAAGATGTACTCAAAGTACTTCAGTTGATGCCCGGTGTACAGAAAGGTTCTGAAGGGCAAACCGGCATTTATGTGCGCGGGGGCGGTCCCGATCAAAACCTGATCATCCTGGACGATGCGGTTGTATACAATGCCAACCACCTGTTCGGTTTCTTTTCCGTTTTCAATGGCGATGCGATCAAAAGTGTTGAATTGATAAAAGGCGGGTTTCCGGCCCGGTATGGCGGTCGTCTTTCATCGGTGATCGATCTGAATATGAAAGATGGAAACCGCGAGAAATTGCACGGTGAGGGCGGCATTGGCCTCATTGCCTCACGACTGGTTCTGGAAGGGCCGCTGACAAAAAATAGAAAGCCGGGCCAGCGTTCTGGTTCTTTTCTGGTCTCAGGCCGACGAACGTATCTTGATTTTGTAGGTGCTCCCGTCATCAATGCCCAGACCAACGGTCAGTTGAATGCCGGGTATTACTTCTATGACCTGAACGCCAAAGCCAACTACGATCTGACGCCCAAAGACAAAATCTACCTCAGTGGTTATTTCGGCCGCGATCGTTTTTACGCCAACGATAAAGTACTGAATACGGATACGGGCCTACGCTGGGGCAATGCAACCGGCACCCTACGCTGGAATCATTTATTCAATCAGAAGCTGTTTTCGAATCTATCGCTCATCTTTAGCGATTACAAATTCCAGATTTCGTCGGTTGAAAAAAGTACGCAGGATACGGCGGTTTACTCACTGTTCTACAATTCGGGCATCCGGGATTTATCACTCAAGTACGATTTCGATTTTTACCCAACCCCTCAGCACTCGATCCGGGCAGGCATTCAGGGCATTTACCATCGCTTTACACCCAGCGCCGTTGTTCTTCAAAACACCACCATCCGCCAGTCGATCGATAACGCAACGAATATTGATGTGCTGGAATCAGGTGTGTATGTGGAGGATACCTGGCGCCCATCGACCCGCTGGCGGCTAAATGGTGGTGTCCGGCTGAGTTATTTTTCGGGCCAGAACATCAGCTACCTCCGGCCTGAACCTCGTATCTCAGCCGCCTATACGCTAAAACCGGATCTGTCGATCAAAGCGTCGTATGCCCTGATGAATCAATACGTTCACCTGCTGTCGAATACCGGCATTGGTCTGCCTACCGATCTATGGGTACCCACCACCGACCGGGTAAAACCCCAGCAGTCGCAACAGGTAGCCGCTGGTATTGCCAAAGATTTTACCAATAGTGGGCTAACGCTGACCATTGAAGGGTATTACAAGCAGATGAATAACATCATCAACTATAAGGAAGGTGCCAGCTTCCTGCTGATCAACGACCCTACGAATGCCAACAGTGTACGGTGGGAAGATAATGTGACGGCAGGACGAGGCTGGTCGTACGGAGCCGAATTTTTGCTGCAAAAGAAAACAGGGCGTTTTTCGGGCTGGGCGGGCTATACCCTTTCGTGGACCCAATGGCAGTTTGCCGAATTGAATGGAGGACAGCCATATTACCCGCGCTACGACCGCCGACACGATATTTCACTGGTCGGGATTTATGAGCTAAACAAACGAATTACGGTATCGGCCCTATGGGTATACGGTACCGGCAATGCCCTGACCATACCCGTTGGGCGTTATGATACCTATCGGCTCGATAACTCGCTCATTTATACGCCCCGCACTTCGGACGATTATGGTAACCAGAAAAACACCTTCCGAGCCGAACCCTATCATCGGTTTGATGTGAGCATACAATTTCACAAACGGAAAAAGCACCATGAACGAACCTGGGAATTCAGCGCCTACAACCTGTATAACCGCCGGAACCCGTTCTTCTACCGACTCGAATCCGTAGCCGCCACAGCAACGACCCCTTCCCGGACTGCCCTGTTCCGCTACTCCGTCTTCCCGATTGTTCCGGCAATTAGTTATAATTTCAAATTCTGATGGCTCTGCTCATTCGTTTATATAACCCATTTCCGGTACTCATTATCGGCCTGATGAGTCTGTTTCTATTTAACAGCTGCACTGGCCTGCGAAACGAAGTAGACCCAGGTGAGTTAGGTGTCGATCCGCCCAAACTGGTCGTAAGTTGCTTTCTGTCGCCACAGGACGTTGCTTTAACGGCAAACGTAACCCGCTCCCGAACCGTAGTAGGCGACAGTATCAGTCAGTATTTGTCAGGCACATCGGTCTCCGATGCTACCGTCATGCTATCGGAAGGCGGCCGATCGGTACAGCTTCTTTACAAGAACGTACTTTTCCCCGGCGATTCTGTCCGTTTTTATTACAGCGCCGATGCCAAATTGCTGCCTATTATTGCGGGGCATACCTATAAACTGACCGTAACGACGGCCGACGGACAGAAAGCTTCCAGCACCTGTACCATTCCGTATGCGGTCAAGCCCACGTCTGTTAAGCTGGATTCTAACGCCAACGCTATTCTTAATCGGAATCAGAACCAGCGGTATTTTGTACGAGCAAGCTGGCAGGACCCTGCTGGTCAGACGAACTTCTATCAGGTATCCGGAAATTTCCAGTATGTGCTCAATTGTAGCAGTTGTAGCCGAACAGATGGCAATAGCAACCTGTCGTTTGATGATGACAACCGAGGGCTTTTTTCGGACGAAGGCGTCGACGGTACTACTGTAGTGTCGGGAAGGGCGTATTTAACATCCAATCAACCGTCGGGCAATCAGGACCTTGATTTCTACCACCGCTATCGTATAGCCTCCGTATCGGTCAATTTAATGACCGTTGATCAATCATATTATCGGTATCGGGAAGCAATCATCCGACAGAATCGCTCCCGTAACAACCCGTTTGCTGAACCGGTTCTTATACCCAGCAACATCGACGGTGGTTTAGGTTGCTTTGCGGGGTATAACAACTCGGTACTCTCTTTAAGACTCAGGTAAAAAGCTTGGTCAGTAAAAAAGGTAGACTCGTATAGCCAGGATAATCACCTGTTATACGAGTCTACCTTTTTTACTGATTATACCTATCTTACTACGCGCTTTGTGCGGTGTTATGGATGATTTCGGTCTGCTTCCGGATCGACTCCATGTGGATAATCTTGTAGATTTCTTCCACCAGTTCAGGATACAGGCCTAATTTCTTGCCTAATTCGGTACGCGTTTTCAGAATTTCTTTCCACCGCTCAGGCTGGAACAGCGTCACGTTATTGTCACGCTTGTATTCGGCCAGCCGCTCAACCAGCGCCATACGGGCAGCCAGCATTTCGACAATCTGACGGTCTACGTTATCGATGCTCCGACGCGACTGTTCGGTAAAGCTCTGAAACTCCAGGTTCTGCGATTCAACCTGACGGATTTCCAGATGATCGAGCATGTCACCAAAAGCGGCTGGGGTCAACTGCTGGGCAGCATCACTCCACGCCTTGTCGGGGTCAATGTGCGATTCAACAATCAGACCATCGTAGTTGAGGTCCATAGCCATCTGAGCCAGTTCGTTCAGATATGCCCGCTTACCCGCCATGTGGCTTGGATCACCGATAATCGGTAATTGTGGGAAAATGGATTTCAGTTCGATTGCCATCTGCCACATCGGTACGTTCCTGTATTTGCTGGATTCGCCCGTTGCAAAGCCCCGGTGAATGGCAGCCAGTTTCTTGATACCTGCTCCGGCAATCCGCTCAAAGGCGCCAACCCACAGAGCCAGATCGGGGTTTACCGGGTTCTTGATCAACACGGGTACATCAACCCCCCGAAGTGCATCAGCAATTTCCTGTACATTAAATGGATTGACGGTGGTACGAGCACCAATCCACAAAATATCGACACCATATTTCAGCGCCAGTTCGATATGTTCGGGAGTCGCTACCTCTACGGCAACTGGCAAACCCGTTTCGGCTTTTGCCCGCTGAAGCCAGGGGAGAGCCGCTTCGCCCATACCTTCAAAACTCCCCGGACGCGTCCGAGGCTTCCATACACCCGCACGAAGGGCATGTACTGCTCCCAATTTACTCAATTGGCGAGCCGTTTCCACTAACTGATCTTCGGTTTCAGCGCTACAGGGCCCCGCAATGATCAGAGGTTTGCCGTTGGTCTCAATCCACGATCCAAGCGGCTCTACAGCTAATTCTACTTTCATACTAATCAGGTATTCTAAGAGTATTGCTTATACTCTATGGGGAACTTTCAATTTAAATTTGTGGTATATTTGCATTGGGAACCAGCTGTCAGTCAAGCCGGTTCCCTAATTTGTCTAAAACCGTTTTTGTTAGTCAAACTAAGTCGCGCCGGAATTTTAACCGTTTGATTTAAAATTCGTTTATATTTCGGCCGTGTAACCGACACGCACTCAAGCTATGCAAGTAGCACCGCCCAAACGGAGCACTGATATGTCGAACCGAAGTAATCTAATGCCGGAGACTATCCAGGGTCAATCCGATCGAAAACCAAGCTCGGAACGCCCCATTTCATTTGAGGATACTTCGATTGCTTTTTCGTCCCAGTCGGACTTCAAACTCCGAAAGACCTACTGGTTATTTGCGTTGATGAATCAGGGATGGCTGGTAAATTTAGGTACTTTTTTTATAAAGATTGCCTTACGCCTACATCTTCCCATTAAATTCCTGATTAAAAACACAATTTTCGAGCAATTCTGTGGTGGTGAGAGTATTCGCGATTGCGAAACAACCATCCGACACCTCCACAACGTGCATGTTGGCACTATTCTCGATTACTCAGTAGAGGGAGAAGATACGGAAAAAAGTTTCGACGAAACTGCCCTCGAAATCCTCCGCACGATCGAACGTGCCAGCGAATCGAAAGACATCCCATTTTCAGTTTTTAAGGTCACCGGTATTGCCTCAACTGAACTGCTCGAAGCCGTTCAGATTGGCGATTCGCTCAACAAAACCCAGAAGGCCGAATTCGACCGGGTTATGCAACGAGTCGATATGCTTTGCCGACGGGCCCATGAACGCAACGTCCGAATTTTTATCGACGCTGAGGAAAGCTGGATTCAGGATACGATTGACACGTTAGCCTACGAAATGATGGACCGTTATAACCACGAACGCCCCATCGTTTACAACACCTACCAGATGTATCGCTGGGAAAGCCTTTCTCACCTTCAGCGTGATACGGCAGAAGCTCAGGCCAAGGGCTATTGCCTGGGCGTAAAACTGGTACGGGGAGCCTACATGGAAAAAGAACGGCTGCGAGCCCATGAAGATGAGTATCAGGACCCTATTCAGGCCACCAAAGATGATACTGACCATGACTTCAATGCCGCCATCGATTTCTGCCTCGAACATCGGGATACTATCTCGGTCTGTCTGGGCACGCACAATGAAGAAAGCTGCCAGTATTGCGTACAGGAAATGAGTCGACTGGGTATTGCACCCAACGATCCCCATATTTTCTTTGCGCAGTTGCTGGGCATGAGCGACAACATCTCGTTTAACCTGGCGAATAAAGGATATAATGTAGCCAAATATGTGCCTTATGGGCCTATTGACGCTGTGATGCCTTACTTATTCCGCCGAGCCGATGAGAACAAGTCGATTGCCGGGCAAAGTAGCCGGGAGTTTACTTTAGTCAGTAACGAGTTGAAACGCCGGAAGGATTGTCGCTCGAAATAAGTAAATAGCTACAGGTGTAGGCGATGATTGGTAAGAATAGTCAGGACTGAAACGACAACGCTTGCCAATCATTGACTACACCTGACTATTTTTGGCAGTTTTTATGACTGGCACAGCAAACCGGGAACTCGCCCGGCCGTGAAAGCGGTCCCTGCTGTGCCTACTTTTTTATCATGATTCAAAAAAATCCCCTTAAATTTTTTCTACTGACACTCGCTTTGATTGCACTGGATCAGGGCGTGAAGCTGGCTGTTCATTTCTACATGGCTCCGGGCTTTGCCGGTCAGATAAAACTAGCTGGCGACTGGCTGAAACTGCATTATGTGCTAAATCCGGGCATGGCATTCGGGATGCAGTTGGGTCATGAATACGGGAAATTACTACTTAGTATATTCCGGCTGTTCGCCATGGTAGGCATTGGTTATTATCTGGTTAACCTGGCGCATCGGGGCGCCCCAAACGGATTGTTGTGGGCAATGGCCATGATTCTGGCGGGCGCCGTTGGCAACGTGATTGACAGCACCTTTTACGGTGTTTTTCTGAATAATGCACCTTATGGCTCACCAACGCCCTGGTTTCATGGACAGGTCATTGATATGATCTTTGTGGATGTGTGGGAGGGTTTTATTCCCGACTGGGTGCCTGTATGGGGAGGCCAATATTATTCTACGCCCATTTTCAACATTGCGGATTCCTGCATTTTCATCGGTGTCTGCCTGATTTTGTTCTTCCAGCGTCGATTCTTTGGCGAACAGCATGTGGAAGATAGTATGTTACCCGTTTCAAACCCTGACCCTATCGAAGCATCGGTCCTGCCAGCCGCTGACTATCTTCAGGAAGAACAGGATTCGCCCTCAGTCGATCCAGAGGCAGTCGATACAGAGTCGGAAACAACTAATTTATCAGACGAAGAAGCCCGGCCAGATGCTGAAACCGTTTTACCAACGGATACGGACTCTTCTGAGCAACCCAGCCATACCGATTCGGAACGGGAATAAGCTAGCACTTAATCGAAAAACCCACGCTCCCCGGGGGAACAATGATTGGACTACATGTTTAAACAGATTCAATAAAAAATCCCGGTTGATGCCATCAACCGGGATTTTTTATTGAAAGACTATAAATAGATCAAACCTTATTTGCTTCCACCAGCCTGGCCGCTCGACAGCAGATTGAAGAACTGGTCTAGTTTTGGTGTAATGATGATCTCGGTCCGGCGGTTTTGCTGGCGACCAACATCCGTCGTGTTATCATCTTTCGGAGCGAACTCTGAGCGACCACCAGCGGTCATACGCTCAGGAGCCACAGAAAATTTCTTTTGCAGCGTCCGCACAACCGACGTAGCCCGCAAAGCGCTCAAATCCCAGTTATCTTTGATCGACGCAGTTGAGATGGGGACAATGTCGGTATGACCTTCAACCAGAATATCCAGCTCTTTGTGGTCATTTACCACTTTAGCCACTTTGCCTAATACCGTTTCGGCAGCAGGCAGAACCTCATAGCTACCCGATTTGAACAAAAGCTTGTCCGACAGAGACACATACACGACCCCTTTTTTCACTTCAACCTGTACGTCCTGATCGTTGATGTCGTCCAGTGAACGTTTCAGGCTCATCACCAACGCCAGGTTCAACGAATCTTTACGCTGAATGCTTGAGTTGAGGTTGTTGACGTACTTCGTTTGTTCGTTCAGGGTTTCGAGCGATTTTTTGATGCTCTCAGCCCCTGATTTACTAACAATCGACAAATCTGACATCCGGTCCAGAAGGTTGGTGTTGGTTTTTTTCAGATAGTCGATCTGAGCCTGTAAATCACTAACCTGTTTGTCTTTACCTTGCAGATCAGTGTCTTTGGCCGACAGTTGAGTACGCAGATCAGCCGTCAATTTGTCGCAATCGGCCAGTGAAGATACGGCCTTGTCACGAGCATCCTGTAGGGCTTTCATTTCGGCCAGCCGCTTCTTACTGTTACAGGAAGCCAGCATCACTACTGCCGAAAAAAGAATCAAAATTCGTTTCATACTGATAAGAGAAAATAGTAACGGTAACGAAAAAGTTAGGTTAAAACGATACCTACTGTTGATAGACAGAATCGTTTTGCAAAGTTAAGGGATTCTGCTTAATCGTTTTACAACTATTGTTTCATGTAAACCTATAAAATTGCACTATTTCTTTATCAGGCGGTTTCTTCAAAAACAAACCTAAGATTCTGCTAGCCGACTTGATTGGGCCTTAACGGTAGTTTATGTAGTTTTCACCCTTATTAGTCCGACTCATCCTTGTTTTATGAATAAGCTATTGACTACTATTTTAGTAAGTGCCAGTTTGGCAGCCCACGCCCAGACTGGCAAAGAAATCATGTACATTGGTACGTACTCGTTGCGAGGTAGTGAGGGTATCTATGTGTTTGAATTCGACCGGAAGGCGGGGACCATGCACCAGATTCAGGCCGTTTCAAATGTAAAAAGTCCATCTTTTCTGGCAATACATCCAACGGGTAAGTATCTGTACTCCGTCAACGAAGGGGCCGATAAGGGCGCAGGTGGCGTAAGCTCCTATTCGATCGACAAGGCTACGGGAAAACTTCAGTTCATGAACAGTCAATCATCATTGAGTGCGGGGCCCTGCCATGTGAGTGTCGACCATACGGGTAAAACCGCTTTTGTATCCAATTATGGCGGTGGAAGCCTGGCGGTATTACCCATCAAAGCTGATGGCACTCTGGGGGAATCGACCGACAAAGTACAGGATGAAGGCACTGGCCCCAATGCACAGCGTCAGGAAAAAGCCCATGTCCATTCGGCAACGCTGGCCCCCGACAACCGATTTGTTTATGTAGCTGATCTGGGCACCGATAAGCTGAATATCTTTGAAATCGACGTAGCGAATAGTAAAGTAAAGCCCGCTTCAACACCCTATGCGAGTGTAAAGCCAGGTTCCGGACCGCGCCACTTTACGTTTCATCCTAATGGTAAATACGCCTATCTGGTCGAAGAACTGACCTCTACGGTAGCTTCTTTTTCCCGCGATGCCAAAACGGGCAAACTAACGCTCATGCAGGATAATGTACCAACGCTACCTGCCAACTTTAGCGGTCAGAATACCAGTGCCGACATCCATATTGACCCATCCGGAAAATTTCTGTATCAGTCGAATCGGGGCTTTAACGGCCTGGCGATCCTGGCTATTGGAAAAGATGGAAAACTGACCAAAGTAGGTGAGCAAACGACGGAAGGCAAAACACCCCGTAATTTCCTGATCGACCCGAAAGGAGAATTTGTATTCGTAGCCCATCAGGATACGGACAACATCACTATTTTCAGACGCGATCAGAAAACAGGCCTATTAACCTACACTGGTCAGTCTGTCAAGGTACCCGCTCCAGTTTGTGTGCTTATGGCGAGCTCGCATTAACCGTAGCCTGACAGCTTCTGATCGCCGTTTTATCTGTAATTTCGAACCCAGAACCCCAAATATTAAACCTGTAATTTCTAATGACCAAAGTACTTACGGCCGGATTACTGCTCGTTCTGTTTATAATGGCAGCCCCCGCTAAAAAAACCATTAGCCTGTTCAATGGAAAAAATCTGGACGGCTGGAAAATCTACGGCACTGAAAAGTGGTATGTTGAAGACGGAAATCTGGTATGCGAAAGCGGCCCCGACAAAAAATACGGCTACCTGGCTACCGAAAAATTCTATAAGAACTTCGACCTAACGCTGGAATTCAAACAGGAAGCTAACGGCAACAGTGGCGTCTTTTTCCGGTCGACCATCGAAGGTACTAAAGTTAGTGGCTGGCAGGTTGAAGTAGCTCCTCCCAACCACGATACGGGCGGCATTTATGAATCCTACGGCCGAGGCTGGCTGGTTCAAATTCCCGACGAAAAAGAAACGATTCTGAAACCCGAGCAATGGAACAAAATGCGGATTCGGGTTGAAGGTGACCATGTTCAGACCTACCTGAATGGTAAAGAAATGGTCGATATGCACGACGAAAAAATTGGCCAGGCCGACGGTTCTATTGCCCTGCAAATTCACGACGGTGGAGGCATCAAAGTTCGCTGGCGCAATCTGGAACTGAAACCCTTGTAACGCGAACTTCCAGTCCGCATAGTTAATACGTTATTGACTATGCGGACTGGAAGTTGGTATATTCCGCCGGGAACCGTGCATCATTCCGTTACAAATCTACATACGACATAGTATGTACTTTATCAGCTTTCGTATTGACGAATTTCTTCTCAGGCTTATCAAAGTCCGTAATATAGAGCCGATTCCCTTTCAAAAGAACCTCAGCGGGCTGGTCAATTTTACCCGTTTCGCCTTCTGTATCCCCATTCTGGACGAGTGTGCTCACTTTACCTTCGGGCGTAACGGTCATCACAGCATTCATTCGTGAATTGCACAGGTAGATTTTATCTGTTTTCCGGTCAATGATCAATCCATCCACACAGGCAATTTTATGATCGGTATTCACCACTTCTTTCGACGCTAAAGAGCCATCTGGCTTCAATGTCAGTTTGTAGAGCGTTCCGTCGCCGAACGAACCCGTATAAAAAGCACCTTTACTGTCGTAATCCAGGCCATCGGCTCCGTTATCAACCCCCGTCTCGTTAACCTGTGTCGTAAATGTGGCCAGAATGTGCGAATCCATCGTTTTAGGCTTTAAAGTAACAAGCCCTTTAGCGAGTTCATCCAGTGTGAAATGGAACACCGCACTGCCTTTGTCGTTGTCAGGCATATCCCACTGGCTGTCGGTCACGTAAATTGTATTCCCTTTCCAGACTACGGCGTTCGATAAACCAAAGCCGGTTACCACAGGATCAATTCCAACGACCTGACCACCCTTCAGGCGAATCCGCATCAGCCTCGACTTGTAATCTTTGTCGTTTTCATACTGGTTATCAGCATAATACAGGTTACCATCGGGTCCGAAAGCCAAATCCATAGGGCAGGCATGTTTTGTGTCGGGATGGGCGGGTAAACTGGTAAAAAACTGAACCGAATCGCTGGCGAATTTTACGATAACACCGGGGTAACTATTATCAGCCAGGTTTGGAACCGACAGGTAAATAGACCCATCGGGTGCCAGAGCCATCCCATCAGGCGTATTGTACTTGTCAGGTAGCGTGTATAGTAACTTCGGGTTACCAACGGTCGATACGTCTTCTTTGGCACTATCGAGGTTTCCTGTATCCACTCCTTTTGCATTTTCTTTCTTCTGACAACCAGCGGCCAAACCGAGGCCGAGTAGAAGCACGATCAAAGACTGTTTCATATTCATACGTTGTGTAAATCATAATCCCGACGTTAACAGTCTGTTCGCTGAATTGTTGTACATCTTCGTTCTATGAAAGTATATGTCCTGGCATCCTGCCTGAGTTTGTTTTACGGTTCAATACTGGGTCAAAGCAGGGAAAAAGCAACCGGCTGGCAATCGCTTTTCAACGGAAAAGATTTGAGTGGCTGGGAAACCTATCTCGATCGACCTTATTCGGCAGATAAGCAAGCACCAAAACCAGCTCCGATTGGCCTCAACAACGATCCCAACCATGTTTTCTCAGTCGTGACAGTCGATGGGAAGCCTGCTTTACGGATTTCTGGCGAAACCTTCGGGGGCATCAATACACTGGCCGAGTTTGAGAACTACCATTTCCGGGCCGAATTCAAATGGGGAACTCAAAAGTGGCCGCCCAAACTTGATCAGCCACGCGATAGTGGTTTGCTCTACCATAGCGTTGGATCGCATGGAACACCTATGCTCTGGATGGAGTCGTTCGAATTCCAAATTCAGGAGGGTGACTGTGGTGACTATTGGGGGGTGATGGATGTACTGGCAGATATTCCGGCCACGAAAAACGACAAGGGAAAATTCATTTATCAGCCCGAAGCACCACTGATTACCTTTCAGGATAAAACCCCTAATGGCCGCACCTGCCTAAAAAACCCCGACAATGAAAAACCGTCGGGCCAATGGAATGTCATTGAATTATATTGCCTGGGCGACACCTGCCTGCACGTTATAAACGGCAAAGTCAATCTCAGGCTGGAACATACACGTCATGTCGTTAACGGCGAAATCATGCCCCTCACGAAAGGTAAGATTCAGATTCAGTCAGAAGGGGCAGAGGTATTTTACCGAAACATTCAGATTAGCCCCATTAGCCAGTTACCGAACTAGCAGGCTTTTCCCGAACTACGTAGACTGTGGTTTACGCTTTGATCTACTCCGGTTATTCACTTTTCAACTCCCGTTACAAACTGGCACTGGCTATTGGGGTATGCGTTCATGTAGTTTTGAGCAAGACAACAACGACATGAACACCTTTTATACCCCAGTCCTCGGATTGGTGGCTACTCTGATTATGACACAATCCATTGCCCAGAAAACGCCGAAATCTATCGCCGGAGAATACTACCTCACAGGTGTCCGTGAAGTTGGATCGGGGATCAAACTAAACCCAGACTCCACGTTTGAATTTTTCTTCGCCTACGGTGCCCTCGACCGGATGGGAAAAGGGACCTGGAAACTCCAGGGCGACCAGATTATTCTGAACAGCCGCCCAAAACCGGATAAAGACTTTGCTCTGGTCAAAAGTAGAACGGTTCCCGGCAATCAACTCACGATTCGTATTGTTGACACCAACAAGCAATTGTTGAGTTATATCCTGGTTGGTGTTAAACATGGAGCCGATATTCAACAGGGCACCACCAACGCCAATGGGCAGGTGCATTTTAATAAACACCCCGTTGATGCCCTTATGCTCCAGTTTGAGTTCTGCCCAGAACGCTTTTCTATTTTCCAGGTCGCTCATAAAGAACACAACGACTTCGAATTCCGATTCGAACCCTGGCTGATGGATGTGTTCTTCGAGAATCTGTCTCTTACTCTTAGCGACAACGCGTTGAAAGGACCTCATCCACTACTAGACCCCAATAAATCATATTCATTCCAACGAAATTAGCTAGATTAAACACAGAGGCACGGTGTGCACAGAGAATAAATCGTTTAATTCTCTGTGCACACCGTGCCTCTGTGTTTAAATTAACCCGCCCTAGTTGACGCGTTTGAATACGAACAGGTCGCTGAACGACCAGCTTCCATCTTTGGGCTGGCCGCGTTGAATCACTAACTGGTTGGCTCCGCGTTTTTCATAAATGATTCGGATAGATCCGTCCTCTTTCTCGAACAAAGCCCGGTTAGGGCTGGCTTCAATGAACCGATAGCGATCCGACTTATCTTTTTCTTCCTGCCCAATCAGGCCCGGCTTAAAATGTTTGACGAGTACAATTGGCCCTTCGCTGGTCTGTTCAAAGATCAACATCTCGTACATCGTTACCTTGTTGTCTTTCATCATTCGCATGAAGCCCGACAGGTTATCGCCAACGGGTGCAATCCAGGCGGCTTCAATAGGCCCTCCGTTGAATGTGCCCAGCCAGCGACCTTCCATAAAAGCAACATCAGTCAATGATCCTGTCGATTTACTTGTTTGCGCCTGAGCTGTAAGCGCGAGCAGCAGGCAGACTAGTGAATAAATTTTTTTCATGCAGATTTAGGAATATTGGTAAGCGAAGGCAGATAGCGACCAAATCTACCGTTTCGGCTCTATTTCCCCATCCATTTCTTGAACTCTGTAGCGCGTTCTCGGCTTACCAGAACCTCATCGTCGGTAGCAGGTTTGAGGGTCAGTTTGAGTTTGTTATTGAAGTAGGGGTGAATTTGCTGGACGGTGTTGATGTGCACGATGAATTGTCGATTGGCCCGGAAGAACTGCGATGGATCAAGCATATTTTCGAGTTCATCGAGCGGGTAATCCAGCGAAAATTTCTGATTGTTTGTCGTCCGAAACAGGCTTACCCCTTCTTCCGAATAGAAATAGGCAATATCGCTGACCTCTACAGGCACCCACTGCTGCAAGTGCTTTACCAGAAACCGACGTCGGTAATCGCTGGGCTGAATCTGCTGGCGAAGTTGTTGTACCAACGCATCAATATCGACGGTCCCCAGGTGGTTGCTTTTTACCTCGCCCGACTCGTTGGTCGTTCCACCTTTGGTGCGTCGGTATTTGGTCAGACTGGCTTCCAACTCGTGCCGTTTGATCGGCTTTAGCAAATAATCAATACTATTGACTTTGAAAGCCTTAAGCGCATACTCATCGTAGGAAGTGGTAAAGATAACGGGGGCGCTCACGGTGGTCTGCTCGAAAATCTCGAAGCTTTGCCCGTCGGCCAGTTCAATATCCATCAGAATCAGATCGGGAGCCAGCGGTTGCCCAGGGCCGTTGGCATTGAGCCAGGCCACCGACGACCGAACACTGGCTTCGGTGCCTACAATCGTAATGGTTGGGTCTACGTCCTGCAATAATTTGGTGAGTTTGCGAACGGCTAATTCCTCGTCTTCAATCAGCAGTACGTTCATTGGTTAAAAGAGTTAAGATGATTGCGCATTTGAGACATTAAAAATACATGACAGACCGACCAATCTGCAACCTACATGGGCGCTAAACCAGCAAATCGCTGGTCGAAACGGTATGAACCCGTTATGAACTGTCAGCCCTGGCGAATCAACGGTAAGGTCACTGTAAAAAAACGATCATCGTCCTGCACGTTAATATCGCCCTCACCCAGTAGTCGATACTGAGTGGCGATGTTCGATAAACCAACCTGATGCGACACAACCCGACCACTTCGTCGCTGTATGTTGTTGCGAATAACCAGTCGTGCATCGGGGTGGGTTTCGATACAAATGTGAAGCGGCTGTTCAGGCAATATACTGTTATGCTTTACGGCGTTTTCGAGCAGCAATTGTAAGGTGAGTGGCGGTAAGAGATGGCCATCAAATCGGCTGTCAACTGTATGTTCCAACCGAATGTTATCGCCATAACGCGTACGGAGCAAGTGGAAATACGACCGGGCAAACTGCATCTCTGCCGAAAGAGGCACTAACTGTGCTTCATTACTTCGGAGCAGATATCGATATACACTGCTCATTTCCTCGACAAACAACTCGGCCTTTTCAGCATCTTCTTCAACTAGCGAAGAGAGTGTATTCAGACTATTGAATAAAAAATGGGGATTGATCTGACTTTTCAGGCTCTCAAACTTGCGCTGTAAGTTGGCCTTTTTGAGTTGCTCCGTTTCGATGATTGTCTTCTCCCATTCCTCAAATGCATTGATACTCTCATAGGTAAACGATACAATCAGTACGGTTAACACAACAAACAACAGCCCATAGCCTAGCCGCTCAAGCTGAGGCTGATAATTGGGCAAACCCACCTGGCCGAAACACCACCAGGCCACCGTTGTGAACAAACTGGAGTTGAGTGCCAGCAGCAGTAAATTCGGAATAAACCGCTGAATAAACTGCCGATTGTTTGGAAAAATCCGGTGCGACTGCAACGTAATCAAATTGTTTACATACCAGTGTGGGTACATAAACAACAACATAATGATCGAGGTCGCTAAAAAGATGTGCCTGCTGTGCCAGTACTGGCTCCCCAAAAGCAGGCTGTTTTCAATCAATATGAAAACAGGCAGTACAATCCACTGTATGGTAATATCCTGTTTTGTGTAGTGAGGGAGTTTCAAGACACAACGGGTTTAGCTAGTAGTGAATGAACATCGAACCGTTCTTTTTGGGCGAGCGCCAGTCGAACAGTAAAGAAATGACCATCATCGTCGATAAGAGGTCGGGCTAATCCAAACGACTCAAAGCGAATGGCCAGCGTTGCCAGGCCACCTCCCTGCTGCTGTACATTAACAGCCACTTTTTTCCGTAGAATCGTATTGCGCACAATCAGCATTCCATCGTCGGTGTATATACAGATTCGTAAAGGCTGCTCAACCAGTAAACTATTATGGCGCAGTGCATTTTCGATGAGTGTCTGCAACGTAAGCGAGGGAAGCAGACAATCCAGTTCCTGTTCATGTATGTCAATTTCCCAACATAGTGTAGCGGGGCCGTCGCTCCGGCTGAAACGTGTATCGAGCAGATACCGGTAGGCCGTCAGAAAATCCAGTTCATCGGATACGGTTACCAACGGCCGTTGCCCAGCCTGAAGGATATACCGATAAACACTGGCCAGTTCGTCAATGAACAAACCAGCCCGTTTTTTATCGTCGGCAATGAGCGCCGAGAGTGAGTTCAGGGCATTAAACAGAAAATGCGGATTTACCTGGTTTTTCAGGCTGTCGTACTGACTCTGTAGACCGGCTTTTTTTACGGCTTCGGCTTCTTCAACTGCCTGTCGATAGCGTTGCAGGTAATACGTCACTTCGTAAAAACCACCTATCAGGAGCATTGTTGCAAGGCCGATGGCCCAATAAATCAGATAGACTTTAGCCGTAATTGGAACCAACGCAAGGTTTGTAGCATCGGTCAGGAAAACGAAGAATACCTGAGATAACGTAGTTATTACTCCCAGCCCTACTAACGTAAATAAGACCCGCCGACGAGTTTGTTCAATCGCTTCGTAGCGCTTACGGACCAGCATAAGCCAGCGCACATGAATTTCCCAGACAATAGCGACATAGACCATACCGAAGATGGCCCAGCTAAAGTAGACTACCGGATTGTAGCTGTACTCTTTAAGGTAGACCAGGTTGGCCAGCAGAATCGAAATGGGGATAGCGACCCAGCGTATCCACTTGTCATTCAATCGTTCCAAGAATGGTAATGTTGCTTCATGCAATATAGAACAAACACCGTAAAATTCCTCAGGTCGTATCCGTACACAATACAGGCTTTATCAAACGATTCTCTCATACTATCCATCTTTGCCAGATTACGCAAAACCAGCAATTATCAATTGAGAGTGTGATTCACGCGGTTCACCCTTGAATCTTAACGCTTCGGCTAACAATCTGTTTAGCAGCGAATTGAGCCGCCCTACTTTTGTATTGTTCTTTTTTAACCGCTACGGCGAATCATAAACAACAAATAACTTCTGAAAGTCATGAAAACAATTGCCACAACACTCCTTGCCGCTGTACTGCTGAGTACATCAACGTTTGCAGCACACACACCTCATTTACCAAAGTCTCCGGTGTCGGTTGGCCCAACGGCTATTACAAATTCGTATAAAGTAGCCATTTACCCATCGGCAGTGCCATCGAAAGTAAATGTAATGATCGAACGCGAGCCTGGTAAAGCTATGGAGATTTCGTTACTGGATTCGGATGGGTTTACCCTCGCCACAAAGTACATCAATAAAAAAGAAGGTAACGTTCATGTAAAATTCGATTTGTCAGAATTGAACGATGGTGCCTACCAGATCCAGATTGTCTCGGGTAGCGACAAAAGTGTACATGCGATGAGCATTAACACACCTACTGCTCAACCATCGCGTACCATTGCGGTGAAATAAGACGCAGGTCATAAAATTCAGCTAGCTAAAAAGGCCGTTTCACAACGGCCTTTTTTCAGTTCAGCCCACTAGAATACCGCTTCATCCGAAACTGAACTGGTATATAGGCTTTTAGCCCGCAGTTTTGCTTTGGTCTTTACGGCTATGTTCCTCTTTAAACAGACAAATACAATGAAAAAAGCTCTCAAAATTGTCGGCCTTATCCTGGGCTGCGTCCTTCTGGCACTGCTTGGATTTGGCGCTTATGTATCCATTGTGGGTGTCCCTACCTACGACCCACCTACCATTCCTGATATTACGATCGAAAGCACACCGGCCCGTGTAGCTCGTGGTGAAGTCATTGCCCAGATTCAGTGCATGTCGTGCCATGCCGACAAAAACAACCGCCTAACCGGCAAATACCTGGCCGAAGTACCAGCCATTTTCGGCAAGCTCTACTCCAAAAACATTACACAGGATAAAGAGAAAGGTATTGGCAAATGGACCGACGGTGAACTGATGTATTTCCTGCGTACAGGCATACGACGGGATGGTTCGTATGCACCGGTTATGCCTCAGTATCCAAACATGGCCGATGAAGACCTGAAATCGGTCATTTCCTGGCTTCGCTCCGACCGTTTCCCGGTACAACCTTCGAACCAGGAAGCGCCAGCGTCCGAATTCTCGCTGTTCTCGAAAGCACTGGCTCACACCATTATGAAGCCACTTCCCTACACGGGTCAGGTAGTAGCTTTTCCTGATAGCGCCAATCTGGTGGCCCTTGGCCGCTACACAGCCGACGCCATTGGCGATTGCTATGCCTGCCATTCGGGCGACCTGATTGACCAGGACAAAGTCCATCCCGAAAAAACCAAAGGGTATTATGGCGGTGGTATCGAAATGGTGGGCGAAAGCGGCAAAAAAGTAATAACTGCCAATCTGACTTTCGATGAAAAAACGGGTATTGGTAGCCGGTATACGAAAGAGCAGTTTATCCGGGCTGTGAAGTTTGGCGTACGACCCGACGGCAGTATCCTCAAATATCCGATGGAGCCCAAAATGGTTTTATCGGATCGGGAAGTTGGTGCTATTTATGAATACCTGAAAACGGTACCGAAAATCAATCACGACATCGCGCAAAAAACGGCCGAACTTCAACTGGCAGAGAAGTAACGCTTTTTCAAAGACTCCGATGAACGGTGATGACGGCTGACTATCGCTAAAATTACCACTGAGAGTCAACGCCTACATCGTTCATCGTAGTCCATAAATCACTATTTTTAACCTCGCTTTAATGTAGACTTTCTATTCAGGACCGCATGAAACAATGGTATAAACTCGACCGCTATGATCTTCTGGTCATGCTGTTGAGTTACCCGGCGATATTCATTGCGAACTACCTGGTCCTGGGGCCCCGTTATTTCAACGATCTGGCCTTATTCTTTTCGGTCACGGCTGGTATAACGGTTTTATATGTAGCCTTTGCCTGGGTCATGGATACCTGGATGAAGTATATGCGCTACTGCTACACTGAACTCGATCAGGCTCTCCGGCGCATCCTCTACTGTCTGCTGTTCTATGTCATTGTCACGGTCCTTTTTGTTTGCCTGATTTTCCTGTTGTACGACTGGTTCAAGGTTCCCGGCTATCGCTATGATCCCGTCATTTTTCGCTGGACTTTACTGATTGGCTTTATTTGCAATCTGCTTTCCATCGGTGTTTTTGAGTCTATCTATTCCTATCAGAAATGGAAGGAAAGTGTGAAACGGGAATACGAGTTGAAAGAGTTGCATGTACAGCGACAACTCGATATTCTGAAGCAGCAGGTCAATCCACATTTCCTGTTCAACAGTCTCAATTCGCTGGTTTCACTGATTGGCGAAAATCCCGCCCAAGCCGAGCAATTTGCCGAAGAACTTAGCTCCGTGTACCGCTATATTCTCCGCGCCAGTGAACAGAATCTGACCGACCTGACAACGGAAATGACCTTCGTGGATTCGTATTACCACCTGCTGAAAACCCGACATGGCTCCGGGCTTATTCTGACCGTTTCCGTCGATAAACGATTCGACACCTACCAACTTCCCCCTCTGACGCTTCAACTGCTGCTCGAAAATGCGGTAAAACATAATATCGTTTTGGCCGATCAACCGCTAACGATCAGTATTGAAACAGATGAACGAGCGTTTCTGACCGTTCGAAATACCTTACAGAAAAAACAGGCGCGGGTGTTATCCAATGGCGTTGGCCTGAGTAACATCCTGGCAAAGTATCAGATGCTTGGCCAACCAATGCCAACCGTTCAGGAAACAGACGATCAATTTGTGGTCAGATTGCCGCTTATCAACGTCACTTCATAGGCTGTTTTCTACAGTCTACCTCCAACAACGCCAGTTCAACCACGGCTTTTTCCGTTTCAGCCGATTCCGTATTCCGGGCCATAACGCGTGCCAATACCTTTGTTGCCGTTAAACAACAAATCTCCGCACGAGCGGCCTCTTCATGAAACCAACACCAACGTACCAAACGCTGGCCCTCCCGGCCCGCATTACCTTTACCCCGGCAGTAGTCGGCCTTAAACTGCTCATTTCGTTTATGATGGCCAGCCTCTTTTTGCTGACCAGTTGCAAGAAAGAAACCGAGGTTAACCCATCGGGCTCGCTTACAGCCAACGCCGGTCCTGATCAATCGGTACAGGTTGGGCAGACTGTCAATCTCGATGGGTCAGCTTCCAACGACAGCCAGGGCAAGCCTTTATCGTACCAATGGACGCTGGTGCGTAAACCCGCTAAAAGCACCGTTACCCTAAGCGACGCGGCTTCGTTTAAACCCACCTTCAAACCCGACGAAATCGGGGAGTATGAACTGGAACTGGCCGTGACCAGCACCAATGGTAAAAGTACCGACAAAGTACTCATAACGGCCTCTGTAGCTGAACCTCTGGCAATTACGGCGAACATCACCGTTAAAACCACTCTGATCGACCGCGTCCTGAATCCTGATCTGCCCGATTATATCGTAACGAAAAGTATTGATGTCAACAACGAACTGACGATCAATCCAGGGGTGGTTATTGCCTTCGAGCGTGATGTGCGGATGAATGTCAACGATGGCGGTGGTTTACTAATCGCTAAAGGAACGGCAGAGAATAAAATCAAGTTTGTGGGCGTACAGAAAACCAAAGGTTATTGGATAGGCGTGTCGCTCTACTCAGGCAGCAATGCCAACACAATGGAATACGTAGAGGTAATGCACGCAGGCAGTCGCACGGTATACAGCACCACCAAAGCCGCCCTGTTCATGTCGGGAGGAAGCCGCGCTCAGATTGCGCTGAAAAACTGTCTGTTCTCACAAAACGATGGCTACGGCCTGTATGTGCTGGACGGTGGTATCCTCAGGGAGTTTGCTCAGAACAGCTTTACCAGCAATACAGAAGCAGGTATCCTGCTAAATGCCGAAAACGTAGCCAAGCTTGATGCCGCTTCAACCTTCACGGGTGGCAATGGCCGCAACATCGTCGACATTACACCATCGGGTATCAAGGGTACCAACGAGGTGGCCTGGAATGGCTTCAACGACAAAACCCCCTATCGGATCAGTGGCGACTTCTCGGTCGATGCAGGTTGGAAACTAGCGCCTGGGGTTACCATCGAAATGAACCGCGATGCTGTTATCCGGGTCAACACTGCTGGGTATTTATCAGCCAAAGGAACAACGACCAACAAAATCGTCTTTACCGGAGCCGACCGCACAACGCCCTCCTGGAAAGGCATTATCTGCTACTCGCAGGATAGTAAGAATGAATTAGAATATGCCGAGGTTAGCAACGCTGGCAGCAGTGTGATCGTATCGGCTAAGAAAGCCAGCATTGCGATTTACGGCACGAAAGCCCTGATGTCGGTTAAGAATACAAAAATCAGTGGTAGTGGCGGTTATGGCGTGTTCGTCAGCTATGGGGCTTCGGCCAATACCGACCTCAGTACAGCCAATACCTTTGAAGCAAACGCCCAGACCAACGTATTGATCGAGAAATAGTAATAAGTTTTAGTCATCGGCTTCGCCGTCATTGATAGTCATTGGGGCCATCAAACAAGATAACTACCAATGTCGACGAAGCCAGATGACCTTGAATGACATGTTACCTTATGACCTTCCAGATTTGGGGCGCGGTTTTTACAGGCATGGTACTCTCGATCATGTTGATGAACATAGTCCAATGGACTACGTATCGGGATCGAAACTATGGCCTGTATACATTATACATGCTGGCCTGGTTATTCTACTTTGGCCTGCGCGTGTATACATTCCGCGATTGGTTTTCTCTTGAAACCAACCATTTCGTTCGGGCGGTCGCACCCATGGGAGCCTATTACATTTATTTCGACTTCATCGACTCTATTCTCGACCTACGTCATCGGCTACCCAATTTTTACCGCCAGTTGCAACGAATAAAGATTGGCATTGTCATTTACATCGGTATTCATCTTTTGCTTTGCTACGGGCCATCGTTATGGAATCCAGTTTTCTACGAAGTAACGTTTATCATGATGCGTTTAGCAATGGCCGTTCTGGGTGTTTATGGCATTCAGCAAATGCTATCGTTGTGCGATCCTGTATCGCGCCTGTATGCCATAGGGACCTTTTTTCTACTGGTCGGCGGGCTAACATCGATGTTTCTATCAATGGTCAGACCTAATGAAGACTGGGCCGGGCCCTTCTGGATGGTATCACTAACCTATATGCAAACTGGTATCATTGCCGAACTGGTCTGTTTCTCGCTAGGGCTGAGCTACCGCCAGCGTAGGGCAGCCATTCGCAATGCCATGATTGAACAGGAGCTTATGCACGAGCGAGAAAAACACCACCGCGACCAATTAGAGGCAGAACTGGTGATGCAACGTCTGGAACAGGAAAAAACGGAGGTGCATATCCGGGCTTTACAGGCACAGATCAACCCCCATTTTCTATTCAACAGCCTGAACTCGCTAAGTGCGCTGATTGACGATGATACACAACAGGCTGGCATTTTTCTGGATGAACTCAGCTCGGTGTATCGCTATATGTTACGAGCCAACGATCAGATTTTGATTCCGTTAGCTTCCGAACTGGCGTTTATCCGCTCATACTGTCATTTGCTGCAAACGCGGCATGGGCAGGCCCTTCGGGTAGAATGGGCCGTTTCGCCCGTACTACTGGCGCTCCAGTTGCCTCCGCTCACCTTGCAGTTATTGGTCGAAAACGCCGTGAAACACAATGTAATTTTAGCAGACAACCCATTAACCATTGCTATTTCGACCAATGAGCAAAATCAGCTACAGGTTCGAAACAATGTACAGCGAAAAACGGTCCGGGTAGCCTCTAATGGTGTGGGCCTGGCCAATATATGGTCAAAATATCAGATATTAAATCAACCCATTCCAACCATTCAGGAAGATAGGGGTCTATTTATCGTGACACTTCCTCTTATAGACAAAGAGTGTTCAGTATAAATAGACAAACGAACGGTTTAGTAAAAGACAAGCGTATGAAAATTTGTCAAATCGTTACTATTTGACAGTCTAACGATTCCTCACAGTTCAAGAGTAGTAAAACGACGTATGAAAAAAAAATCTTCTTTCACTATCGTTGGTGGTGGTATTGCCGGTTTAACTACAGCCATTGCTCTTAATCGAAAAAATATCCCCACCACTGTTTTCGAAGCAGCTCCAACTATGCAGCCATCAGGTGCTGGTCTGGCGCTGGCGGCAAATGCCATCAAAGCGTTTCAACGACTGGGGATTGCCGATCAGATTATACACGCTGGCCGCCAGCTTGATGCCTTTACCATTCTCGACGAGCAAGGGGACAAAATTACCCGCACCGATAGCCGAATTGTAAGTCAACGCTTTGGGGTCAATAATTTCACCATTCATCGGGCCGATCTGCACAAAATCCTCCTGGCTCAACTCCCTCCAGATAGCATTCGTACCGGCAAACGAACCATTCACCTCAATCGTCAATCTGATGGCATAACGGTTTACTTCGACGACGGCACCAGTCATAAAACGGATTATTTGCTCGTGGCCGATGGTATACGCTCACCGATTCGGCAACAACTGATACCAGGCTGCTTACCTCGTTATGCGGGTTATACCTGCTGGCGGGCCGTTGTAAACCTTCCAGGTAACACGTTGCAGGAAGCTACCGAAACATGGGGTACTAAAGGCCGGGTTGGTGTTGTTCCGATGGCGAACGATCAGGTATACTGGTTTGCCTGTATCAATGCCCCAGCTAAGTCGGATGAAATGCGTCAGATGACGGTTCAAAAACTAGCCGACCGCTTTGCGAATTATCATGCGCCTATTCCTGAATTAATAGCGAAAACCCCCAACGAGTCGCTGATCTGGAACGACATTATCGATCTGAAACCATTAAACAGCTACGTTTTCGGGCGAGCCGTTTTACTCGGTGATGCCGCTCACGCTACAACCCCCAATATGGGTCAGGGTGCTTGTCAGGCTATTGAAGATGCGGTTATTCTGGCTGACGAATTAGCTAAAAATCAGCCGACAGAAGCCGCGTTTGCCGCCTTCGACCTCCGACGATTACAGCGTACTCATTACATTACCAATACCTCCTGGCGTATTGGCCAGTTAGCCCAAACCAGTAGTCCCCTGCTGGCCTTCCTGCGGAACGGTTTGTTCCGGTATTTACCCGAGAGCCTGAATCAACGTCGATTAGAAACCCTCTATGCTGTAGATTTTTAGCCATACTGGTTATCTCAATCCCGTAAACTGAGGTAACCAGCATTATGATTGAGTAACCCCACACTCCTCAATAATGGCTGTTTCGTCCTATTGAAACAAACATTATCTTTACCGAAAAGCCTGAACTGCTTCACGTTGAACACGATCAATGACAAATGGTTGCGTATAGTTGGCATTACCCTAATACTGGCATTCAGCATAACCGGCAATGGTTTTCATAGGCAGCCGCTAACAGGTGACATTTTACTCCGCATTTTTATTAGTCTGGTGTCCATTACGATAACCTGGCACGTCATTCGGGCGATCGTATTCCATTTCCGACAGAAATATTTTTCCAGGAAAGACATTTGGAAACGGCTACTCCTGACGTTTCTGGCAGGGAGTGTAGCAACAACAGTAAGCCTCTGGGTAACAGGCGCCATTCGATACTGGGTTACTCATGGCACCCTGCTAGGCTATCACTCGTATGGTCACACAGCCAGTATTACGATTAATAAAGCGACGATTGCCCTAAATCTGTACGGATTCGATTTTGTGCAGGCAGCCGTTAATTTTATCTTTTTTCAGACGATCTACGAAACCCTGTTTTTTGCCCGCGATTCGGCACTTTACCAGAAAAAGCTGAGATTGGCAGAGAAGGAACAGGAAAAACTACGTACGGCCAATTTACAAAGTCAGCTCGATGCGCTAAAGCAGCAGGTCAATCCGCATTTCTTATTCAATAGTCTGAATGTTCTGGATTCGCTCATTGAGGATGATCCTAAACAGGCACGAGTATTTCTGGAGGAACTCAGTACGGTGTATCGGTATCTACTTCGCGCCAACGATCAGCACCTGACCGAGCTAGGTGCTGAGCTGGATTTTATTCAATCGTATTATCACTTGCTGAAAACCCGGCATGGATCAGGACTGACGATGAACGTGACTATTGATGACCGTTATCAAACCTATCGTCTTCCTCCGCTTACGCTCCAACTTCTGGTCGAGAATGCCGTTAAGCACAACATTGTCCTTCCCGACCAACCGCTCAGCATCGACATCCTAACCGATGCGCAATCACATCTACAGGTTCGTAATACTATACAGCGGAAAACCGTACGCGTAGCTTCCAATGGCGTTGGCCTGACCAATATTCTGACCAAATACCAGATGCTCAATCAGCCTAAACCCATCATTCAGGAAACAGATGGGCAGTTTATCGTTACCCTTCCGCTGATCGCCAATAGCATCGAGTAGGCTGTACTATATAAATTTTGTTACCTATCACAGTAATAGCCAACCTTCCCGGCCACTTTTGTGTTTATAGAGTTGATTATAACTCTATTTATTCCCACCCAACATGGACTTTATCGACTATTATAGCGTTCTGGGCGTACCGAAAACAGCATCGGACGACGATATTAAGAAAGCCTATCGGAAACTGGCCCGGAAACACCATCCCGACCTCAATCCGAACGATGCAGAGGCCAATAAAAAATTTCAACAGATCAACGAAGCCAACGAGGTTCTGAGCGATCCTGAGAAACGCAAGAAATACGATCAGTACGGCAAAGACTGGCAACATGCCGATCAATTTGAGCAGGCCCGGCATGGAGATGCCCGGCAGCAACAGCAGCAATACCGTCAGCAGTATGCCCAAAGTGATACGGGCGATTACGATTTTTCCGATGGCTTTGGTGGTGCTGGCTTCTCTGATTTCTTTTCGTCGTTGTTCGGTCAGGAAGCCGGAGCGCGGGGCGGCCGACGTACGCAGTTCAAAGGTCAGGATTATCAGGCCGATCTTCACCTAAACCTCCAGGAAGCCTATACCACCCATAAGCAGACTATGACGGTGAATGGCAAAGCGATTCGCATTACGGTACCGGCGGGTATTGAAGATGGGCAAAAAATCAAACTGGCGGGTTATGGTGCGCCGGGTGTAAACGGTGGCCCCAACGGCGATTTGTATATTACCTTCGTCATTGATGAAGATCCCCGCTACAAACGGAAAGGCAATGATCTGTACATCAATGAAGAGATCGACCTGTACACGGCCCTGCTGGGCGGAGAGCGTGTGGTCGATACAATGGGCGGCAAGGTCAAGCTAACGGTGAAACCCGAAACGCAAAATGGTACCAAAGTGCGCCTGAAAGGCAAAGGGTTTCCCGTATATAAGCAGGACGGCAATTTCGGTGATCTCTACATTACCTGGCAAGTAAAACTTCCTACCAACCTGACCGATCAACAGAAAGAGCTATTCCGCCAGTTATCAACCCTTTAACACCTTGACCTATGCAAACCCAGCATCTGATATCCGTTCTTGACTTCTGTACCCATCACCACATCGAAATCACATTTGTGGAAACGCTGGCCGATAACGGACTGATTGAGATAACCACCGTTGAGCAGACTACGTATGTACAGCCTGAGCAACTGGGTCGATTAGAGAAATTTGTTCGTCTGCACCAGGATTTAGCCATTCATGCTGACGATCTGGATGTGGTAAGTGACCTCTTGGAGCGTGTCGAGAGTCTTCAGCACGAACTCAGGCAGGTACGTAGCCGATTGATTTTCTACGAATCAGATCAACGATAAAAAGCGTAACTAACTAACATGTAAAATGGTCAGAAATAGCCTTTCTGGCCATTTTACGTATTTCTTCCCTCAACAAAAAGATTATCTTGCTCATGATGAAACAACGTCCCTATTTAACACACCTGCTAATCTCACTATTTACTCTTGGAGCCTCGTTGACCGCCTGCCAGCAACAAACTAAACATACCGAATCATCCTCGTTAGGAGACTCATTGACTGCACAATCGGCTACTCAACCCGATACATTATGCTTTCAGCAGATAGAAGGGAAAGATTCGACGCTATTGCAAGTAGTCAGAAATGGATCAGCTATAACAGGTCGATTAGAGGTACTCCCTTTTGAGAAGGACCGAGCGTCGGGAACACTAAAGGGAACAGAATCCGGCAATCAGATCACCGCTGACTGGCAACGTTCAGGTGAGGGGATGACACAAACTTATGAAGTAGTATTCACCCTAAAAGGCGATGCCATCACCTGGCGAGAAGGAGAACGTATTGAAAAACAAGGAAAATGGGTTTTGAAAGACCCTGCTCAAGGCTACGACTACACGCTGATGAAGACAGATTGCCACTGAATTAACCCTTTTTAAGCTGGTTTATCCTAAATTGGTCGAAACAAACGTCTGTTGTCAGATGCTGACTCCTACCCGTTTTTACCATTTTCTTCTCTTCGCCTTTTTTATCAACGCTGTCATGGCGCAAACACCCAAACGTCCTCGCGACTATGGTATCCGGTTTGGTGTACTGCCAACGGGGCCGCTCAACGCTATCACCGATGTGCCAGGTGTACGAGTAGGCCAGGTTACGCTTAAACAAGGTCAGAATGTTCGGACAGGGGTGACCGCCATCTTACCTCACGAAGGTAACCAGTTTCAGCAGAAAAGTCCGGCAGCCATCTACATCGGCAATGGTTTTGGAAAGCTTACAGGCATCAGTCAGGTGGACGAACTGGGCACCCTCGAAACGCCCATCGTGCTGACGAATACGCTCAGTGTTCCTACAGCCGCCGATGCCCTGATCGACTATACACTATCGCAACCGGGCAACGAACAGGTGCGCTCCGTAAACTCGGTAGTAGGCGAAACCAACGATGGTTTTCTAAACGACATTCGTAGTCGGCACGTTACCAAACAACATGTGCTGGATGCGCTCAAACAAGCCAAATCGGGGCCCGTTGAGGAAGGTAATGTAGGCGCAGGGACTGGCACCATCTGCTTTGGTTTCAAAGGAGGGATCGGTACAGCGTCGCGTAAGCTACCTGCCTCATTGGGTGGTTATACCGTCGGTGCATTAGTGCAGACTAATTTCGGTGGTGTCCTGCAAATTGCGGGTGTTCCTGTCGGAGTAGCGCTAGGAAAATATTCGTTCAAAGAGAACCTCGACGGCTCCTGTATGATGGTTGTCCTGACCGACGCGCCATTGGACGCCCGTAACCTCAAACGACTCGCTAAACGTGCTTTCATGGGGCTTGCTCAAACGGGTGGTATTGCCTCCAACGGCAGTGGTGATTATGTGATTGCGGTATCGACTGCCTATCGCATTCCCCATGAAACCAGCAACCCATTCGACGACTTAAAACTGCTTCGTAACGACAACACTTCGCCCCTCTTCCTGGCAGCCATTGAAGCAACAGAAGAAGCCATTATCAATTCACTATTTGCCGCGCAAACACTTACCGGCGACCAAAGCCATCAGATCGAACAATTACCTGTCGATAAAGTGGTCGAGATGCTAAAGAAAGCGGGGCAGGCTAAGTAAGCCGTTCTATCCCAATTGTGGCTGTCGCCCACCTACAACCCACCGAACAAATCCATACACGATAAAGCCTAAAACAACCGCAAAAGCAGCCCATTTCAGATTGGTCAATACCGAACAGAACGACGCTACTGCTATTGAGGTTTCAGGATAGCTTTTGAGCAAATACACGATACAGAGATTCTCCAGCAGATCGAATGCCCAAATCCAGACCGGAACAATATTTACAAGCCGAAAGGGTGAATAGATTCGGTTTCGATATAGCAGCGAAAGAATTACACATAACAGAAACGTATAAATAAGCGGATAGGCCAGATCATCCGTCAATTCTCCCCTGGCATACAACGCCCGCCCTTCTGGACCATACTCAGACACCATCTGCATAACTCGGCCTGGGTCATACCCAACCAGCAAATCGATTGGCCCCAGTGACTTCCCGGCCAACGCATTCATGTCGGCTTCGAGGTGTTTAAAAATATAGGCCGGAAACGGGATGTAAAGAGCTAATCCCAGCAAAAGCGTTTTCCAGGACGCAATTCGATAAAAGAAAGAAGAGAGTGCAGGTAGCATGATCATGAAAAGAGGTTAAGACCAAAAGCAAACCTAAGATTTACTTTACTGATACTTAACCCCTTACGATACCTACAATGTTATACTTTAGACGCTACTGAATCTAGGAATGTCTATTCTCGGCGACACGCCACAAGATAGTTGCCAGACCTAAAAAGGCGACGGCACCCAATAACTCATAGCCACCTTCGCCCAGAGCATTTGCCAAAGCTGGCTCAACGGTCAACGATGTCAAGGCATTATAAACGGATTCGTTTACCGACAATAGCGCAACGAGTACACCAGCCAACGCCCCTCCGGCAACTAAGCCCGTAGCAAACAGATTCCCTTTTCCAAGGTCAGCATCTTCTTCGACAATTCCTTTACGCTTGGCATTCCAGTCGACGATGGCTTTCACTAAGCCACCCGCAAAAATGGGCAGCGTGGTCGAAAGCGGCAGATATAGACCTACCGCAAAGGCTAAGGCGCTCACGCCAACCAGTTCGAACACAAAGGCAATAAAAGCCCCGGCCAGTACAAATTGCCAATCCAGATTAAACGAGAGCAACCCTTTGATGAGCGTAGCCATCAACGTGCCCTGTGGAGCCGGGAATTTATCGGAGCCAATCGCATGAGTGATCCCCTGCGCCACTAAATCCGGTGTAGGCGTATCCAGAATTTTGACCGTAGCCCCGACCACCAATGACGAAACAATAACGCCGATAAACAGCGCCATCTGCTGATATTTTGGGGTTGCCCCGACCAGATAACCTGTTTTCAGATCCTGCGAGGTACCTCCGGCATTGGCAGCCGCTACGCAAATCATACTACCTACTACCAGTACGGCTGGCTCATAGAGTTTGCCCGTAAGCCCAAAGCCGATAAATACCAGCGAGGTCCCCATAATGGTAGCAATGGTCATGCCCGACACAGGTGAGGAACTTGACCCGATCAGGCCCACAATCCGGCTGGCAACCGTAACGAAGAAAAACCCAAAAACAATGACCAGTATGGCAATGAGCAATTTGGTCAGGATGGAATCGCCCGGAATTTGTGGGAGTATAACCATCAGAGCCGCCAAGGCGATGCTACCGATAACGACAATCCGAACGTTCAGATCCTGCTCAGTACGGGCTGTACGGTTGCTTTCGCTCATGTTCTCTTCCTGCTCCATACCCGCAACCGACGACCGGCTGAAACTCTGCCGAAACGACGACACAATGGTCGGAATGGTTTTGATCAGGGTCATAAAGCCGCCGGCCGTGACCGCACCGGCACCAATTTGCCGGATATACGCCCGGTAGATAGCTACAGCTGTATCGTTAAAACTGTGCGTTGTGGGATTCCAGCCACCGGGACCACCTGCGGTCTGAAGATTGGTCAAGTATCCCAATTTTTGCAATTGTAAGGCAATGGTATCGCCGGGTACAACCGATGCCAATAAGGGAATCAGGCCGAGCCATGCCAGAATACCGCCCCCTACTAACACTGCCGAGATCCGAAAGCCAATTATATAGCCTACACCTAAATATTCTGGGGTGATTTCACCGGCTACCTGTGCCGACGGAAAATATCGGTTGGCCTGTTTCGTAGCCCAAACGGGTACTTCGGCAATCACATGCAGTACCTTTTGCAGAAACGCATACAGCAGTGCTACCCCCAATCCCTGATACGCGGTCTTGGCAAAATCGCCCCCTTTTTCACCCGCAATCAGTACGGAAGCACAGGCTGTTCCTTCAGGATACGGGAGCGTTCCGTGCTCCTGCACAATCAGGGATCGGCGTAGTGGAATCATCATAAGCGTACCGATAAGGCCGCCCAGAATAGCCAGAGTCAGAATGGTCCAGTAGTTAAAAAAGTCGGCCCCACTGCCATTTGTCAGAAACAGGAATCCCGGCATAGTAAATACCACCCCCGAGGCAATACTTTCCCCAGCCGACCCTGTTGTCTGAATGATGTTGTTTTCCAGAATGGTTGTATTCAGGAACTTCCGGCCGAGCGAAATGGACAATACGGCAATCGGAATGGAAGCGGATACCGACAAACCCGCTTTAAGGGATAAATAAACCGTTGCCGCTCCGAACAATACGCCAAATACGGCTCCAGTAATAACGGCTTTGAGCGTAAATTCTGCGGGTGATTGACTGGCAGGAACGAAGGGTTTATGAGCAGTGGCTGTTTTGGCCATAGTTGTTGACTTTGTGATACGTAACTGGTAAGCATCACAAAGTACGCTTTTCTCCAATCCTACCGAAGCGGTTCACCGATTTTACTGCAAAACCCGCGTGGTATATCGATCCACCACATCGCTGGGATGAATCTCCAGCACATTGGCCAGTACCAGCAGCACGAGCGTTCGGGAGGCAATTCGTCGCGATATTCCGGCAATGGAGGCAAATAAATCAACCGTAATGCTATTGTGTTCTCCCAGGTGCTGCATCAGCATACGTTCCTTATCGCCATAGCTGAAGCGAATATTGCGTTCGGCCTGCTCTCCCTTCAAAATCTCGCGCACTTCGCGGCTTGCCTGCACCGACTTATCCCCTACGCGTACGTACGCCTTTTTATCATCGGGATTGGAAGGATCGGGAATGATGTAATGAGGGCGTGTGGGGCTGCGGGGCACCCGAATCACAAGCACTTCGCGTTCGTCGTAGAGTTGTACACGCTCAATAGTGTAGGAAATTCGCGGAAAACAAAATTTGTTGATAGCCCGGACGAGCAGGTATTCGTCCTCATCGGCATATTTCAGTCCCGGAATCGACTTGTCGTCACCGACGCCGATGAGCATGATACCGCCATTTGAATTAGCGAAGGCTACCACGCCCCGAATGATTTTCTCGGGATGATTTGTTTTCAGCTTGAACTCTAAATTGCTACCCTCTCCCCGTTTGACCAGGTTCTTGAGTGCCTGATAGTCCATAACCGATGGGTTCATCTGGTGAGCACCGAATTGCGATAAAGATACGGCTTTTCTCTAAACTTGCAAGAAGATCACCGACATCTCTATTTTTCGTTAAAAACTGTGTCGATCTGTCTCAACTTTTCGACTCAGCAAACCGTTAGCAAGAAATAAGACGTACGAAAAAACAGTAGTCTTTTTACTAATTCTAATCAGATAACATAAAAATGCTGGTAAACGTTGCGTTGGTTTTAGGGACTTTCCTGTTCATGGAAGGTGTTGCATGGTTTACACACAAGTACGTGATGCATGGCTTCCTGTGGAGTTGGCACCGCGATCATCACAATCATCATCCTGGTTTCTTTGAACGAAACGATTTATTCGCGGTAGTGTTTAGCCTTACGGCAATAAGCCTGATCTTGATTGGTGTAGAAGTGCCTACTCTGAGCTTTCTAACCTGGATTGGGGCTGGTGTTACACTCTATGGTTTCTTTTATTTTGTCTTTCACGATGTCATCGTACATCGTCGGGTAAAGATGAAGATCAACACCGACGGACGATACATGCAGCGAATCATGCGGGCGCACTACATTCACCACAAAGTGCATACGAAAGAGGGGGCAGAAGCCTTTGGCTTTTTATACGCACCCAAAAAATACGATCGGCCGGTAAAGAGCAAAAAGTAATGTACCGGAATCCCGTATTACCCCGTTATAAAAAAGGCGTAACCCTCTTGAATGGATTACGCCTTTTTTATGTGGAATGGCTCGAACAACTCAGTATTCATCTTCATTGAAGAAGAAGTCGTCTTTGGTTGGATAATCTGGCCAGATTTCTTCAATACTTTCGTAAGGCTGACCATCATCTTCGAGTTCCTGTAAATTTTCAACTACTTCGAGGGGCGCACCAGAGCGAATTGAATAGTCAATCAACTCATCTTTGGTGGCCGGCCAGGGGGCATCTTCCAGGTAAGACGCAAGTTCGAGTGTCCAGTACATAGTGTGTTCGTCTTTTAAGTCTATTTTTTAATAAGGGTGCAAAAGTAAAAAAACCGTTAATATGCAAGCTATTTTACGCAAAAATGTTCGCTACCGTTGCCCCATTGGGATTTAGGCGTTTAACGCGAAATTATTTCTTTTGTTTCAAGTTCAAAATGTACGCTGTAAAGTTTCAGGTTGCCAGTTCTATTTAGTGCTTCTTTATCCTGATGCTTTACCCATTAAAATCGAAAAATATGCTTATCGAAATCTGTGCTTATTCGCTTACGTCCTGCCTAACAGCTCAACAGGCTGGCGCCGGACGAATCGAACTATGTGGTGGCCTTCCCGAAGGGGGTACTACCCCCAGCGCTGGCCTTATCCAACTAGCACGAAAGCAGTTGCACATTCCTATGTACGTCATGATTCGGCCACGGGGTGGGGATTTCCTCTATTCTGATCATGAACTCGACGTTATGAAAGCCGATATACAAATGGCCAAGTCGCTGGGGGCTGATGGGCTTGTTCTCGGTTTGCTGAATGCCGATGGTACGATTGATGAGGAGCAAACACGCCACCTGATTGAATTAGCCAGCCCACTGCCTGTTACTTTCCACCGGGCTTTCGACATGACCCGCGACCCACTTGAAGCGTTGGAAGCCGTTATCCGAACTGGTGCAGAGCGGATTCTTACGTCGGGTCAGCAATCTACTGCAGAGCAAGGCATCGATTTGCTTCGACAACTTACCCAACAGGCAGCCGGACGCATCGAAATTATGGCGGGGGCCGGGGTTAATGCCAGGAATGCAGCACGATTGATTGAGGCCGGTGTCGATGCCTTACATCTGAGTGGTGGTCAGAAAAAAGATAGCCTTATGCATTATCGGCAGCCGTCTGTATCCATGGCATCAGCTATTCCTGGCGAATATGAACACATCGAAGCAAACAGCGAGAAAATTCAGGCGATCATCCAAATCACCGAATTACAGAACAATAGCCCGGTTGCCTGAAATAAAGACCCGATCGTTGAAAACCAGTTTCAGAGCCTGTGAAAGCACAATTTTTTCAACATCCTTACCTTCGGTTGCCATATCGGCAGCCGTATGCCGATGATCTACTTCTTTCACATTCTGAGCGATGATTGGCCCTTCATCCAGGTCATTATTGACAAAGTGAGCCGTTGCCCCGATAATCTTAACTCCTCGTTCATAAGCCTGCCGGTAAGGATTGGCACCAATGAACGCGGGCAAAAATGAGTGATGTATGTTCACAATTCGATTCGGGAAATGACGGACAAAGTCGGGCGTTAGTACCCGCATGTATTTGGCCAGGACTACGTATTCGGGTTCATAAATCGCCATAGTTCGCAGAATAGCCGCTTCGTGCTCCTCACGGGTTTTACCCTCATGCGAAATGTAATGAAAGGGAATGCCAAACTTGCTGACCAACGGTTGTAGTACATTATAATTACTGACAACGGCCAGAATATCGGCATCGAGTTCATCAAATGCATAGCGAATCAGCAACTCACCCAGGCAATGGTGCTCCTTAGTAACCATAACGACAATAGCTTTTTTTCGCTTTGGATTTAGCCGAAACGTAATTTTTCCGCTATTGGCCGAATCGGGCAGCGTTGTTTGTAGCTCATGCAATAACGCGGTATTATCAAAAACACCTTCAAACTCGGTGCGCATAAAGAACTGTCCGGACGGGCTCACATATTCATCATTGTGGATAATATTCAGATTATGCCGAAACAGTACACCCGTTACGTGGTAAATCAGGCCTTTACTATCGGGCCCATCCATGAGTAATATATGCTTGTCAGACTGAGTCATATTTCCTTTTGAATAAATTGACTAAAAGTAGCGATTACCAACGGTTTATTCCTTTATTTTGGGCCATAAGCCTTCATCCTATGGTAAATCGACGTCGTTTTCTGACGCTTAGCTCACTCGCTGGTCTCTTTCCATCATTCTCATTTAGCTCGCCACAATCGTCTGTTGATAAGGCAGCAATCACAGGTTTATCTACTAATTCTATGCCTGCTAATAGTGGCCCACTGGTCCTGTCTACCTGGAAGCAGCCTAAAGCAAATGCTGCCGCACAGGCTGTATTGGACAAAGGCGGTCGGGCCCTGGATGCAGTAGAAGCAGGCGTTCGCGTACCCGAAGCTGATCCAAACGATATGAGCGTGGGATACGGCGGCCGCCCTGACCGCGACGGGCATGTTACTCTGGATGCCTGCATTATGGACGAAAAAGGGAATGCAGGTTCGGTAACGTTCCTGGAACATATTATGCACCCTATTTCGGTAGCCCGTGCTGTTATGGAAAAAACCCCGCACGTCATGCTCAGTGGTGAAGGGGCTTTGAACTTTGCGCTCTCGCAGGGTTTCAAGAAAGAAAACCTACTAACTCCGAAAGCCGAAAAAGAATGGCGTGAGTGGCTTAAAACGGCCAAATATAAACCCATCGCCAACATCGAGCGGCACGATACCATCGGCATGCTGGCGATCGACGCTCAGGGTAACATCTCGGGAGCCTGCACAACCAGTGGGCTAGCCTACAAAATGCGCGGACGAGTAGGTGATTCGCCTATCATCGGAGCCGGTTTGTTTGTCGATAACGAAATTGGTGGAGCCTGCGCTACTGGCCTGGGCGAATTAGTTATGCGTACTTGTGGCTCATTTCTGGTAGTCGAACTGATGCGCCAGGGGCGAACACCCCAGCAAGCTTGTGAAGAAGCAGCCATGCGTATCGTTAAAAAGCAGGATTACAAAGATATACAGGTTGGCTTTATCGCCGTTAACAAGCAGGGCGAGTATGGAGCTTACAGCATTCAACCGGGTTTCAATTACACCTTATCGCAACAAAAGAATACGCAGGTGACCGACGCAAAATCATATTTGAAATAAACAAGTTTTTCTTTTATTGTTTATAGTACTTAATTGCCGTCCCAAATCGGCATTATCCGTACTGAACTATTAAAATTGAGAAAACATTGGAATCGGTATTTTCAACATCGAAGCGGAAACTCCTACTCGAAATCGCCTGGGAGGTGTGCAATCAGGTAGGAGGAATTTATACGGTTATCCGGTCGAAAGTGCCAGCAATGGTCGAAAAATGGGATGATAACTATGTGGCTATTGGCCCTTATTTCCCACAACGATCGGCTGCCGAATTTGAACCCATCACTGACGCTGACGAAACAGAAATTGGGCAAACTGTTCGAAAAATGCGACAGTTGGGCTATGGAGTAGAATACGGTTACTGGCTCGTTACGGGGCGCCCCAGGGTAGTTCTGTTCGATATTAATAGTGTAAGCGTAGAACAGCTCAACGAGATCAAAACGCAGTTGTGGTTGAAGCATCAGCTTTCTACACTGAACGTAGAAGATCTTGTCAATCAGACCATTGCCTTTGGCGAAATGGTCCGATTATTTATCACGCTCCTGGCAGAAGATCACGCTCGTCGGGTCGATTTTGTTGCGCATTTTCACGAGTGGATGGCCAGTACTGGCCTGCCCGACTTACGTCGCGATAATGTAAAAGTAGCCACGGTCTTTACCACGCATGCTACAATGCTCGGACGGTATCTGGCGCAGAACGAATCCGGTTTCTACGGCAAGCTCCCCTTCTTCGACTGGAAGCGTGAAGCCCAGCATTACGGCATTGAAACGCAGGCCACTATCGAGCGGCTGGCCGCTCTGCAATCGCACGTATTTACGACGGTAAGTGACGTTACGGCCCGGGAGTGTGAAGTTTTCCTCGGACGAAACCCTGATCTTGTTCTACCCAATGGCCTGAACGTTACCCGATTTGCCGCCGTTCACGAATTCCAGAATCTACACGTCCAGTACAAACAAAAGATTCATGAGTTTGTGATGGGGCATTTTTTTCAGAGCTATTCGTTCGATCTGGAAAAAACACTGTACTTCTTCACCTCGGGTCGCTTCGAGTTTTCCAATAAAGGCTACGATCTCACGCTCGAAGCTCTTGCCCGGTTGAACTACCGAATGCGTCAGGCCAATATGGATACCACGATTGTGATGTTTATGGTTACCAAACAGCCGTACACATCCATCAATCCCGACGTCCTTCATTCGCGTGCGTTGCTTGATGAAATCCAGGATACCTGCGAAAGCATTGAGAAACAGGTTGGTGAACGGCTCTTTCATGCGGCTGCATCCAATACGCAGAGTACCACACTTCCTGATCTGAATAGCTTTGTTGATGAATATTGGAGGCTTCGTCTCCGTCGGACGGTACAAAGCTGGAAAACGAAACATCTTCCTCCTTTTGTCACACACAATCTGGTTCAGGAAGATGATATGACTCGCTTTATCCGGCAAGCTAATCTGGTCAATAACGAATACGACCGGGTTAAAATCGTTTATCACCCCGACTTTATTGCGTCTACAAATCCCTTGTTTGGCCTGGATTACAGCCAGTTTGTTCGGGGTTGTCACCTGGGCATATTCCCAAGCTATTACGAGCCGTGGGGCTATACGCCACTGGAATGTGTAGTTCGGGGCATTCCAACCGTTACGAGTGACCAGTCGGGCTTTGGCGATTTCATCATGCAAATCATGCGCGACTACGAAAACAGGGGTATTTATGTAATCAACCGCCGGACGCAGTCGTTCAACGAAGCTGCCGACCAACTGGCCGATGTGCTTTATCGTTTTGTCAGAATGGCACAGCGCGACCGTATCAAACAGCGAAACCTGGTAGAAAGCATTGCCGACGTATTTGACTGGAGCAGCCTCCGCTCGTATTACGATACGGCCCACGATCTGGCGTTAAAGCGGAAGAAACCTTAATTTATCAGTAGTTAGGAGCGAGGAGTGAGAAGCGAGAATGGCGGACGCAAAATTGCTGCCGGATGGATTCTCGCTCCTCACTCCTCGCTCCTAATACTTACTACCACTATGACTAAAATCGGTATCATTAACGTTTCTGACCGGGCTAGTGCAGGCATTTATGAAGACATTCCCGGCAAAGCGGTAGTGAGTCTATTGACCGAATGGCTGACGTGCCCCTGGGAGCCCGTCTACCGGGTTATTCCTGACGAACAGGACCAGCTCGAAGCCACCCTAATAGAGTTAGCCGATAAAGAAGGCTGTTGCCTGGTTGTAACCACGGGAGGTACAGGCCCAGCCCCCCGCGATGTAACGCCCGAAGCTACTGAAGCTGTCTGCCATAAAATGATGCCGGGTTTTGGCGAACTGATGCGTCAGGAAAGCTTAAAATACGTTCCTACGGCCATTCTATCGCGCCAAACAGCGGGAATTCGAAATCAAACACTCATCCTTAATTTACCGGGTAAGCCCAAGGCTATTGGTCAATGTCTGTCGGTTGTTTTCCCTGCTATCCCCTATTGCATCGACCTCATAGGTGGGCCATACCTCACAACGGATCAAAGTAAGATGACAGTTTTTCGCCCGCAGTAACGATCCCAGCGCCATACTTCGGTTTGTATTTTACTTTTGTAGAATCCGTGCAACCAGTGTGTTCAGCATAATGATCTGTAATCGTAGATACAAAGATGCTGATCTCATATAAGCCCAACAAAGGCAGCGCCACCAGGATTTAGCTGTAAATTTCGGGAGACGTGGCAATAACTCCTGCAATGGCCAGTATAATGATCCAAGCGTGATGCCTGTACACCTGCATAAAGGGGTTGGACAACCTTGGAGAGAACAAACACTACAATCGGCATTTGGAAGATCAGCGCACAGCCTGATGAAAGGGTAGCTAAAACCGACAAATAAGAAGTACTATCAAATTGATTTTTTAGCCCTGGGGCTACCTCGAAATTAGCTAGGAAGTTGATCGATAAAGGTGAGACAAGGTATTAACCAAACAGTAAGCCTAATAGAAAAAGCGTGGATACAAAGAAAACAGCACCTTTAGCCGCCTGTTTTCAGCAGGACGTGCCCCGTTAGAACAAGAACCCCTATTATAAGGCTCAATCTATTTAACAGACACAGCGGCAAAAGGGTGTTGCAGGTGTGAAGCTTTTCCCAGAATCATTGAATTGACAAACAATACGCATGATGTATTTAATGATATGTGACCAGCGAGCACCCGGCTCATATCGAAGCTGGGCGTTCGCTGGTTTGGGGAATTAATGCCGGGGTGAGGGTGGCGGGCCGGGGCGCTCCAACGGCACGATGTCCAGCTCGGCAAACCGGCTGGCGTTGAGGCCTCCCGTGGGCTGTTGTGGATAGACATGTTGCGTAGAGGGGGCCTGCGAACGGAAAAATAACTCAAAAATGCTCGGTGTCAGCAAACCTACGTGGTGCGTATACGGCTTCAGGTGCTGATAAGCATGAATCGTACCCGCTGGCAGCGTAACAATATCACCAGGATAAACGTCAAGCACCACCTGGTTCGACACCATCCGTAGTTGCCCATCGAGGCAAAAAAACGTTTCGGAGTGCTTCATGTGAAAATGTTTGCCGATCATCGGCCCAGCCGGGCCTTCACAAGTGACCACCAGCAGTTTGCCGTTGGTGGTCGCGTTGTCGCAGAGGATGCCAAACAACTGATCCGCAATGGTATAATGATCCCCTTCGCCAGCGGCCAGTACATACGGCACAACACTCTTAGGCAGTTGGGCGTTAACCACGCGCTGAGCGTTGCCTTCCGGTAATGGCTTGCCATCAAAGTGGATGTCGGCGGCTTTCTCGGCCTGTTTGAGTGCGGCCGGGTCTAGGGCGGAAATATTATCCGAGGGCTGCACGTACCCCGCATACGGTTTACCCAGCGTCTTGTAAAGCGCGGTCATCTGATGGCCGCTATTCATCGACATCAACTGAGTATGATGCGACTGCATCCGAAAAGCGTGGGTGGTTCCGGGTGGAATGCTAGCGAAATCGCCTTTAATCATGCGGTAATGTTGGCCGGAAAGCCACAAGTCAATTTCGCCGTCAAGCACAAAAATTACCTCATGCGTTTGGCTATGGGTATGCGAAGGTAGCAGCGCCCCCTTTCCACCTGTCAGCACCATCCACTCATAGAGGTTGTCGGTATCGATACCCCGGGCCATCAGACAAGCCACGAACCCACCAACCAGGTAGCGTTCGCCTTCGCCACTGCGCAGGTAATACGGAATGGACCGACCGGGCAATTCTCCCTGGGGCGTAATGGCCTGAATGGCGGTAATGTTGGCAGGGAGTGACACAGGAGGCCCCTGCTGGGCGTTGGCGGAGAGGCAGTCCACAACCTGTAGCAGGAGGCAGCCCAAAGCAGCGATGAAACGGTAAGTACTGGTTTTCATGAATAAGTTAGTGGTGAGCTTTGTTAGCTAGTCAGAGCTGGCTTAAACGCTTAAAAATAACTTACTTAGAATTATACTGTACGTTGCCAACTAAAAGTAAAAAAAGGGCCGGGCGACGCTTCGGCGAGATGGGTGTCGCTCAGTAGCTAAGCGATTTCCGGGGCAAGTACGCACTACTCGATTTCTGGGTGAGCCGGTGCAATTCCTGTCAACTGAGCGTGTTCAGTAAAGTGTGTCAAGTTAGCTCAATCCAACTTGACACACTTTACTGAACACGCTCGTTGTTTACATACTGAGAAGTTGGCTTAGCCGTTTCTAGGTAAATAGCAAAATCTCATATGAAAACTAAACAATACATCAACCTCATCGTCTTCGTAGCAAGCTCACTACTCCAACAGGCTTTCGCTCAAAAACAAGCCTCGCCACAAACCCCTACTCCCTTTCAGACTGGTAGCTGGCAAATGGGGGTTAAAGAGGGATATACGCAAGGAAATCTGCTTAAAAACCGCAATAGCCTTCAAGTTCATGGAAGTTACTTTTTGGTTAAGCAGCTGGCAGTTGGCATAGCTGCCAGTTGGTCTAGAGAATGGGTGGGCGATTTTGGCTATACTGATCTTTCAGTAGGCCCTTATGCTCGTTATCAATTTACCAAGACCCGCCTGTCTCCCTTCCTGGAAGCATCCTATCAGTTTGGGAAACGAAGGGCCAATGAGGTTTCTGGGATGAGCTATGCCAGCTTAGCCATCCAGTCCACTCAACTCACTCCAGGGATTAGCATTAGTTTATTGAAGCCGCTCCGGCTTGACCTTAGTTATCGATTCGAATGGGTGGATTTATCGACCAACATTCAGGCTTTTGGGCTACCTCAGGTAGGACTTACCTATCTATTGAGGTAGTGGTAAGCGCTACCCTGATCTGGACTATTTAGTGCTTGTCATGCATTTGGCTGGCGTTCACGTTGCCCTATATACCGATCCCCATCCTGGATTACGCTTTCATTCCTCTCATTTGAAAGCAGCTTCATGAACGCTCTCTCGTCTCAAGCCGAACTATTTTTGAGAATGACGTTTTAGGTGACCGGTGTGAATGTGTATTATCGGCTTTCTGGCAAACTTAACCACTAGCATATTGGGCGCACGGGACTGATCCATCAATAAAAATAAGAAGGGTCAGCAGCCTGCTATCCGGGCAATACGCGAATTAATACGGCACCTTCATCGCTTCGCTACAGGCCTTTAGATAATAACAAAACCGAGGCTATTGCTAAGATGGCAATAGCCTCGGTTTTGTTATTATCTAACTTCTGTTGACTGGGTATTCGAAGATTTGATGTACGGAGGTTTAAGAGGAGATGGTCTGTAGATTGCTCCTGTAGCAAAATCGACAATAGTACCTGGCCAAAATAAAATAATGTCAGCAATCAAAGCTCCTACTCGTACTTCTCGTTGTGGTTCTCCATCACGTGGTTTGGTGACTTGGTAGCTAGTACGGGGGCCACCAAATACAGTTGCACAACCAGTTAAGATTATCACGCTACAAGCTACTATGCAAGCTTGGACAAAAATTGATTTGACCTGTTTGTGAGACATAATAAGATTGAAAATAGATACAATTCAAAGTAAACATTTTTATTGTTTCTATCATAAAAATATGTTTATGGGTAGTTCTGCGGAAAAGCACAAAATTCGTCGTTTGGCCGGCGGGCTACAAAGTCGTCTCAAGCGAGAGCTTATTTTGAGAATTTTCAAGTCAACATTCTTACGGGCTAGCATACAAGTTTCAGTAAGTCCTTATTGGCGGCTCCTCTATCCTCCTGCACAGGCTATCCGACTGGATGTGCATCCTAATTTAATGTGACTTGACTTAGAATGAATAGTCTTTATATATGATGTAACTGACTGGATGGCGCAAATAATTCCTAAACGGAGCGTCTATCTCTGGTTATTAGTTCAGGACTCAACGACCACTTCTCGGCATCCTCAACGTCAGGATGAGGGGTAAGTGACCTCCTATACTGGATCAAATCCTTCGTTCGGAGACGCCCCAAATCCCCCTTTAACAAGCTTTCCATACGCGGTAGAGTCTTCCACTCGCCCCATAGCTTCGGTTTTATTACCTCGTTAACGGTTAGTCAACACTGGCCACTCTCATGAAACGAATTGAAGTAGTTGATGCTCTGCGGGGCATTGCTTTATTTGGCATTTTACTCGTCCATGCCGCCAACTGGTTTGATGGGGGAACTCTGCCTAACAGGACTTATCAGATGGCAGCGAGTCATCCTGTCGATGCAGGGGTCAGGTTAATCATTAACTTCTTTTTCGCCGGTAAATTTTATACCTTATTTTCCTTCCTATTTGGTCTCAGTTTTGCCTTGATGCTGACGCGCAATAAGGTGCCAAAGTCCGCATTTCTGCGTCGGTTCTGCTGGCGTCTTATTCTTTTAGGAGGGATTGGCTTCTTACATCAACTGCACTGGCGGGGTGATATATTAACGATTTATGCAGGACTGGGATTTATTCTGCTCCTGTTCCAAAAGGCCCCCTTACCGCTTATTCTTGGTTTTGCCTGTTTACTGATGGTCAATATGCCTGGCCGAGTTCAGGATACCTATGCCCATATCCATGCAACGCGCCAAACAGAAGCTTTTTTAAAAAACCAGCAGAAACAAGAGGCTCATCGAGTGGAGACGCTATATACTATACTTTTACAAGGGAGCTATGCTGATGTAGCCCAGGCTAACCTACAGGATTATGCCTATAAGATGAACTATCAGCTTTACGGTGGGCGGCTCAGTGTAACCCTTGGTTTTTTTTGTTAGGCCTGTTTGCCGGTCGCAAACAGTATTTCCAATACCTGGACCGCTATCAGTCATTTACCAAACGACTATTCTTGTACGTCGGTTTACTGATCGTGGCCGTCGGTAGCTTGTATGTCTGTATGATCGTTGCTTCCAGGCTCTACAGATTTCCAACTCTTTTGATGAGCCAAGTAGTTCCGCTTTTACATGACACGGCAAAAGCAGGCTTAACGGTGGGATATATAGCAGGTTTCACCTTACTGCTTTATCGGTACCGCTCCACGCGATTTGTCGCATGGTTGAGTAGGGTTGGCCAAATGGCCTTAACCCATTATGTGCTCCAATCGCTGATGGGTACTTTGATTTTTTATGGGTATGGATTAGGCCTAATGAGCCAGGTGAGTGTAACGATAGCCGCTTCGCTCGCGATACCTATGTTTGGCTTCCAGCTTTTAGTGAGCCATTGGTGGCTGAAACACTTTCGGTATGGTCCCTTTGAGTGGGTTTGGCGATCGCTTACCTATCTAAGATGGCAGCCGATGGGGCGCCACGCGGCAGCCAGCGCCGTAGAACCAGTAAAGGTGCGGGTAACCCACTAGTGAGTAAGATGAACCGGCTAACCAGCTGGTAGCCGATGGCGACCTCATGCCTAACGGATTCCACCAAATACTACGTTGAGATAAATCAGATTACGTGTAATAGGAGAACATACGGTTTACTTTCCCCTGATCATCGAAAAACATGACTTCAATGGCTTTTTTATTCATCACTGATTCGTAATAAAGTGCCACCGAATTTACCCCTGCGGTCACCTCCAGCAGCTTAAAATGTAGGCCAGGAATATTATCCAGCGCTTTCTGCCAGTAAGCACCGATGGCTTCTTTACCAACCAATGAATCCTGAGTACCGCCCGTAGCCAGCTTGATCATTAGCGTAAAAATCTCTATATCATTCGCATAGTGCGCTAATATAGCCGTCAGATCGTGGGCATTCCACGAGGCAATCCAGTCGTCTGCAAATGCATAATGGTCCATAGTCTAATTGGTCTACGCTAAAAACCGATTTACTAATACGCTGGTCATGGTTTTCAGGAATCGAAAATTAAGTTAAAAGATACGTTCACCTGTTTTGTACAGATTCAATTTGCCAAGAGAGGTATCCGTAATTCTTCGCTAAATTTCTTTTCTCATTACTGTGTTTTGCTCATCAAATTGGTATTTCACAAAACCCATTTTTTCAACAAGCCGTATGGCTTTAGTATTCTTTGTTTTTGTACATCCAACTAATGCTTTTACACCTAATTCCTGTTTGGCAATTTCTGCCAACAAGTTAAAGGCAGCCTGCATATAACCCTTTCCCCAGTAGTCAGGAACCAGCGACCCGCCTATAACAACTTCCTTATTTTGCTGGTCCCAATGGTGTAAAGCACAATCGCCAATAAGTACGTTTGGTTTTTCGGTTGTTCGTACGGTAAAAATATAGTCGCAGAGAGCACTAATTCGCTCTGTAAATTCCGTTGGTATTTCATTCGGCAAAAAAGGGCTTTCGTCAACGTTTGCAATCAATGCCGGGTGCGCATTTAGTTCGTAGAAAAAATCCGCATCTTTCACCGTCAGGGGCCGAAGTATAACCTTATCGTTATATAACATGTCAAAAATTCCTTTTTAATCTCTTTATCGCAGGATAATCTGTTTTTTTATCGTACCAATTGTCTTCTATTTTCAGGAAACGTATAAAATAAGTAATACCCTACCGCTTAGCGCAACCAAAACGATAACCCAAATGCACAGTAGGAAAAATAGACCATTTGGACTGGCTATAAATCTGATTTTGTTGAACAAGCGAGGAAGCACCTGGGGTATACAGTAAAGCAACCCATGGAACTACGTATAAGCCTCGGTAATGAGCTGTCGATTGGCCAAGCATAAACGGTAACCGCTACGTATGCCCATCACAAAACCACTCAGTGAGTTCGATTCTCTGGATGTCTTAAGACTGATTTTATCGGTTCCGTAGTCGGCTTGAACGCCAAAAAACAGTCCCCGTTCCAGCTTCAGCAGGTAGTCTGCTTTTAGGCCAACCCCCGAACTAAACACTGAAAAGTTTTGATTCGTAGTAGCAAACGAAGGCTGCTTTATACCAAAAGTCCCGACATCAAATCGCCAGTGATTAACCAGATAGCCAACATGAATGGAATAGCCACTGAAGATGAAAGCAATGGGATCAGCCTCCAATTCAATGCGTTTAATTTTTTCCAGGTGTTGCCCGTTGAGCTTTACACTCGTTATCGTTAGAAGGCCAATAACAAAAAAGGAAAGCCACTGTTTACTAGAGTTGTACATACGTTGAGTGTTTACAGCTCGCAAAAGTAGTGTTGCTACTAGCGGGTAAATAGAACAAAACCGACAGTTCTGTTAAGTAAGTTACCGGCTTGCCCGATATCCATCGATTCTAGTCACCAATAGGCGCTACCCATGACCAGCCTATAACCGTCTATCAAGCTTTTCTTGATTCTTAGGCCATTTAGGTGAACATTTAATCTATAAACCAGAACAAGCGAATCTCTCAACGATGCAATATTGTCAATATCAGCCACCTGCCTATCTTAGTACCTATGTTCGCTGCTTCTGGACGATGGAAAGCCCTATGGCCAACCGGACTCCCCAAAGCTTCGGTCCCCTGGTAGATGGTTGTCCGGGCCTTCTGTTTCAGCGGTCTGATGAAGGGCGTTTCTATGATCAGGATGGCACACCAATGCCTGAATTATTCGCTTACGGGCAAACCATAAAGCGAACGGCTATCTATATGCTCGGCCGGTTCAAGACGATTGGCGTTTGCTTGCAGCCTCATTCCCTGCCATCGCTATTCGGGTTGAATGCCCGTGAATTAACGGACGGGTGTTTAGATATAAAGCTTATATCGACCGGCTTGGTTGATCAATTAGTACATACCCCTTCGGTTTCGGGACAGATCGAGCTTCTTTCCGGTTTTCTTATCAGACAGATAAGACGAATGAACAAACCCATCGACGAGCTAACAACCCATGTGCTGACCCAACTCATTGCGTCGAAAGGAACTATTTTTCTGCCCGATTTACACCGTTCACTCCGAATCACTGAGCGTAGCCTGGAGCGGAAATTCGCGCATCAGGTGGGAATTCCTCCCAAATTATTTGCCCGCCTGTGTCGATTCCAGGCTTCGCTTACTCAGCTAAATGAAGGGAAGCTGATGAAGCTTTCGGATGTTGCTTACGAGAACGGTTATGCTGACCAATCTCACTTTATTCGTTCCTTCAGAGAATTTACCGGCTATACGCCTTCACAGTATCAGCAACAGCCCTATCATACATTCAATGAAATCCCTTCATTAATCAGCTAAATCATACCCTGTCGGTTTTGTTCTATCCTGCGGTATGTCAGCCAGCTACTTTTGCCCGAAAACAAGTTCACAATCTAAAAAGCAAAAGGATGGCGCAGGACAAAATGAAGATACTGGTTTTAGGCGGTACAGGAAAAACGGGCAGCCGGATCGTTCAGCAACTAATGGACCAGGGCTTAGCTGTTCGTGTAGGGTCTCGATCGGCCGAGATCCCCTTCGACTGGCTGGACCAATCCACGTGGACACCTGTTTTACAGGACATTAATACCGTATACATTGCTTACCAACCGGATCTGGCGGTTCCCGGAGCGGTCGATGCAATCCGTGACTTTACTCAGCTTGCCGTTAACAACGGGGTACAGCACTTCGTGCTTTTATCGGGTCGGGGGGAACCTGAAGCCCAGGAATGCGAGCAGGTGGTTATACAATCCGGGGTTGACTGGACGATTCTACGATCGAGCTGGTTTTGTCAAAACTTCAGTGAGGGCTATTTGCTGGAACCCATACAGGCTGGCTATGTAGCACTGCCGGTAGCCGATATTGGGGAGCCTTTTATTGACGTCGATGATATTGCCGATGTCGCTGTTGCCGCCCTAACTCAATCCGGACATATCGGAAAGATCTATGAGTTGACAGGCCCTCGCCTGTTGACGTTTGCTCAGGCCATTGACGAGATTGCTGGTGCTACGGGTCGATCCATTCAGTATGAACGGGTAGCCATCGAGGTTTATAATGCTATGCTGGCCGAGTATGGTGTTCCCCAGGAAGCCATTGCCCTGACGACTTACTTATTTACAGAGGTGATGGATGGCCGTAACAGTCTGTTGGCAAACGGTATCGAGCAGGCCTTAGGCCGAAAGCCTACCGACTTTTCCAATTTTGTTCAGAAGTCGATTGCCCAGGGGATGTGGACTGAAACCTTAGCCGGCGAAGAAGCCGGTTCAATTCACGCATCAGAAATCGAAAACCCATAGAACGAACTTACCAGCCTGCCCATTGCGTAACGAGCAGTGGGCAGGCTACTAACAACCTACGGCTAATGCACACGATTATACTAGGCGTAACTGCCACGACAACCGCCCTGATGAGTGGGCTTTTTTTTGCCTTCTCCTGGGCCGTAATGCCCGGCTTAAAACGCTTGCCGGACGCAAGCTTTATTATGGCCATGCAATCCATCAACCGGGCCATTCAAAACCCCGTATTTTTTGCTGCCTTTTTGGGAGCGGCTCTTTTGCTTCCTCTCAGTACGTACCTGGACTATTCGTCAACAAAACCCGTGTCAGCCCGATTTTGGTTGTTGCTGGCGGCATCGGGCGTCTATATTGTTGGGGTAATCGGGGTCACAATAGGCGGCAATGTTCCACTTAATGAAACACTGGACGCTTTCGATGTACAAGCTGCGTCTGTTTCGGACGTGTTGAATCACCGCCGGGATTTTGAGTTTCCCTGGAGCCAATTTCATACGATCCGTACCGGGGCATCGTTCCTGACTATTCTGCTCGTAGTGGCCGCTTGTCTGCGCCCGGAAAACCACTAAGCCGTACACGTGTTTATAGATTTACCATCTATTCAAAGCCTATTCGCAAAAGACGGATCATTTAACTATTGACATAGTCAACTACTACCATGCGTAAACTGATTTATGATGTAGCAGCCTCGTTCGATAACTTTATTGCCCATACCGATGGGTCTATCGATGGCTTTCAAACGGAGGGCGATTTTGTCAGCGATTTTCTGGAACGTATTAAAACGTACGGAGCTGTTTTGATGGGCCGCAAAACCTACGAGTGGGGATTTGCCCTAGGTATGCAGCCCGGAGAACCCGCTTATACGCAGATTAACCCTCAACTAAAAAATTACATTTTCTCTTCGTCCATGCACTTTGAGGAGGGGGCTTTGATCCAATTGGTCACAGAAGAAGCAACTGACTTCGTCCGGCGTTTAAAAACTCAGCCGGGTGAACCCATCTGGCTTTGTGGTGGTGGTGAGTTGGCTGGCAAATTACTGGACGCCCATTTAATCGATGAGTTAGTTGTCAAACTGAATCCAGTCGTGTTGGGTGAAGGCATCCGTCTGTTCGGATCAAGCCAGACTAAAGTCGGGCTAATCCGAACAGACAGTAAGCCCTATGAAAACGGCCTGATTCTACTGACTTACCAAATTCACTACTTAACTTGACTCTAGGCTTTCCCTGTAATCTATCGCTTGCTCTTTCTGGCATTGTCAATGATGAGGCTGGTCAACTGGTCCGTTAATGCCTCCGGCAGGTCGTGTCCCATGCCGTTGATTAACTGAAAGACGGCTCCCGGTACGTTGGCGGCCACATCGCGACCAGCCTCAACGACGACGATGGGGTCTTCACTCCCATGAATCACCAACGTGGGGACCTTAATTGTTTTTAGCTGCTCCTGCCGTCCGGCGAAGAAGCCCGCCAGAGAGGCTGCTCCCTGGCGGTGTAAACCATCCGGGTAATAGGCCCGCTGAACCGCCTGCTGAACACGTCTCTGTGCCTGCAATTCGGTTAACGGGTACACGGAGCCCGCCAGAATTTTCATGGATTGCACTTCCCGCTTGATGTAAGCCGCCGTATCGGAGGCAGCTCCCGGCGGGGGAATTTGTCCAGCAAGTTCAGGCTTTGCCACCAAAGGGAAAGTAGGCTTACCCCCACCGGCCATAATACTGGTCAGCGACAGGGTGTGTTCAGGATGATTATAGGCGACCCGCTGGGCAATCATGCCGCCCATCGACACGCCAACAATATGCGCTTTTTTAATACCCAGTGCGTCCAGCAGGCCAGCAGCATCAGAGGCCATATCATCGAGCGTGTAGGGTAAAGGAGGAGTCTTTTGTTCCGCTAACGCTTTGCCAATGGCCGCCCAATCAGGGAGTCCAACCTGATCAAACTTTGTAGAAAGGCCCACGTCCCGATTATCGAACCGAATGACCCGATAGCCCCGGCGAACTAATTGCTGACAAAAAGAAGCAGGCCAGGCAGTTAGCTGCATGTTCGTACCGGCAATTAGTAAAATGGCCGGGACTTTGTGCGACCCCTGACTTTCGTAAGCAATCGTTGCGTTGCCGACATTTACCTGGCCCTTCTCTACGTTCGGGTTAAGTTGCGCTACGCACCGGCAAGCAACCAGTACGCTAAGGAGAAGCATGAACCCGATAATTTGTTGACGTTTACTGCTCATGTTGTTGTTTTGACGATTGACTGACAAATGTATTGGGCCATGTTTGGTGAGAATAGAACAAATCCGACAGCACCAGTCAGGCAGCGATCTCCTGGATTTACGTCACTCCTGATAGTCTTGAAGCAATGTTTTAAGTTGCTGGAGTGGCTCAGCAAAGCTTTTTCGGTTCTCGGCGCGAATAGCGACGTAGCAGGAGAGCACCGTGACCGCGTACGTAATGAGGGCGCCAAACGGAAAAGCCTGCACACCACCTGGCACGTATAATTTAAACGTTAGAAAAACACCAATGGCGGTACTTACGGGAATCAGAATCAGTTCATACCGCTTCTTGAAGTTAAAAAAGCTGTTTACTAGCTGATACTGCTCTACCAGATAGTTATGAATCGAGGCTGACTCTCTACCAGTAAGCCGCCCTGTAGCGACTCGCTTGAACTTGTTCATCAGCATAAGCGTGAAAGGAAAATACAATAGCATACACAGTAGACTTAGCAGACGAACCTCGGTTTGGGACCAGTATTTGATGAGCAGATGGCTGCACAGGGCATATACCATTAGTTGCAACGTAAACGAAGCCCAGAAATAACTGAAGCTGGCTTTCGTATGCTTCCGTACCTGCGACATAATGATTTTTCGGAGTGACGCTTCGTCCAGCAAAGCGTTTGCGTTAGCAGCGGACGTCCTGGTGGATGGCTCCCAGTGTTTTTTGAGTTGATCAAGTGTTGACATTGTAGGGAAAATCGGCTTGTTTCTTCAGTTGGATCTCTAATTCCTTTTTGATACGTACCAATCGTACGCTAACGTTGGATTTGCTCAGGCCGGTAATGTCGGCGATCTCTTCGTAATTCACCTCGTCTAAGTACAAGAGCACAATGGCTTTATTCAGGGGAGACAACGTAGCAATGGCCCGATAGAGTGACTGCCGTTGCTCTTCATTGGGGTCAGCAGGCTGCTCAGGTATCTGCTGGTGGCTTATTGAGAGGCTTTCCCAGCTTGTGCGGGTAGCTTTCTTCCGCCAGGTCAGGGCAGTATTTAGGCACACCCGGTACATCCAGGTGGTGAAACTGGAGCGGCCCCCGAAAGCAGGGTAGGATTTCCAAAGCTGATACAGCATTTCCTGTATGAGGTCGACCCGCTCCTCCGGGTCCTGGCAGTACAACCGGCACACCTTATGGGCAATGCCGAGGTGGCCATTAATGTGCTCCAGAAAGGTCTGCTCTAACAGATTCGCCATCGTTCAGGTACGTTAGTTCCCTTGCTACTTTACCAGTTAGTATCCCGTACTGCTCAAAAACTACATCTCATCAAAAAAAATGATTCCTGTCGCACGGACAGTGCTATTTACTCATTCGGGTCGATCTTGCTGGTGTACAGGCTATTTTGGCCCAGACAAAAAAGCCGCCAGTCCTGGATTGGGCTGACGGCTCGTTAGGCTGTGGACCGTTTGTTCCGGTAGCCATTCGGTTACGTAGTTGTCATGATAACACCCGGACATAGGCGCTGGATCGCCAGCCCGGTCGGGCTACATTAGCGCACTAACACCTCATCGATAAAGCCATATTCCCTGGCTTCTTCGGCTTTCATCCAATAGTCACGATCGGCCCGGCGTTCGAGTTCTTCAGCTGACTGGCCGCTATGAAGGGCCATGATTTCGTACAGCTCAGTTCTAAGCTTGACTATTTCGCGGGCTGTGATTTCGATGTCTACCGATTGGCCCTGTGCGCCACCGTGTGGCTGGTGAATCATGACGCGGGCGTGAGGGAGAGCCGACCGTTTACCGGCCGCACCGGCGCACAACAAGACCGCGCCGAATGATAAGGCAATGCCGGTGCAGATAGTCGCCACGTCGGGCCGGATATATTGCATGGTGTCGTAAATGCCCAACCCAGCATAAACCGAACCACCCGGACTGTTAATGTACATCAGGATGTCTTTCCTAGCATCGACCGACTCCAGGAACAGCAACTGCGCGATGATGATATTGGCTATGTTGTCGTCAACGGCTGCGCCCATGAACACAATCCGGTCAGCCATCAGCCGCGAAAAGACATCGACCTCCCGGAAGTTCATCGGGCGTTCTTCAATGACCGACCGGGTCATGTTGTCGACTTGGTGTAGATACCGGTCGACCGTAAGGCCGTTCAGATGTTGATGATATACGGCAAACCGGCGGAACTCACTGCGGCTAAACTCTGGGTAATACATAAGGCAGGAAACTAAACAGGGGATGAAAATTGATTCCTGAAAAGACAGTCGATTCAGGGCAATACGAAGCTCGATGGCTCGTAAAAAGCCATTGTGCTCTCTCAAACAGTTGGGTAATTGCGTTATCCGAACAGGCGGACGTGGATGGCTTCTAACTCCGCGCGGAGTTGCCGACGGCCAAATAGACGCAGCGTCTTATAAGCCAGTTGCTGGTTGGCCAGCTTCTGTTGTACGTCCTGATCCCATAGCAAGCGAATTTCTACGTCGAGTTGCTGGTCTTCGGGTAAAGTGCCTTTGAGGTAGTTCTCCAACAGTTGCACTTCAGTTAACAGAGGACGCATGGGCTTTAGCTTTATAATTTGAATTGGTCGACAGACAGATGACTTACAGCTTTGCGCAGCCGTTCCAGGCACTTAAATTTCTGCACTGTAGCTGAGCGCACACTGCGGTAACCGCGCTGCTCAGCGATCTGCTCTAACCGATGACCGAAGTAATAGAAGTTGACCAGAATCGATCGACAGGTTTCGCCCAATTGCTCAACGAAGGCCATTAGCGTTGCGGTTGGCTGCTCGTCGTCTACCGCAACCTCTTCGCCGACTTCATCAACTGGTGCATCCATTAACCCTATTTTGCGGGCTCGCTTGCCCAACTCCTGCCGCCAGAGATTCTTGCAAATGCCCATCAGGTAAGTGCTCACTGATGATGTTAACGTCAGTTTGTCGTATACTACCTTCTCATAATAGGTGATGAGTGCTTCCTGAAAGATATCCTTAGCATCCTCGTCCGTGCCCCTATTTTCCTTCACATAATGCCGCACCATCGGATACGTTTTCGCATAGATCCGTTCCAGCGTTCGCTCCCGGTCGATCAGCAAGGCTGCGTCCATAGACAGTCTTTGTGTTGACATCATACGTTTACGCTTTTTATGGTTTATCGGAATTACGTGCAACTATCACCCAAGAAGAATAAAAAAATTTCCAACGTAGCCAGATAGAATCTGGTTACTTCTAGGTACGCAACCAAATCAATAGTACCTAAATAGGACCACCTCAGCTTTCCTACTAACTACTAAAAAGATCTGATCGGCTCAGATACGTACTTGTTTACGGGTTTCTGCAGACGGGTTTAGCCCCACAAGCTCATTGTAGTAAAAAATGTAAATTTGATTATAACCTGACAGAGCCTACTTCTAAAGTAAAGTCATTAATGTAAAAACTGATTCAGTAAACGCCCATTGTATGAGGTCAAAACAGCGAATCTCTCCCACCGCTGCTTTGCGATATACCCTATCTCAAACTGCCAGCTCATAACTCTATGTCTCATTTACAAAACCATGCCTGAGTATGTGAGGCATAGGATAGTTATTTGGGAAAACTGATCTTGCCCATCGATACCGTCGGAACGCCCTGCCGATCACCAAATGAGGTATGTCCACCAGCCAGACTTTCGTTTGCCAGTACCGCAAACAGTACAGCCTCTTTCGCATCACCATCTATACCCAGATCATCGGTGCGACCAAATGTACAATCAGGCAGTAATTGCCGTAAGGTTTTGGTTAGTACCGGGTTGTGCATCCCTCCGCCACTCATGTAAATACGATAGGTTTCGCCGGGAACAATAACCCGTTTGATTGAATCGACAATCGTTTCGGCACTAAACTGAACAAGCGTAGCCATCAGATCAGCCTCAGATAGACCTGTGGTTTGGCTACGAACCTGCGCATCCTCTACATAAGGCACATTAAAAACTTCTGGCCCGGTCGTTTTAGGAAAGGGGGCATCGAAAAACGGGTTCTCTTTTAAGGCGTCAATCAGGGCTATATTTACCTGCCCCTGTGCGGCTAACTGCCCATCTTCATCATACGGCCGATTGAGAAACTTCCGGGCATAGGCATCCAGCAGGGTGTTCCCCGGCCCTGTGTCAGTCGTAAAAACGGCATTGGCATCACCATTGGCCGGGAGATAGGTAAAATTGGCGATGCCGCCCATATTTAACAGAATTCGGTTTTCACCAGCCTTTGTGAACATGAAGTAATCGCCATATACTGCTAATGGAGCTCCCTCGCCCCCAAGAGCAATATGCTTTTGCCGAAAATCGCTCAAGGTAATAACGCCGGTTGTGGCTGCAACATGATCGCCATCACCAATTTGCAGGGTAGCATTTGGGAACTTATCACGTCTGTGCTGACTTTTGGGGGCATGATATACCGTTTGGCCGTGGCTGGCGACAATATCGATCTCGGCCGGCTGGATGCCCCAACTCTGAAGACAATCCAACACCATCTGACCATGCAACCGTCCAATAAACGGATTTAGCAAACAGAGTTTTTCAAAATCGATAACTGATTTCGCAAAAATAGTCCGAATATGGGCCTTAAGCTCCTCTGGATACGGTACCGTAGCAAATCGTTCTACGGAAACAGTAGTAGCTAGTCCACTTCCAGCAATACGGCATAATGCTACGTCGAGACCGTCGAGTGAGGTTCCTGACATAAGTCCGATAATCCTACGCTCATTTTTTTGAGCAATAGTATATAAGTGCTGTATTTGATCGTTCATAGTTAGGTAACTATCCACTAATTTTGGTTAATTCGTAAGAACGGCTGTTAATAAATGGAATTCTGGGGTAACGAACAATTTACCTTCTTCGAAAGCATTCTATTTTCGGCATTGGGTAAACCGGTTGATGTTTTGGAAACCCAGTTTCTATCTGGGGGCAATATTAACACCGCAGCCCGTGTATTTTCGACTGAAGGTGTTTTCTTCATTAAATGGAATCAAAGCGATGGCCATCTCGAACAGGATATGTTCGAGGTAGAAGCTATTGGGCTTGATTTACTCCGCCAGACCCATACGTTCCCCATTCCCGAAGTGGTTAGCTGTGGGCATTTTCAGGGCAAATCATATCTGATTCTGGAATACATTGACTTCGGCAAACGCCCCAAAAACTATTGGGAAACACTAGCCCAGCGATTGGCGGCATTACACGCAAATACCCAGGCACAATTTGGGCTTCATTTTAATAATTACATAGGCTCTCTACCCCAGGCCAATCCACTTACTGAAAACGGCTACGATTTCTTTTTTGAACAGCGATTGCTCCCTCAGGCAGGTCTGGCGCTCTACAAAGAATTACTCTCCAAGCAAACCTACGACGCGTTGCTGCGACTTCGCGACCAGTTGCCCAATTTACTTCCTAATGAACCGCCTGCCCTCTTGCATGGCGATTTATGGTCAGGTAATGTACTGGTTAATGAAGATGGCCTGCCCGTTCTGATCGATCCCGCCGTTTATTACGGTTTCCGGGAAGCCGAACTGGCCTTTACGAAACTCTTTGCCGGATTCGATGAGCGCTTTTACGATGCATACGATGAAGCCTTTCCGATGGTAAGTGGCTTCAACCAACGTGTAGCCATCTACAATTTATACCCATTACTCGTTCATGTGAATCTGTTTGGCTCTGGTTACGTTAGTGGCGTAGAACGAATATTGAAACAGTTTTAAAGTCGTTAGTCGCTGGCCATCAATTAATCGTGGTTATTGAAATTACAGTTGACCCATGATTAGCGATTAACGACTGATAATGTTTATGGACATTACTTCTTTTGAGCAGTTCGACCTGAACCGCCAACTACTGAATGCGGTGGCTGAACTAGGCTATACAGAGCCCACGCCTATTCAACAAAAAACGATTCCCTTAAGTCTGGGCAATCATGATGTGTTGGGTATTGCCCAAACGGGTACGGGCAAAACAGCAGCCTATTTGTTACCTCTGCTGATGAAAATCAAGTATCCGCAGGGGTCAAACCCCAGAGCCTTGATTCTGGCCCCCACGCGCGAACTGGTCATTCAGATCAATCAGGCTATCAGCGAACTTGGCAAATACACAGGCTTACGCCATCTCGCTTTATATGGTGGACTTGGCCCCAAAACACAGATTGAAACCCTCCAGCAGGGTGTTGATGTGCTGGTGGCTACTCCTGGCCGATTCATGGATCTGTACCGAATGGGCGAAATTGCCACGAAAGATATTCGGACAATGGTCCTCGACGAAGCCGATAAAATGATGGACATGGGCTTCATGCCTCAGATTCGATCTATTTTGGAAGTGATTCCCACAAAACGACAGAATCTGCTGTTTTCGGCTACATTTGGCGGGCGAGTAGAGCGGCTTTCGGCCGAATTTCTGGAAGCCCCTATTAAAGTAGAGGTCACTCCGCAGGCCTCTACAGCCGATATGGTGACCCAGGTGCTCTACGAAGTCCCCAATTTTCGCACTAAAATCAACCTGTTGGATTACCTGATTAGCAAGGACGCGTTTCAGCGCGTTATCATCTTTGCCCGTACCAAGGGAACTGCCGAGAACATCTATAAATTTCTGGCACGCAAAGTGATAGAGTCTGATAAGATTCGGGTTATCCATGCCAACAAAGGTCAGAATACACGCATCAATGCTATGGAAGCCTTCAAAGAGGGAAATATCCAGGTGTTGGTGGCTACTGATGTGGCAGCAAGAGGGATCGACGTTGCCGAAGTTAGCCATGTCATCAATTTCGACCTGCCATTAATCTATGAAGATTATGTGCATCGAATTGGTCGTACAGGGCGAGCAAACCGATCGGGCGAAGCCATCACCTTTTTGACAATGGCCGAGGAATATCATGTACAGAAGATCGAAAAAATCATCCGCATGACCATTCCCCGTAAACCGCTCCCTCCCGAAGTAGAGGTTACTGAAACGCCTTTCGATGAGCAGCAAGCCATGTTACGGCAGGTTGACGAACAACGTCGGAAAGAAGACCCTACTTTTCTGGGTGCTTTTCATGAAAAAAAAGCAAAAAATTTACCGGGTGGTAAAACAAAATTAATCAACAAAAGTAAACAGGGTGGAGCGAAGAAAACAGCTTTTTCGGCCAAAGGGCAAGCTTCTGGCGGCACAAAGCGCAAATCAGGGGCATCGCCAGGCCATAAAACCAGTACGGGAAAAAGCCCAGGATCTCGGGGAGGACGACGGTAATTTCCCTGTAATGTACTAACTTGGTTTCCCGTTTCGTTGTATCGTAACACATACCTGCGTGTAGTACATGCTTCCGATGAGCGTTCGCATAAAGCTGATACAGTGGACTTTACTTGGGCTACCGTTTTTGTCGGCAGCCCAACCTAAGCAGTTCATTACATCGGCACGTTCGGGCGATACGGTTCGGCAATCCAAATCCGAGCACGATCATACAGAAACACTGGCTCACCCTACCGAATCTACTTTAGATGCATCGGGAGGAGTGGCCATCAATACTATCCCTTTATTTGGCGAACGGCCTAAAACTGCCGAACAGATTAGCGAAGAAATTCACTTTTTGAACGACTGCGACCGAAATTTCGCTAACCGGTCCGAAGCCAGTGAGTTCTTTGCCAATCGCGGGTGGGACTACATCGATAAGCAACAATTAGACACAGCTGCGCACCGCTTCAACCTGGCCTGGCTGCTCAACGATAAAAATGCAGATGCTTACTGGGGCCTGGGTGTCGTTTGCTACCAGAAAAATCAATTGTCGGAAGCCATTCGGCTGATGAAGAAAGGAGTCGCTATTGACGAAAACAATACGGTGCTTATGACCGATCTGGCAACCCTGGAAATCAAGCATTACCAGGAAAAGCCGAGCGAGGAAGTACTGACGGATGCTGAAGCGAATTTACAGCGTGCGATTACCGTAAACCCAAATGCGTTATCCTATCAAAAGCTTTCGGTGGTTTATTATTTACGAGCCAATTATCCGAAAGCCTGGGATTATTTTCATCAGGCCAGTTCGCTCGATTTTTCGGCCATCGACATCAGTTACCTCAACGAGCTTCTGGCCAAGCAACCTGATCCTAAAGGAAAATTCAAGTAGGTACGCAATCCCTGATATCTATGACCGAAAGGTTCAAACAGTTTTGCATTGCTGACGTATACTAGAAGCAATTGCGCCTTTACATTAATTCTCTGTTTCCTCTTCCTGAACCACTTTTTCTTTTGAGCGTTCGTAGGTTACCTTCCCTTTTTCGTCCCACTCGGTGAGAATATAGGACTCGAATTCGGTGTCCCACTGGTTGCTGGCATGTTGCGTAAGTTTACGGCGCATTCGACGGCCACCCGGATTTATAGGATAGTATTCCGTCCAACGACCTACTTTCACTCCGTTCTCATATTTTCCTTCTTCCGCCAGTAGCCCATTCTCATGAAAGGCCATGTAGGTACCTTTAATTTTACCATACTCCATCGGGACAATCTCTTTAATCTTATGATGGGTAGAGTCATAAAAGGTCAGTTTTGATTCGGCCGGAACTCCATGATGCCAACGAGACTTATCCAGTAACATAAAATGGCTGTCGTACTTTTCCCAGCGACCATCTTTCATTCCAGCATAATAGTATCCCTCTTCTATTAGATCGCCATTCTGATAGCGTTTGTATGGCCCATGTAACAATAACCCTGAGCCTTCATCGCGTACAATCGAGTTAGTCACACGGCCCGACTTCTGGTAATACCGATAAATGTCCCGAATGTAGGGTAAAGGCTTAGCGGCATCGTTATCGCGCAATATATGAAACTCTTCTACGATGGTCCGATCACCACTACCAAACTTCGTATACGCTTTTACCATCGAAAATCCTTCATATTCAGTTTTTGACTGCTTATTTTTAGATTTCTGGTCAGCTTTTATTTTTTTTAATTGCTTAACTTTCAGACCTAAGTCGGGCATTATGCCTGACAGGTATGCATCCTTCTGTTCTTTAAGATCATTAACATAAGCATCTTTTTTCTCTTTCAATGACGACATCGTAGGCAAACCCAAGGTTGTCATCGAGGAAGGTACTGAGGAAAAAGGAGCAAAAGGGGACGATGAAGCCCCCGATGATTCGAGTACAGGCTTAGATGCGGTTGTTAAGGAAGCCGGAGCAGTTTGAGCTGGCTGCGCCCATCCAATCGATAAACTTGTTACCGAAATTACCAAATTGTATATAATTAGTTTAAATTCATTCACAATCATGGCAATTTGACTAAATGGAGACCTAAGTTTGTTAGTTTTGCAACGATTTACCTCATTGCAATATTTTATCAACCTGTCCACCAGACCTTCCGGTGGTTTATCTATAACGTATACTCGTGGAAAAACAAGCTCGTATTTATGTAGCCGGACACCGGGGGATGGTCGGTTCTGCTATTGTTCGTAAACTTCAACAGGAAGGCTATACCAACATTATCTCCCGAACCTCATCCGAACTTGACTTGCGTAATCAGGCCGCTGTTGCTGATTTTTTTGATCAGGAACGCCCTGAATATGTATTCCTGGCTGCGGCTAAGGTAGGTGGCATTATGGCTAATAACACCTATCGTGCCGAATTTTTGTACGACAATCTACTGATTGAATCAAACATTATTCACTCCGCCTATAAAACAGGTGTCAAGAAATTGTTGTTCCTTGGTTCGTCGTGCATTTACCCCAAATTAGCTCCTCAACCGCTCAAGGAGGAGTATCTGCTGAGCGGCTACCTCGAAGCGACAAACGAGCCGTATGCCATTGCCAAAATTACGGGCATCAAACTATGCGAAGCCTATCGGAGCCAATACGGTTGTAACTTCATATCGGCTATGCCAACCAATCTGTATGGCCCGAACGATAACTACGACCTACAGGGTTCGCACGTACTGCCCGCGCTAATTCGAAAATTCCACGAAGCTAAAATCAATGATCTGCCCACGGTAGAAGTTTGGGGAACCGGTTCGCCCATGCGCGAGTTTCTGCATGCCGATGATCTGGCCGATGCCTGCTTCTACTTAATGCAACATTACAGCGACGAACTGTTTGTGAATATCGGAACGGGCGAAGATGTAACCATCAAGGAATTGGCTGAGATGATTAAAGAAACAGTCGGTTACGAAGGCGAACTTCGCTGGAATACCGATAAACCCGACGGAACGCCCCGCAAACTGATGGATGTTTCGCGGCTTCATGCAATGGGCTGGAAACACAAAACCGAATTAAAACAAGGCCTTGAACTCACTTATCAGGATTTCCTGGCCAACGAGGTTTTATATGTCGAGTAGAGACGCGATCCCTCGCGTCTCCTAACCGAATGGTTTTGTTTCAAATGAATTACTGACGTATAGGAGACGCGAGGGATCGTGTCTCCTATAGTTTTGCCGCGGGATTTCCAAATACCGTTGCCCCGGCAACCACATCTTCAACAACTACAGAGCCCGCACCAATACGAGCATTTTTGCCGATTGTGATACCGGCTACAATGGTGGCGCCAGTACCAATAAAAGCCCCTTCGCCAACAGTTACTCCACTATTGATTACACTTCCTGTTCCGAGTTGAACGTAGTCGCCGATTTTAGCCTGACTTTCAACGATAGTACCCGACTGAATAATGCAGTGCTGGCCAACTTCGGCATATGGGTTGATAACAGCACGGGCAGCAATTAAATTGCCATGACCAATGCTCGCCAGTGCCGATACAATAGCTGTATCATGAATGGCATTGACGGGCTGTACTTTGCGCCGTTCGTTCAGCATCTTCACCAGGCGCTTGCGCACGCGCACATCGGCAATAGCCACAAAGGCTTCGCACTTTTGCCCAATCAGTTTCAGGAAACCGTCATCATCCGTTTCGCCTAGCACGGATACATCACCAAACTCTTTACCATGCAGGTCCTTGTTATCATCAAGTAAGCCGTAAACGACTACACTATTGCGTTGAAACAGGTCTAAAGCGGTCACGCCCAGGCTTCCTGCTCCCAAAATCAGCACTGGATTTTCCATTTACTGTGGTTTATTATGTCAATGTGAATAACTATTCTAATAGAGCACTAATCTTGTCAATTTGGTAACAATCCCATAAATCCTAAGTCATATAGCCTGGGTAACTTCGTCCATGCAACCAGGTACGCAATTCCGAACGATTGTTCTTTCCGACATTCACCTTGGCACAGCCGGTTCGAAAGCGAAAGAAGCCACTGAGTTTTTGCGCAATTACTCGTGTCAGAAGCTCATCCTCAATGGCGATATCATCGACGGCTGGCAGTTGAAACAGTATGGTACCTGGAAGAAAAAACACACTGCTTTCTTTAAAACGGTTTTAAAACAAATCGTTCACTATAATACCAAAGTTGTTTATCTACGCGGGAACCACGACGATTTTCTGGATCAGGTAATGCCCTTAAAAGTGGGCAAAAACTTCTCTATCCGCAAAGATTATATGCTCAATTCGGGCAATAAGAAATTCTACGTCACGCATGGCGACGTGTTCGATTCAATTACGTCGCAAATGAAGTGGCTGGCTTATCTGGGCGATTTAGGGTATACATTCCTGCTTTGGGTAAATAAGTTTTATAATAACTACCGTACCTGGCGCGGACTGCCTTACTATTCGCTTTCTCAGCAGGTTAAATCGCGCATTAAAAAGGCCGTCAGCTACATCTCCGATTACGAACAAAAGCTGACCGAACTAGCCCGAGCCCGTCATTGCGATGGGGTTATCTGTGGGCATATCCACCAGCCTGCCATTCGTGAGTTTGACGGAATTATGTATATGAACTCAGGCGACTGGGTTGAATCGCTTAGTGCGCTGGTCGAAGACCACGAAGGCCAGTGGAGCTTGCTTTATTATACATCTGAACTGGGCGAAGATGACGAACCGATTCAGGCTGTAAAACCTGTCGGCCAGCCCTTCCAACTCACGGTTAAGTCCATGTCGGCTTAACAACGGCCATCCTTACTCAGGCGAACTATAGAAATCAAACTACTCACAGATCGTAATTCATACTTCATGCGGGTTTTATTTTTAATACAAGGCGAAGGTCGTGGGCATTTAACACAAGCCCTTTCACTCCATCAAATGCTGAAACAGGCTGGACATGACGTTATAGGCGCCATCGTTGGTGTAACAGCCGAACGGGATGTACCTGCTTTTTTTAGTTCAGCGTTTACCGCTCCGGTTACACCAATTTTCAGCCCCGGTCTGGTGTATAATGCGAAGACGAACGCGCTTGAACCCTTCAAAACAACGCTGAAAGCCATCAGGACCATGCGCCCGTTCTGGCGTAGTCTGAAGCAGGTTCGCAACATGATCGAAACACAACAGCCTGATGTAGTCGTCAACTTTTATGAAATGCTGGGTGGTATGACGTATGCTCTGCTACGCCCGTCTGTTCCTATGGTGTGTATTGCCCATCAGTACATGGCTTTCCACACCAATTTTCAATGCCCCAAAGGGCAATGGTTTTACCGACAGGCGTTTAAAATCAATACCCGGCTCACTTGTTTTGGTGCTAATGAACTCCTGGCCCTTTCTTTCGATAAACAACCCGACGAACCCAGTCAGCGTGTGCGTGTAGTGCCTCCTCTTCTTCGGCAGGAAGTTACAGAATTAAAGCCCATCGAGGGTCATTCGCTGCTGGCTTACGTTACGCAACCCGGCCTTAAAGTTGAACTGTTAAAAGCTCACGAACAGCACCCCGGAATTCATATGGATGGTTTCCATTCGGGCACTACTCTACCTGACCAGAAAGTTGACGACACACTTACCTTTCATGCCATTGATGGGAAGCGTTTTCTGGAATTTATGGCACAGTGTAAAGCGATTGTGACAACGGCCGGGTTTGAATCGGTTTGTGAAGCTGCTTATCTTGGTAAGCCTGCTCTTATGATCCCTCAGGCAAATCACTATGAACAAGCCTGCAATGCGATCGACGGCCAACGGGCAGGCGTTGGTACAGCTTCCAGCCGATTCGACCTGGACAAACTAATCGACTATTTACCGAAGCATAATGCAGCTGTCAGCGAACAATTCCGCGCCTGGCATGCACAAGGGTATTTCATGTTTATGGCTGCTCTAAACCGGACTCAAATGCCAGCCAGTCGCCCGTCGGGTGGTTTTTTCTGGACACGAATGCGTCATCTTCTTCGGTAACTGCCTATGAGGAGATCCCATAAATTACCCCCGCTTCTATCCCGTTAGTTCGTTTTCTGGTAATAGTACTGCAACGGGTCGGGATATCGATACGGGTAGTGGATTGCCTGAATAAGCTTGGTTGGGCTAATCAGTTTGTAAGGCACCGGTTCAATAGGCTGGACAAAGATTGGTAATGTATACCCAAATTCGGCGCAGCTTTTCCGATAGATAGCTTCCCGCGTTGGATGGATAGGGGAAACAGCGTTGAACGTCCCGCCTACTTGATCATGTATAAGTTTAAGCAAAATACCCACAGCATCATCACGGTGTAGATAATTAACAGGAACATCGCCAGTATCAACGGTTCGTCCAGCGACGTATTTGCCGGGAATGCGATCGTATCCCATCAACCCGCCACAACGCAGGATCGTGACGACCCGTTCTTCAGCTTTTTCAAGTGCCTGAACAAGTTGTTCAGCCCGAACCAATCCCGGAGCGGCCGATTGCTCAGGAGAACGCACATCTTCCTCAACAACTTCACGATTTAGCTCTGGATATACAGACGTAGAGCTAACATAAACAATATGCTTTATGGAAGTACCCTGCACCGCATTGACTATATGTTGGATCTGGGCCGGATGGAACTCATCACCTAATTTCCCTGCTTTGGGCGGTATATTGATCACCAGCGTATCGGAATCCAGTAACGCACGTAAGTCCCCTATTGGCTCCGGGTTAAGCTGGAATTCATAAGTGGCAATAGCTTTTTCTTTTAACGCTGTTGCTTTTTCAGCCGACGTTGTGCTTCCCTTTACCGAAAAGCCCTCATTCAGCAAACGCTCAGCCAGTGGTAGCCCGAGCCAGCCAAGACCAATAATAGATACGCTTTTTACGAACATACTCAGAAACCTATACCAAAACTTAATGTCCGTACATCGGGTCCTTTACCAGTCTGGAAAAGCGGGCTCATATCATATTTGACAAAGAAATCCAGGCTGCGAATACCTAAATGAGCCATTAACCCATACCGAAAATTGTTCAGGTAAAAATCGGAATGGCGACGGTCTTTACTCCCATCGGCTTCTTTGATTTTCCGGTAGCTGTCCAGTCTATAATTAGCGTACCCGCCAAGACCAATATGACATACTTTTTTGCCGCTGCTGTTGTAAAAGGTTACGCGAGGCACCACAGGAATGCCGATTGTACAAACCGTCAGCTTACTTTTTTGTAAATCGCGCCCTGCATCTGGAAACTCTACGGTTGTACTTCCTTTTTGGACAATATTATTCCCTTCAAACATAAAGTTATTCCAGGCTAATTCCACGCCATAATACAGCTTGAGAGAAGCGTATTTGCCTCGAATGATCGTTGGCATAGCCCCTACTGACAACGCCACATAACGCGAACCGATGGGGCGTAAATCGTAACCATCTTCAGGGAAAGCGGTCATTGACTTCTCCTGAATAAAATTATTCAATCCAATACTAAAATTGTAGTCAAAACTTCCCTTATCCCGGTCACGTCGCTCACGACGTTCCCGTTCATAATCAGTCTCTTTCTTTGATGCTGCCTGGGTAGAATCAGTATTTCCCTTAACAATAACTGTTACGCCGTCTTTCTTCTTTGTAACTACCAGAACCGTATCTTTCAAGTAACGATCTCCATCTTGCGAAATACGCGTTTGGCCACCGGGTACGGAATCGAGCTTCATACCCATTTCCCGTACAATTTTATTCAGATCGTAATTCGACAAAGCCTGAATAGCAGCTTTATCGGGCGCATAAATAACCAGTCGGGTGCGATTGGCAAACCGAATCACCAGCGAATCGGTCGGACTCATTGGCTTCGCCTGTGCCAGCGAAGCCAGTAAGCATGCCGTTACCGTAACTAGTGCACGTAGTACTTTATTCATTGCTTACTAGATTTATCTTTATCGAGGCTGTGTTTAAGGCCGCTATAGGCTCGACCCAAAAGCCCACGGTCTTCACTGCTCGAATTATCGTTGTCGCGACGAGCAAACAGTTCACCTTCTTTAAAGCGTTTTACCTGCTGCCATAAACCGGTTGCTTTAGGATCTTTTTCCTGCTTTTCAGTAGAAGCTACAGTCGCTTTTTCTTCGCCAGAAGCTTTTGCAGCCTGACGCGCAGCAACCAAAGCTTCTGGCTCTGCAATCGTTACAACCAATACCCGCTCAGCTGGAGCCGTAGGCTTTGTTGTCGGCTTGACGTCTGCTACTTGCTCAGGCACAGTTGGCTTCTCTATCGACGGAGTAGTGTTAACATCCTGTTTAGTAGGTGCTTCAACTGGTTTGTTCTGTGCTAAAACAGGCTCTTGAGTCGTCGAGGGAATACGTTTTGTGCTGGGTTTATAGTCCTTAACAGGTTGCCGAACGGAACGATCTGCCTGTTTTACCCGAACGGCAGATTTTTCAACTAATGCTATTTGTTCTTCCTGCGTAGGCAGACTTAATTCGGTCGCCTTTTTCCCCTCCGATGTCGCTTGGCTCTCTTCTGCCTTTTGCGTTATTCCGGTCTTTGGACGCAGTTTCTGACGGCCTGTTTGGTTATGAGGTGTATTAGTTGCCACCTGATTTTCTCCACCTGTCGGTGCGGTACCAACTGGCCGGTAGAGCCACCCAAACAGACCAACCAATATCAGACAGGCGGCTGCCGCCATATACCGTTGTATGGTCGGATTTTGCCAGAATACGACCCGTGCTTCAGGTATACGTTTGCCCATACGTGCCTGTAACCGCTCAAAGCCATCGGCACTCGGCGGCAATGACATATTGCCCAGCTTCCGGGCAAATAAGTCATCGATTGGCTGCTTTTCCGACTGATTTTTCATAATATTCACGTTGCCCAGCCCATTTACCCTGAGCGGAGTCCTGTTCTAATTTCTTTATATTCGCCTGCAACAGCATTCTTGCCCGACTCAACTGCGATTTCGATGTCCCTTCCGAAATACCTAGCATTTCGGCAATTTCGGCATGACTATATCCTTCGATAGCATACAGGTTAAAAACTGTACGATAGCCGTCGGGTAATTGATTCACCATTCGTAATAAATCATTTTCATTAACGGCAGTATCGGCCCATGCGTAGTCTGGTTCAACAGTAACGTCGTCGATAGATACTTCCTGACGCCATTGCTTATTTTTCCGCAAAAACATCAGCGATTCCGTTACCATTACCCGCCGGATCCAACCCTCAAAGCTCCCATCCTCCCGAAACTGCTCAATTTTCTCAAACACGCGCATAAACCCATCGATCATGACTTCTTCGGCATCGTCCCGGTTGGCACAATAGCGTGTACATACGGCTAGCATTTTACCGGCATACCGCTCATATACGACCTTGTGGGCGCGGCTTTCCCCACGCTTTAAGGCAGCTACTAACTGCGCTTCAGTCGTAAAAAACGGTATAAGTCGGAGCATAATCGTTTAGGTTCGTTGAGAAGATGCAAATTACTCAGATGCAGGTTGCATGAGCTGACATTTTTTTCGAACTATTTTTCCTCAACCGCCCAGGTCTATTCTCTTAGCAGTTAACAAGCGCCAGTCTTTAACGTATAAAAGGGCCTTTAAAGCCCTTTTATATACTTAATCCCAGCCACGTAATGAAGCCAGATTACTCGTGATATTCGAAAATTAATTGGCGCTATGATAACCATTAAAGGGGCTATTATTGCTGCATATACCCAACCTTCAGGGTCGCCTGCCAGGTAAAATAAAAGAAAACCTACTACCAAAGCCACACCTCCGGAAATAGCGTAGCTCACATACATAGCACCGATAAAATAGCCCGGTTCTACTTCGTAACGCAAGCCACAATGTGGGCAATGCTCATACATGTCGTCGAAGCCACGCAACGAATAAAAGGGTTTTCTAAAAATTTTCCCCTTTCTACACCTGGGACATAGCCCGCTTAATGCGGCCTGCAATTTCGAGACGTCTTCCATGCTCCTGTTTACTATTCCGATACCACAGATAGCCAATCGAAGCAACAATGAGGTAAGGAGCTAATAATAAATATAAAATGCCAAAATTAAGGTTCGACGCTACAACACTCCGACCGTTACTAACCGTACTTTCAACCGTACCGCGACACATAGCGCATTGAGCCATTAAATCGGGGCTAGCCACAACAAACAGCATTGCTAGTGTAAACCAAACTTTCCAACTTTTCATTGCTTTTGCCGATTAATGAAGGTAATAAGGCTTTATCATCAAATACACAACAACCCCTGTTATACTAACGTACAGCCAGATTGGATAGGCATATTTTACAGTTTGTTTATGCTTTAAAAATCGGCCACTGAGGGCAAAGTAAACTGCCCTTAGTACAAACCACACCACTACCACTGAAAGTACGATATGGGAGATCAACAAAAAGTAATATACCGGACGTATCCAGCCCTTCCCTCCATAGGGTGTTGAGTCGTTTGTCAGGTGATATAACACATAGCTTACCAAAAACAGCGACCCAAGCGTAAAAGCCGTCAACATTGTAATCTTGTGTGCCCGTATATTTTTCTGTTTGATGAAATAAAGACCAAGCAGAAGTAATACCGACGTTATCGAATTGATAATTCCATTAATGTGTGGCAAATAAGCCGTCCAGCTACCCAGATCAATCTTCTGACGAATGCCCAGAAGTACAGCTACGGCCACAGGAATGGCAATAGCCAGCACATTAATGACTCGATTTGCTTTCTGCTCCTTAACAGGTTGCAACACTTCCATAGCCGTTAATCTTTATTATAAATATCCAGAAGTACTCGAATTTCAAGAATCAGTCGATCCACGTCTTCTTTATTAGTACCGTCATAGAACCCTCTGACAATCCCCTCTTTATCTACCAATACCAACTTTTCGCTGTGGATAAAAGTTTCGTCAGGTTTGCCCTCTTTCACACCTGCATCGACCGTTGGAAGGTAGTATCCATGCATCGCTAAATCATAGATCTTAGCCTTGTCTCCAGTTAGAAAATACCACTTCCCGGGAATAGCCTCGTATTTCTGGGCATAGGCTTTTAACTGTGCTGGCCGATCGTGTTCCGGATCAACGGTGTGCGATAAGAAAACAATAGAGGGATTCTCTCGAAAAATATCCTGAACACGAGTAAGCTGAGAGGAAATGCGTGGGCAGATAGTACCACACCGTGTGAAGAAGAAATCAGCTACGTAAATCTTACCCTTAACAATCGACTGATCGACCGTTTTACCATCCTGATCGATTAGTTGGAACGGTGGGATATGATTATAAACTGTGTCGGTCATTACGCTACCATCTGGTAACGTCACCTTACCCATTAATGGTTCTCCTTTCGTTGAGTCAATTTTGGGCAGATAGCGCGGCAAAACATAATGATTTTGCGTACCAAACCGAAGGAATAAATACAACAAAGCCGGGACCAGCAGCGTAGCGAGCAGGATCCCGGCTTTTTGATTAGTACTCATAATATCAACCGAATACTGAGATTCCTATCCAGGCTCCTTCAGTCATTAAGGCAACTAATAACCAAATAACAAAAACAATTGGAACTACAATTGCCCAGATCAGGCTCTTCACTTCATGTTTCAGGTGCATAAACTCGCCAACAATATAGAAGGCTTTCACCAATGTCATGATAACGAAGAACGATGTACGTAACCCGCCTGCTTTCATTAAATAAGCAAGGGTAAATTCGACAGCTGTGATGGCTGAAAGAATCCAGAAAGTACGCCAGATTGCCCCTGTATTTGCGGGTGGGATTTCACCAACTTCATGGGTCCCGTGTGTGTGATCAGACATGTTGAAAAGTGGTTGTTAAACCAGATAGAAGAACGTGAATACAAATACCCAAACCAGATCGACAAAGTGCCAGTAAAGACCAACCTTCTCAACCATTTCGTAATGACCCCGTCGAGCATACAGGCCAGTAGCTGCCCGGTAAAAAATCAGAATATTCAGGATAACACCACTAAATACGTGTGTACCATGGAAACCCGTGATAAAAAAGAACAGGTCAGCAAAAGCCGGAGGACCATATTGGTTTTCGACCAGATTAGCCCCAAAAATGGTACGTTGAATGGTTTGGCCATTGACAATTTCACTGATTGTAGTACCTGTTTCTGTTCCATGAATAAAGTGCGACCACTCCCAGGCCTGGCTTCCAAGGAACGTAAAACCACCTAAAATAGTCCAGAGCATGTATTTTTCAACATCAGCCTGATCCATCCGGTGACCCGCTTCCACGGCTAATACCATTGTAACACTACTAAAAATCAGGATAAATGTCATGATCCCTACGAAAATCAGCGGAGCATGAACACCATGTAAGAAGGGAACGGCTGCGTACACCATTTCAGGTGTCGGCCAGTAGAGGTTTGAAAATTTGAATACCTCTCCATAAATAGCTGGGTCCCAGGCTGGATAGCTAAACCGAATCAGACCGTACGTTACCAGCAAAGCTGAGAACGTAAACGTATCAGAGATCAGGAAGAACCACATCATCAGCTTGCCGTAGCTCACTTTCATTGGTTCAACACCACCCATCCAGGTTTTCTTATCGAAAATAGCGTCCGAGTCGGTTGTTAGGGTATCGTGTGTTACAGTAGCCGCCATGCGTCTAAGAGATTATCAATGAAAATAGACTAAAAAGAAAAACAAATACAACCACAAAATATCTAAGAAATGCCAGTACGTAGCCGCAATCTCAATTTGATTTAGGCTCTTGGCATGAATTCGGAGCCGGAACGCAGCTACCAGCGCAAACACCAGCACGATAATACCGGAGATGAGGTGGAAACCATGTAATCCTGTAAAAATGTACATAAATGAACCCGCCGGATTGCCTACGAAAAACACGTTTTCATTGACTAGATCAACCCATCCCAGGAACTGCATGTACAAAAAAATCGCTCCAAGCACAAAAGTAATAGTTATCGCAATTTTCAGATTGCCAAAGTTGTCTTTTTTTGCAGACAAGTAGGCCCAATGCATGGTCAAACTACTAAGAACCAACACAACCGAACTATAATAAAAAATAGACGGTATAGCATACTCCAGCCAATTCCCTTCTGCCCTACGAACCAGGTAAGCGCTGGTCATAGCAGCAAAGAGCATAATGATACTCACAATGAACAGCCATAAAATGAATTTACGGGGATTCATTGAGAGCGTTTCTTCCGGCTCTTCAACTAAGGTTATATTATTTACTAATTCGCTCATGATTTGTTGTTATACTTTATCTAACAGATACACAATCTGCACGATAGGCAAGTAAAGCAATGAGCCAAACATCATTTGCAGGGCTGCCTTATCCGTACAGGTTCTCATTAAATGGAACGTTTGCGCCAAAAACAAGATTCCGCCAAACATGGCTACTAATGCCGAATTAATACCAGTCATACCTAGAAAATAGGGTAGCCAGCCGATTGGAACCAGAAACAGCGTATAAATCATGATACGAAACGCTGTTTCCGTTGTTTTACCATCACCGGGCATCATCTGTATCCCTGCTTTTTTGTATTGATCGAAAGCAAGCCAGCCAATTGCCCAGAAATGCGGAAATTGCCAGAAAAATTGGATAGCAAACAGAATACCAGGCGCCCAGCCAAAATGGTTTGTTGCAGCTACCCAGCCGATCATTGGAGGAAAAGCGCCAGGTAAGGCACCTACAAATACGGCGATTTGCCCTTTCCGCTTAAGCGGAGTGTAAACAAACCCATACAGCAGCAATGATAAAACAGCTAACGCAGCTGCCCGTATATTGAAAACTTCTACAAACAGGTAACAGCCAATAGCAAACAACACGAACGCAAATGTGGCTGCTTCCCGCACTGTCAGACGTCCTGTTGGTAAAGGCCGCACTGAAGTACGCTTCATCAGCTTATCTGAATCTTTCTCGATAATCTGATTAATAATATTTGCCGAACCTGTTATAGCAATAGAAGCAATAACTAAAACGATAAGCTTTATCCAATTGACCTGACTGCTCGCTAAGCAATAGCCAAACACACCCGAGAAAACAACGGCCAGCGTTAGCTTTAACTTTATTAACTCAACGTATGCCCTTGCCTTATCGCTAAACGTACCTATCGTTACTACTCTCTCCGTATCAAGCATGTGCTACTTCCATATTTCGCTTAACAGCCTTTGGTAAACTAATACCTGGTGTTAAGGCGAGTACTGCAATGAATTGTAAGCCGACTAAAAGAATAGCCAACAATAAATGAACTGGTTGAGCTACGGCTGGCACATTTAAATAAGCCATAACAACCCCTGTCCCTATTTCTAATAAGAGACAAGCAAGTAAACCGTTCGCTACCCAGGTCATTTTTTTTAAGTTCCCTAACTTACGTAGCTGATAGACTAGGGTTAAATGCCCGGCTAATACTACCAGCGAAAACGAACGATGAACATAGAAGCGCCAATCCAGGCTACTGATCCAATTTTGGCGTTGATCATAACCCAGTTTTTTAACAACAAGATCCAGCGCTTCTCTCACTTCAGTTCCTAATACAATCTGTCCGATTGTTATGATAGTCAACCCTAAAGCCAACCAGCGTATTCCGGCTTCTTTTTGTTGTGCCAAATTAATGACTACCTGAGAAGCTCGTGAACGAACCCAGACAAAAAGTAGAGCAAAAACAACTAAGATAGCCAGCAGCATATGAATGGTAATCATATACTGGGCTAACTCCGTCGATACTACTTTAGATCCCAGCCATCCGTTTAGGCCAATTAGGAAGAAAGCAGTAAAGCTCCCCCAAACAATGACTTTGTCTTTTCGCCAAAAGGAAAGTGATGCCAATAGGGTGGCGAACACCAGGAAACCGGACAGGACACCTACTAACCGGTTTACATACTCAATCCATGTCTTTACAGGATTGAATTCAATCTCACCCTTCAACTTTGCCCCGTATATCTTCTGGTAGTTAGCTGGAAGCTGGGAAATTTCGGTTGGGGGAACCCACCGGCCAAAGCACTTTGGCCAGTCTGGACAGCCCATTCCAGAGCCAGTCCCTCTGACAATGCCGCCTGCCAAAACAAGTATGTAAATGGCAATGATTGTCAGTAAAGCTAGGCTCTGGAAGCGCCGTTCCTTTTTATTAGTGAGGCTGTTTGAACTGATCATTCAGATTTTGTGCCTCAATTTCCTTCTCTAAGCCAATCAGCTCATTTTCATGAGGCAGGTTTGATTCAGGGGTTTGTGAGTAAGGCACGTTTTGAGGAATGAAATCATCCTTAGCACCTGGCTTACTATAATCATAGGCCCAACGATAAACAGCAGGAATTTCGCCAGGCCAGTTACCATGTCCCGGATTGATTGGTGCTGTCCATTCCAATGTATTTGATTTCCATGGATTTTGCGGAGCCTTCCGACCTTTAAACATGCTATACACAAAGTTCCAGATAAAAATCCACTGGGCGGTAAATGTGAAGATAGCAGCAAGGCTAATGAAGCTATTCATATCAGCAAAGATGTTCTTCGTGAAATCATAGCTCGTAAAGGCATAATACCGACGCGGGAAGCCCGAAATTCCAATGTAGTGCATCGGGAAGAACACCAGATAGATTCCGATAAAGGTGAGCCAGAAGTGAACGTAGCCAAGCTTTTCGTTCAGCATTCGACCAAACATCTTTGGGAACCAGTGATAAACTCCGGCTAACAGACCAAATGCAGAAGCAGCACCCATAACCAGGTGGAAGTGAGCCACTACAAAGTATGTGTCGTGTAGCTGGATATCTAATGCTGAGTTACCTAAGATGATACCCGTTAAACCACCCGAAATAAAGAATGATACAAGACCGATTGAGAACAACATTGCTGGTGTAAACCGGATGTTCCCACGCCACAGTGTCGTAATGTAGTTGAACGCTTTTACAGCCGATGGAACCGCAATGATCAGTGTCAGGAACATGAAGATTGATCCCAAGAATGGATTCATCCCCGTCACGAACATATGGTGTGCCCATACGATAAAGGCTAGAAAGGCAATACCCATCATGGAGGCAATCATAGCCCGGTAGCCGAAAATAGGTTTACGCGAGTTGGTTGCAATGATCTCTGAAGTCATACCCAGAGCTGGAAGCAGTACGATATATACTTCTGGGTGACCCAGGAACCAGAACAGGTGCTGGAACAGGATTGGGCTACCTCCTACATTAGGCAGTGCTTCACCTTTAATATAGATCTCAGACAAATAGAAGCTTGTGCCGAAGCTACGGTCGAAGATCAATAACAAAGCAGCCGAAAGAAGTACTGGGAATGAAATCAAGCCGAGAACAGCTGTCAGGAAGAAAGCCCAGATCGTCAGCGGAAGTTTGCTGAACGACATACCCCGTGTACGCAGGTTGATTACAGTTGTGATGTAGTTGATACCACCTAACAACTGTGATACAATGAATAAAGCCATGCTAATCAACCATAAGGTCATTCCTAATTCAGACCCTTTATGCGCTTGTGGCAACGCGCTCAATGGTGGATAAATTACCCAACCACCAGCCGCAGGACCTGTCTCGATGAACAGTGACCCAAGCATAATCACACTGGCCAAAAAGAAGAACCAGTAAGAGAGCATGTTCAGGAAGCCTGATGCCATGTCCCGTGCGCCTACTTGTAGTGGAATCAGAAAGTTCGAGAAAGTTCCACTCAAACCAGCCGTCAATACAAAGAACACCATGATAGTTCCGTGCATTGTTACTAATGCCAAATAGAAATCTGGGTCAAGTTTACCAGTTTCGTTGATCCAGTTGCCTAGAATTGGCCGCAGGAAATCGAGCTTCATGGCAGGGAAGCCTAACTGAAGCCGGAACATTACTGACAGGCTGATACCAATAATTGACCAGAAAATCCCTGAAATCAGGTATTGCTTAGCAATCGTTTTGTGATCTTCCGAAAATATGTATGTGCGCCAAAAACTTTGTGGCTCATGGTGGTCATGCTCTTCTGCATGGGCCACAGTTGCCGAGTTAGCTGCTACAGTCGCCATAGTATTTGGTTCTTGTAAGTTTAGAAATTAACGGACTGAAGCGGTGGCTACAGTCTCTCCATTTTTAACAATTGATGCCGTAGTAGTATCAGCAGGAGCAGCCGTTTCTGGTGCTGACAGATATTTAGCCGCTTTTGCTTTCAGATTAGCTGGAATACGCGATGCCAGCTCTGGTGACGAGGAGAGTAAAGGCTTCTGCTCTTTGCACCAAGCCTGCCAAGAAGCTTCATCTTCAACAACCAGACGAATTCGCATCGAGAAGTGGCCTTGGCCACACACTTCCGTACAAGCAATCTCATACGTAAAATTCGGATTGCCTGTGATATTCTTCATTTCATCCGTTGTCTTATCAGCGGTGAACTGAAAACGAGTAGGCATACCAGGCACAGCATCCATTTTCACCCGCAAGTGAGGAATGAATACGCTATGCAAAACATCGCGAGCCCGAATTTTAAGCAGAATGGGCTTATTAACTGGAATATGCAGTTCAGAAGTTGATACGAAATCATCGAACGACGACTCATCTGTATAATCAATCCCCGTTTCGTTATTACTGTCGATCAACTTATAATTAAACGCACCCAGTTTATTATTGTCAACCCCTGGATAGCGAGCAATCCAGTTAAACTGCTTACCAACCAATTCAAAGACCTGTGCATTTTCAGGAGCTTCGGCCATAATATCACGCCATGCCCGCCATCCCGTAAATACGAGTAACGCCATCACTACAGCTGGAATGACTGTCCAGATCAACTCCAGCTTGTGGTTTTCTGGATAGTAAGACGCTTTATGCCCTGGCCGATATTGATAACGCCAGGCAAAGAAAAACAATAGGGCATTCGTTACAATAAATGCAACGGTAATGATACTCATCGACAACCAGAACAGAAAATCTGTATGACGACCATGAGGACTAGCGGCTTCAGGCAGGAAAAACTGCCGGGCGTGTAGAAATGACCAAATTGCAGCAATCAGCCCCACAACGAAGAAAACAACCATCATGCCTGCATTCAGGCGGTTACTCATACCAATTCGGTCTTCATCGACTGGACCGCTGGCAGTCTGTACCACGGAAGCCATCCGAGAAATGACCATTACTGCCAGTCCCAGAAAGATTACCGATAATATAGCAATTATATAAACCATTGTTCTGTACAGTTATTGATTAAATATCGTGGTGCAGCGTCTCTTCCAGCATTGGGTGATTCTTTGGAATCAGATTTGCCTTGGCCAGTTGAGAATAAAGCGACCAAACAAAGCCAGAAGCAAAAATCAAAATCATCCCAAACTCGATAGGACCAAATCCTGCATGTTCTCCTACTGTACCAGGCATGATATTGTTGTAAAAATCAAAGTAGTGTCCAACAATAATACACCAGGCAGCCAATTTAAGAATAATATGTGTCCGCTTCGCATCCCGCGTCATTAAGATAAGGAACGGAAAAACGAAACACAACAACAAATTTACGAGAAATGGAGCTTTGTAGATTCCTCCATATCCACTAAAACGTTCACGATAATAAATGGTTTCTTCAGGCAGGTTAGCATAGTAGATCAGCATGAACTGTGCAAACCAAACGTATGTCCAGAAGATTGTAAAGGCAAACATGAACTTACCAAGGTCATGTAAGTGGCTTTCATTAATCCATTTCAGATAACCCTGCTCCCGGAGTGTAACTACGGTTAAGGTAATAATGGCTAGCCCAGTCACGTGCCAGCTTGCAAGTGTATACCAACCGAACATGGTACTGAACCAGTGAGTATCGATCGACATGACAAAATCCCAAGCTGAAGTAGAAGAGGTTACGCCAAAAACCAACAAGAAGGCAGTACCAAACTTGATACTTTTTTCATAATAATCGGTTCCCCCGTATAAATCTTCCTGCAGCGAGAAATTACGCAACACTCGCCATAGACCGTACCATAGTACGAAATACAATACAACCCGAATGAGATAGAAAGGCGTATTTAAAAATCCTTTTTTACCATTTATAATCGGATCAAACTCAGGGCTGGCTTTGTCATATAACCCTGGGTGAGTCCAGTGGAACAGGTCATGACCAGCAATAAAAAAAACAAGCAAAACAGCGATTCCTGTAAAGGGCAGGAAAGCGGGCATTGCTTCAGGAATTCGTTTAAAAGCAACTGACCAGCCAGCCTGTGCCAAATAATTATACGACAGGAAAAACATGCCTATGACTGAAGCGCCTGTAAAGTAAATGGCATTCAGCCAAACATTGGCCCATAAGCGATTGGTCCATTTATAGGCATGATGTGCGCCCTCATGGGCTTCATGTCCACCAGCACCATGAGCCGCAACATGGGTTTCGTGTGAACCTGCACCCGAAGCCAGGAGATATGCGCCGATTGCTACCAGCACAACGCCAACTCCAAGGCTAATCATTATTCGACGCTTGGACTCTGCGGTAAATTCAAATTCTTCGTCTAAGGACGGTATTGCGTGAGCCGATGCCATTCTTAACAGTTTTCAGTTTTCAGTTTTCAGTCATCCAGTAGGTTCATCTTTTTCAAGTGCCCCCTAACCTATGAACTCAAAATTATCCTTGTTGTAATTTGTGTACGTATTGCACAATTTTCCAGCGATCTTCTGGCGTGATCTGTGACCCATGGGGCCACATCCGACCTTTACCATTCGTAATTACGTGGAAGATATGTCCATCGTTCAGCGTTTTTAAGGCATCCGATGAATAGTTAGGCACCCCCTTATACTCTTTGCCAACCAGACCATCACCTTTACCCGTTTCACCGTGGCAATGGCTGCAATAACGAGTATACAAGGTCTTACCTTCAGCCAACGATTGCTCAGTTTCTGGAATTGGATTGGTCAATACACGTTCAGCAATCTCAATGCTATCGGCTGGAATGTGATAAATCATCAAATCCGTTTTAGCATTGGCCCCTTCTCCAAAGGTTGTGTGATAGTTTGGGCGAGCAACTGTTCCTCGTGCTGGCAAACGCATATTTAACCCCTGAGGATTAATCGTATTTGGACGAATCTGACGGTATGGTTCGTAACCTACCGCATCGTACATCTGAGGTGCATATTCTACCCCGGTATTATCGTGACCTCTTTTACAGGCTGTTCCTGCAAACATCAGTCCGATAATAGCCAGCGCGGTTACACTCGTATGTTTAGTAATCATTCCCATCCTGAATATTAGAACTGCTTAACATTTACTTCAGCAGCGCCTGATTTCTTCAGAATCTGCTCAATATCACTTTCACCGATATTATTCTTGCTAAGATCAATAGCCATAGCAAACTTATTATCAGTTGTTCGGAGATCGTACATCAATGGTTTTACCGTGGGGCCGAGGCCATTCGATACGAGGAATGTACCAACCATGCCCAACGCACAGAAAAGTACTGTCAGCTCAAAAATAACAGGTACATATACAATAGGAGAATAAGAATCCTTACCCCCAACGATCATGGGCCAGTCAAATCCTTCCGTATAGAAGGTCAGCGCCAATGCGGTAAGCGTACCAGATAATCCGAATAAGAAAGCGGCAATACCCAGACGTGTACGTGGATGACCCAACGCTACGTCTAATCCGTGGATCGGGAACGGTGAATAGACTTCATGAATCCGAACACCTGCGTTTTTTACTTCTTTAACGGCCTGTAATACCACATCATCATCGTCGAAGATGCCGACCAGGAATTTGCCGTTATCGTGTGCGTCTGACATACTTTATTCGATTTACGGATTACAGTTTTCGGTAGAATGCAACCGAAAACTGTAATCCGAATAGGTTATTACTCTACGTTTTTGTTAAATGTTGGATTTGCAACGCGCTCGCCTTTCGCAACACCCGATACCGATACCGGCAATTTTTCAGACGACGATTTGATAATGGTTTTTACTTCGGCCATGTTCACTACAGGCAGGAATTTCGAGAACAGAAGGAACAGGGTAAAGAAAAGACCGAACGAGAAAATGTAGTCGCTTATGTCAAACAGAGTTGGGTGGAACATAGCCCAGCTTGAAGGCAGGTAATCGCGGTGGAGAGAAGTAACGATAATCACAAACCGCTCGAACCACATACCAATGTTCACGACTACCGACAGAACGAAAGTCCAGACAATGCTCCGGCGAATAGCCCGTGACCAGAAAAGCTGTGGTGTAATTACGTTACAGGTCATCATGGCCCAATAAGCCCACCAGTAAGGACCCGTTGCCCGGTTGATGAAGGCATAACCCTCAAATTCAACGCCCGAATACCAGGCAATGAAGAACTCTGTCAGATACGCTACCCCTACAATCGAACCAGTTAAGGTAATGACTTTATTCATCGATTCGATGTGCTCAACCGTAATGTAATCTTCCAGTTTAAACACAACCCGGATGATAAGCACCAGGTTCTGCACCATGGCGAAACCGGAGAAGATAGCACCGGCTACGAAGTAGGGCGGGAAGATGGTCGTATGCCATCCTGGAATTACCGACGTAGCAAAGTCAAAGGATACAATCGTGTGTACTGAAAGTACAAGCGGAGTAGAAAGGCCAGCCAGAATCAAGCTCATGTATTCATAACGAGCCCAGGTTTTTGCTGAACCGTTCCAGCCCATCGCGAAAGCACCATAGATGTAACGCGATACTTTACTTTTTGCCCGGTCGCGAATGGTAGCTAAGTCAGGAATAAGACCCATATACCAGAACACCAGCGATACAGTAAAGTAGGTGCTGATGGCGAATACGTCCCAAACCAGTGGCGATTTGAAGTTAACCCACAGCGAACCTAGTGTATTTGGAAGAGGCAAACACCAGTAAGCGACCCAAGGACGACCAGCGTGCATCATAATGAAGCTGGCCGCACAAATAACAGCGAAGATCGTCATGGCTTCAGCCGCCCGGTTTACAGCCGTCCGCCACTTTTGACGGAACAGAAGCAAAATAGCCGAAATCAGCGTACCTGCGTGACCGATACCTACCCACCATACGAAGTTGGTAATATCCCAGGCCCAGCCGACGGTTTTATTCAGCCCCCAAACGCCCAGACCTTCCCACCACGTCCAGAACAGACAGGCCGTTCCGTACGTGAGAACAATTACCGCAATCGTGAAGGCAATGGTCCATTCACGAGTCGGATTGCCCTCAACCTGCTTACTAATATCCTCCGTTACGTCGGCGTATGTTTTGCCACCGGTAACGAGAGGGGTTCTTACAGCTGATGTAACATGCGACATAATACTTACTGTATTTACGATTTACGATGTACGAATTACGATATCAGACGTTGAACCTGTCCACCGTAAGTCGCAATTGAGTTTATGCAGGCGTTTCCTGCTTCGCGTTTTTGTTATCTTTTGGCTCTTCGTCCTTATTCCGAATTTTCGTTAAGTACGAAATTTGCGGCCGCACGTTGATTTCTTCCAATACATGGAAAGCTCGTCCTTCCTGCTCACCCATAACCACCTTAGAAACCGTACTTTCCGGGTTGTTCAAATCGCCGAAAATAATTGCATTGGTTGGACAAGACTGGGCACAAGCGCTCTGAACTTCATCCGGCGCTAACCGACGACGCTCTTTTTTGGCGGTCAGTTTACCTTCCTGAATCCGTTGTACGCAGAAGGAACACTTCTCGATAACCCCCCGTGAACGAACCGTTACATCTGGGTTAATGACCATTTTACCCAGATCATTGTTAAAATGATAATCGAAATTATCATTATCAAAGTACTTGAACCAGTTGAATCGGCGCACTTTGTACGGACAGTTGTTCGCACAGTAACGAGTACCGATACAACGGTTGTAAGTCATCTGGTTCAGCCCTTCCGTACTGTGCGTCGTTGCTAATACCGGACATACCGTTTCACAGGGAGCATTGCTACAGTGCTGGCAAAGCATCGGCTGGAACGTTACCTCCGGATTTGCCGAAGCTACTTCCAGGGCTGTATAATCCTCGACATCGGCATCGCTACTATAGTATCGGTCGATCCGCATCCAGTGCATTTCACGACGACGAAGTACTTCTTTACGTCCAACAACCTGAATATTATTTTCAGCATTACAAGCAACTACGCAGGTACCGCAACCAATACAGGAGTTCAGGTCAATAACCATACCCCATGAATGGTTCGGCTTACCATACCCATTCCAAAGCGTAATATCGGTTGGATTAACTGGCCCCTCGGAGGTTTGTACTTTAGGTTCGTAACGACCTGCTTTCGGATTCTTCTGATAAGCGGCCAAAACCGTTTCCTGCAATACAGCCTTACGGCCCATCACTGTCTCGTGCGTCTGAGTCTGGGCAATTTCATGAGAACCGCTGGCTTTTTCTACTTTCGCGCTGAAAGCTGCATAGGTAGCATAACCGCCAGTCAGGCTAACGAATGGGAAAACATTTTTCCCAACGCCATTGGCTGATTTACCAGCCTTTTCACGGCCATATCCAATCGCAATCGACACCGTGTTATCGGCTTGTCCAGGTTGGACCAGCACAGGCAACTCGACCGACTTACCGTTAACCGTTACAGTTACCATATCATTCTGAGCAACACCCATTTCTTTCGCCGTTTTCTGGGAAAGGCATGCGTAGTTATCCCAACATGCTTTCGAAACGGGGTCTGGTAACTCCTGTAACCAGGGGTTGTTAGCCATAGCGCCGGAGCCTACACCAACTTTCTCGTAGAGAGACAACTCCATACCCGTGGTTGGCTTATACCGTTGTGCAATGGCAGCCGCAGCCTGGGCTACGTTTCCAGTGAAGGACGCACCACCTGCTGAAGCAGCTCCAACATTGGGCTCCAACACGCCGTCGTTCAGGCATTTTACCCAGAACGCGTCAAATGAACTAAAGCCCGATGCCTGCGAATAGTGATTAGCCCGCCAGTAGTTTTTCAGGTAAGCCTGATAATCGGCTGGTTTACCGGCCCATTTCAACAGGCTTGACTGATATTGACGAGTTTTGAAGATCAATGTGATCGCTGGCTGCATCAGGCTAAAGTAACCTTGCTTTGGCTCAGCATCGCCCCAGCATTCCAGATAGTGCGGAGCGGGTGTAATGTATTTGGCTAACGATGCAGTTTCATCGGCCCGATCAGCAAACGAAACCGACAGTTGAACTTTGGGTAATGCTTCGGCCAGTTCAGCACCACGAGGATGATCGTAAACAGGGTTAGCGGCAATGAAGAACGCTGCACCAACTCGTCCACCCTTGACCTCATCAATGAAGGCATTCATCTGCTGATCGTCACCCTGGCGATAATTTACCGGGGTATTGATGTCGATCGTTGTGCCATAGCTGCCCAACAGATTATTCAGTGCATTAACAATGGTCTGAACGTTCGGATCATTCGAACCAGACACAACCAATGCTTTACCACGTGAATTGGCCAGATCCGTAGCGGCCTTATCCAGATGAGCGACATCAACCGATGGTGTGCTTAACGCCCCGCCACCTACTTTAGCCGCTACCTTATTATAAAGCGCTGCAACAACTAATCCTTCTTGCGATGGCTTAATGGCTGTACGATAGTCCGCATTAGCACCCGTCATTGAAAGGCCGGTCTCAAATTGATAATGGCGCGACATGGTTTTCTTTCCACCTGCCATAGCACCAACCTGACGACCCTTTGCGTAGGCCCCCATGTATTCGATCGGAGCGATCCAGGTTCCTAAGAAATCGGCACCGACGCTAACGATGGTTTGCGCCTTGCTGAAATCATACGATGGAATGACAGCCTTACCAAACGAAGCCTGATTAGCCTGTTTGATTCCAAATACCGAGTTCGCATCGTACATGATATGACGAGCGGTTGGGTATTTCGCTACGAAATCAGCGATAACAGCTTTGGTAGCTGGGCTAAGAATCGTAGACGAAACAATACGAATGGCACTACCTTTGGCAGCTACTGAACTCAGTTGGCTAAGGATTTCGCGGTCGGCTGTATCCCAGTCAATATCAGTGTCACCACGTTTAGGGCCTTTCAGTTTATCAATATCGTAGAGTGAAAGCACCGAAGCCTGAGCCCGTGCGGTTGTTTTCCCTTTCGATATAGTTGAAGATGGGTTACCTTCTATTTTAATAGGCCGACCTTCGCGTGTTTCTACCAGAACAGAAACATAATCGCCACCCTCTACGAAGGTGGATGCGTAATAGTCAGAAATTGAAGGGAACGTAAATTCCGGTTTGTTGATATACGGGATGGCTTTATGAACCGGCGTTTCGCAGGCGGCCAGCGACACAGCAGCCATACCAAATCCCATTACTTTCAGAAAGTCACGGCGTTGGGTGTTTGAGCCACCGAGCAGACCTTCTTCCAGGTCATTCGACGATTCGCTCAGGTCGGGGTTGGCAAATTCGCTGTCAGCATTCTTAACAAATGTAGCGTCGTTGCGTAACTCCTCGAGCCCTTTCCAATACCGTTTAGATGTATTTTCCATGCGTGTTGTATGCGGTAAGTACCCTATTGGTTGAGCTGGCCTACACGGCCCGGTGGATTAATAGTGACATTTTGAACATTCAAGGCCGCCAATGTTAGCTACTTTGAGCGGCTCTTTGCTTTCTTTCCGGTGCAACGCCACCAGCTTGTCGTAGTAAGCGTTGTCTTTCGTGTTCACATCCGTCCGGCGGTGGCAATCAATACACCAGCCCATAGTTAATGATGAACGGGCTTCAACCACTTCCATTTTTTCAATTTCACCGTGGCAGGTCTGACAAGCTACATTCCCAACGTTTACGTGCTGTGCGTGGTTGAAATAAGCCAGATCAGGCAGGTTGTGAACTCGAACCCATTCGATAGGCCGATTCTCTTCAATAGCCGTATAAATCTTCTGAATTTCAGGCGACTCTTTTTTGATAACGCCATGGCAGTTCATACAGATGTTGGCGGCAGGAATAGTAGCATTCTTCCCTTTTTGTGCGCCCGTGTGGCAGTAGTTACAATCAATTTTGTACTGACCAGCATGCAATTTGTGCGAATACGCAATAGGCTGCTTAGGCGCATAACCTTGCTGAATACCTATGCTATAAGCACCATCGATGGTTTCTTTAGCAACCACTAACAGAAACAACCAGATGACAATTGAGCGAAGTGTAGGATTATTGAATGCATTCGAGAGACCTGTCTTTAACCGTTGGCCAAAGTTCGACGACTCCTCAACCCCGCCAGCTGTGGCAGGTGCTACTGCTTTCGACAGTATCGTTACGATAGCCAATAGAACCCCGAGCACAAGGAGCATAACAATCAGCAACGCAACCAGTACAAACGTGAACAGTTCCGAAGGGCCAGAAGCAGATGCAGCAGGAGCAGGATCGGTAGTACCACCGCCACCGCCACCATTCGTCACTGCAGGTTTGTTGGCTTGATCGATGTACGCCAGGATACCGTCGATGTCGGCGTCTGTTAAGCTTGGGAAGCTCGACATCTGCACTTTACCATTGGCATTGAATACCTGGTTCGCATACTGATCACCCGAAGCAATCAGAGCCGATGAATTCCGAATCCACTTGTGTAACCAGTCTTTGCCAGGTGTGCGAGACTCTACGCCTTTCAGGCCAGGCCCTACAACCTTCTCGTCTGTAACCGCGTGACACTGAGCACAGTTGTTTGTGAATAAGGTTTTCCCTTTTTCAGCATCGGCACCACCAGCAGGTGCAGCGTCCTGTGCTCTCAACTGACTATTGGAAACCAATAGCATGAGCGATAGGATCAGGGCCCCGCCAAGCTTGTATAAACGACTCATTTTATGAACTATATTAATTGAGTGAATCAACATAATCACTACCGCTTTTTATTTAGCGCCCAAAAGTACGACACGATTGCTGTATAGGCAAAAGTTGGTGTTTAGTTATTTGAGCACTCTTTTTTATTTATATTCTTTCTAATTAAGAACCTTTTATCAACTCCTACGCCCGTTTAACAAATTCTTACTTGGTTGGGAGAAAATAAAAAATACCATCCCGTGCGAGTTCAATTGAAGTCGGACAAGATGGTAAAGTTGACAATGTACTTATTGATTATGAAGAGGTTCCGAGCGGATTCGAACCGCTGTACGAGGTTTTGCAGACCACTGCCTAGCCACTCGGCCACGGAACCTTATTTCCCTTTACATGAAGAGTCATGCTTTCGGGACTGCAAACATACGATTTTATCTCGTTTTGTGAAAATTGACCCTAAAAAAAATACTCCTGCCCATGACAGGCAGGAGTATTTTTTAAACCAAAATTAATCCGTATTAGTTACGGCCTTCCATTTGTTCTTTCAGCGCAGCCAGTGCATCAAGGTCGCCCAGGGTAGCACCACGCTCAGGAGCTGATGTTGAACCGGTTTTCGAAGCAGAAGCTTTTGGTGCTTTTGGCTCTTTCACAGGCTCGTTCTTCTCCTGCCATGCTTTCGTGTGCGACAGCATGATACGCTTCTCTTCTTTCGAGAATTCGGTTACTTTGAAATCGAGCGTTTCGCCTACTTCGGCAAACGTTCCATCTTCTTTCGCCAGATTTTTCAGCGACGAGAACCCTTCGATACCGTATGGCAGCTCAAGAGTGGCCATCTTATCGTTTTTGCTCAGGATGGTACAACGGTGAATCGTACCTACTGCAAATACGGTTTCGAACGTATCCCATGGGTTCTCTTCAAGTTGCTTGTGACCCAGGGCCAGACGACGATTGTCGACGTCCAGTTCCAGAACCACTACTTCGAGTTCGTCACCAACCTTGATGAAGTCCGAAGGATGCTTGATCTTCTTCGTCCACGACAGGTCGGATACGTGTACCAGACCATCGATGCCTTCTTCCAGTTCAAGGAACAAACCGAAATTAGTTAGGTTACGGACCACGCCTTTGTGCTTTGTACCAACCGCGTATTTCGTACGCAGTTCAGGGCGAGTCCATGGATCTTCGGTCAGTTGCTTAATGCCTAACGACATTTTCCGATCGGCACGGTCGAGCGTCAGCACAACAGCCTCTACTTCGTCACCCACTTTCAGGAACTCCTGTGGGTTACGCAGGTGCTGCGACCATGACATTTCCGAAACGTGGATCAGACCTTCTACACCTGGCATGATTTCGAGGAATGCACCGTAATCGGCTACATTCACGATTTTGCCTTTCACTTTCGAGCCAACCTGAATATCTTCGGCCAGAGCATCCCATGGATGAGCCTGAAGCTGCTTCATGCCCAACGAGATACGCTTTTTGTCTTCGTCGAAGTCCAGAACCACCACGTTGACTTTCTGGTCGAGGTGCAGTACTTCTGATGGGTGGCTGATGCGGCCCCACGAAATATCCGTGATGTGCAGCAGACCATCGACGCCACCAAGATCGATGAACACACCGAAGTTGGTCATGTTCTTGATAACGCCTTCGAGTACCTGACCTTTTTCGAGGTTGTTCAGGATTTGAGCACGTTGTGCTTCGAGGTCTTTCTCGATCAGGACTTTGTGCGAAACGACTACGTTATCGTTTGCATAGTTGATCTTGACGACTTTAACCTCCATTTTCTTGCCAACGAAGATGTCGAAGTCACGAATCGGCTTCACGTCGATTTGCGAACCTGGCAAGAACGCTTCTACACTATAAATATCGACAATCAGACCACCTTTGGTCCGGCGTTTTACGAAACCATCGATTACGAGGTCTTCGTCGAGCGCACGCTGAATTTTCTGCCATGCGGTAATCACTTTCGCTTTCTTGCGCGAGAGTACCAGCTGGCCATTCGGGTCTTCCTGATTTTCTACGTAAACTTCAATTTCATCACCCATCTTCAGGTCGGGCATATCCCGGAATTCTGAAGCAGGCACCAAGCCATCCGACTTAAATCCAATGTTGAGTAATACTTCCCGGTCCGTTATCCCAACGACGGTTCCCATTACTACTTCTTTTTCTTTAACTTCCGACAGGGTATTGTCGTACAGTTCCATCATCCGGTTGCGCTCGGCATCCGAATAGCCACTCCCAAACCCTTTGTTGTCTGCGCGGTCCCAATCAAATGCCGGCAGTTCGCGTTGCTGCGTTTTGCTCATAAAAAATGTTTTCCTGACCCACTCAGTACATCAGCCCGTAGGTCAATGGCGAGCTGACTTTTGGTTATAAGTTGATTACCTGTAAAAAAGGCCTGCAAAGATAGCAATTGCTTTCAGAAAAAAGTTTCGGAAGGCGCAAAACTCTTTGAAAAAGAGGAGAAAAGCAGAACGGGACGAACAGAATGCGGGAAATGCGGTAGGCAAATCCTTTATTCTGTTCGTCCCGTTCTGCTTTTCTCTCCTCGGTTACTGGAATGCCTTCTCTTTTTTCGCCAGGAAAGGCATCCAACTTTGTTCGATAGAGCCAGAAAATTCGCGTAAAAAAACCAGAAACGTAGGTTTGAACGGTTTCTGGCGCAGTTTCATGTTAGCTTCATCAGGCGTGTAGTCACCTTTCCTCGAGTTACAGCGTTTACAAGCGGTAGCGAGGTTGTCCCAACTCGTTTTTCCTCCCCTCGACTTAGGCATTACATGATCCAGCGTCAGATCTTCAGTGGTACCGCAATACTGACAATGATTGCCATCTCGCTTGAAGATATTTTGCCGGGTGAGCATGACGCCTTTGTAAGGCAGATTGACGTATCGGTGAAGCCGGATAACGGACGGCATTGGGAACTCAGCGGAGACAGTTCGCAGGGTGAACTGCTCAGATTCGGCAACGAGTTCAGCTTTGTCTAAATAAACCAGCAAAAATGCCTTGGGAACGGAGCAAATGCTGAGAGCACTGTAATCTTGATTTAAGACTAATACTTTCCTACCCATATCGCGTTTAGATGCCTCTGTACGGTAGCAAGTTACAGAGTTATCTACATAACGACAAGAGTTTAGAAAAATTTAGTTAACAATAGGTTATCATCAGTCACCAGCCCAAAACGATGGATAGAAAGGTCACAATTGCCTGACGGCTGGTGACCATTGACTATTGATTAGTATCGCTCCCGCTGCAAATCCCGTGTTACATCGCGTTCTTTGATACTTTCGCGTTTATCGAAAAGTTTTTTACCCTTCGCTAAAGCTATTTCAATCTTGGCAAACCCTCGTTCGCTAGTAAACAACCGGACCGGAACGATAGTCAGCCCCTGATCTTTCAGTTTTTCGGTAAGCCGTTTTATTTCTCGCTTTGTCAGCAATAGTTTACGGTCACGGAGGGGTTCGTGATTGTAGTGTGTACCTTCTGTGTAGACCGAAATACTCATTTGTCGAATAAACAACTCGTCGTTATGAATCAGGCAGTAGGCGTCCTGCAAATTGACCTTGCCCTGTCGAATGGATTTTATCTCGGTACCTGTCAGGACAATACCCGCTGTATACGTTTCCAGAAACGTATACTCGAACGAAGCCCGACGGTTTCGGATATCAACCTGTTTAACAATTGAAGCAGATGCCATTATTGATATAGGATGTAGGATATATGAAGCATTAGCCTTCTGGTGAGTGAACTGCCTCAAAAATGACTTTAGTTTACCAGATCATTACTTAACCGGGTAAGACCAACAACGTTGAAATTCCTCGAGAGGTTTATACCATACAGAAAATTTCAGACTTATATGCAAAAAAACCCGACTTACTGAGGCACATGTCCAGTAAGCCGGGTTTAAAGGAACAAAAGCGTTACATCTTACTTCTTTGTCTGTCTTGCCTGGTATTCTTTGTTCAGACCATCCAGAATGGCTTTGGTCTGATCAGCCTCAGGATTAGCAAACAGGATACCGCCCCCTTTTGTATAGCCAAGAACAAATTCGTATTTGTTCTGAGCATTTATTTTTTTGAGGTAGTTGTAAATTTCGTCGTAAAGCTCTTTGTTTTTGGTCTGCTCTTCAAGCGCCAGATTTTGCGCAGCGCGATCGCGGTAGGCCAGAATATCCTGCTGTTCTTTCTGCAAAGAGGCTTCTGTTGCCCGGCCTTGCTCCTGCGTCATGGTAGCAGCTCGTTGCTGGAAGAAAGCAACTTTGTTTTGCAGGTTCCGACCCTTAGAGGCTATGTCATTTTCCAATTGAAAGCGCTTACTTTCCAGCACTTTCTGAGTGTCTTTAAAGAAATCGTATTTATTCAATAGTGAATCAACATTGACATATACGATGGCTTTGCCTTTGGCTTCAGCAGGAGTAGAAATAGCCGGGGTGCTTTCGGACTGGGGGCCTTTAAAATGCAGGTAGTACAATACAGCTACGGCAATCGTCAAAACGACGTTTAGAATTAACGAGGCATTCTTCACAGGAAATAATTCAGTTAGTTATCAGTTTATCCTACAAAGGTAGAGGGATTTACGATTTTACTAGCTACGAGCCGTGATTTGATTTTGGGTAACCTGACGAACGAAATAACCTGACAGGCCAGCCAGCCCGCCAACCAATCCACCAACAATAGCCGTTACTAGTCCGGGAAGAATAGGGCTATTTGTTTTGAAGAGTAATTCTCCCATACGCCCGGTAAATATGCCATCGGTACGTAAATGAAGCATAACGGCATACGCCAGCCATACGAATGCTACGCCATAAAACCCTGCAAAAAACGCCTGACCTGCGCTTGGGCTACGCCACAAACAAACCAGAAAGGCAACGACAGCCAAACTCCACCAGGGTAATATAAGCTGAGCCAGCAAACTCAAAATCGCAATAAGAATAATTTGAATCATGGTAGTAAGGCGGCCAGGAAGCCGCTTTTTATGTGCTTAAATCGGCGGCTTTCCAGACGCCTTACTTCAAAACAAGTTTCTGCTTAATCCGAGGTGTTTTATCCTGAGCGGTTTGCAGATAGAGCAGTTCGTTCAGTTGGCCGGTTCGCCAGGTTTCCAGCAGATCCTGATAATGCGGACTACCGGGGTTACCCGACTGCCCACCTGGGAAAACACCATAGGCTTTCGGCTGGGCGCCAAGCGCAACAACCATTCGCCAGGAAGGTCCTGCTCGCTCGCTGGTTGCATTGACAATACCACTACCACCGCCAATCTGTACATTCAGCGCACTGAACGCATCGACACCGGGTAACAAATGTCGAATTGATGTGCTTTTATGCGGCCCCCAAGCCCAAGAAGATCCGAAGACTCCATGCTTTTTAGCCAGTGTATCACAGGCCGCCTGAAAACTTTGCGTCAACACATCGGTCATGCGTTCGTGAGCGGGTGTTTTTACATTGTCGAACCAGCGCGCTTCGGGGTCGCGCTGCATCATGGTCAATGTACGATCAAAAGTAGGGTTACGCATAGGCAACGAATCGCCCATGTCGAATTCATCAGCCCAGATCGCTTCCAGTAATCGCTGGGTCCATTCCGAAAAGACTGTTGCTCCCGTTTCAGACACATCGTTATTCATTTTCCAGGCTTTCAACGAAACCAACGCTTTTTTCTGATCGGCATTTAATCGGCTGACATCAATGTTCGGTAGCATGACCGGCAAAGCGTCGGCGGCTCGCAGATTAAAATTGTCGTTTTGCAGCATCCGAAGGCTATCAACTGTAGCATGCTGCATAGCCGTCAGCCGTTGGTTGATGCGCCTTCCACGTTCAGCAGGAGCGAATTGCCAGTTGAGGTAATAGGGATACGTCCGGTCGGTAGAAAATTGGTTAGCCGAACTCACAAACCCTCTGGGCGGATTCTTCACCAATGGGTTCTGATCGGCTGGAATAAAACCTTGCCAGTCATCAGCCGGGTCGGTGCCATCCAGCAGAAACTTACCCTGGTCCATCCATTTCATCGGAAAACGCCCATTAGGGGATATGGCAATGTCGTTTTGATTACTGGCAAAGATAAAGTTCTGGGCTGGTGCAACATAAAGAGCGAGTGCCTTACGATAATCATCAAAATTTTTAGCCCGATTCAATCCATAAAAGCAGGCAAGGTCATTCGATGATTCATGCGCGATCCAGCGAGCAGCGTAACCAATTGGAATATTTTTTCGAAATGCCTTCGCACCGGGCAGATAAACAACCGGCCCATGATGGGTGTAGAATACCGTATCGACCACATCAGGCTTTCCTTTTACTTTAATGACTTCGATACGGGCGCGGGTAGGCTTCCATTTGTTATCATGCCAATATTCCCGGTGGGTAGCGTCCTTAAATTTTACCGTATAAAAATCCAGAACGTCAGCCCCTACATTTGTTACGCCCCAGGCCACATCCTTATTGAAGCCAATAATTACATTGGGAGCGCCCGGCAGAGTAGCTCCATATACATTAACTGTCGGTGAAACCAACTGCATCTGATACCAGATTGATGGCAAGCTCAGGGTAAGGTGTGGGTCATTAGCAAGGATAGGATGACCAGTAGCCGATTTTGACGAACCCACTGCCCAGTTATTCGACCCGATTTCAGGGTTAGGCCGTCGGAAACCAGCAGTAAACCAGGTAATCATGTCGTTAACAGTGGTATCATTCGGAGGAGACGGGCGGGATGATACCGGTTTGAAATTCCAGGGAGTACCGGCAGGGATGATAGGGTCTTCAAGGGTTGGATAATCCGGGAACAGATCAGCGGTAATAACGGAGCCATATTTCCGTAATATATTGGTCATCAGCAAATCATCGGCTCCACTAGCGAGGGTGCTAGTCATCTGCTTCAAAAGCAGCGCACATTTGAGCGGTGTCCAGGATTCGGGAGCGTACCCGAGAAGCTTATACTCAATAGGGTATTTCGCAGGCGACAACTGATCGATCCAGGCATTAACGCCAGCCGTGTAGGCATCGAGAGCAACCTTCGAAGCCGGGTCGGCCTGCATCCCTTTCAGCGTCTGCTCGGCTCCATAGCCCATGCCCATATGCCGGTTGTAGCGATCCAGTTCAAGCGCCCGATCGCCAACTAATTCGGATACCCGTCCAGCGGCTGCATGCGTCTGAAACTCCATTTGCCAAAGGCGATCCCGGGCGGTTAAATAGCCCTGAGCGAAAAATAAGTCATGATCATTTTGGGCAAACACGTGTGGAACCCCTTTATCATCGATCAGAACGGTTACGGGAGCTTGGGTTCCCTGTATGGCTATCTCTTCATCGGAAACGCTTGTGGATTCTGCATTTTGCCAAAACCCTACAAATGGGCTCAATAGTGGGCCAAAAGCCGGAATACCTCCCCAGGGTCTGTTTAACCCCCAGATCAGTAGCACAGTCAATAGAGAAATAACAATAGCTTTTGTATAGCGCATAGGTAAGTTAAGGAGCGTGGGCTTGTTTTTCTGCAAGTTTACTATTGCACTCAACAAATAAAAAGTATTCTTTTCTTTACCAGATTAAAAGGTTTATATTTGTACACTACAAGGCCTCGAACACCCATTTTAACGACCATTGTTTCCACTCATCTGGTGACAAAACGTATGGATCAGACCGATACAGCAGTAAGGCACCGTTTACAGAAAGAAGGCAAAACGGCGTTCGAAACTCTGTTTCGGAGTTATCATCACCATACAAATAGTGTTGCACGAGCGTATGAAAAAGACCGCTCCCAGGCCAACTACACACGTCCGCAAATTTGTTTACACGTAATGGGCACTCATGTCCATAACAGGTTTTATATAATCCGTTAACAACTATTTAGCAACAGCCATGTACCAGGTAGCAGACACCATCAGCAACGACAACCGGGAGCTTTTAGCCACCGAAGAACCGCTTGCCCTGAGTGAGTATAGCTCAGTAGTTCGTGACGGATTACGCCAACTTTCCGTTCAACGTCGATTAGTATTTACCTTACGTTCAGAACAAGGCCTTTCCAATGAGGAGGTGGCCGAGAAGCTACAGATTCCGGTTAGTTTGGTAAAGACGCAATATTATAATGCCTGCCGGTTTCTGCGCGACTACCTGCGCCAGCACGCGGGTGTAAAAGCCATGCTGGTCGTTATGACTACCTTCTGTAACTAATTTGCGGTTCTGCCTTGGTGACCAACCGATACGTCAATCGTTGGTCACCAAGGCTATACTGTCTTACTACCTTTTTTTCCTTGTTGCTTTACTACTGAGCGCCTGCTGATTGTGGGCGCTTTACTTATTTGACCACTGGTTAACTGAACAAACCGGTTTTATAGAGGTTCTAAAAGCGATTATGAATACACCCGCCAGTTTGCTATTCGTCACTCTATTGATTGCTATGGTGTTCCCTCCTCCGTCCAATTTCGATGTGCAGGGGCACCGGGGATGTCGGGGACTGATGCCCGAAAACACGGTACCCGCTTTTCTGAAAGCGTTGGATCTGGGCGTTACGACGTTGGAAATGGATGTGGTCATTAGCAAAGATAAGCAGGTAGTGGTTTCGCATGATCCGTATTTCAACGCCGATTTTAGCATCACACCCGATGGCAAACCCGTTAATAAGCGAAATCAGAAAAGTATCCTGCTGTATCAGCTCAATTATGCCGACATCCAGCAATACGACGTTGGCTCCAACGGGAATCCGGCCTTTCCCGAACAACAAAAGCTGAAAGTATACAAACCGCTTTTAAGCGAAGTTATTGATGAAGCGGAAGCGCATCGAAAAGCGAAAAATCTAGCTCCATTCGCCTATAACATCGAACTCAAAAGTGAACCGTCGGAATATAACCTAAGTCAGCCCGAACCAGCCGCCTTCTGCGAACTTGTTCAGGCCGTTCTCAAGCAGAGCCTTACCCCCGATCGAGTAACTATTCAAAGTTTTGACTTTGCCATATTACGGCAGTGGAAACGAGGAGCTGATGCTGGCAAATATCCCAAGGTGAAGTTGTCGGCGCTGGTTGAGAACCTACGAAGCCCGGAAAAAAACATTGAGGAACTGGACTTTAAACCAGACATTTACAGCCCATATTTCCGGCTCATTAATCAGGATAAAATTGCCCGACTGCATGATCAGGGTATTCAGGTCATTCCCTGGACGGTCAATCAACGTGCCGATATGATTCGGTTGAAAGAATGGGGGGTTGATGGTCTTATTACAGACTATCCCGATCGGGCCAAAGGATTATAAATCAAGCAGAATAGTTATATATTTGAAACCCCAGCCCATTCACTAAAGTTGTATTGCTTATTTTAGCCCCATGACTTTACTCAATACCACGCTTAAATGGCTTCTTCAACGGCGCATTCCGCGTATTGAAGCAATGATGCAACAGCCCGGCGTGGTGCAGCAGCAGGTATTTCGGCAACTCATCCGAGCGGGCCGTCGGACCGAATGGGGGAAAAAGCACCACTACAAGTCCATCCAAACCATACAGGACTTTCAGCGGCAGGTTCCGGTTTCCAGCTACGAAGATCTGTTCCCCTACATCGAACGGGTACTGAAAGGCGAAAATAAGGTGCTCTGGCCTTCGCCGGTTCGCTGGTTTTCTAAATCCTCTGGTACGACCAATGCTCGTAGTAAATTCATTCCCGTTACAATGGAATCGCTGGACGAAAGCCACTTTAAAGGAGGTAAGGATATGATGGCCATGTACATCGCCAACAATCCAGGCAGCCGGGCTTTTGAGGGCAAAGGGTTATCCATTGGCGGCAGTCTTCACCCAAATCCATACAGTTCTAACAGCGCGGTTGGCGACGTATCGGCTGTTGTGATGAAGAATCTTCCGAGTTGGGCACAGTACATTCGTACACCATCCCTCTCCGTTGCGCTAATGGATGAGTGGGAATCCAAGCTGGAACGGATGGCCGAAGTCACAGCTACCGAAAACGTAACCAGTATGCTGGGCGTACCTACCTGGGGGATGGTGCTGATTGATAAAGTGCTGGCCCGAACGGGCAAATCGAATATTCTGGAAGTATGGCCCAACTTTGAAGTGATGATGCACGGGGCTGTTAATTTTCAGCCTTATCGGGAATTGTTCCAACAGCAGGTTTTTCCTTCAAATCAGATTCGGTATCAGGAAATTTACAACGCTTCCGAAGGTTTTTTTGCCATTCAGGACGACTTGAGCCGTGTGGGTGAAATGCTTCTGATGCTGGATTACGGCATTTTTTACGAATTCGTCCCAATTCACGAAGCCGACCAGCCTTTCCCAAAAGCGTTGACCATTGAGCAAGTAGAGCTGGATAAAAATTACGCGCTGATCGTATCGACCAATGGGGGTCTGTGGCGCTATAAGGTTGGCGATACGGTTCGGTTTACCTCACTTTACCCCCATCGACTGAAAGTAAGTGGCCGGACAAAGCATTTTATCAATGCCTTTGGTGAGGAAGTAATTGTCGAAAATGCCGAAACAGCCATTACCAAAGCTTGTGAAGCGACGGGGGCCGTCATATCCGATTACACGGCTGGTCCGGTTTACATGGGTAACGGCAGCAATGGTTGCCATGAGTGGGTCATTGAGTTCACGCATGAGCCTACTAATCAGCAAACGTTTGAACAAATCCTCGACGAAACGCTGCGGCAAATCAATTCAGACTACGATGCCAAGCGCTACAACGATATGGTGCTCAAACGCCCGCGTATCCACGTTGTTCCACCAGGCACATTTTACGCCTGGATGAAACAACGCGGCAAATTAGGCGGTCAGCATAAAGTACCCCGGCTAGCCAATTCCCGCGAGTACCTGGACGATATTCTGGGCCAGGTACTTGAATTATAGCTCTGCCCACATCAGCGATTGGCTTCTGAAAGCCAGTGAAATTGGCGCTCTGCCAACTGAAAATGACGGTTCTGGCGTTTGAGGTCAACAATCACTGAATCAGTCCGGATTTTCCCACGAAGCAGAATGTGATTCGTATCCGGCATTGTATAGTGCATCGTAAATAGTGCTGTGGTATCAAACGAATTTTTCCTGAAGGTGATGGTATTTGTCAGCGAGTCAAGCTTGTAGTTGAAATACCCCCGTCGATAACGCTGTCGAAACAACGTATCCGCTGTTAGAATACTTCCTGATGTATTCGACTCAAACACGACATCCTGCCAGCGTAAGCTGTCGACTGGGCTTCCCTGAAACTGCTCAACGGAAAAGAATCCCGTGGCCAGTTTTTTGGCTATCGGTCCCTGAGTTGCCTCTGCACTGAATTTATAAATCGGCATGATCAGAAAGAGCAACACAAAAGTGGCTTTTAAAGCAAGCCGTGGCCGTTTCGACCATTCGCCAGGGAGACTATATTGAATGGAAGGTTGCGTAGGTCGGTTGAAAACGAAGAAATTCAGCAGTCGGTTAGCATCACCCAGCAATAAAAAATTACTGAACAAAAACAGGTGAATTGAAAACAGCTTGACGGGTATGTCGTAGCATAAGTTCATCATCATCACGTTGAGAAAGACACTGGCGGCTACAAAAGCACCTAATGTGCTGGTACGTCGGAATAAGAGCAGTAAACCCGCGACGACCTCAACGGCACCCGAAAAAAACTGATAGGGCGTAGAGTAGCCGATAAAATACCAGGAAAATCGCATGGGTAAAAAATCGCCCAGGGGAGTTGCCAGTGCACTCAACGGTGGAAAAATCATCTGCTGGCCAAACAATTTGATGATCCCGTATGTGAAGGCTACCATTGCCACATAATAGCGAACAGCTACCAGCAGCCAGTAATAAGCCTTAGTATACTGGGTTCGTTTATCGATAAGCGTCCAGACAACTGTTCCGGACAGGGCAACCAGCAAAAAAAAGCTTAGTTGTGCATATCCATAGGACGTATCGCCACTGCCATTTAAAGGAACCAGTACGTCTTTTATATGAAAGAGTGTCCTATTGGCAAGATTGACCAGCCAGCTTTCTACTTCGCCGTAGTACTTACCAAACCAACCTATACCCGCAACGACTCCCAGCCAGCTTAGGGGCGACATGTATAACAGCAGATAAATACAGCTAAATCGGAAGAGTACTTTACGCCACCAAGCCCAGTGGTCGGTAGCTTGCAAAGTCATTGATGTCATAACTGATTACGTTTATAAACGAGGTTGAACTGTAATCAAATATAACAAAAGCTCCTGACCGTAAGCGGCTAAGTCTATCATTCCTGGTTACCTTTGCACTGAACGAAGCTTCGGGCTCCACTGTTTTACATTAAACAATGCTTAAGGACAAGCGACGAGTTTTTGGATGCCTTCGCATCGCCGTTGCTTAGCTATTTTTCGCTCCATGAAATCTTTCGACATCCCTGAATATTACCGCAGCCGAATCATTACTCCTCTCAAAGAATTTCGTCGGAAGCGAGATAAACTTAAGCGTGACTTTACCCCTACTTTGCTCGATTTTGGCCCCATCCGGGTATTGCTTGCCCGCCATTTCGGCTTTTGCTACGGGGTCGAAAACGCCGTTGAAATCGCGTACAAAGCCATTGCCGAAAATCCGGGTAAACGCATTTTTTTGCTGAGCGAGATGATTCATAATCCCGATGTAAATGGGGATTTACAAAGCCGTGGAGTGCGTTTTCTGATGGATACCAAAGGGCATCAGCTTATTCCTTTCTCGGAATTGCACCCAGAGGATGTGGTTATCATTCCAGCCTTCGGAACTACCCTGGAAACCCAGCAACAGTTGGCCTCATTCGGTCTGGACGTAGTTAAATACGACACCACCTGCCCCTTTGTCGAAAAAGTATGGAACAAAGCCGGACAAATTGGTCAGAAAAATTATTCGGTTATTGTTCATGGAAAACCCAGCCACGAAGAAACACGAGCCACTTTTTCGCACAGTAAAGAAATGGCCCCAACGGTTGTGGTAAAAGACATGGCTCAAACACAGCGTCTGGCCCAATATATAACCGGAGAGCAACCTGCCGAACGCTTTTACAAAGAATTTGCCGGGCAGTATTCGATTGGTTTCGATCCTACCCGCGATCTACAGCGAATTGGTGTAGTCAACCAGACAACCATGCTGGCATCCGATACGCAAAGCATAGCCGATTACCTGAAGCAGGTTATGATTCAGCATTACGGTTTGACGGACGATTCTGTGGACGCGCACTTTGCCAATACCCGCGACACGCTCTGCTACGCCACCAATGATAATCAGGATGCTACGTATGCGTTGCTGACTAATCCAGCCGATTTTGCCGTAGTAGCTGGTGGCTATAATTCGTCCAATACATCTCATATTGTAGAATTGTGCGAAGCCAAACTGCCAACCTATTTTATTGAATCGGAGCAAAAAATCTTATCCGATAAGCTGATTTACCATTTCGATCATCATACAAAGCAGGAGGCAACGACCGAAAATTTTATCCCAGCCCATCGCCCCGTTACCGTTTTGCTGACCTGCGGAGCCTCATGTCCAGACGCTGTTGTCGAAGGTATCTTGCTGAAACTTGCTGGCTTTTTCCCTGACGGTAAATCGATTGACGAGGTACTGGAAACCATCATGCAGTAGTTAGCCATGTATCAATGGTAGGCTAATGTACTTTTATGACCATTTCCCGGCTTTCATTCCGTAGTCGATCCAGCGCCGTAATCGCATACAGATATTTCTTCTTCGGATCGGCGGTTTTATCGACAAACCGGGTCGTGCCTTCGCCAATACAGTGAGCGACAATATATCGTGGATCATCCAGTCGCAAGCGGGGGCGTCGGCCTTCAAATCGGTACACCAGATAAGCTTCGGCCCCATCGCCATCACTGGCTTCGGGCGATTGATCCCAAAATAGTTCGACACCCTCCGGCGTAATGGCTGCTTTCAGATCGCGGGGAGGCAATGGCGGAATGCTATCCAGCCAGGGCATGGGCGGTACTAGAGCTAAATGCCGATAAAAGTTGGTCTGTAATGAATCGCGAATAGCCAGCGGATTCAGTTTCAGATTCTTGGCACTAAACATAACACTGCCTTGTACAGCTTTCTGTTGCCGATTGTAGCGAAACTGATTCGGGAATTCGGTAGCCCGCCACCAGCCTGGATCCCGTTCTGAACCGCGCCCAACCCGATAGGCTCCGTGTCCTATATAGAGATGAACTTTGCCTGTATTTCGGCACCACCAGTCTACTAGTGTTTTATAAGGAACCCGCCCAAATTCTGAACTGAAATACACTTGTGGCACGATGTAATCAATTAGCCCTTCGCGTACCCACTTACGCGTGTCGGCATACTGATCATAATAGGCCTGCCCTCCGTTGGTAGCTGACCCTTCAGGATCACTAGCCTGATTCTTCCAGATACCGAATGGGCTTACACCAAATTTTATCCAGGGCTTATTCTCCCGAATTGAATCCCGCAGCTCAACAATCAGTTTATTGACATTATCTCGTCGCCAATCCGCTTTTGTCTGGCCATTGTTGTAGGCTTGATAGGTAGCATCATCACGAATCACCTGTCCAGGTTCGGCATAGGGATAAAAGTAATCGTCGAAATGAATACCATCAACATCGTACTCACGCACCACATTAGCCACAATGCCAGCAATGTAGGTTCGAACGGCCGGTATGCCCAGATTGAATAGCTTCTTGCCGCCGTAGCTCAACAGCCATTCGGGTTTCCGATGCATAATATTCGACGGCGCAATACTGGAATATTTGCTGAATGCTGCCCGATCAAGATTAAACCAGGCATGAAATTCAAGCCCACGCTGATGTGCCTGCTCGATCATGAATTCCATAGGGTCATAAAACGGGGTAGGTGCCAGGCCCTGCTGCCCCGTTAACCACTCCGACCATGGCTCCGAACTTTTAGCATAGAAAGCATCAGCCGCCGACCGCACCTGAACAATTACGGCATTTAGTCCCAGTTGCTGATACATGTCGAACATTTCCACAAGCTCACGTTGCTGGTCAGCTACAGGCAGTCCCTTTTTACTAGGCCAGTCAATATTGTCGACCGTTGCAATCCAGACAGCTCGAAATTCCCGTTTAGGCGGAGCAGGCGTTGGGAATGTTACTTCATCGTATCCCAAGGTATCGACTGGGTTCGTAATAACGGCCGTAGCTGGTTTGGGCGTCGTAGTTTTGGCAGGAACCGGTTGCTGAGCAGGTGGACGTGACGTTGGTTGGGGCACCCGAACAGATGGTCTTCTGGTCGCCACCGGAACAGGTTTTGCCTGACGGCAACTTATCCAGACAAGAATCCCAAGGAGTAGGGTCAATAAAGCAAGCGAACGCATTCGGAACAGTGGATTAACAAGCAAAAATAGCCATAGTCAACTATACTCAGCCTTATAAAACAGCCTTTTTGATATACATCTGACCTGTCATTACTACTAACGGTAAACGTTGCTGAAGTCTATACACAAAAGCGTTCTTTTTTATGTACTTACCAGAAAATCACCATATAATAAAAAGGGCATTTGGCAACCAGGCCAATTCACTAAATTTTGTGCCGCGTATCAAGTCAATACACTATATTTGTTTCGCTTTTTGGAAAAATTCAGTATGTTTTAAGAATTTTCTATTGCAAAAGCGGTAGCTTTGCACCGTCTTGTCAACAAGTTTCAACAGACTACACTATTTATGTCGGCACAGAAATTAGATCAGATAGATCGTCACGTACTAGAAATACTTCAAGCAAACGCTAAAATTACAAACGCACAACTCTCCAAGGAAATTGGTCTTTCGCCTGCTCCTACCCTTGAGCGCGTTAAAAAACTGGAAACCTCAGGGATCATTCAGAGCTACCATGCCCAGTTGAATCGGGATAAGATCGGTCTTGGCGTTACCACATTCGTTATGGTTACGCTGGTTGGTCATAAAAAAGATACTACCATGTCGTTCGTTGATCGGGTCAATCAGATCCCCGAAATCATTGAATGCCACCACATTACCGGCTCGGGCGACTTCCTGCTGAAAGTAATCGCCAAAGACATTTCGTCGTATCAGGCTCTGATGCTCGATGTAATCAATGAAATTGACGAGGTAGCCAGCACCCAAACAATGGTTATCATGTCGACCTTCAAAGAAAGCAAGGTGCTCCCAATTCCATAAGAAATGAATAATGGAAAATGTACAATGAATAATGATTGCGTTCCCTGTCATTATTCATTGTACATTTTCCATTATTCATTAACCGCGTTTTCTCCGCTCTTCCCGTCTAGCCTTTTTGGCGTCGTCCAGCGCTTTTTTCGCTTCTTTGTGTTGACTCGATTTTCGGTCGGCCTTGTCTAATACTTCTTTAAAGTAGGTCTGGGCCAGGTCGTAATCTTTCTCGTCCGTAGCAATTTTGGCCAGCCCCAGTACCGACGACCAATAATACCCTGCATTGGTTGCGTTTGTCTGCTTGGCGAAATCAATAGCCTGCTGGTAATACTTCTTAGCCTCCGACGTATTTTTATAAAATAGGTGGTTGATATAGGCTAAAATATAGGCCGCCGTTCGGCCACCCACCGCTTCATAGCCCGACTGCGATCGGCTGATTTTCTCCAGCATGTCTTTCGAGATACGTTCTGCTTCATTCAACCGGCCCGTCACAAAAGCCGATCGCGCGTAGTAACGTTCAAAAAACGGATTGTCAGGATATTGTTCTTTCATGTACTTCGACAACTCATATGCCTTATCGTACTGATTCTCCATGCTGTAGATCTGAACCAGAAAATAGCGGGCCTCAACACGCGTATAAAAAGCCGTATTGGCCGTTTTCTCCAACTCTTTAATCCCACTGGCCTTATTACCCTTCGGGAAGAAGATCAGAATCGGTTTTAGTAGCGGATAGTTTTCAGGAATCCACTGGGCATAATAATTATACATCCCATCGCCAAACAGCAGCTCAGGACTGAAATCGGCATTCCCTTTACATTTTTCGAAGTATTTCAGCGCGTTTTTGCCAGCAAAAGTCGCCTTTGCCCATTTCTTCCGCTCAGAATAAAGTCTGCTTTTAAAGGCATAAGATGCAGCCAGAAAGAATGCGGGTTCGAGCTTATTGTCGCTCTCATCGTACAACTTCTCTGCGAGCGTAATGGTCGAATCCATATACATCAGGCAGCGATCATCGTAATCCGTTACATCTGTATTCGGAACAATTTTCCACCATTCGGCCAGCCCCATCAGGAAAGTAGGCATGGGATGGTTCGGGTAGCGGATACGCAACCACTTAAATTCTTTATCAGCCTCGTAGAACTTGTAGTTGTACATCTGATTGATAGCCTCCGCCGACTCAATCTGCACACCAGGGTGCTTCAGCAAGCCATCATATTTCTTATCAAAAGCCGACGGGTCGTAGAGCTGAGCCTGAACCAGAAGCGCCACGCTCGTCAGCCATACCGTCAACAGGAGTTTTTTCATTAGCCTTCTTTATTGTTTGGTATTGATTACCAGTCATTAACGATTCTACCGGCTTATTCTGTTGTAAGGAATACTAAAAACCTGTACACCATCGCTAAATCCGATGAATTTGCTTTACTTACATGAACGCAATCTGACAGCAGTCCGTTTACAAACGGTTATTTTTACCTGCATTTTTTGTCTGCTACCCGCGTATGACCGTATCTTTGCGGCCCTCACAGACGCCAATGCAATGACCGTTAACGATAAAACGTTTGTCCCGTTTATCCCCGCCGAATCGATTCAAAGCCGGATTCAGGAATTAGCCAGCCAGATCAATCAGGATTATGCCGACAAAAAGCCGCTTCTGGTGGTCATTCTGAACGGTGCCTTTCTGTTTGCTGCCGACTTGATGAAAAATCTGACAATACCCTGCGAAATAACGTTTCTGCGAGTATCGTCTTACAAAGGCACATCATCGACCGGGCAATTGAAAGAAATTCTGGGCCTTACCGAACCCATCGCCAACAGAGACCTTATCGTTATTGAAGATATTGTCGATACCGGCCGGACCCTCAACGACATTTGCGAGCAACTCCGCGCTTTCCAACCTTCGTCACTCACCATTGCTACGCTCCTCTTCAAGCCAGAAGCTTTGCTAAAGCCAATGAAGCTGGACTATGTAGGTTTCGAGATCGAGAATCGCTTTGTACTGGGCTACGGCCTCGATTACGACGGCCTGGGTCGCAATAGCGCTGATATTCTGGTACTTGAGCAATAAAGTATTAGGAGCGAGGAGTTAGGAGTGAGAATACTGGCGCAAGCCAAAGAGAGTATGCGTCCGCCATTCTCACTCCTAACTCCTCGCTCCTAATACTTCATCGATCCACTTCCCCCATCACCACATCAATTGACCCAATGATGGCTACTAAATCGGCCAGCATGGCTCCCCGGCTGATTTCGCTGATAACCGAGAGGTTGTGGTAACAACACGAGCGGGCTTTGCAGCGGACAGGTATGTCTGATTTACCATCTGTTCGGAAGAAAAATCCGAGTTCCCCTTTGGCACTCTCACCCCGCACATAAAAGTCCATCGCCTTTGGACGTATTTTCTTCGGGACAACTGCCTGTGGATCATAATCACGGGTACGCCGATGATCGGAAGTTAGTTTATCAAGGCATTGCTCGATGATTCGAATAGACTCATAACATTCCAGCACCCGAACATAGTTGCGGTCCCAGCAGTCGCCTACCGTTCCCATTTTGCCTTCTCCAATTGGAATAGCAAAGTCCAGTTCGGGGTAGACCGAATAACCATCGACCCGACGTAGGTCGTAGCGAAGACCTGAGCCACGTAGCATAGGCCCTGTACAGCCGTAGTTAATCGCGACTGGCAAGGGCAAAACGCCCACGTTGGCCGTCCGCTTTATAAAAATTTCATTTTCGATAACCAACTGTTGCAGTTCCTGCAGTTTCGGTTTCAGGTAGGTCACAAACTCCCGGCAACGCTCCTCAAATCCGACGGGCAAGTCGTAAAATAAACCACCAACCCAAATGTAATTGTAGAGCATACGCGCCCCGCTCACCCACTCCAGCATCCGCAGAATATGCTCCCGGTCGCGCATGAGCCAGAGAAAAGGCGTGTAAGCCCCAATATCCAACGCATAGGTACCAATACCAACCATATGAGCGGCAATCCGATTCAGTTCCGCCACCAGCACCCGTATATATTCTGTACGCTTCGGAATGTCGTTCTGAATCCCCAGCATCCGCTCGACGCCCATCACAAAGGCATGTTCGCAGTTCATAGCGGCCAAATAATCGAGACGGTCAACGAACGGAATAGCCTGATTAAAAGGCAACGATTGAGCATGTTTCTCGAAGCAACGATGCAGATAACCCAGATGTGGCACAACATCCCTAATGATTTCGCCGTCGGTTACCACCTCGAGTCGTAGAACGCCATGCGTCGATGGGTGCTGAGGTCCCATATTAAGCACCATTTCACCTTCGCCGAGCATATCTGGCCGATATACATTCGGTTCGGAAGCCCGAAAATGGCCCGGCGCATACTCGTATTCTATTGTTGTTGTTGTTGTCATGTTTGGTTTAACCCACCCAAGGCGAAGCACGTACGAACAGCTTCCTAACTAAATAGGCTATTGCCTGATCCTAAATTTAGGAGGCCCGTATTTCCTCAAAGGTCGCCAGCTAACGACCGAAAGTCAAACCGGAACAAAAATTCCGACTTAATTCATTACAAATCATCTGTTTTTCTAAAAAACCTATTGGCAAAATAAAAGTAATTCCGTACCTTTGCGCTCCTTATCGAGAAAACGAACGTTAGCAATGGCAAAGAAAGGCGCCAATAGAATCCAGGTTATTCTGGAATGCACCGAGCAGAAAGATAGCGGTGTACCCGGCATGTCCCGGTACATCACCACGAAAAACCGGAAAAATACGCCGGCTCGTATCGAGCGGAAGAAATACAATCCGTTCCTGAAAAAAGTAACGTTGCATAAAGAAATTAAATAAGTTTGACGTTTACAATTTCAGTTTTCGGAGGCTAACGTATGGTTTTTAATCTTGCTTTAGCCTCCAAAAACTGAAACCGTAAACCGTAAACCATAAAAAGACATGGCAAAAAAGGTAGTTGCAACCCTGAAAACGAAGGATAACGGTAAGGCATTTGCCAAAATCATCAAAGCCGTTAAATCGCCAAAAACCGGCGCTTATACCTTCAAAGAAGAAATGGTCCCTATTGATGACGTACAAGCTGCGCTGAAAAGCTAGTTTGATACCTTCAACCGATACGGCGGAACATTTCCAGAAAAGATGCTCGTCCCACAGCCTCTACCAGGCTCTGTGGGACTTTTTTTGTTAGAGTTTTGTTGAAAAGAGTCGTCAGTCAGTAGTCGCTAACCTTTACGTTACTTTTGTAGCTATTATTACCGACTAACCAGTGACGACCGTACCGGCGACCCGGCATCGACTAACGATTATTTTTTATGGCTCTATTCGGTTTATTCTCGAAAGAAAAGAAAGAAACCCTCGACAAAGGCTTAGAGAAAACGAAAGACAGCTTCTTCTCGAAACTAGGGCGGGCTGTTGTCGGGAAATCGACCGTTGACGAAGAAGTACTGGACGAACTGGAAAGTGTTCTGATCTCATCGGATGTAGGGGTTGAAACCACTGTGAAAATCATCCGCCGGATTGAAGAGCGAGTTGCTCGTGATAAATACATGGGCACCAGTGAGCTTGACCGTATTCTTCGTGAAGAGATTGCCTCTTTACTCTCGGATACGAATTCCAAAACGCCAGAACGCAATGTTTTGGACGATTTTGAGTTGCCGACTACTACAAAACCGTATGTAATTATGGTGGTGGGCGTCAATGGAGTTGGCAAAACGACGACCATTGGCAAACTGGCCGCCCAATTTCATAAACGAGGCAAACAGGTTGTACTAGGCGCTGGCGACACATTCCGGGCAGCGGCTGTCGACCAGCTCAAACTCTGGGGTGACCGGGTCGGCGTACCTGTTATTTCGCACGGTATGAACACCGACCCATCGGCAGTAGCCTACGATGCCGTGAAGAAAGCAACGGATATGAACGCCGATGTCGTCATTATCGACACGGCTGGTCGACTGCATACCAAAGTCAACCTGATGAACGAGTTGACCAAAATTAAACGGGTCATGCAGAAAGTCACACCCGATGCCCCGCATGAGGTGCTGCTGGTTCTCGACGGTTCAACTGGCCAGAATGCGTTTATCCAGGCGACCGAGTTTACAAAAGCCACTGAAGTTACGGCACTCGCTATCACAAAGCTGGATGGAACCGCAAAAGGTGGCGTCGTTATTGGCATTTCCGATCAGTTTAAAATTCCGGTCAAATACATTGGCGTTGGCGAAAAAATCGACGATCTGCAAACATTTAACAAGATGGAGTTTGTCGATTCGTTTTTCAAGAAATAACGAATGCGATTATGGCAGTCATAACAGATTTAGCGAAAGTCAATCGGGACGTTACCGAGATGATGCAGCAAATTTATGGTGAACGACTAACCCAAATTGTACTATTTGGCTCATACGCTCGTGGCGATTACAATGAAGAATCGGACATTGATTATTTAGTGGTCTTAGACGAAGAGAATGTTTCACCATTCAAAGAAGTATCTACTACTATAGCTGCCCGGAATGATTATTACCTTAAAACATTCATTCCAATATCCGCAATTGTTGTATCCAAAAGCCAATTTTCTACATCAAACCGGATTTTCTATCGAGAGGTGCGAAAGGACGGTAAATGCATTTATGAGCGAAGATCTGAGCCATTGTATCAGCAAAGCCGAAGCGTATTTAGCTAATGCTAAACTAATCGTAAATACTGAGTTCCCAAACGGGGCGATTACATCGAGCTACTACTGTTTTTTCTGGCTCGTTCGCGGACTCCTTGCGGAAAAAAACATTGTCACCAAACGTCATTCGTCGGCCCGCGAAATGTTTTCACTGCATTACATAAAGTCTGGCGAAATACCAGAGACCCATAAAGACAGTTTCGCTGTGCTATTTGAGCATAGACAGATAGCTGACTATGATATTGATGGCGATTTCCCTGTAGAAGAAATTAAACGGCTGGTCAAGTTATCAGAGGATTTTCTAAGTTTTGTCAAACGAAATTATGCGTAGTCCTGGTAGCTTATTAATTCTTTTTGGCCTTTTATTCATTTGTTCTACTCAAAAAGCACCCGGCCATAAACTAATCCGACCCGTTTCGTTTCAGGGAATTTGTGGAGTTGTGTTGCAGAAAAAAGGGAATCACATGCCTGGCCCCGGTAAGACTTCTTCGCAGGAAACACCCATTGAACGCGAGGTTCTCATCTTCTCGTTGCTCAATATGAATCAGGTAAAAATGGGCGATAACGGATTTATTGACTCCGTCGGGAATATAAAACCTATAAAAACGGTTAAATCGGATAAGTACGGCAAATTCTGCGTCAGCCTGCCTGTTGGCCACTATTCGGTAGTGGTACGTGAGCCTAAAGGCTTGTATGCCAATCTATCTGATGCTCACAATAATCTTTTTCCGGTCAATGTTCGGAAGAATACCCGCGCTGAGGTAAAAGTAGAGATTACCCATCAGGCGGTGTTTTAGTGTAACGTGGTCAGACTGGCGTTCCAGCAGCCTGTCCACTTGTTGAAAGATTTAGCGGAGAGGCTGCTGGAATGCCAGTCCGACCACATTACGAATGAAAACCAAAGGATCACGTACCAATAAAATCAATATCGTCACGCTGGGTTGCTCGAAGAATCTTGTGGATTCGGAAGTGCTGTTTACGCAACTGAAGGGCAACGGCATGGACGTAACCCATGAATCGAAGAAAGACGACGCCAATATCGTAGTCATCAACACCTGTGGGTTTATCGACAATGCAAAAGAAGAATCGATCAATACCATTCTTCGCTACGTCGATGCGAAAGATGCAGGCATGGTCGATAAAGTGTATGTAACGGGCTGCCTGTCGCATCGGTACAAGGACGAGCTTGAAGTCGAGATTCCCGATGTCGATGCCTGGTTTGGTACCAACGAGATGCCCCGGTTGCTGAAAACCCTCCGCGCCGATTATAAACATGAACTCGTTGGTGAACGACTACTGACCACACCGGCTCATTTTGCCTACCTGAAAATTGCCGAAGGCTGCGACCGCCCCTGCTCGTTCTGCGCCATCCCGCTCATGCGTGGAGGACACGTATCCCGTTCGATAGATGAACTGCTGACCGAAGCCCGTTCACTGGCACGGCGAGGTACAAAAGAACTGATTCTGATTGCTCAGGATTTAACCTATTATGGGCTTGACCTATACAAAAAGCGCAATCTGGCCGACCTGATCAACCGTCTGGCGGATGTAGATGGCATCGACTGGATACGACTGCAATATGCCTATCCATCGGGCTTTCCACTCGAAGTACTCGATGTGATGCGCGACCGGCCAAATGTCTGCAATTACCTCGATATGCCGCTGCAAACCGGCTCGACCGAGTTGCTGAAATTGATGCGTCGGGGTATTACCCGTGACAAAACCGAAGCCCTGATCGAAACCATCCGGGCCAAAGTTCCCGACATTACCCTTCGGACTACGCTGATTGTGGGGCATCCGGGCGAAACGGAGGCCATGTTTGCCGAAACCTATGATTTCGTAGAACGGATGCGCTTCGACCGGATGGGCGTGTTTACCTATTCACACGAAGAAAATACGCATTCCTATTCTATGCCCGACGATGTTCCAGCCGATATAAAGCAGGAGCGTGCCGACGAATTGATGGAGCTTCAGCAGGGTATTTCGCAGGAGCTGAACCAGCAAAAAGTAGGAAAAACATATAAAGTATTATTCGACCGGAAAGAGGGCGGCTATTTCATTGGCCGTACCGAAGCCGATTCCCCTGAGGTTGATAACGAAGTATTAGTTCCGGCGAGCCAATATGTCCGTATCGGCGACTTTGCCAACGTCCGCATCGACCGGGCCGAAGATTTTGATTTATACGGTACAGTTGTGTAAAATAGCACGATGAAACTGACCACAGGCGAACTACAGGTAATTCGAAGTTATCTACGGGACAAACCCGTGTTGCGCGTTTATGTGTTTGGTTCTTATGCTCGCAATGAAGCTAATAAAGAGAGCGATCTGGATTTGTTGGTAGAATTGGATTATAGCCGCCCAGTTGGTCTACAGTTTGTTAGTATGAAACTTGATCTGGAAGAAAAGTTAAGTAAATCCGTTGACCTGGTTTCTATGAATGGATTGTCACCCCGAATCCGTCCATTTATCGACCAGGATAAACAACTCATCTATGAAAGGACGGTTCGGTAATAGGCAACGACTTGAGCATGCTCTTGATGCTATTGCCGAGATTGAGAATTATATAAACGATCAACCATTCCCTGAATTTCTGAACAACTCAATGATGCGGTTTGCCTGCATCAAACAGCTTGAAATTATTGGTGAGGCTTGCAATCACCTTGATGAAACTATCAGAGGTGAGTTTCCAGAAGTACAATGTCGTCAGGTTACTGGCCTCCGGCATGTTTTGGTACATTAATCTTTTGGTATAGATCCGTCTCTAATCTGGGATATACTCACGAATGATGTCCCTACACTAAAAATTCAACTGTCTCATATTTTGGATGTTATTTGAGTTTTATCGAATGCAATAACAAAGCCCTTACCCCTGACCGAACCTTGCGGAGCCTTCTGTTGTTGAGCCGATAAAATCCCAACCCTGCTCCGAATGGACTGTCAGTACCTGCCGCTTAGCTCTACCGGCCAGTTTTCGTCACTATTTCTCGATTACATTACTAAAACTGCTACTCTAGCCCCTTTTTATAATCGCTTTCCCGAACTAGCTGCCTTTGGTGGTCAGCTTAACGAGAAATCGTTCGATGAAGAAAAACGACGGGTTCTGGTCGATGCACTGGAACGGCAGTACAGCTCACTTGCCAACAAGCCTGACTTTTCGGTACTGCTCCAGCCGAACACCTACACGGTAACGACTGGCCACCAGCTGAACATTTTTACGGGTCCACTGTACATTATCTATAAGCTAATCACGACCATTAATCTGGCCCGGAAGCTTAAGGAGACTTATCCTGATTACAACTTCGTGCCTGTGTACTGGATGGCTACCGAAGACCACGACTTTGCCGAGATCAACCATTTTTCAATGTTTGGGCGAAGTTATACCTGGCAAACCGAACAGCGTGGAGCCGTTGGTCGGATGAACCCTCAGGAGCTAGCGGCCCTCTTCAAACAGATCCCTGAAAAATTGGCCTTGTTTGAAGAAGCGTATCTGAAGCACGATACACTTGCCAATGCAGCCCGCTATTATATAAACGAACTGTTTGGGGCCGAAGGGCTGATTTGTCTGGATGCCGACGACGCTGCACTTAAACGCATTTTTGCTCCTATCATGCGGGACGAACTGCTGCATCAGCACTCCGGCGAACTGGTACAGCAACGCACTGAGCAACTGGAGGAGCTTGGCTATAAAACGGTTATTGCTCCCCGCGACATTAATCTGTTCTATCTGGACGATCAACTTCGCGAACGCATCGAGCGCAAAGAGGATGGCAGCTATCGGGTTGTCCATACCAAACTAAGTTTTTCGGAAGCCGAACTCCTTAGTCTATTGGACGAACACCCGGAAAAGTTCAGTCCGAATGTAGTGCTACGGCCATTGTATCAGGAAACCATTCTCCCCAATCTGGCTTATATCGGCGGCCCTTCCGAAGTGCCTTACTGGTTGCAGCTAAAAGGTGTATTCGATCATTTCCAGACGCCTTTCCCAATTCTGATGCCCCGGAATTTTGCGCTGTATGTTCCATCCGTAGCAAACAAACGCATTTGTAAGTTAGGCCTGACTCCTGAAGAATTATTTCAGGACACGCTGAAAATCAAGCACGAATACATCGAACACCACGCCCGGCATACCCTTAAGTTCGACAACGAAAACAAAGTGGTCAATAAAGCGCTGGATGCTATTCTGCACAAAGCACAAATGGTTGACCCTACGCTCGAAAAAGCCGTTCTGGCCGAAACCAAGCGGTTTGCCAATGCCATTGCCCGGCTGGAGAAGAAAATGCGACGGGCCGAAGAACGAAATCAGGAAACGGGCGTTCGGCAGCTATTAACGGTCAAGGCAGAGTTATTTCCTAATGGTGGGCTACAGGAACGGAGTGAAAACTTCCTGACATTCTACTTGAACGACAAATCGTTTTTACAGAAAATGCTCTCCGTTTTCGATCCATTCGATTACCGGATGCAGCTTTGTATGGAATAGCCGAATGACCAAAGCCGAGCTACGTCGTCAGTATCTGACCAAACGAAGGAGCCTGACTGCGGATGAAGTTAATCTCCGGAGTCAGGCCATAGCCCAGCTGTTTTTCGACTTTCTCACTCAACTCAAAAAAACACCTTCCTCCGTTCATTGCTTTCTTCCGATTCAACGACAACAGGAGGTTGACACCTGGCTGATTATCCGACAGCTTTGGGCGTTGTATCCAGCTATTGAACTAGCTGTTTCTGTGACAGATGTAGCCACTCATCAACTTCGGCATTATCCTCTATTGCCAGATACATCGCTCCAGGAAAATCGCTGGGGGATTCCAGAACCCATTAGTTCCGATCAGTCGGCCATCGAGAGTCATCGATTCGATTTAGTCCTGGTGCCATTACTTGCCTTTGATCGGAAGGGCAATCGAATAGGTTATGGGAAAGGATTTTATGATCGTTTTCTAGTCAACTGCCGACCCGATTGCCAGAAGGTTGGCCTATCCTTGTTCGAAAGCCTGGAACAGATTGATGATGTAGAACCAACCGACGTTCCACTGAGCGCCTGCATCACCCCATCGGGTATCTGTTTTTTTTCGTAATAATTCTCCTGTGCGTCAAAGTTTTGGCGTAATTTTGCACTCCAAATTTGTAATGCGGGTGGAAGCCCGCTTTTGTTAACTAATCAACTGCGGGTTTATACCCGCATTACTACAATGAAAATCGCAGTCGTTGGAGCTACTGGCTTGGTCGGTAGCGAAATCCTGAAAGTGCTGGAAGAACGTAACTTCCCCGTGTCTGAACTCATTCCCGTTGCTTCCGAGCGCTCGGTTGGTAAACAGGTTGAGTTTAAGGGTAAACCTTACACGGTGGTTAGTTTCGAAGACGCCATCGCTGCCAAACCTGCTATTGCGATTTTCTCGGCGGGTGGCAGTACGTCGCTGGCGCTGGCTCCCAAATTTGCCGAAGCGGGTATTGTTGTTGTCGATAACTCGTCAGCCTGGCGGATGGACCCTACCAAAAAACTGGTTGTTCCTGAAGTCAACGCCGATGTACTGACTCCCGAAGACAAAATCATTGCTAACCCAAACTGCTCGACCATCCAGATGGTTGTAGCGTTGAAGCCTCTGCATGATCATTATAAAATCAAGCGGGTGGTCGTTTCAACTTACCAGTCGGTGACAGGAACGGGCAAAGCGGCTGTCGATCAGTTGTTTGCCGAGCGTAAAGGTGATCATGAATCACCCAAAGTATACCCGCATCCGATTGACCTGAACGTACTCCCACACATCGATGTATTCCTCGACAATGGCTACACCAAAGAGGAAATGAAGATGGTGAACGAGACCAAGAAAATTATGGGCGACGATTCCATCAAGGTGACGGCTACCACTGTTCGTATCCCAACGATTGGCGGTCACTCCGAAGCGGTCAACATCGAATTTGAAAACGAATTTGAAGTAAGCGATGTGGTTGATATTCTGAGCAATACCGAAGGGGTTATCGTTCAGGACGACCCGCAAAACAAAATATACCCAATGCCGCTGACGGCACATGGTAAAGATGAAGTGTTCGTAGGTCGGATTCGTCGCGACGAAAGCCAACCCAAAACACTGAATATGTGGATCGTAGCCGATAATCTTCGTAAAGGAGCGGCTACCAACGCCGTGCAGATTGCCGAGTATCTGGTAAAACACAACCTGGTTGAAACCGAGGCAACTGTGGCGTAACCGTTTTTAGTGATTAATGTAATAAATCCCGTTCGGCTTGTAGCTGGGCGGGATTTTCTGTACTTTCGGATACACTGAACCCTTTTTCCGTGAATCCAACGCCAGTTATCCAGCTACAGAACCTGCAAAAGTCGTATGGTTCGTCCCTCGTGCTTAAAGGCATCAACCTTAGCGTATCGGCTGGTCAGGTGGTCGGCTATATTGGCCCCAACGGAGCCGGGAAGTCAACCACCATTAAAATTCTGATGGGTATGCTCCCCGATTATGCGGGCGAAGCGACTGTATTGGGCATGGATGTCAAAACCAATGCGCTAGCGATTAAACGGCGGGTTGGCTATGTACCAGAAAACGCTGCCCTGTACGATACGCTGACCCCCATGGAATATTTGCAGTTCATCGGCCAGCTTTATGAGTTAGACCCTGCCCATATCGAACGCAAAGCCCTCGACCTGCTCCGACTCTTTCAACTGAGCGACCACGCCAACGCCCGCATGACGACGTTTTCGAAAGGGATGCGCCAGAAAGTACTGCTTATTTCGGGGCTTCTGCATAACCCGGATGTTATTTTCCTGGATGAACCGCTGTCGGGCCTGGATGCGAATGCCGTGGTACTGGTGAAAGAAATTATTCGGCAACTGGCCAACGATGGCAAAACGATTTTCTACAGTTCGCACCTGATGGATGTAGTTGAAAAAATTTCGGATCGCATCATTATCATTAATCAGGGCCAGGTGATTGCCGACGGTACGTTTGCCGAGCTTCAGCATCAACGCCCCGAATCGCTGGAGCAGCTATTTTCTCAATTGACGGGCAATGAAGGACAAACGGGCGTGGCTGAGGAGTTTATTCACACCCTGAAAAACTAATCGGCATGATTACCATTATACTGTGGATTCTCGACCGGCTGAAACCGCTTTTCGAAGCATTGGGCGCCGACTACGGTCAATTGCGAGCCATTGTACAGGTCAAGCTTACAATGGACAGCCGACGAAGCTTCGTCAGTTTGGGGCGCTATGGAAAGCAATCTGGCGAGAGCAATACTAATTTCATCCGGATTCTGGCAATTTACGCGATTATCGGCGGGCTCATTAGCTTCGCTATGTTGGGTATTGCGCCCAAAGAAAATCTGTTTCTTCCGTTAACCTTACAGTTTAGCTACATCATGGCCCTTTGCGCCATGACGCTCATCTCCGATTTTTCATCGGTCATTCTCGACTCATCCGACAATCAGATTATTCTGCCCCGGCCTGTCAGTAGCCGAACCCTGTGGCTGGCTCGTGTGGTGCATATCACCAGCTATTTGTTTGCCATTACACTGTCGCTAACAGTAGTCAGCATTTTCATTCTGGCAAGTCGATTTGGCGCGGCTTCGGGCCTGTTGTTTTTATTACTGAGTCTGCTTTCGGCCATCCTGATGGTGTTTCTGACGAACATTTTCTATCTGGTGCTGATGAAATTTACCAGTGAGGAAAAGCTTCGGGAAGTGATCAATTACTTTCAGATTGTGATGGCGATTCTGTTTTACGGAAGCTACCAGGTTTTGCCCCGGCTCATCGGCTCCGAACGAATGTTGCAGGAGCCACTGGCCCATCAAAGCTGGCATTACCTGATACCACCGATGTGGATGGCGGGAGCGACTGAAAGTTTTATTCAACCTGTATTCGACCAAACACACCTGATTTTTCTGGCGCTGGCGCTGCTTACTCCATTTACTGGTCTATGGTTTATGAATCGGTTTTTAACTACCGATTTTACCCAGAAAATAAGTAGTATCGATCAGGACGGGCAGACAACGCCAACTCCAATTGCAACTACATCGACCAATCGGCAAAGCTGGATGGAACAACTAGCTGATTGGTTTACCAACGATTCACTTGAGCGAGCGGCCTTTGCTTTTACCTGGCGAATAACAAGCCGGGATCGGAAATTCAAGCTCAAAACCTATCCACAGTTGGGCTTCGGGTTAGCCTATGTCATCGCCATATCGTTTCAGAGCGGAAGCTTTAGTTCGGGAAGCTTCTTTTATCTGTTCGCGCTTTATTTCGGCGGTATTTATGTGATGGTTGCCCAATACCAGCTCCGCGTTTCGGACAATTATCGGGCATCATGGGTATATGGCAGTGCGCCTATTCAGGAGCCAGGTAGTATCTTGTCGGGGTCACTGAAAGCCATTATTATAAAACTGCTGGTGCCTTTTTACACGTTGCTATCGTCCTATGTCCTGTTCCGATACGGACTTGACAAAATCAGCGATGTCCTGCTGGCATTCAGTAATTCGCTGGTCATGCTCTTGAGCGCAGCCCTGCTTTCGACACGCTCTATGCCCTTTTCAATTGAGCAGGATGCCATGAAGCAAAACAATACGGCTCGCGGACTACTCATCAGCCTGGTGCTGGCGCTGGTTGGTTTTTCGCATTACGGTCTGACACGCATCCCGTTCGGCGTCTGGATAGCCCTACCGTTTTCGATAATCCTTTGCTGGTACCTGCTTCAACAATATAAAAAGACTGGTTGGGAGTCGGTTGAAATGAGTTAGAAAAGCGAAAGCCTACTCACAACAGCAAGCAGGCTTTCTTTACGGTAGCTGTTAGGTCTTACTAATTAGTTTACGATTCGAACGCGAACGGGTTCGGGAACGATCTGCGTACCGTCGTCCAGTGTTACCAGAAACAAAAACTGGATCTCGGTATAGTTGGGTAACGCAACCGGAGCGGTAGCTACACTCGGATATTTCTTCTTGAAATCGGCGATTGTCGTCGTAAATACCGCTGTAGTACCACTGCCTGCAATTGGAGCCGTGTTCAGGAGTGTTGTAGCATACGTCCCCGAATTGAGGTTCCCGACGGTGATGCCCGTTCCACCACCCAGCACCTTGGTAATCTCCTTAATAGTGCGACCACTGCTGGCTGGTATCGATAAGGTGAATGAAATTGGGCCGCCCGATGCCAGTGAACTGACAATGAAGGGATTGAATCCATAAGTAGTCGTTCCAGGAAACGTTACCGGAATAGCCGGACGATTGTCCCGCACCAGATCACTGTAAACCAGATCGTCTTTGCAGGAGAAGCTGCCACCAGCCACCAGGGCCAGCAACAACAGATTTAAAAGTATCTTTTTCATGAAAATGCGTGTGTGAGTTCAGTTAACCATTAATCCACATCCCACCACACTCGTACGTTCGACTGGGGAGCGGGGTTGGGGAAGTTGGGGTTCCGTTGAATTTCGGTATTGATATACACCGCCCGAACAGGTCGGGTGCCATCGATACCGGCTGCGTTCTGGGAAGGTTGCAGAACGGGGTATCCAGTCCGACGGTAATCGTTCCAGGCTTCGAGGCCGTTTCCGGTCCAGGCGATGTACTTCTGGGTGATGATCTGGGCGATTTTTTGTTCATTGGTACCCGAAAGCGTCGCTACTGTTGGGTTGGCGGCCAAATAAGCTGTGATCTGATCGGCGGACAGGCCAGCCAATGACAGGGATGCGGTAATGCCTTCAGTATAGAGAGCCTGCGGATCGCCGGGTGTGCCCAGCCGTAAAGCCGCTTCGGCCAGGATGAACGCCCGTTCAAAATTGGTGGTCATCCGTACAGGACCTTCACCCGAATTGCCCGTAATGAATTTATTATACCGCGACCAGTTAGTTACGGGTGCTGGCAATGTTCCCCGAAACCCGTTGTCGATGGTTACGTAATCGGCACCGGGCTTGGTGAAGAAGATCGGCAACCGAGGATCGTTCAGGCTTTTCAGCAGGTTCAAATACCGCGTGCTCAAAATGATGTCGTCTTTGAACGTACTGACATACGTGTAGCTGTAACGCGGGTCCTGGCTACCGACTGTCGATCCGAACGTAAAGTTCATGTCGTTGGCGTTGGTCGTAATGTAGTTATTGCCCGTCAGTACCTCGTTGATGACGCTGGTGGCCAGAGCCGGTTCTTTACGGCTGATTACAGTCGCGAACTTGAGGAGTAGGTTATTGCCAGCCCGCTTCCACTTCGCCAGATCCCCCCCATAAATCAAATCTTCAACACCGGGCTTCAAGGCTGATGGAGCATCCAGATCTTTGATGCCTTCGCGTACTAGATCGAACAGGCTCTGAATGCCCTGCGACGAGTTACCTTTATAGATGTCTTCCTGTTTGTCGATACGGGGAGCCGTGAACGCTTCACCCTGTAATGCCTGCGAATACGGAACATCACCCCACATATTTGTCGCAATCGAGAAGGTATACGCCTTCATGATTTTGGCAATACCTGTATAGGCCTTTGAATTCGTCGCATCGCCCAGTTCGATCAGTTTCTGGAAATTGACGAGCCCACCGTTATAGATTTCGAAGCGCCACTGGTTTTCCATATCGGCCCCATTTGTCTGAAACACATCATAATTGGCGGGGCTATTGTTCGCTCCGGCCAGATGTTGAACCAGTGTTTCGGCAAACCGATTGATCTCATTAGATTCCGCGAAAGCCGTACCTGCCTGAGCACCCGGTAACAATACAGCCGGCGTTACGGCTGTTGGGTTGTTGGGCGTAACATTTATATCCAGAAAGTTGCTACAGGCACCCATACCCAAAAACAAGGGCAGCAACAGGTAGCGTTTATGATTCAGTAAGTTCATGAGATTCTTTGTTGAATAGAGTAATTAGAACGTGAGTCGGATATTGCCACCGAAGTTGCGGGTGTTTGGTGGGCCGTTCAGGTCAAGCCCCTGAATGTTACCAGCTCCCTGCGTATTGATTTCAGGATCGGCCGGAAAATTCGGCGCATAGAAATATAGGTTCCGACCACTGACACCCACCGAGATCGAGCCGAACGGTGTTTTTCCTAACAAGCCTTTTGGTAAGGTGTAGTTCAGGGCCACTTCACGCAGACGGTAGACTGTAGCGTCGAACACAGCCGCTTCGGAAGCTAATCCACCCAAGCCGGTAAAGCCCGTTCCACCCCAATACGCCTGTGGACTCAACTGAATGTTGTTGGGCCGGAAGGTCCCGTCAGCATTCTGAATCACACCGGGTAAAATACGCGGCTGATCCCGATCCTGCCCGGTCACGTACAGCGAACCATTACCCCGTAGATCGACCATCGGGAACGAGTAAAGCTGGCCACCCTGACGTGTATCGATCAGTACCGATAGGGCTATTCCCTTGTACGAAAAGGTGTTGGTCAGACCGGCGATGTAGTTCGGTTGCGGATTGGAAATGACCGAATTGGCAACACCAGGGGCAAACTGTCCCGAGGTTCCGTTGACCACATATTGTCCTACATATTGTCCGGTTGGGTCATAGTATAAGCCATTCGGATCGGTATTCTGCACACGGGCATTGGCTGTACCGACAACGACACCATACGGATAGCCTTCGTAGATCGACGGGGTAATGCCCGTAAATGCATTGGCACCTGACCCAACCAGGTTTGTGGCCGAGCTCCCCACCGACGACGATTTAACGCCTGGCGCAATCGAGATGACTTTATTGCGGATTAAGGTGTAGTTGAGCGAAAGATCCCATTTGAAACCACTGACCCGCACGGGTGTAGCATTCAGAACAACCTCAACACCCTGGTTTCGTAACTCACCGACGTTGGTCGTACGCGTATCGAAGCCTGTTGTATTCGCAATCGCTACGTTAAAAATCTGATTCGTACTCCGGGTATCGAAGTAGGACGCATCGATGCTAAACCGATTCTTGAACAAACCCAGATTCATACCCACTTCATACGACGTCACAAATTCGGGCGTCAGGTTATTGTTCCCGATTCGGCCGCTCACCACAAAACCGGGAATACTCCCGTTACTGACCTGAAGCGGGAAGGTAATATTCGCGGTGTTGTTTCCATAGGCTGCTCCGGTATAGACTGATGTAAGCAGGTATGGATCGGCATCGCGACCTACGCGAGCAATACTAGCCCGAACCTTCGCGTAGGAGAGAATATCCGAATTGAGCTTAAACGCATCCGTTGGCACAAAACTGAGAGCCGCCGACGGATAGAAGTAAGTATTATTGGCCTGGGGTAATGTCGACGACTTATCGGCCCGGCCCGATAGTTCGAGGAAGAGGTAATTGTTGTAATTCAACGACAACTGACCATAATAGCCTATCAGCCGACGGGCAGTACTGAATTCGCCGGTGCCGGTCCCAGCCGTAAATACGGTACCGTTGCCCACATTGTAGAAACCGGGAATGGTCAGCGACGAGGCATCGACCAGCACTTCCTGCGTTTTACGCTGGTTAACGTTATTCCCCAGCAACAGGTTGGCATTCAGCCCCTCTACGAACAGATTGTCTTTACGGGCCGAAATCAACAGATCGCCGTTGAGTTCGTTGCGGAAGAAGTTGTCCTGCTGGATTTCTCCGGCTGGTGAGCGTCCGGCCCCAATGGGCAGGGTAAGTTTGCGTCGATCGGTATAGGTGTCACCCGTTACGCGATAGGCTATATTCAGCCAGCTGGTGATGTCATAGCCAATCTGGAAATTGCCAAAGAAACGGTCTACCTGACTATCCAGCTTCTCATTATTTACGCTCCATTGCGGGTTATTGTTGGTAGTGGAATAATAAATACTCCGGCCATTTGCATCCTGATAAAGTTCGTTTGCCAGATCGTAACTACGAGGAATCCGGGTTATTTGGCCAAAGGCACTGGCCCCATTACCACCCGGAATCCCGGTCGATACGGTTTGCACATACGTTGCGGTTCCACTGATACGCAACCCGTTTTGCAGCTTCGACTCTCCGCCTAACTGCACGTTGGTCCGATTAAACTTCGAATTCTGGATGATACCGTTTTGCAAAGTATTCCCAATGGCAATAATGTAATTCCGGTTAGCATCGCCCGAGGCAATGTTGACCGAATTCTGGAGGATGGTACCCTGCCGATAAAAATCCTTTACGTTATTGGGATATGCCTGATAGGGCACTGTATTGCCCTGCGTATTAGTTACCGACGTAGGACCACCCCCAAAAGGCAGACCCCAGGAGTTGGTCGAGTTCGACACAAACAGGTTATTGGCACCCTGACCGTAATCGTTCTGAAAGCGAGGAAGGCCATACACATTCTGAACATTGAACGACGAGTTGACCGTTACCTCGGTCTTGTTGTTCTGGTTTCGGCCCGATTTGGTCGTAATCACAATGGCCCCAGCCGACGCCCGCGAACCGTACAGAACCGCAGCCGCTGGTCCTTTCAGCACGTTGACCGACTCAATACTTTCGGGGTTAATATCGGCCAGCCGGTTGGCGGGTTGTGTACCGAACAGCGTGTTCTGGGTCAGGTTAACATCGTTACTGAAGATAATCCCATCGACCACAATAAGCGGCTGGTTACTTCCCGTAAAGGAGGTAATACCCCGGATGTTGATGTTGGTCGAGGCACCGGGGGCCCCACTGGCTGCGGTAATATTGACACCCGCCAGCTTGCCCTGTAAAGCATTGAGCAGGTTTGGTTCTGATCGTTGCGCCAGAATATTACCACTAACTTCCTGCGTTGCGTATCCCAGCGAACGCTTGTCGCGCTCAATACCCTGTGCCGTTACGACAATTTCGTCCAGGCTTTGCGCGCCAGTGACTAAAGCGATATTAATGGTCGATTGATTGCCAACGGCAACTTCCTGACTAGCGTAGCCGATGAAGCTAAAAACCAGCCGACCATTGGCTGGCGCACTGATCTGATACTGACCATTGGCATCTGTGGTAGTACCTTTTGTGGTTCCTTTTACCTGAATGCTTACGCCGGGCAGGGTTTGGCCATCGTCGGATGACGTAACACGTCCACTGACGTTAACATCCTGCGCTGATACTGTACAACAAACGAACAGGGCCAGCAACCAGCTTGTGATGAACGTGAACTTCATGTTTTGAGTAAAGATTGAAACATAGAAAATCAATAAAACGGCGGCTATCCAAACCAAAAGCCCGACTAACAAGTATGTGCGTTAGAACGTGCATACGTCGGACAGCAGCCCTACAATCCTTTCAAAGGACGCGTGTAAGCCAGTGGTCAAGGGTAATCCCGATAAAGGTTATCGCTTTTATAGTGATGGGCCGTTTGCACAAAAAACGAGGAGGGTTATTCTCAACGCAGCCTGTGCTGTTTCGAGAATAACCCTCCGCCTAAGTCCATTTTTCAGCCCTTCTTCAACGGGGACACCTCTAAAAAATCACTCTTTTTAAGAGATTAAATGGATATGCTTCAATCCTGCTTTTGAATGGATTCTGCTTTGTGATATCGGATGTGAACATCTGACTCCGTTAGGTTTGTCAAGTTTTAGAAGTTGTTTGAGTTAGTTCAAGTACAGCGGTTTGTCCAGTTAGAGTGAGGCCATATCCTTAAATCTGGCCTTGGTGCGGTTTTGAGAAACCGAACGGTTTGTCTGGTTCGGTGTTGAGAAACCGCACCGTGTCGGTTATTAGTAACCGACACCACATTCCCCTCTACCGTTCTATATCCATGTATAGTTTATGAGAATGGTTGCCAGGATGTGTCATGCATGCGGGTGACAAGCTGATTTGGCTGATCACTATGGACACACCGTTCCACGCTGCCGAAACCACGAGACACGCCTTTGCCTAAGCCAAGTCCATTGGGCAGGACGACATTGGCTAGAAAACGACCCGAAAAGGCAATCATGCGCTGGTTCTTAAATTGAGTGGCCCGCTCGTCCAGCGACAAATGCACCATCAACCGATCGTGGTGAGTCAGCCATAACCCAAACGTTCGAAAGGTGGCCAGTATCTGACTGGTAAAGACACGCTTTAACTGTGCCGTTCGGTCAGCCTCTGAATATCGTCGATAATCGCTATAGTTCGCCTGGTTGAGGGCCATCCATAGTGTTACAAATTGATAGTCAACCAGTTCATCTGCCATACCAATCGGCACCTGTTCACAACGAATGTGCTTTGTATGAACCGGAATGTGTTTGCCATCAATCGATAACGTAGATACCTGAAGAAAAAGCTGGGTAAGTAACTCAGCGCCCTCGCCAAATCCAACCAGCGTCGGCATATGTCTTAACACTTTGTACTGAACCAACGGATACGCATAGCGAAACCGAATGGCCTCTGTAGCCGATTCATTATCGGCCTGAAGATGATTATGCAGTAGGGGCGAATAGTTTCGAAACAACTCCCCAAAATACCCGCGCAGTTTATGGGCATCACGCGTATGGAGTGTAATTTCCGGAAAGGTGATTGTTGTTTGCGGAATCAATGTCTGCGTGGCCATAATCAGCAAGGTCAGAAAAGAATAACATTAGCTTCCTTAACCGGATAATACTCAGTTACCTGGGCTCGAATCGGCCTTCCTTTACGGTCCAGCAAGATGTCGTCGCGTTCGGTAACCTCCCGATCCGTATTCATTTCGATGGCAAACAAGCTCTGTTCAATCAGTTCATTGCTGCCTTCCAGCAAAGCGGTCTCTTCCAGACCCAGCAGATACTTCCTTGGAATGACCGAATGAATCGCAACAAGGTCTGCCGATCGGTGTGCCTTTACCGTAACCTCTCCTATCCACTCAAAATTAGACGGCAACCCCGCCAACCCCAGCGAAGGCGTATAGACACAGGTATGGGATTCGATTGCCTTTTTCAGCTCCTGTCGAACGGTTTCGTCCTGATGCCAGACGAACAACCGATAACGCGGTTTATACACATATTCGACCAACGAAGGCTTTGCACTATCATCGACCCGTTTGAGCGTTGACCGCAAATTGACACCTAACCGTTTCATTACGATTGGATTACGTACTGAAATACCCAACAGGCATTGCTTATTGGCAAACGTTTTTAGGTAGGCACTGTCAATTTTGGATAATCCAAGCACGGCCCCCAAATAGCCATACAAAGATGTTTTTGGCGGAATGGCATAGGAAACGGCAGAGGTTGTCGCGTAAATTTTCTTGAAATGAGCATAGTCGCCCCAAATATCAAAGATCAGAATTTGCCGACTCGTCATGGCTTCGTCAGAATAGGGTCAGACAGGTTGATACGGTCATCCTGTAATACGGAGATGCGTTCGATTCGGTCAGCATATTTTGTCAGAACGGCTACAAGCTGCGAGGTGTCGACTATAAAATCGTCAATATCGCTATAGGCGTCCTCCCGCTTACCCGCTTTGGGAATCAGTTGGAGTCGTTCGATCAGGTCACCGATAAAGAAGCCACCTTTATAATCGATCTTGACCAGTAATCGAGGCATATGGCCTTTTTTGGAACGGGTAAGCAGGTTTTTGGTGCCGTACCAGATGGCCTCGTTTAACTGATCAATATCCTCATCCGTGGTTCCGACGTATTTGGCAGCCTGTTCATTGATCACTCCATGAAACGCAATCAGGCCATAGGTGATGATGTACTCTTCCCGAAACGTTTTCTGGATCGACTCTTCTTTTGTAGCAAACGCTCCGGTCCCTTTCATAAACGTTTCCTGAACGCGATTTAGCGAACGCCCCATGCCAAACTGCACCGGGCCCGTAAAATGGAATAACTTGTGGGCATCAACGGGCTCTTCGGGCTCCCCACTTTCCAGGTCGATACCGGCCTCAACCAGAAATGCTTCCCTGACCTGCTTCCCAACTTTCGGACTGGCCTTCGGTGCCGACACCCCCCCAAACAATCGGACATCAATAAACTTTTGCAGATACTCTTCCCGATTACTATACGCTTTTGCCCGCTCAGTACCTGTTACGGCCCTGCCCCCCACCGACCGAATAAAAATATCTCCTTTACTGCCTGCCTCGCCATCGAAACCATGATCGAGCAGGTAATCGCGAATGGTGCGTTTTAGTCGCACATCGGTCACCAGACAACAGCCCGACTCTTCGTCGATACGAGGCCGGTTAGCATCCAGCGGATCTCCGTTCGGATTACAGCGTTTGGCATCGTATAAAAACAGGATCTCACTGCGATTTTGAATTGTACGCATACCTTATGCCGTTGGCCCAGCTACTGTCTTTTTCAATCGATTGATCCGAATCTGCTCTATTGTAAAGGCTTTTTGCATCGCCATACCCACTGCAAACGAATAGGATAGTTCGGTTTTCGACAGGCTATTATCGGCTAGCAGAAGCGCAGGGCCAATATGCGTATCCAGCTCGGCCAGCCGGGCCAGCTCGGCCGGATAGAAATGCCGCTTGTCGTTTATTCCGGTATCCATATACTCCCCAATCTTAGCCGTCAGTTTAAGGTGGATTTTTCGGAGTTGGTCAACATCCAGATTCAGTCCATTCAGGTACTGGCGAAACGGCTGGTTCCGGTAAAAGCTTTTTTGCTTGGCCAGCAATAGCTCGACCTCACAACCCAGGTAAAAAGCGGCTCGCCGAAGGGGATGAGTCAGCAGATCGGGGTGTTGACGTTCGAACGTCTCGGGAATCAGTCCAACGGGTTGTGGCATAGCAGGTTTCATGCTAGAAAAAGAAAAAAGATTGAGTTGATAGAAAAATTGAAGCAATACAAACGAATGTCGGATCTGTCGATTAACCAGATAAGCACTGGCATCATTAGCCTTGAAAGCCGCCCGAATCGGAGCCATAAAAGCACGTAGAAGCTGCTCCCGGTCTAGCGGTTGGTTGTAGTAAATAGCGTCAATAACGTGGAAAAAGAACGAGTGAAAGAGCCATTTGTCTTTCCCTTTTACCTTAACCAGTTCAGCAAAATAATCCTTGATCGAAGCCAGCGAAATCCTGAGCGGTTCAGATCTTCCCTGCATTAGACTAACCGGCCCTGTTAAGCCTTGATAACTTCGTTCAACAGCATTCTTGACGGCAATGACCCGTTTGAAACGGGCGGGCAGAATATTCGACACCTGCAATTTGATTGCGAACTGAGCCTGTTTCTCCTCGTAAAAGAAAATATCGTAATACACTGGCTCACTATCGACGATGCTGTTGTCCGAGGTATTATCGACCGCTTCCGCCGGGTTGATAAACGTGTATATGGACTGAACGCTGGCTGTTGCGGTACCCGACGACCGCAGGAAACGGGCTAAAAACTGCGTTGCCTGTTCATCGGGAACGGTGTCGAAAAAGCGGGGCATGATCAGATATTTCATGCCAAAAAAGGGTCGCGCCAGCCGTTCCAGTATCAGTCGTTTAGCCCCTTCCAGCCGTTTTACCGCATCGGGCGATACCGGAAACATCTTATACGAATCTTCCCCATCGAACCCGTTTCGGGAGAACGCAGGCTTTTCGACCGTAAACCCCAATGTATTCACCCGCCCCCACACTTCTGAAACCGGTTCGTAACTAACGGCACATACCTTGTTATTAGCTCTTGACTTGCGCCAGTAGGTGGCATAGGGCATCTGGTCGTTCAGAAAAAGAGCCCGGTATTTTTCATCGTCTCCAAAGTACCGCCCGTTGAGCCGGATTGTAAATAGATATTTAATCGCATTATCGAGCGGAAGCAACCGTAGCCTCTGTTCAATGTCGTCAATCTGGCTGTCACGGATAAAATCGTGCTGATAATTCTTAATGGATTGCCGGATTTTTTTTACCATCGTACGGATGCTTTCCAATTGCTTCTCCGTAGTTGGCTGCGTGTGCAGGTACAAGGTCGGAACCAGGTTCGTGGCATTGGCTTTTGCCTCCCGGAACAGATACCGATCAACCCAGTCAGGATTAAACACTTCTACCGACAATTCGGGAAGTAACTGACCATCGTGAATATCAGCAACAATCACCTGGGCCGCTCCCTGCCAGGTCGGAAATGGATTGGCCCAGGGTCGGAAATAGTCTTTATAATCGTCCAACTGAGCAAGCAGCTTTCCGGCTATGTACAATGATTTAATCATACTGTCTCAAGCAATAGAACACAGATTGTTATGATTCGTATGATTGGTTAAGATCTTCGTAAATCCTATGAATCATACCAATCTGTGCTCTATAAAAACCTTGCTAAATCAACCGAATTAGGGAGTAGTAAACGGTAACTCTGATAAACATTACCACATTTAGGCATCCTCAAGCTGGTCGTGCGGATCGCATCTGGGCTTTGCCTGCATCGTTTGTCGAAATTCGCTGGGTGTTCGACCAGTAGCCCGTTTGAAGGCTTTATTGAACGACACTTTATTATTAAAACCAACCTGGTAGGCCACTTCAATTACGTTCAATTCCCGTCGTGATACCTGGGCCAGCAACGTTTTTGCCTCTTCGACCCGCAACGAATTGACATACTCGAAAAAGCTCATACCCAGTTGCTCATTGATTACCTGCGATAAGTGATGGCGGCTGATAGATAATCGATCAGCCAGTGTATCCAGGCGCAACTCATTCTGTTGATACAATTTTTCAGTATGCATCAACAGTTGAAGCTGATTGGCAAAATGACGAGCCAGATGGGGCGGCAATCCAGAATGGCGGTACCGGGCGTCGGGTTCTTCTTTAGGCTCTGCTTCAAAAACCGGAAATTCATTGGTCTGAAAGATATGCGGCTGCACATAGGCCAGCACAGCGACCAGAGCAATAAACCCCGACATACTGAATGAGATCCCGTAATCCCAGGCCCGGTTAAAGAATGGAAGTCTGACCAATAGGAAATAAGACCAGTTCGCCAGTACAAACCCCAGATAACACAAACTTACCCACAATGCCCAGCGACCCACTTTCTGTAAACTACCGAACGATTGCTGTAGTCGTAAGATAGCGATAGCGTACAAGGCCAGTTGAACCAAATACAACCAGGGCAATACCTTAAAATAAGCCCCCCAGACGGGTATTCGAGCAGGGCGGCCCCAAAACTCTGGATACTGCGTACGGGCTATCAGCACAATCAGGTCGGCAGCTACCCCAATAAAGAACGGCAAAAAATGAAGCATTCGCTTCCGGCCTACTACGGGTTGATTTACCAGGTCTTTGAGGTATAAGTAGAATAAAGGGCCAAACAAAAAAAAGAATAGATCGATCGTGCCGATCAGGTAGGGGAATAGACGGATATACTCGCTCCAGAACAGAACGTAGTAGATCAGCATGACCGAAAACAGGACAATGATCCCCACAATGTACTGAACCTGACTCTTACGCTGCCCGGCCTGAATCAGTAGCAAAGGCGCCACAAACAAGCCCAGAAAAGCAATAACAGCAAATGCAGTTGTCCAATGATCAAGATTAGGTTCTTTCATCAGAAATAGTAACTGATTAACCGACAATAGACTAAAACCGGAAATACGGGTAAGAAGAAGACTAGCAACCATGCTGATTGCGGTATACCAGGCATGTGACCTATATACCACAATCAGCATGGGCTGCTTCCTTACCTTGGTTAAGCAGAGAATTTTATAAGACGGTTAATTTGCGGGATTGAACCACAGGCTCTTTTGCGCTGATTTTAATATCCCGGACTTCCATTTCCAGCCCGTTCGTTATTTTCAGTTGGTACTCTCCCTCGTTCAGATCGCTCAGGTCCAGGCTCAGCCGGGCTATCGTATCAACGGACGTAAGTGTATGATCGTAATATAGATTTCCTTTGGCGTCGGTCAGTTTGATGGATACTTCGCCCCCTAATTGCTTGTCGATGTTGACACGAAGCTTCTGCATAACCGTAATGTAAGTCCCAACCTGATAGCGGGCCAGTTTAGTAGGATGATCTTTTTTACCGGACGTTTTGCCAGGATCGGCCAATGCAGTAGAGCTGACAAGAAAAGTCAGAAGAAGGGTCTTGAGTAAGGTGTTCATAGTAGTATTTGGCGTTGTAAACTGGCTGTTTGAGAACCGTTTTTTAGCCAAAAGACAAGACTCAAAACCAAATAGTCATCTATTCAGACGAAAGGTTATTTTCATCCATAAGCGGAGAAAGGAAAACTGTATGTAACTACCCGCTACGTTAAAGAACTTACCAATTACTCCCCAACCGAAAAGATAACCACCTACCTATCAGACAATTAAACCATTACTCAGCACCAGAATCAATCCTCGCGTAGTTTCCTGTTGGGTCAATAAACTCCATAAGCCAGCGAGTCGGCATCGCCTTACAATCGGTAAACAGCCACGGTCGGCCCATTTTTGCCAGAATTAACAATCCATAATCATCACCAATGGCGGAGAAATCGGGTATCGGCTTACTTTTAGAAAACGGAGTCAGCCCGTATTCCTGCTGAAGCCAAGTGGCGGTAGCTTTTACATCCTCTTTCACTAATCCGATCTCACTAATGCACTGAAAATAGCCACTAGCCGACTCTTCGCAAGCGGCATCACGTCGCTCAATAAACTCAACGATGTTACCATCAGGGTCGAAAAAATAGCTGGCGCGTGCTTTCCAGTCCGCAAAATTAGCAATCCGATCACCGGGAGACCCAGCATCAATATAAGGCAAATCGAACCAGAGCTGGTATTGCTCAAGTGTATACAACGGAACGTTGAACGCAAAATGATACGGAGCAGTAGGAAGATATGTCTGCCGAAATACCAATTCTGTCCATCCCGCCTGAAAGATGACCATGCTGGGTACGTGTGCCAAAACAGGCAATCCCAATTGCCGGGAATAGAACTGATGGATGGTAGCTAATTGATTCGTTTTCAGTTCGAGTCGAGTAATCCTCATTGCTAACGTTATCTATATACGTTTAGTAACAACTAGCAGATTCAGTGCATTAAACTAAACGCTAGTCACCGACACAAAAATGGCCCCAAAAAGTGGGGAGGCCACACTGGAATTGAATGAACTGGAAAAACCCGTCAATGAACCGTGTAGATGAGCGCTCAGGTGTAGGATGGAATGTCGTTTATGCCAGAAGGTGAGCGCTTAAACCGATATAGATAAGGTGCCTTATGCGGGGTTCCGGCTCGTCGTTCGGCAAGGCGTTCCAGATTTTCCTGCGCCATAATTTTCTTGTAAAAATTCCGGGCGTCCAATGAATGCCCCAGAATGGTCTCGTACAACCGTTGGAGTTCGGGAATAGTAAATGTTTCGGGCAATAGATGACCTATGGGCTGATCACTTACATTTTTACGTAACGATTGCAAGGCCACTTCAACAATATGGTTGTGATCAAAAAGTAAATTCGGTATGGCCTCCAAACTCCACCAGCGGCATTCTTCGGTGAGAAAGTCGGGGGTAGGAACAACCTCAGCGTATTCAACCAGGGCATAATAACCGATTGAGATGGTCCGTTCTGACCAGTTGATGCCCTGAACGGGTAAATTTATTTTTCGCCAGGTTTCCTCCGAATTATACCGAATCGTTTCGCCAAACACATGAAACTGTTGCAGATAAAGCGTCTGTAACCCCGTCCGTTCGCGAATAATTCGCTGGGCAGCCAGATCGACCGATTCCGCTTTCAGAATGAAGCCTCCCGGCAGGCTCCACTCATCCGTACCTTTCCAGCGTAACAGCAAAACCTTGAGCTGATTTTGATGAAACCCAAAGATGACCCCATCGATGGACAGGTAATGAATGCACTGTTCCGATACATTCTGATAATACTGAAACGCCGGATGGTTATAATCGATCATAAAATTTTACAACAAAAATACCGTTACGCTGCTGACGTAATCCATCTTTGCGTACTTTTGACATAAAGGTACTATTATTTGCGAGTCTACCCCAAAGCCTGTTCAAATTGAACCCATGTGTTCTATCAAACGATGTTCATGCGCATAATTCATTTCTTCATTTGTCTTAGTTTACTCGCCTTGCCACAGTTGGCTTTCAGTGCTAAAGTCGATACACTGGATGTACCAAGCGCAGCTATGAATCGGGCCATGCGGACGGCTGTTGTGCTTCCCGAATCGTATGCAAAGAGTAAAACCCCCTATCCTGTCCTGTATCTGCTCCACGGCGGAGGTGGACAATTTAGTGACTGGCTCAAGCAAACGCCCGATAAAATGCTGATTCATAAGCTGGCCGATCAGTATAACCTCATCATTGTGATGCCCGAAGGCGACCGACTCAGTGGTTATCTGGACAGCCAGACCCAGAAAGACAACCTATTCGAAACCTACCTGACCAAAGAAGTAATCGGCAAAATTGACAACACATACCGCACCATTCGTGACAGTAAAGGACGGGTCATTTCAGGTTTGAGTATGGGCGGGCATGGCGCTTTATACCTGGCGACGCGTCATCCTGAACTCTATTGCGCAGCTGGCAGCATGAGTGGTGCTGTCGATCTGAATTACAAGACCTGGCGCATTGATCCGACCTTCGAGAAGCGGGTAGAGGAAGGCTTCAGCCGGATTCTGGGACCGCTGGGGTCAACACCTGATCAATACGCAGCCAATTCAGTCGTTTATATGACCGATAAAATCAAAGCCAACGGTCAGAAGATTATTATTGACTGTGGCGTCGATGATTTTCTGATCGAGCCAAACCGTGAACTACACCGTCGCCTGGTTTATAGCAAAGTAGAGCACGATTACACCGAGCATCCGGGTGGCCATACCTGGGAATACTGGCAAAACTCGTTACCTTATCATCTCCTATTTTTCCAGAAAGTGCTAAAAGCGAATGGCACAATGGCTCAGTAAATTTCACCGAAACCCATGATCAAAACGCTTCTTTTCGGCCTTAGCCTCTTTGCAACATTATCTATACGGGCGGCTAAAGTCGATTCGCTGGATGTGCCGAGTACTGTCATGCAAAAGACCATGCGGGCGGTGGTCGTATTGCCCGAAAGCTACGCGAAAAGTAAGGCGAATTATCCGGTGCTTTATCTGCTTCATGGAGGGTATGGTCATTTCAATGACTGGATCACCAAAACGCCCGATAAGAATCTGATTCAGCGATTAGCCGATCAGTATAACCTCATCATTGCGATGCCTGAAGGCGAAGTATTCAGTTACTATCTGGATAGCCCGGTTCGAAAAGATAGCCAGTTCGAAACCTACCTGACCAAAGAAGTAATTGGTAAGATCGACAACACATATCGCACCATTCGCGACCGCAAAGGTCGGGTCATTACGGGCCTGAGTATGGGGGGCTACGGGTCACTTTTGCTGGCAGCCCATCATCCAGACCTTTACTGCGCAGCCGGTAGCATGAGTGGCGCCCTCAACCCCGACATGCAAAGCTGGAAACTTCCCCCAGATATGATGAACGGTATTAAACTGGAGTTTGAGAAGATACTGGGGCCTATTGAACAGGTGCCGCAAACCTACGCGGCCTTCTCAGTAATTAATCTGGCCGACAAACTGAAAGCCAATGGTCAGAATTTAATTGTTGATTGTGGTGTCGATGATTTTTTGATCGAGCCCAATCGGGAACTTCACCGGAGGCTGGTTTTCAATCAGACACCCCACGATTATAGCGAACGCCCCGGTGGCCACAGTTGGGACTACTGGCAAAATTCATTACCCAATCACGTTTTGTTTTTCAGCAATACATTGAAAGCCAACGGATCGACAGCTCCATAAGCCAACCTACCATGTACAACAAAATTCTTATCAGCGCATTGGGTTGCCTGCTGGCTATGCAGGTTCGGGCCGCCAGGGTCGACACACTGGATGTGCCCAGCGCCAGCATGACCCGAACCCTTCGGGCTGCGGTCGTGCTACCCGAGCGATACGTAAAGGCTAAGAAGCGAGATACAACCCCTTTCCCTGTGCTGTACCTGCTTCATGGTGGTACCGGAAGCTTTCGCGACTGGCTGACCAAACTGGCAGATAAAACGCTATTGCACCGCTTAGCTGATCAATACAACTTAATTATTGTTACGCCCGACGGCGATCCAACGAGCTATTATTTCGATAGCCCACTCGTCAAAACCAGCCAGTTCGAGACCTTCATTGCCAAAGAACTGATCGACCGGATCGACAATACCTACCGAACCATCCGCGACCGCAAAGGCCGGGTTATTGCAGGACTAAGCATGGGCGGCCACGGAGCCATGTTCATATCCAGCCGCCACCCTGATCTATATTCGGCTGCGGGTAGCATGAGCGGGGTCATGAACATTAATACAGCTACCTGGAAAGTTCCGGCTGACTTTGCGAAATCCCGTTCGGAAAACTTTGCCAAGTTGCTGGGTCCACCGAAGGAAGGCGATACACCTTATCCGGGCTATACGATGGTTACGCTGGCCGACCAGCTTAAGAAAAACGGGTTACCCCTCATTTTCGACATTGGTGTCGATGATTTCCTGATTGTTGGCAACCGGGATTTGCACCGTCAACTTATGGAAAACAAAACCCCACACGACTATACCGAACGGCCCGGTGCCCATACCTGGGAGTACTGGGAGAATGCTCTACCCTATCAGGTATTGTTTTTCAGTAAGGTACTGAAGGCGAATCAGGTTGCTATTCCATGATAGAGTGCAGATTGTTATAATGCCGGGCCGACGCTTCGGTTATGATCTGTGTTCTATTCTTACAAAACACTATATGAAAACGACCCTTTCTTTACTCTGCCTGGCTTTATCAGTCGCCTTTACTATTGCTACCGAAGATTTCGATACGGTGAAGGTAGAAGGCGGTATGATTTCCGGGACACTCAATCAGGATGGCGATGTCCATATTTTCCGGGGCATTCCGTTTGCGGCACCACCCGTCGGTGACCTACGCTGGAAAGCACCCCAGCCCGTAAAACCCTGGTCGGGCGTTCGTAAGTGCGATGCGTTTGGGCCAAGTCCAATGCAGGGCACACCTAACCCATTTGGGCCATGGAGTGCTGAATTCCTGATTCCGAAAGAACCGATTAGTGAAGACTGCCTGTACCTCAACGTATGGTCGGGTGCCAAGTCTGCCAGCGAGAAGCGGCCTGTACTTCTCTGGATTTATGGTGGTGGATTTAATAGCGGTGGCGCTGGCTGTGCTATTTACGACGGCGAGGCAACGGCTAAAAAAGGCATCATTTTCGTCAGTGCCAATTACCGCGTGGGCCCATTTGGTTTCTTTGCCCACCCCGAACTGACGAAAGAATCACCGCATCATGCATCCGGTAATTACGGGCTGATGGATCAGGTAGCGGCTTTGCAGTGGATCAAGAAAAACATTGCTCAATTCGGCGGAGACCCGAACAATGTAACCATTGCCGGTCAGTCGGCGGGGTCGATGAGCGTAAACTGCATGGTAGCCACGCCACTCGCAAAAGGTTTGTTCACAAAAGCCATTGCCGAAAGTGGAGCCAACTTTGCAAACCCTCACCCGACGCTTCAGCAGGGCGAAGAAGCTGGTCTGAAAATGGCCCAGGCATTGGGAGCATCGTCGCTGGCGGAGTTGCGCGCCAAACCAGCCGAAGAAATCCTGAAAAAAGCCCAGGGTCGCGGTCCGATCATCGACGGTTATGTATTGCCATCGTCTATTCCGGCCATTTTTGCAGCTGGAAAAGAGAACAATGTAGCCTTACTTACAGGCTGGAACGAAGACGAAGGCATGTCGTTTGGGCCACCAAAGAATGCAGAAGCCTATCGGAAACAGATCGAGCAGCAATACGGCGATAAAGCAGAGCAGTTTCTGAAACACTATCCGGGCGGAACTGATGCGGAAGCGGCCAGTTCGCAGATGAAAATCTCCAGAGACATGATTTTTGGGGCGCAGAACTACACCTGGGCCAACATTGCCAGCAAACAGGGTAAGCCCGTTTACGTTTATCGATTTACGCGAAAGATTCCGGCAACAGGCGAATATGCCCGCTACGGCGCATTCCATACCGGAGAAGTTGCCTACATGTACGACAATCTCAACTTCATCGACCATAAGCTTCGTCCGCTGGAACCGATCGATGGCGAGCTATCCTGGTACATGTCAGGCAGTATTACCAATTTTATCAAAACAGGTGATCCAAATGGCAAAGGACTACCTAACTGGCCTGCTTATTCCGTCAAGGATAAACAGATTATGGTCTTTGGCGATAAAACGGCTGCTGCACAACTACCCGACGGCCAAGCCCTCGACTTTCTTTTTTCGACCATCAGCAAGCGATAATTCATCAATAAACAATCTCCCGAAAGCACGAACCTCACTGTAGATTGAGTTGCGGCTTTGTCATTCCAACGCTCTATTGAAAATCAAACAATTAACCAACCTACAAGTACCCAAACCCCAATGAAAACCAACACAATTTTATTCTCGTTAGCAGCGCTGAGCCTGCCGTTACTAACGATAGCGCAAGCCCCGAAAACAGCGCCCACGCCAATCATGGCCGGTAAAGACATCGCCGTTGCGCCTACCGCATCCGGTAAAGTACGTGGCTATATTCACAATGGCACATTTACGTTCAAGGGCATTCCGTATGCCAAGGCGGAGCGGTTCATGGGACCCTCTAAACCTGATTCGTGGACAGGAGTGCGCTCGTCGATGACCTATGGCCCCGTTTGTCCGATGGACCCAACCACATCTACCTACGACGAAATCGAATTCCCGTTTCACCACGATTGGGGTTACACCAACGAAAATTGCCTGAGTCTGAACGTCTGGACACCCCAACTGACCGAAGCAAAAAAACGCCCGGTGATGGTGTGGTTCCATGGGGGCGGATTCACCGCGGGTTCGTCGGTTGAGTTGCCCTCCTACGACGGCGAGAATCTGTCGAAAAAGGGCGATGTGGTGGTGGTGACGATCAATCACCGGCTGAACATCCTAGGCTTCCTGGACTTGTCGGCCTATGGTGATAAATATAAAAATTCACCCAACGCTGGCCTGATGGATCTGGTGGCGTCCTTGCAATGGGTGAAAGAAAATATTGCCCAGTTTGGTGGCGACCCCAACAACGTAACCATTTTCGGTCAGTCGGGTGGTGGCGGTAAAGTCACAAGCCTGATGAATGCCCCCTCGGCAAAAGGGTTGTTCCACAAAGCCATTGTACAGAGTGGTAGCTACCTGACCAGCTTCACCGAGAGCGACCTTGCCCGAAAAGTCAGTGCTGCGTTGCTGGAAGAATTGCATTTTCAGCCTAATCAGGTCGATTCGCTGCAAAAAATATCCTACGAGCGCCTGAATGCGGCCGGAAAACGCGCCATCCGTAAAATCAATGAAAGTCTGAAAGGTCAAAATCAAGGCGGCTTTGGCCTGGGCTGGGGACCAATTCATGACGGTAACTTCCTCCCCTATCAGATTTCAGACCCCGCAGCGATGGAGTTGGCTAAAAACATCCCGTTACTGGTTGGCTCGACCAAAACCGAGTTTGGTCCGTTCAATCCGGGCAATCGCGTAACCGATATGGAAGCGGCCAAAGCAGCCATGCAGAAACGAATTGGTGATAAAACCGATGCCTACATGGCCGCCGTAAAAAAAGCCTATCCCGAAACCTCCAGCCCCGCCGATTACATCAACATCGACATCAATTTCCGGGCGGGTGTTATCCGGCAGGCAAACCAGAAAGCTGTTGCGGGGGCTGCCCCGGTGTATATGTACCTCTTCACCTGGAATTCGCCCGTAAACGATGGTATGTATAAATCAATGCACTGCATGGAAATCCCGTTTGCCTTCAACAATATTGCCCGTTGCGAAGAAATGACCGGCGGTGGTAAAGATGCGTATGCGCTAGCCGATAAAATGAGCAACGCCTGGATTGCTTTCGCCCGCACCGGAAATCCAAACAATAAAAGCTTACCCAACTGGCCGCAGTATAATGCCCAAAACGGCGCTACAATGCTGTTTGATAATACCTGCCAGGTAAAAAATCACCCTGACAAAGAACTGCTGGAAATTGCAAGCGGAAAGTCTATGTAAGTTTATAACTGATAACGGTCGAGCAAATCCGTACGTTTAATCGCGGATTTGCTCGACCGTTGTATTTTCTGAATAGTTTTTGCTCTGGTATGGTTAACGCAAATGCACAATAAATAGTAGTCTTTTGCTTTTGGTAGCCCACCCATTAATGAGCTGTATGCGTTTTGGATGGCCGGGTAACCAACTTAAACAGGGAAACAAGACCAACCATCAATAACCCAACAATCAGCCCAATACCAAATTCTTTTACGAACGCTGGAACGCCGGGGAGCAACGTATGCAGGAAGTGTAAGTTGTGCACAAATATTCCACCAGATACCAGCAAAAGGGCAATGGTCCCGACCACACTTAAGAGTCTGATTACAATCGGCAGTGCTCCGACCAGTCCATGACCAAGCTTACTCAAGATTCCTTTATCATCCGACCAGTCGATCAACCGGCGTCCGGCATCATCCATTCGTACGAGGAGTGCTACCAAACCATACACCCCAACCGTGGCCAGCAAGGCTACTACCGATACTGTCACAATCTGGATTACGGATGGTTGCTCGGTTACTGATCCCAAGGCAATAATGACAATTTCAACCGACAGAATGAAGTCGGTAGTAATAGCGGCTTTTACCTTAGTTTTTTCATTATCGGCGGCCGAATGTTGCTGAGCGCCTTCCGTTGTTGCAGGATGGACACCCTTTTTCGATTTACTGATGATGGATTCTATTATTTTCTCGGCTCCCTCGTAGGCCAGATAACAGCCGCCCAGCAACAGTATGATCGTAATGGCAATCGGAAAGAATGCGTTCAGGAGTAGCGCAATCGGAACAATAATGAGCTTGTTGAGCAGAGAGCCTTTAGTAATGGCCCAGAGTATAGGTAGCTCCCTGTCTGCCACGAATCCGGTAGCCTTTTCCGCATTAACAGCCAGATCATCTCCCAGTATGCCCGCTGTCTTTCGCGTCGCTACTTTGGTGGCTAAAGCCATGTCGTCCATTAAAGCGGCTATATCATCTAAAACTGCAAAAATGCCAGATGCCATTGTTCTTAATTACGTTAACTGAATCGGTCTGAATGGTGATGCCTGGAGAAGTGACCCCAATCGCTGGAGTCTTATTTATAGTAACCCAGATTTTGTCTTGGGTAGGCAGGGCACAATCTACTAAGCGTTTAGTAGAAAACCATTTGTTGGCAAGATCGTTTAGGAATAATGCAAAGAAAAATACATTTTCCTAATGTCGTTTTAATTGGGCTCTACACCAGTCTACTATTTCTCGCAGGACACAAGACTCAGGCCCAACTACGGCTCGATCTGGAATCAGGATTAGTTTTGGGAACGCCTTACAATGAAATCAGAATTCCTAATCAGGGGGGCACCTACGTCAATCTGCCTGACAACCTAACAGCAAAACCAACGGTGTTCTACCGAGCCCGGCTAAGTTATACAATTGCCAATCGGCACACCTTGTCGCTATTATACGCTCCTCTGACCGTCCGTTACAAGGGGGAATTAAGCCAGGACGTCAATTTCAACAACCAGCTTTTTGCTGCTAACCGACCACTAAATGTTGACTATACGTTCAACTCCTACCGCTTAACCTATCGCTACGAATTTATTAATCGTGAGAAATGGCAGGCAGGCGTAGGTTTAACCGCCAAAATTCGCGATGCGAACGTCCAGTTTGCCAATGAGTCGATCCGTACAAATTTTCCTAACCTGGGTTTTGTACCCCTTGTTAATGTCAATGTCGTTTACAAACCAGATGAGCATTGGCGTCTGTGGCTGGAAGGTGATGCGTTGGGTTCGCGCTTTGGGCGGGCAGAAGACATTTTTCTGGGCGGTGCTTATGCCATCAATCAAACAGTTGGTATAAAAGCGGGCTACCGGGTAGTAGAAGGCGGAGCAGACGTAGACGAGGTATATAATTTTACCTGGATCAACTATGCATCGGTAGGTCTGTTACTGTCGCTTTAGGCAATTTGAGAGCTATCATCTGGCAACGCAGTTACCAAGTATACAATTGAACTATTGGTAGAGTAACCTTTCGATTGCCAACTGCGTTACAGGTATATGAAACCGCAATCGCATAAATTAAGTGAAGACGACCTGGACCGATTGATCGAAATGGCCTGGGAAGATCGTACTCCCTTTGATGCAATAGAAGCCCAGTTTGGGTTGCCAGAGTCAGTAGTAATCAAACTCATGCGCGAACACTTGAAACCGGCCTCCTGGCGTCGGTGGCGGGCTCGCGTCCAGGGGCGATCCACCAAACACGCGGCCTTGTCGGCAGGTGTGGGTCAGCGGTTTAAGTCAGATCAACAACGCTCTGTAACGCATAATCGAATCAGTAAACGCTAGTTAGCTGATGAAAAACTAACGACTCACCTACTTAATCAGGGTGCGTAAATTGTTGTTTTTTCATGGCCTCAGGTTCTTAAAGCTGACGCGAACGGTTTCTCAAAACCGAACAACGATCAGATTCTCAAATCTGTCCTTACCCTAGCTGGGCGAAATACCCCGTGTGCCTTTACTATCCATACTACTTCCTTCACAGCGAATACCGTAGCATGGTCAACAATGCTCAAAACCCCACTTCCTCTAAAGATTTAATACACCGGAATATTAAAAAAGACTCAGAAAACGCTTTAGTAGCTAGTCGTCAGCACCCTATAAACAGCCTGACTTTGGCTCATCCAATCTGCCTGACGCACTGATTCTTTGCATGAAAAAAACAACGCGATTTCCGCTCCGACAATCGCTGCTTCCACTGGCAGCCGTTGGGCTAACGACCTGGGTAGGTATTACCGGATTTATGGATGATCCGGTTACCCAACGCATCAAAAAGCTGGCTCCGGCCAAGGCTGCCGAAATGGCCCACGCTGTTGAAGCGTTGGTTAAGCCACAATTGGCCGATGGACTTACGCTAAAGCTTTGGGGTGTTGACTCGCTGGTATCTGATCCAATTGGTATCGATATCGATGACTTCGGGCGGCTCTATTACACCCGAACCAATCGGCAGAAAAACTCGGAGTTCGATATCCGGGGGCACCAGGATTGGGAAATTGAATCGAACCGGCTCCAGACAGTTGAAGACAAACGGGCATTTTTGCATCAGGTTCTATCGCCAGCCAATAGTAAGAAAAACGAATGGCTCAAGGACGTAAACGGCGATGGTTCGCACGACTGGCGCGATATGACCGTAGAACGCGAGCAGGTGTTCCGACTCGAAGATACGAACGGCGATGGCGTAGCCGACCTGTCGAAAATGGTCGTGAACGATTTCCACGACGAAACGACCGATGTAATGGGGGGCGTTTTGTCGGATGGCAATGATCTGTACGTAACCGTAGCCCCCGACCTCTGGCGGCTGCGTGATAAGAACGGCGATGGCATTGCCGATGAGAAGAAATCGATCTCGCACGGTTACGGCGTTCATATCGGATTCAGTGGCCACGGCCTGTCGGGCGTAGAAATGGGCCCTGATGGGCGCATTTATTGGCAGATTGGTGATATTGGGTTCAATGGTGTTGGGCCCGATGGTAAAAAATGGTCGCATCCTAACAGTGGTGTCGTTGTACGGTCGAACCCGGATGGCAGCGATTTTGAAGTCTTTGCTTATGGCGTTCGGAACACCCACGAGTTTGTATTCGACGAATATGGCAACCTGATCAGCGAAGATAACGATGGCGATCACCCTGGTGAAAAGGAACGGTTAGTCTACATTGTTAACGGCTCGGATACGGGCTGGCGCAGCAACTGGCAGTACGGCAAATACCGCGATCCGCTCAACAACACCTACAAGGTCTGGATGGACGAGCAGATGTTTAAACCCCGTTTCGATGGGCAGGCGGCTTACATCCTTCCCCCATTGGCCAACTTCGTTAGCGGTCCGGCGGGTATGCTTTACAATCCCGGCACGGCGTTGAGCCCGAAGTATAAAAACACGTTTTTCATTGCTGAGTTTGTGGGTAACCCGGCGGCATCGGGCGTACATTCATTTACGCTCAAACCCAAAGGAGCTTCGTTCGAACTGGATAAGTCGAAGAAGATACTGGGTAATGTGCTGGCTACAGGGCTCGATTTTGGCCCGGACGGTGCCATGTACGTCGCCGACTGGATCAACGGCTGGGATACCAAAGATTACGGGCGTATCTGGAAACTCGATGATAAAGACGGAGCCAACTGGGCTGAGCGCGCTTTGACCAAACGATTACTGGCGCAGAATTTCAGCAAAACACCAGTAAATGAATTGAGTAGCTACCTTAAAAACGCCGACATGCGTGTTCGGCAGAAAGCTCAGTTTGAACTTGTAAAGCGGGGCGAAGCCGGGGCTACAGCCTTCGGGCAAATGCTTCAGCAAAAAGACCATCAACTGGCGCGGGTACACAGCATCTGGGGCATAAGCCAACTGGCGCGTAAAGATGCTAAATACGCCCAGCGACTGATGCCGTATCTGAAAGACGGGGATGCCGAAATTCGGGCGCAGGCTGCTCGCTGGCTAGGCGACATTCGCTACGCAGCAGCCGGTTCGGCACTGGTCGCAATGCTGAACGATGAGAATGCACGTACACGTTTCTTTGCCGCCGAAGCGCTCGGACGAATCGCCTACATACCAGCTATTCAGCCGCTGATTTCACTGCTCGAAGCGAACAAAGACGAAGACACCTACATCCGGCACGCGGGTAGCCTGGCCCTAGCCCGTATCGGTAAGGCTGAACCAATCATTGCTTTGTCGAGTCATCCGTCGAAAGCGGTTCGTATTGCGGCCGTTGTCGCCCTGCGCCGGATGCAGAATCCAGGCATCGCCAACTTCCTGAACGACAGCGACGAATTTGTCGTAACCGAAGCTGCGCGTGGCATCAATGATGATCTATCGATTCCACAGGCCCTACCAGCATTGGGTAACGTACTGACCAAAACCAAGTTCACCAACGAAGCCCTCATTCGCCGGTCTATCAACGCCAACCTACGAGTCGGAACGGCCGATGCCATGCAGAATCTGATTGATTATACCAACGGTGAAAAAAATCCTGTTGCCTTACGCGCCGAAGCCATGGATGCTTTGAGCACCTGGGCTAAACCGTCGCTGCTCGACCGGGTCGATGGTCGCTATAGAGGCCCAATAACCCGTGATCTGGCCGTTTTGAAGACCAAATCAGCGAGTTTATATACCGCAATGGCCACAAATTCAGCCGCTCCTATTCGGAAAAGTGCTATTCGGGCCATCAGCAAGTTGTCGTTAAACACGGCAAGTCCGGTGCTGCTGGATCGGCTGAAAAACGACGGCGATGCTGAGATTCGGGAGGAGGCTCTTCGGGCACTGGCAGCTTTGAATGATAAACAAATCGGCACCGCCATCGAAACGGCTCTGGCCGATAAGGATAAACGGGTACGCGTTGCAGCGCTGGATCTCATCGGAAAAACAAGCATGCCTAAAGATCAGATGGTAGCCCAGTTAAAAGATGTACTGCAAACGCACTCGACCGAAGAGAAACAGGCCGCGCTGGTAACACTGGGCAAACTACCCGTTGCCAATACAAAACCCATTTTCGATCAACTGTTAGCAGATTTATCGTCTGGCAAGCTTCCGGTCGATCTGAGCCTGGAACTGGAAGAAGCCATTACCGAAACCAAGTCTCCGCAATTGATTGAGCAGCATAAGGCGATTCTGGCCAAACAGTCGCCCGACGCTATTTTAGCCTCATATCAGGGTAGTTTATACGGTGGCGAACCCGATAAAGGACGGCGAATTTTCTTCCGTCATCAGACGGCCCAGTGTATCCGTTGCCATTCGTACGACGATCTGGGTGGTAATGCCGGTCCACGACTCAATGGTGTAGCTAGTCGCCTGACGCGGGAGCAATTGCTCGAAGCCGTTGTCAATCCAAGCGCCCGGCTGGCTCCAGGATTCGGTACGGCCACGATTGAGTTGAAAGACGGCAAAACGTTGAGTGGTATTGTGCAGAAAGAAACCGACTCTGAATTGATCCTGAAAAGTGGGGACGATCCTGATCTGACAATAAAGAAAGACAAGATCGCTAAAACTACCTACGCGCCATCGAGCATGCCCGATATGAAGTACCTGCTCACCAAGCGGGAAATCCGGGATGTCGTGAGCTTTCTGGCAACGCTAAAAACTAACTAACCTGAATACATAGAACGCTGATTGTTATGATACTTATGATCTGTATTAATCATAATTGTCATAACAATCAGCGTTCTGTTTTCTAGCTTTCTATTTAATCACAGTAGATAGCGTCGTCTGGTTGTAGCTACCGAAACATCCAAGTCCGCCCTGAATATTGGTTGGAAGCGTAACCGGCTCAGCAAATGGATTGCTGGACACTTGTAACTGCTGATCCAGTGCTACATGGTAGGCATAATAAGCAGCATCGACATGGAGTAAATTCATAGTAATCTGGGTCGAGCAATACAGCTTTTTAAACGATCCATCGCCCAGCGATGCCGAAGCCAGCAAACTTGCTGCTTTAGCCGGGCATTCGACCAAGCCTAACGAATTTGTCGCCATCAGGAAGGGAATGACTTGTGGGTTCTCGAACGATGCATTGGCAGGAGCTCCATATCGAATGCCTCGGTATGAACCTTTCACCCGGAAATAGGTATCGGCCCCAGCCTGCCAGTTCCCAATTACACGGAAATCTTTCTGCACAGCGCCAGCCTGAAGCGACGAATCAACCTGCATCGATTTAAGTGCTACCGCTTTAGGAACCGTTGTTGTGGCCAGCACCTGCTTACCATCTGGCGTCGAAACCGTTAATGTATAAGTACCCCCTTCCCGAACAACCAGTTTTTGGGGTTTTATACTATAAACCCCCTGTTGTGCATTATAGACCAGTTTTACGGAGTTGCTCCCGTCCGACAGGAGAACGGTTGCATCAGAAATATCGACTGTCTTTGCCGACTGATCGTCCAGAATTGGGCGTGAGCGGCTTACTTTTGCCGTTAACAAGGAATCCTGCGGAGAAATAAAACAGTCGACAACCAGTTTGGTCGACTGCGAGGTTAACTCTTCGGGTACAACCTCCTCGCGCATTGAATTACAGGAAAATAAAGCGGTTGACAGAAACAGCCATAGCCATTTCCTGGTAAAAGAAATCATGAGTACAATGAGGTTAACTGGTTGCTGAGGTGTTTATTAAAACCGGATCGTGTAGCTCAACGAGGGGATTGCCGGAAAGAGCGAATATTTATATAAAACCGTTTTTGAGGGGAGGCCTTTTTCCTGGGCTTTGCCCTCCAGCGAATACAAAAACGGATTATGCCGATTGTAGGCGTTATAGACACTTATCTCCCAAACCCGCTCGGTACGGGCACGTTTTTTTGTAAAACGCGCACTTACATCAAGGCGATGGTAGGCTTCGGCTTGAAAACTATTCCGCTCGCCATATTCTTTTACATTCGAACCAGCACCATATAGGGCATTTGAAGTAATTGGACTACCAACCGTTTTCTGATCATAGTATCCTGAAAAACGGGATAAGGGCAATGTCAGTGAATTACCGGTCCCATATACCCAACTAGCCGACAGAGTGATGGCAGGGGTTAGTTCATACATCCCCACCACAGAGGCATCGTGCCGTCGGTCATAACGTGGATGAAACGCTTTCCCACCGTTCAGTTCGGCAAACTGCCAGTCGGTCCACGATAGTGTATAGCCAATCCAGCCTGATAGTCGGCCTGCTTGTTTCTGGAGCAGAATTTCGGCTCCATACGATTGCCCCTGACCACTGGTTACATTATCGACCCACTTCGCCGAATTGACATTTCCCAGTGCATCAGCCGACAGAAAACTGGCACCCTCCCGATAGCTGAGCAGGTTATTCATTTTCTTGTAATACCCCTCAACTGTTAACGACAGGCCCGACTGCGAAAAGTCTTTCGCTATACCCAACGCTACCTGTTGCGACTGCTGCGGCTTGATCGAATTAACCGTTGGTACCCACAGATCAGTAGAGAGACCCACACCCGTACTGGATAACAAATGCAAGTACTGGTTCATCAGAGCATACGATCCCTTGATCGAGAACGAAGGAGCAACTCGGTAAGCAATAGACAGCCGAGGCTCAGGGCGTATGTACATTGTACGCGCCGACGAGTCGGGAAGCGTTTTGCTTTCTGTAGCCGTATTTGAACCACCTAGAACAGAATAAGCACTAAGGCGAAGGCCGCTGGTAAAGCGCCATTTGCTGGCTGGGCTCCAGCTATGTTCAATGTAGGCTCCGGCTTCGGCTGCAGTAACCGTCTGGTCAGAAGCCTGATTGGGCAGCTCGTTTACATTCAGGCTAACATAAGCCTGCGGATTAAACGTGTGGTGGGTAAGCTGCCCTCCGAAACGAATCTGGTGAGCTGTATTCAGATAATGGGTGCGGTCATACTTAAGGCCAATATCCTGAATAGATGACTGATAGTTAAGCGTATAAAAGGTATTCTGACTACTTTGCTCCAGTGCTTTCTGGTCCTGCACACTCATCTGATAGCGGCTATAGATTAGCGAAAGATCAGATACCGTTCCTTTGACGCCCTGATGATTCCAGCGAATACTTCCAGCTCCATTCGTCCAGCGCAGATTCGACTGCAGGGCTGAGCCATTTGTAAACTTGTCCTGACTGGCATATCCACTGATATATACCTTGTCGGACTGTCCAGCCTGAATGGTCAACTTGGCATTAAGGTCAAAAAAAGCCGTTTTAAGTACAGGCTGCTCCGTCGTATTTTGACCTAAAAGGCCCGTAAGCAGATCCAGATAGGTACGTCGTCCGGAAACCATAAACGATGCCCGCTTACCAATTGGGGCACTTAGTGTCAATCGAGAGGCTACCAAACCTGCCGATGCCTCTCCCCGAAAGCGATCCGGCTGCCCGTCTTTCGTAGTTAATTCAATGACCGATGATAACCGTCCGCCAAATCGTGCCGGAAAACCACCTTTGGTCATATCAACGCGCTTTAAGGCATCGCCATTAAAGGCTGAAAAGAAACCGAGCAAGTGATTTGGATTATAAATAGGTGCATTGTCCAGCAAAATCAGGTTCTGGTCGGGCGCTCCCCCACGAACATAAAGTCCGGCATTCCCTTCCGATCCTTTTTGTACACCCGGCATCAACTGAAGCAATTTCATAACATCTTTTTCACCCAGCAAAGCTGGTACTTTTCCAAGTTGCTCCATCGAGAGACTGATAGCGCTCATTTGTGGATTATTGCTGATAGACGTATGAGTAGTCGCTTTAACGACCTGCTCAGCTAGTTGCTGCCCATAGGTTAAAAATACAGTAAGTTCTGTCTGCTGTTTGGGTACGATGGTTTGGGTTTTCGGAACAAAGCCAACTGACGAGAAGGTTAGTGAAACTGTTGACTCAGCCATAACCGACATAGCGAAATGCCCTTCCGAATCCGTTACAGTACCTATCTTATTATCAATTACATATACATTTACACCGGCCAGTGGAGCTCCCGTCTGCTGGTCAAAAACGTAGCCTGAGATATGCCGGTAAGCCGGAAGAGCGGTTACAGACAGGCTGTATAAGTATACAAAAAGAAATAATTTTAAGCGAAACATTTAAGTACAAGTCGTCAAAAAGCAAATAATTCATATAAGTAGTTTTACTATTCTCTACTATATACCTTTGACCATGCTTTTTGAAAATTGTCACATTATTAATAGTATCTACATAAAAAATAACTGACCATTTCAGTTTATACGAATTTTGAATTTTTACAATATATATAACTTATAGTATACTTATACAATTAATAGTTAACAAAAAAAGGTTGTTAGCAACAATAATCATCAACATTGTCTATTTTTCGCTTCTGTTTCGTTGCTTTGGCCAAGTCACCGAAAACTCGTAAACTCATGGTCTATTCATGCCTGCGAATTCATTCCCTATAACAGTACGTATGCGTATACTCTACATATTCCTCTTTCTAGGTGTTGCATTCGTGCTATACTTAAGCTGGCAACCCAATTATGACTTTAAACACCTTTGGTTTATGCCCACCTGGCTCACTCGCTGGACCGACGACCATGCCAATGGTAACCTGCGAACAGCCGTACCCTTCGTTTTTATGGGCTTTGCCGGCGGCATATTACCAACGCCACATCACCGGCCTCTATACCGCTGGTTCGTGATCTGGCTTATTTTAGTTGCTGTAGTCATTGTGGCCGAAGCTGGTCAGCTATTAATTCCAACACGATTCTTTAGCTTTGAAGATATTGGCTGGGGAGCCACAGGTGCATTTGCTGGCCTTTGTACGGGCGTTCTAACCCGGTTTCTTCTTGAAAAAACCCGCCTTTTGAATAAATAAGCCCCATTACAGGCTCTGCTCTTTCTTCTTCCGACATTCCTGCTTTATGCCTCAATATACTGGCAACAAACCTCTTGCTGGTCCAATCACCTTTTTGATCAGTTGAACCCGTCAAAATACCATTTCACCTGAGACGTACGTACGCGATCTGGGAGCTTCATCTAATTTCGAATCGAAAACAACGAAAACGAATGAACGATGAAGAATCATTTCTGGATAATTGCCCTAACTATTCTGCCACTCAGTCTGTCAGCACAAACGAAACCAGCCGTGCGGAAGCCAGTTGCCTCCGCTTCACGGACTACAGCTAACCGACCAAACGGTGTACATACAGTCGCACCGACGGAGAAGAAAACTGTTACCACTCCAAAAACAGCGTCTGCACCGTCAACTACCGAAGCCCCAGTCGCTGTTCAGCCTACGTATTCAGAGTCAGTTAGAACGGCCTCTACCCAACCCATAACCAGCCATCAGGAAAATGCGCCTGCACGCCCAGCTTACACCCGCCAGAGTAAGTTTCATGTGGGCTTACGGTTTGGCGGAAATTCGAGCACAATAGGCGGAGCCGACCCTACGGCAGTAGGCCAGGGCGTACAGTTAGCGCGTGTCATGGGATTCCACGGCGGAGTTGTGTTCAATATTGGAGGCCCAACCTTTTCAGTGCAGCCAGAAGTACTGTTCAGTCAGTATGGCGTCCGTTTTGCATTAGGTTCTGATTATCTGCAATTGAAATATAATCTGGTAGAAGTACCTGTGTTGTTGAAAGTAGCCTTTGGCCAACCTAACCTACGGTTCTTTGTCAATGCAGGTCCTGTTGGCACGTATGTATTGAGCGGAGCTCTATCGGTTCGGGAGGGCGGTCAGAGCGACTCACAGGCTATTGATATGAGCGGCCAGGGACGGTTCTCTTACGGCGTAGCTGGTGGCGTTGGCGTTGCGATACAGGCAGGTACTGGCAAAGTACTACTTGAAGGGCGTTACAACTATCTGATGGCCGACCATGAAGATGGTAGCACGACAAAGCCACAAAGCGCAATGCTCTCGGTCGGTTATTTATTCCCATTAGGTGGCCGGTGATCAACAAGCATTGCCAGCTATACCTAACCCACAGATAGCCAGAACAATAATGTTACTACTTGGCACGATCATTGTCCTTAATATTAACAATTGCAAAGTTTTAACAATAGTTTAGTAAAGTAGACATATAGTTCAAAACGCTGATTCTGCTAGGATCAGCGTTTTTTTATATTGAAAACGCCCTAAAAACCTATTATACACCCCTTTACAGTACTATATAGAAGGCTATCCCCGGACAACAAACCAATTAAACTAAACCAATAAGTATATATATACACCTCTTTCATGAGGTCGTTCTATACGGTTTGGCATGATTCGTGAAGTAATCATACTACAATTATGCCCATATGCTTCTGAGCCAAAATTCCATCCGAATTTACGCCTGTATCAGCCAGCCACTTATCTGCTTCTGGAATGCCAGTGCAGACCAATTAGATGAGGTTTGCAACGCCTACACCAGTCTATGGTCATCGGTTTCCAATGAAGCGCAGGCTCGGGATATTTATGATTCCCTGGTTGCGATTGCCTTAACCGACGATAAACCATCTCCAACTCGCTGGCTAGCCAGTGAGCTCCGCTTCGAAGCGTTCGCAGCGGCCACAAGCGACCGGCAATGGGCCGCGTTAATGGAATTGGAGCACAACTCAAACGTCATCACTGATACCGAACTCGATTTATACAACGAACGAATCAGTCGGGAACTGTAGTCCAATCCCCCATTTCAGACTTACTTCTGCCAAAGGCCGTAGACCTACCCCAAGGCTTTTTTTCATATCCATAAGTGGTAGAACGCCCAAGCCACGCTGTTTCAGGCACATGGCTGATCTCTATGGATACCGAAATTTTTCCACAATCCATATCCCTGCGCAACTCTTTGACCATCAAATACGTACTGTTGATTGGAAGTTACTCAAAGGTGCTTTCCGAAATGCCAACCTAAATTAATAAGCCTCATCAACATCGATGGGGCTTATTTGTTGTCAATGACTAGTCCTGAAATAGGTTGACATAACTTCGAACCTATTTCAGGACTAGTCATACACCTAATTTGGGCTTTATACTGTTTTGATAACTGTAAGTGGCTCCAGACTATTTAGCTGCCACCTATTATACGATGGTCAAAGCATGCAACTAAAGACTAAGTACTTTACTAAAAACGCCCCATTTTTTAAGCCGATGAATGATGATTCTATCGTCTCAAGGAGGAGCATTTTTTGAGTTTTTACCAGAACCTTTAACAACTATCCAGATCGGTAGTATACAACCACTCAACTTTTTCTCTTGATATTACCAGCCGTCGAGCCTCTGCCAAATCAACGTTTACGAATAAGTAGCCCCCCCTATTACCTTACTTGCATTCGATTGAGCCGGGCCAGCCAGCGTCGAACGCGGCTTGAAACTGGTCAAAATCCAGGAAAACCTGTTGGGCATACGCTTCGGCCCAGGCCACCAGTTCAGAAACCCATACTGTCTTGTTAGCAAATGTAATTAACTCATCAGCAATGGCAGACCCCTGATGACCACCACTTCGTAGATGGGCTGAAGCCGTTAGCTGCGCCATTGTGTCGATTAACTTACCCAATCGCTGCTTACCTCGAATGCGCTTGTTAGTCAGATCAAGCCGATCAGCCTGCGGTTGAAGAGAGCGCACAGCAAAAAACTCGCCATCTAGTCCGACAAGGGGCCATAAGTTGGCTGGTGGAACATCCTGAAGCCGGTTCTGGAGCGCCACGATACGATTAGCCGGATTGGGCCAACAGGGCTGACTTACGTTCAGATAGGGTTCAGCAACTGATGAGCGAGTCGCTTTTATATCCAGCAAATGGAGTTTATGGCTTGCACTTTCGACCAGAGCAACATAGCGATTCAGGCCAATACTGCTAGTGCCCGCCATTCGAAATTTTACATCCCGAAGGCGATAATCTGCCCCTTCTGCCAATGCGCTTTTTAGCCAACTCCAGACAACCTCTCGCTCCTGCTTTGGCAGCGGTAAGATCCGATCCTTTATTAGTCGAAGCTGTCGCTTTCGACCATGGCCGTGCGTCAATCGATTGATTAACTCTTTGCGGGATCGCCTGGCGACCTGAGTCAGAAACTCGTTGAGTATACCTTTCGACGTTTGCCGTTCGATGGAACGTGGTTTGCTCAGTAAGAGTAGTTGTCGATAGGTAGTCAAAAAACGATAAGCGAGCTGCCGACTTGTTTCGGGAGAATGTCTTAGCAACGGAGCAGCCACAAACAGACTGGCTACAAGCCGCGTAAGATCAACAGTAGCTGGTGCCAGCAAAGCCTCGTCAAAATCGTTAATGTCGAAGTACACCAATTTATTACTACCTCGGAAAGAACCGAAATTCTCCAGATGCAAGTCCCCGCAACTCCAGCAAACTGGATACGCATCAGCCATCAGTTCGGGGTGCATATTCTGATAAAACAGCGAAGGGGTAGCCCTAAAAAATCGAAATGCATTCTCACGCATGGCCCGATACTTCCACATCAACAGATCGGGGCGCCGGTCCCGATTGATCTGCTGAAGATGATCAAGTAGTTTCTCATTATTTTTCATAATACGTAGTCGCTCAAACTTGATCACAGGTGTACGAATAGCTACTATGTGCCAGCTGGTCGTTGTGGCACCACTAACAAACCGGTGTTTAGATCGTACATAACGGATGCCTTGCTAAGCATGTGCGCTGCAGCCAGAAATTCCTGAGCGGTATCAATAGGCAACCTGAAGGGTGTACTATGCCTCGTTGTCGTAATAACAATACGCCAGGAGTCTGGCCGGGTCGGATTAACATCCCATTCTAATGCATAATCAACAACTTTTTCCATCCTTATCCTTCTGAGAATCGTGAAACAACTAACTGACTTGAATGTATGCGAAATTCTACCTGTTAGCTGATTAGCGGATGATAATGGAATTAATTTATGATTAATGATGGGTTACTTTTCGTATTTGCATGCCCTAGAGTCAGGTTAACCATATTTTAATTGCTCCTCGTAAACACCTTTCTAGGTACCTTGTTATTGAGGATGTAGTAAAAAATACTTATTCATTACATTCTCTGTTGCTGTTCCGATGAAAACAATACTCATCCCGTTTATGATGTTGGCTGCAGTTGCCATTAATTCTGTTCAGGCTCAAGATGTCAAGAAAAAGACCGATGCCCTGGAAGCTAAAGCGCAGGTTGCGGCTGATAAAGCCGATCTAAAAATGAACAAAGCAGCCCGTAAAGCCGATAAGATGGCTGGCGATAAAGCGGCCTTAAAAGCTGATCGTAAGGCACATATGAAGGCTGAAGGAAAGTTAATTAAAGATCAAGCCAAGAAAGATGTCAAAGTGGCTAAGGAAAAGTTATAGAAGTTAGTTATTCCTAGCTACTCATCTTCTGCTTTGTGCCCATCTCTCAGGGATGGGCACTTTTTGTTACTAACAGCAATTGATAAACTAAATCCCACATAGCCCTGAAACGAGCCGCTTCAATGGTGTCTGGTTTTGGCAAGGGCTGGATACTTAACTAGTTCTAACCTCCGTAGTAATCGGTTCGTTGAGAACACCCACGGACCCTATCGTTTCAGGGGACTGATCGGGTAACCATACTTGACCCGTCCGTTTCAAAACGCCCCACGAAGCGACTTCGCCCCGAATCGCGTTGGCATAGGAACGAATCAGAACCCAAAACAATAGATAGCGCCAGGTGAGTCGTTGCGGAATAAGCCAATATAGCGGGCGCAATGAGCGGCCTTCCAAGCGATAAGCAAGAATAGCTATAACACTGTCGATTGCCAGAAAGCCAATAAAATACGTCAGTACAAGGCTCCAACTGCCCGTGAATAACGAAAGCACCAGTTGCATTTCGGCTACCAGCGTTAACAACGGAAACCCGAATTGAAAAAAGACCAGACTCGGTAAAGCCAGCCAACTCAACCCCCGACTAGCCAAACCAGTCCGCTTAACTTGAAACAACAGATCACGGTGTTTCCAGACAACCTGCATAATGCCATAGCACCAACGGACCCGCTGTTTCAGCAGCATCCGAAGCGTATCCGGGGCTTCCGTCACGGCAATTGCTTCATTACAGGTTTTGATTACATAACCAGCTCGCAGTAGGCTCACAGTCAGGTCACAATCTTCAGCAAGTGTATCGGTTGTGAAGCCCCCCACAGCCAGCATACTGGTGCGACGAAATGCCCCGATGGCGCCCGGTACGACCGTAATGCAGTTCAGTTGCCCGTAGGCCCGGCGGTCGAAGTTTTGGCTTGTTGTGTATTCAATCGATTGAAAGCGAGTGAGCCAGTTGTGAACGTTACCGACACGTACATTGCCTGCCACTGCCCCGATCGTTAGATCAGAAAAAGGAGCCACCAATCGAGTGATGGCATCGGGCAACAACTGCGTATCGGCGTCGATACAAACCACAACTTCCCCATTCGCCTGAGAAAGCCCCAGATTAAGCGCCGACGCTTTCCCACCGTTGGGCTTGGTCAGGACCTGAACACGCGGGTTATTGGCAAAATACTGGCTAACTCGATTATACGTCTGATCGCGCGAGCCGTCGTCGACAAAGACAATCTCCAGATCCGGGTATGAACTAGCCAGTAGGCTTTCAACTGTGTGGACGGCGTTCAATTCCTCGTTATAGGCGGGTACAATCACACTGACCAAGCCCTGATACGGCACCTCTGACGAAACAGGCTGCTGCTTTTGGCGGATAGCCAAAAAAGCCAGAAATAACACCCGCATTATGGCCAGTAGGGTACCGATCAGAAAGAGCCAGCTTAGCGTATGTTGCCCATAATAAAGCAATTCAACCAAACTTCGATCAGTCAGTAAAGCGGCCCGCTGAACAGGAGCTGTTGGCATAAGTTCGTCGGCAGGCCGATGCACGAGTTGGCCAATAGTGGCAAAACGATACCCGTGTTTTTTATAATAATGAATAATATTAGGCAAAGCAGCTACCGTAGCGGATCGGTCGCCCCCCGCGTCATGGAGTAAAATGATGTTGCCCAAATTTTGCTGCTGCTGGATTCGTCGTACAATCTGCTGTGGCGTAACGCCCACCTGCCAGTCGAGCGGGTCGATGGATTCACCGATAGCGTAATAATGCTGTTTCTCCGCCAGCGCGATAGAACGTAGTTCTTCCGGCTTGTCAGGTTCACTGTCGGCATTATAGGGTGGTCGGAAAAGAATCGTTGAGCGCCCCGTAATGCTTTCGATCAACCGTCGGCACGTATTTAATTCAAAAAACAGTCGTCGCGGACTTACCTTCGTCAAATCGGGGTGTAAAGTAGTGTGGTTACCGATTTCATAACCAGATTTTGCCATGCGCTGCAACAAAGGCAGATTGCGCTCCGCATTAATTCCCACCACAAAAAAAGACGCTGGTACATGTTCACGTTCCAGAATAGATAGAATCTGGGGTGTATAGGTTTCGTCGGGGCCATCGTCAAACGTGAGCACCAGTGTTTTGTCCGCTTTCCCCACTTTGCTAATCACGTACGACGTAGGTAAGGTTAGATAGTGTTCTTCGCTGATGAGTTGATCAGCAGCGTTGTACTCCAGCCGAAGCTGCCCCGCATGGGGTGTTGCTTTCACATCCAGCACATCACCTTCTCCCTGGTAGTCTACGCTCTTTAAAGCCGGTACGGTTTGCAGTTGTTGCCAGTTCAGGGGATGACGGGCCAACGCTGAGCGCGATACATCCCGGGCAAAATAATCCCAGGTTCGTACGTCTTCCGAACCGAGTCGCCAGATAGCGGCCCCGGCCGTTTCGTAATCTTCGGCCGCTCGCAGTACATTATAGGCGGAAGCCGCATCATTAAACCAGACATCATGTGGCTTTCCCTGATCATCGACGTACCGAAACGATAAGCTGTAGGTTTGATTATCGAAATGAATGGGCGTAGCAGATCGGCGGTTGGCGCGGGCAATTGCCTGCTGATACGTAACGTCTACGCCCTGACCGCCTTTGGCCCAATCATAGCCGTAGCCAGCTACGCACAACACAACCTGTTCCGACGGAATTTGCTGGCAGGCTTTTTCCAGTACATACTCAATCCAAGGATACGGCGCTACCGGCCCTGGAGCTGATGTACTGAAATGGTTATCGTAAGCCATCAGCATAAAATAATCGACGTAGGGGCGTAAGGCAGGCAGATTATAATCGGAGTTCAACGCGGCAATGTCGATCGTAACGAGATATCCTTTAGGATGTAAAGCCGCATACATTTCCCGGATAAAGGAAACCAATGTTTCATCGGTATTTTCCCGTAATTCTTCAAAGTCGATATTAACGCCCTGATAGTGATGCTGGTTAAGTAACGTCAGCACCTGAGCAATGAACGTCTTCCGTCGGCTGGGGCTAGTTAAGAGCCGATGCACGTTCTGACCACGCCAGTCGCCCCCGTAGAAATTGGATATCATGGGCAGAACGGCTACGCCCGGATGCTGTTTTAAAAGCGAATCAGCCGTGTTGTCGATATCAGTGCGGAGTTCGGCCTGGTTGCCCACAAAGAACCACTCGGGCATGACCATGTTCAGTTGGGAGACATGATCCCGCAAGGTTTGATACGACTGAGCATCCCAGTTGACGTAGAAACCGGCCCGAACCTGTGCGCGACCGTTCGCCTTAATTGCTTTTGGCAGATGCCGATGAAATCCCCTCGGTACGCCCTCATTACCCGAGGTTACCGACTGTGAACTGTCAACCGTTGACAGCGTTTGGAACGCACTTTCGTTATCCTGAAGGGTTGGCAGTTGTGGGAAGACACGCTCGGCCAGCGACCAGCCAACGACTATAAGCGTGGCAATCACCAACATTAGACTCAGTAGCAACGTACTTCGAAATACCCGCCAGCGACGGCGCGACGGCGTATAAAAAACTTGGTTTGGCTTAGTATCCATTAGCGAAGTGAAGTGTGTAGGTGAGGGTTGCGACAGCGTAGAAGAACAGCCTGGTCCGTTCACCGGGCAACGTGTTGAACGGTTTTACCAAACGCGGATCGACCAGCAGCGACCAGCGGGGTTGTTGCAGCGTGATCGGCAAATTGAGTTCGGCGGCAACTAAACCGTATGGTTTGCGAACGTCAGGAGCCGACGGAATCAAGCGCCCCCGCCTGTCTAGCGTGGTCTGATAAATACCATTGATGATAAAGCTTTGATTGGCCAGTGTTGCCTTAGCCAACGGTTCCATGAAAAGGGACCATGTTGCGCCATCAAGTAGACCAATGTACCGACTAAACTGGAGGTCGGTTTGCAAAAGCTGTTGGCTCCCAACCATGTAATAAGTACCAATTGCCGGGCTCCAGTCCTGCCATTCGCCCGACAGGTACGCTTCAAAAAAGTTGCTTAGGGGCTGCGTTTCGCCCGGATCGGCACTCGGAAAAAACCACTGTTCGTAGCCAACTGTATAATTAACATGCTTGCCTAGCCTGCCTTCTTTTTCAATGCCAAGATCGATTTTGCCCACCTCCGACGTCTGAAAATTATTCCAGATATAGCCAACCGTATAGAAGTTCCAGTTGGTGGGAGTTTGATAGGTAATCTGCGGCATCATCCCCCATTGATGTACTCCGAACGTGCGCCCTCGGTAACTGACCGGGTTCATATAGCTGTAACTAAACTGAATCGCTCGCATGGGTTTCTCGGTTGATGTATCTGCTGCCACTTTGTTATCAATTGGCTGACCAGTAACGGAATAAACAAGTAGTATTAGCAGGAGTACTTTGCATAGCGTAAAGGCAATTGGGGGCATCGTTTCTGGGCAACAAAGAGGCTGTAAATAAGACAGACAAGCGGTTTATTATCAGTTACATTGGTAAAGTCGTAGTGGTGCTTAGAAGAGGCCTCTCCCGACTTTTTTGCCAGCCGAAATCCACGATATGTACTCGCCAAGCTACTCGTAAAATGTCCATTGGTACAATTGATATAAGACTGGCTCTGGTTTTGCACCAAAGGAAGGATTTATACTTAAAAATCATGTTAATGGGAAATTAAACATTGATTAGCATTACCATGATAGTATAATAGATTAGGGCCTTCAGAGAGGCATTAGCTTATTTAATCGCACCTTAATGCCGCTACTACAATTGCTAAGTAGTTTCGCTTACTTACTCCTATGCGGTCTTCCTGAATGCGCACGTTTATCAGTATTTTTTTTCTGAGTATATTTTTAGGGCAATCGCCCGGATTTGGTCAGTCAGATACGTTAGCAAAGCCCGGCAAAGCATACATTGAAGTTGGTGGGGTACTGACAACAGGCACTGCGGTCCCCTTCTGGCTTCGCGCCAATCAGTACGGAACAGTTCCCCTGACAGGCTCACTGGCGACATATCGCATGGGTCTTCTCGCTGATTACAAGCCTAGTAATAAGCTTCGCTTCGATTGGGGCTATGGCTTAGAACTGGTCGGGAATATTGGCCAAGGGAGTCAGCAACTGCTTTTACCACAGGCTTATCTAAAAGGGCGCTGGCACCAGCTCGAATTATATGCCGGACGCCGAAAAGCCATAGTTGGCCTGGTTGATACGCTGCTCACATCAGGATCATACAGCCTGTCAGGCAATGCGATGCCGTTGCCAACTATCCAGCTTGGCACGCATGGTTTTGTAGCTGTGCCCTTCACCAAACACATACTTAGTATTTACGCAACCTATGGACACGCCTGGTTTGAAACAGTCAATCGGAAGGTGGAGCATACCCTCTTGCATCAAGCTACCCTCTATGCTCGAATTGGAAAGCCCTCCTGGCCCGTTCGGTTCATTGGCGGCATCAATCATCAGGTTATTTGGGGCGGCTATTCGCCCTATCTGGGGAACAGTTTATCGAACAATGGGCATTTGCCATCCAGCTTCAAGGCTTATCTGTATGCAGTAACTGCATTGCCGTATTCAAACGCGTCCATTGATGGTAATGTTACCTCATTTGATGAAACAAATCGGATTGGTAACCATCTGGGCTCTTTGGATATAGGGGCAGAATTTTCGCTCGGCAACTGTACATTTTTACTTTATCGACAAAACCCCTACGATACGGGCGCCATTTGGTATTTAACGACCATTGCTGATGGCCTGAATGGATTGAGTATCCGCCGGCAGAAACGCGGAAGTAGCCTGTTTTCAATCGATCGAGGGCTTATTGAGTTTTTATACACAGCTAACCAGGGTGGAGGTCAGTTTATTATTGATGATCCTGCACAACGGGGCAAGGTCAACTATTTCAACAATAGCCAGTATGTAGATGGCTGGACAACACGCGCTCATACGATTGGTACACCCTTCCTGACGCCGGAGGGAGATGTGCGGCCCCATTTGCCTTATGGGCCGATTATTAATAACCGAGTGACACTGTGGCATATCGGGCTGAGTGGTCGGTTTGGCAGTACGGTTAACTGGCTGCTTAAATTTTCGGAAAGCCGTAACAAAGGGACCTACGACACTCCGTTTGCCACACCACTTGATCAATTTTCGGCTTTACTTCAGATCACAGCCCCATTACAATTACCCTTACTCGGCGAGTTGCTATTAACAAGCCGAGTGGCTACCGACCAGGGCGCTTTTCTACCCCGTTCAACAGGCCTGTATATTAGCCTGCAAAAAGGTTTGCAATCAACGGGCCTTAGCTTATCAAGCGCTCATCCAAAAGACACAATTAAAAAGTATCGTTGAGCCGCAAATAGTGTTGCCTATAGCATAATTCTATTCCGCCACCCCAAGGCAAAAAGCAAAAGCCGCAATCAACTGATTTACAATTGATTGCGGCTTTATGGTGTGCCGAAGGCGAGACTCGAACTCGCATGTCCGTAAAGACACACGCCCCTGAAACGTGCGTGTCTACCAATTTCACCACTTCGGCAGCGCGTTCCCCGTGTTGGGATTGCAAAGATAGGGTTTACGCATAACACAACACAAGAATTTTTCAGGATTTTTTCAACGCTAACGGGCAAACGCCAGTCGCTGGCCGGGCTTATCGGAGCAGAGAGCACCATTCTGATAAACCAGCTCGCCCGAAACGATCGTATCCGTTACCGAAGCGCCAAAGGTGTGCCCCTCCAAGGGAGACCAGCCACATTGATAATAAAGTCCTGACTTTGAAACGGTTGTTGGCTGGCTCATATCGACCAGAACCAGATCGGCCCAGTACCCTTCCCGGACGTAGCCCCGTCGGTCAATCTGGAAACAATCGGCCGGGGCATGACTCATTTTACGCACTACGGTTTCAATGGATAGTTTACCCTGCTGCACAAAATCGAGCATGAGCAGGAGAGGGTGTTGCACCAGTGGTAAACCCGATGGTGCTTGCCAGTACGATTGCTGCTTTTCGTCCCAGGTATGTGGCGCATGGTCGGTGGCAATAATATCCAGCCGATCATCGAGCAGGGCCGCCAGTAATGCTTCCTTATGATGCGGTGCTTTAATGGCCGGGTTGCACTTGATGAGGTTACCCAGTCGGGCGTAATCGCGGCTATCGAACCACAGGTGATGCACGCATACTTCAGACGTAATCCGCTTTTCGGTCAGGGGTATTGTATTGTCAAATAGCACCAGTTCATCCGCCGTCGAGATGTGTAGAATGTGCAGACGGGCATTGTGCCGACGCGCCAGATCAACCGCCATTGATGACGACTTCAGACAGGCTTCCTCATTTCGGATCAGTGGATGCAATTCGGCAGTAGCGCGGTCGCCATACTCAGCCCGGTATCGTTCCGTGTTGGCGCGGACGGTAGCTTCATCTTCGCAATGGGTGGCAATCAGCATTGGGCTTTGCCGGAAGAGTGCTTCCAGAATCTGCTCATTATCGACCAGCATATTACCCGTCGATGATCCCATGAATACTTTTATGCCGCAGACCGTTTGCGGATCGGTACGCAATACCTCATCAAGATTAGTATTCGATGCGCCCATGAAAAAGGAATAATTGGCCAGCGATGTTTGAGCGGCTATCGCATATTTATCGGCCAGCAACTCCTGTGTCAGCGCATTGGGGACGGTGTTGGGCATTTCCATAAAACTGGTCACACCACCCACTACAGCTGCCCTTGCTTCGGAACCAATGGTTGCTTTATGGGTGAGGCCGGGTTCCCGGAAATGCACCTGATCGTCAATAACACCCGGCAGTAGATATCGACCTGCCGCATCGATCACCCGGTCGGCTGTTGCATCAGACAGACCAGATTTAATTTGTGCGATAAAGCCATTCTCGACCAATACATCTGTTTCTATAATCTGCCCTTCGTTGACTAATCGGGCATTGCGAATCAGTAGTTTACTCATAAAAGTCGGGCGGCTTCTTTAGCGAAATAGGTTAAAATGACGTTGGCACCCGCCCGTTTGATGGACAGCAATACCTCCATCATGGCCCGTTCTCCATCGAGCCAGCCGTTCTTAGCTGCCGACTTAATCATGGCGTATTCACCACTGACATTGTAGGCTGCAATAGGCAGATGAAAATTATCGTTCAGTAATTTAATTACATCCAGATACGCCAGGGCGGGCTTCACCATCAGGAAATCTGCTCCTTCGTCGTAGTCGAGTTGCGCTTCGATGAGGGCTTCCCGGCTATTGGCGGGGTTCATCTGGTAGGTTTTCTTATCCCCAAATTTGGGAGCCGAATCGAGCGCATCGCGGAAAGGTCCGTAAAACGCGCTGGCATATTTGGCAGCATACGACATAATGGCGACATCATGATAACCTGCCTGGTCGAGCACCTGCCGGATGTAACCTACGCGCCCATCCATCATATCGGATGGCCCAAGGATGTTCGCTCCTGCCTGTGCCTGTGCCAGTGCCATCTTTCCCAACACGTCAAGGGTAGGGTCGTTCAGGATTTTACCGTCTTCAACAACCCCATCGTGCCCGTCGGAACTGTAGGGGTCCATCGCCACATCGGTCATGACCATCACATCCGGGAACCGCTCCTTAACAGCGCGAACCGCCTGCAAATACAGTCCATCCGGGTTATAGCTTTCGGTGGCGTATTTATCTTTTTTCGATTCGGGCAAATTGGGGAATAAATCGAATGTTTTAATACCCAGATCGACGCACTCCTGAATTTCTTCAAGCAGTAAATCGAGCGAAAGCCGATAAATTCCCGGCATTGATGCCACTTCGGAGCGAACATTCTGGCCCTCCATCACAAACAGTGGGAGGATAAAATCGGTAACCGACAAGCGGGTTTCCTGCACCATATCACGAATCACAGCAGACTGGCGATTCCGGCGAGGACGACGAATTAAATTTGCCAAAGTTGTAAAGTTATACTTGTTATAAAGTTGTAGAGTTAGTAAAAGTATCCGTCTCGACGAGATCCGAAACTTCATAACGTTCCAACCATGCAACTCTATAACTTCTAAACGATCAATTTAAATCCTTCTCCATGCACGTTTACCAGTTGTACGGAAGGATCTTCTTTGAGGTACTTCCGTAGTTTGGTCACGTACACGTCCATGCTTCGGGCATTGAAGTACGAATCATCACCCCAAACCATTTTCAGGGCAAAGCTACGACTCACTGGCTGATTGAGGTTCTGTGCCAGCAATTTTAATAATTCCGACTCTTTACTGGTCAGTTTCTGCGGCTGTGATTCGACGTCGTTGGTCGATGTGCCATTTTCAGCCCTGGAAAGCAACTGATGCGGGTAATCAAATGAAAAAGAGCCGATTTTATACACTGTTGGCTCACCTAAATCGGTTGACCGCTGGTATCGACGAAGAATGGCCTGAATCCGCAACAGCAGTTCCTCCATACTAAACGGCTTGGTGATGTAGTCATCAGCCCCCACCTTAAACCCCTGGATCGTATCCTCTTGCATGGATTTGGCCGTCAGAAAAATAATGGGTACGTCGCGATTGGCCATTCTAACTTCCTTCGCCAGGGTGAACCCATCTTTTTTAGGCATCATCACATCGAAAATGCACAGGTCGTAATGACCAGCCATAAAGCGCTGTAAGCCCTGATTTCCGTCGGTAGTCCGATCGGTGGCATAGCCTTTCATGGTCAGGTATTCCTGTACTAACTGCCCCAGATTGGGGTCATCTTCAACAAGGAGGATATTTGGCATAGATGTAAAGAGCGAAAGAGCGAAAGAGCGAAAGAGCGTATTTTTTGCCGGAGGGCACACCCTTTCACTCTTTCACTCTTTCACTCATTGTATAAGGTATAATAACTTCGAATGAACTGCCTTTGCCGGGCTGGCTTTCGACCGTGATCTGGCCGTGGTGCTGATCGACAATCTTTTTGACGTAGCTCAGGCCGAGCCCAAAGCCTTTGACGTCGTGCCGATTGCCGGTTGGAACGCGATAGAACTTTTCAAAAATGCGGCTGATCTGGTCTTTGGTCATGCCTAAGCCCTGGTCCGTAACCGTGATACTGACCCCTTCAGGAAGACTACGCGTCGCTAACGTAATATGTGGCGTGTTGGGCGAATATTTCAGGGCATTGTCCAGCAGGTTGTAGACGATGTTGGTCAGGTGCAGCTCATCGGCTTCAACTTCCTCCCGGTCTGCATCGAAGTTGAGATCAACCTCGCCCCCACGCTGTTCGATTTGCAGACTCAAATTATTAAGCACCTTTTCGATCACGTCATGCACATTAACTGTCGACAGGTTCAGCTTAATTTCGCCCCGGTCAAGCAGGGCCATCTGGAGTACTTTTTCGACATGCGAGCCTAATCGTCGGGTTTCGTCGCGGATAATACTCATGTAACGTGTCAGACGGGCATCAAGCTGTTCTGTTCGCTCCTGTGCTTCTTCTGATTCATTTATTCCATGAACCGCCAGCGCTGGCTGCGAATGACCTTCGAGTCGTATCTGCTCCTGCGCCATCTCAACGGCCAGCGAAATGGTCGAAATAGGAGTTTTGAACTCGTGGGTCATGTTGTTGATAAAGTCGTTCTTGATATCGGCCAGTTTCTTTTGCCGGACAATCGTATTGATCGCGATATAAAAACAGGCCAGAATAACCAGAATCAGGACAACCGAAGCACCAAACGTGAAGCCCAACCGACTCAAAATGAACTGCTGCTGAGTCGGGAAATAGACGTAAACATAATTGCCGGTTTCGAGCAGATTATTCGGAAAGAGAGCCGCTTTGTATCCTTCAGTGTCAAACTGCTGAGAGCCCATCCCTAGCGATGTAAACAAAAATTTGGGCTGCTGCCGGGTTCGAACGGCATAGGCAAATGGAATACTGATGCCCCGTTCGTCCAGTGCCTGCCGAATCAGGGTATCGAGTGCCAGCCGGTTGATCCGGTCTTCGATTGGGCGATCCGACATAAGTAGCCCTTTGAGCATATCCTTTATTCGATGCGACTGCTCTTCAGCTTTGTTCAGGCTCAGGCTAGCCGGACGCGTTGCCAGGCTGGTATTAGCCGAAGCAATCGGTTGATCCGGTTTTGTTTTGGCATGCACCCGACGTGGGTGTTTTTTTGCCGCCCGATTCAATGAGTCCTGAATGGCCAGCAGTTCACTACTCAACACATTTTCAACCCAGTGGTCAAATTTCTGTTGCTGAATCATCTGCGTTTGCCAATCCCCAACCGCCATGAGTTCGTCCTGCTGCCGGACAAACTCTTCGACCACCGCCATTTGCTCTGGCGAAAGCGGTCGAACAATCGGATGTAAAATATCTGACTGAACAACAACAGAACCCGAAGGTGCCATACCCGTCGATAGTGATGGCTCAGTGTTCAGCCGATTCCCCGGTGCACGTTTCAACGATTTGGCCTGAACTACTGGCTCCGACTTACCAACCGACGTTTGATGGGTGGCTATTTCTTCATCGGTTGGCTTACTTTCTTTTTTAGCAATGGCCTTCAGGCGACTTTGTTGTTCACGAGCCTGAATATGTTGCCTGGTCAGATACGCAATTTCCTGCCGTTCCAGCGTTCGGACCACTTCCTGAAGCGCATCAGTAACTTTATAGGCAAACTGCTCTTTCTGCAATTGCAGCGCACTTCCTATCCAGTAGAGCTGAAGCCCTACCAGACCCAACAGCCCGATGGCCATCAGCGCAACAATCCAGCTTATGCGTTGTTTCGACATTTTTTTACTCGCTCATGCAACCTTAATCCTGCTTTTATATCTATTAGGAACAGGTCGTGTCAATAGTAAAAGTACGAACCAGATGGCTACTCATTGGCTCGTTAACAAACTTTAACAGGCCCTGTATCAATTGGTTTTACAACTTATCATTCCTTCGTTGCAATTTTCAGGCCCTATGAAAAAAACAGTTTTAACCCTCTCCCGGTTCGCCCCTGCGCTACTACTGGCGGTAGCTTTTAGCGGTGCGGCTGTTGCTCAAAAGAAGGTGTCGCCTTCGCCAAAATCCGACAACAATGAAGTAAGTATTCGAATAATTGAACGGGATGGCGACGATGTTCGAGAAATTGAACGCACGTATCGCACCGACGGTATGAGCGAAGATCAACGCGACCAACTCGTAACGAAACTGGTCGATTCGGTCAGAGCATCGCGGAAAGATGGTGGCAAGCGTCAGTTAACCATTATTGTGGATGATACCGGCGAAAGCAAAATTGCGCTGCGAAAACGCCAGGGCCTCAAGCGTATTCCTGGCGATGCCTATGTATTTCGTGGGCAAACTCCCCGAAACAACCAGGATTTCTGGGGTAGCAAAGATTGGGAATTTCAGCTACGACGCAATGCCGATTCAATGGCCGATCAGATGCGCCGGTTTAAGTTTGAATTTCCCCGCGATTTCGAAAATCAGATTGCTCGTCCGTTCGAAGGCTGGGCGCGTGGCCTTACTGGCAAACCGTCAACCATTCGGAGTCTGGATGCCTTCCCCAATAACCCCGACCGCGATCAGTTAAATGTGCGTTTTTCGGCACCAACGAAAGGCGATGTAAGCATTGTTGTCACGAATCCGAAAGGAAAAGAAGTCGCTCGACGGGACATTAAAGATTTCTCTGGTGAGTTTGTTGGCCAGATCGATCTGGGCAAAAAAGCACAGGGTACTTATTTCATTACAGTAACGCAGAACGAAGATGGCGCTGTGAAGCGGATTGTCATTGACGAATAGCATGGTGCATGGAGCGCGGGGTGGATAAACGCTGTTGATTTACACTGCGCTCCATGCTCAAGAAAAAAAATATTTCAAAAAATTTAGTACTATGTATTGCAAGATACCAAACCAAACCCATATCTTTGTATTGTAAATAAAAACAGAGGCCATGAAGTCGTTATTCATCATCGCAATCTTATTCGTGGGTATCAGTGGGCAAGCGTTTAGTATGGGGCATCCACACAATATGTTTGCTGCACGGAAACAGTTACGAGCAAAGGCTTCTACATCAGTAGCTAAAACGAAACTTTGCCCGCCCGTGACGACCTGGCAACGCGCTGTTCAGGCAACTCAAAACTCCCTGACTGAACAGGTACTGGTCGCCTTGTCGCGGGTAAATCCATTACAATCCCGCTAGGAATTGTCCACATGCTTTATTTACCGTACACCCAGCTCGCTCTGGGTTTTGTTTTTTCGTTCAATTCTATTACCCTTCCTACAGTCCTTTGCGGCCTATCTCTTCGATTCCGGGCAACATCCTTTTCGCCCTTGCTATTAAATTGAGCCTACTGCCTGGCCGCTCTACTGTCACTCTGCCCGAAAACAAGTTTGAAAACCGCAGACTAATTTGATGCATCTGGCACAACTGTTGTTCTAAATCTGCACGTATATACCTTCTACTAGTCAATCGATAAAATCCTGTCAGTAAGCCTTTTACTAAGCCAGTAACCAGTCTACCCTAATTTTAATTTTGTATTAATCCAGTACAAAAAACAAATAACCTACATTTTTTCGTTAAAAACTTAGATAATTCGGAGATTCGCTATAGTTTTCGCCGGGCTTTCCCTATTTTTATGGTTTAGCCTTACCTTGCCGATAACTGACCTAATTAGTTTACAGTCGTTTACCTATGCAGAACACCGTTCTACGACCCCTGTTACTCGTCGGACTCCTGTTCGTGAGTTTGTTTTCAGCGTTTGGCTTAACCAAACCAGGTCGTAATTTGTGGCGTCGGGCAGCTCACCACAGAGCTTCGCATTCGCATAGAGCCAAAAAAGTGGCTATCCGAAAAACTGTAACGCCAGTTCGTACGCCATCGGCCCCAGTCTTGCCTTCCGTCTTTACGTTCCGCCCTGCCGCCAAGCCCGTTGATGTGTTTACGCTGGCCGATAGCGGTCAACGTTGGGTAGATAGTGTATTTCAGGCATTAACGCCCGAACAGAAAATTGGGCAGTTCTTCATGGTCGCCACATTTTCTAATCGCCATGAAAATCATTATCAATACATTGAACACCTCATCCAGAATAATCACGTTGGTGGTCTTATTTTCTTTCAGGGCGGCCCCTATCGACAGGCAGTGCTGACCAATCGGTATCAGGCCTTGTCGAAAGTTCCTCTGCTGATTGGTATAGACGGCGAATGGGGCCTGGGTATGCGCCTGGATAGTACGATGGACTTTCCTAAGCAAATGGCGCTGGGGGCAATTCGAAACAACGATTTGATTTATCGAATGGGTGCCGAAATTGGGCGTCAGTGCCAGCGGCTGGGCATCCACATAAATTTTGCCCCTGTCTCCGACATCAACAGCAACCCAGCGAATCCAGTTATTGGCGTTCGTTCGTTTGGAGAGTCGAAAGAAAACGTGGCGCTAAAGGCATCGGCCTATATGCGTGGCTTACAGCAAACCCATATCATTGCTACGGCCAAGCATTTTCCTGGTCATGGCGACACAAATGTCGATTCGCATCATAGCCTCCCTACGGTCAGCCGATCAACGGAAGTAATGCGCGACATCGATCTGTATCCTTTCCGCAAACTCATTGCCGATAGTCTGATGGGGGTTGTAACGGGCCATTTGCACGTGCCAAGTATCGATAACACACCTGCACTGGCGGCAACCCTATCGGAAAAAATTGTGACCGATCTGCTCAAGAAAGAACTGGGTTTTCGAGGGTTAGTATTCACCGATGCTTTGAACATGGGCGGTATCAGCCGCTCCCCGAAAGCCATGGATGTGAACCTGCGGGCACTGATGGCCGGAAATGATATTCTGCTGTATCCTGAAAACGTCCGTGAAGCCACGCAGAATATCCTGAATGCGATTCAGCAAGGTGTTATTACGCAGGAATTTATCGACGAGAAAGTTCGCAAAATTCTTCGGGCTAAATACTGGGTTGGCCTCAACAAGTACAAGCCTATCAACCTGTCGGGCTTAGCTACTGACCTGAATTCGACCGAATCGAAACTTCTCAAACAGGAACTTTGCGAACAGGCTGTAACCATAGCCGATGACCGGAACAACCTGCTTCCCTTAAGCCGCCTGGATACGCTACGGCTTGCCTCCATCGCTATTGGAGCCGAGTCGGGCAATATCTTCCAAAAGACATTAAACCAGTACGCACCGTTCCAAACCCTCACCTACCCCGACAAACCCGTTTCGGAAACCGATATCAACAATATATTGGCTCAGGTAGGGGATGTGAATACGGTTGTCGTTAGTTTTCACCGGATGAGTGAATCGTCGGCCCGTAAGTACGGTATTACCAAGCCTTCCGTTGACCTGATCGCCCGCCTGAAACAGCGTGGGCTGAAAGTGATTGTAACGGCTTTTGGATCACCCTATAGCCTACCGCAGTTTGCCGTAGCCGATGCGCTGGTTTGCGCGTATCAGGAGATGGACGCCATGGAGCAAGTGGTGCCGCAAGTTCTGTTTGGTGGGTTGGGCGCCCGTGGTACGCTGCCCGTTTCGACATCGCACGACGATATGAAAGTCGGTGTGGGTATGAGTACCAACCCCGAAGGCAGACTGTCGGCCGGAGCCCCCGAAAGTGTCGGTATGAAAACAGCGATTCTGAACCAGATCGATGCCATAGCCCAAAGCGCCGTTAAAAATCATGTGGTGCCCGGTTGCGAAATTCTGGTTGCCCGCCGAGGGAAGGTTGTTTATAGCAAAAATTTCGGCGCGTTGACCTATGCAGCCGGAGCCGAAAAAGTAACCGACGAAACCCTGTACGATCTGGCATCGCTTACCAAAGTGCTGGCCACGTTGCAGTCGGTAATGGTTCTTTACGATCGGAAGCAGATTGACCTGAACCAGAAAGCTTCCTTGTATTTGCCGGAGCTTCGTAACACCAATAAGCAAAACATCACCCTTCAGGACCTGCTCTGGCATCAGTCGGGGATGGTTTCTTTCTACCCAACAACCTGGGATCGTACCCGTAACCCACGCGGTGGTTTGAAGGCGGAATATTACTCAGCTACTCAGGATAGTCTGCATACGCTACAAATCGCACCAACTCTTTGGGGGGTACCTGCCTTAAAAGACTCCGTCTGGAAATGGGTGGTACAGTCTCCCATGTCGAAAAAGACTGACGAGGCAGGTCGGCCCGCCTACGTGTATAGTGATTTGAATTTCCTGATGCTGCAAAAGATTGTTGAGCGGGTCAGTAAGCAGCCACTGGACAAGTTTGTGACCGAAAACGTCTATAAACCGCTAGGCCTGCACCAGCTTGGCTTTACCCCTCTCCAACGTTTGCCGCATCCTCAGTGTGCCCCTACTGAGCAGGATACCTATTACCGGAATCAACTGCTTGTTGGCACCGTACACGACCAGATGGCAGCCGTACAGGGCGGAGTTTCGGGCCATGCGGGTCTGTTTGGGAATGCTCACGATATTGCCACGCTGTTACAGATGAACCTTCAAAAAGGAGTGTATGGCGAACAGCGCGTCTTAAATCCAATGACGGTGCCCTATTTTACTCAAACATTGAGCAACCGCAGCCACCGGGCGCTGGGTTGGGATAAGCCGAATGCCGAAAGCACCAGCAGTGTGTATATGGCCTCTCAGGTATCGCCACGATCATTTGGCCATACGGGTTTCACGGGCAATGTAGTTTGGGTTGATCCCGACGAAGAATTAATCTTTGTTTTTCTGTCGAACCGAATTTATCCAACAGCCGGAAACAATTCGATTAATACCACAAAACTCCGTCGGCGAATTCACGAGGTTATCTACAACGCCATTCAATAGTTACTGTAGTAACGCGGGAGGAAACCCGCGCTCTGTGTTTGAAAATCACGGGTTTTCTCCCGCATTACCACAGGCTCAATAGCTACTTCTTGATTAAACGGTAATTCTCTATTATATCCTAGCACTTATAAAGTTCGGCAATGCCACTTCTCGTCAGAAGTGGCATTTTTATTGCTAAGGCTTTCCAATACATATGATTTCTCGCTAATTACTGCTGAACCAACCAGAGCAAGCAACTGATTTAAAGTTATTTACCCCAAAAAGAAAGCCATCCACTCTACTTGTAGAATCCGATACTAGCTTACTTCAGGCTGAATATCGAGCATAAATGCGTTAACTTTAGAACCCATACAAGCTTAGTTGCTCAAATTTTTATGAAGGGCCGTATCTTTTACTCCTACCTCTTAGCCTTGCTAGGCCTTGCTGGCCTGGTCAACCGAGTCTCTGCGCAGACAATCCAAAGCGTTACGTTATCGACTCCTAGTGTTTGCGCTGGTTTAGACCTTACCGTTTCATTTGCAACAAGTGGCACGTTTGCTAATGGCAATAACTTTTCGCTTTTATTATCAGATGCAGCAGGCGTTACGTACCCCAACCCTTCTTCTCCCTTAGTCACAGTTGCGGGCCGAACAGGGACTTTTACGGTTAAAGTGATAATTCCCTCTTCTGCGACAACCAGTACCAATTATAAAATCCGGGTTCTTGCAAGTACGGGCACGCCCGTTCAATCGAAGGAAAGTAGTGCCTTCACCGTTAATTCAGCGAATAAACCCGTTTCCTCTGCCCAAACAGGTTGCGTAGGTACTCCTAAGGCTCTAACAGCAACTCTTACTGCAGGTGGCCTCAGCCTGGCCTGGTATAATCAGAGTAAACAGGCCATTTCAGCTCCTTCACCTACGGCCAGTGGAACATACTATGTCAGTCAACTAAATGGAAATACCTGTACCAGCGATCTGGTACAGGTTGACTATGTTGCCAATTCCTACCCTTCTGCCCCTTCAGTTACCACTCCTCCACCTACCTGTTCTGGAAGCCAGTTAACGAACTTTAACGCGTTTGCTTCAGCGGGAGGCACATTGCACTGGTGGTCTACAGCAGATAAGAAAGGCAGTTCCTCACCTACAGTTAACCCAAGTAATACGCAAAGCGCAACCTACTACGTAAGTCAGGAGGTAAATGGCTGCGACGGCGTAACTGCTCCTATTTCAGTGACAATTGTTGCCAAACCAGATAAGCCCTCCGTAAAAGGCCCTGCTCCTGTCTGTTCCGGTTCTCCTGTTGGATCATTAACAGCGACAACCTCTCAATCAGACTACACATTGCGTTGGTGGGGTACAAATGCCGCAAATGGTTCTTTTACGACTTCACCAACTACAGTTGACAATGCTTCCAGCAAAACGTATTATGTAAGTCAGGCAACAAAAGAAGGATGCGATAGCGACCGTGCATCGATATCTGTAACAATTAAACCGACACCTGGCGCACCCAATGTATCCAGTCCACTTCTTGCCTGCCAGAATCGCACAGGCTATAACTTATCAGCCTCTGCATCGGAAGGTGGCTCATTAAACTGGTATGGCACTTCGGCATCGGGCGGTACAGCTACGAATGATGCCCCCGCCCTGGTAACCACTACCACGGGTTCAACACAGTACTACGTTAGCCAGTCGGTCAATGGCTGTGAAGGCCCCCGCGCGCCGATTACGTTCACGGTCAACGCGGTACCTGCTGCCCCAACGATCTTCCCACCTGCTGCTTATTGCGAAGGGAATACAGCGGCTGCGCTATCGGCTACCGGAACAAGTTTGAAATGGTATGGATTGAACGCGTCGGGAGGTGCCTCTTCGTCAAACCCGACTGTACCCAGCACCGACGCCAGTGCCATCGGGACAAAAACCTATTATGTAACCCAGACGGTAAACAGTTGCGAAAGTGAACGGATCGGTATTCCTGTTCAGGTAAAAGATACACCTGATGCACCGGGAACATCAAATATTGACTTTTGTCAGGGTACCAATGCCCCAACACTAACAGCCTCTTTAGTGAATACAGCTACGCCAAATTGGTACGGCACGTCGTCCAATGGAGGCACTGCTTCAGCGAATGCCCCAACACCGTCTAATGCCAGCCCAGGTGTTACAGTGTATTACGTCAGCCAGACGCTAAATGGCTGTGAGGGGCCTCGTGCCAGCCTGTCGGTGCGTGTAAAAAGCACACCGGGCGCTCCGGTTGTAAACTCAGTTAGCTACTGCAACAAGAGTCAGGCACAGACGTTGAGCGCTGCGGGATCAAACCTGAAATGGTACGACGCTTCTGACAATTCGTTAGGTGGCAATGCACCAACCCCTAATACGGGTTCAGTAGGCACACAGATTTATAAAGTCTCGCAAACATCCAATGAGAATTGCGAAGGGCCCAAAGCCACCATTACGGTTACGATTAAACCTCTTCCGGGTTCTCCATCGGTATCAGATATCACCTACTGTCAGGCCCAGCAAGACCAGCCCGCCCAAAACGTACAAGATTTAAGCTCACGCGCCAATGGGCAAAACCTGCGATGGTATAACCCCGACGGGAATCAATATTCGAGTGCGCCAACCCCATCTATCGACAAGGGAGGTACGCAAAATTATGATGTCAGCCAAACTGTTGACGGCTGCGAAAGCAGTAGAGCAAGAATCAACGTATTGATTGTGAGCCCACCACCTCCTACAGCAAAAGCCCTGGTGAGCTACTGTCTAAATGACCAACCTGCTCCGCTCGAAGCAACCGGCGAAGCTGGCAGTAAGTTGAAATGGATTGATCCCTACGGACGCGTATTCGATGTGGCTGTCCCCTTTACATTTACGCCAAGCACAGACCCAAAAGGCGATGCCTTCTACGTTTATCAGATTGCATCGTATGGTTGCTATAGCGCGCGCACCACAGTTCGCGTGCTGGTTAGCGCTCCACCCACACTCGCCCTGACGGCCCCAACCACCACCGTCAATTTAGGTCAAAGAGCCCCTCTAAATCTCAAGTTTACGAGTGTTGGGCCATTTAGTTATACGCTCACGGGCGGCTATGCAGGCACTTCGCGCTCAACCGACACCACGATTTCGGTACTACCGCGTGGCAATACAATTTATCAGATCATAACCGTATCGAATACCTGCGGGCTTGGTTTACCTGGCAATCCATCTACCGCCCAGATCAATGTTCGGGTCCCAACGGTTTCGGCCAGTTCGTTTACCTCATCGACGGTTTGCTCGGGTACTCCGATTACTGTACCTTTTACAACCAGTGGGCAGTTTAACTCGGGCAATGCATTCCGTCTGGAAGTGGTCAGTACCGCTGATACAAGTAAAAAGTACGCCATACCGAACACATCAACCGGTTCGCCTATTACCGGTACGCTGCCAGCCAACTTACCCGGTGGTCAATATTTTGTTCGTGTCAATGCCGACAACCCGGAAATTGGTATTACGGGTAGCAATAGCCCTACTCAACTGACCGTACGATCGCTGGCCAGTGCTACGCTGACAGGCACGCAAAACATTTACGAAGGTACTCCTGCAAACCTGACACTAACATTCGGCGGGGATGCGCCCTGGACAGCCACGTATGCCGATAGTCTCAAAAACTATTCACTGACCACCAGTACAAACCCATTAGTCGTTGAAGTACGGCCAACCCGAAACACAACCTATCAGTTGACTAAAGTGACTAACTTCTGCGGAAGTGGCCCTGTTTCTGGTAGCGCAACGATAACCATACTCCCCCTACTAGGCGTAGAAGATAACCCGCTCGATCCGCTGGTTAAAACATACCCTGTTCCAACAGAAACCAGATTGACGATAGAACTCGACTTGCCGCTGACGCAGAATCCGGCTATTTTATCGCTCATCGATGCCAATGGCCAACCCATCTTACAACAAACAACGCGAGCAAAAGTGAATGAGCTTAACTTAAGTTCTCAGCCAAATGGCTTGTACTTCCTCCGTATACAGGTTGGTGATCGACAAACTGTCCGAAAAGTTCTGAAACAGTAAACCAGGTAGCTACTTGTGAGTCATAGTCGTTGGTAAATACACTTTAACGGCTTTAACTCACAAGTAGTCACTATCGACGAACATGCCCGACGAGTATTTCATGGAAATTGCGCTGGGGCTGGCGGAAGAAGCAGCCGAATCGGGAGAAATTCCGGTTGGTGCAGTAGTGGTCTGTCGAAATCGAATTATTGCCAAATCGCGCAATCAGACTGAGCAGTTGAATGATGTAACGGCCCACGCTGAGTTGATGGCCATTACAGCCGCCGAACATTATTTAGGCAGCAAATACCTGACCGACTGCACACTATATGTTACATTGGAACCTTGTGTGATGTGTGCAGGCGCTTTGTTCTGGGCGCAGCTTAGTCGGCTGGTTATTGGAGCCAGTGACCCCAAACGAGGTTACAGCCGTATTCAACCTTCTGTTTTACATCCTAAAACTCGTGTCGAAGCAGGCGTACTTGCCGAAGAAAGTCAGGCCTTATTGGCAAAGTTTTTTAATCGTCTAAGAACATAATTTAACACAGGCTTGTTAACCCAACCGAGTAATCTTTCATTCTAACTTATCAATACAATGGCATTTGTATTAGACCCGCTTCCCTACCCAAGTGATTCGCTCGAACCCAATATCGACAAGCAAACCATGGAAATTCATCACGGCAAGCACCACAATGCGTACGTGACGAATCTGAATAACGCTATTGCTGGTACCGATCTGGAGAATAAATCCATCGAAGACCTGCTGGCTTCTGTTAGCAAAGCGCCAATTGCTGTTCGTAATAATGGTGGTGGTCATTACAACCACACAATGTTCTGGAATACAATTTCCGGTAATGGTGGTGGCCAGCCCAAAGGGGCATTAGCCGATGCAATCAATGAGAAGTTTGGTTCGTTCGATGCTTTCAAAGACGAATTTACTAAAGCTGCTACAACCCGGTTTGGTTCGGGTTGGGCCTGGTTGATTGTTACCCCAGAAGGGGGTCTGGCTGTTACTTCAACGCCAAATCAGGATAACCCGCTGATGGATATTGCCGAGGTAAAAGGATTCCCAGTAATTGGACTTGATGTATGGGAGCATGCTTATTACCTCAAATATCAAAACCGTCGGCCCGATTATATTGCTGCTTACTTTAATATTGTTGACTGGGATGCAGCCGAAAAGCGTTTCCAGCAAGGCAAGCAGGCCTAATTATTGAATAATGTACAATGGGTACTGAATAATTGCCACTAATTACATCATTACCCATTGTACATTATTCATTAATCATTATTTTTGCACTTCCAAAACGGTGGATGTAGCTCAGTCGGTTAGAGCGTCGGATTGTGGTTCCGAAGGTCGCGGGTTCGAGCCCCGTCTTTCACCCTCGTTAAAAGCCCTGCAGCGTCAGGGCTTTTTCTTTTTACGACTATCTTCTTGGAATATACCACGGCTCAGTCAGCGCGTGACCAAATAATAAACTTTCGATTTTGTTTATGTTTTAAGGTAAAACATTAAACAAAAATAATTTCCCTGGTGTTGTATTTTGCACACACGTTTACCAAAGTCCCGTTCTGAGGCTATCCAACTGAGACCTTCAATTGTATGAGCACCTACTCGATCAAAGATTTAGAGCAACTTTCAGGTATTAAAGCGCATACGTTACGTATCTGGGAGCAGCGATACGCTATCCTGGCTCCACAACGAACGGATACAAATATCCGCACCTACGACGATCAGGACCTCAAGCTTGTGCTGAACATTGCCTTATTAAAGGACCACGGCTACAAGATTTCAGAGATCTCGAAGCTCTCCCCAAACGAACTGTACCAGGAAGTCCTGAAGATTTCGGAAAAACCGCTTAGCTTTCCCGATCAGATTCAGGCGCTTACACTGGCCATGATTGATCTGGATGAAGAACAGTTTGAAAAAGTTATGCTAGCCAATACACGCCAGTTTGGCTTCGAAAATACCTACCTGAATGTTGTTTATCCTTTTCTGAGTCGCATTGGCACCTTGTGGGTAACCGGATCGATAGGGCCTGCTCAGGAGCATTTTATGACAAGTCTGATCCGGCAGAAACTCATCGTTGCCATTGATAGCCTGTCCTCTCAGCCCACCAATGGGAAACGATACATGCTGTTTTTACCTGAAGGCGAGTACCATGAGATAAGCTTGTTGTTCGCCCACTATATTATCCGGTCGAGATCGAACAAAGTTATTTACTTCGGGCAGAGTTTACCATTCAGGGAATTGGCTTTTGCCTATGATCGGTATAAGCCCGACTACTTGTTTACAGTGCTGACTTCCTCACTGGCTAACCATGAAGTGCAGAACTTTGTCAACCGTTTAGCCAGCACATTTTCTAAAGCTGAGCTCCTGTTTACTGGCTATCAGGTTGTAGGGCAAGATATAGAGACGCCCAAAAATGTGTCGATCATTACCCAGATCAACGAATTGATCCGTATTGCTTCCAGTTAAAGTTACCTAGCAAATGTTTTGCGCAAAAGAGAGGGCAGTTCGCTCAGCATAGGTATATTCATCTCGAACCACTTGAAAACCAACGTGTCCACCTTTCTGTGGCGTTTCCAGAAAAATCTGCTTGTGGGTCTCAGCCAACCAGGCTGGCGAACATTCGGGCGAAAGCAGTGGGTCGTTCTGGGCATTCAGCAGTAAAGCAGGTACGGCGATACCCGGCATAAAATTGACAGCCGATGCCTGAGTATAAAAATCATCTGCATCCCGATAGCTGTTGACTGGTGCTGAAAAAAACTCATCGAAGTCGCGCCATTGTTTCACCTGCTGTAACTTGCTCATATCCAGTCTTCCCGGATATCGGGCGTCTTTCTCACTGATTTTAACGATCAGTTTTTTCATGAACCGCTTTCGGTAGAACCAGTTTGCCGCCCGATCGAGCAGCACAGCACTAGCGCCCAAATCGGTAGGAGCCGAAATTGCAATCCCACCTTTCACGGGTTCAGGGAGTTGCTTGCCATACACGCCAAGATATTTCAGCGTGATATTCCCTCCCATGCTATAGCCCACTAGCACGATTTTATGGTAGGCTTTTCGTTGAAGCGCCCGCTGAATAACTTCGCCCAGATCACCAATTTCACCATGATTGTAAAGCCGAAAAGCCTGGTTCATTTCGCCACTGCACGAACGACAATTCCAGGCCAGCACATCGTATCCATGTTCGGAAAAGAGCTTGGCCGTACCGCGTATATATTGCCGATTGCTGTCACCTTCCAGCCCATGCGTCAGAACAAGCAGTTGCTTTTGACCCTTATCGATCCAGTCAAGATCGACAAAGTCGCCGTCACTGAGCGTTAGCCGTTCGCGCTCATAGGTAACCCCGGTTACTACGCGCGTCAGGCTTGGGATAATGGTTTGGAGGTGCCCGTTATACTGATAAGTGGGTGGGCCCGGATAGGAAGAACGAATCAACGGCATATTAATTGAACAACGGATACTTTTGTATCGTTGTTCCCTTGCGATGTCCTGTCTAGCCCATACATCACTACCATGCCGATTGCGAAGTACATCTCTGTAATAATTGCCAGTACTATTAAGTTTATTGGCGGGCCCTTGACTGGAGTAGCTCTTGGGCTTAGCTGGCTCGAAACAGCCATTTTTACAACACTGGGCATGATGTTGAGCGTAGTAGTAGTGACATATGCAGGAGCAGCCCTTCAAGCGCTGTGGCAACGGTATCGGTCTACTCCCCCCAAACGCTTTACCCGACGCACCCGTTTAGCCATCCGTATCTGGAAGCGGGCAGGTATGGCGGGAATTGCCCTACTGACACCACTCATTTTAACGCCCATCGGCGGAACCATACTAGCCGTATCGTTCGGTGTAAAACGGGGGCAGTTACTACTTTATATGTTGATAAGCGGTATCATCTGGGCGGTTGTCCAGACAGTTGCGGTCTATCAGATTCCAGGTTTGAAAGGTATTTTCGGGTAAAACAACTTATCGGCTGACGGTTTGCGGAGGAGCGTTAACGGTTTTCTTGCGGAAGTCGCCCCGTGAGAAGTATTTTTCAATCAGGCAGTAAAGCAGAATAAAGAAATAGCGGCTACCCATTTCCTTAATCTTCAGTTTCGACTCGCCATACTTACGATTTGTCCAGCTATTTGGCACAACCGCATATGTATAGCCACGGACAATCGCTTTTAAGGGCAATTCGACGGTTAGGTTGAAATGGGGCGATAAAAAAGGTTTTACGCCTTCTATCGTTTCCCGTTTATAAAGCTTAAAGGCGTTGGTGGTATCATTGTATTTGATACCCATCATGACCCGAACAATGAAGTTGGCAATGCGATTGATAAACTTCTTCAGGCCCGGATAGTCGATCACCTTGCCCCCTTTTTCCCAACGCGACCCGAATACGGCATCCACATTGGTCTCCAGCATTTTGTTATAAAACTTAACCAGATCTTCGGGATCATCGGAGAGGTCGGCCATAAAAACAGCCACGCAATCGCCCGTGAATCGTTCCAATCCATACCGCACTGCATAGCCAAACCCATTAGGACCAGGATTGGTATAATAGACTAATGTCGGAATTTCAGTAGCTGCCAACTGCTCCAGCACCCGTAGCGTGCCATCTTTCGAGTTATCGTTAGTCACACAGATTTCATGTGGGATTCCGTGTTTCGCCAGGGTTTGGTAGAGAGTTCGTAGCGTAGGCGGCAACGACTCTTCTTCATTGTAAGCAGGTATGACAACGCTCAATTTCATTCGAATACTGTATTTTAAAGATGTGAAAGCCTGGTCGCTCTGGTTTACAAAACCCAAATATAGACAACCTTAAAACCCTAGAAATCAGAATAAACACCAAAAACAGTTACCTATAGGGCAAAAGACGGATGGTGCTATATAGTTTCGCTAAAGGCTTCGGCACAATATACTCTATAATTACCTTTTTAGCCTTCTGCCATTCAGGTTTAGCCATCGATAAGTATTTCAGAGCAATACGCGCACGCCGGAAATAACTTCCTTCGTACTGTTTCGCATCCAGCATCATCCGATAATATCGGGCGATGTTTCGCCGAAGAACGGTATTGTATCGGTAGTCCAGCTCGCGGTTTATATTACTATACATCTGAATCCGGTTGCGCAAAAATACTTCATCCCGTTCATTATCGTGAAAACTGGCTCCAGCCCGGTTTTTCCGGTACACCGACATAACATCAGGAATATAGCCAATTTTGCCAAGTTTAGCTTTCAGAATCAAGCGCGGAATATCGCCACTGGACGACTCTCGAAACCAGGCCGGGTATTCTTTAATGTTGTTCCGGTACATTGTACTCGACGTAGCCATAAACCAGATTTCATCTTCTCCGATGAGATCCTCAACGGTATAATAAGGCTTCATATCCGGGCCGTTGAGTATGTACGAAGGGCTTCCATCTTCGTAGGTAATCAACGCATTATGAAACGTCATCGAGTAATCGGGATGGGCGTCCAGCAAATCGGCCTGTTTCTGAAGTTTAAGTGGGTCTGTCAGATAATCATCACCGTCGATCAGCGCATAATATTCACCTTTGGCCCGTTTGAGGGTCTCTAAAAAATTGATTCCCCCATTTTTACCCATATTGTGCGGGTGAAGTACTCCAATTACCAGACCAGGATGCTGACGCTCATATTCCTGAATGATTTCACGCGTGCCATCAGTGGAAAAATCGTCTCCTACCAGTATCTCAATAGGAAAATTCGTCTTCTGCGCCAGTACACTATCGATAGCCTGGCGGATAAATTTATGCTGGTTATAGGTGATAATCAGAACACTAACCTTCGGCATGATAGAATAAGTAGTTAGGAGTTAGGAGCGGGGAGCGAGAAGGCCGACGCATATTTTTTCTTGTTGCGTCAGCCTTCTCACTCCCCGCTCCTAACTCCTAACTACTGTTTAGTTTAAACAGTTATCGCTTTAGCGGTCTGGATATGCTCTTTCCAGCCCTGAGGCTCATCTTTTTCAGCCGGGGTTCCCCACGGATCGTAGAAGGGCAGAATAGCAACCCAGCGACCAGCCGGATCATCCCAGCTAAACCGATCAGCAAAGCTGGATGGGCTTACCCAGTGCGGCAAATCGTACCGGAACAGGATGATATCGCCTATCTCCTGAAAGCCTTCCGTTTCGATAATATGGTCGTTGATCACATAGCCGGTACCGCCCGATGTATAATCTTTACCATACTGATTCAGAGCCAGAATGGTACCGACTTTCTGCGGATTGAGCGGGTGCCAGTGACGCCCAAAGAAACTACCCCCTAATGGATAATGGGTGACCTGTGGATGGAAATAAGGCTGCCCTTTACGGATGCCGTATTCTTCATTATTCCCGGTAAGGTTATTCCAGAATTGACGAAGTGGGTTGAAAACGCTCAACAATTCTGTTTTAGTTGGTTCTTCCAGGTCGAGAATAGCGTCGAACGTATGGTCGTGGAATAGTTGGGGCGCCTGCTGTATTTTAGCGATATGCAGCCGCTGCTTATGCTGGTTATTGTCGAAGGAATCAGGTGCTTCGGCCAGTGGAGTCTTTGCCGCCCAGTTGCGGGTAGCATCAATAGTTCCACGGAGCATTTCTTCAGGAATGCCTGATTTTACGATCACAATATTTGGTTCGTTGACCAATGCCATCACTTCCTCAAATGGTATTTCGGGTACGATTTGACCATCCTTGAATTCGGCATCAACTTTTATCAGGTATTTTGCTAATTCTTTCATAGTTTGTCCAGATACTGATTTAGTACAAAATAGGCGGCTGTCTAGACAAAATCCAAATTACCCCCTACTGATTTTGATCAACAACGGCCTGTTTTTAATCAGTTTTTGATTGTGTGGCATACCCAAACCCGGAAGCCCCAAATCCATTGCCGTTATAAAACATAACCCACTGATTCTGATGGGGGAAAATATGGCAATAGTCCATCATAAGCGAATCCCAGCCTTCTGATGAACGCTCGATACCGGCCAGCTCGTCTTTCCGAACCCAGTCAATTCCGTCTTCTGACTCCGCATAACCGATTCGGTAACTCTGCTGAACATCGGTACGGTAGTTAAGCGAATTGCGGTACGAAAAATACATTTTGTACAAATTCCCATCCTTATAAACGGTTGGTCGGCCAATGGCATCGGTAAATTCGTCGTAGCCCACACATACCTTTCCTGCACGTTCCCAATGAATACCATCAGCTGATTCGGCATACTTTACATCGTAGAACGGCTCCGGGTGTCCATTAATCACCTCAATTTTGGTACACGACAGATACCACATACGCCAACGGATTGATCCATCGGCCTGCTCTTCGCGTATCACACAGGGTTGTGCTACCCAAACCTGATCGAAAATGTACCGATCGAGCAAAGGCCCGGTAAATTTTCGTTCAAACGTCAGGCCTCCATCCCGGCTAATAGCCAGACCAATTCCGAGCCGGTAACTGGCCGTCTCGCTTTTGTTCCAGCCGGTATAGTACAACCAGATTTCGTCACCAACAGGCAAAAACCACGAAGGCATCGTACCCGTTTCATCAAACATACCAACAGCCCCTTTGGTCAGACATGCCTTGTCATGCACATAGGTAACCTCGGAAAGATTATCAGGGTTTAACTCAACAAACGAAACGGCTGAGTTTATGTTTTCATCACGCGTGGAGAAGTACACCCGAATTTTACCATCCATCGGGTAGCCAAACGGAACCTGTGCGTGTGTACGGCTGAATGGTTTAGAACCATCGGGTTTATAAATCAGTCCTTTTTTCGTCCACATATAGTTTACTAATTACAAGCAAGAAGGGCTATAAAACCTTCCAATTAAACAATTAATCTGTTACCATTTTGTACCGATCTTTCCGGACAAAAACACGGTTATGTTCTACTTCGGCAACCAGTCGATAATATTGGTCGATGTACTGTTTTAATTCGGGGAACGTTTCATAGCCAAATCTGGCCCGATCATTTAACCAGATAGAGTTCGGCCCCACTGCATCAATGAATACGGGAGCACGTGACGCTTCCATGTTCCTTATGTATCGCGCTCGATGCACAGGCTGATTCGATCCCATCACACAGCGAATCACATGGTTATCGCAAACGCCCTGAGGCATCTGGGTCTGCACGTTATACATAGGTGCCCATCCCCAAACAACCAGATCTTCACCCGATTTTGCCAGTTTAAGGACCTCCTGTGCCGTTGGCGATCGCCGAAAAAACCGAAAATCGAAAGGCGTCTTTTTATAAATGGTTAGTGGGTCGCTGGCTGGTTTGTCAGCCTGTAAAAACGCACTTATCCCAATAGAGAGCACCACAAATGCAACCCATAAAATGGTTTGTAAAGACGTTCGTAGCTTATCGATAAACCACGCATTGACCAGGCAGACTGGGAAGCACAGGTAAAGCAGATAATGGGTAAAGGCATTGCCCGGTTTGATAATTGCATAGCCGCTGGCAGCTACCAGAGCAAGACCAAATAATAGCAAGCTCACTTTATTGTCGCCATTGCGGGGCCTGATTACCAACCATGCCAATATCACGGCAAACGTAGGCAACAGGAATACCAGAAAGTCGGTGGTATGGGCAATAAACGCTGGAAACAAGAGCAGGAAATCCCAGAACGATGCTTCGGCTCCATAGGCAAAATTGCCCGCTATGTAAAACTGAAGGAAATCCGAAAATACGCCAAAGCTGAGCGTAAGCACAACAACTAACAGCGGAAAGACAAGTCCACCGCCTACCAAACTAGCTACGGCCTGCCAGAATTTTGAACGCGGCAGGGTGGAATACTGGCTAAACAGGGTAAGAAAAGCCGCCAGAACCACTGCAAGGGCTGTTGGGGTACCTTGCAATTTGGCAAAAGGAACCAAGCTACTCAGAAAGCCCAGCAAAAATAAACCTGTCGTAGAGTCAAAAGCCTGTTGACGCCACAAACGGGCATATTGCCAGATCGATAGACCAATAAGTGCCAGCGACAATTGTTCGTTGGTCGCATGCAGAAAATCCATGTTGGTCGTAAAGGCCAGAAAAGCCACCAGAGGAAACAAGGCTAGCCGGGCAGTACGGGCACTAAAGAAATTTTCGATGGTTAAGTAGCCACTTGTTACACTCACCACCATACACGCAAACGCCAGCCAGCGTAAAACGATGTAGTTAAGTGGCACACCCACATAACCGGGTAAGGCTACATAATATGAGCTGAGCGGCCCCATTGTAGCCCCATCAATGTATTTCCAGTAAACAGGATGGTGTTTCAACGTGAGAGCCTGCGACAGTAGCTGGCTTTCGTCGGGATTCAGCTCCCAATTGATAAATAAAATAGGGAGTCGCTTAAAAAATAAGAGTCCCAGAAGGGCAATCAGCAACCCAAATTGCTGGTTGCGAGACAGTTGAGAACGAAAATCACCTCTTATCAACAGAGCCGCGACAATCAGAAAAGCAAGCCAGCCTCCCGTTTCCCAGAGTAGAGGAGATTTCAAAAAACTCATTACCGATTCAATCAATCGCTTTATAGATGCAAGCAGACAAGTGACATGCGTCGTCAATTAGTTAATCATTGATAGTCATTAGGGCCGCATTTGTTATCAGCCAATACCGCAATAAATGCCCCCCCTAATGACTATCAATGACCACTACATGACGACTTATTTATGGCTCATTAACCGGGCCGCCATGCTGTCGTGAATCTGAATCATGGTCTGTTTCAGATCGTATG
>NZ_MKUD01000003.1 GCF_001898575.1 Spirosoma sp. 48-14
TAAGTGTGGCCGATGACAGTGGGGGCACCTATGATGTGAACCGGCTCAACAACATCTACGCCCGAATCATCAACGGAATCTGAGCCATCTGCAATCCTTAAAACGCAGCGTAGGAGCCCTATTGAAGCTCCTACGCTGCGTTTTAAGGATTGCTTACCGATTGTTTGGTCATACGCCGGGTTGGGCAGAAGCGCTACCACGCTGCAATCGGTTGTGCACAGTCTATCGGCCGGTTGTGAAGACAGAGGTACGCCGGGTCGGGCGGATTACTGTCGTCTCCATCCCCAGCAAGCGCGAACGCTGTGCGCTGAAAATTGTACGGATTTGTCGTGTCGTTGTCATTGTCTTTGTTGTTTTTGGTTTTTAGTGGAAGGTAAACTAATTGATTAAAATTTAGCGGTTAGCCCCAATTTCACGGCCGAAACGCCATAACCCACTTCGGCAAAGGCGCCAACTTTAGGGCTGAACATAAAGCGTGAACCCAGGTGTAGCCCTACCCAGACGCCACTGTTATAGCCACCCGAGTAGTAATAGTAATCGGAGTAGCCCGAACCGGCATACCGGAATCCCAGCGATGCACCAATATATGGATCGAAGCTGTTCGATTGCACGTTCAGTGCTTCGCCCAGGTGATACGACCCACGGGCACCGAAATAAATGAAGTTATACCCGCTGGAGTAATAATAATTGTAGTGGTAGTAATCGATAGAGCCGCCAACCGAAAAGTTGTTTTTCACATCGGCTTCCACTGATACACCCACCGGGAACCCACCTCCGTAGTACGTTGCCAGACCCAGGCCCAGGTTCACATACACATTCTTGTGTCCACGTGAATACGTCGTGCGAGGCCGCGCCGGGGCTGAGTGCGCTACGGGTTGCGGGCGCGTTTCGGCCGGGCGAGCTACCGGCGTTTCCTGAGCAGGCGCAGTAGTCTGAGCCTGTGTCGGCTGTTGCTGAGGGCGTGCCGTTGCCGGAGCAGCGGCTGGTCGGGTAGTTGTGCTGGTTGCTGGGCGACTAGCCGATGAATAAGGCCGGGCGGCTGGTTTAGCTGCGGTGCGACGAACCGGCTGCTGAGCCAGTACCGAAGAAGCCGAAAGAAAAATAGCCACGGCCAGGGCAGTCAATTGAGTAGTCGTTTTCATTAGTCGTTGTTGTTTTTAGTTTTCGTAAGGAACGATACAAACCTACAACAACCCACCCCCGGTAGGCCAGAGACCACTGCCTGAACTGAGAAAAGACTCCCCTGAACTGTAACGGACGGTAGTTGAAACAGCAGCCTTACAACCTGAACGATACAGCTATTGACTTCCCCATCGGACCGTCTAACTGACCAACCCTACTCGGCATGAACCGCTCACTAGCCGGGTATCAATGAATACAGACTGGTTTTTGTATCTTTGTTTATCCTCTTGAAAACCAACGAGTCAATTAATGACGTACGAAGCCTGGTCTCCGCTCTTTCTGGGCATGGTACTGGCCATGTTGCTGGCCAATTCGGTGCAATGGTTTATGTACCGGGAACGTATCTATGGTATTTATTCGGTGTATACGCTGATTTGGGCGGTCTACTTCACGATTAACCACTTCTCGTTACCCTACAATATTTCCAACTTCTATAAGCTGATTCTCTCCTACTCCGGCTACATCCTTTACCTGGAACTGGCCAAAATCTTTCTGAACCTGAAAGATCGGCCCCGGTTTCTTCGCTGGGTCATTATTGTGCAGGGGCTGCTGGTCGCCTATTGTGTTGTAAAGACTTATATCTACCTGTTTACGGATTTCTGGCAGACCAAGCTCCATACCATTCTGCTCCAGCCGGTTCGTTTTGCCCTGCTGTCGGTTGGCGCCTACATCGTGTACTCATTTTTCCGGTCAAAAGATGTGGTCGCACGTTTCTTTGTGGCGGGTACGGCTTCCTTATTAGTCAACCACGCCATTACAACGATCCTGCTGATTCATTCGCCTAACATCAGTGTTGATTTACCATTCTGGCAGCATCCGGATCTGTTTATCCAGACGGGTGTTGTGCTGGACTTAATCTTTTTCTCGCTGGGCATTTCATATCGACACCGACGGGAAGCCGTCAACAAAGCCGTTGTAGAGAAGGAACTGGAACGCGAACGGGAGCAGCATCATCGCGAATTTCTGGAGGCCGACCTGGCTTTACAGAAAATGCAGCAGGAAAAGACCGAGATGCAAATGCGGGCTTTGCAGAGTCAGATTAATCCGCACTTCCTGTTCAACGGCCTTAATACCCTATCGTCGCTAATCGATGAGAATCCGGGCCAGGCGGGCGAATTTGTCGATGAGCTATCGAAGGTGTACCGCTATTTGTTACGGAGTAACGACGCAGAACTGACCACTCTGGGTGTTGAGTTGAGTTTTATCAGCTCGTACTTCCACCTGCTCAAAACGCGGTTTGGTAGCTCGGTTCGTTTAGACGTCGATGTTAACGAAAGCTACAAAGACTCCTTACTCCCTCCTCTGACGCTCCAGCTACTGGTCGAAAACGCGGTCAAGCATAACGTTGTGCTTCGCCAAACGCCACTCCATATCCGTATCCGAACAACCACAGAACAGCAATTAGTCGTCGAAAACACCCTGCAACGGAAAACAATCCGGGTCGAATCGAACGGTGTGGGGCTGTCGAATATTGCCGATAAATACAAGCTGTTAAATCAGCCCGCACCACGCATTGAGGAACAGAACGGCTGGTTTCAAGTCACTCTCCCCTTGTTGATGCCGCAATCCGTTATGGCCAATATCGCCACGGAATTGTAACAAAAAAAACCTGCGCGCAAAGGCCCGCAGGTTTTTATTAGACAGCTAAAGGTGTACTGCCAAAGCAGTTACTCAAGTAAAAGTACGCAATTTTTCTGGCACTGCCAAAGAATCGTCGGCTCCGTACAGTTACTTCTTCACAAACTCACGATGATAAGCCGCCCGGTACAACTCCTCTTCGGGAAGGCTCTTGAAATAGTCGTAGGTAATGCGTAACCCTTCAGCTCGTGATACTTTTGGCTCCCAACCCAGAATGGCCTTTGCCTTGGTTATATCGGGCTGGCGCTGCTTCGGATCGTCCTTAGGCAGATCTTTAAAAATCAGTCGCTGGCTCGTTCCGGTTAATTTGATAATTTCCTCACCGAATTCCTTGATGGTAATTTCGGATGGGTTTCCGATGTTGACCGGGTAAGCATAATCGCTCAGCAACAACCGATAGATTCCTTCGACCAGATCGTCAACGTAGCAGAATGAACGTGTCTGACTACCATCGCCAAAAACGGTCAGGTCTTCACCCCGCAGTGCCTGCCCAATGAATGCAGGCAACACCCGGCCGTCGTTCAGGCGCATACGCGGACCATAGGTATTGAAAATCCGAACGATACGGGTTTCCAGTCCGTGGTAGGTATGGTACGCCATGGTCATGGCTTCCTGAAACCGCTTCGCTTCGTCGTACACACCCCGAGGCCCCACTGGGTTAACATTACCCCAGTACTCTTCATTCTGAGGGTGAACGGTTGGATCGCCGTACACTTCCGATGTAGACGCTATCAGCACCCGGGCGTTTTTAACCCGCGCCAACCCCAAACAGTTATGAATCCCCAGCGACCCAACTTTCAGTGTCTGGATGGGGATTTTAAGATAATCGATAGGGCTGGCTGGTGAAGCAAAGTGCAGAATGTAATCCAGTTGACCCGGCACATGGATAAACTTGGATACATCGTGGTGATAAAACTCAAAATTGGGCAGGTGGAATAAATGCTCGATGTTGCGGATGTCCCCGGTGATGAGGTTATCCATGGCAATCACATGATAGCCTTCCTTAATAAACCGATCGCAAAGGTGCGATCCGAGAAATCCGGCCCCGCCGGTGATCAGTACACGCTTCATTAAAGTCTGGTTTGTGAAATGAGTGGATAGACCCATACCTGTCGATTGCTCTACAGACACCGATTTACCTGCACACAACTACTTTAAACTCGTATTATAAAAAATTAAAGAAAGTAAAACTTAAATACTCCAATCGATACCCAGCAACAGAGGGATCAATCAAAGTTGACACAAAAATAGAATACATCGCATACGATTGAGTAAGAATACGTCCGTATGCGATGTATAATTAGCTAAATAGCCGTTAAACCTTCTGCTCGACGGGTGCTAAAATCGGTTCACGCCCTACGGAATAGTACGTATAATTCTGCTCCCGAATCTGATCGAGTTCATATACGTTACGACCGTCGAAAATGACTCTGTTTTTCAGCAGCAAATTCATCTTCTCGAAATCGGGCGTACGGAACAACGGCCATTCGGTAATAATCACCAGGGCATCAGCATCGTCGAGGGCAGCGTATTGCGTGTGGGCATAGGTAACCGCATTACCAATCTGCTCACGAACATTATCCATTGCCTCAGGATCATACACCGTCACTTTGGCACCAGCATCCAGCAACGCCCGGATGTTATCCAGCGCAGGAGCTTCCCGAATATCGTCGGTATACGGTTTAAACGCCAGCCCCCAGACCGCAATGGTTTTGCCCTTCAAATCGCCACCGAAGTGATTCAGGATGATTGGCATTAGCTTCGTTTTCTGCTGGTAGTTCACCTCCATAACCGATTTCAATACCTTGAAATCATAGTCGAAATCCTTGGCTGTTTTGGCCAGTGCCTGCACATCTTTAGGGAAGCAGCTACCCCCATAACCGATACCGGCAAACAGGAATCGCTTTCCAATCCGGCTGTCGGTACCAATTCCCCGGCGAATATCATCGACGTTTGCCCCCGCACGTTCGCACAGGTTCGCGATTTCGTTCATGAAGGTAATTTTCGTGGCCAGGAATGCGTTGGCGGCATATTTGGTCATTTCGGCCGACCGCTCGTCCATGAAAATAACGGGGTTGCCCTGACGCACCAATGGCGCATACAGTTTGTTCATGACCGCTTTGGCTCGCTCCGATTTGGTACCAATCACCACCCGATCGGGCTTCATAAAATCTTCGACGGCCACCCCTTCCCGCAGGAATTCGGGGTTCGAAACGACATCAAAATCAACCTTGGCGTTATCAGCAATGTGGGCGTATACTTTCTCAGCCGTTCCGACCGGAACCGTACTCTTATCGACAATAACAGCATATTGACTCAGGATCGGCCCTAAGTCGCTGGCTACTTTCAGAATATACTTCAGATCGGCGGAACCATCTTCGCCCGGTGGGGTTGGCAGGGCCAGGAAGATAACTTCAGCCCCTTTGATCCCTTCTTCCAGGTCAGTCGTGAACGACAAGCGTCCCTCCTCAACATTGCGGTGGAACAATGTTTCGAGACCTGGCTCATAAATGGGGACAATCCCGTTATTCAGTTTCTCAACTTTTCTGCTATCAATGTCAACACACGTAACCTGATTGCCCGTTTCGGCAAAACATGTTCCAGTAACAAGACCTACGTATCCGGTTCCTACAACGGCTAATTTCATAAATATAGTTAGCTAATTTTTTTACAAGATTTTATAGACGTTTTGTTGATGTCCGTTGTCACAAAAATAGGAGTTTTTCAATAACTACCTCTATTCTTCACCCAATAGTGATTAATCGGCAAATTAGCTCACCAAAATAACTCATCGCTTAAAACCTCGTTTTTTGAATTGTCAATTTGACACGATAAAAAAATAAAAAGTATCTTTTAGTTTATTAAAAACATATACAGTAAATATAAATAATATAAAATGATTACAAATATTCATATAAGTAACAAATAATACTATTCTAAAAAAGGCTTGTGTTTGTACCATATTATCCCTAAATTTCTACTTAATCGCTTCATCTGGCGGCTTTTTTTTATGACGAACGAAATTGTAGAAAATCAAGAATTAATATCCCAGTCCATTCGCGAACTGTGTGAACGGCTTATCCGTCCACATAGTCGCCAATGGGACGCCGACCAGCATTTCCCATCCAATTTGTTCCATCAATTGGGCGAACAGGGGCTTATGGGAATGCTGGTTCCAGTTCAGTATGGAGGGTCAGGATTGGGCTATCGCGAATACGTAACGGCTATTGTTGAGCTGTCGCGGGTTGATGGAGCCGTTGGCTTGTCGATGGCTGCTCACAATTCGTTATGCACCAATCATATCCTGCTGTTTGGTAACGAGACTCAGAAACAAACTTATCTGCCCCGCCTGGCAACGGGAGAATGGCTGGGTGCCTGGGGCCTAACCGAGCCCAATACGGGCTCTGATGCGGCCAATATGCGCACCACAGCCACCCAGGATGGCGACCATTGGGTATTGAACGGATCCAAAAACTTTATCACCCATGGTAAAAGCAGTGATGTCGCCGTGGTCATAGCTCGCACAGGCCCACCCAATACCCAACATAATGCAACAGCCTTCATTGTAGAACGAGGCACAGCCGGTTTTTCAGGTGGCCGTAAGGAAGACAAGCTGGGTATGCGCGCTTCCGAAACCGCCGAAATGCTGTTCCAGGATTGCCGCATTCCCGACAGCCAGCGCTTAGGAGGAGTGGGTGATGGGTTTGTTCAGTCGTTGAAAGTATTGGATGGTGGCCGCATTTCGATAGCAGCTTTAAGCCTGGGTATTGCTACTGGAGCCTACGAAGCGGCTTTGGCCTATGCTAAAGAGCGGGAACAATTTGGGCAGCCCATCGCTAATTTTCAGGGAATCAGCTTTAAACTGGCCGATATGGCAACCGACATCGAAGCGGCTAAATTACTCACCTATCAGGCTGCCGATTTGAAAGACACTGGCAAACCTGTTACAAAAGAGTCGGCCATGGCGAAGTTATTTGCGTCGGAAACGGCCGTCCGGGTAGCCAACGAAGCCGTGCAGATCTTTGGTGGGTATGGTTATACAAAAGATTTTCCGGTCGAGAAATTTTACCGGGATGCCAAACTATGTACCATCGGCGAAGGCACCAGCGAAATACAAAAAATAGTGATTTCGAGGCAAATTCTGAAATAGACAATGAAAAAGAGCCGAACGGAGGAAGGCGTATGCCCTGTCTCTGTCCGGCTCTTTTCTTCTATCTCTCTTCCTCCTATACAGTACTGCTTCGGCCTTTAATGAGGGCAGCAATACCCAAAATAATAACGGCACCTACAAAGGCAGTCAAAATCTGATCAATAATACCGCCATCGCGGCCAAAAATCCAGCCGCCCACAAATCCTCCGGCTATACCCAGTAGAATTTCAGCGAATAAGGAAAACGAAAACCGTCTGAACACGAGGTCGGCCAGCCAACCGGCTACGGCACCAACTAAAATTGACACTAAGATTCCCATGACTTTTATCGTTGAGTGAACACTAGTAATTTGTACTAAAACAGCTATATAACTAGGCACTCAATGATTTGTTCATGTTGTTTATAGTTTTATCCCGATTACGGCCAGCATCCGGCCGGTGTTGCCGTTTTCGACGCGGTAGGAAAAATAGTCGTTATTGTTGATAGCGGTTGAAAACGGAGAAATCTCGATCTGGGCTACAGGAATACCAAACTTGATTAACAGTTGCGCGTTGGCCTTTTTCAGATCGATAAAGTATTTCCCCGTTGTCTCATCCTCGCGCTTAAAGGCTGGTTCAAACTGATTGGCTACTTCGGGGCCGACTTCAAAGGAGCATTCATCGATGCAGGTTCCAATATAGGCAAAACAATCGCCCCCCCTGCTACCAAACTCCGTCTGCATTCGTGCCAGCGTTTTCGTTACGATCTGCCCGGCCGTTCCGCGCCAGCCCGCATGAATAGCCGCTACAGCCTGCTGTTTGGCGTCGTAAATCAGGATGGGTACACAGTCGGCGACCGTAACGCCAACCAGTATGCCCGGCTTATTGGTGATCAGCGCATCATAGCCTTCGTATCGCCCTGCTTCATTGGCATTCAACACCTCAGTGCCATGTACCTGATACGACGAAGCCAACTGGTCGGCATTGGCATCGATAGCAGCAAAGAAACGGCGTCGATTTTCGTCTACATGGCCAGGCAGATCGGCGGTGTTAATCCCTAAATTGAGAGAGGCAAACGGAGCCCGACTAACCCCACCATGCCGGGTACTTTCGGCAGCAATGAGATTTTTTACGTCGGCAAATACGGTGGGAATACGATAGGAAGTTTCAGAATACGCTACGGATAAAGCCATATACAGACAGATTGCTCAACAAAGTTGCAAGCAAACGACCAGCAATCCAACTGGGCCATTTGCTCAGTCGGCCCTATTTTCTAACCACTCATCCAATTAGGAAACCGCTCCAGTAGTTTGCATTACATAGTACCATCCACAGCATATATCTTTGTTTCACCAATCGGGAAGATCCCGACCTGCTTAGAACATAACATAAACAACATACTATAATGAAAACGCTCGTCAAAACCTTCGCTTTAGCTCTTACACTGGGCCTTGTTTCTACAGTTGCTACGTTTGCCGAAACCAATCCAGGCACCAAAAAAGCGGCTCAGGCTGCTACGTTTAAAACCGGCATTTACACAACGGTCAGTGGTAAACTGAATATTGCGCTCGATAAAGAAAAAGGCGGCCCGGTTGATATCCGCCTGAAAAGCTCTGATGGCCGTGTTCTGTACAACTACCGTCTGGGCAAAAAAGAGGAAATTTACCGGACTCAATTAAATCTGACCGATCTGGAAGACGGTGTTTATCAACTGGAAGTGACTAATGGTGTAGAAACCACAACGCAAGCGGTCAAACTATCAACCCACAAACCGTCTATCGTGAACCGGGTCGTTGCGATACAATAACGTTACTCTCAGTCACCAACACCGTAAGTAGCCCACATGCGAAGGAACAATTCCTTCGCATGTGGGCTAAATTTGTTTACCCTGTTTTCTGCCAGAAATTCCCTGACTAGCCTCAATTCCTACAAGCCACTCAACAGCTTTGTTTTTATATCCCGATCGGCCCACACAGAAGCCTGTGCCAGCAATGTCTGCGTTTGTTGCGCTTTCGCCATTAGGTGCTGACTTACCTGTGCTTTATGCAAGCCAGCCAGCGCCCAGGCATTGCGCGGGAATATATTCAAATCGGCCCCGTAAACGGCTTCGGCTTCCGGGTATCGTTTCGCTTTCAGCAACATAGCCCCCAAGTTATGCCGTACTGAAAAGAACCAATCAGGCGGTTCGTTGTAATTCAGTTTATCTTCCAGGGCAACGGCCTCACGCAGTAAGACTATAGCTGGCATCAGTTTCCCTTCAGCCCCCAGTATTTCGCCCCTCAATACTCGTTCAGCAATAGCCAGTATAGCACTCATCGGATTAATTCCCCCCGTAGTTAGCGTTGCTATACCCGGATCAGCCATGACTCGCTCGAATTGCCGAAGTTCAGCTTTTGCCTGCGCTGTTTGCTGGTTGCCTAGCAAGGCCAATCCGCGGGCATAATGCCGAATAGCGGTTGGATACGGTAATCGAACAGTATCGGCTTTACTCAGTTCCAGCACCTCGTTCCAGTCAGTAAACTTGAGTGCTACGTGGTATGGAATGGTATAATAATGCTGAAGCATACTCCAGCCCGAATCGGCCATCAACGACTTCTTGGTATACTCGGCCATCTTTCGTGCCGATCGCATGGCCCATTTTCGGTTGCCCTCCAGGGTTGCTGTAGCCGCTAACAAATGGTAGTTATGAGGAAAATAGGATAGCGGAAAAATACCCTGTGCATAACACCCTATCAAATACGCACTATCAACGGCTACTGCTTTCTGATTGCTGACGGAGCCTTCGTGATACTTGCCGGTTCGGATGTAGATATGGGATGGCATGTGCACCAGATGACTGGAACCAGGGGCTACTTCACTCAAAATAGCTGCACTTTTCAGGCCGCGTTCCGGCGTTGATGAGGCCTCAACCGCGTGAATGTATAAGTGATGGAGCGTACTATGATCGGGATAGCGAGTCAGTAGATTCTCCAGGATGGCTACGATCTCAGGCGTCCAGGGCTTGGGCCGACCATCTTTCTCCCACAAATCCCAGGGATGCAGGTCCATGACCGATTCGGCATAGAGAGCCGCCACATCCGCATCTGCCTGAAAACGCTCATGCACCTGTTTCATAGCCTGTGAATACGCGACATCATACGGCCGACGATCAACAACTGGCCGTGCAGGATATCGTTTGGCGAGGGCTGCAATCAGTGCTTTTTCCTTATCGGTACCCCTGGCTGCGTACTTGAGAGCCTGTTGAATAGCGGCATAAGCCCGATCATAATTATCCGATTCCATACCCGCGTTGTAGTTTGGCCCTAACACATAACTAAACCCCCAGTAGGCCATCGCACAGGTGGAGTCGAGTCGGATCGCTTCATAAAATGAACGGGCAGCCTCTGCATGATTGAACCCGCCAGCCAGCATCAACCCCTGATCGAAGTAGCGCTGAGCGTCCTTACGTCGGGTAGTGATGGGAAAATGCAGGTTACCCAACCCATTGAATAAGGGCGCCTTCTGACCTGAAGTATACCAAGCCTTATCGGTTGGCAGCGTTCGGCATATAACCTGTGCAATCGGCTGGTTGTCAGTAGAGTTCTGAGTAGACTGACAAGCTAAAAGCAGACTCAGGCTTATCAGACCAACATAGACAGGCATTGAGAGTCCTTTCTTGTTCATGGTTTGAGGAAATTGGGAATAATCCTATTATATAATTTGGCCAACCAACAGCAGTAACTACCGAACCGATTTCGACTGATACTTAAGCAGTTGCTTACGAGTTAGGGTGAGGGCAGATTTGAGAATCTACCCTCACCCTAACTCGTAAAAGCTGTAAAATGACTAACGCAAACAGCTTTAAAGACAATCCATTTGTATGAATACCTATTCAGTGAATGGGCTCCGGAATGAATGCACTTCGTTATTTCGGTTAAAACAACTTCATCAATAGCTGGCTCCCTGCACATTTCAGATCCATTTTGCGTCCAACCATTTGCAATCATTTCAATTTATTGAATGAATATGATAGTTTAGTCTATTCATTTAATAAATAGCGCTTTACCCAACGTTAATTAACAATCAATACACACCATTTTATGGCAAGAGTATCGTTGAGGTTATCAAAAAACCTATCTATTCTACTTGTTATATTTACTTATTTTCACCCCGAGAACACTACCTCTCAACCCATTCTTCGTCAGCTTGCCCAGGCTGCTCCGGCCAGGCGAGTCGTTATTACCCTAAATTATTTTGATACATGCTATACAGCGCTAACCAATCAGGGGGTAGCTTTCACATGGCTGGACCAATTTGACTCGTTGGGCAGTCAGGTGAAAGACCAGCAATTGAAACGGTATGTCCGCTTCATTCGGGATTCATATACCAAGAATGGCAACAAACTAAGTAACCCCCAAAAAGCCGAGCTATTTGTGAAGGCAGCCCAGGAAGCCGAACAGGAGGGCGACGAACAGATGACCGGGGTATGCGAACACTTTGCCGGTGAATACTATTTTTTGGCCGAGGCTTATGGCCAGGCTTTCGAGTACCTGCTATTGGCCAATAATCGCTTCCGAAAAATCGGTTATGAAACCGTTCCCGCCATTAGCCGATACCTCTATGAACTCGGGCTCATCTATTACCACTTCAAGGAGTACGGCAAAGCGATTGAGATGTTTCAGGAATCGGCCCGCTACCCAGCGTTCAACCCAAGCCTGGCCCTCCAGGTTCATAACGCCCTAGGATTAGCGTATTTGAAAATCAGCCAGTTGCAGAACCCATCCGATGTAAAACGAGCCGAACAGAGTTTTCAGAAGGCCCTACAGGTTGCGAAGGCTAACAAAGACCAAACTAACCAGGCCAACCTATATGGCAACCTGTCTAAAATTTACCTGCATCAGCAACGGCTCCCGCTGGCTATTGCGGCCCTAAAATTCGATTATTCGCTCCACCTGAATGCCGAAAAAGGTAATCTGCCCGATCAGGCGACTCTAAGCCTGGCCCGGGCGTATCTGCTACAGCATCAACTAGATAGCTGTGCTTATTTCCTGGGAGAGTCGGCGAAATTTCACCAGCGTAACCAGGGGTCTGATCTGTTTGGCGAAAATCTGAAAAACGAAAACTATCGACGTCTTTACTGCGATGTGGCTCGTCAGTATTACCAGGCCGTCAACAACCTGCCGAAAGCGTACTGGTATCTCGACAGCATGGCCCGGCTCGATGAACAGATCAATAAACGCTACAATTCGGAGCAGATTTCGCTGGTTGAGCAGAAGCTATTGATTCAGAAACACCAACTGGAAGTATCGGCCTTACGAGCCAAGCACGACGAACAGCAATTCCGGGTGTGGGCCATCGCCACAATGCTGGTCATTACGTCGGCGCTGTTTTTCCGACTCTATCAGCTTACCCAGCGCCGACGGCGGCAGGAAGCACTCGCCAATACTGAGCGGGAAAAACGTTTACAACTGGAAAAGCAACGAGCCGTTGATGAGCTGGAACGGGCCCGTACGGACTTAACCGTTTTTATCGAAAACCTTCGCCAGAAAGACACGCTCATTGATACCATCAACGCTGATTTGGAACGACTTCCCCAGGCCGCTGGCGAACCCAGCCAGATCATGCTCGATATGCAGCACAACCTGCTCAATGCCAGCCTGCTGACCAATGAGGACTGGGATGAATTCCGGCGACGCTTCGAGCGGGTATTTCCTTACTTCTTCACGCAACTACACACACAGTTCAAAAATCTGACCCCAGCCGAAGAGCGGTTAATGGCCCTTTCTAAACTCAAGATCGATACTCGCCAGATGAGCCGTATGTTGGGTATTTCGCCCAGTTCGGTGCGTACCACCAAATATCGACTGCGCAGACGCCTGGGTATTGACGGGCAATCACAACTGGACGAACTTCTCGACGCTTAAGCTTCTTCGCTAAACACAGCCCGACAACTTACTATAAGACAAGAACTTAGCCTTTTGTCTATACGTTTGTCTATGCTCTAAAAACGTGCCTAGCCAGGTATACTTGCCATTTTAGTGAACATATTCCCCAACTAAGTGGGGCCTATCTCATTAGCTTTCCAGAAACGCCTACAAGTACCCAATCAATTGTTATGAAAACATACGCTCTACCAACCGCAACCCGCTGGTTCTTCAGTTGGTTATTGTTTCTTCAAACGGGCTTGTCGATCAGTAGCCTGGCTCAGACCGTTACGCAATCCTACACCACCACTGGATATTATTCTTATACCGTACCAGCGGGAGGCCCCTTCAGTGTAACCCTGACAACCAGAGGAGGTGATGGCGGTAATTCCCCATCATATCAAGGAGGTAGTGGTGCTAAAATGGTATCGACCACTACGGTACAGGGAGGAGATCAACTCATTTGTATTGTTGGGCAGGCAGGTCAGTCCAGCGATGAACCCCAGCCAAGCAATACGGGTGGCGGGGGTGGTGGCACGGCTATCATTCTGAAGCGAGGGAATGATTTAACCTTACTTATGGCAAGTAGCGGAGGTGGTGGCGCATCACAACGATGGGGCAGTGGTGGCGGTGGACAGGGCTTAGGCTCCGGCGATGGCGGAGCGGGTTCCGGAAACGCCACTTCGGGCGGAGGTGGTGGTGGCGGAGGCTACTTGAGCGCCGGTGGTGACGGCAGGACGTCTTTACCAGTGCGAGGTGGAACCGGAGGTAAACAGGCTTCATTAACCAACATCAGTTCAGGAGGGAATAACAACGCTGGTAATTGCTATGGCGGAAGCGGTTTTGGCGGAGGAGGTGGTGGTACAACGTTGAGTTATGGTGGCGGGGGTGGCGGAGGATATGGAGGGGGTGATGGCGGGGGAGGTGGTAGTGGTGTAAGTCAGGGAGGCAATTCGTATGGCACCGGCACCATTACCCTGGGAGTAGATGGGGGTGGTGCGAAAGCCGATGGATTTGCTACCATCCAGTTTGCTGCCAACTCCATCAAAGCTATCCTCACTTCTACCACGATCACCAATTGCTCGGGTCAGACCGTTTCGATCCCAGGCTCCATCACCGCCACCGGAACCTGGACCCTGCAACTCTCCGGCGGAGCGACCGTTTCGGGTACTGATAGCGGCACGTTTGCCGTGGCTGTATCGCCTACAACCTCTACTACCTACACTATTGCATCGGCCACCTATACCAATAGCATTACCCAATCAACTACCCTTACTGGCAGCGCTATCGTCAAGATCGTAACCCCGGCTACTCGGCTCTATGTGAAGGCCAACGCGAGCGGGGTCCAAACCGGCCTTTCCTGGAACGACGCCTTTACCAGCCTCCAGGATGCCCTTAATTACGGCTGCCCAACTGCCCTTACCGAAATATGGGTTGCCAGCGGAACCTATAAACCCGGCACTACCCGTTCCGCCAGTTTCGCTATGCTACCCAATGTCAGCATCTACGGGGGATTTACGGGTACAGAGTCTGATCTTAGTCAGCGGCCCCGAATTGACCCCATCAACGGATCACCCTCCAGTTCGACACTCTCCGGTGATGTTGGACCCTCGCTAGCGGCCTACCATGTCATTTATAATCCAAGCAGCCTCAACCTCACCAGCTCGGCAAGGCTCGACGGTTTTGTTATCTCTGGAGGCAATGCCAATGGGCTGCTCGACAACCAGCTCAATGGCGGAGGCATCTACAACGATGGCAGCGGCAGCGGACATGTCTGTAACCCCACCATTGCCAACTGCCTGTTTGCAAATAATCAGACCTCCGCTTACGGCGGAGCTATTTACAATGGCGGCAGAAACAGCGGCCTGTCGAGTCCTACCCTCATCAACTGCGCTTTCACGGGCAACTACGCCCGCATCGATGGCGGGGCCATCTACAATGACGGTTTCCTGGGGGTATCCAGCCCTTCCATAACCAACTGCCTGTTCGTCGGCAATCAGACCAACACTACCGGGGCCGCCATCACCAACATGGCCCGGCAGGGTACCGCCAGCCCTACGCTGGTCAACTGCGGATTCCTCAATAACTCCGCCGGGGGAGGAAACGGAGGTGCCATCAACAACTTCGCTCCCGGCGGAAACTGTCTGCCCACGTTTACCAACTGCTCCTTTCAGGGAAATATCGCCAACTATGGCTCCCTGATGATCAGCGCTGGGCTGGATGGTATCTGCCAATCTACCTTAATCAACTGTGTCCTCTTCAACCAGGGCAGTAATGCTTTCTACAATAACCTCTCCTCAGTGCGACTGCTTTCCTGCCTGATCGAGTCCACCACCATCGACTATACTACCGACCCCAGTAATCTCACCGCCACTACCAACCCCTTCAGCTCTACGGCGAGCCTGACCCTCAACGCCTGTACACCTGCTATCAATGCCGGGCTCAGCTCGACCTCAGCCCTCAATGGCATCAGCACTGATCTGGCCAATAACCCTCGCCTTGTAGGAGCGTCTGTCGATATGGGAGCCTACGAGTTTCAGGGTGATCCCAGCTTTCCTATTGCCTTTACCCAACAACCGCCCTCAGCCTCAGCACTCTGTGGCGGCACAGCGCTGAACATTCCCACCAGCCTTACCGGAACCGGACCCATCACGTATCAGTGGTTCAAAAGTGGAACCTCCCTTAGCGCCCAAACGACCAATACCCTCTCCTTATCCAGTCTACAAACCTCCGATGCAGGTAGCTACTCGCTGGTCGCCATCGGCACCTGTAACTCCCTTACTAGTAGTACTTTCAGTCTAACGGTCAATAGCGTTAATGCCGCTATTCTGAATCCGGGGCCAGGGAGCACGACACTCTCCTGCGGAAGCCCCACCGTCAGCCTGACGGCCAACGGTGGCACTACTTACGAATGGGAGGATACCTCCACACAGCCCGTGCGCGTACTCTCACAGGCAGGCACCTACTCGGTTGTCGTTTCGTCGGCGCTGGGATGCTCGGCTACGGCTTCCGTTACCTTATTCTTCCGAAATACCTTAAATTCGAGCGCTTCGGCCTACTCCCCTATGGCTCCGGTGAACGCAGTGGTTAATATGCTGGCCACAGGTGGTAATGCCTATCAGTGGACATCGCCCTCTTCAGCCTCCTTCACCACATCCAGCACCAGTGCCAACATTTCGGCCCGACTACTGTCAGCGGGGCCACAGACATTTACGGTCGTGATCACTCTGGGGACCTGTCAGCAAACCCGAACCGTGAGCGTCACGGCCACCAATGGTCCCGACCTCTCCCCTATCATTGAGCTACCCGATGCCAACTTTAGTCCTGGTTCGAGTGCCAAACAATCACTAGTCCGTATTTTTGAAGTTGGCTGGCTTCCAACTTCGCCCAGCAGTATTACCATTACCCTGACCGCTCCAGCGGGCTATTCGCTGGCGTTCGATGCTAGTCAGACCTCGACCAATGTATCCGGGGGAAACACCAATCCGGTAACCATCAATAATAGTGATTGGGAGGTAATCGGCAATCTCAACGACCAGCAGCTAACGTTACGGGCTCGGTCGGGGGTGTATATCCGGGGAGGTAGTCAATCGGTGTTGGGCTTCACGTTAGTGCGTACGACAGCCAACTCGGGAAGCGTCTCCAATCTGACCATCAATGTAGCCAACGATAGTAGTGGGCAGTACGATCGATTCAGTACTAACAACGTCTACGCCCGAATCCTGAATGGGCTCTAGCCTTGCCTGCGATCAGAACGACCCAGCCCACCATCAACAAAGCCAGTCCTTGTAAAGACGGGCTTTGTTGATCTGTACTCCAACGATTATTGGTGCTGGTAAACCATTGCAAATTCCGTTGCAAACGCTTCCAGCTTTACTTTTCTCAGTGTCGGCTTATGTTGGTTGTAATCGTCCAGCAAGGCCCCACTGTGCAGACTAGCGCCTAGCTCGACGAAGTTTTCGATAATGTGAGTTGGTAAGCCTCGTTGTTTCATACCCTCCCGCATTTGTTCGCTCGTAAAAACGAGCCATTGCAAATCGGGTTTACCAATAGCCGAACCCAAAACCTGAGCAATCTCGCTGGCGGTCCGATCATCGCTTACTACATAACGAATGGTTTTACCCGTAGCGGGTTTCACCAACTCTTCAGCCGCGACGGCCGCAATATCAGCGGGCGATACGAGTCCTATCTGATCGTCGCCACCATAATTGGCGCCCATTAGTCCAGCCTCTTTAATCATGCCGATAAAGCTGAACAGATTGTAGTAGAAGTACCCCGCACGAAGATGGGTAATGGCTACATCTTCCAGTTGATTCAGCAATAGTTCGGCATGGTGAGCACCGAGTATGAAGCCCGTATCTTGAGTCAGATGGGCACCATAACTGCTCAACAACACGACCCGCTTTACACCCGCCTTCTGAATCGCCTGGACGTAGTTCTGACTGATCCGACGGTAATAAATTACCACATCGGTCTCGGCAACGTTGGGTGGCACCATCGCAAATACGGCGTCTGCCCCCGTCAAGGTTGCTGTCAGAAAATCAACATCGTCCAGTGAGCCAATTGCAGCCGTTGCTCCCAGGCTAGTAATGGCTTCCTGCCTGTCGGGTTTACTGCTGATAACGGTTACGACGTGGTCTTTCTGGACTAATTCTTCCGTGAGGGGTTTGCCGATATGCCCCAATGACCCGGTTATGACAATGTTCATCGTTTTTTCGTTTTTGTTTGCTACACAAAAGTCGAAATGCCTGAGCGGTGTCTTGTAGCCGAATCCTGGGTTGTTGTAGCCGTTTGTCAGCGTTTCTTTTCCCCCAACCCCTTACCTCTTTATAAGCTTGTAGGGGTTTCATGTAGGGATACAAATGGATTAATTCTGGGCCTTTTTTACCAGACTGTACACCCAGCGGCTCAACGTACATACACGCTGTATCAGTTGAACGACTGGCGAAATTCGAGTGGCGACAGGGCTGTTTTGTTCTTGAACAGTTTGCTAAACGACTGCGAATGCTCGAATCCCAAGGTGAAGGCGATCTCACTGACCGATAAATCCGTTGTTGACAGTTTTTCTTTAGCCTTTTCGATCAGTTTATTGTGAATATGTTGCTGGGTGCTCTGCCCGGTCAGTAATTTCAGCAGGGTACTCAGGTAATTGGGCGATACATTCAAGGCGTCGGAAATCGACTGAACAGTGGGTAATCCCTTCGTAACCAACGCATCGCTATTGAAATAGTCGAACAGCAGATGTTCCAGCCGATCGAGTAATTTATGGTTCGTGATTTTTCGGGTAATGAACTGCCTATGATAAAACCGATCGGCGTACGAAAGCAGGAGCTCGAGGTGAGCGATGATGATCGACTGGCTGAACTGATCCAGGTTGGCATGATATTCCTGCTGAACACTGTGCATGATACCGGCAATAATTGTTTCTTCTTTTTCCGACAAAAACAATGCTTCATTGACCGAATAATCAAAGTACTCGTACTGCCTGATCGTTTTAGCCAGAGCGGTATTCCATAAAAAGTCGGGATGAATGAGCAACAGGAGGCCCGACTGGAGCCTGGTTCCAGTGCCGTCTTTACCCGCGTCAATGCTAAAAACCTGACCGGGCGACATAAACGTCATCAGGCCCCCATCAAAATCGTATTCCTGCTGCCCGTATTTCATTTTACCATTGAAGTTCCTTTTTAGGGCAATGGAATAAAAATCGAACACTAAACTGGTGGGCTCAAATTCGTACAGTTGCTTCAATAAAGCCACATCAACCACACTGATCAAGGGATGCTCAGGCTTGGGCAATCCTCTAAACTGGTGAAATTCAGCAATGGCCTTAATCCGGCACAGTCCTGTTTTTGGCATAGCTCAATATACTGATTTATGATCAATAGCTGTTACAAACACCTTCGCGCAAATCGTTCCCCTCACGATGGCTGATGCTTGTACGAACCTATGTAAAGAACCCGATTTTAGGTGCCAAGCCCGTAGCCAAATCCTAACTTTTTGTAGCCGCTTCGTGGGTAAACCCGTCCAGAACGTTAACCCATAACCACTGTCATTCATGCTGGCGTAATCGGGGCTTTCTTAAATCGGCCCCAGGCTATGAAAGCCGCCAGACTGGCAAAAACAATATTGACGCCAATAACCGATGCTTCTCCCCGTATAACGTGGAAGATACTGGCACACAGCATAAGTACAATAATACCACTTGCCGCTATAGGCGTAAGAATGGGCCGAATGCGCAGCCATGCAGGAAGAATCAACCCCAGAGCACTCAATACATCAATGATGCCAGTCGATTTTACCAGTATTGCCGGAATTTGCCCTGTCCAGGGCCACATAGCCGATAGTTTATCGATGGGCTGAAATAGCTTCATCCAGGCTGCCCAGACAAAACTGACAGCTAGTACGATCTGGATAATCCAAAGAAAGATGTGAATGACTTGCGATGATTGTTTCGGTGTTACCATTCTACAGAGATTTTGCATGAATGGAACAAAAGTATTCCCCCTTGCCTTTTGCCTGAAAGCACTATCCCGATCGGTCGATACTAGCCATCTGGATAGTAATGCATTGCACAGAAACCCCATAAAGACATGCTGACTGGTGAAGGCTGCCCCAAATCGATACGTTCCATCAACGATGCGTTAGAAGCCGTAGAAGGCAAATGGAAGCTGATGATCTTATTTGTGCTATCATCAGGCCCCAAACGGTTTACACAATTGACCAGAGAGGTAGCCGGGATTACAGATAAAACCCTGTCAAAAGAATTGAAAAGCCTGGAGGAAAATGAACTTATCAAACGGGATGTATTCGATACTTTCCCGCCCACAGTTGAATACTCCATCACCCCCCACGGGCTATCGCTCGAAAACGTTGTCGAAGCACTGCATTACTGGGGATTATCCCATCGCCGGAAGATTATTGGCAAAGAATAAAGGCAGCTTCAACCCAGCCCAATTCGTGGCTTACAAGGCAATTCAATAATAGCTAATTCGTTATTTTTCAATAAAATCCACCGCTTAATCAATCTTTTTACGGTGAATTTTCGTTACCTATTTATACAGCCTTTCTACTGATCTGGCGGTTGGTTAGAAAGGTCTTATCTTATGGGTAATTAAGAAATGCTGACTCTGGTTAGAGTCAGCATTTTTTGTTTATAGCGCCCGACCAGCCAACAAGCCGATCCTGAAACGCTCCTGATGACTGACTGGAAATGTCCAAATACAACAAACCCCTTACCAGAAAATCTGATAAGGGGATTTTGATTACTAGGGGCTTTAAAACTCTTATTGGTATTACAAAAGTAGTCGTTGACAGCGGGCTCAAACTAACCAGGATCATGCCTTAAACTGATTATAGTCAGTACGTATCCGTGATAATGACCTTACAGGGCTTTCTGGTCATACTAATCTGTCCGCTTTGTCCGACAGTGAACAGTCTTTGTCCACAAGCGGACAGAGTAGCAAAATGGCACAAAAGATAACATACTGATTATCAGTAATATTACTTAATTGGCACAAGCTTTGGATTAACTAGGGCATACCAGTAAACAACATCCTTAAACGCTAAACACAGCAACTACCATGTTACCACTACTGAATACCCTGGCCGCTTCAATCCTATTGAGTGCTTCTACCCTGTTCAACCCAACCACGCCCAAAACGCTGTCGTTCGATGCCAGCGCCTACGTAACCGTTAACCACGAAATTCGGGTGGCTGTCCAGAAATCGACTGATATGCCGGTCGTCGTCCTGCTGAAGAACAAGAACAACAAAGTCCTCTATGAGCAAAGCATTGGCCGCAAAGAAGCCAAATATGCAGTCAAACTAAATGTAGAAGAGCTTGCCGACGGTGATTACGAACTAGAGATCAAGTCGTCGGAAGGTAGCATCACCAAGCAATTAAACCTGTCGACCCAGGCTGTTCAGCAAACAGGTCGCATCATTGCCATGCAATAAGTCAGGACACAGGACACCTCATAAAAAACCCGACACAGGTCGGGTTTTTATGTTTACTGGCGGTTCTTTAACTGGCGCAGAATGGCCCGTAACTCATTGGGCTTCCGCATATAGGGCGACAGATCAAATAAAGCTACTTTACGAAATTCGACCGGGTGGCTTTCGCTTTGCAGAGAAATATACCCTTCGCGGATAAGCTGTCCATCATTCTTAACGGCCTGATCGTAGTTGATTACGTTCCCTCCACCAATTTGTGGCTTTTCATACGATAGCACCGTATCACCTTCCACGATATGCTTCACGAGCGAATCGCCCAATACCAACGCTTCGGCATGAACCCATTGATCGCCAGCGTAGGTTTTTGAATTGGAGTCGATACAATGCGGAGTGAACAGTTTTCCATTCATCACTACATTCGTACCAGGGGTACACAGGTTCGCTGTATGCCGTTCATGCTTCCCATCGCCCCCCAGCAGTTGCATTTCCAGCGAGATCGGAAAATCCTGCTTCAGCCCCATCGTTTCAGGCGCCTGACCATGTAACATAGCCCCACTATTACGCACTGCCCAACCAGGCCCGCCCTTCACCTGATCGCCAACGAATCGGTATTCGACCACCAATAAGTAGGCAGAAAAAGGCTTTTTATAGAAAATATGGCCATATTGCTCATCAAAGGCAGAATACTGATCATACCGTACGACTAGCTTACCATCGTCTACCCGGAAGGTATTTCCATAGTTATCGTTCAGTGGATGGCCTGCTATTTTAACAGACCAGTTCATGAGGTCTTTTCCGTTGAAAAGCTGAATCCATCGATCAGCTAGTTTGTTTTTGGCAGACTGAGCCACACAAACGGTGGTCATAAACCATACACAAATTAGTAACAGCAGTTGGCGCATAGGGCATTGATTGATTAATACGGACGATTCCTGTACAAAAAAGAATAAAGTATCCGAAATTGTCTGGCTTTCCCATAAAATAATCGTGAACCTGATGAGGTTCTTTCACTTTACTCACAGCCGCATGACGATTCATATAGCAACACTAGACGACCTGGACGAATGGCTGAAACTGACGCTGGCGCTCTGGCCCGATTCCGATTCGAATGAACTACGAGAGATACTGATCAACATTCATCAATCAGCGAAAGAAGATGGATTTATTGTACGGAATGATCAGGGTGTAGCCATTGGTTTTATGAATCTATCCCTACGCACCGACTATGTGCCGGGTGCTACAAAATTCCCCGTCGCCTTTCTGGAAGGCATTTATGTACAGCCTGCGTATCAACAACGGGGAATCGGTCAGATGCTGGTTCAGCGAGCCGAACAATGGGCACGGGACAAAGGCTGCCTCGAACTCGCTTCCGACGTAGAGCTCTCGAATTCGACCGGCAAAGCGTTTCATAAGAAAGCTGGTTTTGAGGAAGTAGAACGGGTTATTCAGTTCATCAAAATCCTGTAGTGTTTTATAGCTGATTATTATCTCTGGCGGCTCTAGCCTGTATATTGAGAGGGTATCAATGATCGAATTACGCAGTCGTTCAATGTAGCCGATGCGAATGTTCAACACTAATTTACTCACAAACAGCACTATAAACCTTAGATTAAAACAGGTGGTGGATAGGACGTTTTAACCACCGTTCGCTCTAAGAGAGCCAATCCCATAATCTGCACTAAATTAATCTAACCAATCCGTTCGCGTGGTAGTTACAGAAGGCAGCATAACTGGGTGGATAAACCCAGGCTGTTTAACTGGTTTCACTACCCTTTCCAACGAACGTGAATTTACTGGAATTAGCACACGATCCGGTTCAGGCTGCTCAGGCCGCCCGGCTTATTTACATGAACGATACCATGCCTGGTATTCATCGGCAGCGGCATGGTCAACAGTTTGTTTATGTTGATCCTAAAGGCAACCCTCTGGATGATGAAACAACCTTGAGCCGTATTCGAAGTATGGCCCTCCCTCCGGCCTGGGAAAATGTCTGGATCAGTCCTAAACCCAACGGGCATTTACAGGCTACGGGTATCGACACCAAACAACGAAAACAATATCGATACCATGCCAAATGGAACGCCATTCGGAGTGAAACGAAATTCTTTCGGATGGTTGCTTTTGGTGAAGCCCTGCCGTCGTTGCGAGCGCGCATTACGAAGGATTTAAAACAACAGACCCTATCCCGTGACAAAGTCATTGCCATTGCGCTGAGTGTCATGGAGCAAACACTGATTCGAATAGGCAATGCAAGTTACGAGAAAGAATACGGCTCGTATGGACTAACCACGCTTAAAGACCGACACGTTAAACTCGAAGGCAGCGATGTTCGGTTTAGCTTTAAGGGAAAGAAAGGCATTTATCACGATATTATGCTCCACGACCGACGGCTGGCTCGTCTGGTAAAAGCCTGCCGTGATATTCCGGGTAAAGAACTGTTTCAATACCTGGATCAGCAGGGTGAACGACACTCGATCGATTCGGGCATGGTTAACGATTATCTGCGCGAAACGATGGATGGCGATTTTTCGGCCAAAGATTTTCGTACCTGGGCAGGTACTGTCAATGCGTTACGGCTGCTGGTTGAACTGGGGCCTTGCGATAATGAGAAAGAAGCGAAAAGAAACGTTAATACAGTACTCGATCAGGTTGCACACCGATTAGGTAATACGCGAACGGTTTGCCGAAAACATTACGTACATCCCCAAATCCTGGATGCCTATGAGTGTCAGGATCTGGTACCTTACTTTAGGCAAAAAGCCCGGTTCCGCCAAACCAGCCCTTATGGTCTTGATGGCGTTGAGAAACTTCTGCTCAAGTTTCTGAATGATCAGATCAAGGTAGCCAAATGATTGAGCGTGGCGAATTAATTCGCCACGCTCAATCCTATATCCTTTACAATCCCAATTGCTGAGTAATCGTACTACTCAACCGAAGTAACTCTATCTCAGTCGCTTTAGCCGTATACTCAGCCTCTATCAGACGGGTCTGAGCATCTACAGACGTACGCTGTACATCCCGGAATTCAACAAAGGTTGAATTCCCGATCCGGTAGCGATCATAGGCAATCTCGACGTTCTGGTTAGCCAACTGGTTATTTAATACTTCCAGATTCAGAATACGCAGGCTGTTCTGATAGGCCTGGTATGTCTGACTAAGTGCCGTAATGAGTTGAAGCCGCTGGCTCGATTCCTGGTCCTGAGCAATGATTGTATTGACCTTGGCATTCTGAATCTGCCGTTTCAGATTGTAGCCATTAAAAATGGGAATCGACGCCACCACGTTATACGTAATAGCACTTGTTCGGCCTGTAGCAACCCCAAAGCCCCCCTGGTTATCGATAAACTGGTAGTTGTAGCCCGTCTGTGCGGTAACAAGCGGAAGTTGCGCTGAATTCGCTAATTGTACGTTTAAATCCGCTACAGCCCGGTTAAGTACAGCCGCTGCCAGTAAGGGGTTGTTCGCGTTTAACGATTCCTGAAGAGGAGCTAACTGAAGATTTGGGCGAGCGACAATGGTATCCCGAATAGAGAACTCTGTCTGTGGATCACGGATCAACAAATTATTCAGGATGATTTTCGCATTCCGTAATGCCTGTTCCTGCGACAGTAGCGCTGCACTATCCGTATTATAATCAACCTGCGCACTCAGGAAATCGACTTTTGAACGCGTTCCTACTTCATAGTTAGCACGGGCCAGCTCAAGCCGTTCACGCGAAATGTCGAGGGCCTGGCTAAAGGTGATTAGCCGACGCAATTGGCGAACCACATCATAGTAGCTCGTAGTTACACTGGCTATAGTAGCTTCTACATTTGCGCGGGTATTGACGGTGCTTATCTTGAGCAACTGCTCAAGTTGCGAATAGAATGATCGCCGATAATACCCATTAAAAACGGTGTAGTTCAGGTTGACCCCCAGGTTCGATGTCCGGTTAAATATCCCACTTCCTTCTCGGGGAGGCTGAAGGTTACCAATGGTTGTTTGCCGAAAGCTTTGCAGGCTTCCGTTTGAGTTGCCATTGAATGTCAACGAAGGTAGATAGCCTGCATTCCCTTTACTGTAGTTATTCCGGGAAATCTCCTCCTGAGAACGATTAATATGAATTTGATAGTTCTTACTAACAGCCTGATCAATTGCCTGTTGAAGCGTTAACAACTCACCCGGCTGGGGCAGGGTGGCCATGGTGAAAGTTCGTTGCTGAGCGCGTTGGATTGCATTAGGAGTTTGTTGAGAAAAAGCCAAAAAAGGTAGGCAGGCAAAAAGAAGACAACTGCTGAGTTTCATTGATTAACGGTTATAACTACAAGTAGGACAAAAGTAAGAGAATCTGCAATTGGCCCGTCAGCTTATCAACCTTTCGTTTAACTTGCACACTATCTTTTTTTCCCCAACCTGTATGAAACACCTTTTTCTACTATTTTCTACTCTATCGCTCCTATTGTCTGGGTGTTCCTTCAAAAAAAAGGCAGATTTGCTCGTAACCAATGCCCGCATTTACACCGCTGATTCGAGCTTTTCGATGGCCAATGCCTTTGCCATAAAAGATGGAAAATTTTTAGCTGTCGGCGACGGTCAGACACTGGCTAAGGAATACGAAGCTGCTACGCAGGTCGATCTGGCTGGCCAACCTGTCTATCCCGGTTTTTACGATCCACATGCCCATTTCCTGGGGCTTGGCCAGGTACTCGATCAGGCCGATCTGGTTGGCGCCGAATCCTACGATGAAGTCATTAATCGACTCAAAACCTTTTATCAGGCTCATCCAAATGTAATCTGGCTGACGGGCCGGGGCTGGGATCAAAATGACTGGCCCGAAAAAGTATTCCCTACCAAAGAGAAATTAGATGAAGCCTTTCCAAACGTTCCGGTTGCTCTGACCCGTATTGACGGGCACGCCTTACTCGTCAATTCAAAAGCACTTCGTCTGGCAAACGTAACAGGCGGATCGCAGGTAGCCGGTGGAGAAGTAGTTCTGGACGCTGGGCAACCCACAGGTGTGCTGGTCGATAATGCCATGCAGTTTGTAAAACGGGTCATCCCTCGCCCGGATGCCAGCGACAAAGCCCGGATGCTGCTCAATGCCGAAAAGGCCTGTGTAGCTTTGGGCCTCACCACCGTATCCGATGCGGGTATTAGCCCCGACGAAATCAATTTGATCGATAGCCTTCAACAGGCTGGCAAGCTGAAAATCCGGGATTATGCGATGGTTAGTCTGGGCGAGCCTAACCTGAATTATTTTCTGAAGCGTGGTCCGTTTCAAACCGACCGTTTAACGGTTCGCTCGTTCAAGCTATATGCCGATGGAGCCTTAGGATCGCGGGGGGCCTGCCTTCGCAAACCATACAGCGACCGCCCCGAAACCAGTGGCTTTCTTTTGCTTAGCCCCTCCGAACTGGAACGGGTCACTAAGTTACTGTACAACTCTAAATTTCAGGCCAATACGCATTGCATTGGCGATTCGGCCAACCACCTGATGCTCGATCTGTATGGGCGCTTACTGGAAGGCAAAAACAACCGTCGCTGGCGGATTGAACATGCTCAGGTGGTTTCGCCCGAAGACGTCTGGAAATTTGGCCGCTATTCCATTATTCCGTCAGTCCAGCCTACTCATGCTACCTCCGATATGTACTGGGCAGGTGATCGGTTAGGAGCCATTCGGGTAAAAGGTGCCTATGCATTCAACGATCTGATGAAACAGAATAGTCTGATTGCATTCGGCAGCGATTTTCCGGTAGAAGCCGTCAATCCCTTATTTGGCTTTCACGCGGCTGTAGCCCGGCAGGATGCAAAGAATTATCCCGCAGGTGGCTATCAGATGGAAAATGCGGTTGATCGAAAATCAGCTTTGCTGGCCATGACCCGCTGGGCGGCCTACGCCTGTTTCGAAGATCACCTGCGCGGCTGTATCGCTCCCGGCAAACAAGCGGACTTCGTCATTCTGGATCAGGACATTATGCTGATTCCCAACCCGAAAATCCGGCAAACTAAAGTACGTCAAACCTGGATCAACGGTGAACGTGTATTTTAAACTATAGCCCACCTCTACGAAGTTGTTTGCGTTCGTGGTGTCAGGTTCTTAAACCTGACGTGATCGGTTTCTCAAAACCGAGCCAGACTGACCGTTCGGTTTTGAGAAACCTCACGAAGGGCAGATTTGAGAATCTGCCCTCACCCCAGCTGGGCAAAATGCTGTAAATTGACTAACTTAAAACACTTCCGAAATCTGGTAAGGTAATTTGTTGAACGTAACCGAATCGCCAGCTTTCCGGCCAGCCAGTGCAACACCAATAGGCGAAGCAGGTGACACAGCGAAATAGTCTTTTCCATTCAGACTGAGCTTACCGGCTCCGATACTGATAAAAAACACGCCCCGATTGGTAACAGCGACGCTCCCCGGCTGTACAGCTTCGTAGCTTTTATCAAGTTGAAGCTGCTTCAAATCGCGCTCTACTTTCAGCGCTTCGGCCAATAACTGAGCATGACGGTCCCGTTCGAGCTGTGCCATGGCCCGGCCCGTTTCGTACTTATCCCCCGCGCTACTCTTCGACTCAGAATTAGCCGCTTCCTGAGCCGCATTCATGGCTTGTTGTGCGGTATTGATCCGCTGTTCGACATAGGCCTTACAGCGAGCGTATAGCGCTTCTTTTAGTTGTTGATTCGACACGTTATAAAGTTCCTCGTTTCATTTCTCTGACTGCAAAGTTGGCAGCTCTGGCGGTTAAAGCCATAAACGTAATGGATGGATTTTGGGAGCCTGTTGAGGTCATGGCAGCCCCATCCGTTACAAACACATTTTTGACAGTATGCAGTTGATTGTGCGCATTCAGCAAAGAGGTCTTGGGATCACGACCCATGCGCACGCCCCCCATTTCGTGAATATCAAGACCGGGATTTCGGTGATCATCATACGGTTTTATATTCTTACAGCCCGATTTCTGGAGCATCTCGGCCCCCTGTTCCAGAAAATCGTTCATCACTTTCAGGTCATTGTCGGTGTAATCAATAGCCGTTATGAGTTGCGGAATCCCCCAGGCATCTTTTTGGGTGGTGCTCAACCTGACGTGGTTTTCGTAACGAGGAACGGTTTCGGCCTGCATCATCATAAACACATGCCAGCCACCGGGGTTACTCAACTGGTCTTTAAAATCAGCGCCGAAACCTGCTTGCCCTAAAGCACGTTGCCAACCCGACCGTGAAGCGCTAAAGGCAACCATATACCCTCGCTGAAAATCGGTTTCCTGTTTCCGAACGTTTCGAAAATTGGGCATAAACGCTGTTGTCGGCCGACGGCCATAAAAATAGCCATCCTCAAACCCTTCATAATCCGCCACAATATTTCCGCGATAGTTATGAAACGCCACATAACGACCCAGCAATCCACTATCATTGCCTAATCCGTTCGGGAAACGCCGGGAGGTTGAGTTGAGCAGAATCAGGTTGGAATTCAGGCAGGCCGCGTTGACGAAGATAATTCGGGCATAGTATTCGGCCATCTGTTTTGTGTGCGTGTCAATAACCCGGACACCCGTTGCTTTACCTTTCTGCTCGTCGTAGATAATGGAATGAACCACAGAATCGGGCCGGAGAGTCAATTTACCCGTTTTAGCCGCCCAGGGAATGGTCGATGAATTGGAGCTGAAATAGCCACCATACGGACAGCCTCGGTAGCATAAATGCCGCGCCTGACACTGGGCTCGTCCCTGATCGTAATGGATTTGTTTCGGTTCGGTCAGGTGCGCACAACGGCCAATGATTACGTGCCGGTCTTTATACGCTTCGGCCACCCGTTTTTGAATGTGCTTTTCAACACAGTTCAGCTCCCATGGTTTTAGAAATTCGCCATCAGGAAGTGTCTCCAGGCCATCTTTATTGCCACTGATGCCCACAAACCGCTCGACGTGACTATACCAGGGAGCCAGATCGTCGTACCGGATTGGCCAATCGATAGCGGCCCCGTCTCGGGCGTTGGCTTCAAAATCGAATTTACTCCATCGCTGCGTTTGCCGGGCCCATATGAGTGACTTCCCTCCCACCTGATAGCCGCGAATCCAGTCGAAGGGCTTTTCCTGGATATAGGGGTGATCGGCATCTTTCACAAAAAACTGCTCCGTTGCCTCATCGAGGGCATAGCATTTGGTAGCAATTGGGTTAGCCTGCTCAAAGGTTTCCGGCATTCGATTTCGATGCGTGAACTCCCAGGGATTACGTGTCGCTGTCGGATAGTCGGTGATATGCCGCACATCGCGCCCACGCTCCAGCACAAGCGTCTTTAACCCTTTCTCACACAACTCTTTAGCCGCCCATCCGCCACTGATACCTGAACCAATTACGATGGCATCGTACGTCCGGGCCGCTTTTGCATCGCCGTTGATATACATAGTTTAGTCGCTTATATCGCTACGATATTACATATTCTAACATCGCGCACAAAATCCACTATTTTACTAGATTTCTCGAACAACCGCCGTTGCATTTAATTTATACAGAAAACCAAAAGCAACGTTATGGTACTTGACATTCCTCCACAACATCAGGATATCCAGCCGGGTATTGAAGCCGAACTGGACCCGCAACCAGAAGTCATTCGGCCCTCCTATAAAGGAGCCAATAAACTGAAAGACAAAGTGGCACTTATTACGGGTGGCGACTCCGGTATTGGGCGAGCGGTGGCCGTTCATTTCGCCCGCGAAGGCGCCAATGTTGCCATTTCATTCACCCCGCGCGAGGAGATCGACGCCCAAAAAACCAAAGAACTCGTAGAAGCCGAAGGCCGAACCTGTCTCCTTCTACCCGGCGATATTCGGGATGAAGCGTATTGCCAGCAGATCGTAGAAGAAACGGTCCAGCAATTCGGCCAGCTCAATATTCTGGTGAATAATGCGGCCTTACAGCTGCAACATAAAACACTGGAAGAAGAAACTGATGAAGACCTGCTGGCTACTTACGAAACCAATATCTATTCGTGCTTCCGGGTTACCAAAGCAGCCGTACCCCATCTGCAAAAAGGCGATTGTATCATCAATACAACTTCCGTGACCGCCTATCAGGGGCGAGCCGATCTGTTAGAATACTCGTCAACGAAAGGGGCGATCATGACCTTTACACGTGCCTTATCGAGCAACCTGATTTCGAAAGGCATCCGGGTTAATGCCGTAGCCCCCGGCCCCATCTGGACACCCCTTAACCCTGCATCGGTCAGTGCCGAAGAAGTGGCCCAGTTCGGGAAAGACGTTCCGATGAAACGCCCCGGCCAACCCAGCGAAGTAGCGCCCACTTACGTGTTTCTGGCATCCGAAAATGCCTCCTACATCACCGGACAAGTATTACACCCCAACGGAGGAACGATTGTTAATGCGTAAAAATAGAACCGAGTAGTGAGTATTAGGCGTGAGGAGTTGCTGACGCATTAGTATGTTTCATGCGCCAGCATTCTCACTCCTAATACTCGCTCCTATCTACTAAAAAAGACATGAACCAAATGGAAATTGAAACCAAGCCCCAGCATCAGAATGAACAGCCGGGCATGGAATATAAAATGGACCCCGAGCCCATTTACATTCGGGATGATTACGAAGGAGCCGATAAACTGAAAGGCAAAATTGCCCTCATAACGGGTGGCGATTCGGGTATTGGGCGGGCAGTCGCGATTCACTTTGCCCGAGAAGGCGCCGATCTGGCCATTATTTATCATCCGCGTGAAGAAGAAGATGCTCAGAAAACCAAAAGCCTGATTGAAGCCGAAGGTCGTCAGTGTTTATTGATGTCAGGCGATCTGAAAGATATACAGTTCATTCAGGATGCCGTTGATCTGGTTATTGACACCTACGACCATGTGAATATTCTGGTTAACAATGCGGCTAATCATGTCGAACAGACGGAATTTACGGGTATTTCGGATCAGCAAATGCGCGAAACGTTTGAACTTAACATTCTGGCTATGTTCCGGCTGACTAAAATTCTGCTGCCTTACATGACTTCCGGCGATTGCATTATCAACACCACATCGGTCGTTTCGTACCGGGGTAGTGAAGCGCTCATTGATTATGCGTCGACCAAAGGGGCCGTCACAGCCTTTACCCGGTCGTTGTCGCAGAACCTGCTTGAACGGGGTATTCGGGTCAATGCCGTAGCCCCCGGCCCTATCTGGACACCCTTGATCGTGGCGACAAAAACCCTGAAAGAGGTAGGCGAATTTGGAAAAGATACGCCCATGAAACGCCCTGGCCAACCTGCTGAACTAGCACCTGCCTATGTATTTCTGGCATCTGAAGATGCATCGTACTACGCTGGTCAGGTTATTCATGTAAATGGCGGAGAGGTAATCAATTCATAGCGATTCTGCCGCTGCTAGCTTATATTTATAGCCGTTCTGATCAGGATCAGAACGGCTTTTTTATGGAAACAACTGCCGCTAAACTTGCTGTTCCGTTGCATCCGGGCGTACCGCTTCTGGGGAATACGCTCGCTTTTCTGTATAATCCGCTCAGAACGTTACGTACCCTACAACAGCGACAGGATCGGCTGGTGCATCTGCGCATTGGAGGCAGGAATCAGTACCTGGTTTTCCGACCCGACGACGCTAAGCATGTATTGCAGGAAAACCATCGGAACTATGGCCGATCCCCCGCTTTTCAGGTGCTAAAAATCTTTCTCGGTAATGGACTACTGACCAGCGATGGCGATTTCTGGCGACGTCAACGGCGACTGGCGCAACCGGCCTTCCATCGGCAAAAGTTGGCTGCGCTTACGCATACGATGATCGCTGAAACAGCCGATTGGCTGGCTGATCTGAAGCAACAGAATCTGCAACAACCGATCAACGCATCACAAGCCTTTATGGACGTTACGATGCGGATTGTCTGCAAAACGTTATTTGGCTCAGATACGGTCGGTAACCTGTCGGGATTATCATCGGCACTGGATACGCTTAACTACCTGGCCAATAACCGAATGCTATCGCCCATCCGGTTTCCGATGCATTGGCCCACTCCTAACAACAAACGGTTTCAGAAATCTGCCGTATTGGTTGATGAGTTTATCTATAGCGTCATTGAGCAGCGTCGAAGCCAAAACCATGAACAGGACGATTTGCTCTCTATGTTTCTAACAGCCGAAGACGAAGAAACAGGCGAGCGTATGTCAGACCAGCAACTTCGCGATGAGTGCGTAACGCTGTTTTCGGCTGGCCATGAAACCACTGCCATTTCGATGGCCTGGACCCTGTATCTGCTTAGCCAGCACCCCGATATACAGGAACGGGTCCAAACCGAATGTCGCCAAGTGCTGGGCGATGCGGATTTGCCCGCTCCCGAAGTGTTTCGCTCGCTAACGTATACCATGCAGGTAATTCAGGAATCGTTGCGACTGTACCCACCTGCCTGGATTATGAGTCGACTGGCGTTTCAGAACGATCACATTGGCCCTTACACCATTCCGTCTGGTGATACGGCCTTGGTTTCTCCTTACCTACTCCACCGCGACCCAGATAATTGGCCAGACCCGGATCGATTTGACCCCGACCGTTTTGATGCGGGAGGGCTTAAAGATCAGTTACATTCGTATGCCTATTTACCTTTTGGCGGAGGCCCGCGCCTGTGTATTGGAAATCAGTTTGCCCTGATGGAGATGCAGATTTTGCTGGGTATGCTGGCCAGAGATTTTTCATTCAAATCCATTCCGAATCAACTGATCGTACCTAAGCCCCTGATTACCCTACGCCCCAATAAGCCAATTCGAATTCGTTTTGAGCGATTTTAAATTTATATTTTTTAAAGAATTTTCATCGTCAACCGTTCCACGTCAACCCCAAAATGCTTGTATTATCAAATTATTAACAGATTGTTATCTTCGTCTGCGTGAAACCTAGTTGCATCTTTCGTAGGAAGCCTTGACTTTCTGGTTCGTATACCCAAACTTAGATAGTCCATTGATGTTCTTAATTCAATTCACCTTAAAAGCGACACAATGAGACTACAAATGCACGCCGTTAAATTTACGGCAGACCAGAGCCTGTTAGATTTTATCCAGGCTAAGCTTGATAAGCTCGATACATTTCATGATCGAATTATTAGTGGTGAAGTGTTCTTACGATTAGAAGGCGCCGACTCCAACAAGATTAAAGAGAAAATAGTCGAAGTTCGACTTATGATTCCGGGGAAGGAGATTTTCGTGAAAGAACACGATAAAAGCTTCGAAAGCGCTACAGACCGGGTGATGGATGTCCTGAAAGACAAACTCGTTCGCTGCAAACAAAAACGCAACGACATTTCCAGCCCGGCTATTGCTCAAGCCAAATCCATGGTGGAAACGGAAGAAGAAGTTTTTGAACCCGATGAGTTATAAACCATTTTATTGAGTCTAACATGTGAAAGCCACTCCGTCTGGAGTGGCTTTCACATATATTAACTGTACAAGCGGGCTTTAGCCCGTAACTTTATATTCGAATTAACAAACACAGGCTGAAGCCCATGGGTACATTACAGACCGAACTCGGCTTTGATTTGATCAACAAAGTCGAGCTTTTCCCAAGTAAATAGTTCAACTTCCACTTCTTTCGAGTGGCCGTTTGCCCCAAAAGTTTTCTTCACTACCTCATTTTTACGGCCCATATGTCCATAGGCGGCTGTTTCCGAGTAGATCGGGTTACGCAGCTTCAGACGTTGTTCGATAGCGTAGGGGCGCATATCGAAAATTTTGCCCACTTTTTCGGCAATTTCGCCATCGTGCAAATCAACTTTGGCCGTTCCGTACGTGTTGACATATAGGCCACAGGGCTTAGCAACCCCAATAGCGTACGAAACCTGTACCAGAACCTGATCACAAAGGCCAGCAGCTACCAGATTTTTGGCGATATGACGAGTAGCATAAGCAGCTGAACGGTCAACTTTCGAGGGGTCTTTGCCCGAGAAAGCACCACCACCGTGGGCACCTTTCCCGCCGTACGTATCCACAATGATTTTACGACCAGTCAGCCCAGTATCACCATGAGGGCCGCCGATTACGAATTTGCCGGTCGGATTTATATAATAGGTGATGTCGTCCGTAAACAGGCTATGGAGTTCTGATTTTTGAGCGGCTTTTACCCGTGGAATAACAATGTTAATAATGTCTTCCTTGATTTTTGCCAGCATGGTTTCGTCGTCAGCAAAATCATCGTGCTGAGTCGATACAACGATAGTATCGATCCGGATTGGCTGGTGATCGTCGGAATATTCAATCGTCACCTGCGACTTGGCATCGGGCCGCAGATAGGGCATCAAGGAAAGCTCGTTGTTACGGATATTGGACATTTCCCGCAGGATGGCATGAGCCAGATCGAGCGGCAGAGGCATGTAGTTATCGGTTTCGTTGGTGGCATATCCGAACATCATACCCTGATCACCAGCACCTTGCGCATTGGCTTTGGTTTCGAAGTCGTCGTTGGCCACTTCCCGGTCAACGCCCTGGTTAATGTCGGCTGATTGCTCGTGTAGTGCCGAAAAAATCCCGCAGGAGTTCGCTTCGAACATGTATTCGCTCTTAGTGTAGCCGATTTTACGGATCACCTCACGCGTAATTTTCTGAACATCCAGGTAGGTGTCCGTCTTGATTTCACCTGCCAGCACAACCTGGCCTGTCGTTACGAGGGTTTCACAAGCTACCTTGCTGGATGGATCAAAAGCCAGAAAGTTGTCAATCAGTGCGTCGGAGATCTGGTCGGCGACTTTATCAGGATGTCCCTCAGAAACAGACTCGGAAGTGAAGAGATAAGGCATGGCGCTATCCGTATGACTTGGTTTAAAACGACAAATTTATGAGTTTCTGAGCAGGGGACAAATTTGGAGCTCTACACTTAACCAATTAACTGATGATCTTTCTCCGCAACACATCGAAAAACGCGGATACGAAGGGCCAGAATGGCATAGTGGCGAATAGTCGTAATTCTTCCAGAAAATGGGTGTCTTCGTCCAGAAATTTAAATACCCGACGAGGATTCTCCGTATAAATTCGGGTAAAGATATCATCGGCCGGATACCGATGTTTTTCCAGCACATTCAGGAAAATGCTATCGTAAAACTTAAAACGACGTTTGAACCAGGGTTCTCTTCGATTCGGCTTTCCGGTTTCGACCAGATTTTTAACAATAGCTTGCAGGTACCGTTGTGTCCGTTGGAATGTATAGCCAGTCGACGGTTTTGTGAAGCCACCAGCCGTACCAATGCGGATTACATGCTCAGAAGGGTTTTCCTGCGTAGGTTCATCCGACATTGGAATAACGCCATATTCTGTTTCACAGATTACATACCCACCCGTAGGCAGATACCGATCTATATATTGACGCAGATCAGCTTCGTATTCCGCATCCGTAAGCAGTTTATCATTGAACAACGTAAACTCGACCAGTGCGGTGTGTTCATCGAAAGGCAGTACATACAGAAACCGACAATCACCGTGCTGTTCGACGCGAAAGTCCATAATTTCGGGGCGTTGGGGGTCAAAACAGGGCGATTGCGTTTTAATGACCCAGCCTTTGAAATGCTGAAGCAGATTATGATTTTCGGGCTGATCAAGTTTTAACGCAAAGGTGCTATCGAAAATGTAGTCAGCGATATACGGTTCATCATCGGCAATGATAAATCCACCCTGGGGCGTATCTTTTAGTCGCTGAATGGTCGCCTGCTTTTGTTCCACATTGGGCCACTTGGCCAGCTCAGCTTCCATAAAGCTGTAAAAATCAATACCACGCAGCATTTTGTACCGATATCTGCCCATGTCGAGCAGCCCGGAATAGGTAGTGCCATGAAACGAAATCGACTTCCAGGTACGAAACAGGATCGACTCAAACGGGCGCCTGGAATCCAGTTGTTGATTCGTGCGTGCAGCTAATGGCTCTCTAGGCTCGCGCTCCCAGAAACACCACGTACGATCATTACGGTTTTTTTGATCGCGGTCCAGAATCAGGATGCGTCGGTCACGCAAGGGTGACTGTAGCAAATAATAAGCCAGGCTTAGGCCTGCCATTCCTCCTCCCGCAATGATGAAATCGTATTTTTTCATGCAGTAACGAAAAAGTCCGGGCCGTGTGGGTCCGGACTCTCGTCTTTTAAACTAATGAACCTGCCTAAATTGTTTCAAGTGCGTTTATACATTCACATGTTTTTCGGCGTGGTAGCTCGAACGAACCAGTGGCCCTGACTCCACATATTTTAAGCCACGCTTTAAACCTTCTTCACGGTACATCGCAAACGTTTCGGGATGAATCCACTCAATAACTTCGTGGTGCATCTTGGTCGGCTGCAAATATTGCCCTAATGTCAGCACATCCAGTCCGTTTTGAGCCAGATCATCCATCGCTTTGAACACTTCCTCATGCGTTTCGCCAAGGCCCAGCATAATACCTGATTTGGTCCGTTGACCATATTCTTTGGTACGACGAATCTGCTCCAGACTGCGTTCATAACGGGCCTGTGGACGCACGCGTCGATATAGCCGTTCTACGGTTTCCATATTGTGCGACACCACTTCCTGACCTGCTGAAATCATTCGCTCCAGGGCTTCCCAATTCCCTTTTGTATCAGGAATCAGGGTTTCGATGGTGGTAGTCGGCGACGCTTCTTTGATCAGCCGGACCGTTTGATACCAGATTTCGGCCCCCCGGTCTTTAAGTTCATCGCGGTTTACCGATGTAATAACGGCATGTTTTACCTTCATCAGCACAATGGCTTCGGCTACTCGGCGGGGTTCGTCGGTGTCATATTCATTTGGTCGTCCGGTAGCCACTGCACAAAATGTACAGCTTCTGGTACAGACATTCCCTAAGATCATGAATGTAGCCGTTCCGGCCCCCCAGCACTCACCCATGTTGGGGCAATTACCGCTTTCGCAAATGGTATGAAGTTTATGCTCGTCGACGAGTTTACGAACTTTGGCGTATTCAGGGCCGATGGGTAATTTGACCCGTAACCAGTCGGGACGTTTCTTCCTTTGTTGTTCGGAGGGTATTACAGGTAGTTCAATCATAGCTCCTCAATCCTTTCCAGCAAAATTCGTTTTTCCGCTGGAAAGTTCATAAAAAAGCGTTCGGAGTTCAAAGCGAGGAGTGAGCACCCATCTGGTGATGAGATAGTCCTCCTCGCTTTGAACTCCGAACACCTGTCAATGCCTATTTCTTACTCCCAAAAAATAAGGTTAAGTAAGCGGATGTAAAGAAGCTGCGGTTGCCATCCTCCCGATTCCCGTTGGGGCTACGATTAGGGATTATCACAATTTTATTCGGAAACATCTCGGCCAGGAAACCGATTTCTACGCCGGTTGTATTGGCTCTGAAGGCGCTTAATTCAAAATTTAAAGCTGCTTTTACGTTCAGGCCAACCGTTAGTTTCGACTGATCGAGGCCTTGGAAAAACCCTCCAGCCCCCGTAACCGTTTCGCCGGTAGCGGTAGCAAATCCATTTACCTGAGAAGCCGGAACTGTTCGAGACGAATTCCCGTAGGATACTTCAAGATAATACGGCTTGATAATGCCCAACGAGGGGCCTGCGGCTAAAATACCACTCACGGCTATGCCTTCGTCGCTGCTACGCTGGAATAACTTTACCTCCCGACCATACTGCGGCCGTAACACAAACAGGTAATTTTCTTTGCCATCGATATATCGTGAGCCAACCGCGTTAAGCGAAGACTGAATCTCTTTAGGATGTTTTACATTAACAATCTCTATACTAAGATACCGATACTGAGGCATCCCCATCAATTTACCCGCCAGCAGTTTAGAACGCCGATAAGAAAATCCACCAATAATGCCGGAGTTCGTATTGGTTGTGATACCAAATGTGGTAATGGTGTGATAACTCTCGTCATCGGCATCTGTATTTTGAGCGGTTACAGCTTGCCCGGATACAAGTAATCCCCCCAACGCAAGACCAAGTAATCTGTATAGAGTTCGCATTTTCGTGATATCCTAAAATTAAAACTAAACATTTTTATACGTATTCGCAAAATCGGTCTGCACAATTAGCGTAACTACAGCATTATTTATATGTTTAACGCTAAAATAGCAGCCGGACCTATTTTCTGAAGGATTTTTAGGGAATGGTATCCTAAGGCCAACTACGTGGATTCGACTGATTTTCTGGACTCTACAGTGCTAACTAATGTCACATGATCAGAACCGGAAACTATCCAAATCCATAAAATCGACTCGATCAAACGCATTTTCCTTATCAGCTCCTTGAGCTACCCATTTGATATACGTTTATTAGTATGGCAACGATTCATATTGACTACATTGGCGACCTACGCACCGATTGCGAACACCTCCAGTCGGGTACACACATCAATACAGATGCCCCTACCGACAATCAGGGGAAAGGAGAAGCCTTCTCTCCTACCGATCTGGTCGCTAATGCGCTTGGCACCTGTATCATCACGACTATGGCGATTAACGCCCGACGCGACGGTATAGACCTGACAGGTAGCAAGCTTGATGTCACTAAAATAATGACGACTCAGCTTCCCCGCAAAATAGCCCGTATAGAAATTAATCTGACCCTTCAGGCTAACCGGGAAGGCGTTTCTTTTCTTCCTGACGACGAAACCCGTGCCCGGCTGGAGCGGATCGCCCATACCTGCCCGGTTGCCCTCTGTTTGCATGCCGATGTGGAGCAGGCAGTTCATATACAATGGGAAGAATCCATCCCAAGTAATAGCTAATTAGTTTAGCAGACTGGTCAATTTAACAGACTGGGAAAAGCCCCAGTCTGTTAACTATGTGTAGCATCATTTATTTCGCTTTCGCTTCTGCCCCCACCGTTTAATGTCGGCTGTGAGGTTTTCCAGAAAAAACGATGGCCCAACCGACAGATATAAGCCTGAATAATTAATCTGGCTTTCGGGTATATCTTTTTTTAGAATGAAGCGATAACCAACCAACAAATTAATACCGAACCAATGCAATGGAGGTAGCCAACGTACTGTCGGAAAATGGTAGGCTCCCGATACACCAACGCCCAAAGGAATAAAAACCCCACGAGCCAGTTCATGCTTCTCTGCAACATCATCATTACGTTCATACCGCGAATGGCCATATCCTAGCTCAAGTGGCATACTAATTTCAAACGCTTTCTGGCGGTATAAATAGCGTTCATAATATACGGTAGCCATTCGCAAACGGCGAGTGACTGATTCCGATGAGTTGGGAAGCAACCCTGGCTGATTTAAGAACTGATTTACGAAGTAAAAGCCAGCTCCGGCCTTAAAACTGGCCATTCGTCCTCCTTTCAGATTGGCCCTTCGGTGACTTGGCGGAAACAGAAAGCCGGCCCGTATACCATATACACTGACTGGCGTTCGACGGTTATCTTCCGTGCGCGTGTCATTGAAAAATGTAAACCGCTGATCGGTTGACGCTGTAAAGGTCAATGACGTGGGCATCTCACTCGACAGAGTATCCGTTTTTTGATGAGTCGCTCTCTCTTTTAATCGAGTTTCTCCATCAATCGACACTTTTGCTTGCGCAAACGCACGATTATCAGTCAATAGTCCGACCAAGCAACATACATACACAATGTTCCATAATAAACGCATAGTTTTCACAACGTTAGTAAAATCAATAACCCCAACAGAAGCCAATGGTTTTAGTAGAACAGTTTACCAAGTTGTTTTGAAATCGCCATGGGTGTCCTATGCGCTGATGCGCTGACTATAACCATCTATTTTTTAGAGAAACATCGTTAGGCCTACTAATCCATCTCTGTCTGCACGTATGCTCACCAGCCGTCAAAGCTGGCCTACCAATGCAGCAATTATTAGATTAATACAATTTTATTCAAATTTTATTTTTTATAAATCTACCTGGATTAACTTGTTTTAATTCGTACTCTACTAGTATTATATCTCCGCATTCTCATAGTTTTCTAGCTTGGTAACGTTCCCGGAAACGCTTGCATAAAAAAAGTGAGAAATTTTATTCTCTTTATCCATTTTTTTTCAGAATATTATAATGGTATTATCAGAGTGTAAAATAGTACATAATAAAGTTTCGTCAAAGAATAATCCAGTAACCTAATTAATCGACCAGACAAATTTTCTGCCTCCAAACGATGCCTTTAATAAGTAGAAACCCTTACATCTGACGCTTTGGCCTACACGCAACAGCTAAATACCGTGTCCCATAAGCCATACTCTGCCTACACCGTTGAGGAGCTTGCCCTCGATGATCTTTTTGTACGTTGGGTACAACACCCCAACGACGATGAGGTAGCGGCTTACTGGCAAAGTTGGCTTTCACAAAATCCAGATTGTGCCGAAACAATAGAGACCGCTCGTCAGCTCATTCTGACAAGCAGTCAGCCAATTTTGCCAGCACTATCGGCCGATGAAATGTCATCAGTATGGGGACGGATTCGGGAGTCACTCCAGACGATGGAAGACCTCCGTCCACTTCAGCCAGATGTGCGGGCAGTAGTGGGCTGGTGGTACTTTTTCCGAACAATTGCTGCTGCTATGGGAGTCCTGCTCCTGATCGGCTGGGCTTTATGGATGCAGTATGGTCCTAACCAACGCATTTCGACGGTTAGCACATCAGCCCATCAAACTCAGCAGATCCGCTTGCCCGACAACTCAACCGTTACTTTATATCCCAATAGCTCGGTTCGGTATGCTCGTCGATGGACGGATGAGACCCCCCGGGCGGTCTGGTTGAAGGGTGAAGCCGATTTCTCTGTCATGCACCGGAATGATACGACCTCGGCTCGACTATTTCGGGTGCATACCAGCGACCTTACGATCGAAGCTCTCGGCACAGCGTTTCAGGTCAGTCAGCAAGCTGCCTGTACGTCAGTCGCTTTAACGTCGGGAGCTGTCAACCTGCTCGTCAAACACCACAATCCGATTCGGCTCCGTTCGGGTGAGTGGATTGAGGTTCCAACCAGTTTGGACAAATCATTACCCTAGCTGCTTTTTATAATTAACTCTTACTCGAACCTACAATGCAAAACACAATTACCCAACCTCCACGGAGATCGTGGCTACCTCTGCTTGGCCTTACGGCACTCGCACTACTAGGTCAACCGGCCTACAGTGCTCCACCCACCCACTCATTGACTGTCGATAACCCAACTCAGGAACGAGTTGTAACAGGTAAAGTTCTATCGGGTGACGACAACTCCGGGCTTCCCGGTGTTAGCGTAGCGGTTAAAGGAACTACGCGCGGCACCACAACCGATGCATCTGGAACATACCGGATCAATGTGCCTGCTGGTCAGTCAGTTCTTGTTTTCTCAGCCGTAGGCTTTGTTAGTCAAGAAGTCTCTGTTGGTAACAAGTCAACCATCAACCTGACCCTAAGTACCGATACGCGCGCACTAAACGAAGTCGTCGTTGTGGGGTATGGTACACAGAAGAAAAGCCAGACTACTGGTGCTATTTCATCGATTACGCCTAAGCAAATCACGGAACAACCCATCACCAACATTGGACAGGCCATGCAGGGTCGCGTAGCGGGGGTGGATGTGGCCCAGTCGGGTAGCCGGCCTGGCTCTGTACCAACGATCCGGATTCGCGGACGTCGTTCGTTCAATGCAGGTAATGATCCACTTTATGTAGTGGATGGGATTCCACTCGCGCGGGAATACGAAGACATCAACCCGAACGATGTTGCCTCCATGGAAATCCTGAAGGATGCTACAGCAACAGCCATCTATGGTGCCCGGGGTGCTAATGGCGTTGTGCTGGTTACCACCAAGCGGGGTAATCCAACCGGCAAAACGACCATCTCCTATGACAACTATGTGGGCGTTACCAACGTATTGGACAAAGTACACCTGTTCAGCGGTTCCGAATTTGCGGAATTTGTACGCGAGGCCTACCGAACCACAGGAAACTACAAAGATGCGAACGGCAATCCCGTTCCAACGGGCGTAGCCGATGCGTATGCCGACTCGAAGGTAGCCGTATTAGGTGGTGACCCGGCTGTAGCGGCTGGTATTGCTGCCGGCCGAAACACCGACTGGCAGTCGCTGATTCTGAAACAGGGTTTTCAGCAGAACCACACCATAGGTGTTCAGGGCGGTAACGAAAAAACGCAATTCTACATTTCGGCAGGTTATTTCCAGGATAAAGGGATCATGCCGGGATTAGATTTCACCCGTTATTCGCTACGAGCCAATATCGATCACCAGATCAATAAGGTACTGAAAGTAGGTATTGCCTCGTATATGATGTATAGCCTGCGCAATGGTGAGTCGTTGAACCCATACAACTTTACCCTTCAGCAAAATCCGCTTGGACGGCCCTATGACGATAACGGCAACCTGATTTTCTTCCCAACCAACGACGCCCTGTTAACCAATCCACTTGCTGAGGTTATACCAGGTGCGCAAATCGATGAACGGAAGAAATACCGGATTTTCAATAGCGTTTATGCGGAAGTAAATATCCTCGATGGGTTAAAGTACCGGGTCAATTTCGGCCCCGATTTCACCATCAACCGATATGGCCGCTTCATTGGCTCTTTAACCAATGCCCGAAAAAATGGCGATCCACAAGCTTCGTTTAACAGCACCTTCAATTTCGACTACACGCTCGAAAACGTCGTTACTTACAATAAGAAGGTCGGTGATCATAACTTCGGAATAACCGCGCTCCAGTCTATTCAGCGAGACAATTCTGAAGGAAATAGCATTAACGTTCAGGGGGTTCCGGCAGAAACTCAGTCGTTTTATAACGTAGGTAATGCCAGTTCGGTGCTGGGCGTCGGTAGTGGCTTAGTTCAGTGGACGATTAACTCATACATGGGCCGGGTCAACTATGACTATAAAGACAAATACCTGGTAACAGCCACGATACGTCGGGATGGTTCGAGCCGTTTCGGTGAGAATACGAAATACGGTAACTTCCCCGGTATTGCTTTAGGCTGGAATATTAGTAACGAAGATTTCATGAAAGGCTCAAGCTGGGTTGATCTGCTGAAACTACGGGTTAGCCGAGGATCGGTAGGTAACCAGGGGGTAGTACCGTATCAAACACAAGGGCTGCTGGGTCGTACTGTATATGCATTTGGTAACACGCCTGCCTATGGCTATCGTCCTGAAACAATCGGGAATGCCGATCTGCACTGGGAAACCTCGACCACCACGAACATTGGTGTTGACTTTAGCCTATGGCGGGGCCGGGTAGCGGGTGCTATCGAATTATATAATACGCGTACCACTGACCTGCTGCTGTCTGACCTGCTGCCCACTTCAATCGGCTTTAATGCGGTAACCAAGAATATCGGCGAAACGCAGAACAAAGGGTTAGAAGCCAGCATATCGACCGTAAACGTAAATACAAAGAGCGGCTTTAAATGGACTTCTGATATTGTATTTACGAAAAACACCGAAGCCATCATCTCCCTATTCAATGGAGCTGTTGACGACGTAGGTAACAAACGGTTCATTGGTAAACCGCTGACGGCCATGTATGATTACAAAAAAGCGGGTATCTGGCAAACCAATGAAGCCGATGCCGCTAAGTCTTACCAAAGTGCAGTCGGTCAGATTAAAGTACAGGACACAAACGGTGATGGTAAGATTACGGCCGATGACCGCGTGTACTTGGGCTCCGATATTCCAACTTGGAGCGGTGGTATCACAAACCGATTCAGCTACAAAGGATTTGACCTGAACTTCTTTATCTACGCCCGGGTTGGCCAGACCATTCTGAGTGGTTTCCACCGGGACAACAACGCACTGGCAGGCCGTTATGAGCAGATTAAAGTCGATTACTGGACACCCAATAACCCAACCAATGAGTTCCCACGGCCTAACTCAAGCCAGGAATTTCCCGTCTACAATTCAGCGATTATCTACTTCGACGGAACATTCGTAAAAGTGCGGAATATCAACTTTGGCTATACGTTCCCGGCATCAATTACCTCGAAACTACATCTGCAATCGCTCCGGCTATTCACCAGCATTCAGCAGCCGTTTATCTTCTCATCCTATCGGTCGAAGTATAACGGTGTTGACCCTGAAACAAGCGACGGTACGGTCAGCAACGGTGTTGTGCCTGCTACCCGGGTTACGACATTTGGGTTGAATGTGAAATTCTAGGCCCACAACCGATAAATGATGTATTTATAAACATCTTAAGATTCTAATCGAAACATGAAATCAAAATTTTCACATAAATCAATTCGCGTCCTGGCACTTGCGACCCTTATGCTTAGCGGTCAAGCCTGTAAGGATGTGCTGAAGGAAACGGTAGTATCCGCTATCGGGAACGATTACATCAATACGCCCAAAGGATTTGAAGATGCCAGCAGAGCGGCTTATTCCTCCATGCGTAACTTTTACGGCTCAGAACGGGGGCTGACCATGACTGAGTACGGCACAGATATTTATCAAGCCGGGGCCGATGGAAGCTACAAAGGGTTTCATTTTTATGATACCCAGATGAATAGCTTTGTCGATATCATTCAGCAGGTATGGGAAGAGTTGTATAAGGGAATCAATACCTGCAACGCGGTCATCGAACGGGCTCCAGCAGCTACGGTTTCGGACGCTACAAAGAAACTGCGGGTAGCTGAAATGAAGTTTTTGCGGGCGCATTACTACTTCATTCTGACCCAACAATTCGGCGGAGTGGACCTACGATTGACGGAAACGCTAGGCCCCACAAAAATAACGAAGCGGGCAACGGAAGCGGAAATGTACAAGCAAATCACAGCTGACCTGGAAGCGGCTATCGTAGACCTACCAACCACGAAAGCGTCGGCTCAAGCAGCCAGTGATTACGGACGGGCTACTAAATCGGCGGCAGAACACCTGCTGGCTCGTGTCTATTTAACGAAAGCCACCTCGTCGGCCAAAGCAACCGACGACTACGCCAAAGCGGCTACCTATGCCCAGAATGTCATTTCGAACTATGGCTACAAGCTATTACCTGATTTTGCCAGTGTGTTTGCGCAGGGAAGTGGTGAAATTAATGATGAGGTTATTTTTTCGGTACAGTACACATCGGATCCGTTAACCAACATCAACACAGCCAATACAAACAACGGTGATGGTAACAAACTGCACCTCTACTTCGGTATGCAGTATGATGTGCAGCCGGGTATGAAACGGGATATCGCCAACGACCGCCCGTTCAAACGCCTAAAGCCAACTAACTACTTACTGGAAACGGTGTTTAAAGATCGAGTTAATGACTCTCGATACAAGAAGACGTTTAAGGATACATGGCTATCGAACAACCCTGGCACAAACCTGAATACCTCTTTTGACAACAGTAAGGCCAAGGTTACCTATAAAGCAGGCGATACAGCCATCTTTATTCCTGGGGTTGAATGGACATTGGCACAACGCGCTGCGAAGCCATATCAGGTGTTAGTACCTAGTGCTTACACACAGGCGCTGTTCCCAACCTTACAGAAGTTCCTGGACCCGAACCGCCCCGACCTGACCTACGAACAAGGTAGCCGTGACTATCTGGCTTTCCGCCTGGCAGAAACCTACCTGATTCTGGCCGAAGCCCAATTCAAACAGGGCAAAACCACCGAAGCAGCTGCCGCACTTAATGTAGTTCGTCGTCGGGCAGCCTGGCCAGGTAAAGAAGCCGCTATGGAAATTACCCCTGCACAGGTAGATATGGAAATGATCATGCAGGAACGTGCCCGTGAGCTGGCTGGTGAGCAAACCCGTTGGTTCGACCTGAAGCGTTGGGGCAATCTGGTTGAACGAGTCAAATTGTACAACTCGGATGGTGCAGCCAACGTGAAAGAGACACATAACTACCGCCCGATCCCACAAACCCAGATTGACCGTACCGAAGGGGGTAGCGCCAACTTCCCGCAAAATGCGGGCTTCTAACGACTAAGTGATCGAAAGAGTGAAAGAATGAACGAGCGAAAAAACCTGCATCAGCAATTCGCTCATTCACTCTTTCGCTCTTTCGCGCTTTATAAACAGTAGAATCAAATTTCCTTCCTCTTCTTTTAACCGAACCTGAATTTTTCCACCATCAGTAGCTGTCTTTTAGCTATCTGATTATCCCCATTTCCAATCATGCAGGAGCCTGTAAATCGACGGCAGTTTCTTACAACGGCTGGCCTCTCCACGCTAGCTCTTACGATAGGCACCTCCCGACTAGCTGCCTTCGCTACCAATCCATCTGGCCTTAAGATAGCCTATTCGGCCATTACTTGGGGTGGTAACGACGCTCAGGCCATCAGCGATCTGGCAGCACTTGGTTTTAAAGGCATTCAGCTTCGGGCTAATACCTTTGGCCCTTACAAAGCCAAACCATCTGAACTGAAGGCGCTGCTCGAGCAGCATCATCTGGCACTGGCTATGTTCTCAAGTGGCAACGTAGAAATCGACCCAGCCAAAGAGCAGAGTACGATTGATATGCACGTTGCTCATGCCAGTTTTGTAAAAGCACTGGGAGGTTCGGCTATTCAGCTGACCAACTCAGCCCGCCCTAAAGATCGGCTCCCAACCACGGAAGAACTGAAACGACTAGCGACCGTGATGAATGAAATCGGTAAGCAAACCGCCGACCTGGGCGTTCAGGCATCGTACCACAACCACATGCATCAACTTGGCGAAACACCTGAAGAGGTTGATGTGATTGTGCAGGCCATGAACCCTAAATACGTAAAGCTTGAACTGGATATTGCCCACTATAAACAGGGTGGAGGGCAACCTGAAAAAGCGGTGAAACAATACAAGGATATTATTTATGCGTTGCACCTGAAAGATACGATGTCGCCCCTGCCCGATAAACCCAACGATCCGAAAGCCTATAAATTCGTTGAGTTAGGTCGTGGGAATGTCGATGTTCCGGCCGTGTTCAAAGCCCTGGAAGACATCAAGTTCAAAGGCTGGGGCATAATCGAGCTGGATGGCGTACCCGAAAAAGACAAAACACCCCTCCAGTGCGCTCAGATCAATAAAGATTACATCACAAAAACCTTACATCATCAATTGTGATTGAGCGATTGAGTGATTAAGTGAACAACAGACGCGTAGATTTCTCACTCAACCACTCTTTCGCTCAATCACTCAATCGCTTATGAAACAACTAATCATCGGTGCTGCTCTGCTCGGTTTACTGGCGTTTGACAAGCCACAAACGCCCAACACGTTAACTGACAAAGAGAAAAAAGAAGGCTGGAAACTACTTTTCGATGGTAAAACAACGAATGGATGGCGAGGGGCTTACAAAGATAAATTCCCCGAAAAAGGCTGGAGTGTAACGGATGGTATGTTGACCATTCAACAATCGGACGGATCCGAATCGCAAAGTTTCGGTGATATTGTCACCGATGGTGAGTACAGCGACTTCGATCTTATGTTTGATTTTAAACTGACCGAAGGTGCCAACAGTGGTGTAAAATACTTCGTCGTTGAGCATTCGCCTAAGCCAAAAGGCTCTGCTTTCGGCCTGGAATTTCAGGTGTTGGACGATGATAAGCATCCTGATGCTAAAATGGGTCGAAACGGAAATCGCACTGTCGGTTCATTGTATGATCTGATTCCAGCATCGGGCAAAAAAGCCAACCCGATCGGCGAATGGAATACAGGCAGAGTGGTATCGAAAGGTAAGCATGTGGAGCACTGGCTCAACGGCACGAAGGTCGTCGAATACGAGCGAGGCAGTGAAAAATTCCGTGAACTGGTCGCTATGAGCAAGTATAAAGCGCCCGACTACAACGCCAACGGACGGTTTGGTGAAGCACCCAAAGGGCATATTCTGCTTCAGGATCACGGAAACCGGGTTTATTACCGCAACATGAAGATAAGAACACTTTAATCAGGTACCGGACACACGGGTCTGGCCCTTCTTTTTTATTTTTACAGTCAAACGTTTCCCTTTCAAATCACATGGAAAATCGTCGTGATTTTATAAAAAAATCTGCACTGGCCGGGCTCGGCATGAGCTTCTCGGCAGGTAGCTACGCTCGCATCCTGGGTTCGAACGACCGGGTTCGGGTGGGTATTGTCGGCTTCTCCGATCGCTTCCGCCAATCGCTGGCCCCTGCTTTTGCAGAACATGCCAAAACGCAGAATTTTGCGTTCGTAGCCGTTTCCGACATCTGGAATCGTCGTCGTGAAGAGGCTGATGCATACCTTAAAGGCAAAGGTCTGAACGACAGCAACTTCTTCAAAGCGCGTAACAACGACGAATTGTTCGAACGGAAAGACGTCGATGCGGTCATTATCAGTACCGCCGACTTCCAGCACGCATTGCATTGCGCGGCTGCTGTTGAATCAGGTCATGATGTCTATTGCGAAAAGCCGTTTGCCGAATCGCTCGAAGATGCCCGGAAAGCTCTGAAAGCTGTAGAAAGCTCCAAAAAGATCGTTCAGATTGGATCACAGCGTCGTTCGGCACCCAACTACCATTCGGCCAATGAATTTATCCGGTCAGGTAAATTCGGTGATATTACCATGGTTGAAATGACCTGGAACGTAAACCAGCCTGGTCGCTGGCGCCGGGCTAAACTCGTTTCCGAAATTCGGAAAGAAGATACCGACTGGGATCGTTACCAACTCAACCGCCCCAAAGTAGCCTGGGATCCACGCAAATACCTTGAGTTCCGGTTGTTCTACCCCTACTCATCAGGGATTCCTGGGCAGTGGATGTCGCACCAGATTGATACGGTACACTGGTTCAGTGGGCTGGATCATCCGCGCTCGGTAGTGGCCAATGGCGGGATCTATAGCTGGAAAGATGGCCGTACGAATGCTGATACCTTCACGGCGGTATTCGATTATGGCCCGGATAATGACAAGGCCAAAGGCTTCCAGGTATTATATTCTTCCCGTATGAACAACGAAGCGGGTGGTGTGAAAGAATACTACTACTCAAACGGGGGTATGATCAACCTTGACACCAACAAGATTTCACCCGAAGGAGGCCTGGAAGAGAAATATGCAAAGGACATGGGCATGAAAGCAAATCTTCTGCCCAGCATGTCGCTTGGCGAAGCGGCTAAAGTTGAAACATCGGCGAACACGGGGGGTGATCCAATGACGTCTTTACACATGCTGAACTGGATGGAATGCGTTCGGAGCCGCAAAGAGCCCAATGCGCCCGCTCGCGTTGGGTTCAATCACTCAGTCGCCAACATCATGGCTACGATGGCGTTACACACCGGCAAACGTGTGACCTGGGATTCTACTAAGCAGGATGTGGTAGTGAGCTAAGTGTTCTGATGGATGATATAGGATGTATGATGTAGTACTTTGGTAGCCCATTACTATATGCTTCATACATCCTATGTCATCCATCACTTTAACAGGGCTGCTCCTATCTGGCAACTTAAGCACTTTTTTACAGAACAAAACTCGTTATAGAGTTCAATAGCCGCCTGCGAGTCGAAAGCGGTACGGATACCCAGTCCGAGCGTATCCCAGCCTTCTGTCAAACGGTTTTTTTCGGCAGGTAATTGTTCCAACAAGCTGATAGCCCGATCAATATAAGCAGGCTCTCCCCGGTGGTGCGCATAAGCCGCTAATAAAGGCACCACAGCATTGACAATAATGCTAACAGCTGACGATTCTCCCAGCGTTGGAACCGTCTTTTCCGATGCTTTTCCAAATCGATAATGTGATTGCCAATACACAGAAGGTGTTATCTGTAAAGACTCCACAAGTAGTTTAGCATCGGCAGTTCCGGCAAATAGGGAAAACAAGCTGGCATTCCGCGTAATCAGGCAGGCTAACTGGGCAACACGAAGAGTCGGGAAATTGGCAGGGCGCAACCTCCCCCACTTCCAGACATACGCCGACATCTGCTTATCCGTAAGCCCATATTTGGACGCCAAAAACCGATACTCACGCTCTAGAGTCTCTATATACGTATCCTGTCCTTTTGCATTCTCATCCAGTAAACCGGCTGTACCAAACAACAGTGCTTCAACCTGAACAAGATTATCACGATGTTTTAACAAAGCTTTCAACGGCACAGACCGACTGAGTTGCTCCATAGGTTCTGCATTTGTCTTGAACCCCATCGTAATAGCCAGCAATCGATAAGCCGTTTCTTCCCAATCTCCACCCGTACTATCAAACAAATCACGCACGACAACTGCCTTTCGCTCAAGCCGTTGCAGCATTGCCTTATCCAGCATAGATGTTATTCGAAGTGGCGATACAGAGCGGAATCGCCCTGCACAGGGAATGGCGTCGGCCGATGTTGTGAGAAGGTGATATCGCTCAAGCAGTAAAGGGTCTGTACGATGATGTAGCTCAAGCGTTGGCAGAGCAGTTCCATTCGTCCGATTAACACGACGACCGGTTACTGCACTATCATCCTGCCACACCACATGAAGAATCACATTATCATAAGCCCGGTCATATTGATGCTTATGGACCAGCCAATCCGATGCCTGCGTATGCATCTCTACCGTTCCTACCCACTCGACATCGTTGATCAGCAAACGAGCATTGGTAAAATCAGGTCCTGCACCATGATTGCGGAAACCAGGTTGAAGAACCTGTATGGCATCACCCTCGGTTGTTGTTAGATTGACTCGCGAAAAGTATTGGTATTGCCAGATAAAATAAAGAAACGATTCCAGCACAGGTATGATGTATAACAAACAGTGTATAATGTACAAGTATTTTTCTATTTCGCGGCACTGGCCTATTTAGGCCAAACACTATCTAAAAGGCGTTTATCAACCTTGTTAAATTGTGTAAGTGGTTTAAGTGTTAACTATTTTGTTAAACCAGTTGTGCCGCGTTCGGAAAAAAACGTTCCTGTAAATCAATGTATTTCCGTTGCCAATAAATTATCTCAGCTTGTAGTTTTTCGACCTTACTAGCATCAGATGGGGCAACCGCTTGAGGTTCCCCTTTAAAGAATAAATCCATATCAATATCTAAGATTGATACGTATTTTTTTAGAATACGCCTTGTAAGCTTCTCAGCCTTAAAGTCACCTTCTACGGTAACTCTATGCATTTCTAGTGCATCTGCAAGCCTTTGAATATCAAAACCTTGCTCCTTAGCAATCTGCTTTAACTTCTTTCCGTGGTGCTCCATTTTAAAATTTTCTTTGATTTTTTCTTTGATTACATCTTGCAAGGTGTGTATACTTGCCACCGTTAAGACGGTAAAATTTACCGTTATAACGGCAAAAAGCAAGTTAATTCTATCTTAAAACACTCCCTTTATTATGCGTAAGAGAATAAGTAAAAGCAAAGGTTTAATTGGTCGCTTGTATGATTTGGCTAAACCGTCGGAACAATTGATGTTCCGGGCCGAACTCCTTAAGGCTCAGGAACAGTATGGAACTGATTATGCAAAACGGTTTCGCGATCATTACCAGTACTGCGAAAACCCCTATGAAGTGCTGTCGATCTATTTAGACTTAGCCCGTAAGCATTTGGGCTATGTCGATGGGCAACCTATGCCAACGGATTCAATGTTAGAAACCCTTCAAATGGAGCAAGCCGCATGAGAACGAACATTAAACAACAATTCATTAACAGGCTGTTAGAGACGAAAGAACCATTTTCGGCAACCTTTCAAGACCGACGCATAAGCCTAAACCAATCCGAAAGAATTACGTTTGAAAGGGTTGGAATAGACTGGTATGCCAATATAGAGCGTACACACACTCTTTTATGTGTTGGCAAATACACCGCAAATAGCGTACACCTGTACCGGCATATAGCTGGCTGTAAACTCTCTGTAATTATTCCCCTCTCCCAACTCCTTCACATTCAACCTATCCAGCAATGACTAACCAACGTGACCAACTCCGTGAAATGCGTAGGCTCCTAGCCAGTGGCCGGGCCGATGATCGTAAGAAAGCCAAAGATATTTTGGCGTCTATCGGACGACATACCAAGCAGGTAAAGAAAGAAGCAGGAAAACAGCAAACCAGCTTGTTCGACTAATGAACGACATTCAAAATGGTTCTTACCTAATGGCCGGGGGAATCTGGGCGGAACTCAACAGGCGCAAATCATTTGCCCGGTTTGCGACCATTAAAAACCTACTCAGTAGCCACATTACCCGAACGCTATACGACGAAAGCCGGGCCGATGTGTTAACCCTCATTAGCCGCAAAATCAGCCGCAAAGAATACCTGATAAAACGGCAGGATGAAGAATTTAACGAACAACTACATAAACAGATAGCCAGCGTAGAAAGCGAAATTTCTACGCTGTTGGCGTTCGTAAAAGCCTTTGACCGTATGGCCGAATTTATGCAGGATGAAACAGCCGGATTTGTCGAAGAATGGTATAAGACCAAACATCAGAATCTAATCTTAAACCAACTGCTCGACGCACAAACCGAACTAGCCCATACATGGGGCGAAACGGCTTTTAAACTCTATGGTGACTATATCCAGCAACAAGCCACTTCCACCAAGTTCACCAATGCCTAACGACATCGACGCGCTAATTGAGCGCAACAACACCACTACGCCGGTAGTGCCTTTAGTCAGCAAAAAACCGTCAAAATGGAAATTTGATATTGCCGAACTAGACAGCAACCGGATAACCCACGAAACCAGCTTTCCCGAACCTATACCCGTTTTGAGCATCAACGGTTCAACCTATGCCGTAGAAAACGAATTGTCGATCATAACCGGGCTACCAAAAGCCGGTAAATCGGCAGTTATTACGGCCATGATAGCCGCGCCGTTCGTATCGGGGAAAGACATTGACACCCTAAGCATTACCGCGCCACCAGTTAAGGGGCGCAATGTCATTTATATAGATACCGAAATGAGTAAAGGCAGTACGCAGAAGCTCCATAACCAAGTTTTGCGAATGATCGACGTAAAAACCACCCCTAAAAACCTTCGTTTCTGGAACTGGAAAAAGTACCGACCTGACGACCGTATCGAAGCCTTAAAAGCAACCTTTGAGCTAATCCCGGACATACATATCATTTTCATTGATGGTATAGCCGATTTTATGGCATCGGTCAACGATGAAGTAAAAGCTAACGAATTACTGGAAATGCTCGGAGACTACGCCGAAGAAAAGAAATGCACCATCATTACAGTGATACACGAAAACTTTGGCAACGGGCAAGCTAGGGGCCACATCGGTAGTGGTTTAGGCCGGAAATGTGCCGGTACTATCTCGATCAAGAAAGACCGGGCCAAAGGCATTACCTCTATCGAATGTAAAACGCTCCGTCATGCTCCCGATTTTGACCCGGTATTTTGCCAATGGGACATTGATCTTAAACGGCTGGCGCTTGTAGACGAAACCATTGCAAAAGCTCTATCGAAGGAATCCAAGAAGACCGAAGAAGAATTAGAAGCCGAAGAACGCGAAAAGCTACGGGCTATATTTAAGCAGTCCTTTGGCATTGATACTATGCTCAGTAAGAAGGAGCTAACTACCCGCGTAACACGTTACTACAACCCAAACAAAGGCATCGTTTCAGAGAAGACCGCCGACAGAGCCATTAAGGACGGTTTAGAATTTGGCTTATTCACCGTCGATGCTCAGAAGAATTACCAGCTAGTAAAAGACTCACCATTTTAACCTATGCCTTAAATGACATAGCCCGGCCTGACAAGCCGGGTTTTTTGTTGTCGAAAATTGAACGATTCAAATTTTTAGACAAAGACAGACACCCCCCGATATATATAGACAGACAGACAAAAATATATATAAGGTAAAAATGTCTGTCTGTCCAAAATGTCCAAACGATTTTAGACATTGTATTTGTCTAAGAATTTCCGAATGAAGCCACAAAAACAGGCTCAAAACAGAATAATGTTCCACACAATCAGCAATATCAGACCTATTGGCAGAATAATATTTTGGACAGACAGACAAAAAGGCCTTATATATAAATATTGTCCGTGTCCGTGTCCAAATGTCTATGTCCAAATATTCTATAAATGGAGTAATCCGGCCAATGCCGGGCGATCTGTAAAGGGAGACGGGTACAACTATTCGACAACTTTTTGAGGACTTTCTAAGGTCTTTACGACCATTCGGCCATTTTTCGGGTAGGACTTTTCGACAACTTTTTAGCTAGCTTTACATATAATAGATTATATAACAGATTTAAAGTATGAAATTCCTACCCAAAGATCAGTATTGGCCCTACTTGCTCTTGGCCGCTAGGGTATTATTAGCTTATACCTTGTTCAACTACGGGTGGGCAAAACTGACCGGTAATCAGTTTGGAGTAGATCAGAAGACCATGAACTTACCCCTAAAAGAGATTGGTTTGTTTCGGCTCTCTTGGTATTTGGCAGACCATCAACCCTTCAAAGCTTTTATTGGTGTATCCCAAATCAGCGTGGCTTTACTATTGATTTTCAACCGGACACTTATCATTGGCGCTTTTGCTTCCATTCCCATTTGGCTTAACATCTTAATGTGGGATATGACCTTTATGGAAGGAATGACTACCGCTTTTACCTTTCGTTTATCTTTTTATCTACTGCTAACGGGATTAATACTCTATCAGTCAAGAGATAAAGTACTACCTGCCTTGCAGAGCGTATCAGAAAAAAGGTCTACAATAACTTACCCTTATTGGGTGTACTTAACTCTACCCGTAGCGGCAATTTGTCTGGAAGTGCTAGGGGCTATTCCAAATGCTATTTTGTTTTATACTGGTCTTTGGGGAAAGTGATTTTCGGGTAGTTAAAATGAGCAGCTGATTAACATAAACGCACTTATACAACAATAGCGGCAACCTTTCCTGATAACTTAGAGTCTCTACTACAAAACAGCTCAACCATCATGAAAATTAACATTCTTGTCCTTTTTGCTCTTCTTAACCTATTGAACTGGCGATGTTCACCCAACGAGCCGGTAGCACCAGTTAAGGTTGATTATGATCAGGCTAGTCGTCAACTAATGCAAGAATTGGCTCCTCAAATTGTGGGTCAGTGGAATCTACGCCAAGTTCAGGTTAAATATAAAAATGAGCATGGTCAGCGTGAACTTAAGATAACCAAGGATACTACCTTCCAAAACTTAGCAACCTTAACAATTATACCTGCGAAGGTCCCTCGTAGCTCGCCTGTTGATACTCGACGTGGTGAATATGATGGAACGATAAGCTATGGTGGCAAAACCTATCCTATTTCCTTCGATATGTTAGCCAATGCAGAGTGGATTGTCTCAAAAAAAGGGCCTCAAACCTTCTTTCTATTTCAATATCATTTTCCGGATGGCTGGCACATTACGGAACCAGAGGAAAATTTCCTGCAAAATGTTGGTTTAGTTGGAGACAATTTTTCTTTAGAAGTAGTCTCAGGACAACCAAAGATGATTTGGCGAGGCTTAAACCGAGGAGTTGAACGAATAGACTTAGTTCGACAATAGTATTCTAACAACAAGCAGTGATTATAAATCTTGACTAGCTTCTCATTTTATTCCCTTTACATAAGTGTAGTTATAAAACCCGTCTGGAAATTATACAAAATACAAACGGTGGCCAAATGAGCCACCGTTTGTATTTTAAGAATATTATTGATTCAACACTTTCAGGCTTATCGGTTGGCCTATGTGTTCGATGATTCGCCGGGCGACTCTGGGCGGAAATACCTGTTTGCCTTTCGCTTTCCATCCAATCTCCTGCTTTATCTCCTCAATCCACGACTCAAACACCTCGATAGAAACCCCGTCGTACATCGTCAAAAAATCCTGTTTGCAAAATTTGGCTTGTGTCTTAACTCCAGTTTTCTCGCTCATACTCGTACTAACTAGGGTTTTCGGGCGAATTGCCCGACTAAGTTAGTTATACCTAAATCAATAGCAAAATCAATACTAATCTTGTGCCGTTCAAAACAGCAAGGTTAGTAATGGCAGATATTAACACGGTTTATGCTGGCGTAGCGGAATACTTCGACCCAAAGGCCGATAGTGGGGTGCCAAACTTTAACGGGAATATTTTCAACCCAGTAGGCAATAATAAATGGCTCGAAGAAATGCCGTTTTGGCCCGGACTGGATGCAATCAACAAAGCATCTAGCTCTACCATACAAGCCGTAAAAGTGGCTTATAGCGGCACAACACAAGCCGAACGAACCCAGTGGTTAACCGACCGAATTACGGCTATTGACAACCGGGTTTCCTTCATCAAAGGGCGGGTTAACCAATTGCTGAATAACCTAAAGGATTCGGGCGACCCTACTTATGATGCCCTGCTAAAAACGTTTACGGTGGCTGTTTCGGCAGTCCCGGTAGTGGGGCAAGTGGTCAATTACTTTGTCGGTCAACAGCAAACCGCGCAAGCCGTTCAACTGCTACAGGTTCAGACGCTAATTCGTGACTATACGGCAGACCTAAACCAAATCGGGCAAATACGGTCAGGACTCCTAAAAGAACTCCAAGCGGCTCCATCTACGACCGGAACCGGGCCGAAAAACGAAGCACCAAACCCCAACGCAGTCTATTACTGGCTGGCTGGTTTCGCGCTCCTGTTCCTGCTGTTCGTCTACCTCAAAAAACGTAACCGTCGTAAGCGATGAATAAGAAAGGTTTCATACTCATAGCGGCTATCGCTTTACTAGTCCTATGGATTCTTTACAAGGTCAACACAGCCCAACGGCTCATTTTTGACTTGGGAGTACCCCAACAGATTTCCGTACAATCGGGGGCGTTGACGTTCATTTTGCCGGTTCGGATAACCAACAACTCAAGCGGTTCTATCCGTATCAAATCGGCGGATTTCGATGTGCTGAGTTCGGGCAAAGTGATTGGCCGGGCGTTGGTCACTCAGGCAATCACAACCGCACCAAAAGCCGTAACGGTAATGCCTGTTAGTGTTACCATCGGTCTGCTGGACACCATCAGCGCAGCTAGTTCAGTCTGGGCGTCGTTACAGGCCGGAAAAGTTAACCTGACCTTAGACGGGCTCGTGTATGCCGAACTATTCCAATTCCCGGTAAAACAGTCCTTTGACCTGCAAAGCGACTTGCTGAAAAACTTCACCAAAATTTTCTAACGATGAATGAAGAAGTAGACCTTTCAGGCATTTCCGATGCAGACATACGGGCGTACCTGCTCGACATGGGTATTGACCCGGACAAGGCGTTAAGTGATTCGGATAAAGCCACGATTACGCAAAGCAAAACGACCGCGCAACAGACGGGCAATTCTAAGCTCATCAACACGGTCAACACGATCTTAGGCTTTATCAATACCGAGATTGGTGTACTGTCGAAAAACGGCATTATCGGCAAACAACAGCTTTCCAGCACCTACCCTACGCTGGGCAATCTGGCCGGTAGCAGTTCGACCGATACCACCAACACTGACAACGCACCCGATACCAGCAACCGCGTTTTTAACATCGACTTTACCAGCCCAACCACGTTGATTATCGTTTTCGGGGTCGTTGTCCTGCTCTTTTACTTCCTCTTTTTTAAACCAAAATCTAAAAATGGCAAACGTTAGAATTGCTCAGATTGGGCAGGTACGGGCCAACCGACCTATCTACGAAATCGCATTGAATGGACGCAAATTCGCGGCTATCGTAAACTACGCCAATCAGGTAGAGTTTGCTGGCCCGGCAGTTATCCGAAGTCTTGGCATTTCGTCCATTTATGCCGATACGCTCGAACGCTCCCTAAACGCAGAAATCGTTTCAGCACTTGGCTTCACGGGTTCGCAGACCTTTTATGATAGCCGGTTCCCGTATCAGCAAATAGGCACCGGACTAGCCTATGTTACGGACTTCCTGCCGTATCTGGGTTGGAAATCACTTAACCCGGTCAACTTCGTCAATCGGGTTATTTAATCACTTTCTCTTTCCTCTTTTTTACCAGTAAACAACAACTACAATGGCAGATGTAAAGATTTCCCAGATGGGGCAACAGACCGCTAGTTTACCCTTTTATGAAGCGGTTCTGACGACAACCGGACGAAAGTATGTGATCGGTTGCGATGGTGGCGGGGTTATGCTCGTTAAAACGCGGCAATGGCTCCTGAACATGGGCTATGCTCAGGCTTTGGCAAACCAGTTTGAAGACGGGGCCGATGCCGATATTAAAGCAGCTCTCAAACTGAGTGCCGGTAACACCACCAATTTAGACAGCCGTTTCCCGGTTGCCAGTCTGGGCGATGGTTTCCAGATGGTTACAGGCTACGACCGTACAACGGGCTGGGCGTCGGGCTATCCTAAAGATACCATTACGACAACTTGGGGGGCGTCGGGTTCGTCGGGTTCAGGTAGTGGCTCGTCGGGTTCGGGTAGTGGTTCGTCTGGCTCGGGTAGTGGTTCGTCTGGCTCGGGTTCATCGGGTTCGGGTGGCTCGACCGATACGGGCGGAACCGTGACCTACCAAGCCGCAACGATTGGCGAACAGATAACGACCTTCCTATCGAACTACTGGTGGGTAGTGGTTATTCTGGCTCTGCTCCTGCTTTGGAATCCAATCATTGCCCCCGCGCTGGGCATGGGCAAAAAGCGTAAACGCTCTTATCGGTAAGAACCAACAAGGGCAACGTCAATAAGGCCCACCAACGGAGCCGGGCAATATCAATAAGACCCGGCCATACATCAACCTCATTCACTTTTTAACCTCTCTTAAAGCAATGGCAAAAGCACCGCGTAAGCCCAAAAAATCGGCTCCTCTTTCAAGCTGGGAAAACTACGACGCTAAAAAAGCGGAGTATGATAAAAACAAAAAGAAAAAGGATGCTCTCGTAAAGAAGCACTCTAAGTAAGTCATTAGCCCGGCTCTGTTATCGGGGCCGGGCTAAATCTCTAAGCCGATGGACAATACACAGGATGCAATCAGCTACTTACGCCATTACAAAACCCCATTTTGGCGGATAATGAACGGTTCGGCTAAGGTTGGCGAGTATGCCGCAAACGACAATTTAGAACAGTCGATTGCAGACTTTCAAACGGCCTTAACCTTCCTTCCGGCTGGCACATACAAGCTAAAGGCCGCAGACAAGCCCGATAAGTACAACGGGGCATTTGAAACCACCTTCACTAAAGGCCAAAACAGCCCGGCTATGCAACAAAATTCGTTTCAGGCTCCATCTACCAATGCTTACGGTATTCCTGACCACGTAAAGCGGGAAATTGAAACACAAGCCCGTAAAGACTTTATGCTCGAACAGCTAACCAATGAGGTTCGGGAACTAAAGGAAACGGTTCGAAAAATCGAACAATACCTTAAAGAAGATGCAGACGGAGACGGTACACCCGACATTTTCCAGACCGCAAAAAATGCAGCCGACACGGTGCAAAAGGTTGGCGAAATCAAGAAAGTATTCACCGGCTCAAGTGTCTTTGGTGACTGATCTAGCCAAAGCCCTACAAGCCTTTTATAACCTCAAAAATGGAACAGACCACGAAGCAAATCGAACTTACCCAGGAATATGTATTGAGCCAATTAAAGCGGCTCTATAAAGCCTTAGAGAAATCCTTCAACAATCCAGATGCACCGGGCGAAGGTTCAGTAAAAGCCATCGAAGTAATTGAAAATCTGGCGGATATGATTGAAGAAGATCCGACTATGATTAAGGCCGTTCTGACCGAAAACAACCTACGCGCTCTGAAATCCTTGCAGGAGAAACAGGCAAAAGGGGGCGTTGGGGTTCTGGACTTCTTCAATGCTTTCCCCGACATCGGCAACGCTGTCAAGCAATCGTTTAACCCGTTCAAAAAGTAATGGAAACCAACTCGTTCAAATCGCAAATCGACGTTAACAAAGTGCTGTTCTGGGTGCTCCTGCTTTATCTGTTCTGGCAGATAAAACGCGGCTGGGATAAGAGCAAAACACAGGTGTACTCGGAGAATGCCGGGTCTGATCTGTCTACCCAACAGGCTATCCAATTCCGGCAAGCCATGAACCCAAGCGGTTCGGGTTGGCTCATGAGTTTCGACGGAACAGATACCGCGTCCATTCTGGCAACGGCGGGACAAATCAAAAGCTTTGCCGATGTGTCACAGGCATACCGGGCTTTGTACGGTGACGATCTGACCAGCGATCTAACGAACGAGTTAAGCCGGGAAGATTTGGCCCAATTATGGGCAATCATCAACGGAACGAAGGCCACCACGACCACCGGGGGAACCAGCACCGGAACAACATCTGGCACGACCACTACCCAGCCTGCAACCACGGCAACTGGCAAAATGGTAACGGCTACCACTACGGCCAACATCCGAATTGATAAGGCTCCCTACGGTGTAGAAACCGACTTCTTAGGCCGAAACATTCAGGCTAAGAAAGGACAGGTACTTGGTAAATACGTCTCGGAAAAAGTCATTCCCGATGTACCCAACAAAGGCAACCGAAACACCTTTGTTCGCTATGCCGAAACCTCATTAGGCGGTTTAGTTACCTCGTATCACTGGATAGTTAAAACCGCCGTCTCGATTAAATAACCCACTTATGGCACTGGCATATGAAAGCAAAGTACCGGCTTCTTACCGGGCGGCATTTGTCGAAAAGGTTAAGGCGATCTGCTCAAGACTGGGAATTAATCCCGATTGGCTGATGATCGTGATGGACTTTGAGAGTGCAGGTAAGTTCACATCAACCGTAACCAATTCGGGTTCGGGGGCCGTTGGTCTAATCCAGTTTACCGAAAGCGGCATCAGTGGTTTAGGGGTAACGCTGGCGCAATTGAAGGCCATGACCGCCGTGCAACAATTGGACTATGTAGAGAAGTATTTAACGCCCTACAAGTCGAAGTTTGCGACCGTCTATGATGTATACCTAGCGGTGTTTGCCCCGGCCTATCTGGGCAAGCCAGACGCAACTATCGTCTATACAAAATCGGCAACCACCGACATTGGCAAACGTCGGTATGAGCTAAATAAAGCCTTAGACACGAATGGAGACGGGAACATTACCATTTGGGAAATCAAACAGGTAATCAGAAACCGGGTTCCTCTTACGGTCGATTCGGGCGTAAGTCCTGAAAACAAAGTCCTGCCTATTCTGGCTCTAGTCGTTTTCTCTTTCCTCTTTTTTAACCGTTCATAACCAATGGCAAAAACGTTCAAAGTGCTATCCGAAGCACAATCTGTAACCCCCAAAGTCGGAGACAAAACAACAATCATCAACGCATCATCGGGCAATATTTTCATTACCGACGAAGCAACTGATACGGCGCTAAACTCATTGCCCTATCTTGAAAAAATGGCCGTTCTAAACAGTCTTTACAGCCTGACACCGGGGGCAAGTAAATCGTTGTCAACGGCAAACGGGGCGGTCAATGTTTCGTTTGCAATGGGGTTCGGGCAATCGGCTGTATTGCTCGTTGAAAATAATTCATAGTCTCACCTAAAACACTCCTCAAAGCAATGAATAAAGGATTTGTAAAACGCTCTCAGTTTCAAACTATTTCCCTAACTGATGCAAGTATCAAGACGATACTTGTAGAGGGTGACGAAGCCTATATTTGCGTTATGAACTCAAATGCTGGCAACCAATGTGCAGTCCGAAGGCAATCGGAACGAGACCAGCAAAAAGTTTTACAAGCTTCCGGTTTGATAAGTACACAGCCATCATTGTCGGAATGGCCTATAGTAGATTATCTGTATGGCCGGGTGTCGTTAGATGTTCCAAATTTGGCCGGTTCCTTGCAGAACCTTCAAATCACTACGACCGCAGGCCAGACAATGAACACTGAACGTATTCGAAGCCAAAACGTAGGCATTAAAGAATATATCGACCTGAAAGCAACGAATACCTCTTTCCCATTAAACATCTGCATCGAAACCGTTCATTATGTTCCGGTTGAGATGATAGGCGCGTAAGTCGTTCAGTCCTCACGTAGTCCTTCACAGGCCGGGGCCACCGTCCCGGCCTTTTTTCTGTTCAACCTTCCTCTTTTTATGAAACGGTTTCTATTTGTACTGTTGGCAGTACCTACCCTCCTATTTGCCCATCCACCAACCAATGCCCCTAACGGCTTGCTCTATGCCGATAGAGTACCGGCTCCCTACCGGGCCGCGTTTGTCGCTCAGGTAACGGAAATAGCCGGACGATTGCAGGTTAAACCCGAATGGCTGATGGTTGTGATGTGCTTTGAAACGGCGGGAACGTTTCGGGCTAACATCAAAAATCCCTATTCCGGGGCCGTTGGTCTGATCCAGTTTACCAAATACGGTATCCGACGTTTAGACACGACCGTACCCAAATTAGGCCGGATGGATGCCATCGAACAGCTTGTTTGGGTAGAGCGATATTTTGCCCCCTATGCCGGGCAAATGCACAGCGTTTACGACTGCTATATCGTGGTATTCGCACCGGCTTATCTGGGTAAACCAGACCGGCAAGTATTGTACCGCGCTGACGGGCCAACGGCTTTAGACCGTAGGCGATACCGCTATAATAAAACACTCGATACTAACCGCGACGGGCTAATCACCATAGCCGATGTAAAGAGCCAGATACGGCGGTTAGTGCCTTCCAACGTTTAACCACCTTTCACCATGAGAACCTACGAAATCGAAGATAAAGAAGCCGAGTTAAAGGCCGAATTAGCCCGGCTTGCCTTAGAGAAAACCCAACAGGCAGAACGCGAACGGGAAGAGAAACTAGACCAGATTGCCGGGTATGAAGAACAGGCCCAAATCTACCGCCAACAGGCCGTTAAGGCGTTGAGCGATGATGACAAACAACGGCTCTACCGCTATGCCGATGATGCCGAGACTCAGGCCCAAGAATTACGGAAAGAGCTAGGTTTAGTGACTCCTGAACAATTGCAGGATGATGAAACCGATAAGCAGAAAAAGACCCGGTATCGGTTAACTGATCTGCTCCGTAAAGCCTTGTTTTTATACTTAACCTACTTACTAGGGGACTATTGCAGTGCCATCGTCGAACAGGGTTTTTTGTCCTTTGCGCTCAAGTCCGTAACGTCTATTTTCTATGCCGTTACGATTACTTTGGGCGGTTCATGGCTAGCTTATTCCGTATTGTCTCCGTTCCTTTCCGACTACATTCTAAAGGACGTTCGGGCCGATTTTAAACAGGCCGGGCCAACGGTTCGGCTTGCGCTCCTGCTGGGTTTGTTCTTTTCCATCCTGTTCGTTCTGGCAACGCTGGCAACTCATGGCAACTAACCTAACCCTAACTGCCCCTTATGAGCAATGCGTTTACCAGCGCAATGCCGATAACAGTGCCTTAATTCCGATAACAGGCAATGCTCCGGGAGCAAGCGAAGTAACAGCAACCTTTGAAGTTGTGCCGGTTGGCGACGTTCAGATGTTAGCCTATGCCGTTCCGATTGCGGCTACTATTCCCGTAAATGCCGATGGTTCGTTTGCTAACAGCGTATCGGTTCCGGGTGGCTGGTACAAACTCACCGTTTCGGCGGGTAGTGAACAGGCCGTTATCAGTCGGGTAGGCGTTGGCGAAGTGTTCATAAAATTCGGACACAGCTATATGGACGGGGGCCATGATGCCACCCACCAACTACCGGCCAACGACGAACGAGTTATTACCCTGCTCGATGATATGGCAAGCCGCAATTACCAGTTTGGTAAGCTAACCGGAAAGGTTGGCCCAATGAACGGCACTCCTGATGCTTGGGGTCAATTTGGCGATCTGCTGGTAAAACGGCTCAATGTGCCGGTATTGATTTACGGGAGTGCCTATGGCGGTTCTAACCTGAAGATGAACTTAGAAGTCATTCACGGCTTACCGCTTACCCACGAACCACCGGGCTATGCCGGGCCACAAAGCCGACAACCCTTTGCCCCCTTAGAAACGGTACTAACCAACTACGTGCCTAAAACGGGGGTTCGGGCCATCTTGGTAGAGCATGGGTATAACGACCGGGGAACCAGCCGGGAAACGTTTCTAAGCGAACTAAACGAGTTCTTTAGCTATGTGCGGCAACATTGGCAAGTAGACCGTTTGCCGATTGTGATGGTACAGGAACAGTTAACCGCCGTTCCAGGCTCTTTGTATGACATCCCAACCGCACAGGCACAGCAAGATTTTATGGCAACCTTTCCAGCCGTTTGGAAAGGGCCGGATTTTAACGGTTCGGCGTGGAATGGCCTTTTTACCAACCATGACCATTTATACGGGTATATGATTGATCTGTTTGCCCAACAATGGGCCGATAGTTTAACCCCTTCATTTTTTGCTCAGTCTATCCCCTATCTGGCTAGGGATGTTCCGGCCATGATTGACAGTAGTACCGATGCCGTAGCTAATGCACCGACCGGCATACAGGCCATTGATTGGGTACTGTTAATCTTTACGGGCATCGTGTTCGTGTTGTTCTACATCCGACGTAACCGGACAATAGGCATAAGTTTTTTACTGCTGGCTCTCCTGTGTTTGGCTCGATTAGTCCGGTAGTGTTCCATGAACCAGATAACAGCCGGGGCGTTGCTCTGGCTGTTTCTTAATTCAGGAGAATATTTTGTTAGCCAGGCTATTTTTTACCCAGATAGCTGCCGATCTGTCCCGGCTCCTACGCTGGCCAGTGACCCACATCGCAAATTTTACCGGCTCCAACCAAATTTAATTCGGAAACAGGCATGATTGCAGACTTAGAAAAGGCAGGGATATTCCGGCAGATAACGACCGAAAACCGGCCAACGTTGGTCTTAGCGGCTCCGTTGCTGATTACCATTACCCCGGCTGTTCTGAAATCCTTACATAAGGCGTACCCCAAAAGCTCAGAAATCGGGGGCGTTCTGTTTACCTATCCCGATGCTCAGGCCCGAACGCTCAGGATTACCAAATGGGTACAACTACCGAACCTGTTAGACGACCCGCGCAAAGCCTATGCAACCAGCAAAGCCGCGTTAAGCTCTGCACTATCGGATTGCATTAATTCGGGGGCTTTGCCGATTACGTTCCATACGCACCCTGTAACCGGCACAGGTGACACGGCCTATGATAGTCAAGGGATAAAGTTTTATGACCGTACCAGTTCGGCAGATAGGCACAATTCGTATTTACCAATTACCATCGAAGGCCGTACCGTCGTGATGCCATCAGCTCTATTGGTTGGAGACGATAAGGATGCCACCAGCACCCATATAAGTTTATATAGTGGGTTTATTGCCCCGATGTCGTTACGGGCGTTACGCGATGCCGAAAAGTATTATTTGTTTGTAGCTGGCGGTATTCTGCTAATCCTGTTTGCGCTGGGCAAAGTTGGGCGTCATGCCGCGCTATACTGCTTACTGCTGGCCTGTGTGGTGTTCTATATTGAAGAGCGCAAAAGGCCGCGCTACTCCAATGATGCAGACGGAAACCTACTAATTCTGCTTCCTTAGTTTCACTTAAACTTTCCTCTAATGATTAGTCAAGACAACATTACGTTAAGCCAACGGCTTACGGCTCCTACGCCGAAATTCTTTAAGACGCTCCGTACCATCGGGCTAACGTTAGCGGCTGTCGGTGGAGCCGTAATAGCCGCGCCAGTCGCGCCGATCATTGCCACCATCGGCGGTTATCTGCTCACAGCCGGAACGGTAGCGAGTGCCGTATCAAGTTTGCCAGTTGACTATGGCAAACTAAACCAGTAACAATAGTAAAATCAGAACAATTACAATAAAAAAGCCCGGTCCAATTGGCCGGGCTTTTTTATTTGATACTATTTAATTCTCAATTCATTTTTCATTTCCGAAATAATTTTCGACTCAATACTCTTGAAAGGCTCATCTGTTTTGAATTTTTCGCCAGCTTTAAAAAATTTATTAGCTAAATCTATCCTTTGCTCCTTATCGAGTTCTATTTTGAGCAATGTATTATGAGTATAAAAAACATCAAAGCAAGATTGCAATTCTTCTCTAATTGCTATTAACCCGTGCAATATCTCATCTTTTATAAATGGCTTATTTATAGTATAATAATCAATAAAACCCTTAAATAACATAAAGATTTCATTACTCATTTCATCATTATTCCCAGCATATTGATAATACTGTATTTTACTTTTCAAATCGTATATCAGCTTTAAAAGTGTTTTATGAACCTCAATCTTCTCCTTAAAAACCCCACTGTATGATATTTTAAATTGCTCTATAGAATTATCTATTTTTTCTTTGATTGCAACATAAAATAGAATATTACCTAAGAGCGTAATTATAGCAGGTATAAATAGGGAATCCATCGTATTAAATATTTTTTATTATTTTGTTTAGATACAAGTTTTAACAAAGAAACAAAAGAAAGTTCATATCTCCCATAACAATAAAAGCCCGGTCCAATTCAGCCGGGCTTTTTGATTGAGTTAATTAGAGGTTATTACAATTATCGTCTTTTGCCAGTGCAAGCTGTGACCGTTTTAGTTGTTTTTCCCACTTCCTGCAATGTTGTTCTTAGTGTCATAACTAGGTCATTGCCAGAAATAGCCCCTTCTCCATCAACTTCAACATGATAGGGAAAGCCGTTTCTATTCTCATCCGAGACATAGGTATCTAACTTAAAATTCCCATCACTTGTAAGTTTTGCAGTGAACTTGCCTGTTGATGTCGATAAAGCAACACCATTCTCTTTATCCGTTTTTGTCATCAACAACAAATCGTTACTTTCTGGTGATATTGCTGGAGAAGTCATTTTTACTTTTAAATCGTAGCTCCCCAAATACTTATCTCTAGGGTCAACGTCTACATTTTTCTTACAGCCAGATAAGGCCATCAATAAAATTAGGGATGTGGTTAAATACTTCATTGTGAATGGTACTACTTAAATTTCTCGTAGATGTCGTTATCTATGAACGTTCCCAACTTTCGCAAATACACTTCTGTACTTCTAAGGTTACTATGTCCGTTCTGTTGCTGTATAGCTTTCAGGTTTACATCGGCTCTAAATAGTTTAATATTGCCGGTATGCTTCCAGCTATAAAGGGTATGCTTTCCAACTATTTTTAAGTCCCTCAGAATTCTAGCATGACGACTATACAAAGCACTCATACTAATTACTGTTAAACCCGGTTTACCACCCTTGCCGAAAATATAGAAATCAGGGTCATAATTACGGATAGATAACTGTTCTATCAGTTGCTCAAGCGGTTTAGGAATCGTCGGTGTTTTGGTTATATCGGTCTTATTGTATTTAGCTCTATACACTACCGAACGATCCCGCAAATCCTTAACCCGTAACAATCTGACTTCTTGGCCAGGCCGGGCGAATGTGTAATGAACGAAGTAGACAAATAGAAGCAGTTGCCAATCTTGCCTCTTTCTTATCTCAGAAAAAACCTGATCTGCTTCTAAGTCGGTAAAAGGCTCGTGCATCTCTGAACTTGACGGGAAATCCTTTATATGCCGGGCCGGGCTTACTGAGTATCGTTCGCGTCCGGGTTCCGCAAAGAAATTACAAGCAACCTTTAACCGGGCTATCATACTGTTACGGCTCGAATTACTAATGGGCAGGCGTACCAGATAATGCACAAAATCATTGCAGATTGCCGGGGTTAAGTCCTTTGTTTTTAAATCCTCTAATCCCGCACTTTTGGCATAGGCTTTCCACTTATCGACAAACATTCTGTATGCCTTATGTGAATTTTCGGCTAATACTGGTTTTTGATAATCTAAATAATTGGCAAGCTCATTGATAAATGAGGGCTCCTTTTTGGCTGTTGTTTCTACAGGCTCGGCTTTCTTAATGCTCGGATTATATACTGCGCCGTTCTCTAACTGCTGATTGATAAACCGTTCCCATTTTTCGGCTTCAATTAATCGTTTCTTAGGGTCTTTAATGTTGTTGAACTTAGAAAAGAATCTACGCTCCTTACGCTGGGCTACAACATTCCACTGATAGAACTCTAATAACCATGTTTTTCCGGGGTTGTAGTCATAATGATACAACTTACACAGCCTGTACGGCGGACTGTGTTTTTCTCCTTTTTCAGGGGCTTGCATGGAGGATACTGTTAATCGGTTTGTTAAGCTCAAAAGGCTATACATAAAAAAAGACTGTTTATGGTTAATAAACAGCCTTTTAGATACGAAATAGAAAATAATGTACAATTATCTGCATGTGTGAGCAGAAAACCAAATACATCAGGCTGGCTAACGAAACCCAAATCCGTACTGTTTTACATTCTCCCTAAGTAACTCTTCATTTCCTGTTGCAGGCGTTTAGCCTCCGCACGAGCCTGTTCGGCAAAGTCAGTCCCCGTGGAAGCATATAGTATACTCCGTGAGGCATTAACCAATAGCCCGCCATCGGCAGTGAGTCCGTATCTGGACACATCGGCCAGCGAGCCCCCTTGTGCACCTACACCCGGAACCAGCAAAAAGTTTTTTGGCGCTAACGTTCTGATTCTTCCCAGTTCTTTAGCCTGGGTGGCACCTACTACAAACATAAGCTTATCAGGCCCAGCCCATGTTTGGGCCGTCTCAATAACGGTTTCGAATAACTCCTGGTCAGCTACAGCCTGTCGTTGAAAATCGGCACTTCCAGGGTTTGATGTTAATGCCAGCAAAATGACCCATTTCCCTTCATAAGCCAGAAAAGGCGTTACAGAATCATGTCCCATATAGGGGGCCACAGTGACCGAGTCGAACGATAATCCTGCCGCCGTTGGTTCAAAGAATGTACGGGCATACAAATCTGACGTATTGCCAATATCTCCCCGTTTGGCATCTGCAATTGTAAAACAATCGGCAGGAATATAGTCCAACGTTTTCTGAAGGCTTTCCCATCCACGTGGCCCCTGCGCTTCATAAAAAGCTATATTAGGTTTATAGGCTACAGTATAGGCAGCAGTTGCGTCGATGATTGCTTTATTAAATGCAAAAACCGGGTCTTTTTCGGCCAGTAAGTGAGTGGGGATTTTTCGGAGATCGGTATCTAGACCAACACAGAGATAAGACTGTTTCTGAAGGATCTGGCTACTTAATTCGGAGTACGTCATGCTGAATCAACAAAAAACCATTTAAAAATGATTCTGCCCAAAAGTACAACTTACCGAGCCGGTTTCATAAATTTGCCAGCAAGATAACGTATTGCCTACGAAACAAATTGCTACCATGCAAGTCCGCCAAACGGCCATTGAGGGTCTCATCGAACTGATTCCACGCATCTTTGACGATGAACGTGGTCATTTTTTCGAATCCTATAATAAACCTCTATTTGCATCGCTGGGGCTGCCTATGGAGTTTGTACAGGACAACCAGTCGTTTTCTGTTAAAGGGGTCTTGCGGGGATTGCATATGCAAAATGAACCCTTTGCCCAGGGAAAACTAGTACGAGTCATTACTGGACAGGTACTGGATATTGCGGTCGATCTACGACCCGACTCGCCAACCTTTGGCCAATACGAAACATTTCTGCTGGATGCCAAACTTTCCAATATGGCCTATATTCCTGAAGGTTTTGCGCATGGATTTGTGGCACTGGAAGATAGTATATTCAGTTATAAATGTACAAATGTGTACAACAAAGCTTCTGAATCTGGTATTATCTGGAACGACCCCGACCTGAATATTGACTGGGGCATTAAAAATCCAATAGTGTCCGAAAAAGACCAAGAGTTAAAGTTACTACGTGAAGTGTTCCCCCAGTCTGTTGTCTGATGGACCATCGTTTATTCTGATACCAATCGGTTTAAACTTAATGCATGGAAAACCCAAGGGCAATCCTGGAAAAATATACTGATAACAAGGCTCTTTATTAATTACAACCCCTGATGAGAAGGATTCATCAGGGGTTGGTTTGTTTATTACAATTAGCAAAGTTATTTTGATTGCAGTTTCCCAGATTGTCTCTACTAGAATCACAACCGATTCTTTTGTAGAAATAATACCTTGGGGGTATTAAACGGTATACATATTCACTAAACTTATCTCTTTGTTACTATTCCGTTCTAGCTGCTTATGGAACATGTTTACAGGTACCTTTCCACCCAAAAAAATCAACTTCTTTTTATCTCGTCAATCTGGATTTTTTCAGCTGCAGCTATTAACCCTTATGGAGAATTCCCTTTCAATGACGACTGGGCCTATGCACAATCGGTACAAGCCTTAGTTGAAAAGCATACCTTTTACATGTCTCCATGGACTAGCACGAACCTGGTGGTTCAGATTGGCTGGGGAACTTTATTCTGCCTTCCATTTGGCTTTTCCTTTACCGCCCTCCGTATTTCAACACTAGTAGCCGGCTTACTAGGCCTATGGGGCACATACCGTCTTATCTATAAAGTGACTGATAACAGCCGTTACGCCTTCATTGGTACTTTGTTGATGTTGGCGAACCCAATGTATCTGGGTTTATCGGCTTCCTTCATGACCGATATACCGTTTTATACACTAATGGTATGGTCGCTGGCCTATATGGCTGAGGGGCTGCGGGAAGACGAGTTTTTACCCCTGCTGATCGGCTTATTTCTTGCGGCCCTTGCGCTGCTGGTTCGCCAGTTAGGCATCAGCCTATTTGTAGGCTTTAGTCTTGCCTATGTGGTTCGTAAGGGCATTAACTGGAAAACAATATCCGTTGGAGCAATCAGCATAGCTACATGCTTGGCCATCCAGTTGCTTTATCAGCGATGGCTTGACTATATGATGCCTGAACTGATTGCCTACAATGTACAGGCTAACAATTTCTTCAGTAAAAGTTTTTATGAACGGCCGCTTATTCACGACTTTTTTAATAATACGTTTGTCGTTGTAATGTATACGGGCGTCTTTATGACTCCTTATTTTCTCCTATTAATTACAAAAGGGAGCCTGGCCAGTCTGCGGAAAAATCTATTACTATTTATTTGCCTGACTGGTATAGTTCTTAGCCTTTGGTTGTATTTTTTTCAGGGCACGCTCATGCCTATCTGGTGGAATGTACTGAATGCATTTGGATTAGGCCCTATGCTTATGCGGGATATGTTTTATCGATTATATACCCTGCCAACACCTACTTTTTTACGCGTTGCCATGGGTTTCGTAACGATAGGCAGTATCTTCGGTAGTGTTTGCGTTATTTACTATTTTATCAGGATCATTCGTTATTTAACTCATCGCCCTACCTCAGCCATACAACGCTCTATCGGTATCCTGTTCCTTTCAGTAACCTGCATTTATTACTTTCCGATGAGTTTACAGGGCCTTTTTGATCGATACCTTCTTCCTATTCCTGCCTTACTGCTTATCATGATTTATATGGTTCGAGCAAATTCTGCTCGGACTAAACCATCCCCCACTTTATCAATACCGCTCTATTTATCGACAAGCATATTTCTGATCAGCCTTGCCTATAACATCTGTACGACTCATGACTATCTGGCCTGGAACCGTGTCCGTTGGCAATCCCTTAATAATCTCCTAAAACAAGGAATAAAATTAACAGATATTGATGGTGGGTTTGAATTTAACGGGTGGCACCTGTATAATTCATCTTATAAGGTCAGCTCTGATAAAAGCTTTTGGTGGGTCCATGACGATAACTATGTACTTGGAGCAAGTGTATTACCAGGTTTTACTCTATATCAGGAATTACCCGTTAACACATGGCTCCCATATGGACTTCAGAAGCTCTATATCGGCAAAAAAATAAATAATTCCAGTCCGCAATCAACCCAATAATCATCTTCCGGTGCCATTAACGCCTGGATAGATGGTAACTTCGTAGGTTATTTTTCGTACATCTCTTCCAGCACTTTTCGGCTTACCTTGCGAGCCGATAAAGGATTTTGTCCAGTAACCAGCCGTTCATCAACCTCAATATAAGGCATAAATGGAATCAGACTCTTACTGTAAAGGGCGCTTTTCTGCCTTAAAGCGTCTTCCAGCAAAAAAGGGACTTCTTCATCAAGCCGAACCAATTTCTCCTCCATATTGGAAAAGCCCGTTACCTGCCGTTTATCCAGGAGAAAACTTCCATCCGATAACTTAACATTAAGCAACGCGCTTACACCGTGGCAAACGGCAGCTACCATCCCACCATGTTCGTAAATCTGCCGGGTTATGCGTAGAATAGACTCATTAGCCGGAAAATCCCACATCGTTCCGTGCCCTCCTGCGAAATAAATGATCTGATATCGAGCTGGATCGATATCATCCAAGCGCAGGGAATTCTCTAATTTTGATCGGAACGTAGTATTGTTATACCATTTTTCATTGATAGTATCCCGTCGATCTATGCTTTTTTCATCCAACGGTATAACACCACCGTTCGGGCTGGCGAAGTCGTAAGGTAAGTTTCGATCGGCCAGTTCATCGTAGAAATGCGTAGCCTCACTTAACCACAATCCGGTCTTATGGGGCTTGGTCGGAAAGTCCGTATGGTTCGTACAAACAATTAGTACGCGATAGGTAGGGTCCATAAGTAAAAGCAGTAGTCCGTTTACGAAGGTTATCCACCACTTCAGAGCGAAGTTAAATGGTTTCCAGGAACTTCTGCAACCCCCTGGCTACCATAAAATTCGACCGTCAAGGTAGTCACCAGCTCTCACTCCAATACGATGAATTATAAATAATCGGCAGGTTGTCGATTTCATAAATTAATATTTGCTCAACATATGATTTCACTGTCAGAATAGACTGCATATTAGTATATTTGTTTGTAAACCGTACTGTGCTAGCTTTTATGCAAACTCTCTCTTATGAATCACTCCAGGCCGAACATGCCTGGATGCTCGTCTGCGATCAACTTCAACAACGGAACAATGTCCTGGCGAAAAGCATTTCGCATATGGAGCGAGATCCTAAGGAACTTCCAATGGCCAGTCGGCTAATTATCCTTCGATATCATCTGAAAATGAGCCTACGCCAGCTTACACAGGCTGCTCGCCAAACTAGTTTACAATCGCAGAAAAACAGCCAATTGGCAACTCAATGGGAGCACGTTCACCAGTTATTCTTTCTGCTTCGCCAGATAGACAGCGAACTGGGCCGTGCTTCAAACGAAAATTCGAATCTGCGCTCCTGTTTAAAATCACTGGATGGGCGTGTTTATCGATCAGCACTCGTCCATCTTAACTAGTTCATTTTGTTTGACATACAAAAAGGTCATTGGTTGCCAGACGATCTGCCTCGCAACCAATGACCTTTTTGTATCTAATCCGATTTTACCGCTTACGGTTCGAACGAACAAATTGCAACTTCTGTACATCAACAGTTATACAACCAGGTTCGCAGGGAGCAGCACCGGGGGTACCTACCAAAAACTGCTCGCCTGGTGCCTCTGGCGTTGGCCCATCTGGACTGGTGGCAATCCAGGCAAACTCCGACCATGCACCTGGTGTTGGGCCATCAGACACTAAGACGAATTCGATCTGCCCAATTGTGTAATCCAGCCAGTTATGATTTTGGCTCAAGTCAAGCTCATACGTATGATACTGTCCATCATTTTTGATGGGAAAATCCATGTAACGATCACCCGTACCATACATAACCTGATCGTCAGTCCGTCGCCACTTCATTCGAAGCTTTGTATTTGGGGTTTGAAAAGCTGCCCGTACGTATAGTTTAGGATTATCGCTTCCTTTCCAAAAAACAAAAGGTGATATAATTTTTGCATTTACAGCATCATCCCAAAACACGTGTAGCTTTCCAGAAATAGGCCAGCCCGTATCCTGCGCGCCCCCCAATGTCCAGCCTTTACGCGCATTATCGAATACATAGTTAGGACCAGGTTTTGATTTCGGTCGGCTATATACGCGAGACCGTATCTCGCTTAGGTGGCCTAAAATCAATTCATAATCCCATTCATGAACCAGATTATAATCGAGGACAATTCGCGGGGTAGCGGCAATATACGATGCAACAGTACTAAACTCATCCCCGCTCAAATCTGCACCAAAATAACCTCTTTTCCATTCATAGTTGTTGCCAAGCAGGTATAACCCTACGCCATACCCATTGTCGTTAGTCGATGCCATCCAGGGTTCCGTCGGAAATACGTCACCAAACATAGATGTTGCTGGCGGCTGGATACGAGAGAGCGTCAGATCGCCGTTTGCAAAGGGGGTTTTGCCCGAGTAATACCACATATTGTGATAATCGCCTGTCAGATATACGCATGGAAACTCCTGTTGGCGCGATTCGTACTGATTTTTGTCAGATCGGGCCATCGTTACTTTCGCATGCACCTTTACCACATTACCATCCAGTCGAATCCAGTGCTCAATTGTGGCCTCACCAGCCTGGTTATTGAAGGCAAACTGTTTGGGAATGGTTTTGGTATACAACAAGTTCTCCTGTTTGGCAACAGCCACCACCTGTGAGGGATTACCATATACATCGCCAGCCTGAATTGGGTTCCAGCCCAATCCGGTCCAGGCTACGTTACCATTCTCGGAGTAATTAAGTGGGCCCCCATACATGCCAATCTGAATTTGGCGACCCAAATCCGGGTTACTGACCATATTACGGGTAGTAACCTTACCCCCATGATCGTCCAGAAAAGTCAGGTGGGTAATAGCACCCCCGGCATTGGTATTGATACCCACCCGAATTTGTGAGTTTTCGATGGTCAACAAGCCATCAGTTCCTGACCGAAGCGAGGGAGATGTACTACTACTTGGTGTAGTGGTTGTAGTACTAGTTCGAATCTGTGCGAAAAGAAACGCTGGAGCCAGCAAGAGGGCTACCCCTATCAGGCAGCCAAAACGTTGAATGGAAAAAAAAGAGATGTGGGCCATAAAACCAGTACGATTAAGTGTACCAATTTCGATGACCAACAAATAACATGCCAACACCAGGCTATATCTAGTTAACAATTTACCAATTCTATAAACTATTTAACTAATTGACTTAACGCACTATCAGCAAGTTGACCAGATTGAATGAGAAGTATATACTTAAATGTAACCGATTTACCAGCAGAAAGTGTATAGTTCATAGCAGGAGCCTTACCACTACTCATCACCGCTGCTCCTAATGGATTAGCAGCAAACAGACCATAACCTCGTGCATGCCAGTAGGTTGGATAACCTACATTTTTAGGATTATCCAGCAGAACAACTGATAGAGCTTCCCCGTTGATCGTTCCTGTCAGTTTCATCCAGGGTGCGCGGGTACCCCACACCGCATCGCCTTCAATGCCCTCGGCGCTGTGGTAAAGCCCAGTAACCCCCTCGTTATTCATTATAGGCACTTTGGTCTCTACGCCCTGGGCATCCGTAAATACTTCGGGTTTAGTGGCAGGTTGCTCAAGCTGATGGGCCATTCGCAACGCAATCATACCTTCTTTGTTGTCCTTGAATAGTACATCTTTATCAGCCGCTTTCAAGGTGGCGATCCGCTCAATTGTACGGCTATTGCCCGTTGCTTTGAATGCATAGGTTGTCGTTTCCTGAAGCATTACCTTCCCGTCCTTGTCGAGCCAGTCGGCGGTTACCACCAGTTCAGCCTGCCCTTTGCCGTTTTTCATCGACTTAATCCCCGTATGCACAATGGTTCCAAATGGCCCTTTATGTTCTGGTCCGACCTGAATCGAATTGTTCCAGAAGTCGTGTCCATTTACATCACCATAGTTAAACCACATACCTACATGGTGTGGGTGGTCGATCCGCTCACCCGGACGAGGATCGAGGGGCCAGCCGCGCGTAATAAAATTGCCCCCTGCCGACCGAATCGGATAGAGTACAGGTTTTTTCAGCACCGTTGGACCAGGATAGATATACGCAGTAAATGGTTTTCCATCAACGGTAACATCAACGCGTTTCTGGGCTTCGTTATGCGTAAGCTGAATCGATTGGGCAAAACTCGATACCATCGAGGTAAAAAGCAGAAGGGTTATTATAGGGTAGCGCATTAGAAAATGTATTGATCAGACTCACAAAGTTTACGTCAAAACAGGCAATAAACAAATGCCCCGACTAAAAGTCGGGGCACGAAATTGACCGCCTATATACTACTCCTCATGCATTAAGATGTACTATTCAGGCAGGGAATTGCTAGTAAAATCGGTCCAGAACCGATTAATTACCAGACAAGATTTTATTGTTCACTTCCTGATCGATCGTAATATAGCCTGGGTAATTGATGGCTTTATTACCGAGCGCCAGCGTTGGTTTAATTCTAATCGTCAGTTTTGATGGTTGCGTATTAGTGGCACCAGACAAATTTCTAACCAGTTGGGTAAAGGCATCCCGCGTTTTCGAGTCTGAAATAAGCTGGTACGCATTAGCGCTCAATCGAATAGGCACACGGGTTCTGCCACCAGGCTGCACTTCTATTCGTTGATTTACAAATCCGTTAAACAATTCCTGTCCAGTCAACAAAACTTTATATTCCAATTGGTTGATACCTGCCAGTTTACCCGTCGGGTTCGTTATATCAAGATTAATACGTGCATCCAGAGGTATGTTGCGGGTCAGCAAACCAGCAGCCAACCGGGGAAACCGGGTTACATCCATATTTTCGATATTGCGGAACTCGCGAACATCGGTACCAGCCAGATATACACTATCGGCCGATGCAATCGTATATCGGCAATCGCCCAGCGCCTTTGCCTGCGCAATTTGCTGATTAACGCTACAACGGTAAAACAAAATGGGTAAAGCCACTAAGGCCAGAATAAGTACTTTTTTCATGATTTGATGGTTGTCGTCCTTTTATTATAAACGTTCGACAGGGGGGAAAGTGTTTGGTTTAATTATTCTTAACAAACACCATCTGCATTCGATCAGCTTTGGCCACTTTTTTCCGAAAATCGATCCATTCTGTATAAGTAGATGCCGGAAAACGCCCCCCGTGCATAGTTATATGACGGACATACTTGATCCGGTCACCATCTACGTCTACTTGTGCCGTATACTGGCCAAATTTAGAATCCACGGCCACGGGCTTAATGGCAAATTCGGGTGTATAACCTTTCGGAATCTGGTAGGTAATGGTGTCGCTATCCTCAAAATCATAATTGGGCCCTAAATCAACGGCCGATTGTCGGGGTTGTAGCATCGGCGTCGCTAATGACAAAGCCGACATTAAATTGAGTGGCAGAAAGAGTCGATTACCACTTGGCGTTGCCCATTTTCTGACGGCCAGCGAGAGTGTTTCCGTAACGGCCGGGACTGAACTTTCCTGTTCCAAAAACGAAAACCCTGTCAGCTCAAAAGTGGGTACATGAATGCGCTTAAGCAGCCAGCTTCGTTGCTCGTCCCGATTCATACCATGAATCACCTGTCCGTAGTCGTCTTGCTGGAGACCTGTATAGCGCGTTCTGACGTCGGCTGTGGCATCACCCTGATCGGTCAGCACAATCGAAATACGTCGTTGTTGAAGGTTATCGGCAGATCGATAGCTGGGAGTTTTCACCAGTCGGCCACCATCGGGTGTGATCAGCAGGACATGACGATTACCCGTAAAATCACCAACATATCCAGGCTGGCCATGCTGGCTGGTACATTCCAGAAATAGCGTATCGCGGCCATCAGGTACGCATAAAATGATATGGTTGAACTGAAAACTCGGAAAGTCAACCAGGGCATCAGGCTCGTTGTCTCCCGCTTTCACCAGAGCCGGATAGGCGGTGACGCCAACGTTTTTCAGTAATGCCTGTGTGAAATTAGTAAGGGCTTTACAATCCCCGTATTTACTGGCCGCTACCTTATCGGCCTCGATCGTCTGCCAGCCACCAATACCCAGCTGGATACTCACATACCGAGTCTGGTCCTGCAGAAACGAATAAATCTTCCGAACTTTACCGACTGTGGTCGTTTCGTTTTTGGTCAACTCCTGTATACGCTGTCGAAGATCGGCAGGAATGGCATCACGGCCCGTATTTAAGGTATAATAGAACCGCCCTACATCACTCCAGGAGGTTACTTTCCCTTTATATCCCTGCACTTCAAAATCCGTCGGAGCGGTATACACGATCGGCAATTGCTCCCAACTTGGGGGCGATAATGGCTCCAGTTCCAGGGCAGGTCGATTAGTCAGTTTCCAGACGTAGGTTTTTCCTCCATCGGCCGACGGCGAAACAGTACCGGCTGTGGGTATATTCATTTCTTTATACCGCAACGCCAGCCCAGCGGGTATGGAGACGGAATAGGTAGCCTGCTCCAGAGCAACGTGTTCTTTTTTCAACGGCACCCAGGTTGGGTAAAACATCAGATTACGTTCCGTTGTCTCCACGGTAAATTCAACCGTGTAGGGATAGGTTGGTTGCCTGGGGAACTTTGCCGCTTTAATCCGTTGATCATCAAAAAAATTATAGTCAGAGAGCGTACTATAATCCTCAATATCTGATTTTTTCAGTCGCTTGATCAGTTTTCCATTTTCATCATAAAGGGCACCTTCCAGTTCTGTTACTTTTGAAAGCTTATCATATCCGACCACAATTGTAGCATCGTCATCAGCCTCTTTATCAAGTACAGTCACTACAGTATGTACACGCCGTACTGCCTCTCCGGGTGCCTTTATGGTAAAGGAGGTTTCATGCTGCCGAATAACACTATGGGCATTTTCTTTCAGGGATGCCGGAATAGCATCGGCTTTATATTCAGTCTGTGCCCAGCCACTCGAGTAGCTTAATAGAGCCATCAGTAAAAGATGCTTCATGACTATTTCTTTTCAGCTACGGGACCACGTTTGAGAATGACAGGTTCGGCATGTTTGGCTACAATTCGGCTAAACAGCTCCCGAACGTTGGGATACTCTTCTGCATAATACATTGGCTTTCGCAGCATGATCCGACTCATAATCTGAAGCTTATTTTCGGCATTCATGCCTATCTGATAGATAAATCGGCCGGCATTCTCAGGCAGCGTCATCGATACAGGTTTTGGCATTTCCTCAACCTGGTAACCTTGCGGTAAGGTGTAGGTAACTATAAACGTTTCTTCCTTGGCGTAACCAAAATCAACCGGATAAAGTCGTTCAGGTTCTTTAAATGGATTAATACCATGGCCTTCGGTCAGCATCGGTCGTAAGTAAAGCCGGTCACCTGCGCGGCCACAGGCATCGGGGATCGAAAACGTATAATCGGTATTAAATGCACTGCTGTTCCAGTCCGCCCCTGAAAAATCAACCTTCTCAATTTGCCAGATCGGTCTTCGTTTCCGAATGCCTTCCAGGTATTTTGTTTTACCCTCTGAAGCAAATGATTTGCGAGCCCTCAACGCACTATACCCTACCTGCGACTGCCGTAATGTACCCGTTATTTCTCCGTCATCGCTGATCGTAAACGATCCCGTATACGAATCAACCTCTCGTTCAGTGGGCATCAGGGAAATAAACCGTGCCCCCGAGGAGTTCACTAGTCGTCCGGTTCCATTCAGGCAATGAACGGGCAACATACCTGGTATCAGGAATGGGTCGGTAGCATCCAGCAGCATATCCTTACCACCAACCGAAACCTGAGCGACGACGTAATTGAATTTTCGAATCAGCGCATAAGATTCATTGATGCGGCCATTAGACCGGGTACTCAGAATAACCGGATTCGCATCGAGGTCCATTTCACGCAGGAGAGCAACCAACATCAGATTAATACCGGCCGCATTTCCTTTTTTGTTCTCGAAAACCCGTTTAATATCCTCTTGAGAAACAAATCCACCGACTCCGTCCCATTTTATAGCTTTCCGGATAAACTCATAAGCTGCCGTCACCCGGCCCAGCGTATCGGCATGCTGGCTGAGTATGGTTTTAGCCGTTTCTCGCAGAAACGGAGCACGTTTAATCTGACCACCAAAGTCTACATCGTTCAGCAGCGTCCGGTCGAGGTCGGTCCAACTTACCGATAAGTCGTGTTTCCGTAAATCGACCCATTGGTAACTGGCTAATTCAAACTCGATTTTAGCCATATAATCATCTTCGGTAGTGATATAGGCCTCGTCGCGGAAAGCCGGAATATCTTTCATGGCAAATCGATAGGCTGATGCCGACGCTCCATTTTGGCCAGGATACAAATCGACCGACTTGACGGTACGTTCATTTACCACCATCTGGATATACCCAGTCTGGAGGATTTTGTAATAAAAATAATCGGGAATCGTGATTCGGTATTCGCTCCAGTTAACGGGAATATCCTGCTGAAACGTCCAGGTTCGGGGCGTATATCGAACACTAAAGGGCGTTCGGACCGTGTATTTATACTCGATGATGGTGCCTTCGCGTACGTTTGGCAATGTGTATTTTTCCAGGTAATAATCATCCGAAACCTTCTCCGAAAAGTGCGCTGTTTTCGGAAAGTGATCGATCATTACGTTACCATCGACGATGTTGTAACTATAACCGTCAAACTCCGAAACGTATTCGTGCTGCCCCGATCGACCGCGCCGGGTAGAAATCTGCACGGTTGCCCGATTATAGGCTGACTTTTTGTTGATTTTAGTCCGGCTATGACAGGTAAACACCAGCCAGACTTCACCCTGATTTTCCTCAAACGTTACCTCGCCAAAATCGTAGAGTACGAGCGCTTCGGCAGTGGAGTCTGTTGACACTTTGGCAAACTCCTCGCGGGCGATGACCCCAAATTTGACTACTGGTGCCGGATCAGGGGCTTTATTTTTTGACTTTTGAGCGAACGAAACCGAAAAACTGAGACAAAATGATAGAACTACTGTTGCCAGCGAGCAATGGGCAAGCGAAGAAGGGAACATAAATGGTGGATATGGTACGTAACTATTTGCGGCCAAGATAAGCGTTTAGCCATATTTCTACAATGCCCGTATAGAAAATAACAATATCTAGTTCATGACTATTCCCACGACAGTTTCAGCAACGACACGCCCTGACGAGGTAATGAAAATGGGAGAATGGCTTCGCCATTTTTTACGGTGATCCACTCTGGTGAGGTTAGCAGTTGCAATTGGCCCGCTTTCTCCAGTTCCGCAACCTGTTCGGGGGTAGGCGTCTTGGGTGATCCCATTTTTTTCCAGATTTCATACGAGTTACTATGCTCTTTGTCGATGCGGTAATGCTGGATCAACACTCGTTGGGCAGGCACCCCTTTTAATTGCACCGACACAGGCGCATCAGGGGCCGGTGCATTGTCGTCGTGATAATGCCAGACCAGTACCGAAGCCGTTTTCGCATCTTTTGTGGCTAAGGCATTGATATCGGGCTCGGCCCGCACACTCTGATCCCGAATCCGGGCGTAATCGTAGCCGGAACCACCCGAAACACCTACCCGATTTCCGCCCATCATGCCAAACATTCGAAATACATTCAGAACGGGCTTATCGACACCATTCGTGGCCAGATCGCGGAAGCCCCGAAACCAGGGCTGATCCTCAAACTCAAACGCCCAGGTAACCGCTCCTTCCAGATTGACCCCATGCGATTGGGCCAGGTCATATTTGCGAGCAAACGAAGCGGCTGTATAGCTTGAGTACATGGTTCCGTTGCGATAGGCATTCTGCGGGTGTAAATCTTCCGAGCAGGCGGCACATCCCTCCGGGTCCGATTCACCAATAATGATCGGTAGCTGTTTCAAGGTCGGGTACGAGGCCACAATCTCACACCCTTTGCTAATGTCGCGGAATTGAGTGCCCATATTCATTTGCACCACGCCGTTGACTAACTTCGGTGCTCCCTTCGCATGAAAGGTTATAAAATCAATGGGCGAACCCGTTTTGCCGGTAACATAATTGGTTCCACTCACCACATGGTCCATGAAAGCCTTGAAAAATTTCTGCGAGCCTTCGCTACCGGGGCCTGTTACCTCGGGGCCACCCATTTTAGCCGTCGGTAAGGCCCGTTTTACTGCATCGGCGGTGTAGTCGTAGAGCTTGATATACTCCTCCGTAGTGCCTTTCCAGTAGCTGATGTTTGGTTCATTCCACAATTCCCAGTACCAGCTTTCGACCTCTTTCTGACCATAACGGGCTATGGAATGTTTCACCCACTGAAAGACTAGTTCACTCCATTTTTTGTAATCGGTTGGCGGGTAGGCCCAACCCGTATAGATATCGTTGTAGTTATCGCCGGGTTTCCAGTAATGGCGATAGGGCTTTGGTTTGGTCGAAAGCGCTTCCGGCATGAATCCGATCTGGGCAATGGGTTTCATACCACGCTCGATGTACGTATCGAAAATTTTATCGACGATGGTCCAGTCATAGACGGGATTACCTTTTTTATCCTCCGTATACGCGTTGGTTGATCCCCATTTCAGAGCGGCTGTGCCATCGCCCGTAACCAGCAGGCTATGTGCCCGTACATTGACAGGTACTTTACTCAACTGCGAAATTTTTGTCAGCAGTTTTTTCCCATCTTTCATGTAGGTATAGTTCGGCTCATCGTAGCCAAACCACGCCCAGATCGGTTTCAGAGGTCCTTTGTCGGCTTGTAAATCAACGTTGATGTTAATTGGCTGGGGTTGAGACCCCTGTGCAGAACTAATCGTAGTTGCCCAGCTATAGATCAAAATAGCGGTTATGCAGGCAAAGACTTTCCGTAATTTCATTGCGTGTAGGGAAGATATTGTACCCTAAAGAAACCGACCGGGTACGGTTTACCCTTAGATGCCTTAAAATGCATGCCTACTGACCACGATGAATCCCCGAACGTTTTACAACCGTGAGTAAAGTGCTGCGCCTGGTCAAACATATTATTGTTTCTGATATACCCGAACGTAGTCGACCTCAAATCGAGTTGGGAAGGCAGTATTGGTAGGGTCTCCCCCATTATCGCCACCAATGGCCAGATTCAGCAGGATATAATGCGGCTGGCGAAAGGGATTACTCTTCGTGCCATCCCCATTGATCGTTTCCGCTAATGAAACCTCATTCAGCAACGCATCGTCGACATACAGCCGAATAGCCGATTCGTCCCAGTCCATCCGCCAGATATGAAATTTCTTCGCCCAATCGGGAACGTTGAAGGTACTAATCGGCTTTTTTATTGATCGCCATTCAGCTGTATATCGCTTTGCCGTTCCCCAGGCTACATTCGCCAGCAACATACTCCGGTAATACTCCATAATGTCGATTTCACCATTGGAAGGCCACTCACCGGCAACACCCAATGTCCAGAAAGCAGGCCACAAACCGGGGCTGATGTCGATACGCCCCCGCATTTCGAAGCGGCCGTATTGCCAGCTATGCAACTCACGCGTGTGCAGACTAGAAGCTGTATAGTCGATAGTAGGGCGATTGGTCCTCCAGTCGGAGCTATTTGGCTGGTAGGTTGGATTCGGCTTTTGCTCCCGTCGCCCTTCAATAATCAGCATGCCATTTTCGCAGCTGGCATTTTCGGGCTGATACCACTGAATTTCATGGTTCCGCACGAACCCCTTTTCAAAAGACCAATTTTTGGAATTAGGAGGGCCAGGTGTATCAAATTCATCCGCCCATACGAGTTTCCAATTGCCTTTCGATTTATCCGATGGAGCGACAGATTGACCGAATCCAGCCTGACTGATGAGTATCGCGGTTAATAGGAGTAGTAAACGGTTCATAGAGTTCATTTTTCCCTTATGTATCTCTCTACTAGATACTTGATTTAAAATGATACATCCCGACGAAGAAGATCCACTAACATTCACCATGTTGAGATCCCACCTTCGTCGGGATGGCAAAAAAATCGTTTGAACCCCTTCAGCAGGAAGAGGCCCAATGACTACTCATTCGTAAACTTGCCATTCACCAGCCGCCAGATATGCAATGGATTGGCAGCCTTCAACTCATCAGGAAGCAAGGCATCCGGGAAATTCTGATAACAAACCGGGCGCGCAAAGCGCAGAATGGCATTCGTACCGACAGACGTAGAACGCGAATCAGTTGTAGCCGGATAAGGACCTCCATGCTGCATGGCGTGGCTTACTTCGACACCCGTTGGGAAACCATTGATCAACAATCGCCCAACTTTTTGTTCCAGTATCTCCAGTAGATCGGCATATTCCAGTAACTCGTCGTCGGTTCCGTAAACGGTCGCGGTCAGGTGTCCTTCAAGCCCCTTTGCTACCGCCAGCAACTCATCGCGGCTACCCGCTTCAACGACAACACTGCTTGGGCCAAATACTTCTTCGGCAATGGCAGGGTTGGACAGCAGCGCTTCGCCCGTGGTGGCCAATAACGTAGGCGTACCGTTGGCAAAACTTTCAGCACTTGGAGCCTGCGCCACAACCTGAACACCTTCTGTACTGCTCAGCTTGCTCAGTCCGTTTGTAAACGCCTGTTGAATTCCCTGAGTGAGCATAGTAGCAGGTTGACTACCAGCCACTACCCGACCTGCTTCCTGCACAAACGCCTGCGATTCGGGCGACTGTTGCACAATGGCCAGTCCGGGATTGGTACAAAACTGCCCTACGCCTAACGTAACTGAACCGACATAACTCTGAGCAATGGCACTCCCTTTCTCTTTCAGCAGTTCAGGCAAAAAGAAAACCGGGTTTGTACTACCCATTTCAGCATAAACTGGAATGGGTTCATGCCGCCGAGCAGCCGCATCGAATATAGCTTTGCCACCCCGCCATGACCCTGTGAAACCAATGGCCTTAATGGCAGGATGCTCCACAATGGCCATACCTACGGCTACCGTGCGGCCCTGTACCAGCGAGAACGTTCCGGCAGGCAATCCACAGACTTCAACGGCCCGGCTAATGGCATCTCCAACGAGTTGAGAAGTCCCCGGATGGGCTGGGTGCCCTTTTACCACAACCGGACAACCAGCCGCCAGCGCCGAAGCGGTATCCCCTCCAGCAACTGAAAAGGCCAGTGGAAAATTGCTCGCGCCAAAAACGCCAACCGGCCCCAGTGGTCGCAACATCTGACGCAAATCAGGCCGGGGCAGAGGCTGACGGTCGGGCAGGGCCTTATCGATTCGGGCATTTACCCACGAGCCTTCACGCAGGTATTCGGCAAACAGCCGTAGCTGGCCTGTTGTGCGCCCACGCTCGCCTGTCAGCCGGGCGAGTGGCAAGCCCGATTCGGCCTGAGCCCGATTGAGTAATTCATCACCTAATGCTTCGATTTCGGTCGCAATCTGCTCCAGAAATCTTGCCTTTTCGGCACCCGATTTCTTCCGGTATTCGGTAAACGCTTCGGCAGCCCGTTCGCAAGCCTGCGCTACTTCGGCGGCTGTTGCTTCCTGAAAATCACCAGGCAGGAATTGACCAGTAGCGGGATTAATACCCTGAAATGTTTCGGGAGTGGAGGGCATAACCGTTGGTAAGTCCATCATAACAAATGGGATAAAATAAGTGTGCTTTAGGGTTTACGGTATACGATGGCCGATGTATAAGGATGGTTTGTATCAGCCACTATATATCGAAAACGGTAAACAAAAAACGATCAACGTGTTGCTGATTCAACAGCGTAGAATCGCCAATTAGTTTTAAAATCTTTATCTAATTTCTGGTTAGTAAGAATGGCCCGTACCATTTCTACTGGCATCGAGTTAAGCTGCATAACCGCGTCGTGGTACTGCTTGTAGGTCATCTTTCCACTGTCGACCAATTCTTTTTTCAACGCCCAGAACTGGAACGCACCCGTCATATACGCCAATTGGTATAGGGGTGGATAGCCTCCCACAAACGACCGGCGCACCTCTCCTTCGGCATTGGCCCGCTCATGCCCTACGCGATCAACCAGAAAGTCGATACACTGCTGGGGCGACCATTGGCCAAGATGGTAATTGAGCGAGAAAATAATGCGGGCGCAACGGTGCATCCGCCAGAACAACATACCAATCCGATCTTCGGGAGACTGGGGAAACCCCTGATCCCACAAGACCATTTCCCAGTACAAGGCCCAGCCTTCAATCCAGAATGGAGTGTCGAACTGCCGATATACCTTATACCGATTGTTCATAAAGCCCTGTAAATGATGCCCAGCAATGAGTTCGTGATGGACCGTAGCCCGGGAGAAATGTGGATTGTTTCCGCGCATACTCATCAGTTTATCGGGGTGCGACATGTCGCTGGTGGGATAGGAAATGAGTAACTGTTCACCGCCCAGAAAAAATGGAGCTACGCGCTGGCGTTCGGGCGACATCATGTTCATGCGCCAAGTTTCTTCGGCCAATGGAGGAATCGTAATCAAGTCTTTGTTTTTGAGGAAAGCGATGGATTCGTTGTACAGTCCTAAAATCATTTCGGGCTGTTTGCCAACAGGCACGTAGGTGTTTTTGACTTTCTCCTGAGCCGCTTTCCAGTTATCTCCAAAACCCATCTCGCGGGAAGCTTTCAGCAGTTCACGGTCACACCAGGCAAATTCCTTATTCGCAATCTCGATCAACTCTTCCGGCGAATACGGAATCATTTCGACCTGTAGCTGGCGAAGTAATTCGGTTCGCCCAACAGCTACGCCCGCAATGCCACTCCCATCGTCTTTCGTCGGCGCAGCTTCCTTCGCCTTTTTCTGAAAAAATTTCACATAGGCATTCAATAGGCTATCGGCTTTCGGATACGATTTCTCCATCCACCAGCTGAAGGTAGGGTCGTAGGCGTTGTAGAAGGTATAAACACTTTTAAGTGCTTGCTGTAATCCCTGCGCCGTCGATTCAGCCCGTCGTACCAAAGCCGGGTCCAGTTTACCGCTTTTCTCCACTTCTTTCTGAGCAGCTACAATCTGCGGCCCCAACTTATTCAGATTGGCAGCCAACGCCTGTGCATTCAGAACATGCCCCCGCCGACGTAATTTTTCAACGGCATAAATCGAATCGGCAAAGGGGAACCACGGTTTTATCGTAGAACGCTCTTCGGCTTCCTGATTCAGTTTATACAGTTCCTGCTGTAAATTCCGCCGAAACAGCAGGTAATCGACCCGGCTGTCAGTCGTCATGCGGTCGAAATCCAACTTCTGTAGTTTTTCCAGATACTCACTGTGCAGTTTCTGAAATCGCTCCCGACGCTCTGGCGATCCTGTTATCGTATAAAAACGACTTAAGCTTCCGTAATCTGCCTCATACTGAGTCAACTGATGATGAACATCACTCGTTTGCGGATTGATAGCTTTGAGGTAAGCCGGTTGGCCAATAGCTTTCGGAAAAGTAATAGCTAGGCTAAGGGCAATAAGGGGCAGGAGGAATGATTTCAGTGATGGCATGAAGTGTAGCGATTGATAAAACCTGTCAACTCATTAAGCAAAACGATTAGGATTAAAGGCTGTCAATTCCATACTCTGGGGCGAATGGCTGATCAGTTCACTGACCAGTTTACCCGTGGCAGGTCCCAGACTAACGCCCATCATCCCATGTCCCGTAGCCAGCACCACATTGTCGCAGTGCTCTGTCCGGCCAATATAGGGCAACCCATCGGGCGAGCAGGGACGTAATCCACGCCAAATGGAATCGGCAACGGGCATATCCACCCGAATATCGGGGTAATACTGGTTAATGGACTCGGCAATCCCTCGCACCCGATTCATATTCACGCTCATATCGGTACCCGCTACTTCCAGCGTACCTGCAAAACGCAGATTACCACCGATGGGTGTAGCCGTAGCCCGTGCTTCCAGCATGATGGCCGGTATCTGGATATCGTTAACTGTACCAGGGAGCATAAAACTATATCCTTTCCCGCCCTGTAGTGGCAACGACAAACCCAGTTGCCTGGCAATTCCCGGCGACCAAGCTCCACCCGCAATCACGACCTCATCGACTTCGAACGAACCCCGCGCATGAACAGTGGTTATGCGAGCCCCCGACGTACCAAAGCCCGTAACCGGATGATTTTCCAGAATGGTTACGCCCTCCTGCCGTAAATAGTCGACCAGGGCGAGCATCAGTTCATTAGGGTTCAGATGAGCGTCGCCGGGATAATACACTGCCCCCTGCACCGTTACCCGTACATGGGGCTCCAACTCCTGCACCTGTTTACCGTTCAGGAGTTGGGCTTCTACACCGGCCCGGTTAGCAATTTCGGCCTCTTCCGCCATTTCATGCTCGGCGGCAGCCGTTTTATACAGCATAAACAAGCCCCGCTCCTGCCAGCCAAACGAGAAACCGTCGCGGTTAGCGAGGTCCTGATACAGTCGTTTGCTCAGAAAACTAAGGTCGCGCAGAACCGGAATCGAGCGCTCCACATGCTCGGGCGTAGAATGCTTGTAGAAAAGCCATCCCCAACGCATAAGCTCAGCATCGAGCCGGGGTTTGACATAAAACGGGCTGGTTGATTTCAGCATCCAGCGCAATCCTTTGGCAATCATACCGGGTTGAGCCAGCGGCACAATATGACTCGGCACAATCATACCTGCATTGCCAAACGAACAGCCATTGGCAATATGTGCCTGTTCAAACAAGGTTACCGTATGTCCCGCTTTATGCAGATAATAAGCCGAACAGAGGCCAATGATACCCCCTCCGATTACACCAATGTGCGCCATTTTTTAAAGAGTGAAAGAGTGAAAGAGTGAATGAGTGAAAGAGTGTGGTCCGGCATTCCGGCTGACGAATTCAATTTCGCTCATTCACTCATTCACTCTTTCACTCTTTATTTAAATAACCTGAAATCCATGCACATACGGATCATCTTCATCCAGGATCAGGTGGTTATATCCGTGGATTCGAGCCCAGCCTTCGATACTGGGAACGATGGCCGGTTTACCTGCCAGTTCGGTTTCGGCTTCGATACGTCCGTTGAAAATTGACCCGATGATACTCTCATGGATAAACGTATCGCCGGGTTTAAGCTTTCCTTTAGCATACCATTGCGCCATACGTGCCGACGTTCCTGTACCACAGGGCGAACGATCTATGGCTTTATCGCCGTAGAAAACCGCATTGCGGGCCGTCGATGTTTCCGCTAACGTCTTGCCTGTCCAAAGAATATGGCTCAGACCGTTTATGGTCGAATTTTCGGGATGAACGAAAGTATACTGCTCGTTCATCCGCTGGCGCATCACCCGCGCCCAGCCAATCAGTTGTTCGGCTTTGTAGTGCTCCAGACCAGGGAAGTTGGGTTGCGGATCGACAATAGCGTAAAAATTACCGCCATAGGCCACATCGACCGTGAGTGTACCCAAATCCGGACATTCGACGGTTAACTGTTCGGCCGCCAGATACGATTTAATGTTGGTAATCTTAACCGACGTTACTTTTTTCCCTTCCTGTTTGTATTCAGCCCGCACCAGGCCAGCCGGTACTTCCAGGTTGAGCACACCGGGCGTTTTGGGCCTGATTAGGTTTTGTTCGATGGCTACGGTAACCGTACCGATTGTTCCGTGACCACACATCGGCAAACATCCCGACGTTTCGATAAACAGCACACCCGCATCATTGGCCGGATCGGTTGGCGGATAGAGAATGCTCCCCGACATCATATCGTGGCCGCGTGGCTCAAACATCAGCCCCCGCCGAATCCAGTCGTATTCGCGCAGAAAATGCTGCCGTTTCTCGCTCATATTTGTTCCCTGTAAGAAGGGAATACTTCCTCCCGTAACAACCCGTACCGGGTTGCCGCAGGTGTGTGCATCGATGCAGAAAAAATGAAATTCGGACATGGTTTAAAAAGCGAAAGAGTGAAAGAGCGAAAGGGTGAAATAGCTCTTTCACTCTTTCGCTCTTTCACTCATTAGTACTGGTCTGTTCGCTAATGCTTTTTGAATAATTTCCTGAACGTGCTCGCGTTCGGCGCCTATGAGTGGCAGCCGGGGAGGGCGCACATATTCTGAACCTAAGCCTGTAGCCGTAGCCGCCAGTTTAATGTACTGAACCAGTTTTGGGTGAATATCCAGTTCGAGCAGGGGCATGAACCAGCGGTAAATGGCGAGTGCTTCTACAAGTTGTCCCGTTTTAGCCAGTTCGTAAATAGCCACCGTTTCTACTGGAAACGCATCGACCAGACCGCCTACCCAGCCATCGCAGCCGAGCAGTAGGGCTTCGAGCGCCAGTGTATCCACGCCACCCAGCAATTTGTAGCGGTCACCAAACGCATTGCGCATACGGGTTATATTAGTCAGATCACGAGTCGATTCTTTAACCGCCTGAATATTGGGCAATACAGCCAGTTTCTCAAACATGGCTACCGTGGTCATGATCTTATAATCGTACGGATTATTGTAGATCATGATGGGAAGCGACGTTTCCTGAGCCACCGCTTTAAAAAACGTGACCGTTTCGCGGGAATCGGCAGGGTAACGCATCGGAGGGAGCAGCATTAGCCCGTCGGCTCCGGCTTTTTCGGCTTCCTGAGCACGAGCAATAGCCTGTTTGGTTGCCTGTTCGGCAATATTGACAAGCACTGGCACAGTTCCGGCACTCACTGCCAATGCCGACCTCAGCAACTCAATTTTTTCGTCGTTGAGCAGCGTGCTGGCTTCACCCAGCGATCCGCCAATGATAAAACCATGAACACCAGCCTCGAGCTGTGCCCGCAGATTTTTCTCAAAAAGCGGCAAGTCAAGCTGATCATCAGCCGTAAACGGAGTCAGGAGTGCAGGATAAACACCCTCCCAGCGTACAGAAACGTTCATGAAGCAATGGGGATCGAGTTAAACAACCAAAGTTGCAAATTCTGCGAAATATTTCATGTCATATCGACACAAATCCCGAAGAACCACAGCAAAAGGCTCGTTTTTTTCTATTTTTCGATAGGGCTTATACTACTTGCTGCCGTATTGCTGATAAAGGCCACTCGTTTGCTATCGGGCGACCACGAAGGTGTATTGATGGTCCCTTGCCCTCCATAAATATAGGCAATCACCTTAGGCTGCCCAATGCCCGAAATGGGCAATAGCCGCAAATAAACATGTTTGTAAAACGGATGTTCATTGGATTTAACCTCCTCTTTCAGGAACGACAGGAAAATTATCCACTTGCCATCGGGCGAAATGTGTGGAAACCAATCGTGGTAATCACCGTGTGTAACCGCTTCCTGTCCGCTGCCGTCGGGTTTCATGCGCCAGATTTGCATGGTTCCCGTGCGGTCGGAGTTGAAATAAATCCACTTACCATCGGGCGTGAATTCCGGGCCATCGTCCAGTCCTTTTGCATCAGTCAATCGCGTTTCCGGGCCACCTTCCGATGGTACACTGTAAATATCAAACTCATTGCTGCGCGAGCCAGTAAATACCAGTGTTTTCTTATCGGGCGACCAGCCATGCAGGTATGATGGCCCTTGGGGAGTGATCTGCTTTGGTTCTCCGCCCGTAACCGGAACCGTGTAAACAATCGAACCACCCAGCTCCTTCACGCCACTACTTAACCCCAGCATTTTCCCATCGAAGGAAAGAACATGGTCGTTGTTGTTATTTTTAACAGCTCCCGTATGAAGCACAGTTGGTTGCCCTTTTGCCAGATCGAAGGTGTAAATCAATCCATCGCCATTGTACAGCAACGTTTTGCCATTGGGCATCCAGTTTGGTGCCTGAATCGAACCCGGCACATTGAAAATAACCTGTCGGTTGCCGGTTGTTACGTCCAGAATTTCGAGATTACTGGCCAGATACTCCCGATAGGGCACCAATTTATCGTGTGCTGGTACACTGATACGAACATCCCGAAACGTTCCCCGTTCCAGCGCGTCTTTATTATGCGCACAGACAAACAGACCCACGTACACCTCCTCGCCTAATTCCAGGTCGGTAACCTGTTCGGTTACGAAAGGCTCTCCGAATCGGGCCGCCCGCATGGTATAGATATTGCCTTTCCGTTCGAGCTGGATCACGTCAGCACCGGCCAACTTTGTACGGATTTCTTCCGTAGTGGCCCCCGCTGTCCGTCGGTATTGTAAGGATGTACTGCCATCTCCATGCGTACAGACATTCACATGGGCCGACTTGCCATCCAGACTAGTACGAACCATCCAGCCTACTTTTCGATGCGGATCGCCCGTCTTACCCACTACCGACGCCCTCGTATACAGCAGGAAATCGCCTTTCATGCGTTTCCATGCATAATGAAACTCATCGTGATCGGCCCAAACATTAGCCCCCGAACCCGATAGCTCATATTGATGCGTTTTGGGATCGTAAGTACCCGAGCCGGGTTTCACGACAGCACCAATATCGCTTTGGCCCTCAAACAGGCCCAGCTTAACATCCTGCGCAATTGATTGGCCATCCAATGCCAGCAGTAAACCGACAAAAATGATTAAAGAGGTGATTTTTAGAATCTTCATCAGGCTTGATTGGGTTCGTTTTATACAGGTTCAGGAGACGAGGCAGGTATCACTTTATCAACAAAGCGTTACCGATCAGTGGCTTACTCAGCCGACTTGACTTGCGCGTTGTTCGTATAGGAAAGCCATAAAAAGGCCTATCAATTCTTTGCCGCTTTTTTTATCTTTGTCAGCATACACATCCACCACTTTCATGGACAAGCTCACCGCCGATGACCTGATTTATGGGTACATAAATGGCATTTTCCCAATGGCCGATTCCGACGGTGCGCTTTACTGGTACGCCCCTGATCCGCGTGCCATTATTCCCATTTATACCTACAAACCAGCCAAGTCGCTCCGTCCAGTTCTGAATCGGAATCAGTTTGAGATTCGTCTGAATACTGCCTTTAAAGAGGTTATGCAGGGTTGCTCAAAGCCTCGTTCTGAGGACGATAGTGTCTGGATCTCCGATGAAATTATCGAAGCCTATACCGAACTGCACCAAATGGGGCTTGCCCATAGCGTAGAAACGTATATCGACAATCGATTGGTTGGGGGCTTATATGGCGTCTCATTAGGCTCCGCTTTCTTTGGCGAATCGATGTTTACGCAGGTCAGTAATGCGTCGAAAGTGGCGTTTCATTACTTGATTCAGATTCTCCGGCAACAGAAATTTACCCTTCTGGATACGCAGTTTATCAACGATAATGTCCGGCGGTACGGGGCTATTGAAATTCCCAAAGCCGATTATCTCCGGCAATTGAAAATGGCCCTTCGCAACAAAGTAAAGTTTAGCGATCAGGTGCCTCTGAAGGTGTGAGACTTCGGTATACCGAAAACCACCTATCTTTGCCGCATGTCGAAACCCGTTCTTGTCCTTAAATTCGGTACTGCATCCATTACCAAACCAACTGGCGAGCCTAATGAGCCGGTCATGGTTGACATTGCCCGACAGGTAGCCGCTTTGCATCCGCATTATCGAATTGTGCTGGTATCATCTGGGGCCGTAGGGGCCGGAAAAGCCCTGATTCATGATTATAAAGGTGATATTATCCAGCGAAAAGCCGCAGCTGCTATAGGGAATTTATTATTACTCAACCAATACTCTCGTTTTTTTGCTATCTACGGTATTTCCATCGCCCAAAGCCTTTGCGAGCGCCACCACTTTGCTAACCGTGATCAATTTCTTCAGTTAAAACAAACCTACGAAGAACTGTGGGCCAATGAACTGATTCCGATTGCCAACGAAAACGATGTAGTGAGCAATCGGGAACTGAAATTTTCGGACAACGATGAACTGGCAACGCTGATTGCCGCTGGCTTTGGGGCCAAAGTGCTTATGCTCTGCACATCGGTAGGCGGTCTACTCGATAATAATGGTCAGATTATTCGGAAGGTCACGGCCTTCGATGAGCAGGTCTTTAGTGTTGTTCGAACCGATAAGTCATCATTGGGATTAGGGGGTATGGCCTCCAAATTGACCTTTGCCAAACTAGCCACTCGCATGGGCATCAGGGTCGTTATTTTCGGCATGAACGAGCCGGATAGTCTGGGCCGAGCCCTACGGGGCGAAACCGGCACCGAGTTTGTTCCACAAGCGAATACACTTTCAGCACGAAATCGTTGGCTCGGAAGCGGAAGTTTGGCCGTCGGACAGATTCAGGTGGATGCCGGAGCTGTACGGGCGTTAAAACAACGGCGGAGTTTGTTGGCGGTAGGTGTCCGGGCTATTCCCGGCGAATTTGCCACGGGCGAAATGGTTGAAATTTTAGATGAGAACCAGGAAACAGTAGCCGTTGCCCGAACCCGAATTTCATCAGAAACGTTAGCGCAACAGCTTAATCAGCAAAACGTTGAAGTAGCGAATGCCAATGATATTGTACTTTTGTAAAAAGACAGAAGGGCTAGAAAGTTAGGAAGGCTTGGGGAATACGAATTCCTTATAGGCAGCTTGTTCCTCCTTTTATGTATTCCTTCCTTTATTTCCTTTTCGCTAATGACCCCAATTACACCTTTACTTCAGTCAGCGCAACAAGCGGCAGCCGCTGTTCGCCGGTTGAGCCCTGACCAGAAAACCACTTTACTGAATCGGCTGGCCGATGTACTGGCCGCTCATACGGCTCAGATCGTTGTTGAAAATCAGAAAGATCTTGACCGAATGTCGGCTACAGATCCGAAATATGACCGACTGAAGTTGACCGAGGCCCGAATTACCGACTTGTCGAAAAGCCTGCGTGAGGTGGCCGTATTACCCGATCCGGCTGGTGAAGTCATTCTGGAACGTACTATTGAGCAAGGTCTGCAACTGAAAAAGATTGCCGTCCCACTTGGTGTCGTCGGTGTCATATATGAAGCTCGCCCGAACGTAACAGTTGATGTAGCGTCGCTATGTCTGCGCTCAGGAAATGCGTGCGTGCTGAAAGGCGGCAAAGAAGCCGATTTCTCGAACCGCTATCTGGTTGGTCTGATTCAGGGTGTATTGGTGGAATTCGGTGTACCGAAAGCCGCTGTCACGCTGCTCCCACCCGATCGGGCCGTTGTCAATGAATTGCTCACCGCTACCCGGTACGTAGACATCATCATTCCGCGTGGATCGGATTCGCTGATTCAGTTTGTTCGGAAAAATTCGCTGGTCCCTACCATCGAAACGGGGGCAGGTGTCTGTCATGCCTACGTCGAAGCATCGGCCGACCTCGATAAAGCAGTCGCTATTGTCGTAAATGCCCGTGTTTCGCGTCCATCGGTCTGCAACTCGCTCGACTGTGTGCTGGTTGATGACCAAATTGCCGAGCGTTTTCTGCCAATGCTGACAGACGATTTCATCAAATGGAACGTTGAAGTATTTGCGGATGATACAGCCTACGCCATTTTCGAGAAAGCAGGGTATACGAATCTGCAACATGCCCAGCCCGAAGATTTTGGCCGTGAGTTTCTGGATTATAAATGCGCCGTTAAAGTTGTAAATGGTCTGGAAGAAGCCCTCTCCCATATACAAGCGTACTCGTCGCGGCACTCAGAGGCTATCCTATCCCAAAACCAGGCACTAATTGACCAGTTTCTGCGCGAGGTCGATGCGGCTGCAGTGTACGCGAATGCATCCACCCGCTTTACGGATGGCGGTGTGTTTGGACTAGGGGCTGAGATCGGTATTTCGACGCAGAAACTTCATGCCCGTGGCCCATTTGCCCTGGAAAAATTAGTCACCGAAAAATGGATTGTTGTGGGTGACGGTCAGGTTCGCTGGTAAGCTACAACCTGATTACAATTGCAGCAGTAAATTCTATACTTGTACCAAACACCTCCTATGAGTAAACCAAAATCAACGCTATTTCAAGTCCTTTTTAGCCTGCTAATGCTAACAAGTTTAGGTGCTCAGGCCCAATCATTAAAAGTCGGCTTTACGCGTATTGACTATGTTGTATCGCAATCGCCTGAGGCCAAAGAAGTTACCAATCAGCTGAATATACAGCAAGCCCAGGCTGAGAATGAGCTAAAGCGGATGCAAACCGAATTTCAGACTAAATATTCGGCCTATCAGTCGGGTGTTGCCCAGATGACCGATGTCATTCGAAAAGATCGGGAAACCGAACTGCAAACACTTCAAACACGCATTCAGCAGTTTAGTCAAACAGCCCAGGAGTCTTTACAAGCCAAATATGGCCAATTGATGAAGCCTATTCTGACCAAAATTCAGCAAGCGATTGACACGGTCGCTTTACAGAATGGCTACCATTATATCATCAATGTAACGTCTAATTCAGATGTACTCTATGCCGCCGAAGAACTGAACATCACCGATCTGGTCCTCAAAAAAATGGGCATTACACCAGGCCAGAATACTGACAAACCGGCTAATACACCCTCTTCGGTACCAACAGCCCCTAAGGCGGCAACGCCCCCTAAAAAGAAATAAGTGTTTTGGTCCTACATAATGAAAATGCCCACGAACGTCAACTGCGTGGGCATTTTCATTATGTAGTATGCCTAATATCCATACCAGTCTCCCCACCATTTTTGCAGGCTCCGGCGGATTTCAGCTTCGCGGGCATTCTGGCCAGGTTCGTATAGCTTGTGGCCTTTTAGTTCATCCGGCAGGAAGTTTAACGGAACAAAATTGCCTTCGTAGGCGTGCGCGTACTGGTACTCTTTCCCATAACCGATCTGCTTCATCAGTTTCGTCGGGGCATTACGCAGATGGATTGGCACAGGCAGATGAGCCGTTTGTTCCGCCAGGGCAATGGCATCATCAATAGCCACATAACTGGCATTACTCTTAGGTGACGTCGCCAGATACACCGCCACCTGCGACAGTATAATTCGTCCTTCGGGCATGCCGATAGCGCGAATAGCCTGAACCGCTTCGGAAGCCATAATCATAGCCGTTGGATTTGCATTGCCAATATCTTCCGATGCCATAATCAACATCCGACGAGCGATAAAAACAGGATCTTCACCGGCCACAATCATCCGGGCCATCCAGTACAAGGCCGCATTAGGATCGGAACCCCGCAACGATTTTATAAACGCCGAAATAATATCGTAATGCTGCTCGCCCGATTTGTCGTACCGGGCAATGTTCTGCTGGGCAACAGTCGTTACGCCTTCATCTGTAATCACTAATTGGTCAGAAGAGACATGTGCCGAAACAACCAGTTCAAGCAAATTCAGGAGTTTACGCCCATCACCACCCGACAGACGCAATAAGGCATCGTATGACTCAACCTGAATATTTTTCGATCGTAAAAAAATGTCCTGCGCAATGGCCCGATCCACTACCTGAATGAGTTCATCCCGGCTAAGTGCTTCCAGAATATAAACCTGGCAACGCGACAGTAAAGCGCCGTTCACTTCAAAGGATGGATTTTCGGTCGTGGCTCCAATAAGGGTAATTTGCCCTTTCTCGACAGCCCCCAGCAAAGCATCCTGCTGGCTTTTGTTGAATCGATGAATTTCGTCGATAAACACTACGGGCGGAAACATCCCGCTAGGCCGACTCAATACGTCACGGATTTCCTTAACGCCTGAATTAATGGCACTTAAGGCAATAAAGGGTCGTTTAACCGCTTCGGCCAGTAATAAAGCCAGTGTCGTTTTTCCAACGCCCGGTGGGCCCCACAAAATCATGGAAGGCAACCGACCGGCGTTAATAGCCCGACGTAATGCGCCGGATGGGCCAATTAGTTTTCGCTGACCAATTACGTCGTCGAGTGTACGTGGACGCACTCGCTCAGGCAAAGGAGTTGAGTCTGTATTCATTTAACGAAGGTACTTAAAGTCCACGCTACGCACTAACAAAACAAACCCCGACAACCAGGTTTCGGTTATCGGGGTTTAGGAAAGAGTTTCGGAATAGTCAGCGTCAGAGCGACACATTTTCAAGCGTGACATACCGCTTGAGGTTGCTCATGGCACCAAAAATTAAATTGTAAACAGACTGGATATTGATTTGCATGAGCGCCGAAATTTCTTCGTTGCTCATATTCTGAAAATAACGAAGATGAACGGCTTCGCGCTGACGACGAGGAAGTTTTTCAAGTGCCTGATGCAGGCAATCGTTGATGAACATATCTTCTTCGTGGTGAATCAGCATATTCTCGTAAGAAGGGTCGGAACCGGGCAGCGTATCGCCCACACGGCGTCCGTTAATCATATCATCCTGACTTACTAATTTTTGTTCGGCAGTGAGGTGGCGAACCAGTTTACGCTTGATGGAAGCCATCAGATAGAACCGTACCGATGTGGTTGGGCCGATGGTACTGCGGTGTTTCCAGAGTTCAACAAACAAATCGTGGATGCAATCTTTAATTAACGCCCGGTCGGTGGCAAAATGGACGCAGTAATGGTAAAGGGTTTGAACATAATTTTGGTATAATCGGGCAAACGCGTTTTCATCACCACCGCGAAACAGATTCCATAAGGTTTCGTCGTCGGGGCCATTTTGGGTACGAGAGCGGGCCATGATAGAGGGAATAAAGGTTAGGAATAGCCTTGAGGTGTGTAAACTTACCCATAAAAAATAGAATTAAAAAAATACTTGTAAAAAAATTTTATAATCTCTGATTTTCAGTTTCTAGTGACACAAAAGAGAATTTTTTTCCATCAAATAACCCTTTATTACTCAATTTCAAATTAGGGATAACTAAAAGTGCCATAAATGATAAAGTCATAAATGGTGCAGCTAGCGTACTACCCAGTTCGTGCTTGGCATACTGGTCTAACAACGTGTACTGATCGGCTATAGCATACCCATCGGAGTCACTCATCAACCCAGCTACAGGTAGTGGTAGCAATAATTCCTCGTCATTTTTACCATCAACTGCCTGCCAATTACTCACAGCGGATAAGCCGCCTTTGGCCTCAATAACCAGATTGACCGCTTTACAAATGCTCTCATCGTCGCAACCGACGGCGGTAATATTATGCGAATCATGCCCGACAGATGAAGCAATCGCTCCATGCTTCAAACCAAAGTTTTTAATGAACGCAACAGCTGGTGGCTCATCCTGATACCGATTAACAACTACTACTTTTAACACATCACGCTCCACATCCGGTACAATCTGGTCGCCATCCAGTTTAGGGGCCAAATGAAGCTCATTGGTGATTAGCTGCCCATCAAGTGCCTCAATCACACGTATTGCCCTCGCTCCCTCGGCCTGTTGTATGACTGGGGACGAGGGTATCACCACAAACTCGTCGGCCTTTTTAGGGGAGCAGTTAAATTGATTGACATGCTCACTTTGCAAATCCTGAATGTTCGACTGACCATTTTCAGCTACGGCTTCTCCGTTAATGACTGTTCTCTGCACATGGAAAGAATGCAGATTATCTACCACAATATAATCGGCCGGATCGCCCTCGCGTAGTAAGCCCACGGGCAACCGATAATGCAATACAGGATTCAGGCAGGCAGCCCGAAGCACGTTCCAAATCGAATGACCTTTTGCCAACGCCCGCATAACCAGCTGATTAATGTGCCCTACGGCCAGTGTATCGGGGTGTTTATCGTCGGAGCAGAACATAATCTGTTCTGGGAACTGAGCCAGAAGCGGTATTAGCGCGTCGAAGTTTCGAGCCGCACTCCCCTCCCGAATCAGGATATACATGCCCCGCTTTGCTTTATCCAGGCCCTCTTCATAGGTAAAGCATTCGTGGTCGGTCGTAATTCCTGCATCAATATACTGTTGAGCCTCATCGCCCATCAAACCGGGTGCATGTCCATCTACAGGCTTGTTGAATGCCTGGGCAAGCGCAATTTTTGCCATTACCTCCGGGTCCCGATGCAGCACACCCGGAAAGTTCATCATTTCGGCCAGATAACCGATTTCTTTCAATGCCAATAAGTTGCGAACATCCTTAACCCCAATGGTGGCCCCAGCGGTTTCGAACGTAGTGGCCGGTACACAGGACGGAGCACCAAACATAAACTTAAAAGGTACCCGCCGGGCTTCCTCAATCATATACTGTACCCCAGCCACGCCCAGCACATTGCCGATCTCGTGCGGGTCCGAAACTGTAGCTACCGTACCATGCACAACCGCCAGCCGGGCAAATTGTGGTGGGGTAAGCAACGAACTCTCGACATGCACATGAGCATCGACGAAACCAGGTAATATATAAGGAGCATCCGAACGCTCAGGACCAAGTTTATTAATTTCACGAATGCGATTATTCTCAAAGGTGATCGTACCGTAGAAAATCGTTTGGTCGAACAGATTCAGGATGTTGGCAGTAAGCATAAATAAGAAAAGTGAGGAGTGATCAAATACGGATAAATAATTTCCGATTGTACATCCATCGGAGAATCAGGTAAAAAATCCCCAGCGTGGCCAGTCCAACAAGCAATTGTTCATACGGTTCACCAAACACCTGGAATAGTCGATGCCCCAGATGAGTATATAACGACGTGACGATAAAATGACTGATTAATTCGACCAAACAGTAGATCGCAATGGAGTTCATACCAACAACGACTAGCGGGAAAGCCCACTTTCGCCAGCCTTTTACGTCAATGATTCCATAAAAAGCCGCCAGAAACCAAAAGCACAAACCGCCACTGAACAGCACCCAGGCGGGTGTCCAGATTCGTTTCACAATCGGGCAGATACCAGCCCACTGGAGCAGTAATCCAGACACGAGGCTTACAGCGCCAGCAATAGCCAACCGCTTTACTATTTCCCGGTTTGTCAGACCGGACCGTAACCAGCGCCCTGCCTGTAAGCCAAGCAACATAGTACCAAGTGTAGGAATAAAGCTAAGTGTTGCATACCCGCCCCCGTTGAACAGAAATGGCTTTTCCCGGGGAAATAAATTCAGGAACCACGTATCAAACGCCCAGGCCAGATTACTATTCTTATTAAAATGGGCCATCAACCCTGTGTAATGATTCGGCCAGTCTGCCGGAACGCCAACGGCTGTATAGTCTAAACCTACGGGCAACGGATACAATACAAACGCCAGCCAGTAGCCGATCAGAATAGCGCTAAAAGCAATCCAGCCGGTTCGGGCTGTGGTATTGCCCAATAAGAACAGGATCGGATAACCAAGACCAATTTGGGTAAGGGTATCTTCAAAGGTGAAGTACGTCTGCTCAGCATGGGTGGAACGAAGAAAGATACCCAGCAAAATCAAAATCAGCGAACGCCGGACCGCGTGCCCGAACTGAACGCCAAACGATTCGCCCTGCTTCACCCGACTGGCAATCGAATACGGAAGCGCAACACCGACCAAAAACGAAAACGACGGCTGAATCATGTCGTGCAGTGAACAACCCGCCCAAGCCACATGGCTTTGATGAAAGGTCAGAAACGCCCAGAAGGTACTATCGGGAAAAGCGTCGTGAAGGTGATGGAACTTTAAAATTTCGGCCGCCATCAAGGTCATCACAAAACCTCGATAAGCGTCCATAGACATCAATCGGCCAGCCAGAAAGCCAGCCTGTTTGTCGGGCGTGAGTTGGGGCATAGGAAAGGGTAAGGAATTCTTCGGCCAAACTCCGCATTGGCACTCATATTCGCAACAGCATAGAGTAAAGTTTTTTCAGAGGTGGTATATTTCGGGCCAATACGTCTCTTTATTAAGCTGTCAGGAGTGGCCAAGTCTGACTACTCCCGACAATACGTTTAAACCAGATTGCTAAATGGCTGCCCGAGTATTAAAAGTTCACCCTGCCGATAATGTTATTGTCGCCCTACGCAACCTATCCGCTGGCGAACAAATTGAGTTTGACAACGAGATTTATGAGCTACCCTACACCGTTGGAGCGAAACACAAATTTGTGACCGAAGACCGACAACCCGGCGACCCGATTACGATGTATGGCGTGCTGGTTGGCAAAGCAACCCAACCCATCCGACGGGGCGAACCGATCACGACCTTCAATCTGAAGCACGATGCCGACCGGTACGGTCTCGACAAAAAGCAGCCCTATTCGTGGCAGGCACCTGATGTATCGCCCTGGCAGAACCGTACCTTTATGGGCTACCATCGGGCCGATGGCAGCGTGGGTACGCGTAACTACTGGCTCGTGGTGCCCCTCGTCTTTTGCGAAAACCGGAACGTGCTTATCCTGAAAGATGCGTTTGAGCGTGAGCTGGGGTATGCGCAACCCGAAATCTACCGGGAACAGGTTCATGAATTAATCAGTCTCTATAAAGCGGGCGAACTGGATGTTGTCAAAAAAATGCAGCCCTTCGTTGAGCCCGCTTATGTGCATCAGCAAGTCGCCAAACGGCCGTTTAAAAACGTTGATGGCATCAAATTTCTGACACACGAAATGGGCTGTGGCGGTACACGCCAGGATTCAGCTTACCTGGGCTCACTACTGGCCGGGTTTATCAACAACCCAAACGTAGCCGGAGCAACGGTTCTGAGCTTAGGCTGTCAGCACTTACAGGTCGACATGATTTCGGCGGAAATTAAACGGCAAAATCCGAAGTTCGACAAACCCCTGCTCCTGTTCGAGCAACAGGCCGGCACCGAATACACGCTGATGTCACAGGCTATTAAAGAGACGTTCCTGGGCCTGATTGAAGTCAATAAGATTGAGCGTCAGCCCGCACCACTTAGCAAGCTGACTGTTGGTCTGAAATGCGGTGGTTCGGATGGTTTTTCGGGTATATCGGCCAATCCGGTATTAGGGCAACTGTCCGATATTTTGGTAACGCTGGGTGGAAAAACCGTACTGGCCGAATTCCCCGAACTGAACGGTGTGGAACAGGAGCTTATAAATCGCACTGACGACACGACGAAAGCCCAGAAATTCATCGACCTGATGAGTACCTATTCGGCCCAGGCTGAAGCGGTAGGTTCTGGTTTCGATATGAACCCATCACCGGGAAATATCAAAGACGGACTCATTACCGATGCCATTAAATCGGCAGGAGCCGCCAAGAAAGGAGGTACTTCGCCTGTAGCCGATGTACTCGACTATGCCGAACCCGCCACAACCCCCGGACTGAATTTGCTTTGTACCCCCGGCAACGATGTGGAAGCCACAACAGGTATGGCCGGTTCGGGCACCAATGTTATTGTCTTTACGACCGGACTAGGCACTCCGACTGGTAACCCAATCTGTCCGGTGGTAAAGGTATCGACCAATACGACTCTTAAAAACCGGATGCCTGATGTGATTGACTTCGATAGCGGTCCGATCATTGATGGCGAACAAACCATTGAGCAGAATGCCGACGCTATGCTGGAGTACATCATCCGGCTCGCATCGGGCGAAGAAACAACCCAGGCCGAACGACTGGGACAAGATGATTTCATTCCCTGGAAGCGGGGGGTTTCACTTTAATTAAAGAGCGAAAGAGTGAATGAGTGAAAGTGTGAACCTACCGGATGGTGTTCGCGTCAGCCACTCTTTCGCTCTTTCACTCATTCACCCTTTAACCTATGTTTTCTCTCAAAAACAAAACCGCCCTCATCACAGGGGGAGCCAGTGGCATTGGGCTGGCCATTTCCAAAACATTTGCGCAGGCCGGTGCATCTGTCCATATTCTTGACTTAAACGCCGATCAGGCTGAACAGGCAGCTTCCGAAATTCGTCAGGATGGCGGGTTGGCCACCAGTCATGCGGTCGATGTCTCGAATCAAAGCCAGACGGTCGAGGTAATCAATAAGATTGCCGAACAGGGAACGATTCATATTCTAGTGAACAACGCTGGGGTATCGCATATCGGAACCGTCGAAACCACAACCGAAGCCGATTTCGACCGCATTTTTCGGATCAATACCAAAGGGGTTTACAACTGCCTTTTTGCGACCATTCCGCACATGAAAAAAGCGGGAGGGGGCGTGTTGCTCAATATGGCTTCGATAGCGGCTACGCTTGGGATTCCTGACCGCTTTGCGTATTCGATGAGCAAAGGAGCGGTGCTAACCATGACCCTATCAGTCGCTAAAGATTATTTGAAGGATAACATCCGCTGCAACTGTATTTCGCCTGCACGGGTTCATACACCCTTTGTGGATGGTTTCATCGCCCGAACCTATCCCGGTCGCGAAGCCGAAATGTTTGAAAAGCTATCGAAAACGCAGCCTATTGGCCGTATGGCCGAACCTGAAGAAGTGGGAGCGCTGGCTCTTTACCTCTGTTCCGACGAAGCAGGTTTCATTACTGGCTGCGATTACCCACTAGATGGTGGCTTTACCCGGCTGAACAACTAAAGAATGAGCAATGGATAATGAAAAATGTACAATAATCTAACTGGCAGGAATCATCCATTAACCATTATACATTATTCATTTCTGAAAGCGTCAGGCACATATCGAAGTTGAGTACGTCATTTTCGAACTGCCCTACCTCGATAAATCCATATTTCTGGTAATACCGATGGGCACGGATGTTTCGGGCCTGTACTCCACCCCACAGAACAATCCGTTCTTTATGCATGGCCCTGGCTATTGTCAGGGCCTTTTTCATGAGGTGGCTCCCCAAACCACGGCTCTGATACGCATCAGCGATGGAAGGCGCTATCGAAAAATCGGTCTCGACGTTGATAGGTATTTCCAACGCCTGATAGCGGGCAGCATCGGAAGGTGTGGCCCCCGCCAGTAACAAAACGTAGGCAATGATGGTCTGGTTATCGGCCGATGTCGCAATCAGACGCACGATTTCAGCTGGATTCAATGTCTTGCAGATATGCCGTACCGTTTCCTCAACAAACGAATGAGGGGCAAAGTAACTTCGGGTTTCAGCCGATAATCCCTTAAAATAGGCCGTCAGTTTAGGCGCATCCGTTGAATCCAATAGACGAATGATAATTGATTCGTCCGGTGAAAGTTGAATGGTTTCGGGTGAAAATGCTTCCATAAATACAACTAGCCGATAACGTAATCTCTATTGTTACGATGGATTCTCTCCCATCAAAAGGCCAGCAATGGCCAGTACCATAACGATTCCTCCTCCTATTACTATGAGAAATTCACCTGGCCCCAATGCAGGGTTATACTTATTCGGATATGCCTGTCGATAAATGTAGTTGAGCTGTTTTACACTCGGAACTAAAAACAGGAAAGGAGGTATAAATAGCGCCATCAACGCCAGACTGTCCGGCGACATTCTATCCAGAATTCGTTGGGCCACTGCTAATACGACAAACCCAGTAGCGTATCCATTGCTACGAATCCCCGGATGCCCTTTTTCGACAGCCACATCATTGACGTGTTCTAATAAAGTATGTACGAAGAATATATTGAAAATGGCTCGCCAGAATGGATAGATATCCCAGTTATATACATCTCTGAAAAAAGCCCAGTTTTTGTAAAACCAATAGATTGTGTAGATGCCAAACGTAAAAAAGGATAGCAAACAAAAAGCCCAGACGGGCTGGCTTTTTATATAAGGTACCGTTTCTATATCGTTGTAGTTGTTTTCCATGCGAATGGGGTGAATGAGCTGGCAATATAGTTGATCAGCAACCAATTGACCAACCTGAAAATTTTCAGCAACTAATTACGTTGAAAAGCGTTGCGTTTACAGGCATTATTGCTCCATTATAGCCCGGGTTTGTTTCAAACTCGCCTTGGAAAAAGGGCAAAATCTTCGTAAATTAGCCAGATTCTAAACGACGCTGATGAGCTTTAAATTAACCTCAGAATTCCAGCCTACCGGCGATCAGCCAAAGGCGATCAGTCAACTTGTCAAAGGCATCAATGAGGGTGAACCTTCTCAGGTTTTGCTTGGGGTCACTGGATCCGGTAAAACCTTTTCTGTAGCCAATGTTATTGCCCAAACCAATCGGCCAACGCTCGTTCTGAGCCATAACAAAACCCTGGCGGCCCAGCTATATGGCGAATTCAAGCAGTTTTTCCCCGAAAATGCGGTCGAGTACTTCATCTCGTATTACGACTACTACCAGCCCGAAGCCTATATAGCCACCACAAACACGTACATCGAGAAAGATCTGGCTATTAATGAAGAAATCGACAAGCTTCGATTGGCAGCCACTTCGGCTCTGATGAGCGGTCGGCGCGATGTGATTGTGGTAGCCTCAGTATCCTGCATTTATGGTATGGGCAACCCGGAGGAATTTAAAAACAACGTGGTTCGGATTGGCGTTGGCGAACGGATGAGCCGCAATCAGTTTCTGCATCAGTTGGTTAGTATCCTCTATAGCCGAACCGAAGCCGAATTTCAGCGAGGAAATTTTCGTGTCAAAGGCGATACCGTCGATCTGTATGTCGCCTACGCCGATTTTGCCTATCGGGTGATTTTCTTCGGCGACGAGATCGAAACGATTCAGCGAATCGACCCATCGACGGGTAAAAAGCTTTCTTCGGAGAGTATGGTGACCATCTTTCCAGCCAATCTGTTTGTAACGAGTGGCGATACGCTGAAAGGGGCTATCCACGAAATACAGGACGATCTGGTTGCTCAGATTCGCTACTTCGAATCGGATTTTCGTGAGCAGGAGGCTACCCGAATTCGCGAACGAACCGAGTTCGATCTGGAAATGATGCGCGAACTCGGCTATTGCTCCGGTATCGAAAACTACTCCCGCTATTTCGACCGACGAAAACCCGGTCAGCGCCCGTTCTGCCTGCTCGACTATTTCCCGGATGATTACCTGCTTGTTATCGACGAAAGTCACGTAACGATTCCGCAAATTCGGGCCATGTGGGGTGGCGACCGCTCCCGTAAAACCGCGCTGGTCGATTACGGTTTCCGGCTTCCATCGGCATTGGATAATCGCCCACTAACCTTTCAGGAATTCGAGGACTTGTCGGGACAAACGATTTTTGTGTCGGCCACCCCCTCCGATTACGAACTTCGTCGAAGCGAAGGCGTTGTGGTCGAACAACTTATCCGCCCAACTGGACTACTCGACCCCGAAATCGAAGTCCGTCCAAGTCTGAATCAAATCGACGACCTGCTCGAATCCATAGACAGTCGGGTCAAACGAAATGAGCGTGTACTGGTAACGACGTTAACGAAACGGATGGCCGAAGAGCTGACGAAATATCTGGACCGTGTTGGTATCAAAACCCGGTATATTCACTCCGAAGTAAAGACCCTGGACCGGGTCGAAATTCTGCGTGATTTACGACTGGGCAACTTCGATGTACTGGTTGGGGTCAACCTCCTCCGCGAAGGTCTCGACCTGCCTGAAGTTTCGCTGGTGGCGATCATGGATGCTGATAAAGAAGGCTTCCTGCGCGACATCCGATCACTGATTCAAACCATCGGTCGTGCCGCCCGAAATGCGAATGGCAAGGTGATTATGTATGCCGATACCATTACGGGTTCCATGCAGAAAGCCATCGACGAAACCAACCGTCGCCGGGCCATCCAGATGGAATACAATGCCGACAATAACATTGTGCCAACTACCGTACTGAAATCACGGGAAGCGATTATGGGCCAAACCAAAGTTGCCGACTCGAAGGTCAAGCATTTCTATGTAGAGCCGGAAGAAATTCGGATTGCCGCCGACCCCATCGTACAGTACATGGGTAAGGGCGACCTGGAAAAAATGATTACTGAAACGCAGTCAAAAATGGAGCGAGCCGCCAAAGACCTCGACTTCCTTGAAGCCGCCCGTCTACGCGACGAACTGTTCCAGTTACGCGATAAACTGAAACAAAAAACTGCCTGATAACCAACTCAATTGCTTTCGCCTTTATAACAATTCTTTGCAAAACGGAAAACAATTGATTATTTTTGTAACGGTTGGGGAGAGATCCTCGGCCATTCCTTGAGGTAATGCGACCGGCCGGATAGCATTACCTCATTGTATTTTATGGCTAATAGTACCATCAAAAACGTCTTTTCGTTTTAGTCGAATTAATTCACCCTTCCAAATTATCCATAATTCACGTACCCCAATACTCAGTTTAAGGCGGTTTTTAATTGCTTTAATCAAGTCGTTTCTGCGAATATTGCTTTGAATATGAATTAATACATAGTCAGCCTGGCGATGAGCATATCTGATTTCCTTTTCAATGGCAGATGTGGTTGGCTGCTGATTGTGTTTGAATTCAATCGTAATTTGCTCCTTTACCAAAAAGGCATCCGGGTTTTTGACATGAGGAGTATTATCAATCAACAAAAGACGGACCTGATAGCCTAACTTTGCTAGTAGAATAGCAGTTTCAATATTACGCTCGGCCTCTTCAGAATTGTGCGTTCGGTGTACTTCTACGTAGCCGCCCGAAGGCTCAATTTCGTTTGTACGGGAGTCGGGGTAAACAAGTCGGTAGTTACGGGTATCAGACATGAAGCGAGAGCAACGAATAAAGCCCGAAAGTTACAAAATCTTTCTACCTTAGCAATCTGGAAATCAAAACCTAAAACTACTCATGAAACGTATCCTGATTATTCTTGGCGTTATTGCCGCCGTTGTCCTGGTGGGCCTTTTTTCGTTACGTAGCTGGACAAAATCGGCCAGCCCCGAAGCGATTGCAGAGGTGAATCAGGGAGGGCTGAAAATCAAGGTGGATTATTGCCAGCCTTATAAAAAAGGGCGTAAAATTTTCGGAGGTCTGGTACCTTATGGAAAAGTATGGCGAACGGGAGCCAATGAAGCAACTGTAATCGAGTTCGATCAGAATGTCATTGCAGCCGGGCAGCCCCTCGATAAAGGGGAATATTCTCTTTGGACAATTCCGTCGCAGGATGGCTGGATTGCCATTTTCAACAGTGAAACCGGTCAGTGGGGTACTAATTACGATCAAACTAAAGACGTTCTACGCGTACCGATCATCTCCCGTAAACATAGCCCAATGGCCGAACAATTCTACATTAGTTTCTCCCCATCAGCGAATGGCACCGATATGATTCTGGCCTGGGATCAAACCGAAGCGGTCGTGCCGATTCAGAAGAGAGGAAATAATGAATAATTTAAAATGAACAATGGAGAATGACTTTCAATTCGCGGTCATTCTCCATTGTTCATTTTAAATTATTCATTATCGATGAAAGCTCTCTCCGATAAATTTCAGGGCATCGGGCAGGCCGGTTCGCCAGTACAACCAGGTATGCGCTCCATCGCGGGCTCGGTATTCGTGCGGAATTTTTCGCTCCAGCAAAGCCAGATGCAACATGGCATTGCCAACGGTTAGGGCATCGTCATCCCCGCAATCGATATACCAACGTACTTTCTTGAGGTCAGCTTCAGGGGCCGAACGCGCCAGTGTAATCGGGCTGTTTCGTTTCCAGGTCAACGTGAGTCGCTCCTCCCCTTTTACGGGTCCACTAAACACGGGAGCAAAAACAGTATTGTACCGTTCGTCGGGAATACTGGCAAAGGCTTCGTCGGTACGAACGCCCGCACTCAAGGCTGCGCAGGCAACAAATAAATCGGGATGGTGCATGGCCAGCATCAATGCCCCAAAGCCCCCCATCGATAAGCCTGCTACCGCCCTAAACTCCTGCTGAGTACGCGTTCGGAACATCGAGTCGATATGTGGGATCAACTCCTGCACAAACATATCTTCGTAGCGAATTTTATTCTGATAATCATTCACATAAAAGGTTGCTCCCGCATTCGGCATGACAATAATCATGGGCGGAAAATCACCGGTCTTAAGTCCTTCGTCGGCAATTCGATCCGCTTCGCCAAACTGAATCCAGCTGGTTTCGTCATCACCATACCCATGCAACAGGTATAACACCGGATAGCGTCGGTTCGACGTATAATAATCGGGAGGTAGATAAATGGAGAACTTGACAGCCTGATTCAATAGTGAACTATTAAAGCGCATACTCTCCAGCAATCGGGCCTGTGGTGCCGGCAAAACAGGAACAGGTCCTGTCGATTGTGCGTTTGTTAACTGGGCCCGTCGACGCGATTGAGCCAGCGTTGTAAGCGTTAAAAAAGCCAGAACAGCACAGAGTATAAAACTACGAATCGGCATTAGTGTAAAAGGCGATGAAAGGAGGTTAAATTTATGCGAATTTTTCCAGTCGTCGCCCTGGAGCCACAAATTGACCGTTTCTTTGTCAATTGTATCCAGGCCGATCTCTTCGCTTGTGTCATCCATTAAACGTGTCTACGATGCCCAAACGCTTAATTTCCTTCCTCTTTTTAACAACTTTATTATCGTATACTACCCAGGCTCAAACCCTACCCGACTGGGAAGACCCACAAGTGATCAGCCAGCAAACCGAGAAACCTCACGCTACGTTGATCCCATTTGCTTCCGAGCAGCAGGTACTCAACGCAACTAACTGGCGAACCTCTCCAAACATTACGCTGCTGAACGGAAACTGGAAATTTCGATGGGTGAAACATCCTAACCTGATACCTGCCAATTTCTATTCACCCGCTACCAGCGATCAAACCTGGGACAATATGCCGGTCCCGTCAAACTGGCAGGTTGTTGGCGCACGCGAAGGACGCCCGTACGACCGACCTATCTTCACCAATATCAAACACCCCTTTCCGGCCACTCCTCCGCGCATCACAGCCGATACAAATGCTGTTGGACTGTATCGACTCCGGTTCACGGCACCGGCCAATTTTCAGGATCGAGCCATATTTCTGCATTTTGCAGGAGTACAATCGACCTGTCGGGTGTATCTGAATGGTCAGCCTGTAGGCTATCACGAAGATGGTATGACACCAGCCGAGTTTCTGATTTCTGATAAACTAAAAGTCGGCGAAAACCTGCTGGCCGTTGAAGTCATTAACTGGTCGGATGGAAGCTACCTGGAAGATCAGGACTTCTGGCGACTTTCTGGAATTTTCCGGGATGTATTCCTGGTATCGACGCCCAAAACATACCTCCGCGATCTGGCTGTGGTGACTGATCTGGACGACCAGTATCGTGACGCCGTCCTTAAAATTAACGCGTCAGTTCGGAATCTATCGGGTTTAGCTGCGCAAGCGCCTTATCGTTTACGAGTTACCCTGTACGACCCCAAAAAAGCACCCGTTTTCACCGAAACGATTAACTCCGAAAACGCAACCGATACCGGGCAGGAAAGTCTGTTCCGGCTACGGAAAGATATAAAGGCCCCTGCTTTGTGGAGTGCCGAATCGCCCTCACTATACACACTTACTGTTCAGTTAATTGAGTCTGATGGGCAACCTACCGAAGTCGTTAGCCAGCGAGTTGGGTTTCGGGAAATGTCCCTAACCGACGGACAGTTGCTGCTCAATGGTAAGCCCGTTACGTACAAAGGCGTCAATCGACACGAATTTGATCCCAATACAGGCCGGGTAATCAGCCGGGAATCTATGATTCGGGACATTACTTTGATGAAGCAACTGAATATCAACGCCGTACGAACATCGCACTATCCCAACGTTACCGACTGGTACGACCTGTGCGACGAATATGGCTTGTATGTGATTGATGAAGCTAACATTGAAAGTCATGATTTATGGGGTAAAGGGCAAACTCCAGCCGCAAAGCCTGAATGGCGGGATGCCTTCGTAGCTCGGGGCCGAGCGATGGTTGAACGCGACAAAAACCATCCCTGCATTGTGATCTGGTCATTGGGCAACGAAACGGGTATGGGACAGAACTTCAAGGACATGGCTGATATCATGAAATTGATCGACCCCACACGCCCTATCCATTATGAAGGTCGTCAGCCCTATACCAATACCTCACTCACCAGCTTCGACATCATTTCGACGATGTATCCTTCCGTCGACGACATGATAAAACTGATGGAAAAAGACCCGTCTCGTCCCGTCATCGTCTGCGAATATGCCCATGCTATGGGCAACAGCGTTGGTAATTTGAAAGACTACTGGGCAGCCATCGACAAATACCCGCGTCTACAAGGGGCTTTTATCTGGGACTGGGTTGACCAGGGTCTTCGGATTAAAAATAAGGCAGGTAAAGAATTCACCGATCATATCAACTACATCGACGGAGCAAATGCCTGCGACGGCCTGGTGAACCCCGACCGTATACCACAACCCGAAACCAATGAAGTAAAATTAGTTTACCAATACGTTAAGCTTGCAACCCCAACGCCACTGGCGGCTGGCCAACCCGTTAAAATAAACGTTCGGAATACCTACGACTTTCAGTCACTCGAACCGTTTCGATTGGAGTGGGAACTTCTTCGTAATGGGGATGTCGTACAGCGCGGAGCCGAAACAAATCTGGTCGCAAAACCCGGACAAACACAGGTTTTAACCTTACCCGTCCGGCTGAATGCCCTTGTTGATTCGCGATCGATCGACGGAAACGCCCGGCCGTCAGCATCTGCCATGGCCGAACAGGCCGCTCAGGCTGGTGAATATTTCCTGAATGTGAGTATCCGTCAGAAACAGGCCACCAGTTGGTCGCCAGCCAACCATGAGGTCGCATCAGGTCAGTTTCCCATTAAAATGGAGTCGCCTACGGTGCCCGTGATCGGCATGAATCGTATTCCGGCCGTAAAACTGGCCCAAACCCCTACCACAGCCACTGTTCGGGGGAAAGATTTTGCCATCGTATTCGATAAAACGACCGGGACCCTACAGCAATGGTTTTATAAAGGCAAGAATATGCTCGATAAAGGACTTAAGCCGAGTTTCTGGCGTGTACCGACCGATAATGATGAAGGCGGAGGCAGTCAGTCATTTGCAGCTCGGTGGCGCAAAGCCGGTCTGGATACGGCCCAATTTCGTCCGGTCGATTTCAAGGTTGAAACCCGACCGCAACTGGTTCGGATTAGCTGCACCAACGAGTGGTCAGGCAAGGGAGGCAGCATTACCCAGCAGACCGAGTATGTGGTTTATGGCACGGGCGATGTGCAGGTTACCACCACCTACACTCCTGCTGGCTCATTGCCTCCGCTGGCTCGGGTGGGGCTACAATTTCAATTACCCGCTACGTTCAATACACTGAGTTGGTATGGCCGTGGGCCATTTGAAAGTTACGCTGACCGAAAAGATGCCGCTAAAGTGGGACATTATACCAGCAAAGTGGCCGATCAGTTTTTTCCCTACACGATGGCGCAGGAAAATGGTAACAAAACGGATGTTCGCTGGGCACAACTTACCAACGACCTGAACCAGAGTCTGGTTATCATCAGTGACCCAGCCCTCAACTCATTGCTGACTGTCAATGTGCGCGACTACACCGACGATGCGCTTCTGAAAGCCAAGCAACCCGACGCCCAGGAGGTAGAACGCGGTAACGCGACCGTCGTAAATGTTGATATGGCTCAGATGGGCCTGGGTGGCGATGATAGCTGGTCACCACGTCTGCATTCTGAATACCAACTCCCGGCAACAAAGCCTTATACCTACTCCTTTCGGATGCGGCCAATCGATTTACGAACCAATATAGCCGAGGTCGTTCATTTAGACCTTCCCCGTTAATAACTGTACCGACGGATATAATTAGCACCAGGTTTATGAAAAAAGAAAGGGATTTTATCAAATTTAGTCGTGGGTATATCAAATGCCGATATAAAATCACCTATTTTCGGGCCTATACTGATCCATCGTTTAAACTTACCCTAGTTATATGGCCAAACTGATTATCGTGGATGACGAAAAACCGATTCGGGCAGCGCTACGCGATATCTTAGAGTACGAAGGCTACGAAGTAGACGAAGCAAAAGACGGAGAAGAAGGACTGGACATGATTCTGAATGGCAGTTATGATGTAGCCTTATGCGACATCAAAATGCCAAAGCTGAATGGTCTGGAAGTGCTGGCCAAAGTAAGCGAGGCTGAAAAGAGCACCCAGGTTGTCATGGTGTCGGCCTTCGGCAATGTTGAAAATGCTGTTGAAGCCACCAAGCGCGGAGCCTTTGATTTTATTACCAAACCACCCGATTTGAACCGCCTGCTCATTACCGTTCGTAATGCCATCGAACGGGCCAAACTGGTGCAGGAAACCAAGACCCTCAAAAAGCGGATCTACAAACTGAACGAAATTGTTGGGGAGTCAGAACCGATCAAAAAGGTAAAGGATACCATCAACCGGGTAGCAGCTACCGAAGCTCGGGTGCTGGTAACAGGCGCCAACGGTTCTGGTAAGGAGATGGTTGCCAAGCAGATTCACGAAAAGGGCAGCCGGGCCAATCAGCCGCTCGTTGAGGTTAACTGCGCGGCCATCCCAAGCGAACTCATTGAAAGTGAATTGTTCGGTCACGAAAAAGGTGCGTTTACCGGTGCTTCGGCACGGCGCGTTGGTAAGTTTGAACAGGCCGATGGTGGAACACTATTCCTCGACGAGATTGGTGATATGAGTCTGTCGGCGCAGGCGAAAGTGCTCCGGGCATTGCAGGAAAATAAAATTACCCGTGTTGGGGGCGACAAGGAAATTAAAGTCAACGTTCGGGTCATTGCGGCTACGAACAAAGACCTTCGGCAGGAAATTGTCAACGGCAACTTCCGCGAAGACTTATTCCACCGCCTGAGCGTCATCATGATTCATGTACCGCCCCTGGCAGAACGTAAAGTCGATATTCCGTTACTGGCCGACAAATTCCTGCACGACATCGGCAACGAGTATGGTGCCCCTCCCAAAGAGCTGACCCCCGATGCGATGACGTATCTACAGTCGCTCCCCTGGACAGGTAACGTTCGTGAGTTGCGCAATGTCATCGAACGGCTCGTTATCATGTGTGGCGACACCATCACGCTTGAGGATGTGAAGTTATATGCTTAATGATTGAATGATTGACTTTTGAATGATTGAATAGGTATAAGCCTATCATTCAATCATTCAAAAGTCAATCATTCAATCATTAGATTACACCCCCGAACGTCGGAATTATCGAAACGGCCGATTACCCGAAAAGCGCCGTCTGCACCTGCATATTGCCCCAAATCCTGGGTTTCGATAAATGAGCACGAATCCAGATTCGCCAGATCGACCACATTGATGCCGCCTGTTCGTGGGTAATCGTCAGGATAGAGACAAAATGGATCGTTGATGTCTCTCAGTACTAATCGCATGGTCGGGCCTGCCTTAAATACCCCATTACCCATCGAGTACGCCTGAGAAAGTAATTCGGTCATGCCATATTCCGAATGCACCGTTGACAGACCCAGCTTCTCCATCAGAATTTCATGCACTTCTTCCCGAAGCAACTCCCGACGACGGCCTTTCATACCGCCCGTTTCCATGACAATCAACCGGGGCGATTGCCCTAAAGATGTTAAGTCAGAAGCCGACTCAGCCCAATCCAGCAAACCGAACGTTACACCGATCAGTAAAATCTTCTTTCCATCGTCATGCTGTACAAGCCGTTTCAGTTGTTCGGTAAGCTCGGCGTGGTTGTGTAGATAAAAACCTGAACCGCTCGGCTCGACTTGTAAGGCTGTTCGTTGCAACTGTCCAGTTTGGGCCATAAATTGCTGAACCATATACACGAGCGAGGAGTTATTTCGTTCAAGATAGGACGGCAGTAATGCCAGGATATGGAAGTCGTGAAGAGGTCCGTAGATCTGCTCGAAAATGCGGGTACTTACGGCTTGATAGAGGGCAGAATCAGGCACTACATGACGACTGGTCTGTTCTCCGGTAGTTCCGCTACTGGCAAACGTTAGCGTAGTGTCGAAGTGAGCAGGTGTGGTTGTGTCAATGCCAGTTAATACCGTGTGCGTTTTAAAAAAGCCAATCGGCATAAATGGCACCTGTCGCAGATTATCGACTCGCTCCGGATGGCAGTTTAGGTGAGTTAAATAAGCCCGGTACACGGGGTTATGAACAGCCTGGTAACGAAACACCGCCAATGCCAGCGACTCGAACGTAGCCGGAGTTGGCAGAATTGAACTGATGGCGATTACCTGCTGCCGAAGTACCTCCCGAACTGGAGTTGCTGCAGCCGAAAGTGTTAATGAAAAAGACAAAGTAAAATAAGCGTTTATTGCACAACGAGTACAACAGTATGCGACGGCAACAAATTCAAACATACCTCCTCGTTTTCGGAGTAGCGATTACCTTATCGGCCTGCTTCACCGAACCCAACTACTCAACAACTCCCGAAATTGAATTTAAAGGGATATTTAAATACACGCTTGCCGCTGGTAAGGGTGTAGGGCAATCGAAACGGGATTCGGTTGTGCTTACCGTTGGCTTTAAAGATGGAGACGGTAATCTGGGAAATGACATCCCACTACCTAAAGCAGACTCACTTCGCTATGTTTCAAACGGAGGCTGGGGAAACTATGAAATTAAAGCCTTCCGTTTAATTAACAAGCAGTACGTGGAATATCCTTTATCAATTTACAATTTCCTCTTATTCCCCGACTTAGCTAAAAATAAGCCCAAAGGGGCTATTGAGGGGTCATTGGACTTTAACCAGACCTTTCAGTACGGTACTGTTAATGTCTATTATCCCACTAAGTTCCAGATTCGGATTCGAGATCGCGACCTTAACACCAGCAATGTTATTGAGACCGATACAATTACATTGCCGTTCCTAAAGTAACAAGCCTGTTTGTAGTTTACGGTGGCTTAGGTTTGTATTATGTTCACAACAGTCAACGTAAACTATAAACTGCCAAACAGACATCAATCTGTATTCAGCACAATTCGGAACGTAGTCCCTTTACCTACTTCCGAATGTTTGACGAACAGTTGTCCGTTATGGTACTCCTCCACAATGCGTTTGGCGAGGGTAAGACCAAGTCCCCACCCCCGCTTTTTCGTGCTGAAACCAGGCGAAAATACTTTTTGCATATTGGCTTTTGAAATACCCTTCCCGGTGTCGGTAATATCGATAGCTACCTCCTGGTGAGGTAAGGGAATAATATTAAGCCTCAATTCGCCCACACCTTTCATGGCATCAACGGCATTCTTGCAGATATTTTCGATGACCCACTCAAACAATAACTTATTGATTTTCACCTGCTGGTTAGCCGGAATCTGACTAACAAAACTCATACTAACCTTCGTCGAGATTCGGCGCGACAGGTAATCAGTAAACTGCTTGACCACTTCATTCAGGTTTTCTTCTTTTAAGGTCGGAATGGAGCCAATACTTGAAAAACGGGCTGTAATCGTTTCCAGGCGCTGCACGTCTTTTTCGATCTCATCCGTTATAGAAGCATCATACTGATCGGGGTCTGATCGCATATATTCTACCCAAGCCATCAACGACGACATAGGCGTCCCTAACTGGTGAGCCGTTTCTTTGGCCAGCCCAACCCAAACCCGGTTCTGCTCCGCCCGTCGTGATGAGCTGAACGATAAATAGGCCAGCACCCCCAGAGCCGTTAAAATGGCGATCAGGGCATAAGGAATGTAGTTGATTTGGCGCAATACTTTTGAGTTCTCATAATATACCAATCCACGCTGGCCATCTGGCATTACAACCGGTATCGGCTTATGGTTTTTACGCATTTCAGCAATGCGCTGCCGCAAAAAGGCTTGTTGTTCGGCAGCAGGAAGCTTATCGAACCCTTCCGGCAAATCAATATTTAATTTACTGGATATCTGCCCATTGTGATCAAGATAAATAACAGGAATTGTCTTATTCGCCTGTAAAATTTCGCTCGTTACAAAGGTGATATCGCCATTATCGACATCAGCTCTACTTGAACTGTACAGATACTCCATCGCCTTCACAAAAAGCTGGACGTATTGTTCTTCACGATCTTCAAGCTTCAGAATTAATCGACGCGTGTAGAGTAGCGATCCCGTTCCCACCAGAAGCAGATTGAGCGCTACTATGATTTTCAGAATATTATTCTGACTATAAATATCAAATGACTTCAGCATGTGGCCTTGCTGGCTGTAAGTTCAGCTTAAGTTTCTAACGATAAAAATGCAGTAAACGTGCAAAGGTTGAACGTCTGACAAGGTACGAATGTTACAAACCTGAATAGGATTGATCGAAGAAAGACGCGATCTATTTGGATAAATTCTAAATAACAAACTGTCTAGATTGCGTGCATTCATATCCGATAATAATGCCGTAATTTTGTAAAGGCTACAAGCCAGTAAAGGTGCTTTTTTACCATGTTAGAGACCTTCAAAGCAATTAGTTTGTCTTACAAAATGGCTCCGTTGCGAGTCCGTGAGCTAATTGCATTAAACGAAGACGAAGCGAAGCGGCTCATGCTTCGGTTACGAGACTTTTTCGGGCTGAGCGATTTGCTCGTGATTTCAACCTGTAATCGTACTGAAGTGTATTATGCCTTTGAGCAGGATCTTAATACCGAAATTGCCCGTCTGTTACTGATTGAAAAAGGGCTGACCGACACCGATAATTATTTGCCTTATTTTCAGTTTTTCGACGCAAACGATCAGGCAGTTCAGCATCTGTTTGAGGTTTGTGTGGGCTTACACTCGCAGGTTGTAGGCGATATGCAGATCCCCAATCAGGTGAAGCAGTCGTACCAGTGGTCGGCCGATCTGGAAATGGCGGGGCCATTCCTGCACCGGCTCATGCATACCATTTTCTTCACCAACAAGCGGGTTGCTCAGGAAACACCTTTCCGCGACGGAGCGGCTTCCTCTTCTTATGCCGCCGTTGAACTGATCGACGAACTGGTAGGCGAGCACAGCCAACCAAACATTCTGGTAATCGGACTGGGTGAAATTGGAACCGACGTCTGCAAAAACCTCGAAGCTCGCGGAGGTAATACCAATATTACCCTCTGCAACCGTACTAAAGCTAAAGCCGAAGCTCTGGCCGAACAATGTGGTTTCCGCGTTGCCGATTTTGACAATCTGACGGATGAAATTCGCCGGGCCGACGTGATCATTTCATCCGTTATGCGCGATGAACCGCTGATCACCCCCGAATTACTGAAGAACGTTGAGGTATTGTCTTTTAAATACTTTATCGATTTATCAGTTCCCCGCAGTGTTGATGCTACGGTTGAGCAGATTCCGGGTGTGCTGGTCTATAATATTGACCACATCCGTAATCGGGCCGACGAAGCCCTGCAACAGCGTCTGGCCGCTATCCCTCAGGTAGAAGCAATTATTGCCCAGGCCGTTGCCGAATTTGGCGACTGGTCGAAAGAAATGGTTGTTTCGCCAACTATCAACAAGCTTAAAAATGCACTGGAGCAGATTCGTCGCGACGAGATTGCCCGACATCTGAAACACCTAACTCCCGACGAATCAGAGAAAGTAGATAAGATCACGAAGGGGATCATGCAGAAAATTATCAAACTGCCCGTTCTGCAACTGAAAGCAGCCTGTAAACGAGGTGAAGCCGAAACGTTGATCGATGTGCTTAATGATTTATTCGATCTTGAAAAGCAGCCTGTTGCTGACGAAAAACATAGCTACTGATTAATGCGTTTCGTCTTTGACGTTACGTTTCTTACCTTCCCGAAAGCGATAAACTTTCGGGAAGTTTTATTTTAACAGGTTTCCTTTTCTGCTCTCATGACTCGACTCATCAATGCTATTTTCCGACTGGTTCTGATTGCTGTTGTGGTAGCCGGACTGATTGCCATTTGGGAGCAGATCCGGGGGAATAGTCTGTTGAGCCGCTTCCGAAAAGGTGATCGCACGACGCAAAGCATTGTCCTGAAAGAAGTAATCTCGCTGGGTAAGCTGGAACTGGTGAAATACACCTTTAAGGATATTGTGGAGCATGAGCAGGTCAACACCTTTCTGCCGAATGCGAATGCTATTCTGATTGTGGAAGGTGAAGCAACAGGTTGTATCGACTTAACGAAGATTACAGCTACCGACGTGACTGCCGATGGTGATTCGGTAACGGTCCGACTACCTGAACCGGAACTCTGTACCTGGAAAATCAATCATGATCGATCACGGGTTTATGATACGCGCTTTTCGTTCCTGGACCAGTCTCAACTGGTAAGCGATGCCTACCGAAAAGCGGAGCATCAGGTCAAAGAATCGGCACTCAGCAGTGGCATTCTGGAACAAACCCGCCAGAATGCCAATCAGATCTTACGCCCTACATTAGAGCGTATTTCAGGAAAGAAAGTAGGACTAATCTTTCGGAAGTAAATTTTTCCCGACTTAATACGTTTGTAACGCGGGTGGAAACTCGCGATTTTTAACCGAATAGCGCGGGTTTCCACCCGCGTTACAAACGCATTAAGCCGAAAAACCTATTCATTCAACTTATACCACTGAATGTCTTTCAACGGAGCGCGTCGAAACGTAGCTTTAGACTCCATTGAGGACGGTCCGTAATATTTCTCGAGATAGTCTAGAACCACTTTTTCCGATTCACCCAGGTCCCACAGTTTGTGATATTTCTGCATCCAGCGGATACGTTCCTGCCAGCCCGCTCGGGTAAATCGATGCTGTAGAATGAGTTTCGACGAATGGCAGGCCGTACACTGTGCCTTCACCATCATTAGATTGGCGTCAGCCACAAGCCCGCTTTCAGCGTCGATTTTCAACGTATCCAGATTGACAACAGAATCGGTGGTAGTTTTCGGGTTCTGAACACGGAAACTCGACGTTCCTATCAGAACAGCTCCAACAAAGAAAAGTATGCTTATTGCTTTCATCGTCTATACAACCGATTTAACCGCAATCCGATGGCAGGCATTATTCAGATAACCGCCCGGATTCCATTGCGGAATAACCATCGGCTGTGTAACCCCACTAGTATCCGTTGCCCGTACCCACACTTCATAATACCCCGCCTGCGGGAACGTGATCTCCGCTGACCAGTGCTGCCAGGCCAGTCGATTTTTAGGCGGTTGGAGTTTTGCTTTCTGCCAGGTTGCTCCATAATCGATCGATGTATGCACATCCGCCACCATCCGATCGCCTGCCCACGCATGACCGCGCAGAGCAAGCGGCTTTTTCAGATCGAACATTGCGCCTGTTTTAGGATACGTAATGAGCGATTTAACGGGCATCGATTCTATAATGCGGAAATTTTCGGGCGTTTCGGCAATTTTCTCGCCCGGCTGTACAGGACGAATCGGCATCCGGTAACTATGCCCTTCCATTTTGGCCCCATCATGTTCCTTGTTTCGCACGGAGATGGTATGTAGCCACTTTCCGGATACCGACGCTGGCCAGCCGCCCACCACCAGCCGGAGCGGATAGCCGTGTACCAACGGAATATCTTTGCCGTTTACGGCCCAGGCAATTAACGTTTCGGCCTCAAGGGCTTTTTTTATGGGTACTCCCCGCGAAATAGCTACTTTGGTCGGGTCCTGACTCAAGTGCGGGTCTTTACCATAGTAACCGATGTAAACGGCATCATCTTTGAGACCCACGTCGGCCAGAATATCCTTCAGACGAACGCCTGTCCACTCGGCACAGCTAACAGCCCCCTGATCCCAGGGATTACCCGTTGTTTGCGGTTCGTACCCAGCGCGTCCGTTCCCACCGCATTCCAGCACGAGCTGATACGTATGGACTGGAAATCGCTTTTTAAGGTCGTTGAGGGTGTATGTTTTTGTTGATTTCACCGACTCTCCCTTAATCGTCAGCGTCCAGGTATCTGGGTTGATAGGCTCTGAAGGGATCAAGCCATTATTCCGCACGAACATTTTTTCGACGGGCGTAATGGCATCATCAAGCTGGTGGATAGGTGCTTCGACATTCCAGGGCTTATCGCCCAGTACTTTCATATCTGGAACTTTCCCTTTAAGTGGGTCATACTCAAAAGCCAGCGGGGTATAATATGGAGGAATTTGATCGGCGAAAACGATGTGGGTACCAACCAGAGTGGTTAGCGTTGCCAGAGCACTTTTCTGGAGGAATCCCCGTCGATCATGGATCTGCTTTTTCATGGCATCAGTTTTGTTCATGTAAAAGTAACGCTCCGGTTGGCTATACCGTAGTGCATAACCGAATACAATTTTTTCAGTACGAAGAAAAAAAGTACCAAAGGCTGTATGCCAGTATGTTATAACCCTCATGAATTTGTGCCATGGCCATATACAAAGTATTCAGGGAGGCTGTAGCGTATTTAACAGTTTTTAAAGAATATAGTATCTGAAAAAAGCGTTTTGCCATAAATCTATAATTGCTCAATGAGCTATGAATACGATTCCTACTTCCGTTAAAAATGGCGATCTGCTGATTGCTGAGCCATTCATGGGTGATACTAACTTTGACCGCAGCGTAGTCCTGGTTTGCGAGCATAATCAGGCGGGAACGTTTGGCCTTGTACTGAATCAGCAAACCGATATTCACCTGAGCGATGTGATTGACGATATCCACGTCGATTTACCCTTATTTGTCGGAGGTCCCGTACAGCAGAATACCCTACATTTCATCCACCGCCGACCCGATCTGATCGACGGCTCGATTCGGGTTCTGGATGGACTTTACTGGAGTGGCGATTTCGAGCAGATTAAACAAGCCGTCAATCTGGGAACGCTTACCGAACGCGACGCCCGCTTTTTTATTGGCTATTCAGGCTGGAGTGAAGGTCAGTTAGATGCAGAGCTTGTACAGAAAGCCTGGATTGTGAGCCGCACAAATGCCAGCTTCCTATTCGATACGCCAACGAAAGAGTTTTGGCGCGGTGTTCTCAAACGTATGGGGGGCGAATACAAATCCATTGCTCATTATCCCGTCGATCCCCGACTTAATTAACATTTTTTGACAGTCTACCCACCAGGCAAACAGGGGCATCTTAACTTTTTTTCACCAATTTTGTACCGGTCCGACGTTTCGGATAAAAAAACGTTATCGAAAGGGGTCACTTCCTTTCCATCGTCCCGTATGCACAGTTATCGATTACTCCTTTTTATCGTTTTAGTAACCTCATCGGCGTTAACCCAGGCGCAAAGCAATAAGCCCATAGGTGGTCATTTTGGCTTGAAAGTGGGGGCATCGTTCACGCAGATTGCCATTTCAGGAACTACTGCCAACATCCCTCACCGAACCTTACAACCGCATTTGGGTGCGATGTACCGGTATCGGTATAATCACTGGGTCGTTCAACCCGAAGTCCTGCTGTCTATTCGAGGTGGTAATTTTCAGCAAGAGCAAAGTAACGGTAGCCGCACGACAACGGCTGTATCGTACTACTATGCCAGCCTACCACTGATGCTAGGCTACATACCGACCGAGGGACTTACAATACAGGCTGGCCCTGAATTCAGTTACGCGCTCAATGCTGGGCAAACGGGCGGCCCTGGCGTAAATAATGACCTGGGGATAGCGGCAGGCGTCCACTACGATTTTCTGGATATGCTGCATAATTTCAGCCTGCACGCCCGGTTTATTTACGGCCTTACCAACGTATCGCCTGAAGCTACAGCTTCCTACTACAATCGGAACCTCCAGATTTCGATGGTGTACAATCTATTTCCGAAAAAGAAGAAGAAATAAATTTATAGCAGAAGTGAGGAGTTAGGAGCGAGGAGAGAGAATGGCTGACGCGCGAAATCTGTAGATGCGTCAGCCATTCTCTCTCCTCACTTCTCGCTCCTCACTTCTAACACAAAAGACATGCTTTCCGACTTCGGCGTCATTCTGTTATTTATCGTGGCTGCGTTCGCCTTCATTGCCATCGTGCTTTTTGTGGCCCGTCTGCTACGACCAAACCGACCGAATGTGGAAAAAAATAGTACATACGAGTCGGGTGAAGAACCCGTTGGCAATGCCAATGTACAGTTCAATATTCGCTTCTACGTTGTAGCTCTGGTATTTGTCCTGTTCGATGTTGAACTAGTCTTTCTGTTTCCATGGGCAACCGTATTTGGTCAGGAACGACTCATACGCGAAACGGGTGGCCTCTGGGGCTGGTTCGCGCTTACAGAAGCGATTCTGTTTGTCGTCATTCTGGCATTAGGGTTGGCCTATGTATGGGCCAAAGGCTACCTCGACTGGGTAAAGCCGCAACCGAAACTTCCTACTACCGAAACCAAAGTACCAGCGCATTTGTATGAACAGGTAAACGAGCGCTATAAACGGTGAAGCCTTTTACCCCACTCTACTTTTGGCTGGTCCTTTTAATTAGTAGTTCAGTATCAGGCACCTTACAGGCTCAAAAACTTACGCTTGATGTATACCGGGCAAAAGTGGTTACTTACACGGGCGAACGCTATCGTGGCTTGCTGGAAGATTTGACCGATACCGAACTGCTCCTGAGCGACCAGCATGGCCACCGAATCGATGAGGAAATTCCTTTACGAGAGATTCGCAAGGTGGTGATTCGGCGGACGAGTAAAAAGAGCGCCATCATTACTGGATCAATTATCGGTGGACTGGCCGCAGGTTTTGCCTCCTACAAATCCCTTCAGCGCAACCAGCCCAGTAGTGCCATCAATTACGGAATAACGTTAACCTTCGCTGCGGCTGGTGGTGCAGCCGCCGGTCTGGTAGTAGGCTCATTCGTCAATAATTTGTCGAGTCGAAGCATTCGTCCGCTGGACCTGTCCAACCCGGAGCTTAGTTTGTACCGTCAGTTGGAACCGTTTACCGTTCGTTATCAGCAGGATCTATTTAATCGCATTCCCCAAACACGCTAATTCGATGAACTCTCCATCCGTATCCAATAAATCAGGCGAAGCCAGTGTAATCCTGATGCGTTCAGAAGATTTGCTAAACTGGTCGCGGGAGAAATCGCTTTGGCCACTAACCTTTGGGCTGGCCTGCTGTGCCATTGAAATGATGGGCGCCATGGCTTCCAATTACGATCTTGAACGGTTTGGCATTTTTCCACGCCCTTCCCCTCGTCAGTCCGATATTATGATTGTGTCGGGTACAGTAACTTATAAAATGGCCGACCGAATCCGGCGATTGTATGAGCAGATGGCCGAACCACGGTATGTAATCTCAATGGGTTCCTGCTCTAATTGTGGAGGACCTTACTGGCAACATGGCTACCATGTAGTAAAAGGTGTCGACCGAATCATCCCGGTCGATGTATATGTTCCTGGCTGTCCCCCACGGCCCGAAGCGCTTATTGACGGCTTTTTGAAATTACAGGAAAAGATACGGACCGAGCATCCGCTACGAGACGCTTAATGGTTCAGCCAGGCTACTGATGGAGTTTACGGGTTTGTTTGCGTTAGCCAGCAGGAAACGTTAAACTTGGCGTCTGAAACACTGTATCCGTGACGCCTATCAACCTATCTTTCCGACAAACGCTTGGATCAACCCGACCGATAGGGCTGATCTACGGCATTACGCTGGTTCTCGGCTTAGTTGTTGCCCTGCCGTTTTATAGCACCTTACTTACCGAAGATCAGGATTCTCGGGCTTTCCTGAACCTGCTGAACGGATTTGATTATACCATCTATTCCGATTTTATGCAGCGCAGCCGGAAAGCGATTCTGCCCCTTATCAGTGTGGGCCGATGGCTTGGAGCGCTATATCTGTTCTTAAGTATTTTTTTTGCAGGCGGTATTTTATTCCGGTTTTCGCAACCCACAGCCCGCTTCGATACGGGTTTATTCTGGCAGGCCTGCACGCATTATTTTGGGCGTTTTCTGCGGCTCTTTGGCGTCACGTTGCTGTTTCTATTGATTGGTGCGGGTATTTGGCTGGTTGCAGGGTCGTTAGTCGCTATTGTGGCCGATGATGTCCTGACCGAGCGCGGTCAATTCTGGGTCGGGGCTGCTTTCTTTGCCTGTGCCGCTCTGACCGGTACCCTTATCCTTTGCATTGGCGACTATGCCAAAGTATTGATGTTTCGGGAAGACAGCCATCAGGCTTTTAAATCGTTTGGGCAGGCTGGCCGGTTGGTGCTTGGCAGTATCCTTCGTACGTATGGCCTATACTGGTTATTCATCCTGATCGGAGCAGGTATGTTTGGCCTGTACTTTCTGATCGACGAAGCTATACTCATGAGCAACTGGATTACAATACTACTCATGTTTATCATTCAGCAGGCCATGATCTTTGGGCGTATCGGATTGAAGGTCTGGGCGCTGGGAACAGCCTATAACACCTACACGATTTTACCAAAGCCTGAACCGGTTTTGCGCATTAGCCGAACATTGATCCAGCACTCTGCTGCACCACCCAGCCACGAAACCTTCACCGAATCGGTTGAGTGATACGTCGAAATACGACCCAATCGTTTCGGTCAAGAAAGCCCCCATTTTGTTAACAGAAGTACCGATACAACTGTATATACAGCCAGTACGGCGTAGGTTTTGATATTGGTCGATTCGGGAAAGGCTCTTATTAGCCCATATCCAATAAAAGGCCAGGGATGAATAAGGTAACGCTCGAAAAATGGGTGATTTCCGCCTATAAACGCTTGAGATGCGATAAACAACGCAACAAAGGCAATAGAAAATACTAATCCCTTATCGACAAAACCTTCGGCCATTAGTATCTGAAAAAGTTGTTGGATCACAATGACCAGGCTTACGAAACCTAAGGTGTAAACCACCAACAAACCCAGACTGATCGCTAGTTGGCCTTTAGCCATTAGCCAGCCCAAACCATGCTCAATTGGCCCACTAAAAACATCATTGACCGACTCCGGATCGCGCAGAAGATTAATCTGTAAAAGAGCCAAAATTAGCGCGAGCATAAAGCTCCCAATCACGATCGATAGTGCAGACTTTAAATACCGAAAACCCGAAAGCCATACAATAGGAGCAATATAGATGCCCGTAAGTATGAATGCCGAAATGGGACGTAAGGCATTGAAACTGACCCCCGAACGCAGTTTAGACCACTGATGGAATAGTGGAGGGGTAAATCCTCCCCACAAACTAACCAGACCTGCCAAAGGCAATAAACTAATCCCAATCGATACGTAGAATAGTATACGGTGCGTTGTAAACGCTTTGACTCCGATCTGTCGATAGCGTTCCCAATCCTCTACCGCCAGCACTACAAACAGAGCAGGTAAAAGAGGGATGTAATAAAACCGGGCAATGGTTGTAAGACCCAGCAGGCAGCAGGCCAGAAAAAATGGGAAAAGCCGCTCAAGCCGTGAAACCGATAGCAGCAACAGGCCTGCAAACAAAAATACCAGTGAAGGCCCTTCGGTCATAACGGTTGAGACACTCAGGAAAAAGTAAGGGCAAACCAGCGTAAATACACTGGCAGCCAGTATTCTTCTCTGCCATACACCCGAAAAAGACCTAAGGTGAACATAAGTCGCTACAGCCAGCCCCGCCAGTGCCATACAGGTAATAAGCCGTAAACCAATATAATCGATCGTCGGAAACAACCAGATCCACAAGGCAAACCAAAGATGACTGGCCACACCCGTTGGGGGAACATGGCGATATAAAGTCGTTTTGGTAAGGCCTGACTTGGCAAAGGGAAGGCTGTATTCCAGATGAAACAACTCATCCATTACACCAAACCGAACGCGAATCGCGAGCCAGCCTGCAACCAGTAAATACACCGCACAGATCGAAATAAAGTATTGTCGATACGGTTTTGTATAGTCTACAGATGCCGAAAAGGCAGAAAGCCGATCGGTAGTTGCAAAAAATTTCATTTAATAATGCGTTTTAGAAATTCAGTCCACGTTCTGCAAGCCATGCGCAGCACACCACGCTCAGCAGATGTAACCAAACTCATAAGGAAATTGTCAGCGAACGGTGTAGTATGCCCGTTCAATGATAGGAATAACCGAAAGCTACCCAGATGTGGCGCCAACGACCGGCCCCTGTCTATCAGCCGACCGGCAATTAGGCAAAGGTGCAGGGCAGTTTCACCGGGAACGATGTTGTGTAAACTCCACCACAAGAACGGCTTCTCATCAGATCCTACAAGAGGTAAAATATGTATCCCTTCAGGCAACAGCGTAAATTTTAGACACTTTTTATAAGGCAACATAAAAACATAAAATACCTCGAATACGAAAAGCCCTACAATTAAGCGACACCACATACTGGACCAACAAACTGAGCAACACTGACTTACCCAAAAGAAAGTGTAAAGATACTTTAAAATATTAACCCGAACGTCTTGGTTATGTACGTTCGGGTTAACTGAATGCTCCCCTTGCTAATTCCATCAGCAAGGATACTTCCCTACTTGCTGTAGTTATGTGCTTCAATAAACGACTGACAATTAGCTAAACAGACCGTAGCGAATAATACAATAGATGGCTCTAAACCCATCTTTCCAATTTATTTTTTTCCCTTCTTCATACGTTCGCCCATAGTAGGAAATACCCACTTCATAAATGCGAATTCCAGGAACTTTCGAAATTTTAGCCGTCACTTCGGGTTCGAATCCAAACCGTTTTTCGTGCAAAGGTATTTGTTTGATAATATCGGTTCGGAAGAGTTTATAACACGTTTCCATATCGGTCAAATTCAGATTCGTGAACATATTGCTTAGAAACGTCAGAAACTTATTACCAATGGTGTGCCAGAAGAAAAGTATCCGGTGTGCATTACCCCCCATAAACCGCGACCCGTACACCACATCGGCAAATCCATCCAATACTGGTTTCAGCAGAATACTAAACTCAGCAGGGTCATATTCCAGGTCTGCATCCTGCACAATCAGATAATCGCCCGATGATTTTTGAATACCTGTATGCAAGGCAGCCCCTTTACCCTGATTAACCGCATGGGCAACATACTGAATATTGGCCTCAGGCCTGGATTCAACAAACTGTAAGACAACACGTTCTGTATCATCTCTGGATGCATCATTAACTATAATTATTTCTTTACTAACCGAATCGGGCAGTTGTATTTCCACTAGTCTGTTTAAAATATTCCGGATCGTTTTCCCTTCATTAAAGGCAGGTATTATTATGGATAATTTCATAGTTAGATATACTTTTCATAATTCGATATACTAAAGATCAGAGGGAACCGTACCGTTGATAGGCGATAAATAAGAGGACAAAAATGAAGCACATCGTTAAAATCAGCCCTTTCTGCTGCTTTTCTGATGACTGAAGGCTACACCATGCCAAACAGGGGGCAATCGTTGCAAAAACCGAAATACGTTCGTAGAGGTAGGGTAGTGTCACTAACAAGACGGCAGCTCCCAGTAAACCAAAAAAGAGTGGGTAGTGATCCCGATGAAGTCGTAGCCAGCCTAAGCCAATGAGTATAAAAATTAGAACCCAGCCTAATTGGTCATTAGCCAGGCAGCTCTGGCTAAGCTGACGGGCAATACCAACAATAGTCGCCGTTTTGTACAAAAAAATACTGGCTAGGATAAGCAAACCGATAACGACCAGTGAATACGTCCGATGTTCTTTTATATCCTCAAACGTCCGGTTACCAATGAACCAAAGCACTCCGCCGGCCATCATAAAAACGGTAGCTAAATACCCAAACGAAGGCTTGCCATGAACGTGGTATTCCTGAAAAAAAACATGATTGACAAATTTTGGTGGATACATGCCACCCCAGCTCAACCAGGTAATCAATACACCCAAGAGGGCCAGTAAGCCAATGGTTACTACACGAATGACCGCACCTTTTTGCAGCGGCAGTGTCGGCATGAAAAGACCGACAGTTCCACCAATGAAAACCTGAAAACTTACCGCAAAAGGTAGAAACAGGAATCCAGCCTTTTTATTCTGACGTACCAGCGTCCAGAATATGTAAAACAGAAGAATACCAGGCAATAAAGGATGAGCCCGAACACTGTAGATAAGCACATACGGATTAAACAGCACAACCAGAGATTTATACAGACCCGAACGAGCATGAACCCAGACCAGGATAAACCAGCAAGCTAAGGATAGTAAACGTCCGGTTAACAGAATTTTACCACTAGCCAATGGATCAACAACAGCCTGTAATGCTGCTACAACCCATAAATAAAAGGATGAGATTGACCAATAGGGCGACAAGTCCAGCGCGGGCCAGAGCGAAAACGCCTGTTCAAAGGCAGGCAGATACGCCCCTCCTTCATCTCCTTTAGCTTGCTGCGTAATGGCTGAATACAGTAATAGAAAAAAAGTAATGGCTATTAATCCATAACGAACGAATGATTCCGTTTTTCGTGATTCAGAAATAGCGACTTTTGCAGAATTCAAGTTACTTAAAAGTTGAGCCTGATTAAATCACGCCTAAAATAATAGTCTTTTTGGAGTTATAACAGAATCACAAATCACCATTTATCAATTTTTAATAACTTAAATATTGCAAATCATTGATTAATAAACCTTTTAATATATGTCAACTCATCTATTATTCTTAATGAGCAGCTTCCTGCTAACCCTGTTTACCGTCAAACAGGATGTTCCTCCCCGGCTCCAGATTTTTCTGCTCATCGGTCAATCAAACATGGCAGGTCGAGGTGACCTTGATGCCGAATCGAAGCAAACTAATCCCCGAATATGGATGCTCGACAAAGCACTAAACTGGATACCTGCCCAAGACCCAATGCATTTCGATAAACCCGATATTGTGGGGGTAGGTCCTGGACTGAGCTTCGCCCAACGACTCGCCGATACATACCCCGACCTGAATATCGGGCTGGTTCCCTGCGCCGTTGGTGGTTCGGGCATCAATGTCTGGAAACCAGGGGCCTATTATGAACCTACCAAATCGCATCCGTACGATGACATGCTGATTCGGGCCAAAAAAGCCCTCGAAAATGGGGAGCTGGCCGGTTTTATCTGGCACCAGGGCGAGTCAGATTCCGACCCGGAAAAAGCGCTTGAGTACGAAGAAAAACTTACCGAACTGGTTCAACGATTACGAAAAGACCTCAATGCCCCCAATGCGCCTTTCGTAGCTGGAACCCTGGGTGATTTTGTCGTGAACCGTAACCCGGATGCCAAGACGGTTAATGAAGCCATTATGGCAGCGACCAAACAGCTTCCCAATGCCTATTATGTGCTTTCGGCAGGCCTGTCCGACAAAGGAGACGCCACCCATTTCGATACCGAATCGGCCCGCATTCTTGGCCGTCGCTATGCTGATATTTTTATTCAGAAGAAATTATTGAAGACCAAATAAAGCCTAATCTTCTTTGGTCATTTTGTAATATTGCAGAATTGTTTCGCTCCCTTAACCTCTGATACTGCCGCATGGCCGTTCCCACTGTTTCCTCCAAATCTCAATCATCTACGGTTGGGCTGTTCAGCCTGCCGGTTATTGTCGCTGCGCTAGGCTACTTTGTCGATATTTATGACCTCCTGTTGTTCGGCATCGTTCGCGTTCCCAGCCTGAAAGACCTTGGCCTCGCCCCCGATCAAATATCAAGTGTTGGGGCTACTATTCTGAACTGGCAGATGGGCGGTCTACTTCTGGGGGGAATTCTCTGGGGTGTTCTGGGCGATAAACGCGGGCGGCTTTCGGTATTATTTGGCTCCATCATTACGTATTCCATTGCCAACCTTGCCTGTGGGTTTATAAAGCACATCACCTTCATGGACCCTATCACTTACTACGCGCTCATGCGTTTTATTGCAGGCATTGGGTTGGCCGGTGAATTGGGCGCGGGGATTACGCTTGTTAGTGAAGTGTTGCCGAAAGAAAAACGGGCCATTGGTACATCACTGGTAGCAGGTATCGGGCTGTTCGGCGCTGTAGTCGCGTATTTCACGGTCAAACTTTTCGACTGGCAAATGGCCTTTTTTGTTGGCGGAGGTCTGGGCTTTGGCCTGCTACTGTTACGGGTAGGTGTGGTTGAGTCAGGAATGTTTAAAGACGTTTCGGACCAAAAGCATGTAAGCCGGGGCGATTTTCTTTCTTTTTTCACCAACTGGGATCGATTGAAGCGCTACCTCAAATGCATTGGCATCGGTTTACCCACCTGGTTTGTCATTGGCATTCTGGCTACGTTCAGCAACGAGTTTGGCAAAGCACTGGGCATCGGCGAAGAGATTCAGCCGGGTTTAGCCATTATGTGGTGTTATGTAGGCCTGGCCGTGGGGGACCTGGCCAGTGGGTTTATCAGCCAGGCGATGGCATCGCGCAAGAAGGCGGTTACACTGCTTATGATCATTTCGCTCATATTCGGCTTAATCTACTTATACACAGGCATTAAAAGTGCCGCAGCTCTGTACGGATTATGTCTGGCCATGGGCTTTGGCATTGGTTACTGGGCCATGTTTGTCACCATTGGAGCCGAGCAATTCGGTACGAACCTCCGGGCCACAGCCGCCACGACGGTTCCCAATATGGTACGGGGTATGGTTATCCTGATGACGAGCCTGTACGGCGATCTGAAACCCTCACTGGGCGTTATCGATGCGGGAGCGGTTGTGGGGCTCATTGCGTTTGCCCTCGGTTTCTACTCCATCCTGACCATACCCGAAACTCACGGTAAGGATTTGAATTATCTGGAAGAATAACAAAAGAAGGAGAAAAGGTCGGAAGGGAGGAAAGGTTATTTTTACCCTCCCCTTCTCCCTTCTTGCCTTCTCCTTTCGTCCCTTCTCCTTTTCATGCATACCCTCTCTCCTACGTCCCCTCGTACGTCGTTACGCCCCTTGTTTACCTTACCCGTCATTGTGTCGGCCCTGGGTTTTTTTGTGGATGTATACGACCTGCTTATTTTCAGCATTATTCGTGTTCCCAGCCTGCAATCGTTCGGCTTGTCGGACGCAGAGGTGTCGAAGGCTGGAACGTTTATCATCAATTTTCAACAGGCCGGGCTGTTGATTGGCGGGTTTCTGTGGGGTGTCTGGGGCGATAAACGCGGGCGGATGTCGGTGCTTTTCGGTAGTATTCTCACCTATTCACTGACCAACATTGCCTGTGGTTTTGTGCAGGATGTGAACACCTATGCCCTGTTGAGGTTTCTGGCTGGCGTCGGGCTTTCGGGCGAAATTGGTGCCGCGATGGTACTCATCTCCGAAATTCTGCCGAAAGAAATTCGGAGTTATGGGTCAGCTATGGTGGCAGGCATCGGCTATCTGGGGGCAGGGCTGGCCTATATGACCGTCGAATATTTCAGCTGGCGAACGGCCTACTGGGTCGGGGGCGGCATGGGCCTGACGTTACTGCTGCTTCGGGTTAGCGTATTCGAATCGGGGCTTTTCAGCCGCATGAAAACCGAACACAAAGGGGTTAGCCGGGGCAATTTTCTGGTGTTTTTCAAAACCCGAAAACAAGCCATCAAATACTTCCGCTGCGTTACGGTCGGTATGCCTACCTGGTTTATTGTAGGTATACTAGCAACGTTCGCCAACGAGTTTGGGCAGGCACTTGGTATTGCCGACATTGTAAAGCCGGGTCGCTGTGTGATGCTGGTTTATGTGGGGCTGGCCGGGGGCGACTTGCTCAGTGGTCCATTGAGTCAGTGGTTACGGTCACGGATCAAGGCGATAACGGGTCTACTCGTCTTCAGCGCCCTATTGAGTGGAATTTATCTGTTTGGGGGCATCAAAACGGCCGAAGGACTTTACACGATTTGTCTGCTGGCCGGTTTCTGCACGGGTTACATTGCTATGTATCTAACCATGGTGGCCGAATTGTATGGAACCAATCTTCGGAATACGGCCACCACATCGGTACCAAGCGTGGTACGCGGCACCCTGATCCTGATGACCCTGTCGTTTCAGGCCTTAAAACCAACGGCGGGGGCTTTAGTAGCTGCCGGTATCCTGGCGGTAGTTGTCTATGGCCTGGCTTTCTGGTCGCTTAGCCAGATGGACGAAACCTTCGGTAAAGACCTGGACTTTGTCGATTAGTTTCTGCCGTTTATCATCCATTTTGACCGTTTTTCCCGAACAACAGCGGTTCATTTTTGCGTAACCATCATTGGGTTGACAGCTAAAGGTTCTCTAACAATCCTGATCAACTCAATGAAAACGTCCATCAAACTCCTTTCCAGCGCCTTACTTCTGGCCCTTTCCGTATCCGTTGCTACGCCAGCCCTGGCAATCGATGATCACACGAATGCAAAAGCCTTTACGGCCGTTATGTTCCCGGCCGCCGATGCGTCCAAGCTGTGGTTATGCCTTGAAAAATACCAGTCAGATAATAAAGTCCATCTTGAATTAGTCAACGAACGGGGTGATATTGTATTCGATGAAATTGTAGTCGGAAAGAACAACAAGCGTAATACGTTTCGCCAGCAGTTCGATATGAGCCAGCTTACCGATGGGGCCTATACTTTCCGGATTTCGGCAGGTTCACAAACGGAAGAGTTCTCGTTCAAACTGGCTACCCCTTCTGTGGAGTCTTCCCCCAGCCGACTGGTTGCCATTAAATAACGCTGCGTTACGTCTCAATACTACCTGATTTACCCGCACACCCCTGGCTTCGGCTGGGGGTATTTTTTTGATGAAGGCAATCTCCATTAATTAGAGGAACGACACTTCAGAAGGAATGAACCAATTAGCTGAACGGTATTTTCGAACATAAACGTGCTTTAATCAGGTAGTCTTCTCCTTACGAAAGTCCATTCCGATGGTCCGAATCAACCTGCTGCTTTGCCTGTTTTTTTTAGCCGTGGTTCCCGTTCTTGCCCAAACGAAGCTGGATAGTTTGTTGCCCGTTCGTGGGTTTTGCATAGCGGCTCCTCTCCCCAAACAACTCGATGCGTTTATTCAGTTTATCAACGACGAATTGGCGACCCGGCAGGTCAATACCCTGATTCTTCGGGTCGATTACAACTATCAGTTCGACTCTCACCCTGAACTACGCGACAGCATTGCCCTGTCGAGACGGGAAGTAAAAAAGCTGGTGAAAGCCTGTCAGAAGCACAACATTCGGCTTATTCCGCAAATTAATCTGCTGGGGCATCAATCCTGGGCTAGTAAAGTCGGCAATCTGCTACGCGTTTACCCCGACTTCGATGAAACGCCCAGCGTAAAAATGCCTGAAAAGTATGTATGGCCCAACGAGGATGGGTTGTACTGCAAAAGCTATTGCCCCTTGCATCCGGGCGTTCATGCCGTCGTCTTTGATCTGGTCGATGAAATCTGCGATGTGTTCGAAGCCGATGCATTCCATGCCGGTCTGGACGAGGTCTTTTACATTGGTCACGACAAATGTCCACGCTGTTCCGGGCGTGATAAAGCGGAACTATTCGCTGGCGAAGTGACCCAGATACGTAATCACCTGGCACTAAAAAATCGGAAACTCTGGATGTGGGGCGACCGACTGATCGACGGCAAAACTACGGGTATCGGTATGTGGGAAGGTAGTTTTAATAACACGTACCGCGCCATTGACCTGATTCCTAAAGATGTGATGATTTGCGACTGGCACTACGAACGGCCCGATCAGACGGCTGTTTATTTCGCAACAAAAGGATTGAGCGTGATCACTTGCCCCTGGCGCAAACCCGGTTTTGCCGTTACTCAAACGCAGGATATGGTCCGGTTTCGAAAATCTGTAACGCCTATCATGAAAGAACGATTCCAGGGGATGATGCAAACAATCTGGTCGGGAACCGGGCCATTTCTGGACGAATTTTACGGTAAAAAATTGTCGGACGAAGCAGGCGAAAATACTCCTTCCAACTGCTTCAAAGCGATGTATGACGAGATAGGAAAGTTAGGCGCTACAAATTAAATCGTATAATAATGGTATCCGTTCAATCCTCACCGAACCGCACTAGTCAGGCGGTAAAACGTGTATTTTCGATTGATGTATTCAGGGCTTTGACCATGCTGACCATGATTTTTGTCAATGACTTAGGGACTTTATCGGGCATTCCGGTCTGGCTTGAGCATGCGCACCGGGATCAGGACTTTCTGGGGTTTGCCGATACCGTTTTCCCCTGCTTTCTGGTCATTGTTGGGATGTCGATTCCGTTCGCGATCCAACACCGACTTGCCAAAGGGGATTCGTCTATACAGCTCCTCCAACACATCGTACTCCGGTCGATCGCTCTGCTTGTCATGGGCGTATTCATTGTCAATTTGCCCGATCTGAATGAACAGGCTACGGGTATGCGGTCGGCCTGGTTTCAGATTCTGATGGTCATTGGCTTCTTTCTGATCTGGAATCAATATCCTAAACGAGCGGGTACGGCAAACACATTGTTTATGGGCTTGCAAGCATTGGGAATTGGCATTCTGATCTACCTGGCCGCCAAGTTCAAAGGGGGCGACGCTACGCACGTGACGGGTATGACACCCCAATGGTGGGGCATTTTAGGGCTAATCGGCTGGACGTACCTCACCTGTGCTACACTCTATCTGTTCCTCCACAAAAAGCCTGTTCTACTGGTCATCTGTGGGCTGTTTTTTACACTACTGAACATAGCTGGTCATGCAGGCTGGTTGCATGCACTTTGGCCCAGTGGCCCACGCACCTGGATTCCCGACAATGGTGCCTTCAATGTATTTGCGTTTGCGGGTATTCTGGCTACGCATTTGCTAACGCGCTGGCAACAATCTGGTCAGGAAAAACAAGTACCTCTGGTGTTTATTGCCCTGGGTATCGTCTTGCTCGTCGCTGGTTTTCTGCTCCGAAATGCCTTTATTATCTCCAAGATTCAGGCCACACCCACCTGGATTTTCCTTTGCTGCGGCATTGCGTACATCGTCTACGCTGGTGTTTACTGGCTGGTCGACCTGCGCCAGAAAGCCCACTGGTTCGACTTTATCAAACCCGCCGGAACCAGTACGTTAACCTGCTATCTGATTCCGTATGTGTATTACAGCGTGGCGGCACTATCTGGCCTCTCGCTACCGGCTGTACTGACAACCGGACTAATTGGTTTAGTTAAATCCTTACTGTTTGCCTTGCTGATTATCGGTATTACGGCTGTTATGGGCAGGTTATCGATCAAGCTTAAATTGTAAAGAAGTTATATGAACCGCCAGGACGCCAGGTCTCAAAACGTATCTAACTACCTTGCGTCTTCGCGTCCTCGCGGTTCTATTCGAATCTTACTCATTACATTGTTTCCCGAATCTCGACGAAACCGTCGGTATCCAGCACAGGGCAGGTTTTCATGAGTGCCGTAACGTCGTCAAGGCTGGCTGCCTGTAGCAACATATAACCACCGACAATTTCCAGCTCATCGACCCGGTAAGGACCATCTGTTACCTGTGGGTCATCAGCCGTTGGGCGAACCACCCGCCCCGACAGTGTTAACGCCTGACCGCTCAGCCAATGCCCGTTGGTAATAAGCCCTTCTATCCAGGATTTCATGGCAAGCTGATGCAGTTGAATGTCCTCGGCGGGTGGAATACTCATTCGACCGTCGGGTTCGCGGACCAAAACGAGGTATGTTTTCATAGTCTCACTCCTGATTAAGTTGCTTTAGAACGGCATATGTATCACGAATACCCCAGTGCTCAATGTATTGACCGTCGCGCAATCGTACGATGTCGATTATAGGAAAGACAATAGATTTTCCGGTAGCAGGAATCCCCATAAACAGACCGGAATGGGTAGCGTGAAAGGCTTTGCGGGTCACCACCTTATCACCTTCGGCAATCTGATCATAAATCGTAACGCGCAGATCGGGGAAAGCAGGGCGTATTACGTCGAGGATAAACTGTACCATGCCCTCCCGACCTTTGGGCATACCGGCAGGGGCCGTATGGTTAATAAAATCGGAGGCAATTAATTCGTCAAAGGCTTCGAGTCGCCCCTGCTCAATAGCCTCCTTGTTGAAACGGGTAACGATCTGTTTATTGAATTCTGTCTCTGCGTTCATACCGCAAAGCTACAGCTCTATCGAACGGCTATCATTGACCGTTTGTCGGTTTCACGTGTACATTTCGCGGATGTCAGTCCGGAACGCGGTCGGTGTATCGCCCGTCAATCGCTTGAAGAACCGATGGAAGTAAGCCGCATCGTCAAAACCCAGTTGCCAGGCAATCTCTTTGGCCGATAGGTCAGTATGCAACAGCAATCGTTTGGCTTCCAGCACCAGCCGCTCGTGAATGTGTTCAATGGGCGTTTTACCGCTCTGCTGCTTGATGCGGTCGTTCAGGTGCCCCGGTGACAGATGGAGCAGTTCCGCATAATCGGCCACCTGATGGAGTGTAGCATAATTTTCTTCAATATACGCCCGAAACTGTTTCAGCAAGCCCCGATCGGCCAAGCTCCCCATTGCCTGAACCTGTTCGGTATATAGGCGACTTACATAAATCAACAAAATGCTGACGTAGGATTGCAGCATTTTGCTTCGCCAGTTTTGGTCGGTGTTAAACTCAGCCAGAATTTTCGGTAGCAGGTCTTCCAGAAACTGTACATGCTCAGGTTTTAACGTCAGTTCGTGGGCATTGTCGGGGTTTTGAATAATGGGCAATTGCCGTAACGATCGGTTTTCGTCCAGTTGGAGATACTCTTCCGTAAACGACAGCATAATTCCTTCCAGCGGTTCGGTTTTTTCCTTCACCTGTACCTGCTGCGGCAACGAAAAATAGAAAGTATTCGGCCGTAAGGTGTAAGGCGAAAAATCGACCCAGTGGCGACTGCTTCCATTACGCACGAAGCACAGGAAATAATAGTCTTTCCGATGCGGAATCAGAAAGTTGGATCGATGCCGCCGGAATTCCCCGTTCGATTCGACCACTTCGAATATCGTACTCCCCAGACTACTGCTTTGCTGAAGCGAATAAATTGGAATGGCCCTGTCTTTTTCCGGAGCAATCATGGTGTAAGTAGTTAAGGTGTATTGTGTTCAGAACGGTTACCAGATGGCACTCTTACATCAAGTCGATAATGGCGGGGCAAGTTCTTCCGGTCAGCCACCTGCCTCATCTACGCGATTTACAAACGTTATAAATCCTCTCATTTTATTTGCCTCCCTGCGCTACATAGTGGTATAGCCATTCCGAGATGGTTGCCATTGCATTCTGCGTTTCTATATCATCCTTAATCTGCTTCGATAGAATAACCAGCACGTACTTCCGGCCATCGGGCAGGTATACGATACCCGAATCATGCCGAACACCTGTAATCGAGCCGGTTTTATGGGCCACTTTTACCTCTTTAGGCAGTTTAGCAGGAATGGATTCGTTGAACTTCTGCTCCAGCAGGACGCCGATCATTGCCTTCGATGCTTCGGGGCTGACCACTTTCCCCTGCGCCAGTTTATTGTAGATGACCATCAGGTCGTAGGCTGTTGTGGCATTGTTCATGCCCTTCGCAAACGCTTTCGAATCCTCTACACCCCGCCAAATCTGAATATCGTTAGCACCCAGTTCGCGCATGGTCTGGGTTACCTTCCGGGCATCAATCTTTTCAATGATCAGATTAGTTGCCAGGTTACTGCTTACCGTGATCATGTCGTACACCAGCGAAGCCAACGTCCGTTTCGTACCCAACTGTTTGTACGTAACCGTATCATCATCTACGCTAATGGGCAAACTGAACGGGCTTCCATCGACAATACTTTTGAATTCATTTTTGACCAGAATCGAGTCCGAAAGCGATAGCTTGTGCTGGGCCTGTTGCTTGTAAACCTCGATCATGACGGGCGTTTTCATGGTACTGGCGGCATGAAACAGTTCTTTCTCCCGAATGAGCAGTTCCTGGCCTGTTGTCAGGTCCTTAAAAGCAACCGCAAACACACCCGGATGTCGGGCCAACTCCTGCTCTATTTGCTGCCGTAATTCAGGAAGGGACGGTCGGGACTGAGCAGAGACGTATGTTCCGCCAGCGAGTAAAAAGCCAGTCAGGAAAATCAGCCTGCTGGTTTTGTCTAAAAATCGCATTGTCATACAGGTTGTCGTGAAGAAGACGCAAAAGTTAATCAATTCGGTTGATTCTGCCCGAATAGTATCCAAATCAGTACGATTCCTGGCAACACGTCGGTTGTAATGACGGCTACTCTTAAAAATCATAGAGATCATAAAAATCTGTGTTCTATGTGATTAGCGCTAATTCCTTTTTTACGTATCATTACCAATTAGACATCAATCAATTACAACCTGATAAGTATGGATTTTTCGGAGTACAAGAAAAGTACGGCATCAGTATGGGCGGGCGAAACCGATTTGTTTACCCAGGGAGCCGTAACCCCTCCTATTATTAAAAGTGTCACCTTCGGCTATAATGACCTGGATGAATGGCATCGGGTAGCAACGGGCAATGCTGATGGATACATCTACAGCCGCAATACCAACCCAACCGTTCACGTACTCGAAGAGAAAATCCGAATTCTGGAAGGGGCCGAAGCGGCAACGTCCTTCGCTACGGGTATGGGAGCCATCAGCAATACCCTGTTTGCGTTACTGGAACCCGGCAAACGGGTGGTTTCCCTCAAAGACACCTACGGCGGAGCCAGTCGTCTTTTCCTTGATTTTCTACCCCGCTATCTGGTAAACGTTACTCTCTGCGACACTACCGACTTCGATGCAATCGAAACCGAACTGGCGAAAGGCTGCGACCTGCTCTACCTGGAAACCCCAACGAATCCGACGCTCAAAATTGTCGATCTGCGTCGTTTAGCGGCTGCGGCTAAAAAAGTAGGGGCAGTTACGGTGGTCGATAACACATTTGCGACACCCATCAACCAAAATCCGCTGGCGCTGGGCGCCGATTTAGTGTTGCACAGCGCGACTAAATTTCTATGCGGTCACTCCGATGCGATGGGTGGTGTACTGTGCGGACGCAAAGACCTCATCCAGAAAGTCTTTCAATTCCGGGAAATCAACGGGGCCAGCTTACAGGCCGACCCTGCCTACCTGATTGCGCGGGGCATGAAAACGCTGGAACTACGTATCGAACGACAAAATGCATCGGCACTTACCGTAGCTCAGTATTTAAAAGCCCATCCCAAAGTCAGTGAGGTATTTTATCCCGGCCTTGAGAGCCATCCCGGCCATGCCATTGCCAAAGCACAGATGTCAGGCTTTGGGGGTATCCTGAGCTTCTCGCTGACTGGAGGCTATGAGCAGGTTAAGCAGTTTCTTCCCCGCCTACAGTTTGTTCATCTGGCCGCTAGCCTGGGTTCTGTCAGCACACTAGCTGGCCCACCCCGAACCACCAGCCACGTTGAACTAACCGAAGAACAACGGAGCCTGTTGGGCATTCCCGAAAGTCTGATTCGGTATTCTGTCGGCATCGAGAATGTCAGTGATCTGATAACTGATCTGGAACGAGCACTGGCTTTGGTTTAACCTGTCGATAAGCGAACCTCACCTCATAAACAAGCCAATCAATGCGATCAATTTTCCAGAAACGGTCTTTACTTCTATTCTGTGCATGGCTATTCGGGAGCCTTTCGGTAACTGCGCAAACAGGCCAGTCAATCAAAAAATCGTCGGATATTCCCACCCAACGGCTGGAACGCGAACTCCAACGTATTTCAACCCTGGCGAAGGGGAAAGTCGGTATCTGTGCCCTTCACCTTGAGTCGGGAAAGCAGGTCAGCCTGAACATACAGGAACGGTTTCCGATGGCCAGCACGGTAAAAGTAGCCATAGCGGTACAACTGTTTACCCTCATTGAGCAAGGTAAGCTGTCGCTAATGACGATGGTCGACCTACAACCGTCCGATCTGCATCCGGGAAGTGGGACGCTGGATGTCCTGTTTGCCAAACCGGGTGTTCAGCTATCGGTTCAAAACCTGCTCGAACTGATGATGGTCATTAGCGACAATTCGGCCACGGATATTCTACTCCGGCTGGTTGGCGGAACCGAGGCCGTTCAGAAACGGGTCAACGCATTGGGCATTCAGGGTATGTCGGTGGACCGAACCATTATTCAACTACTGGCCGATCTCGATGGCATTACCTTACCACCTGCGAATCAGTGGACGCTTGGTTTTTACGCCCGATTAGACAGTGCTATTACACCTGATATAAGGCAGCAGGCTTCCCGCAAACTGGCAACCGACCCACGCGATACCTCAACCCCCGAAGCGATGGTCAATTTACTGGCGCAAATTTACCGGGGCACGGCTCTCAAACCCGACAGTCGTGCCCTGTTACTGGGGGTCATGGAACGTTGCCGGGGAGGGGTCGCACGACTCAAAGGCTATCTGCCTCCCAACACAGTTATTGCTCATAAAACGGGCTCACTGAACAACCTAGCTACCGACGATGTAGGCATCATCACATTACCCGATGAGGCAGGCCATATAGCCATTGCGGTTTTCGTTGGTGATTCGCCCATGCCGCTAGCCGAGCGAGAACAGGTTATTGCTCAGTCGGCCCGTGCTATTTATGATTACTTTCTGTATCAGCCCACAACGGTCTCTAATGCTGGCCGTTGACAGCTAATCCACTCACCAGCAACTACATGACGAAATCAATCTGCCTGAGCACGCTCCTATTTTGTTTGTCAATAAGCGTATCGCTTCTGGCTCAGCCACTGAAATTTGATTTACCCAAAAGTAAGTACGGCTTGCCGGTGGTTAGCGATGTGGGGATTTATGAAAAAATTGTAGCGGCTGACCCCGACAATGAACTGGTCGATATGCGCCAGATTCTACCGGATGCCCAGTACGACGTTACCTATGCCGATACCACCAATTTTCTCAAACGAAAGCTGTACCCAACCGCTGATGTGTTCATGCGTAAACCGGCAGCATTAGCCCTAAAGCAGGTGGCTGAAAATCTGAAAAAACAGGGCTATGGACTGGTGTTGTTCGACGGATACCGACCTTACGCGATCACCATGCTTTTTTATGAAGAACATGGTGACACCACGTTTGTGGCCGATCCACGAAAAGGCTCCAAACATAACCGGGGGATGGCCATCGACCTGTCGCTGTATGAACTGAAAACGGGCAAACGATTATCCATGCCGTCAGGTTATGACGAATCGACCCCACGTGCCTATCATAGTTATATGGATTCGGATAGTGCATCGCTGGCACACCGCGCCCTGCTACGTTCGGCGATGGAGCAGGTTGGCTTCGCTATATTTCCGTGGGAGTGGTGGCATTACGATTTCCGGGGGTGGGAAAGCTGCTTCACCTACGACCTCTGGTTCGATGCTATTCGGAAAGCCAATAGAAAATTGAAGAGAGGCAAAAAGTAACGTAGCAAACCTCCACTATATCAACACTATAAAGCATTTTGCCATTTTGATCAAAGGGAAGAATCTCCAGCTTGCCTGATTGGCAACGTTGAGATTCCTCCCTTTGATCAAAATGGCAAACTATAAAAGCGATCTGTATTTATGGCTTGCAAAAGACTTACTCCTTCAAGCTCTTCAGATAGGCAATGCTCTTAGGCATTTGCTCGTACTCTTTATTACTCTCATCTTCAATGTAGTAGTGCTTGACGCCTGCTTTTTTCGCCAGCCGTAAAATTTCAGGAATATTCACCTGTCCCTGACCGAGCACTACATCGTTTTCGGGGGGAGTACCGCCCGTCAGATCACCTTTTATTCCTTTTTTGAGGTCTTTCAGGTGCATTAGCTTAAAGCGACTACCATATTTTTTCAGTAGGGCAACCGGGTCGGCTCCACCATGCTGCGCCCACAAAATATCCATCTCGAATGAAACGTATTCGGGATTGGTATTTTTCACAATATAGTCGAACAACGTACCATCTTCGTAGGGGTGGAACTCGTAGCCATGATTATGGTAGCAAAAGGTAATACCCTGGTCCTTCATGGCTTTGCCGATGCGGTTAAAATCCTCCACGGCTTTTTTGGCATTATCGAGGTTAAACTGGCCTCTTTCATGAGGAATCCAGGCGCACATGATGTACGAAGCGCCCAGTGCTTTTGCTTTATTGATCGCGTCAGTAGGGTCTTTGGCCAGTTGTTCGTATCCCCCACCCGTAGCCGAAATTTTAATACCACGTTCGTCGCATAGCTTCTTGAATTCGGCTTCGGTATATCCTTTTGGGGCACCTCCTTCCATATCCGTAATGCCTAACGCCTTGATGGTATCCAGGGTGGCAATAACATTTTTGGGGAAGCTGGCCCGGTAGGTATACGACTCAACCCCAATCGGAAACGTGTACAACGGCTTTCCTTTCTGAGCAAAACTATCGGATACACCCAGGAGTGAAAGGGTAGCCAGGCCCAACGCGAAAAGGTCTTTTTTCATAGTTATCGGTTTCTGTTTATCGTCAACATGCAAGATTTGCCTTATAAGGCGTCAATGCCCTCGTTTTTACTTGACTAGCCAATCGAATAACTATACGTAATTTTCCCTGCAAGCCTTCAGTTGGAGCGGGTACTACAGAAAACATGACAACACAGCAGGGTTCTGCGAGTAGATTAAGAATTTGCTACCCTCTTCCACGTATGGAACGACGGACATTTATTCGGAATACAAGCCTGCTGGCAACAGCGCTGAGCACGGCAGGCCCGGACCTACTGGCAACTCCGCAAACAACTCTTCAAGCCAAAAACAAACTGCCTAAATGGAAGGGGTTTAACCTGCTGGATTTCTTCTCACCCGACCCGGCCAACAGTCGACCCGCCACAAAAGAGGACTATTTCAAATGGATGCAGGACTGGGGCTTCGACTTCGTTCGGATACCTATTGCCTACCCGTCGTATCTGAAATTCGACCGGAGCCGCAACATCACGCCCGACGAAGTGTATCACATTGACCCACAAGCCGTTGATCGAATTGATCAGTTAGTATCAATGGCCCACAAGTATAACCTGCATGTAAGCCTGAACCTACACCGGGCACCGGGCTATTGTGTGAATGCGGGCTTCCATGAACCCTATAATCTCTGGAAAGACCAGGCTGCGCTGGATGCGTTTTGCTTCCACTGGAACATGTGGGCAAAGCGGTACAAATCCGTATCATCAAAAAAAATTAGCTTCGATCTGCTCAACGAACCCAGTATGCGGGCCGATATGAATGATCAGCATTCGCCCCATAGTACGGTTCCTGGTGATGTATACAGAAAAGTGGCTATGGCCGCTTCCAACGCCATTCGAAAGGAAAATCCGAAGCACTTGATCATTGCCGATGGGAACAATACCGGCAGCTCGGTCATTCCCGAATTGGTCGACCTGGATATTGCACAAAGTTGCCGGGGGTATAATCCGGGGATTATTTCGCACTACAAAGCACCCTGGGCCAATAAAGACCCAGACCATCTGCCTGAACCCAAATGGCCGGGGCAGGTAGGCGACAAATACCTCAGCCGGGCCATGCTCGAAACGTTTTATCAGCCCTGGATTGAACTGGTCAACAAAGGCGTGGGTGTCCACTGTGGCGAGTGCGGTTGCTGGAACAAAACGCCACATGGCGTCTTTCTAGCCTGGTTCAGTGATGTGCTCGACATTCTATCCAGCCATGGAATCGGGTTCGCGCTCTGGGAGTTTGTGGGCTCTTTCGGCATTCTGGACTCCGGCCGAACGGACGTAGCCTACGAAGACTGGTACGGCCATAAGCTGGACCGCAAACTATTGGATTTGATTCGAAAGGTTTAATACGTGGTTTTCAATCCTGTCAGATTGGGTCAACGGCGTTACCTTGATCTTATTTTTCTGTCAGACTTGGTACGACCTCGTCGGGGTCGCATGTCTATAGTAAGCTTGATTCCCCTATAAATATGCGACCCCAACGGGGGCGTACTTGCAAATAAAACTCATCAAGCCAACTCAGCCACTAGCTGATTGGTACGTTGAGCATGCCGATGCATACGGCGTTCTACCAATGCAGCGTCGTGATGCTGATCAAGCGCCACAGCCGTAGTACGGTCTACCAAAGTAGATGCCTGGGCTTCAAAAGTCATTTCCTGGCGCAGATAATCGGTATTCTGGCGATACTGCGCGGCTTCTTCCACCAGTTGAATGGTCAGGTTACGGGCGTAGGCTTCGTCGCCCGAAGCTTCCAGTAATTGGTTAAACTGCGTATTAAAATCACTGTACGGATACGGCGTTGTTCCTTTCTCAACCGAAAGCTGAACCTGTCGATACGACTGCGATACGAAATATTGAAGTTGATTCGAGTTACTCATAACTATAAATATCTGTGGTTTTGCATATAGCAATAATGAGAATTTTATTATAACAAATAACAAATTTTACATAAAACTATTTTTTTAGTTGTAAATTTTAATCCCTATTATCTAAAGTTTACCATTTCTTGCGCCCCAATAATACGGCTTGCGGCATGAAACTAAACCTGCCGAAAGAGAATGTATTCTATCGTTTCTCTTACTTATACAAGGTTAAAATCTACTAATCAGCGTCTTTCCAACACAAACCCGGAACGACTTCCCAACTTCCCTCATGCCCCTAACCATTACCTTGCTTGGCATCCTGACGCTGATAGCACTCATTTCATGGGTTCGTTTACACACCTTTCTGGCATTTTTAGCCGTATCAGTAGGTGTTGGACTGGCTTTAGGCCTCAAACCTTTAGCTATTGTCGAGGCCATTCAGAAAGGGATCGGTGGCACATTGGCTTCGATTACGGCCATTATTGCCCTGGGTGCTATGCTGGGAAAACTGGTGGCTCAAAGTGGAGCCGCCGAGCGAATAGCCAGTAGTATGATGGGGCTGGTAGGCACCCGACATGCTCGCTGGGCGTTTATGGTCACGGGTTTTATTGTTGGCTTACCGTTGTTCTATTCGGTGGGGTTTATGTTGCTGGCTCCGCTGGTCATCACCGTAGCCTATCGCTATAAACTACCGGCTCTGTACATTGGCCTGCCGATGCTGGCTTCCCTGTCCGTTACGCAGGGCTATTTACCACCCCATCCGGCCCCACTGGCCATACTAAAGCAGTTCAACGCCAACATGGGTCTGACGCTTTTCTACGGTATCCTTGTATCGATTCCGGCTATTCTGGTGTCAGGTGCTTTATTCGGCTCCACACTAAAGCGGTACACCAACCTTCCCAACCCAGCATTTATTGCTCCTAACCTGGAAACTCATCAGACACCTTCGACCGCTGTAAGCTTCCTAACGGTTCTGTTTCCGATCCTGCTCATTGGTATCAGCACGTTGATTAGTCCTTTTCTGCCAACTAACTCCTGGCAGCAACAAACGCTACTCTTTACGGGCGAACCCATCGTAAGTATGTTTCTGGCGGTCGTTCTGGCGTCATTCACCTTAGGCCTGTGGCGGGGAAAAACAATGCCCGAAGTAACCGCCCTGTTCGGCGATGCCATTAAGGATGTGGCTATGCTGTTTCTGATTTTTGGTGGCGCAGGTGCGCTTAAGCAAGTATTGACAGATGGCGGTGTAAATCAGTCGATTGCCGATCTGATGCAACACTCAACGCTTCACCCGTATGTACTGGCCTGGGGTATGGCTGCGCTTATTCGGGTTTGTGTTGGCTCGTCGACCGTATCGGGTATTACCACTGCTGGGTTTGTAACCCCACTCCTGGCGACCTCGGGTGTCGAGCCGAATTTGATGGTCTTGAGTATCGGTGCCGGGAGCATGATGTTCTCCCACGTCAACGATACGGGTTTCTGGCTGTTTCGGGAGTATTTTCAACTCTCGATGGTCGATACGCTCAAAACCTGGTCGATCATGGAAACACTGGTTTCCGTATCCGGGCTGGCCGGTGTAATGACCTTGCATTGGCTACTACAGTAAGTGAAGCGTACTCCTGCGTTTAAACGTAAACCGTTTAGCTCTATGAATCGGCTTTGCCTTTATTTCTGTCTATCAACCATTTGGCTACTTGATCTCCCTCTGCATGGCCAGCAGATGGGCAAAGGGGATCGGATTACCGGGCCTAATTTTGCTACACGCAGCCCGGTATTAGGCCAACATGGTATGGTAGCCACCAGTCATCCACTGGCTACCCAGATCGGGCTGGATATACTGAAACAAGGGGGTACGGCTATTGATGCTGCCATTGCTGCGAATGCGGCACTGGGTGTTGTCGAGCCCAATAACGGTGGCATCGGTGGCGATCTGTTTGCCATTGTCTGGTCGGCGAAGGATAAAAAATTGTACGGCCTGAATGCCAGTGGTCGGTCGCCAAAAGGGCTTACCTACGAAGCGTTGCAGAAACTACTGGGCGACAAAAAACAGCTTCCGCTTTATGGCCCTTTATCGGTTTCGGTACCGGGCGCGGTGGATGGGTGGTTTCAGTTACATCATCGGTTTGGTAAGTTACCCATGCGCACTCTTCTAGCTCCCAGCATCCGCTACGCCCGCGAGGGGGCTCCCGTTCCACAGGTTATTGCTTACTCCTGGCAGGTAGCCGCTAACCGACTGGCGGCTAGTGAAGCTATCGTTCAGGAATTCAGCAACTTCCGCAAAACTTTCCTGATCAACGGCAAAGCGCCGGTTGAAGGGCAATTGTTTCGAAACCCCGATCTGGCTACTACATACGAAAAAATTGCTGCGGGTGGCCGGGATGCTTTTTATAAGGGTAGCATTGCCGATGCCATTGATCGCTACGCGCAACGGGCTGGTATATATATACGAAAAGCCGATTTAGCGGCTCATCAAAGTACGTGGGTCGATCCTGTTTCGGTGAATTACCGGGGCTATGATGTGTATGAATTACCGCCCAATGGCCAGGGAATTTCGGTACTGGAAATGCTGAATATTCTGGAAGGGTATGACCTGAAAAAACTTGGCCATAACAGTGCCGATTACCTCCATCTACTCGTCGAAGCCAAAAAGTTAGCCTTTGAAGATCGAGCCAGGTACTATGCCGATCCCGATTTTGCCAGGGCCTCAACGAAATGGCTACTCACCAAAGAATACGCGGCCCAACGCCGGAAATTGATCGACCTAAAAAAAGCATCCGAACATCTGGACGCTGGCGACCCAGCCCTTCGTACCGGCGACACCGTTTACCTGACGGTCGCTGATGAGCAGGGGAATATCGTGTCGCTCATTCAAAGCAATATGCTGGAGTTTGGTAGTGGGCTGGTACCCGATAAGCTTGGCTTCGTTCTGCATAACCGGGGCACCAGTTTCAACCTGCAATCCGGCCATGCCAACGTCTACGCACCTGGCAAGCGACCATTCAATACTATTATACCCGGTTTCGTGCTGAAAAATGGAGAGCCATTTCTCAGCTTCGGGGTTATGGGAGGATCTATGCAGCCACAAGGCCATTTACAGGTATTGTGCAACATCATCGACTTTGGCATGAATGTACAGGAAGCGGGCGACGCTGCCCGATTTAGCCATTCGGGCAGTAGCGAACCGATTGGCACTCTTATGACGGATGGTGGCCGGCTGGCGCTGGAGAGTGGTATTGGTAAGGATGTTCGGGATGAACTGGAAAAACGGGGGCACCACCTGGCACCAACCGATTTCTTCGGTGGCTATCAGGCTATTCAATGGGATGCTGTTCATCGAATCTATTGGGGAGCCTCCGAGATGCGGAAAGATGGGCAGGCGGCAGGGTATTAATTGAATACCTACCACAAAGCGACAATTCCCCACAATAACTGTGGAAAAATAGTACCACTCTGACATTTATCAATCAATACCCTGCTGATTATCACCACATGGCACAGATTTAGATACCATCATTGTTAATCATTTAATTTACATTAACAATAAAGTGATATGGCCTCTTTAGGAGAACGAATTGCGAGTTTTTTCAGTGGAAACGACTCCACTGCTGATGAAGGGCTACGTGACCTGTTTATCACTAACCTGAAAAGTGTATACTATGCTGAAAAGCGAGCAGTCGATGCATTAGCACATCAGGCTGAAGCCAGCACAACCGACGAAGTAGGTAATGCTTTTGCCTATCATGAGGAGGTAAGCCGAAAACAGGTTGAACGACTGGAAGAGATATTCCGAATTATCGGCATTAGGGCCGAGGAACATAGATCAGCAGCAATCGACGGATTAATCCACGATGCTCAATGGGTTATTGACAATACAGAATCAGGCTCGCTTACCCGCGATGCCGGACTGATTATTGCCGCACAGGCTATCGAACATTATGAAATCGCTATCTATGGCTCCTTACTAACGCTGGCTCATGTGCTTGATTTTACGCAATCGGCCGAACTGCTGGCGATGACACTGGAAGAAGAAAAGGAAACCGACCGGAAATTGACAATCCTGGCCGAATCGTTCATCAATAAAGGCTCTAAGGAAGAAGAGGAACATCACCCAGGCAGCCATCATGCGGGTATCCATTCCACATCCAGCGCTGGTACGAATGTTACCCTGGGCGGCCCACTGGGCGTATAAGCAATTGTATAATGGATTTTCGCCGGGAATACGAGTTTACTCGTATTCCCGGTTTTTTTACGCTTATTAATCTTCGGAAATCATATCTAAGAAGTCAGTTAAAGAAACAATGTTGACTTTAGGAAATACAAGTCTCTTCATCACACGGAAATGACTATCATTCGTAATCAGATAATCTGCCCCAGCCGCAATAGCAACATCTACAAACTTATTATCGTCCGGGTCTTCTTCAATAAGCTGCCAGTTGTAATAAGCTTCCTGAAATAATGTATTGGGGGCAAGTGTCAGAATAGTCAGCACTAGATCAGCCGTTTGTACCGAATATTTTTCAATTAGCTTTTCGCCATATTCCGTCAAAATTTCATTACTGACTACCCACTCAAGCTTTTCACGCTCAAATAGTCGATAAAGTTTTAATATGAGCTACGAGGAGAGATAGACGTTAAAAGACAATTTGTATCGACAACAATCCGTAACATCAGGAGTTCTCATTTAACATATTGTCAAAATCGGCCTGTGTATAGCTGCGCTCAACTACAGCTAGTTCTACTTCATCCTTCAATCGCTCTGAATAATACTGAACCAATACGCGCTTTAATTCAAGCACTTGGTCATCAGTCATTTCTCGATTAAAAAGTCGGAGTAAACTAACTTGTAATGGATTTAATCGTCCAGAAGGCATTGATAAAGCAGACTGTTCCATGGCGATCTTTTTTTAGTAGTACGAGTAAAACCACAAAATATTCTGTAACGTTTCATAACCGATTTCATGAGCCTCCCGATCAACTTTATTACGCTTACCGCTCTTCCAAATTTGAGCATCGACTTTTCGGCTTTTTAGTAGCTTGCACGTATTCTTAGTCATAATCAGTATGCGAATCAGTCCATTTGCCTTCAGGAAACCGTTGATGGCTACTTTGTTGATAGCCACCAGCGTAGGCCTTATGCAGGCCCAGAGTTTATATATGCCACGAAATATCAAACAGGCATACCAGAAAGGCACCCGCTCGATGGATGGAAAGCCCGGCAAAAACTACTGGCAAAACTCGGCCCGGTATGCTATCACTGTTACGGCAACGCCACCCAATCGGACAATTCGGGGAACGGAAGACATCACCTATACAAACAACAGTCCCGATACACTTACTATCCTCGTTTTTAAGCTCTTTCTCAATAGTCATCAACCGGGTGCCATCCGACAGGCCCCAGCCTCGCCCGATTACCTGACATCGGGTATACACATCGACCGTTATGCAGAAAACGGGGCTACCAAAAACTGGCGGGATGCTGGTACGGCTACCTGGCGGCAGGTTGTTCTGACTAAACCACTGATGCCCCACGATTCTGTAAAACTTTCCTTCGACTGGCACTTCGATATATCGCTGGAAAGTAATCGGGAAGGTATGCTCGACTCAACGACGTTCTTTCTGGCGTATTTCTATCCGCGCATAGCAGTTATGGACGACTATTACGGCTGGGATCGTACCACGTTTACCGAAGCACAGGAGTTTTACAATGACTTCAACGACTATACGCTCACCGTCAATGTTCCTAAAGACTACGTAGTTTGGGCAACGGGCGATTTACAGAATGCCGCCGAGGTATTACAACCCGCTTTCGCTAAACGCCTGAATGAGTCGATGACTACCGATTCGGTTATGCATATAGCCACGCTGGCTGATATGACGGGCGGGAAGGTCACGGCTCAGCAGGCCGTTAACAGTTGGAAATGGAAAGCGAGTAATGTACCGGATATGGCGCTGTGTATCAGTAACCACTACGTTTGGGATGCATCCAGTGTGGTAGTCGATAAAAAGACGAACCGACGGGCTAGTGTGCAGGCGGCTTTTCTGGATAACGCGGCCGACTTTCACCAGATGGTTCGCTTCGGACGGCATGCACTCGACTGGTTTTCGAACAACCTTCCCGGCGTTCCGTATCCTTATCCGAAAACAACCATCGTGCAGGGGTTTGCCGATATGGAATACCCGATGCTGGTCAACGACAGCAGCACGCCCGATCTGAATTTTTCGCGCTTCGTGGCCGAGCATGAGCTGGCCCATACCTGGTTCCCATTTTACATGGGTGTCAACGAAACCCGCTACGGCTTTATGGATGAAGGCTGGACTACTGCCTTCGAATACCTCATTAGTCAGGCCGATCTGGGATACGAGCAGGCGACGAAAAACTTCCTGAATTTCCGGGTCAATAGCTGGATCAAAGACCCATCGGCCGAGCAGGATCTACCCATCATCACGCCCGCTAACATCCTGAGTGGGGCAGCGCTCGGCAACAACGAATACGGTAAAGCGGCACTGGGCTATTTAGCCCTCAAGGATTTACTCGGCGATGTCGAATTCAAAAAAAGCCTGCACACGTTTATCGACCGCTGGCATGGGAAGCACCCAACCCCCTGGGACATGTTTTTCAGCTTCAACAGCTCATCTGGCAAAGACCTCAACTGGTTCTGGAATAACTGGTTCTTCAGCCATAATTACATCGACCTGGCCATTCAGAAGGTAGAATCGTCAGCATCACAGGTAACCATTACCCTACAAAACATCGGTGGATTTGCCGTACCAGTGGATATAGTGGTCACCTTTGCCGATGGTACAAAGGAAACTTTCCATCAGACTCCAGCTATCTGGCAGGCTAATCAGAAACAGGCTATGGTCAAGCTCCCAATTAAGAAGAAACTTCAGTCGGTGAACTTAACGGGTGGTGTGTTTATGGATGCGGATGCGAAAAATAATAGTTGGCCAGCCCATTGACCGGAGTTCGGAAACTAGAATCACTGGCCTGTATGGCAAACAACAGGACTTCGGGACGGAGGGCGTAAATGTCCCAACTCATCCGAATGCCGAAGTAAGTTTCCAGCAGATACTCAAAGTCATCCGCATCATCGACAGGTTGTTCAGTTACCCGGCTCTGCTCTGTAATTTTCAATTTGTCGTCGGTAAGGGTAATCCGGCCGTTTGGCGTTACGAGCGTACAAAGCATATTCTGCGTAAAGTAGGATGCCGATGACGTTTGATGATAGCGGCACATACTTCTGAAGTCGGTCAGTTGCCGCGAAATGGTAGTAAAAAGGTAGGCAGGAGCCCAGTTACCCGTTTCATTCTGATGCTGAACGACCCAGTAGTCGGCATTGTAGGACGTGATTGTGTATTGACCCGTCCGATCTTCCTGAATCTTACCGGGTTGAATAGCTATTGGGTAAAGTGGAAACCGACGACCAAACCCTACATCGACCAGCCAGTCGATACCGTTCAGATGAACGATAATGGCTGCATGATCGAACTCATCGTTAAATCCTTTTCCCGATTCATAGACCTGCCCCGACACCAGTTTAGCTGAAAAGCCAATTGCCTGGAGCAATTCGCAGAAAAGGCCGTTCAGTTCGTAACAAAACCCGCCACGTTTTTTTGTAATGAGCTTAATAAACAGGGCATCGGTATCCAGCACAATATCCCGGCCATAGTGAATGTCCAGGTTTTCGAGGGGTATGGTTAGCAGATGCTGGTAGTGTAGATTTCGTAGCGTTTCAAGCGAAACGTCTACGGGGCCAGCGTAGTGGATTCGGGTTAGGTAAGCGTTGACGTTCATCGATGTTGTTTTATGGTTTTTTGAACCGCAAGGACGCTAAGGCGCAACGAATCAATTAGTAATAATTCGTTGCGCCTTAGCGTCCTTGCGGTTCAACATTGTGTGTTTGAGGATTTATCACAATGCAAATTAGGTTTCTCCGAGACGGTTGTCTATCCCGTATTGCCTGAAGTGTATGAATCGTTGGTTCAACTGCCCAATTACGTTATTCAGACGTAGCCGCTATCAATTAAAGAAAACCTAACAATATTTCCGATGGTGGAACAATCGGAAACGTCTGAGCGTCTATACAGATAAGTACCTCCCTTCTGAGCGAATGACTCGCCGACAGCATTTTGTTATCATCCTGATTCTGGGCACGTTGTCCACGATCAGTCCATTTTCCATCGACATGTATTTGCCGGGCTTTCCAGCTATTGCCCGCGATCTGCATACGTCTATTGCTCAGGTTCAGTTATCACTAACGGCCTACCTGATTGGTATCTCGGTCGGCCAACTTCTCTATGGTCCACTTCTGGACCGATTCGGGCGTAAGCTCCCTTTGTATGCGGGTCTGGCGGTGTATGTTCTGGCATCCTTTGGCTGCGCAATGGCTACTTCTATCGAAACGCTGATTGCGATGCGGCTCATTCAGGCGCTGGGTGGCTGTGTAGGTCTGGTAGCTGCTCAGGCACTGGTTCGCGATCTGTTTCCAGTTAATCAGATTGCTCAGATTTTCTCGTTGCTCATTCTGGTTGTGGCCGTTTCGCCAATGATAGCCCCTACTGTAGGCGGATATGCTTCTGAACTACTCGGCTGGCACTCCATCTTCATCATTCTGGCCGTCATTACGGTGCTGATTCTGGTCAGTTCTTACTTTGCTTTACCAGATGGCAAACCCGCCGACCCATCGCTTTCTCTGCGGCCCAAAGCGGTATTAGGCAGTTTTCTGATGGTATTGAAGCAACCGCAATTTCTGACCTATGCCCTGGTAGGTGGCGTTGCCACAGCCGCTCCGTTTGCTTATCTGGCGGGTTCCTCCGACGTGTTCATCAATATCTACCATACGAGTCCCCAGGAGTACGGCTGGATATTTGCGTTTTTGTCCATCGCGGTTATCGCGCCCACTCAGTTGAACCGCCTTTTTCTGAAACGATTTACCAGTGAGCAGATCATTTTCGCTACCCTACTCTATCAATCGGTTATTGGGCTGATTATGGTATTTGGGACCTGGGCAGGCTGGTATGGCCAATACGGACTCATTACAATATTGTTCCTGTTTCTGTGCGGTCAGAATATAACGGGGCCTAATGCCTCGGCCCTTTCGCTGGCACCGTTTGAACGCCATGCCGGTAGTGCGGCCGCCCTTATGGGTAGTTTTCGTATGGGAATTGGTGCCTGCGTTTCGGGAGCTGTAAGCTTTTTCCACAACAACACCGCCATTCCGATGGTCAGTGTCATGACAGCCTGCGTGGTCAGTAGCTTATTTATCCTTCTGCTGGGCAGCCAGGCAATCAAACATCGACGCAGACGAACGGATGTTGATGAGCCGATGGCCGAAGTAATGCTCTGAAAGGACAAGCTCCCGAACAGTTAAAACGTTCGGGAGCTTTTGTTCAATACCACACTAAATCTCTCTCCTTAATTCTTCACCTGGACGGGTAAATCTTCAAGCTGGGCGTAGCTGAGTTTCCAGCTATTGTCAGACCCTTTTTTCCAGAGCAGAATGTAGTTTCCCTCGCCGTAGGCATGGGGGTCTTTTGGGTTCAACGGCAATACATCGACCGAGAAAGTGCCGGCTTCGTAAGCGGTTTGTGTATCGGTGCCTGAACTAACCACATTCGTTTTCAGGTCAGATAGCGTGGGTAAAGTTTCACGTACCCATTTATCCGCTACTTCCCCTTTCCCTTTGAAATGGGTGTTGCCCTGCAGAAAATGGGCGTCGTCGGCCAGAAATGAGATTATCTTAGACGAGTCCTTATTATTCCAGGCGTCAATAAACTGCCGATTAAGATCCTGAATATTGACCGTTTCGCCGGACTTTGAACAGGAAGAGAACAGCACAACTGCGAGCAGTGCACAACTAAAAGCTTTCATAACATAACGTTTTTTAGGTGAATGATGCATCAGGTACGCTGGCTGACCAGGCAGGCCAGCCAATTATGTACATGACCGATAAACTGCCTATTTCCAATGAATTAGGCATGACCGAACGTGGTTAGGAGTTGGTCTTTTCTGACAACTCCTAACCCTGCCCTACTGTTTTTGACGAAAGCCTACCAGCTTTTCCGACGATATTCGGAGGTAGGATACGGCGATGAAGGGTCACCGTAGGTATCATTGGGTAGAAAACCCGACTTAAGTACATAAGAAGCGACCACCTGCGTTGTATCGACCAGGCTAACGGGTTGCCCCTGAGCACCTGCTACAGCCTCCATACCCGGCCTAACGGTCTGAGTTGCCGGAACTGTTTTCTGAGCCACGGCTCTGGCCTGTTCGGCATGGTTGGCGGCAGCGCGGTCAGCAGCCGCTTTCTGGGCAGCTGCCCGTTCGGCCGCAGCAATTCGGGCGGCTTCCGCTTTTTGCTTATTATCGATATGCTTACCGATGGCATAACCGGCAGCGCCCCCGGCTACCCCACCAATGACACCCCCAACAGCCCGGTTCCGCTTATTGATAATGGCCCCGGCAGCTGCTCCAGCACCGACACCAATAGCTGTGCCTTTTGCCTGCGGGCTCCAGCGTCGTTTTGCATTTTTACCAATGGCGTATCCGGCTGCACCACCGGCCACGCCACCAACTACACCGCCCACAACGCGGTTCTGTTTATTGATGATGGCTCCCAGAGCGGCACCAGCACCAGCGCCAATCACAGCACCTTTTGTACCTGACCCCCAGCCTTTCACGGCCTGAGCCTCTGCAAATTGATTGAAGGGAATGACTGCCAACCCAACCAGGGCAACAATCTGATGTATGGTTTTCATAACAGTTTCTGTTTAATGGATACGATGGATGGTAATGTCCAAATAACCCAGACGATTACGTCATTGTTTTCTGTAAGACGATCTCAACACCCAAAGGTTTAATCAGATACACTTCGCCCATATAGTCAAAACGGTTCATCTGCAATTGAATCGCAGACTAGCAACAGCAAGAAAAAAAAACGCCGGATCTGCTCATGTTGGGCAGATCCGGCGACAAATGAACGGGCGATTTTTTTACAGGTTCCGCATCCAGACTTCACGGAGTTGCACCTGTTGCGGGGTAGCCTGAGGGTTCACCTCGAAGACAAATTGTTTGATGTTTGCCTTTTCCTGCATAGTCGCGTCAACCGTGCTGTCCTGACCATTCCGCCGAATGGTAATTTTGTAGGGATCACCCGCTTTCAACTGTTTTATGTCCGCCTGAATTTTCGCGACATTATCCATGTTGACAGTTGTGCCATTGAAGGCAATCCACTCGTCATTTTCCTGGATACCCGCCTTTTGCAGTGCTTCCGGTACCTTCGACAATACAAACTTCGAACCGTTAAATGATGCCTTCATACCCAGGGTGGGCACTTTCTCTCCACCGTCCATGGCGGGGATGTAGTTGATTCCCAGTTTACCGTAATACTCTTTAAACGGCAACGGCTCGGCAGCTTTCACATAACGATTGAAGAAATCCGCAATTTCAGGATACGTCTTCTTCGTGAACAGATCGAAGAACTCTTTCTCAGGAAACGCTTTATTCGGGCCAAACTCTGTAGCCAGTTCGTTGATCACTTCCCGCAGCCCCCGCGCTCCGTTCGACAACTCTAGCAAACGGATGTCAAGCAAACCGGCTACGAGTGCCCCACGGGCGTAAATATTGCCGTACTGTCGCTGTCCTTCGTCGGTATAACAGGTCAGTCCAAGCTTGCTCAGGCTATAGGTGGTGTCCAGACTTTTATCGTAAACGATTTTCTGCGTTTGCTCATTCAGGTAGGTTGGCAGGTCGATCAGTTTATCCCGCAATTGCATAGCATCGCTGGCCCATTCGGTTACGCCTTCGTACAGCCACAAATGCTCTGATGGTGTAGGGGTTACGAAATTAAACTGCTGAATGATCTCGCTGTGAATGTTCAGTGGCGTAACCACATGGAAAAATTCGTGAGCCGCAATGGAGGTCATGTTATCGGCCAGCTTTTTCGAGAACTCCTCCTCCCGAATCACGTATTCCGAACTGTACGAATGCTCCCAGGCCCCCCAGTCCTGATCTTCGAAGTGGTACAGAAACGTGTAACGTTTTACGGGCAACTGTTTCAGAAACTTCCCGGCTGCCGTAAGCATCGCCTGCATATTGTTCAGCAACTGATCCGACTTGATCTTATCGGTTTTCGAGTAGGTATACACATCTACCTGAGCCCCGGCCACCGTAGTACTCGCTTTGGTCAAGCGGCCCAGCAAAATCGGCGAATCGACAATCCGGTCGTAGTTGGCAGCTACGAAATTTCCTTTTTCGTTTTTTTCCAGCGCCGTACCGACAGTCCAATCGGTCGGATAGTTGAGTTTAACTTCTATAGGAGTTGCCTGCATCCCTGTTGGATAGCCGAATACGCCCTGCCCATTGATGAGTACGTGATCCTGCTCGATGGAAGTACCACACATATTGTAGGGTTTGTGCTCATTGACGGGCGTATCCCAGGTTTCGGCAATGCTATACCGAACCGTCCGAACCTGAGCGGGTTTGTCCAATTTCCACTGATTGGTCGAAATCTGTTCTGTTTTCACCTCACGCCCTTTGGCGTCAAAGGCTTTGAACGACCGAACATATCGGCCAATATCCATAATCTGATAGGTTCCGGGTGCGGTAGATGCAAATTGATAAATGGCATTGCCATCAGTTAAGCCTCTGACGTGCAGGGTTACCTTAAACTGGTCGTCGGCCCGGTCGTTGAGGTTGACCTCATAGCGTAAGGGCGTAGTTGGGTCGGCAATGGCAGATTGAAAAAACAGGACTGCAACAGCCGGAATCAAAAGGCGTATGATCTTCATGTACTATACTATTCTCGATGGATGAAGGACTATTTATGATGACTTGATGTATTCATCTATAACGTCTTTCCCGGTTTGAATTGGTATTGGTCGTTTGCTAAAACTTGTTAACGTTAACAAGATAGTGAACGTCGCAAATGCGATGAAATAAGCTCTTCTTTAACGGAGCTATAGTTGGATAAATGGTAAGCCTTCTTACCGCACCTTATCTATTTGTTTTATGTTCGACAGTAACGGGCACGATAGATTCGTATTTCAATTTATAATTCATACCTTTAACACAAATTAAGTTACATAAGCAGCTAAACATCATGGCAACGACAGCAGAGCGCCCGAAAAACATCGCCAAGCAAATGTTAGAGCGCAAAAAGCAAATTGAGGAATACCTAAAAAGTGGCGATGAGTCTAAAAAACCAGTTGGGGTTAAGTTCGTTAAGCCCTTTACCATACCCACTGAAGAACGTTGAGGAAGGCTTCATTTTTGAAACAGAATTCGGTACAACGTACGCCATTCGGTTTACAAATGACGCGGGCTATGTGTCTGAATCGTCATTTGCCCATGCAATATTCTCTTTCTCTATAACGCCTATAGCCGGGCTGGTCAAGCAAAAAGACCCACGTGTTGAACAAACCGTTATCAGGGCCATTCTTTTAACGTTTGAGGCTTTACCCGATGCGGTTATCAATTATGTCTGTAGCCTGGATAATGACCAGCAAATAGCCCGCAGCAGACTATTCCATAGGTGGTATCATAAGGCTGGGGCAACCCAGTTCGTCAAACTTGATTTTACGGATCACGAAAACAGAATTTATACCTCTGTCCTTTTTCGAAATAACCATCCGGCAGAGGAGGAAATACGGAACCGATTTACCGAATCCTTTGATAAATAGTTACCCTTATACAACTGATTCGGTGGCCTGGTTTTGATAGTTTTCAGACAACAGCCGATACGCACGGGAACGCATAGCCAGTATGGTAATTAACAGGCCAATCAGACCTGTTACGGTAAACAGTAATGCCAGCCCCCGGTCTTTGCCTGTACCAAACCAGCCGCCGATCAGGTCAACGCCCACACCAGTGGTCATAAACGGAATGAAAATATACTGCGCGATGGGCCCAATCATAAAGGCGGTTATGGGCGATGCCGCTTCTTCTACACTTTGTGCAAAGCCGAATACGCGTCCCTGCCGTTCGGGCGGCACCAATTTCTGCAATATCGTTTGCTCAGCCGCTTCAACAACCGGAATCAGACACAGATAGGTAAACATACCAATCGCCAGCAAGATAATCGACGCCTGAATGGTGAAGAAAACGCAGAGCGTCCACATAACGATGTTGCTGATAAACAGGGTTCGAAGCGGCCTGCTACCCAAACCAACCCGAGCAACAACCAATCCACCCATAATGAAACCCAGGCTCAGTACACCCCACAGAATACCCCACGTTTGCACCGACACCAACGACAGGCCATACGCATCCATCAGCGACATAAATACACCACCCAGGAAGTTGTTGAACATATTGAAAAAGATCAGTGCAAACAGCCCCTGACTCCCTTGCAGAACCCGTATCGTTCCGGGAATGTCGATGTGTTTGGTTTGTCCGTCAACGTGGGCAATTCCGGACTCGGGTATGGTAAGCGACACTAAATGAATAGCCGCCAGGAAGGTGAGCCCAATAGCCAGCACAAGCATCCAGAAAACGCCCAGAAATCCGATAATCAGTCCACTAAAAATTGAGGCAACCAGAAACGATACGCCGTTGGCTGTTCCGACCAGTCCATTGGCTTTATCCCGACCTTCTTCTGGAATCAATACCGTAACCAGCGTCGACAAGGCAATGGAGCGAATGTTCCCGGCAATTGCGCCCATCAGCGACACCACCACAAATACCCAGAGAATAGGGCTGGATGGATTCGTAAATGTCGATTGGGGGGTCGTTAAATAAATAGTCAGGGCAAGCGCATACAGCCCAAGCGATGCAATACTTGAGAGTAGCATCGCTCGCTTCTTCTTATACCGATCGACCAGGGAACCCAGAAAAAAGCCCGATAGCGCCACCGTACCCGAATAAACGCCTGCCATAACGGACGTTGCCACGACCGACTGAGTTTCCAGATACACCCAAAACGTAATCGCAAACCACACTGAGTTATTGGTTAACGAAGCCGTCAGTGAATTTACCAAGACGGCATAAAATGTTTTCATAATACCTGACTTTATCAAGTTTTCGCCAGCGCAGAGCCAATCAACACGTATTCCGCCCCCCTCCGCCTGCGCCCAAATTAAAAGATACAAAATAATGCAGGCCAGCATGAGACTATTCCTACAGCAGCCCGTCTAAGGGACAACTCACCAAAATAAGTCATTCACAATCAACCTTTAAAAACAGCCATGAAAAAAAGTACATCTACGCTGCAGGAAGAACTCGAAGATTTTCGAACAAAAATCAAAACAATGATTAGCCAATTGTATCGTGCGAATGTAACGAATCAACATGGCGAGGTAATGGCTGAAGCAACTTTGACCGAAGAATGGGAATACGAAGGTCAGGAATTAAATGCGATCACCGAACAGGGGTTAGCGTATATTATTGACAATAAAATTGACGAGATCTTCACCTGGGATGATCTCGAAACCGAATCGCTTATTGAAGTTGTGCAGATTCTGGAAGATAGAGAATTTGTTGAAAGTTAACACTAAACTCCCCTGACCGAGATGCTGGTCAGGGGAGTTTAGTTTATAGGCAATCTGCATGAATGCACCGGATACGATTCGCTCATGAAACACCGGCTTCGGCGGCTGGCTGTTCCTGATTGATAGCGCTGGGGTCCATGTAAATAATCTCCCACAAATGACCGTCCAGGTCTTGATAGCCATGGCTGTACATAAAACCCTGATCATCGGCCTCGCCGGGCGTGGTGGCACCTGCCGCAACGGCTTTACGCACCAGTTCATCGACCCCCTCGCGGCTGTCGGCCGACAGGCAGAGAATTGCCTCAGCAGCTTTTGAGGTATCTACGATTTCTTTTTTGGTAAAGCCCTGAAAAAACGGCTCAACGAGCAGCATCACATAGATATCTTCGCTGATAATCATGCAGGTACCGTTCTGATCGGTAAACTGTGGGTTGAATGTATACCCCACCTGTGTGAAGAATTCGACGGATTTTTGCAGGTTTTTAACGGGCAGGTTTACAAAGATTTTCGTTGCCATACGTAGTTGTATTTGATGTTTACGTAACAAAAATACCTCGAAAGCCCGAAAAAGGAGGAGGGTAAATGCGGCAATAAACGGGTCGATTGCGGCAACCTCACAGCGCACCTCTGCCCCTGTATTTTAAAGGGTCTACTAACTGTATATCGTATAAAAGCACACCCTTCAATATGCGGTATTTTACCTTCTCAGAAAGCCTAAATGCCCCGCGATACGCCTTTTATTCATCTATCTTTCCGAAAGGACATAATCAGCAGAGGAGTCAGCTTTTGTCCTACTACTCACCATTCCGATGGCCCAGCCCTCGCCACTAGTACTAATCAAAAATCCGTATTCGAGGCTTTCAGATCCAGGGGCTTGATCCAGATATTACGGTAGAATACGTCGTGGCCTTCGGCCTGGAGTTTTAAGCCGCCGGGCGTGTCGGTAATGCCTTTGCCGCCGTCGTTGCCCCCATCAATGCCGGAATTAGGCCCGCCCCATACCTGACTGATTTTCTGATTGCTATGCACCTTTTTACCGTTGAAGTACATGGTTACCATAGCCGGTTCGACCCGCTTGCCATTTTCAAATCGAGCGGCCCGAAACTGAATATCATACGCATTCCACTTCCCAACGCCATTGTAGGCATAATACGGCGATGGCGTTTCGTTGATTACTGCCGCCAGGCCATGGCTGGTGGAGTCGCCGTCCAATACCTGAATTTCGTAACGATTCTGCAAATACACCCCACTATTACCACCGGGTTTGCTGATGTAAAACTCGATATGCAGTCGAAAATCGCGGAAGGTCTCTTTCGTAACAATATCCGCAGAACCATATTTCCCCCCCGCAGCCGCTGGGTCGTTGGTATTCATAACTGTACCCGGCCCAGCTGGGTCTTTCTCTATTTTCCACTTGATGGGTAACGTGGCCGCCAGTCGTGGGCCTTCCCAATAGGTCCATTTCTCATCGAGCATTTTCCGGGAACCGTCAAACAGCACTTCGGCTCCTTTGGCAGGTTTCGCCCCAACGCCAATCTGCGCCAGCGACTTTGTCAAGACAAGGCCGGTCAATGCGGTGAGTAAAAGAGCCTGACGAATCATGGATGACTTCACAACAACGAGTTTCATGAGAAAATAGCGACGGGTTTATATGTGTTACCATAAGCCGCTAATTGGTTGTATTTACCCGTTTCGGCTCAGCTTACTGTCTTATCATTAGCGAGTGGATTCTGATGGAAGATTTCTTCCAGTCGGGCAAACAGGGCCGGGTGCTTTTCCTGTAACAGATCAGGTCGTTTGAAAAAATATTCCGACACGACGGCGAAGAACTCCGCTTCGTTTGTGATACCATACGGATCAATGTCCGACCGATTGGCCCTGATGTCCTGAATACTTTTGTGAATGAGCTGTAGCCACGGTTTAATGTGGTCTTTTTCCAGTAGGTATTCCGGTAAACCATCGGTAGCCCCATCGACCTTATCCAGCAGATGCACAAACTCATGGATACCGGTATTTCCTTTGCTGGTTTTGTTGGCAAAGCCTTCATGCAAAGCTGGTTTCGACAAAACCATTGTACTTTGTAAGGCTCCCCCTTCGCCTACCATGCCCAGTATCATTCGATTATCGCCCTCAGTCTGATAATCCTCATTGAATCGGTCGGCATACAGCAATACGTTCGTGAGCGGGTAGTACCAATCCGTAAATCCAAATATGGGAATGATAGCACTACTGGCAACCAGCACTTTATCCAGTTCGTCGACCGTCGTTCCAACGCCTTCGATGCGGACGGTGCTCAAAAAATGAGCCACTCGCTTTTCAAATTCTTTCTTGCGATCATCAGGCAGTGACCGATAATAAGCCACATGTTGCTGCAAAAGTTGCGGATAGGTTGCAGCAATGGCCGACGTATCGATCGTTCGGGGCCGGGCATACTGCCAGATAACCCAGCCCAGCAGCAATAAAACAGGTATACTTATTAGAAAAACCATTGCGTAAAATTAACTGTAAGCTGGTCACGCTAACAGGCTAAGCCAGGCCAAGACTGTTTATAACTGATTGATTTTTAGACCAACCTGTGATTCAACCTTAATCAGGGCCTGAATACCATCGGGTCGGATGGCTATTTTCTGGGGTACAAACCGAAACGAATGAATGTTCAGATCGGTCTTTTTCCCCGCTCCTCCACTCTCGAAAGCTTCGTTAATTTTGCGAGGCAACTGTGCAATGTCGTCTCCCAACCGAATGGTCAGCAACTGCTTCAGTATGAGTTGTAAGGGTTTGTGCCAGACGGGTTTAGTACTCCTGGCCAACCAGTTGTTGGTTTGGGCATCGAAATCCAGATCATTCACGTTCAGCGTGTTGGTTAAGGTATCAAATTCGGGCCTTCCCCGCAGATAAACCGGCCCATCGACCAGTCCATCCATATCGACTTTCACAATCAAAGCCTGTTGCGCTCCATACACCGACACGCCTTTTACCGTAACCGACCCTAACGCCATTTTTTTGGGCTGTTTACTGATGGTGAGTTTCATGATGCGATTAATATCGGCATAGGGAATAAAACTCATCAGGTGTAAATCGGACACCTGCGAAACCGTGTCGCGTTTCTGTAGCCGGGGTAGTTCCGTTTTAGGGTGTACGGGTGGGCTGGGTTTCAGTTCGGTTTTCGTCCGAAACGCCATGCGGATGTGGGTCGTCAACTGGCGGGCATCACCGGTGACGGGCCCAGCCGCTACACTAACGGGTATCGGCACCAGCCACAGGCCATAATCTCGGTTGATAAGCAGCGGTTTTTGTAAGTCACGCCAGATCGGCTTTACCATGTTGTCGAGCCTTAAATCCCGATGAATAGCCGAATCGATCATGGTTTCAATATCCGTCCGGTGTTTATCAAGGATGTCCTGGGCAACCTTCGCCAATGAAATCTCTTTGCCCAGCACACGTACTTCCGGCTCTTTAATCCAGGTGTAGTCAGTGAATTTGGTCTGGCTGTTGAGTCGCCAGTTAGAGGTTACCTGAATAGGGGTCTGAAAATTAACGTGAAGCGCACAAAATGGCTTTTTAGGGGGAGTCGTATCTTTACTGAAGGGTTTGGTAAGCCACATTTGCAGCGGAGCCGACAAGCTGACTTTCTGATTGGCATACTGCACCTGAACAGGACCTAACCGTTTGACCCGAAACGACATAAAGCCTTTTACTTTACCGTCTTTTGTTTGCTTGCCGATCAATACCGGATCTAACTCCCGGTTGATTTTCTCCTGAAGTTCGCCTAATTGAAAAACGATTGGTCCGGCTACATACGACATGGTTTCGGGTATAGGCGGATCGAAGCCTTCGGCCTGTGGAGGCTGGGCTTTTTTGGTCTGGCAATGGCTCAGCAGCAGAACCATTACAAAACTGAAACATCCATGAAGTAGTGATGGTGACTTTGTCATTATTGATTGAACTAGCCAGCCTAAAAAGCGCATGTTCAATCAATAATAACCGTCCTTGTTTCGAGTTGTTTTTCTGTCTGTACCAAAGACCCCTGAAAGCCAGCCTTTGAACGGGCGGTTCAATTCTTCGGTTTATGGCACCATGCTTAGAAACATACACAAAACGAATCGAAAAAATACGCCGAATCGTCTCAGCCTGCGTGTCATATCAGTGCTTTCGGTTATCTTTCTGAACTTGAATTCACTAGTCGTATGCCATCACGTCGTTCGTTCTTACAGGCGGGTAGCCTGGCCCCTTTTCTTTCGTTACTTCCTGCAGCAACTCCTCCGGCCCTTATCAAACCCGCTCGCTTAAAACCAGGCGACACTGTTGGTTTGTTTTGTCCGGCCGCACCCGCCTACAGTCAGGAAACGGTAAAAATCGCTCAGGAATCGCTATTGGCACTTGGCTTCCAAACCAAACTCGGACCGCATATTTACGACCGATACGGCTACTTGGCTGGCCGCGATGCCGACCGTGCCTCAGATTTACATGCCTTTTTCAACGATCAGAGCGTGAAAGCCATTATGGCCATTCATGGCGGCTGGGGTTGCGCACGGTTGTTGTCGTTGCTGGATTATGACCTGATTCAGCGCAATCCGAAAGTAGTCATCGGCTATAGCGACGTAACGGCCTTACTGCTGGCTATATACGCCAAAACCGGATTGGTAACGCTACACGGCCCGGTGGGATCAGCGACGTTCAATGCCTATACGGTCGATTGGTTCAAACGGCTCCTGATGGATGGCGAAGCGCTGACGATGCGTAACCCAACTGAAAAAGGCGACAATCTTACCCAGGTACAGGACCGAATTACCACCTTGCGGCCTGGTTTAGCGCGGGGGCGTCTGGTGGGCGGTAATCTGACCGTACTGAGTCACCTGATTGGCTCGCCTTACTTACCCGACTGGAAAAATACCATTCTATTTCTGGAAGACACACACGAGGACATCTACCGCGTAGACCGGATGCTAACCCACCTTAAACTGGCAGGTATTCTGAACCAGATAGCCGGGTTTGTGTTCGGCAAATGCAGCGATTGCAACCCTAGCAACGGTGGCTACGGCTCCCTCACACTCGATGACATTCTGACCGAACACATCATCCCCTTGAACAAACCGGCTTTTTCGGGTGCGATGATCGGCCACATCCGTGATAAATTTACCGTCCCATTGGGTATCGACGCCGAAATTGACGCAACCGCCGGGACCATCCGACTGCTGGAATCGGCAGTCAGTTAACGTACTTGTTTAACGCCTAACCCCATCTTATGACTCAGGAACACGGAAACCCCGAATTACTCAAGGAATTACTTCATTATCAGATGCCTTTTGGCAAATATAAAGGCCAGTTGATTCGGGCGTTGCCCGTTTCGTATCTGGAATGGTTTGCCCAAAAAGGGTTTCCAGCGGGTAAACTGGGTATGCTACTGCAAACCATGTACGAAATCAAATTGAACGGACTAGACTACTTGCTGGACGAATTGACCCGGATTCAGAGAAGAGGATAATTTTATAAACGAAGCAACGAAGCCAATTAATTACAGTACCGTTTAGCCCTTATTAAGGCATTATGAACATACCCACTAGACTAATTGTTGAAATATTGCTACCTATTATAAGCTGTCTATTTTTAAGCAACAGCTACGCCCAGCAAGGCAATCCTCCTCCCTGTACAGACGTACAGCAAGTCACGATAGCGACTGACTCAATAAAACAAAAAATCCTTTTTGAGTTTATTCAGAACTGTGTCAAAGAACAATGGTTTAATACGAATTATGATAAAGGCATTGTCCATTTATACGAATTCCATAACTCCGAAAATAAGCTCTGTTGGATACTTTCTGCTACGATTGACGATATTTACAAAAACAACCCCCCTTTACGGTTCTCCGACTTTAGAGGGGATATTATTTTAGTTTATGATGCTGATTCAACAGGGCGTGTCGTAAAAACGACAGCCGATAAAGCTGTTCTAAACCGTTGTCTGGAACAAATTATTGGCGATCGAGTATTCACGCGCCCAACCACTAGAAGACGCTGGACAAGTGATGTTCTTCCGTATATCAATAGAAAGCGAAATGAAGGAAATCGACGATTCAGTACGGGGGGCGGAGGGAGTACTCTAGTTATCTTTGAGAAGGACGGTACCTATAAACTATCCCGTTTCGGCTAACCCAGTAAGTAGCCGTATCGCACCTATCACTTCTTGTCCTCGTCTTTCGGCTTCTGAGAAGGAGATTTCCAGAAATCGGGCGTCCCGTATTTCCCTTTCGCTACGTCGCCACCATACAGCACTGAGTTTAGTAGAACCCGGTATGTTCCCAACGGCTGTCCACGCCATTGCGGCCGGAACCCGATCAGAACGACATGCCCTCTCCCCTGCTGCACATCCAGCGAAGCCGCATAGCCTTGCAGGTATTTTTCGCCCAGCAGATAGCCTGACCGCAACGGCGATCCCGTGGAGGCAAACTTTGCCAAGGCCTGCCCTTTGAATCCGTCAAGCGTGGCAAAAACCGGGCTTCCGTCCACAAACACGGCGGCTTTGCCAGGCATCCCTGCCATCACCGGATGCGTTGGGTCAGTTTCGACTTCAAGCAATGAACCACCCGTGAAAAAATCCTTGCGAGCGACCCCGGCAACTACGTTTTTGACGGGTAGATGCAGGGCCTCAATAGCATAGTCACAACTGGCGTTCAGGCAAACGAGTGTTCCTCCCTGGCTCACAAATTTGGTTAGACTAGCACTACCCAATTCCCCTAAACCACCCTCGTAAGCGGGCGGAACCGCTCCCTTTGCAAACCCATTTTTAATCGTTTGTGGTCGATCGGAAGCCATCACAATTACATCGAAACGGTCGCTCAGATCATTTTCCTGCATATCGGTATTGGTGATGGTCGCAAAGGGAAGGTCGAACTGCTCCAGCACCCATTCGGTCCAACCGGCATCCATACTGGCCGTCCAGGGCTTGTAGAGGGCAATGCGGGGCTTTACGGTTGCTCCACTGGCGTTGGCTGTGCGTTCAGCCGTAATGCCGAGATCTTTCACCCATTGTTCCAGCGTAGTAGTATTAACGCCACTGACGGCATACCGCTGACTATCCGATTGGAACTTAACGGTTCCGCCCGATTTCAATGCCCGGCCAATAAGCTTGAACGAATTATTCTGAATAGGGCTTACCAGCGCAGTCGTTCCCGAACCCGTCAACCGCCCTTCCGGAGCGTTGATCCCGGCCGAAACCGGATTCGTATCGAAGCCAATACCCGCCACAAAATCGGCGGGTGTCGCATCTTTTTTATCATCCTTCTGCCAGTCTTTGGCCGTACCTGATACCAGCTGAATGGCGGCTTTCTGATCGGCCGTGAGTGGCGTCATGGCGGGTTGAACGTTCAGTTCAAATTGCAGGGGCAACGTCCAGCCAGCTGCATCGTAGGGCTGTTCGGGAGGGCCGCCCGGAAACTCCCGCAGATCAGGATAAACCTGTACGTCCAGCAGTTGCCGGGTCAGTTCGGCATACTCCTGATTCATCGGAATTACCCAGGTCCCTTTGGGGTAGGTGTGGCCGTTATGCTGAATTTCTTTGGTCAACTGTCCGATTCGGATGCCATGAAAGGCCAGTCGGCGCAGGAGTTCAACAGGCCGCACCGAGTCACGTTGTTTCTGCGGAATAAAATAGGCGTAGGGAGGCTCCTGTTCGTACTTCTGGATGGTGTTTCGACCAGCCTGATACCGATTGTACAGCAGCACATCGCTGTATTTGGCGGCATAGTCGAGCGTAGCCAGCGAAGCCGTTTCCATGTACGCCATCGCATCGCTGATCCGCCACCAGCCTCCCGGCCACGGACTCGAATACAAGGATTCGACCCGTAACTCTTTTTTGTCCTGTGGGAAATCGCGGATGGTGTAAAAATGCGGAGTCGCATAGTTATAGAGCGCCGTTTCAGTCCAGAACGACGGGATATTCTGCATCACCGGCATGTAGTCGATATACCCCGGATACCAGGCGTCGAAGCCCGTTCCCATGTGTGTAGCGCCTTTCTGTCCGTTGCTTTCGAGCGCCTGCGCCATCGCCATTCCAATCATATTCACCTCACGGGCAATGATGGGTGGCGTTTGGGGCGCAACGGGTTCGGCAAAGGGTGGTAGCCAGATCCGGGTCGGAAACGGGGAGGTCTGATGATGCACAAAAATGATGTTCGGTTCCCACTCGCGCCAGGTACGGGCCACCACCCGCGACTCGATCATGTTGAGCATATAGGCGTCGCGGTTGTTGTCGTGTCCCACATATTTCTGGTACAAAAACGGTGGTGGCGCAATTTCGTAAGGCGTACCCACATTCGATTTGTACCAGTCGCCAATCATGGTCTGGCCGTCGGGATTGAGCGACGGCCACAGGAGCAGAATCACATTATCCAGAATAGCCTTCGTTTTCGGCTCCGACGCTTTACTGAGCATGTCATAGGCCAGAGAAATAGTATGCTGTGCCCCAGCCACTTCCGATGCGTGCAAACCACCGTCGATATGCACCAGGGGCTTGCCTTCCAGCGATAGTTTTTTCGCTTCTTCGTCGGTAAGGCCAGCCGGATGAGCCAGCCGTTGCGCAATGCTGCGGTATTTGTCGATATTAGCCAGGTTCTGGGGCGACGAAATCAGAGCGAAATACCACGGTCGTCCTTCGGAAGTTTCGCCCACGTAGACCAGTTTGAGCATATCGCTAGCCTCATCGAGCTTTTTGAAATAACTCAGTGCCTGTTCATACGTAGCGAGCTTATAATCGGCTCCGACTGGAAAACCGAGCGTTTCTTCAGGTTTGGGAATGGGCTTTTGCTGAGCGATACTTGCCAAACCAGTCAGCAGATACAAACCAATCATGAGCAGGCTCAATTGCCTGCGTAAGTACACGTTTTTTAGCATAGTTCAGGTTGTAGATTTCCCCTTTTCCGGCGAATACACAACCCAAAGGCATATGCACCGAACAAGGGAATTTTATTCGGCAATTTACCGAAACTACGGAATTTATATAAACCAAATAGAATACAGATTATTAAAATGACGCTACTCTTTGCTATGCCTCACATTGCTGATGTAGACGTGTACATTCTCGGCATCGTCGGTCATGTTTCGCCAGGTGATGGTGTTAAACTGGATGCCGGGCGACATCATACAGTACTCGCAGGGTTTTCCGTACTTACTTTTGAAGTCGGATGAGGTGGCAAACGGCTTGTTATTCAGGAACAGGGTTACCTCATTTCCTTTCTTCTGAAGCTTGATATGTACACTAGTCTGTCGATTGGTGAAAAACGGAAGCGGCTGTTCCGACTGCCCGCCAGCCTCAACATAAGTGTTCGATTTCACCAGCGGGTAACTTACCAACTCGATCTTGGCCAGCCCCCGGTAGTTGTTGTTACGATAATCGGCTTCGTTACCCGCCGTGATCTGAAGTTTTAGCTGCGTGTAGGCACTTTTGCGGTCACCTTTCAGTCCGCCAGTCAATTCCAGTTCAACAGCACCACCCGTTCGGGTGCTAAACTCATCGGTGGCGATGTCATACTCCAGCGAGAAATTTTCGGGTAGTGGTTTAGGCAGAACTGTCGGGTCTACTTTGTTGTTGATACCCAGTTGCAGCCATTTGCCAGGCAGGTTCTTCACCGTAGTTACCAGCGACGCTTTCCCGTACGACGAAAAATACCAGCCTGCTGGTCGCGCTCCGGGCTGATTAACCGAAAAATCGTCCAGAAATACGACTCCGGCGGGTAACGATGCGCTGGTAGCGGCTGTATTTTTCCAATACGCCCGTTTGCTGTAATTGGCCAGGGTTTGCTTCAACAGCTCTTCGTTGACCGGGCGATAAGGCTGTCCTTTCACCTTGTCGGGATCGAAAAAATAATTGTATACGTACTCGAAATTGAAATGCTCCGAAATAGCCCGGTATAATTCATACTCCTTCCGGCCGTTCTCGTTCGTTGCATACGGGAAGTGAATGGCTATCCATTGCGGCTGATCGGTTTGGCATTTTTCATAGATTGACGGCTCGTAGGTATACACGCCATATTCATGCTTCAAATTCTTTGAGAATTGATCAATCTGAAACGGGTCTAACGAACCCTCGACCGTATAGATCGTGGGCTGCATATCCCGAATAACAGCCGGTTCGTTTAATCGATTGGCGTATTGATCGCGTAGCACTTTAAGTTTTTCCCGATACGTTTTTACCTTTTCACGCTCCAACGCCATCACCTCTGCTCGCGCCTGTTCGTTGCTGAACTGACCAACCACATCTTCTTTTTTACGCTGCAAATGCCGGTCAAACGACTCATCCGAAAGCTGGAGAAACTCCCCTTTTGTCAGTTGACGGAGGGGCAATTTATTTCCCGGAACCAGATAAACCGTGATACCATTACTGGTCATCGTGGTCAGGTATTTACCCATATTGGGGTGGCTTTTCGGGTTGGCATCCTTAAATTTCTTCTTAAAAAAATCGGTGTCCATATACCCATCAGGCAGCTGCGTAAAGACGTATTGAGAAGGCGTGTTGAGGTAGTAAGCCGGATTGATGTCAAACACCACATTGGCCGCAATCTGAAACGGCACCCAGGTTTCATCGACAGGTTTCAGACGCCCCTGCTTGTCTCTCACATCCAGTTCAGCATTATACGCCTGAAAGAAAACGCCGTAAGCCTGCGGAAAATAGTCATCCTTTTTGGCATAATACCGTTTTTTGAACACGCCTAGTCCCCCAACGGGTATGTAGGATTGCTGCATCCACTGTACAAACAGGTTGTTAATTTCCTGCTGCCGGATTGAAAACGTTTTGCCACCACTCAGCAAAGGCTTCACGGGTTTGTCGGCGGGCGTAAGCTTAGTGTACCATCCCATTACACTATCTTCAAGCACCTGCTTTTCGCTGTGCTGCGCAGTGGCAATCGAGAAACAGGCTAAACACCCCAGCAGCAACAGGCAATTTTTCATGGGTAGTCTGGTATTAGAAGCGTTATATGTTCGGGTAAATAGACTTAAAAATAATACCCGTTGTGAAAGAACGACCTTGTGAGATGGTAGCTGTTATTTCCCGGTAGCCCCATGCAAGCTTTTTTGCCAAAATAGTGTTATCCCAATAGCCCCGGACAATGATCGGGGAAGTAGCTACTTTTGTGAATGACTTATTTTGACGATCTGCTCGACCTTCTGAAAATTGAACGAGCCGAAGACCGCGCCCAATACCAAAAACTCACCGAAACCACATCCATTGCCGAACGACGGGCCAACGGCCTGGCCTGGTATCCGATTGCCATTCGGGGCTCCGAGATGAGCCGGGGCGATTACCTGACGGTTGAAGTTGAACGCACGACGCATCAGGATATTCCGCATCAGCTCCGGTTTGGGGCGCCAGCCGTTCTGTTCAGCAACCACGATCCCAAAACGGACCGGGTCGAAGGAACGATTACGCACCAAAGCGGAAACCGCGCCAAAATAACGCTGCGTACCGACGAACTTCCCGACTGGTCGCGGGATGGCAAACTGGGTATCGAAGTACTGTTTGATGAGAACAGCTACAACGAAATGGAACAGGCTCTGAAGACGGCGAATACCCTGAGCAACAAAGCGGATAGTCGGCTTATTCAGATTCTGACGGGCGAAAAAGCCCCTACCTTTCATTCGAAAACCCCAACACTTACGCTTCCCCGTCTGAATCCAAGTCAGGTGGCAGCCGTCGAAAAAATAGTATCCGCTAACGAACTGGCCATTGTTCACGGACCGCCGGGTACAGGTAAAACGACCACGCTCATTCAGGCCATTAAAACGCTGATCAAACAGGAGCATCAGAAAATACTGGTGGTAGCTCCCAGTAATACGGCTGTCGATCTGTTGAGCGAGAAACTGCACGACGAAGGACTAAACGTACTGCGAATCGGTAACCCGGCCCGCGTATCCGACCGCCTGATGGCCTTGACGCTCGACCATAAAGTATCGGAGCATAGCGCCATGAAAGAGGCTAAAAAGTTAAAAAAACAGGCTAACGAGTTCCGAAACATGGCCCATAAGTACAAGCGAAATTTCGGGAAAGCCGAGCGCGAACAACGCAAGGCTCTGTTCGACGAAGCCCACCGGATCATGAAGGATGTAGCCAATACGGAGCAATACGTCATTGACGATCTACTTGCCAAAGCACAGGTGATTACGGCCACGCTGGTCGGTGCCAACCACTACACCGTCCGCCAGTTGACATACCATACCGCAGTCATCGACGAAGCGGGTCAGGCACTCGAACCCGCCTGCTGGATTCCGATTCTGAAAGCGCAGAAACTGGTATTAGCGGGAGATCATTGTCAGCTTCCGCCCACCATCAAATCGCCCGAAGCGGCCCGCAAAGGTCTGGCTAAAACCCTACTCGAAAAATGCGTGGAGCTACACCCCGAAGCCGTCTCATTGCTGGATGAGCAGTACCGTATGCATGAGCACATTATGGGTTACTCGTCGCAGGTATTTTATGAAAACAAGCTGAAAGCCCATGCGTCGGTGGCCCGTCATTCGCTGTTTGAGGGCGATACGTCGCTGGTATTTGTCGACACGGCCGGTTGTGGCTTCGACGAAAAACTGGACGGCACCAGTTCGACCAATCCCGAAGAAGCAGCCCTGCTGATGCGGCATCTGAGCCAGCAAGTCGCTGATTTAGGGAGCCATTATAGCGTACAGAACTTTCCGACCATTGCGATCATCTCGCCCTACAAGCAACAGATCAACATCCTGAAAGAGCAGTTACTGCAATACCCGGACCTATTGGCCTATGGCAATAAAATTTCGGTGAACACCATCGACAGTTTTCAGGGGCAGGAGCGCGACATTGTCTATATCTCGCTGGTCCGCAGCAACACCGAGGGCGACATTGGCTTCCTGTCCGACATTCGCCGGATGAACGTTGCCATGACCCGCGCCCGTAAAAAGCTGGTGATCGTTGGCGACAGTGCCACTCTGGCCAGCCTGCCCTTTTACGCCGACTTTATCACCTATGCAGAATCCGTGAACACCTACCAAAGCGCCTGGGAATGGATGGAGTAGGATGATAGTCTACCACCATCTCTTGTATTTTATCTCAAATGCATAATTTAGAGGGCAATCTCAAAGACATTACTATGGATAACATCAGCAAGTTTGTGAGCTATTTGTTAATTGAGACAAACTACACCATCGAACAAATTGCCATTATTGCATCTGTATCGGTCGATTTTGTTAAATGTGTTTAGCAAAAGCTTTTTCATAACAAGTAATTCTTGTGACAGAGTACATTATAATAAAAGTTTTCTGTCATTACTTACCAGCCCTCTTATATCATGCGCAACTACCTTCTTCTGCTGGTGCTGTTATTTGCTTTACCTAGTCAGGTGCTTTTCGGGCAACGGACCAATACGACTTATCCGTACAGCATCCCGTTTCAATTGACCAGCCATAATAACCTATCGGTCAGAGCAGTACTCAACGAGCAGGATACCGTAAAGCTGATGTTTCATACGGCTGCCAATGCTGTCACCCTGACCGAAGAAGCACTTAAAACCGTAAAAAGCCTGACCTTCGCCGGAGCCGACAGTGTAAAAAGCTGGGGCGGTTCCAACAATACATCGCGGTTCAGCACGAACAATCGACTCCAGATTGGCGGGCAAACGTGGCCCAATACGCCCATTTGGGAAAACAAAAACTCAGGACCCGAAACCGATGGCAAATTTGGTATCGACCTGTTCGAAGGCAAGGTGATTGAGCTGGACTTCGACACCAACCGAATGACAATCCACGAAACGCTTCCCGACAAAATTGGTCAGTATGAGAAGCTAAAACTGATTGTCGACAACGGCATGCTCTTTTTGGAAGCCCATTGTATGGTTGGCAATCAGACGCTGAAGAACCAGTTTTTGATTCATTCGGGTTATTCGGGAGCGATCCTGCTGGACGATCAGTTCGTCGCTGGACATAAACTCGATGACGTTCTAACCGTGATTAGCGAAAAGGAGTTAAAAGACTCCTTTGGCAACGTCATAAAAACCCAAAGAGCGATTCTGCCGGGATTGACGATTGGGAGTCAGACCTTGGCCGATGTGCCCGTTGGTTTCTTCAAAGGCGCCCTCGGCCGACAAAAAATGAGCATCTTGGGCGGTGATATTCTAAAGCGATTCAACCTCATCATTGATGCCAAACGCGAATATGTTTACCTGAAACCGAACCGATTGCTGAAAACCGCTTACTCCGCCAGTTAACGTCGAGCCATGTCCGATTCGCTACAAAAGCACATTCGAAAGTTCATCACCATCGACGATCAGGAACTTGCCGATGCCTTAACGTTCTTTCGGTCGGTCGATCTCAATAAAAAGGAAAATCTGCTGGTTGAAGGACAGGTTTGCAAATCGAATTTCTTTGTAGTAAACGGCTGCCTGCGTATGTTCTTCGTCAATGAAAAGGGTGTTGAACAAACCGTACAGTTTGCCCTTGAAAACTGGTGGCTTTCCGACTATACATCGTTCTCTACCCAAAAGCCTGCGGTATTTTCGATTCAGGCCGTCGAAAAGTCGGAAGTCCTGGCCATTGACGTTGCTCAACATGAGGAGATGCTGAGTCAGCACCCTCGTCTGGAACGGTATTTTCGGCTCGTTCACCAACGGGCACATGCAGCCGCCCAATATCGGATGAAGTACCACTACGACCATTCACGGGAGGAACTGTACCACGAGTTCGCCCGGCTCTTCCCGGAGTTTGTGCAACGAATTCCGCAATACCTGCTCGCTTCGTATCTGGGTTTTACGCCCGAATATCTGAGTGAAATCAGAAGCCGGAAGCATTCTTAAACTGGTTTAAGAAGTCTGGCCTACGGGCGGATTTACCTTTGTTCCAACCAAAACAACACAGCAATGGAACAACGAGTAACTATCCAGCAAACGCTCCCTGCGGTCTGGAAGGCTATGTATGGATTATCGGCCAGTGTCAGCCAACTAAGCATAACACCGATTCAGAAAGAGCTAATCAAAATCAGAGCGTCGCAACTCAATCAGTGCGCTTTCTGTCTGAATATGCATACGCGGGATGCACTAAAACTCGGCGAAACGCCACAACGCATTTTCCTGCTCAACGCCTGGAAAGAAACGAATCTGTTTACCCCCGAAGAAAAAGCAATTCTGGCGCTGACCGAAGAAGTAACCTTGATTCATCAGCATGGGGTTTCGGACGCTACCTATCAACAGGCTGAACAATTCTTTAGCCCCGAAACCATTGCCGAAATCATCATGTCGGCTGTGGTCATCAACGCCTGGAACCGCATTGCTGTCAGTACAAATCTGCCAATCGACTAAAGCGCATCGTCTACAACGTTTCAGTCACAAGCCCAGGAAGAATGACAAGAATTTCATTCTTCCTGGGCTTGTGCGTTCGTACCCATTTGATCCATGCAGAAAACTCTACCGAATTACTTATCTTTGCAGTGCTAACACAACCAGCTCATCCCAACATGTAAGATCTAAGTAACAGGATACTCCTCACATCCTGAGTTCCAGCCCAACGGAACGTTTGACAGCTTCTTGTCAGATCGTCAACGAGCAGTTCCTCTGTGCGTTGGCCTATACTTAGCAATCATGTAATCGACTATCGTCTGAGCCATCCTGGCTAAACTATTGGCCGGTTTATACCCGCAAAGGCCACGATTCCTCTATACGGCCCGTTTAATCGGGGCTCGTATGGCTGTTTACATTCATCTTCTACATTCCTCTCTCATGAGTATTGTTGTGAACGCACTTTCCTATATCTATCCCGATCAAGAAATTCGGTTTCAGCACATCCACCTGTCGGTAGCTACTGGCGACAAAGCAGCCCTGGTTGGCCATAACGGGTCGGGTAAATCTACCTTATTACAACTCATTGCAGGTAAGCGGATACCTTCCGAAGGAGAAGTTAGCCTCTCGGAGAATCTATATTATGTCCCACAACATCTGGGTCAATACGACGCTCAAACGGTCGCTCAAGTCCTGGCAGTGAACACGAAACTACAGGCCCTGCATGCCATCCTGGAAGGCGATGCAAGCGCGGACACATTCGCCCAACTGAACGACGAATGGGATATCGAAGAGCGCGTACAAACGGCTTTGTCGTACTGGCATCTGGATCATGTAGATCTGAACCAACCGATGCGCAGGCTGAGCGGTGGTGAAAAAACGAAAGTTTTTCTGGCAGGCATTCTCATCCATGAGCCAGGTATTATCCTGCTCGATGAGCCATCGAACCATCTGGATACGCAAAGCCGCGAATTGCTGTATACGTTTATTCAGAGAATCAACGCGACGATGCTGGTGGTTAGCCACGACCGGGCTTTGTTAAATCGGCTCGATACCACGCTGGAATTAAGCAAAAGCGGCATTGAGGTTTTCGGGGGCAACTACGATTTCTATCGGAAGCAGAAAGTAGGCAAACTAAATGCCTTACAGGCCCAGCTTGACGAAAATACCAAGTCGCTCAGGCAGGCTCAGCAAAAGGCCAGAGATCTGGCCGAACAACGTCAAAAACAGGAGTCTCGTGGGAAGGCGCAGGGCAAAACACAATCACTTCCCCGGATCATTGCAGGCGGACGAAAAAGTCAGGCAGAGCTGAGTACAGCAAAACTGAATGATGTTCAGAACGAAAAACTTACTGACCTATCCGACAACCGGCAACAAATCAGGAGCCAGATTCAGGATTATCAGATTCTGAAAATAGATCTTCACCCGTCGGATTTACACCGGGGTAAGATTCTGGTCGAAGCACAAAACATCAACGTTTCCTTTGGTGAAGAAATGCTTTGGTCGTCTCCGCTAAGTTTTCAGATCCGCTCCGGCGACAGAGTCCGCATTTCAGGAAAGAATGGTTCTGGCAAAACAACGGTGATCAAGCTGATAACGGGCATTTTACAGCCGTCGACAGGAAGCCTTTATCAGGCCGATTTTCGCTTTGCATACATTGATCAGGAGTACTCGCTTATCAACAAAAAACTAACCGTCTATGAACAACTTCAGCACTATAATAGTCGCCATTTGCCGGAGTCGGAGTTGAAAATGATGCTGTATCGTTTCCAGTTCCCCCGCGAAACCTGGGACCGAAACTGCAACGAACTGAGCGGTGGCGAAAACATGAAGCTGACGCTTTGTTGTCTGGTGGTAAGTACGAATGCGCCCGATCTATTGATACTGGATGAGCCGACCAACAACCTCGACATTCAGAGTCAGGAGGTGCTTACATCGGCTGTTAAGGACTTTAGCGGTTCCATCGTCGTTATTTCGCACGATCAGTACTTCATTGACATGATCCGTATCGACTCGACCATGGCGCTAAGTTGATCCTGCTTTTCGGCATTTCGCCATCGCTACACTCCTCTTATCCCATACTAATTGAATGGGCAGCCAATCAGCCCTTGCTTTGTCGCAAAATAACCTGAACGATGAACTGGACGGCTGCACAACAGGAAGCCTTACTGGACGTGATCCGGCGTCGCAATGAACGCGATCATTTGCAAAAACAACTGGAACGGACCCAAGCCGAGCTAACTACGCGTCAGCAGCAACAAGCCAACCTTCGAACCGAATGGCAGGCAGAACAGGCCGACGTTGACCGACTGGACCGGCTTAGTTGGGCTAGTTTGTATTATGATTTACTGAATACAAAAGAAAAACAGCGTAGTAAGGAAGAAGCGGAAGCACAGCAGGCCCGGCTTCGCTACGATGTCGTTACGGCTTCGGTCGATGAGCTGACCCAACAACTGGCCGAGCAGAAAAATCGGCTCACCGCCTATGCAACCGTCGACACTGACTATGATCGATTCATTCAGGAGAAACGAATTGCGTTGAGCTTTTCGGCTGGTTACGTGGGCAATCAGTATCAACAACGCCTGGATAATCTCATGGCGCAAAACCGGCAGTGGCAGGAGTTAGAAGAAGCCCATAAAGCAGGCTTACAGGCACTCAATGAAGTGTTCCGACTACGAAAACTGCTTGAGCAGGCCCGTAATTGGGGCACCTGGGATATGCTGGGCGGATCGACAATTGCTTCGATAGCCAAGTATCAGAAACTGGACGATGTGCGCGATCAGTCGTACCGGGTTACGCAAAGTCTGGAACGGTTCCGGGCCGAATACGCCGATCTGAATCAGGCATTTCTGACCGAATGGCGGTTCGACCATACAACTACCCGATTCGTGGATATTTTCTTCGACAATATTTTTACCGACTTGTCTGTCCAGTCACGCATCCGTTCGGCGGCTCAAACGGCACAGGCCCTCGAAAACCAGTTGGTTAATGAGATAAGCAGGCTTAAAAAGCAAGTTGAACAGGAGGTTGACCAGGCCCGACAAACATCCGACGCTTTGCAGAAATTCCTGGAAACAGCATAGTTATAGCAAGGGTGTTACAATGCGTACTAATCGTTGAGCAACAAACACTACATCATTCGAAAATAGACAGGTAGCGCTGGATCGACGCATCGAATACTGCCCGCCCGTTTTCCGGAATGAGCATACCCTCAAAAGCGCCATACATCCGATCGAACGAAACCCCAGCCATTCGATCCCGAATCTGTTCAATAGCTTTCTTGGGCAAGGGAATAAGATTTGGGTAGCTGTACATAAACGTAACGAGTCGTCGGCTGCGGGCTACATAGATGGTATCGCCAGTCAGGAGATTATTATGCCCGGACAAATCAGGCTGAAGGAATACACAGCTTCCGGGAAAGTGACCGCCCGTATTGATGATCACCATACCATCCCAAAGTGCCTTCCGCTCTCCGTTCCAGAATTCGATGGCTGGAGTAGGTTTTGAACCCAGACGGCATCGTTCTGATGGATATAGACCGGGCAATCAAAAATCCGTGCCCATTCGGCCATCAGGCTGTAGTAATGCGGATGCGAAATGACGATGGCTTTCAAACCACCTTTCGCTCGGATAAAGGCAATGGTTGGCTCGTCGAGATACGGCAGACAATCCCACAGTACATTGCCCGATTCGGACAGAATCAGAAAGGCTCGCTGACCGATGGCAAATGCGGGGGTAATCCGTAAGTCGTATAGTTGGTCGCTAATCTGACTAAACCGAATGGTACGATCTTTTGCCAATGTAGCCAGGCTTGTCCACATCTGACCATTATCGCCAATATACTGCCGTTCATCGTTACAAATCAGGCACAGCCTGGGTAAGACACTTCCGACCGGGTATTGTGTTCCGCAGGTCGCGCAAATGGTCTGGTCGGTGGTATAGTTTATGGGCATTGGCATCACATTTTTCTTTCGACAGGATTGACAGGATGAACAGGATTTTACAGATAGAGCAATCCTGTTCATCCTGTCAATCCTGTCAGAAAATTACTTTTTCTCCAACTTCTTCAATTCACTCTGGATGTAGTCTTTCGAGAGCCAGTTTGTTCCGATCATGACACCTTCGATGTTGCAGGTCTGGTTAATGTCGTTCAGGGGATTTCCGCTCAATAGTACCAGGTCGGACACATTGCCGGTTTTGATTGTTCCCCAATCTGGTTTATTGAAATAGGATGCCACATTAATCGTTCCGGTACGGAGCGTTTCGTAGGGTGTCAGGCCCGCATCGACCAGGTATTTCATTTCGTGATGGATCGAGAAACCCGGCACATTAAGCACTTGTGGCGCATCGGACCCCAGCAGCAACTCGACACCACCTTTCTGACATTCATAAATCAATTTACGGCGGATCTGAATCAATTTCTCGGCATGTTCTCTCGAAAAGTTAGGATTGTTGTTGTAGCCAGTCTTCTGATTTAACCAGTTCGTTATCTCCTGCGGTTTCATGTACTTGAACTCAGGCGCATTCGCAAAGGCATCGGCAGATAGTGGCGAAAGCCAGCGTTCGGCCAGTGCCTGCGTTGGTACCACCCGGATATGTTTGTCGCGCAGCCCCTTCACCAGTTTCGGAATCTGCGACGCATCGGCCCGGTAGGCAATCCACGACGCAAACAAGCCCGTTTCCGGCTCGGCCAGCGTATCGGCGCGTGGTACAATCGCTTCTACGAACCCATCGAGATGGTCGATCGACGAGTACCCCGCATCGATAGCTCGCCAGACGCCCACATTGAACGATACGTGTCCCACGAAGCCAATACCCACTTCATGGGCCGTTTTCGCAATAGCCGGAAAGGTTTCTTTGGTAAGACCAGGATGTAGTTTGAGAAAATCGTAGCCAGCCGCTTTCTGCTCGCGCACCATTTCGGCACCGCGCTCGGCAGTTTTAACGGTTTGCCCGTTAAACGATGGTCCCGTGGTATAGAAATGCGGTCCCAGAATTTCACCACTGTTAATTTTGCTGCGTAGTTCGAGATGTTTAGGATGACCCAGCATACCCCGAATGGTGGTAATGCCATTCGCCAAATACAGCATGAGCACGTCTTTCATAGCCTGAATATCATCGTTGGGCGGAACGTGGGCGTGGATTTCGGCCCAGCCGGGCGTCAGGTATTTCCCTTTGGCGTCAATTACCAGCGCATCCCTGCTAAACGTTACGCTTCCCTCGTTTCCTAGTGCCGTTATCCGACCATTTTTCACGACAACGGTCTGATTCTCCACTACGCGTTCCCGGTCCATTGGGATCACATTTACCGACCGAAACACAATGTCACGTTGCGCATTGCTGGTGAGGGTTTGTGCCGGGAGCAGGGCGCAGGGAGCCAGGAGCAGTACACCAAGTATAAGGGAAAGCAAGGTTCGCATGGGAAGAAAGGGTTTGTTGTCTGAAATAGCTATAAACGATGGTGAACCAATTTCGATCCGTTCCGATTGGATACTAAGTAATTGAGCAAACAATATCCTGATAATCAATTGCTCAATCACTAATTCGCACAATCACTCAATCAGGTTGGTAAATTTATTTATTTCAGTATCAATAACCGACAACTCATTCACGAACAAGCTACTCATGAAAGTAAAAACAATTATTACCGGGGCCACAGGTATGGTCGGTGAAGGTGTCCTGCTCGAATGCCTGAATCATCCCGATGTGGAGCAGGTGCTGATTATAAACCGTAAAGCCAGCGGTTTTGCCCACCCAAAACTTCGCGAGATCGTCCACAACGACTTTTTTAATCTGACGCCGATTGCCGACCAACTAACGGGATATAATGCCTGCTTTTTCTGCCTGGGTGTTTCATCAGTAGGTATGAGCCAGGAGGAATACAAGCACCTGACTTACGATCTGACCCTCAATTTTGCGGAGCTTCTGGCCAAGCAAAGCCCCGATCTGACGTTTTGTTACGTTACCGGAGCAGGAACCGATAGTTCAGAACAGGGTCGAGTTGCGTGGGCACGGGTAAAGGGAGCGACCGAAAATGCCGTGATGCGGCTATTCAAACGAGCCTATATGTTCCGACCGGGCTTTATGAAAGCCACTCCTGGCCAGAAAAACATAAAGAGTTATTACACTTTTTTAGCCTGGTTATATCCCATCGGACGGGCGCTTTACCCAGCCGGTTTTTGTACCCTGAAGGAAGTTGGTCAAGCCATGGTCAACACCGTTACCAAAGGTTACGAAAAGCAAATTCTGGAGGTGAAGGACATTGTCGAGCTGGCTAAACGCTAACAGGGCCCTTTCAAGGTTTCAGCGTCTTATGCCAACTCGCCCCTCTGAGCGTACTACGGTAGAAACTACTTGTTTTCAGCTTAGTCGTACCAATTGAATCAACAACATATTCCCGTATGCCTTTTTTACGTCCCGTCTTATTCTTAGTTTTTCTCTTCACAATTTCTTTCGGTAGTCTGGCCCAACAGAACCGCAAAACCGAGTCGGGCAATCCCGTTTTCCCAGGTTGGTATGCCGACCCCGAAGGCACTATTTTCGGCAAGAAATACTGGATTTACCCAACCTATTCGGCTCCGTATAATCAACAGGTGTTTTTCGATGCCTTTTCGTCGCCCGATTTGGTAAACTGGACGAAGCACAGCCGGATTCTGGATTCGACCGCCATAAAATGGGCTAAACGAGCCATGTGGGCACCCGCTATCGTTGAAAAAAGTGGTAAGTATTTTCTGTTCTTTGGCGCCAACGACGTGCATGAAGGCGAAATTGGTGGTATTGGCGTAGCAGTAGCCGATAATCCGGCGGGGCCGTTCCGGGATTACCTTGGTAAACCGTTGGTGGGCCAGATTCACAATGGTGCCCAACCCATTGATCAGTTTGTTTTTAAAGACAAAGACAATCAGTATTACCTAATCTACGGCGGTTGGGGGCACTGCAATATTGCTCGATTGAAAAACGATTTTACGGGTTTCCTTCCTTTCCCCGACGGCACCACCTTTCGCGAAATAACGCCTAAGAACTATGTAGAGGGCCCAATCATGTTTGTTCGGAAAGGCGTTTATTACTTTATGTGGTCGGAAGGAGGCTGGACAGGGCCCGATTATTCAGTCGCCTACGCCACCTCGACATCGCCGTTTGGTCCGTTTGAACGAGTCGGTAAGATTCTACAGCAAGACCCCCAGGTAGCAAGAGGTGCAGGTCATCACTCCGTTATTCAGATTCCCGGAACCGACGAATGGTATATTATTTACCACCGCCGACCATTAACCGAAACCGATGGCAACCACCGTGAAACCTGCATTGATCGCATGTATTTCGACGAAAAAGGAGCCATTAAGCCTGTAAAAATTACCGTCGAAGGCGTTAAAGCGCGACCTTTACATTAGGCACGAAAATACATCTGCCGCCATCAGGTGATTTCTACGATGAATGTTCACTTTGGAATAAGTGTATATTCATTGACCTGATCGCCAGTTTTGGGATTGAGCGTGTTTCGGCGAATAACCAGTTGATTCGTGCTCCACTTCAGCAGGGTAAACTCAATCAATCCTTCCGTGCCATAGGGCTCTGGAGTCAAGCCCCGGAACGTAAGATTCTGGTTATTATTTGTAAGCTCCCAGGTCCCTGTAAACGTATCGCCTGTAAACTCAGTGTAGGTGACGCTGTTCTGCTGAAAAGCCATCTGAAACTGACTATATCCGGGATAAATATTACTCAATGAGCCCTCTCGATACACAATAACCGTACCTTCCTTCACTTCAGAAGCCTTCCAGTTCCGAGTAAGATCGGGGCCAGGAACAGGGGCTTTGCATTGGCTCAGCAACCCTAAAAACAGGCAAAGACAGAAATAGTGGACACGTTGTGTTTTCATGGATGGTAGCTATTGTTTGACAAACCGAAACACTTTATACCGCTCGCTATCAAGTACTTTTAAATAATATACACCCGTCGGCAGACCCTCAACCGAAACATCCATCACACGGCTATTACGCTCCTGTTGAAACTGTAGAATCGATTGACCAACAGCATTTTGCACCGTTAGTAGCCAACGCTCACTACTGTTCATTTCAACAGTAACTACTTTTTGTGCAGGGTTTGGATACAGTTTGCCTTCTGCAACCGAAGATGACAGGTCGGTGATGATAACCAAAACAGTTGCTGTATTGGAATAAGGTGATGTATTGGTTCCGTTCATCGCCCGAATACGGTAGGCATAGCGCGACTGTGCCCGTAAACGCTCGTCTTTATAGGTAGTGGTGTTAGCGGATAAACTGCTGATTTTCGCAAAATCCCCTCCGTTTACAGACCGTTCCAGTTCAAAGCCTGTCTCAACACTGGCATTATCTTTCCAGGATAATACAGCCGAATTGCCTACGGCGGTACCCACCAGATCCCCCGGTGCTCCTAAATCGGTTAGGGTGGTCGCGTCGGCAATGTTCGAATACGGAGATGCCCCTGATTGATTTATTGCCCGAATCCGATAGTAATAACGTGTATTGGCCGTCAGGTTAGTGTTTTGATAGGTGGTTACATTGGCTCCAACTTCTGTAATTTTCGTAAAGCTTTTGCCATCACTTGAGCGTTCGATGTCAAAACCGGTTTCATTCGTCGAGGCATCGGTCCAGGTTAGATTGATCTGGCTGCTGCTGATAGCAGTAGCGACCAGATTTGTTGGAGGGCTTGGCAGTATTGTACCCGGGTTTTCAAATGTTTTAGCATTCACAATGTGAGTGTAAGCAGAGCCTGCGCTGCCTTTCAGGCCACGTACCCGATAATAGTAGGTCGTACTGGCCGTCAAGCCCGTACTCGAATAACTTACCACATTAGAACCCAAAACAGCAATCCGACTGAAACTTACCCCATCTCCCGAACGCTCTACCTCATAACCCGTCTCGTCGGTCGACCGATCCGACCACACCAGATCAATCTGGGATGAGGAGACAGCCGTCGCCTTTAAATCCAGCGGTGACTCTGGACCCAGCTCGTAATCCACCACATTGGTGTAACCAGAAACGATGCCCCCCTTGATGGCCCGCACCCGGAAGTAGGTTCGGGCAGAGGGGGTCAGGTAAATCTCGTACTGGGTGGTGTTGGCTGCGACCGTTGCGGCTTTGGTGAAGCTGGTCCCGTTGGTCGAGGACTCGATCTCGAAACCGGTTTCGTCACTGGCGTTATCCTTCCATTTCAGCAACACATTGTTCATATTGTTGGCCAGCAAGGGTGTCAGCGTCAACTCGGTAGGGGCATTGACCGAATTACTCAGGGTGGT
>NZ_MKUD01000004.1:0-14329 GCF_001898575.1 Spirosoma sp. 48-14
AATACAACGCCCTCCACAAGTATTGGCCTTGATCCACGATTTTGCCATACTGAAATTTACACATAGAAAAAGGCCCGTAACTCATTGAATTGCAGGCCTTTTTAAAGTGGAGACGGAGGGATTTGAACCCTCGTCCAGTCAAGGAAACCGACGCGCTTTCTACATGCTTAGGTACCCTTAAGATTGTCGGGAATCGGCCCGGTGTGTACCAAACCAAACCTCATCCGTAGGTGCTTGTTTCTCACTCGGCCGTTAACACCATAAACCGAGCCAGCGCTGCGTTTCGATGCCTCCTGATCCAGCCGGCAGCACGTAGGCCGGGGAGACAATGGCTATTGTTTAATCCTCCGGATTAAGCAGCCATGGCGTAGTTATACTCGCCAGTTATTGTTTTGACGATTTGTTCGGGTCGGGAAATTCCGCCAACTCCCGGCATGCTTACACGCGACCTCAGCAAGCTGTCAATTCCGGTCGTCCCCAAATTGACGCCCCATGTGGGCGTGTAAAAGGTAACCCATAAAATCGGCAGTTAGTTCGTTGCAGCCTCTATCAATTTACGCTATCTAATCTGTCATGTTTTCCCTACAGTCTGAATGTCTCAGGCTCAGGCTTTTCGACTTTCCCACTCAATCAGATATATTGCTTTTATTCATATTTTTCGGCGAATTTTACTAACAAAAGTCCGTTTGATCCGTTATCGGGTTAGGCTTTTACCCGAATCGTTTAGCCTGTCTGTTAACCATGACAATTACGTCGTTTGAAACGAACCTTTACCAGCATCTGGCCCCCTTCTTTTCGGACCATGCCTATACCCTGTTGACCGATAAAAAGCAGTTCCGCCGGGTCACCAGTAATGGATTCCAGAATATTATTCTAACCTCGGTCTTTTACCCGGACGATACCACGCTGGAAGTCAATTTTGGCTGTCGTCACGAACAGGTTGAACAAATTGCTCAGCAATTTTTGAATAGCCAGCCAGACCTTCGGCCAGATGCCAATACCCTCATTCTGTCCATGAGTCGATTAATTGGTTTTCAGAAGGCGCGGTACAAGATCCATTCGGAGGCCGATCTTTCGCTGGTGTGTGCGCAGATCGAGGATTTTTTCAGCAAACAGGGGTTCGACTTTCTGGCTACATCGGCTTCCCTGCCTATGCTTGACCAGCTACTGAACGAGTACCTCGATGAGCCTTGTCGGTACGTCTATAATCAAACCCACCGCTGCTATAAGGGGTTGATTGCTGCGCGCCTGAATCACAACCCAAATTTCGATGATCTGGTCGATCACTATCGTCACTTGCTAATTCACCAGACCCAGAACCCCTACGAGCAGATGCACTTCGAACGTCTGATTACGTATCTACAACATTATTCGGCTAATTAACAGGCTCGTTTCAGCATTGATTCTCACGCATGTTACTGACGGCCATTCATTGGTGTGGAGCCTGAACGCCAATCGATTCGTATACTTTTACTTTTTCTGATTGATAAATTGGGCCATAACCGTTGCCAAACCGGACGTAATGGGTAAAGAAGGATCACTGTAGGTTTTGAAATTTTCCAGTTTATCCGTTCCTGGAACATCTTTCAGCACATGGTTCATCTGATCGAACAACATGAGCTGGGCGTTGGGCCGGGCAGCTTTCAACTGCTCAGCATCTGTAACAGCCACCTGAAGATCTTTTTTTCCCTGTATAATCAACACGGGCCCTCGAAATGCTTTCAGCACCTGCGCTGGATCGTACTGCATCCAGGAAATCAGCCCAGGTTGTGATTTTGGCGACAACTGAGCTCTCAGGATGGGATGCTTCGGGTGAATCGTATGCCCGGCCCGTAGTGAATCCAGTGCTCCATCGACCTCAGCCTGTAAATCCTTCGGATTACCGCCCATTCGCCCCTGTTCTTTCATCACCTCGGCAATATTTCGCCCGGCCCCTGCTATGGATATAAAACCGGCCGCTTTGGTTTCCTCAGCCGCCAGCATTCCTACCAGCGATCCTTCCGAATGCCCCGCTACAAATACGTTTGAAAAGCGTTTATCGGCCTGTAGCTGCCGAATAAACCCGACGGCATCGCTGACATAAAAATCGAATCGGTGCTCTTCCGACTTAAGGGCCGTGACTGCTGCTTTCAGGTTCGTGCCAGAGCCCCGTTTATCGTATCGGGCTACAGCTATGCCTTTTTTTACCAGACTATCGGCCAGCATTTTAAAGGCATTTGACTTTAATCCGTACCCACTGTTGCAATCTCGGTCGGTTGGTCCCGAGCCTGCAATCAGCAAAACAACAGGAAACGGTTTTTTAGCCTGATCAGGCAAGGTAAGCGTACCCTCAAGCGTCAGATCGGCCCCGGCGGGCACCCCAATTTTATACTGTAATGGTTCTTCGGTTTGCGCCAAGGCGTTTAATGCAATGCCCAGCAGGCAATAAGTTTTACTGAAAACCCGACTCATGTGCGTGTACATAATAGGATGATTGAAAAATGAAGGAAAACCGACTAAGCAACGGCCCGACTACGGGCCGAGGTCTGACCGTTAGTTCAACTGATGCTTTTTCTCCTGACGGTAATAGATATACGAATACACGACGGGGATAAATGAGACCAGCAAAATGATACCCATAACGACCCAGAGTCCATAAGGCATCGGTATTACCAGGGCCAAAACCGCACTCAGTAGTCCCCCCACAACCATCAGCCGACCGCCCATGCGGTGTGTTTTACGCCAGACCGTCTCACTATCGAGTGTCCAGGGGGTACGAATGCCCACAAACCAGTTTGGTTTTACGGTGGTGATATAGTTCCCGATACCGGCCAGCATAACGCCCAATATGGCAAACAAGGGAATCAGAACCGATTGCTGGGCTACGTTGTGCTGGGCCGTGTACCACATCCAGCCAACGATGGTGGCAAAGGATAGCACCACCACAAACCGAAGTTTTTCATAGTTGGCGGATTGCAAATGCCCTTTAGGGTCAATGCCGGGTAGAAAACGGAGCGTAAGGTACAGAACCAGCGATATAGCTGCCATCACGACCGCTGCCGTCTCTTTCGGCATCGAATCATTGGGATTACCAGCAAAATCGTAATGGGTAATGATCTGAGCCGGAAGCTGATTCCAGATTATGGCCAGATAGATGAAAGGAGCCAGCAAGGTTCCGACCATCAACAGTTCGGTAGACGTGGACGTTGTTTTCATGGTTGATAATGCTGTTAAAAGACAGGGGTTGACAATCGATTTAGTGCGTGTTTTTAAGGGGCGTCTTCTCAGACTCGGGTGCTTTCTGAAAACTGAGCAGCCAGGCCAGCAACTCGTCCATTACTGTCGTATTCAGCGAGTAGTTTACGAATTGCCCCTGCTTAGTGGCTTCCACCAGCCCGGCCTGCCGCAGCAAATCGAGGTGGTGCGAGATACTGGGCTTCGTCATATCGAATCGCTCGGCAATGTCACCGGCGTTTAGGTCGCCCTCGCGCAACAGGTCCAGTATCTGTCGGCGAGTCGGGTCATTTAAGGCTTTGAAAAGGGTATTCATCAGCAGGCGATTAAACTATTAGACAAATATCTAATTAATCATTTAGACAAATATCTAAATACATACAAAAGGCGTTAAACAAGGATATATGGCGATATAAGCTGATGAGTGGTAAGTCTACCGTTTTATCACACTGATATTTCCACTACTTTCCATGTAGCATGACTTTACGTCGTCGAGTTGATCCACGCCCTGCTCCCGCAGCATCCCCATCAGTTCGGAGGCTGTAATGAGTTCTTTCTTCATATTCTGCCGCAACAGAATTCCATCCCTGACTAATAGAACGGGGTCCGGCTCCCCTATTTTGGCAAAGAAAATAGATCGATACCCTAGCCAGTTAATCGCATAATCCCAGAGTACGAGGGTGCCGACCAGGATAAACCCTTCGGTAACGGAGGTATACTCTCCCGCCATGGCGTTCTGGGCAGCATCCGAGATCAGCGTAATCAGTAGCAAGTCACTAATCCCCAATTGACCAGCCCCACGACGAAAAAATCGAATGTATAAAAAGCAGAACCAGTAGGTGATCGTTCCGCGAATGATTACTTCCCAAATCGACATACTGGGCACAAACATATCGTGCCAGTTAATGTCGGATACCAGTATGGTTGTCATGACTGATTAGCTGTGTATATGCTTTATAAACCTGATTATGAACCGTACAGTTTTCGGAACTTCCTGACGTTTTTTATCCCGTTCGGCTGTCAGCCGTCTTTCGTTTGCCCCATCCGTTCTTTGAAGCAGTGCTTTATCGTATCTATTTTGGCGTTACCTTTGCAGGCATCCCGACTTCATTGGGCGCTTTTGTCAATGAACCGGGTATCGAATTCGTTTTTTAATCGCTGATTACACGCTAATGAAGCCGCTCCAGATTCGACTAACGACCCTCTCGGTCATTGTTCTTACTACTGCCCTGTTCCGCCTGCTACCCCACTGGCCTAATTTTACGCCGGTAGCCGCTGTAGCCCTTTTTGGGGCTGCTACGTTCGAGCGGAAATGGCTGGGGCTGGCCATACCCCTGGCGGCTATGCTCCTGAGCGACGCGCTGATTGGCTTTCATGGTAGCATGGGTTCAGTTTACACCTGCTTTCTGCTGACCTGGCTGCTTGGTCTTTGGGCCGGACGAGGAACAAGCTCCCAAAAGCCATCGGTTAGTCGCATTGCCCTTGCTTCTGTTACCTCGTCGATCCTGTTTTTTCTGATCACCAACTTTGCCGTTTGGTACGGAAGTTCATACTACCCCCAAACGATGCCGGGCCTGATGGGTTGCTACGCAGCCGGACTGGCTTTTTATGAGGGTAGTTCTTTCTTTTTGAACGGTGTGTTTGGCGATCTGTTTTTCAACACGATTCTGTTTGGCGGTTATTACCTGCTTCAACAACAGTTTACGGTACTTCGCCCGGCCCGACGCTAACCCATTACGGTTTCGTTCCATTCAACGTCTTGCTGCTTTTTGAATCGGCAAGACGTTTTTTTTGCGCCAAGGGCTGGCTAAAGGGCTAAATCGAACCAATGCGCCGTTGTTCAGGTTTCCGCGTTATCTTTAGTGGCCTTACGGTCTATGCTTCTTTCGATCTGATCGATTTCATTAACAACCTGTTCATCAATAACCTGCCAATTTTCCGATATGCCCCATACACTCTTCCGAAAAACAGCTCTCTTTCTGCTCATCCTTCCGGTGCTGGTAGCCTGTCATCGCCCACCAGCCACCCAATCGGTTTATTACCCGCCCAAAGGCGATTGGGAACATCGTGCTCCCAACAAAGTCGGTATGGACGCAGCTCTGCTGGATCAGGCCGTTGCGTTTGCCAAAACAATGGAAACCACCCAGATGACACCCAATTTTTCGACGCAGGAGGAAATCTTTGGAAAACTGCTAGGCCCTATGCCTGCCAGTCGGGCAGCTACCAACGGCATTATTCTCCGGCATGGGTACATCGTTGCCGAATGGGGAGATACCCAACACCCGGACCCAACCTATAGTGTAGCTAAAAGCCTGTTGTCGACAGTAGCGGGAATTACGATCGAACGGGGTATGATCCCAGACATCCATGACCCGGTTGGTAAACTCATTCACGACGGTGGCTATGATTCGGAGCAGAACAAAACGATCACCTGGGAAAATCACCTCACCCAAACCAGCGAGTGGGAAGGTAGTCTGTGGGGCAAGAACAGTGATTTTGTCGGGAAAGAGGCCTTTGGCAAAGGCGAACGTAAACCGCGAACCCTACAGAAGCCTGGCACTTTCTACGAGTATAATGATGTTCGGATCAATCGGTTTGCGCTATCGCTGCTGCGGTTATGGAAAAAGCCACTTCCAGCGGTTGTCCGGGATGAAATCATGAATCCAATTGGCGCATCCGATACCTGGCAATACATCACCTACCCGAACGCTGTAGCCGAAGTCGATGGAAAATCGATGCCTTCGGTGAGCGGTGGTACGCGCTGGGGGGGTGGTCTCTGGATCAACACCCGCGACGAAGCGCGTTTCGGCTACCTGTTCCTGCGTCAGGGGCGCTGGGCCAATCGGCAGATCGTTTCCTCAAACTGGGTCAGGCAGGCCACTACACCCAGCCCCAATGGCCCCGACTATGGGTATCTGTGGTGGCTCAATACGGGCACTAGCTCAACGGGTAAAAAAGCCTGGCCCGACGCTCCAGCTACGAGTTATGCAGCCATCGGTGCTGGCTCCAATACCATCTGGATCGACCCGGAGCACGACATGGTTATTGTCTGGCGGTGGCATAATGGCAACCCAAATGAATTAATCAAACGAGTATTGGCAGCTGTAAAAAACTGATATTGGAATGAAGTTTGCCTGGATTTATTAGAACGCAGATTTTTATGATGGCCATGATTTACACAGATCTTAATCAAGCAAAAAAATCTGTGTTCTATTCCCTTTAATCGTGCCGAAGTTGATGAACCTGTACCGTTTTATACTCGTACTTATTTTGCTGGGATTCCGTTCTAGCCTGGCGCAATCGCTGTATCAGGGTCCCCAGCCGGAAACCCTGTTCACGAGTGCCGCCGAAAAAGAATTCCTGACTGAGTTTGCCAACAAGTTTAAAGCCGACTATGATGCACCCAGCCAGTATGCGAAACTACAGGCCACCGGAATCGACGCTTGGGAAATGAGCCTGTTCGATGCCCGCAAAGCGCAGTTAGCATTCTACAAATCACATCCAAAGGAGAATACGTTTTCGGATGCGTTCCGGAAATTTATTGACGCCCGTATTCGCTGGAACTATTGGCATTTACTGCTGGCTTATCCGATCATTCGTGGAAATGCCCAGCCTAGTCTGGCCAGTCTGAACGCACTCCCTTCGGTAATGACTGAGGAACTGGCTTCACTTACTGTTAACGACGAAGCCGCCTTACCAGCCGATTCGTACCAGAATTTTCTGTTTTATTACGTCACCTATTTTAATGCCAAAGCCCGGAATTTTGTAAAATATACAACTGCCGACATCCAGACCAGCCTGCCCGATAAAGCATCGTTTGCCCGCCAGCGCTTAACCGGAAAGCCCTATCAGTACGCGCTGGCCCGGTTGCTGGTCGAAAACTGTGAAAAAGCCACTCCTTCGTCGGTAAGGGACGTTTTCAACCTGCTCAACGCTACGCCCAATGCGGCAGGGTATGCCACTGCTGTAAAAGCCCGTTGCGGTGAGGTAATGGCCCGAAAAGATGAACCTGTCGCAACAGCCTCTAAAAAACGGACGATAGCCCCGAATACGTTCTCCTTCGTCAATCAATCGGGCGAACCCGTTATACTCGACGATTTTAAAGGGAAAGTCGTTTATCTGGATGTGTGGGCAAGCTGGTGCGGACCCTGCCGGGCTGAATTTCCCTTCTCGAAACAGCTTCAGGAACGCCTAACCCAAAAACAGAAAGAGCAGATCGTCTTCCTCTATCTATCGATCGACGATAACGAAGATATCTGGAAACGTGCCCTCAATACGCTTCAGCTCCAGGGCGAACAGGGGCTTTCGACGGGCGGCTGGAAATCGCGGACTGTTCAATATTTTGGTATACAGAGTATTCCCCGGTATATCCTAATCAATAAAAAAGGACAGATTGTCGATGACAACGCCAAACGGCCCAGTATGACCGACGCCCTGCTACAGGATATATTGAAACTGACGGCTGAATAGCTAAAATCAGTGACCAATCAGTTGCAGATAAAGCTCCTCTACCTGTTTTCTGGCCCAGTCCGTTTTGCGTAAAAAGGTCAGGCTGGATTTAATGCTGGGGTTACTGATAAAGCAGTTGATTCGGATCTTTCGGCCTAATCGTTCCCAGCCATAATGGTCTACCAGTTCGGTCAGAATGGCTTCCAGCGTTTTTCCGTGCAATGGGTTATTGGGTTGAGCGTTCATTTCTTTCGTGTTCGGGAACAACAAATATACGGCAGGAAGGATGTATAAGCCTTTCAAGCGTTTCCGATAATCCGGTAGTCCCCTCTACTGCCCCTGAAGGCCTGGCAAACTTCATGAAGTGTTTAGTTGTCCAATTGCATGAATTGGTATAACTTACCTTCGAGTATGTGACAACACCAACCTGTTCTAAGTCTAAAACTTGATTTTACTTATTTGGACCGGCTATCTAGTTACCAGATTGTGGCCATATCCTCGACTCAACTCCGTTGTATATACTTGATTTATAAAGCCAGAATCTCTGAAATTCCGATCACCACGTACAAAATTTTTCTACATTATACTCGGCACGCATACTATATTTGACGCTTATATCTACCGTGACGTAAGGAACCCACGACAAGGGTGAACATTCTGACGACATTATTATGCCTACTGCTGAACGCGAACGCATTTACGAACGAGCCGATAACAAAGGCTGGAAAAAATGGGGGCCTTATCTTTCTGAACGTGCCTGGGGTACCGTTCGTGAAGATTACAGTCCGTATGGCGATGCCTGGAATTTTGTGTCGCACGATATGGCCCGCTCTCGAGCCTACCGATGGGGCGAAGAAGGAATCGGCGGTATTTCCGATAACAAAGGTCACATTTGCTTTGCGCTGGCTTTCTGGAATCATAAAGACAATATTCTGAAAGAACGGATGTTTGGCCTGACCGGGCCGGAAGGGAATCATGGCGAAGATGTGAAGGAACTGTACTATTATCTGGACAGTACGCCTACCCACTCGTACATGAAAATGCTGTATAAATACCCGCAGCAGGAGTATCCCTACAACCGACTCATCATCGAAACCATGCGTCGGGACCGCCAGGCCCCCGAATTTGAGCTGACCGATACCGGGATATTCGATAAGAATGAGTACTTCGATATTTTTATCGAATACGCCAAGGCCGATCAAAACGACTGGCTGGTAACCGTAACCGCTCACAACCGATCCGACAAAGAGGCTCCGTTGACGCTGCTGCCCACCATCTGGTTTCGGAATACCTGGGCCTGGGGCTACGAACAATACAATACCCGGCCCATGCTGAATGGCATCGCCAACAACCAGATTGAGGTCAACCATAAGCAGTTGGGCAAATACAAACTCTACTGCGAAGATGCCGACGCGCTGCTTTTCTGCGATAACGATACGAACACCGAACGACTATACGGCCGGCCTAATGTATCGAAATACCCGAAAGACGGCATTAACAACTACATCGTTTCGGGTGGTCGGAAAGGGTTTATCAATCCCAATCAGATCGGCACCAAGGCATCGGCTCAGTATACCCGAAAAGTTCCGGCTGGCGAAAGCATCCAGATTCGTCTTCGCTTCAGCGACCAGACCCACCATACCCAGCCCTTCGCTGATTTCGACACAATCTGGAACAAACGACTCGAAGAAGCCGACGCTTTTTTCGCCGAACTCCAGAAAAATGTAGCGGATACCGAACTGCGGGCCATTCAGCGGCAGGCCTATGCGGGTATGCTCTGGAACAAGCAGTTTTACTACTATAACGTCAACGAGTGGCTCAAAGGAGACCCTAAAATGCCGGTACCGTTTCAGGGGCGCGTGTATGCCCGCAACGAAACATGGCGGCATATGTATACGGCCAATATTCTCTCCATGCCCGACAAGTGGGAATACCCCTGGTTTGCGGCCTGGGACCTGGCATTTCACACGCTGACCCTGGCCCGACTGGACCCCCACTTTGCCAAACGGCAGCTAGCCGTTATTCTGCGGGAATATTATATGCATCCAAACGGGCAAATTCCGGCTTACGAATGGAATTTCAGTGATGTAAACCCGCCTGTACATGCCTGGGCAACCTGGAAGGTATACGAGATCGACCGCGACATGAACGGGGTGGGCGATGTCAACTTCCTGGAACGGGTGTTCCATAAGCTTCTGCTCAATTTTACCTGGTGGGTCAATCGCAAGGATGTATCCGGTAATAATATCTTTGGCGGTGGCTTCCTGGGGCTGGATAACATTGGGGTATTCGACCGGAGTCAGCCGCTGCCCATGGGAGGCCGTATCGAGCAGGCGGATGGTACGGGCTGGATGGCCATGTACACACTCAATATGCTCCGTATTGCCTGTGAAATATCCCTGACCCGGCCTACCTATCAGGATATGGCCAGCAAATTCTTCGAGCATTTCCTGCACATTGCCTCGGCCATGAATAACCTGGGGGGCAAGAATATCAGCCTCTGGGACGAAGTAGATCAGTTCTATTACGATGTGCTGCACATGCCTGACCACAACGCCCGGTTACTTAAAATACGGTCGATGGTTGGCTTGATTCCTCTGTTTGCCGTCGAAATTCTGGACGAAGCCCTGCTCTCCAAACTCCCTGACTTCAAACGCCGGGTTGAATGGGTACTGACCAACCGGCCAGACCTGGCTTCGCTGGTATCGCGCTGGCACGAACCGGGTAAGGGCGAAACGCACCTGCTGAGTCTGCTTCGTGGCCACCGGATGAAGATGATCCTGAAACGGATGTTCGACGAAACCGAGTTTTTATCGGACTATGGCATCCGGGCCTTATCAAAACACCACGAAAAAACGCCCTACCAGTTTGAATTGAACAGCGAAATCTTCCAGGTTCGTTATGTAGCGGCCGAGTCGGAAATGAGCATGTTTGGCGGTAACTCCAACTGGCGTGGCCCGATCTGGTTTCCGCTCAACTTTCCGCTGATCGACTCGCTCCTGAAATTTTACCAATATTATGGCGATGATTTCGAGGTAGAATACCCTACCAATTCTGGGCAGGTGATGAGCCTGAAAGAAGCCGCCATGCACGTAGCCGAACGTCTGATCAACATTTTCCGGCGCGACGAAAATGGTCGGATTGCTGCCTACGGCGCGGATACAATTTTACAAAATGACCCGAATTTCCAGGGCCTGTACTTGTTCTATGAGTACTTCAATGGCGATAATGGGATGGGCCTGGGCGCCAGTCACCAAACCGGCTGGACGGGGCTGATAGCGGACCTGATTGAATACTGGTACAAATACAAATCGGAACGGGTTACCGTTGGTGTCGAGAAATAAAAGCGAAAGCCGGATCAACATCCGGCTTTTTGCTTTTCAATATTGTGTAAACTATCAACCATTTGATCTGCCAAGTCCTATGCGCCTTTGTGTAGCCCAGACCAGGCCGTTTACCGGCGAAATAGCACGTACGATCGAGGCCCATCTGTCATTAATAAATGTAGCCACTTCGAACAACAGCGATCTTATCCTGTTTCCTGAGCTTTCGATCACCGGTTACGAGCCGACACTAGCCAATCAGCTAGCGACAACCCCCGACGATCATCGACTGGATGTGTTTCAACGGCTCAGCAACACCCACACAATCACCATAGGTATTGGTTTACCAACCAGAGCCCCGGCAGGTATCCACATAAGTCTGATCATTTTTCAACCCCATACGGCCAGACAGGTGTATTCCAAACAGTATTTACATGCCGACGAAGAACCTTTTTTTGTCGCTGGCCAACCCTTTACAGATTTTACGGTCGATAACAAGGCGATTGCCCTGGCCATTTGCTATGAACTATTTGTTCCTCAACATGCTCAGGACGCAGCAAACCGAGGAGCTAACCTCTATATGGCCAGCGTAGTCAAATCCGTGAACGGTATCGGTAAAGCCCTGACCCGATTAGCCGAGATTGCTCGTACCTATGCTATGCCTGTACTGATGGCCAACGCAGTTGGTCAGGCCGATGGCGAAGAATGTGCCGGCAAATCGTCGGTCTGGAATGCAGCAGGGGTTCTGATCGGTCAACTCACTAGTACGGACGAAGGGCTGCTACTGTTCGATACCGATACGCAGGAAGTTATTGCCGTAACGCTTCCGTCTGCCAGCATGTAGCAAAAAAACGGGCGACCCATTCAGGCCGCCCGATGAATTAAAGAATCAATCCGCTTCGCCGGAGCATTGCTTTAGGCGATGGTTCACGACCCCGGAATTTTTTATACAGTTCCATTGGTTTTTCGCTACCACCTTTTTCAAGTACGTTTTTGCGAAAGCTATCGGCAGCGGCTTTATTGTCCAAGCCACCTTTTTCCTTAAAGAATTCAAACGCATCGGCATCCAGCACTTCACTCCATTTGTAGCTGTAGTACCCCGCCGAATAGCCTCCCGCAAAAATATGTGAGAATGCCGGGCTAAAGGCCACCCCATCGACATGAGGGAATAAATTAGCGACCGAGTCGATTTTGTTTTCTACCTGCGAAATGCTCTCGCCGGTTGGTTTCTGACTGTGGTAATACATATCGACCAGACCAAACCGCAACTGACGCAGGTTGGCCAGTCCGGCCAGGAAGTTCTGGCTGGCACGGATTTTCTCGATCAGCTCATTAGGAATTACTTCGCCTGTTTGGTAATGCTTCGCAAAGAGTTTAAGCGCTTCAGGGTCATAGCACCAGTTCTCCATTACCTGCGACGGCAGTTCGACGAAGTCGCGGGGAACGCTGGTACCACTCAGGCTTTCGTAGGTGCCATTTGCCAGCATGCCGTGTAACCCGTGACCAAACTCATGAAAGAGGGTAGTCACTTCATAGAAGGTAAGCAGCGATGGCTTGGTTTCGGTCGGCCGGGTGAAGTTGCAAACATTGACAATATGCGGACGGATGTTTTCACCATTCTCCACTTTCTGCCCCTGCACATCGTTCATCCAGGCACCACTCCGCTTACCCGGCCGAGGGAAATAATCTCCGTAGAACACCGCCAGAAACTTCCCGTCTTTATCGAATACATCGAAGGTTTTTACCTCGGGGTTATACACCGGAATGTCTTTACGCTCCTTGAAAGTTATCCCGTAGAGTTTATTGGCCACGGTAAACGCCCCATTCAGCACATTTTCCAGTTTGAAATAAGGCTTCAGCGTTTCGTCGTCGAGATCGTATTTCTCTTTTTTCAACTTCTCCGCGTAGTAGCTGTTATCCCAGGCCTGTAGTTTATCCTCGCTGAAACCATGGGCTTTGGCGTAGGTGGTCAGTTCGACTAACTGACGCTCGGCGGCCGGGCGAGCATAGGTCACTAATTCATTCAGGAAGCTCTGTACTTTATCCGTCGATCCGGCCATACTTTCTTCCAGCACGAAATCGGCGTGGGTTTTGTAACCCAGCAGGTTAGCCCGCTCATAACGAAGGTTTACAATTTTGGCGATAATGGCGGAGTTGTCATTTTTATTTCCCTGAAAACTGCGGCTATTGTAGGCAATGAACAGTTTTTTCCGCAACTCCCGGTTATCGGCATATTGCATAAACGGCCCATAGCTGGGAGCCTGGAGGGTAAATACCCAGCCCTCTTTGCCTTTCTGTTTAGCCGTAGCTTTAGCCGCTTCCCGAACATAATCGGGTAATCCAGCAAGGTCTTTCTCATCCGTTACCTGCATCAGGTACTCGTTGGTTTCGTTCAGCACATTCTCGCCAAACTCCAGCGACAACTGCGACAATTCCTTATCAATGGCCCGCAGCCGCTCTTTGCCTTTTTCGTCCAGATTGGCCCCGTTGCGTGAAAAGCGTTTGTAGGTTTTCTCAAGCAGCATGGCTGCTTCTGGATTGAGCTTTAGGCTAGCCCGTTGATCATACACCGCCTTAACCCGAGCAAACAGCTTGTCATTCAGTGCAATATCGTTCCGGTATTCGCTCAGCATCGGGGATGCCTCTTTCACGATTTTCTGTAATTCAGGGGTTGTTTCGGCGCTATTTAGGTTGAACAGCACCGATGTTACCTTACTAAGCAGGTCGCCCGACCGTTCGAGAGCAACGATGGTGTTTTCAAAAGTCGGCTTTGCGGGGTTATTGACAATTCCGGCTACATCCTTACGGCCTTCAACCATGCCTTCTTTAATAGCTGGCAGGTAGTCGGCATTGGTTATCTTGTCGAATGGGGCCGTCTGATGGGGGGTTGTGTACGGTACTAAAAATGGATTCTGCGACATTTTAGGTTGAGGGGGTGATGGCTGAGCAAACGCGATCGACGCACTCACTGCCACGAATATACCCGTTAGTTTCATCTGTTGATGGTTAAACATATAGTTTTGCAAAATGAGTTTCCGGGAAAAATACAAAATAAAGACAAATCTGTCAACCCAATGTTGCATGAGCGGTTTAGGGTCGATATAGACTGTTATGAATGCCTGGAGCAGCGATAGACACACGTCTAACAGACTACTTTTAAGCAAAAAAAGCCGGTCAAGCTGACCGGCTTTTTCAACACTCCCTTCCTATACTCAATACCCATAGGGTCCATTGCCATAACCATTCCCATACCCTCGTCCGCGACCCGCCGAACGTTCATAAGGACGCATACGAGCGATTACCTGATCGCGCTGATCGGGCCGGAGAACGGCCATCATATCGAA